>NZ_JBXUNW010000001.1:1146296-1357900 GCF_057196045.1 Lysinibacillus sp. DFXJR4 | reverse complement strand
TTGCGGACCTGAGCTGTTCTTTGACCTACCCGAGCGACTTTCTCTGGGACCTGAGCGATTCTTTGGCCTTCCCGAGCAGCTTTCCCGGGGACCTGAGCGATTCTTTGGCCTTCCCGAGCGATTTTCTTGCGGACCTGAGCTGTTCTTTGGCCTACCCGAGCGACTTTCTCTGGGACCTGAGCGATTCTTTGGCCTACCCGAGCAGTTTTCCCGGGGACCTGAGCGATTCTTTGGCCTACCCGAGCGACTTTCTCTGGGACCTGAGCGATTCTTTGACCTACCCGAGCAGTTTTCACGGGGACCTGAGCGATTCTTTGACCTTCCCGAGCGGCTTTCCCGGGGACCTGAGCGATTCTTTGGCCTTCACAAATGGTTTTTCTCAGAGATCATTCAATCTATTCCTACATATAAAAAACTAGGTTCACAATTTGTGAAACCTAGTATCTAATTCTATTATTTTTAAATAGCAGTTCAACCACTGTCATAAAGCAAAATCTTGATATAGCCGTCATTGGTGTAACGTTAAACCCTGTGTGTTACCAATTTAAGTGAGCCGCCTCCTGCTTTTTGCATTTCGGGAATAACATATTTCATGCCTATGATACAGCTATTTTGATTAAAGTCCTTAATTTTATTTCACTTAGCCATCTCCATGTTGACAATCGTTTTTAGAAACATTTGCATTGTTAACTAGTACAACTTTAAGATGGCGAGCCAAACAATTGGGGTGCAGTTCACTAGCTCTTCACAATCGTTCTTTGAGCCTTTTTGATAATTCTCTCTGTTGCCTTTGATGGAGAATCTTTTTGCCACTCGTCACAAAGGTTTCTAACCCAATCTGGTTGCGATTTACTAGCATCATTTAACCAATTACCAACTGAATCTTGCACATACTTGGACGAATCTGATTTTAATAAATTTAAAATAGGGAGCGCAATGTGTGGCTTTTCTTTTAAAATTTCAATATGCTTCGTCCATACCCCACGAGGACGAATTGATTCTAAGCTGAATCTTCGAATGTTTTCATCTTCGCTTTTCGCCCACTCAATTAGCAAATCTACACTATTCTCTATATTTACTGAAAGGTCCTCTCTAATTGACATCCAGGCAATTTCCCGAACACCAAAATGGCAATCTGCAGCAAAAGGCTTGATATACAACAATTTTTCTTCTAAAGAATAATCATTACTTTTATTCATAAAAGCTGCCCAACATCGTACACTATCCGATACATGATGAGAGCATTTTTTGATGATATTCTCTTTATTAGTAGCACTTTCATCTTTCAGGATTGTGTCTAATAAACTTCCAATTAACCGTATTGCCTTCATTCCTGTTTCTACTTTTTGTTGTTCCATTTCACTTAGAACAAATTCCAATTTTTCTTCTAGTCCTATGGATGGTAGAACATTCTTTAATAAAGTAGTATGGTGAACAGCTTGCCATTCTGTTAAGTTAACACTCTCTATTTTTCCTTCGTTCAGCAGCATTAAAACTTCATTAGGGATATCGCTAGCTTTTCTAGCGCCCTTTCTATTTAAAACATCTGCTAGTACTTTCATTCAATAACCTCCTGAAATTGCTGAATAGTACATCTTCAATTAAATAGATGTCCCTATTTTTTAGTTGAAACTGTACTCACTAGTTTTATCGTAATCTATCATCAAACATTAACTGTATCTGAATGCCGAACGGGTCCTCAATAATTCCATATGCTTTACTAAACACATTATTAGTTAAAGGTACAATGATTCGTACTTTTTCTTCTGTCGTCAAACTTTTGTAAAAGCGTAGAATTTCTTCTAAGTCTGCACTTTGAATACACAGAGAAGAATTATTTCCCACCACATATTTTTCTGAGACATCCATTGTTTCTTCCGCAAGCATTATCTTTGTTTTTCCGATTGTTAACACAGAGTGTGTAATTTTATTCCTATTTTCTTCAGTGAGCTTCAAGGAGCTATCTCGCTTTGCCATATCTTCATAGGTAACAACTAGCAATTGTTCTGCATTAAAATGTTTTTTGTAAAAATCAATTGCCTCTCTTGCTTTTCCGTTCATAGATAAAAAAATAGCTACTTCTAGTGTTGTACTCATGGTATCAATCTCCTTTTTTACAATCGTTTTAGGTGGATATCTTATTAATTGATATTTACCTTGAATTTATTCTACTATTGAAAGGTATCAAAACATGAAACCTTTATAAGGAGAATTCCATGAAGAAATCAGAAAGATTAAATGATATGATCAGATACTTAAATAATCTAGATTACTTTAACTTACAGGATCTTATGACTAAATATAATATTTCCAAGAGTACTGCTTTACGTGATATTAGTTCATTAGAACAATTAGGTATGCCCATTTTTTCGGAGCATGGCAGAAATGGGCGCTATGGTCTTTTAAAAAACAGATTATTATCCCCCATTATTTTTACTATTGATGAAGTGTACGCATTGTACTTTGCGATGCTAACGTTAGAATCTTATCAATCCACACCATTTCATTTAAGTGTTCATAAACTCAATGAGAAATTTGAAAACTGTCTATCTCAACATCAAATAATGCAAATTCAAAAAATGAAGAAGGTTCTGCAATTTGAAGCAACTCAACATAAGAATGTCAGTCGTGATTTAGATAAAATTTTAAAAAGTATTCTACATGAGTGTAGCTGCAAAATTCACTATTTGAAAAATAATCAACAAAAAAGTTTTCAAGTACAATTT
The DNA here is from genome assembly GCF_057196045.1 of Lysinibacillus sp. DFXJR4. Classification (NCBI taxonomy): domain Bacteria; kingdom Bacillati; phylum Bacillota; class Bacilli; order Caryophanales; family Bacillaceae; genus Lysinibacillus; species Lysinibacillus sp. DFXJR4. The sequence goes on along the minus strand of NZ_JBXUNW010000001.1, from coordinate 1,355,174 downwards.
TTCAAAATTTCTGCGAGATATGGTCAATGGTATGCTACTGGTATAGAGGTCCATTCAAATCAATATAGGGTGTTCAGATGTGATCGCATTACTTCGATTGAAGAAGAATTGACTTCTCATTTTTCAATGGATGAGCTTATTAACCTTTCATTAGAACTTTATCAATCTGAACATCATATTGACTTTGAAGTGGAAATTGCTGTACAAGGAGTGGATATTTTTTATAAAGAACATTATCCATCTATGACAATAGAAGTGGGAGATCAAACTTTCATAAAGGGCTTCTACAATCCTGGAGAAGAGGAATTTATTGCTAGCTATTTTATGAAATATGGTCATTTTGTTTTATCTGTGCAGCCAGAATCATTAAAGCAAATTATTCAGGCTAAGGTAGAGAAACTCCTTCATTATTATCAACAATTATAGAATCGTTCCATATCGATTGGAGCTTACTAATTTAAATGCCAAAACGCTGTTAAATCAACGCTTTGGCACCCATTTTCAAACACTCCTTCTTTTTTTAGCTATGTCTGTTCGCGGTAGTGTAGGTTTCTTTTTTAAATTTCTTTTAATGCACTTAGAAGATTAACCTTTGCTGCAAAATAAGATGGTATAATTGAAGCAATTAGAGATAGGAAAATTCCTGCAGTAATTGCCAAAACTACATTGCCCCACGGAATAATAAATGGCATATGCATTGCAGATGTGTTTGATATAGAGTTTAAAAATACTACAAATATGCCCAGTAAAACCCCAATTATTATTCCTGCAACACCTACAACTAAACCTTCCCCTATAATCATTGTTCTGACTTGTTTAGTGGTAAATCCAATCGCACGAATTGTACCAATTTCCCCGACTCTTTCCATTGTGTTCATCAGTAATGTATTACCTATACCTATACTGGAAAGGGCAATCACAATGATCAATAAAAATTGCATAACTTCATTCATTCCATCAAAAGAACTTTGAGAAGATTTAATTTGATCTTCTACTAATGTAACGGTAGAAATAGAGGTTGTAAAATCAGCGTTTAATTTTTCACGCAATGTATAAGGATTCCCTGAATCACTGATATTTATCATAATTGTATAAATTACATCCCAGTTAAAACCTTCTTTAAACTCATTTTCTGATATAAATCCAACATATCCTCCATCTTGAGAAGTATTAACTTTCCCTATTACCTGATATTCTCTTGTACCTGAAGGGGAATTAATAGTAATGGTATCATTCATTTTCCCACCCCATTCATCAAACGCTCGTTCACCTAATAGGATAGAGTTGGATGGAAGATTAATGCCGCCTGGGTCTTCGAAAAGTTGATATTCTTCCGTATTTTCAGATGGCAAGCTCATCACATAGAATTCTCTATATTCATCTCCAACTGTTTTCCAGGTTACCATTGTTTCTCTAAACCATTCAACACCCTCTACGTCAGCGTAACTACTTATCTTATTAATAATTTCTTCATTCACTGGTTCTTCAAACTGAACTTGAATATCTCCTCCAAAAGTTTGGCGAATCTCCTTTTCAAAGCCAGAAGGGATTGATTGTAAAGCTGAACCTAAAAAAATGACTACAGCAATACTTATTGCTAACATAGCTGATGTATTAGCGTTTCGATTTGTATTAATTTTTATGTTACTGACAGATAATTTCCCTGGATAGCTAAGTATTTTTTCTAACATTGGTGCAAGAATTTTTGCAAGGATCCTCATCACCAATGGATAGATGAATACCACCCCAAACAATAAGGAAATATACCCCAAATAACTGTCAACAAAGCTAAGTAATATGAGAATAATACCTAAAAAATACCTAAGAATTTCTACTCTAAAGCTAGGCGTTTTATTTGTATTTCGCATTGCATTTACGATAGGCGTTTTAAAAGCAATATACATAGGTATTCCAGAAATTACGATTGGAAATACAATGCCAATTAATCCTGATAAAATCGTTGCGCTTTTCCAATTTAAAGTGTAAACCATAGTATCTTGAAAGATTCCTAAAAGCATCCCTACAAACAAATCTGCGAATGTTACACCAATTGGTAATGCAATCGCAGTACCTAAAAGAGCAAGTAAAAAGACTTCCATCAAAACAAGTTTAAATACGTCAAAATTTGTGTATCCAAGACTCTTCATAACTGAAAATTCTTTTTTTCGTTCAATTACACTTGAATAAATCATATTAAATATGATGAAGCCGCTTATAAAAAGGGAGAGAATACATACTAGATAAAAGACAGAATATAGACCTTCTACGTCATTATTTCTTAAATCATCAATAACAACAGGCTGAACATATAATGATGTCCCTCGTAATAATTCCTGATAATTCGATAACCACTTTTCATTATCGCGATCTTTATGCTGTAATCGTATATAACTTATTTGATTATCCTGGTTAGTCCAGTCTTGAAGAGTACCTAAATCCATCATAACTCTAAAGGATTTACCTTTAGCGTCATTCCAATTAGTAGGACTAGCAAGCCATGATGTAAAGCCAACAATCCCGGTTACTTCTATTTCACCTAACCCTTTAAATGTTAAAGTATCTCCTATATCTTTACCCCATAGTTTAGCTGCATTCTCAGGTATAATTATACCATTACCTTTTAAGCTCCCCTTTATTAAAGGCAGCTTTAAAAGGTTACTTTCTATATCACTGACCCCGGTTATTCTAACTGAAGTTTCAGTCGGAGCTTTAGGTTGATCTATCTCCACCAATACTTGTTTATCAAGAACACTTAAGCTTTCTGATACGATATCCTGCTGCTTTATTTCTTTAACCTCATCCTCTGAGAAAGAATAATTTTTGCTTAATATCCAATAATCAGCATCCCCTGCATAAATTTCTTGATAATACCTAAATGTATCTTTAATCGTGTTATTAGCAACCAACATACTAGTTGTTAAGAGGATACCAAGTATTACTGCAATGAGTGTAAAGAAAAACCTTTTTTTATTTTTGGTTAAGTTACGCCAAGAAACTAGCCAAATATTCAGCATAGCCATGATCCTCCCTAGTTACTTCTGTTTCAATTATTCCATCTTTGAACAAAATAATTTTATCCGCATAACCAGCTGCGTAGATATCATGAGTTACCATAATAATAGACTGTTTTCTTTGTTTGTTGAATTTAGCTAATAAATCCAGTATTTCTTTCGCTCGTTGCCTATCTAGGTTTCCCGTTGGCTCATCAGCTAATAGTATTTTCGGCTCGTGGATCAAAGCTCTTGCTATAGATACCCTTTGCTGCTGCCCTCCGCTTAAAAGATTAGGGGCTTTCTTTTCAAAACCTTCTAAACCAACTTCTTTTATCATGTTCCTTATTTTCTCTTTCATGTTTTTGTCTTTTCTGCCATCTGCATAAAGTGGAAAACCGATATTTTCTTCTACAGTTAATGTAGGTAATAATTGATAATTTTGAAAAATGAATCCGATACTTTTTCTCCTTACGATAGTTCTTTGCTTTTCAGTTAATCCAGAAAAATCTTTTCCTTGTATTTTTACCTGTCCAGATGATGGTGTATCTAAACCACCTAATAGTTGTAATAGCGTACTTTTACCCGAACCACTAGGTCCCATGATTGCTATAAACTCACCTTCCTTTATAGTGAGATCAATGCCTTTTAGCACCTCTATCTTTAAATTTCCTTGTTCAAAAGATTTAAATAATTGATTTATTGAAATCATAATTGTATCTCTCCTTCGAGCTCAAATAATAAAAATATTCATTTTTTCAATTTCTGGATTAAAAAGCATGAGAAAGAACACCCGCAAGAACGATTAAAAACTAACAACAAATTTACAAATAAACCTCCTTACGCCAATTATATAAAATGACGTAAGGTCACTTTCAAGCCGTAAAAATTTTAAGTTAGTTGAAAGTGAACTTGCTTATCTTTTAATCTGTTACTATATTTTTTACTTTATTATCCATTTATATATCTAAAGTTAGACATAAAATTATTGTTCTAGCAGTTATACTCAATATTAATTTATAATTATTTTATATGTAGTTGTAATAGGAGAATGATATATGAAGATAGTAATTGCAGAAAAACCTGACCAAGCAGTAAAATTAGCTGCTCCATTTTCTTATACCAAAAAAACAGGTTATCTTGAGGTTAAGCCAAACATTTACTTTCCAAACGGTGCATTAATAACTTGGGCAATAGGACATTTATGTGAATTGAAAGCCCCTGAAGAATATAATTCAACGTGGAAAAAATGGACATTAGAAACATTACCAATTATTCCTGATCGATTCGAATATAAAGTTACGAAATCAAAATATAAGCAATTCAATGTAATCAAAGGTCTCGTAAAAAGACCTGATATACAAGAAATCATTATTGGTGGGGATGCGGGTCGTGAAGGTGAATTAATTATTCGGACAATTTTAAGAGTATGTGGTGTAAAAAAGCCGATGAAACGCTTATGGATATCGTCCTTAACTGAAAATGCTGTAAAAAAAGGCTTTTCAAACCTACTACCTGAAGAGAAAACTAGAGATATTTATTTCGAAGCATTAAGCCGTTCATGTGCAGATTGGTTAATTGGAATAAATACATCGAGATTATATACCGTCTTACTCAAAAAAAATGGTATAAAAGATGTTTTTTCAATAGGTCGGGTGCAAACACCTACACTTGCACTAATCGTTAAAAGAGAGCATGAAATTGCAAATTTTAAACCTGAACCCTTTTGGGAAGTTGAGGCAGACTTTAATTTTGAAGGCAAAATTTTAAAGGCAAAATGGCATAAAAATAATATTTCAAGAGTCCAAGAGGAAAGACAGGCTATTGCTATCGCTCATTTCTGTAACAATAAAAGTGTAGAAATTTCAAGTATAAAAAAAGAAACAAAGGAATATGCTCCACCCTTGTTGTTCAACCTATCTGCATTACAAGCAACAGCAAATAAGGCCTACAAATTTTCACCACAATACACGCTTGATATTCTGCAAAAACTGTATTTGAAGGGCTTAGTTTCATACCCAAGATCTGATTCACAATATTTGACGAATGAAGAAGCAAAAACACTACCAAATATATTAGAAAATTTGAGTAAAATTGATAAGTATAAAAACCTTCTTCCACCCCCAACAAATTCAATTATGAATAATAAAAGATACGTGAATGAAAAAAAAGTTACCGATCACCATGCGATTATTATTACAGAGCAGTTCCCTAATTTTTCTAAGCTTAATTCGGAAGAAGAAAAAATTTATGATTTAGTGGTTAGACAAGTCATTGCGGCTCATTATAACCATGCAGTTTTTTCTTATACAACGATTCATTCACTTGTAGATAAACGAGCGGAGTTTATTTCTAAGGGTAAAGTTCAAATTGAAGAAGGTTGGCGTAAAGTCATTTATCACTCTAAAGACAACTCATCTACAGACGAAGATGAATTGCTTCCCCTTCTTTCAGAAAATGAACTTGGGATAGTTGCTAATACTCAAGTAAAAAAAGGTGAAACACAGCCACCTAATAGATATTCTGAGGGTAATTTAATTACATTGATGAAAACAGCTGGCAAACATTTAGAAGATGACGAATTAGAAAAGATTTTATCTAAAACTGAAGGTTTAGGTACTGAGGCCACACGCGCAGGAATAATTGGTACCCTTAAGGATCGAAACTATATCGAAATTAAGAAAAACCAAGTCTTTGTAACAACTAAAGGTATGTTATTAATAGAGGCTTTAGGTGAAAGCATACTAACTTCTCCTTTAATGACAGCCAAATGGGAGCAACGACTTTCTGAAATAGGTGAAGGTAATGCTTCCCCTAAAGTATTTATGGAGCAAGTAAAAAAGCTAGCATACAAATTGATTACAGATGCCAATGAACGTGAAAAGGAATGGGCATTCGATCAAAATGAAGTGGATAAAATTACTGAAAATAATCCTTATAATAAAAAATATAAAAAAGTAAAAAAAGTTGTTGGAAAATGTATGCTCTGTGGTGGGTCCATACTAGATCATGGTACCTTTTACGGTTGCTCAAATTATAAAACTGTAAACTGTAAATTCACGGTTTCAAAAAAAATACTCAGTAAAACCATTTCACAAGCTAACTTGAAAAAGCTATTGGCTACTGGTGAAACGGACTTAATAAAAGGGTTTAAAAAAGGTGAAAAGACTTTTAATGCTCACCTAACTTGGGATATAAAAATGCATAAGATTAATTTTAAATTTCCTCAGTAACTACATTGTTTGAATTTTTTTATTAACATTATCTGTATTCCTTTTAATATTAATCAAAAAAGAACTCATTTTGAAAAAATTAATCAAAATGAGTTCTTTTTTTATCTGTAATGATTGGAGTTTAATAAAAGCGCCAATTAGTATTCAGCTTTTTTCACCATAAAGCACACAAGCATACATGGTTCATTGCTATTATTAACGCACCAATGTTCCTCACCAGCAGGAATTAGTGTTGCATCTCCTGCCTTTTCCACACTGTATTCACCATTACTGTATGTTTCTATTTCTCCACTGAAAATATAAGAATATTCATCTTCATCATGGCGGCTCATACCCACAGTAGGAACACGTTCGCCTGGTAGCAGAGAAATAACACTCATGCTCACTTCTTGAAAATTCCCCTGTTTTGTAAAAAATTTTTTCATTTCATACATTGGCATGCCAATGGGCTCGACTTGATTAATATTAATTTTTTCCATTTTATTTACCACCTATTCTTTTTGAAGTTTTGGATCTAGGAAGTCTCGTAGACCATCCCCTACAAAGTTAGCACCAATTGAAATTGAGAATATAGCTAACCCTGGGAAGGTTGATACCCACCAATTTTGAATAACCTTTGCCCCATCTGATACCATTGAACCCCACTCAGGTGTAGGCGGCTGTGTTCCTAGTCCAAGGAAGCTTAATCCTGAAAACATCAAGATTGCATTCCCTAGATCAAGTGTTGCCATAACCAGTAATGGACCAAAGCTATTCGGTAAAATTTCTAAAAATAGAACTCGAACATGTGAGGCACCCATCACACGAGAAGCGGTAACATACTCGCTTTCTTTTAAGGAGATAACCATTGAACGCATTAATCTTGCATAATTTGGCCACCATATAATGGCCATTGCAATTACAGAGTTTATGATACTTGGACCAAGTGCTGCTGCAATGACCATCGCTAAAATTAGTGGTGGAAATGCCATAATAAGCTCTGAGAAACGCATCATCACCTCGTCCACTTTCCCGCCTTTATATCCTGCTATTCCCCCATAGAAAATACCAAAAGAAAAGGCAATGATCACGGTAATAACACCAGCTGATAAAGAAATTCTAGAACCGTACATAACACGTGAGAATACATCACGCCCTAGCTCATCAGTACCAAAGAAATGTGAAAAGCTCGGTGGCTGGTATCGAATGGTTAAATCTTGTACAGTTGTACTATGTGTAGCGATTAATGGCGCAAAAATGACAACGATTATCCAAAATGCACAAATGAATAATCCCAGTTTAAAAAGAAATCCTTTTTGAGTGATAAAAGAGCTAAATTTTCTCATTATTTATACCTCACCCTCGGATCAATAATCCCATAAAGGATATCAATTAGTAGATTAATAACAACATAAATAAAAGCAATTAATAATGAAACACCGCATATAGCTGGGAAATCGAGTGAAACGGCAGATAGGTAGGCATATTGTCCAATTCCTGGCCATGCAAAAATATTCTCAACTAGCACCATTCCACCTAGTAAATTACAAAATCCTATTCCAGCAACTGTAATGACCGGTATCATTGCATTGGAAATCGCATGTTTAACGATAATCCCAGATTCCTTTAGACCCTTAGAACGAGCTGTACGTATGTAATCCATTGACAACACTTCAAGTAAATTAGATCTTGTTTGACGAGCAATTAATCCCATAGTAAAGAATCCTAACACCGTCCCTGGCAAAATCAAATGCATAGCTACATCACCGAATAATTGAAAATTCCCACTCATCATCGAATCTAGTAGAAGTAATCCTGTTCCCCCCTCAGGAGTTGCTGCCCGTGCATCAATTCGACCTGGTCCAGGCGTAATGCCTAAAACGGAAGAAAAAATATTAAGCATAATTAAAGCAAACCAAAAGCTTGGTACAGATACCCCACTAATTGAAACAGTACGAATGATATGGTCAATAGCCTTATTTCTGAAAATAGCTGAAATTGTCCCAAATAAAATACCTAATACTAAGGCTATCACCATCGCCACTATCGATAATTCCAATGTTGCTGGGAAGAACTGCATTAAATCTTCAAATACAGGTCTACCTGTTCGTATTGATGTACCCAAATCACCAGTCAATAAGTGTTGGAAGTACAGAAGTAATTGACTAAAAAGCGACTGATCTAGTCCCCACTTCTCTTTAAAAGCAGCAACAATTTCAGGATTATTCAATGCACTTTGGCTCAAATTCGCAGCGACCGGATCACTTGGCACTAAATGCGAAAGAATAAAAACGAAAAGTGCCACACCAAATAATAAGAAAAGCAGAAACAATAGACGCCTAGCAATAAATCTAAGCAATTCGGATCACACTCCCAACTAGAATACAACTTCCAGTAAATCATCTCAGGTAAGTAGCTACCGTATATAGTTTCCTACCTACGAGTAGCTGCTTATTTGTAAAAAATTATTTTGACAGCTTTAGTTCATTTAATCGTAATTTATAAAGGTCGTTATAAGTAACGCCCTCAAGGTTGGCACCTACAGCAAATGATTTAGGGTGCTGTACTAGGAATGCATATGGACTATTTTCAGCAATTATTTCCTGCATTTTCTCAGAAATTTCTGCACGTTTTGTCACATCAATTTCCACCTTCGCTTGTTCAGCTAAGTTTACTAACTCAGCATTAGCTGAAGCCTCCCAGTTCGCACGTTTTCCTACAATATCTCCTGGAATAAATGCTAATTGGTTGCTTAAATCATAGTAGTCAGGTGACCAATGCATTACTAGGAATGGCGTTTTTCCATTTCGATAGTCTTCGATAACAACCCCAACATCTCCAGTTTGAATTTCAACATTAATATTAATTTTTGCAAGATCTTCTTTTACTTTTTCAGCAATCGTTACCCATGAAAGTCCTTCTGAATCGTAATTAGCAGCTGTTAAAGGGACTGTAAAGCCCTTTTCATAGCCTGCCTGCTTCATCAAATCCTTTGCTTTATCTAAATCTTGATAATTATCTGGTCTAGATTTTGCACCAATAAAACCATCTTGCACAAATGACATTGGTAATAATGCACCATCACCCGCTAATAGCTGGAAGCCTTTATAGTCAAGTGCGTAACGAACAGCTTGCTGAACAAGTGGATTCGCCATTTCTTTGCCTATTTCAGTACTATTATTCATTAATAAGAATGAAATTGTTGAAGTTGGTGAAGATACAACCTTCGCATTTCCACCCTCTTTAATGCTTTTCACTTGGTCAGGTCCAACACTTAATGCTACGTCAATTTCACCTTTTTCAAGTGCTTTAATTTGTGTATTTGGATCTGGAATTTCTTTGATGATAACCTTACTCGCATTTACAGTACCCGTATAATTCGGATTCTTTTCAAGAACCATCTCTGTATTCGGAGTCCACTTCTTCAATACATAAGGACCACTGCCTGCTGATGCCCCATCAAGGTAAGCAGTTGCTGCATCCCCATCTGCTGCATCTGAACCACCTTGTTCCTTTACCACTTTGCTATCTACAACTGCAAAGGCATTACTTGTAAGTTTTGATAGGAATGATGCATCCTTTTCCTTTAGATTAACTACTACAGTCTTGTCATCTGGCGCTTCCACGCTGGCAACTCCCTCTGCAAGAGCAGAAGCATTGTCTTTTAAATTTATTGTACGATTAAAACTAAATACAACATCCTCTGAAGTTACAGCATTCCCGCTAGAAAATTTACGACCCTCGTCCAGCTTAAATGTATACACAAGTCCAGAATCATCTACTGTATATTCTTTTGCAAGTGCTGGCTTTGGAGTTAGATCTGACCCTTCCAACGTGTATAAATTCTCATATGTTGCATAGAAATAGAAATTCCCAAACACTTCATAAGCACGAGCAGGATCTAATGTTTTCCAGTCGGAAGCAACCCCAATAACAATTGTATCCGTGTTAGATGTGCCTCCAGATTCATTTGTTTTTCCTTCATCTTTACTACAGGCGAAAAGCGATAGAACTAATACCAATAGGATTGAAAGTAAAGAAATTTTTTTCATCATCTAAGTTCTCCTTTTATAAAAAATTTATAGTTTTACTTTGTTTGCAAATGACATGCTGCAAAGTGCTTACTATCTGTTTCGATAAAGTTAGGCTCCTGTGTTTTGCAAATATCCATTGCTACAGGACATCTTGTATGAAACCGACATCCGGCAGGCGGATTAGATGGACTTGGAACATCCCCTGTAAGAATAATCTTTTCTCGATGCACATCAGTGATATCTGGAACAGAGGACAGGAGCGATTTTGTGTAAGGATGTTGCGTTTTTTCATATAGTTGATCGCGAGTAGACAATTCAACAATTTTACCTAAATACATTACAGCGACTCGGTCACTAATATGGTGAACAACACTTAGATCATGCGAAATAAATAGATAAGTAAGGTTCAATTGTTTCTGTAAATCCTCTAACAAGTTAATGACCTGAGCTTGAATCGACACATCTAAAGCTGAGACAGGCTCGTCACACACTATAAGTTCTGGATCTAGTGCCAATGCACGAGCAATTCCCACCCTTTGTTTCTGCCCTCCAGACATTTCATGAGGAAATCTATCAAGGAAACGATTTGCTAGTCCCACCATATCCATTAACTCTTTAATTTTTGCTTCCCCATTTTGTATTTTATGAATTTTGAAAGGTTCTAATAAAATTTGCTTAATGGTTCTACGTGGATTTAAGCAAGCAGATGGATCTTGAAAAATCAGCTGTGCCTTTTTAGCAAAATTTTTCCGTTTTGATTTTGAAAACTTTGTAATATCTTCGCCATTAAATAAAATTTCAGATCCCTGGTCAGGTGTATATAGACCAAGCAATGTCCTGCCTAATGTACTTTTACCGCAACCACTTTCACCGACAAGACTAAAAGTTTCACCCTTTTTTATCGTAAAAGAAACATCGTCTACTGCTCTAAGTAAGCCTTTTTTTCCATCTGGGCTTTTGATATGAAAGGTCTTTTTCAAGTGTGAAACCTCTAAGATATTTTCTGTCCCATTACTGTTCAATCCCACTGCTATATGATTGGAATTATTTTGTCCCATTCACCATGGCCCCTTTCAGATCCGTCATAAATGAAGCATTTTACTTCACGACCATCCTCTAGTTGAAATAATGGTGGGGATTCCAATATGCATCTCTCTGTTGCGAACTTACAGCGAGGATGAAAACTGCAACCTCTTGGCATATTCAGCGCATCAGGGACACTACCTTCAATCGCCTCAAGTCTTTCTACTTTACTGGAAATTTTAGGTATGGCATTAAGCAATCCTTTTGTATACGGATGAAGAGGATCAGCAAATACTAACTCAGTTGGACTTTTTTCAACAATTTGTCCCGTATACATAACTACTACTTCCTCACACATTTCTTTCACAACACCCAAATCATGAGTGATCATAATAATACTCATATTCCTCTTTTTCTTCAGACTGTTCATTAAATCTAGAATTTGCGCTTGAATAGTAACATCTAATGCAGTAGTAGGCTCATCAGCAATTAATAGTTTGGTATTACAGGCTAAAGCGATAGCTATCATAATTCTTTGTCGCATACCACCAGACATTTGATGTGGATACTCATGAAATCGCTGCTCCGGAGAAGGGATTCCTACCATTCTTAGTAATTCAATTGCTTGTTTTTTTGCCTCTTGTTTACTTACATCTTTTTGATGAATCAAGATTGGCTCCATAATTTGCTTACCACAAGTATGTAAAGGATTAAGTGAGGTCATCGGCTCTTGAAATATCATTGATATAGAATTTCCTCTAATCTTCCTCATTTCACGAGGTGAGAGTTTTAACAAATCTAAACCATTAAAATCAATACTTCCTGTGATTTCAGTATTAGCATTTTGTAAAAGTCCCATTATCGTAAGGGATGTAACACTTTTGCCACTACCACTTTCACCAACGATTCCTAATGAACGCCCTTGGGCTAATTCAAAGTTTAAATTATCTACTGCTTTGACAACACCTTGGCGTGACTTGAATTTAATCGTCAAATCCTCCACTTTTAGTAATGTCATCAGTTTCACCTCTTTCAAAAATATATTGTTTAAAATAACGACGAATTAATAGACTGATAATTCAGAAAATTAAACAGAAGTTTGCTTGAGGAACATTTCATTCACTATATAAATCCATTCTAAAATTCCCTTTTTGTTCAGGGAAACCTTACTCGTTTAATTAAAAATTACTGGCGTGATTACGGAAAGTAATACAGTTTCTTGGTTTAAAGGATTTTCCCATATATGAGTTAGATTTGAAGGGAAATGGATGGCTTCTCCTTCACGCAAATAGTATTCCGTCTGGTCTACTGTGAATAATACAGCCCCCTTTAGAACGTAATAAAACTCTTCACCCGGATGCTTAAATGGTTCGTTTTCTTTTTGTAAAGGTTTTATTGTTACGAGAAATGGCTCTATTTTTCTATCTGGAAAGTTATTACTCAACCTTACATAAGTAGAATCAGAGCTTTCTATTTTAAAAGGTTTTTGATTTTGCTTTTTCACTGCGTAATTTAGATCTTCCGTCTCCTCGAAGAAATGAATCATCTTCACACCAAATGCGTCAGCAATTTTTTTTAATGAGGTAATAGCTAAAGATGATGTCCCTCTCTCAATTTGGGATAAGAAACTAACCGATAATTCTGTCTTTTCACTCAATTCCTTTAAAGTCATACCTTGTTCAAATCTTAATTGCTTTATTTTTTGAAAAATTTCTTCCATAACTTAACTCCTTTCTCATAAAAGAAGAATAATTACTGTATAACAGTAATTTATTACAATCTTATCATAATTTTTTTAAATGTAAATTAATATTTAAAATATTCTTTATATTCATAATACAATATTTTCTTAAGATACCTTTGATAGATAGCAGGAATATCATAAAAGATTCGTTGATTTTAACTCAATAATACGTACTGGAATGCTGTCTATAAACGAGTGGGTAGAAATAAAGGATGGATATATTAGTGTATAATCAACTAATAAAGTAGGCGATCAGAAATTATAGTGGAAACAGAAAGTGGAAAAGAACATTTTAAAAAAATTGTAATTTTATGGTCGTTAAAAGGAGTTAGAATAGCAGGTGGGTTTTAATGAAACTGTAAAATGGTAAATAGGCTGCTCCATTATGAAGCTTATATAAATGATAACTTATTTGCAGTAATTATCTAAAAGATCTTCAAAAAATCATTTTTTACAATAAAAAAAGAATCTGTTTTTGAAAAAATTAATCAAATTCGATTCTTTCTTTATGAAGTATTAAGTTTGATATTTCTGAACTTCAATAATTGCGTTCTCAACTGAGCTGTTTGCTAGGGGTTGGCCATCTATGATAAGTATTGTAGCCATCGGAATTGGTTTGTTCTCTTTCATTTACCTTAATTCGAATGGACATTCCATCTCCTATATTGGTATTGATAGAAAACTTGCCATTAAAGGCCCGTACCCTCTCTTGCATCCCCCTAATCCCCATTGAATCGGCAAGAATGATTTCATCCATTTTACATCCTATACCATCGTCAAAATAATTGACTTCAAAACCCTCTTTGGCTTCTAAGAGATGAATTTCAACAATGTTAGCATGCGAATGTTTCAAGGCATTATTCAATAGCTCTTGGAAAAGACGATAAATCATTAAGTTTAAACGTTCATCCTCTAAATAAAGACGATCAATGGTGTAAATTAAAACAAATTCTGCACGTTTATGAACTTTTTGAATAAGTTTCTCAAGCGCTGCATTTAAACCTAATGTATCTAATAGTGGCGGTTTTAAATTTTCACAATATCCTCTTAAATCATTTAACGATGCAATCATATGGTCATGAACTTTTGAAAGTTTCGTTTGTATATTTATTGTTTTCTTTGCATGAATAACTACATCCATTTCCCTTGCAATATGTAGCTGTTCTTGTAAAATCGTATCGTGTAACTCTTGTGCCAATTGATACTTTTCTTCTTCAAATCGTAACCAAAGTAGCTTATTGAGCCACGGTAACTGATTATTATCGGCTTCCTTCATATGCTTTAATTGTTCTAAAAGATCTTCAACCATTTTCGTATTTTCTATAAAATTATTTAAATATAGAAGCAATAATTCAAGCCATAATAATTCCTCATCCTTTAGATAGATAGATTTATTATGATCTACGACTAATATTCTTTTATAATTTACATCTTGGTGTATAAAAGCAATATAAAAATGCTCTGTTTTCTTGATATCACCCAAGCTTAGTTTGTCTAGTAATACTTCATCAATTTGATTTTGTGTATATTCTTTTGATTTGCTTAAAAAAGTAATTTGTTGTGTTTGTAAATCATAAGTTAGTACGTCTATATGATTAATCTCAAGATGTAAAGCAACTTCATGAACAAATTTCTCCAATAAGTCTTCAATTTTTACGACTCTTCCAATACTATCAATGGTCGTATACATTCTATGGATATAATCTCCTTTTGTTGAAAAAAGGATTTTTCGCTTATGATAATCTATTTTTTCTTTAAAATAGAACAGGGTTATTAATGAGAGGAAGGAAAAAAAGAAAATTTCCGACATTCTTGAAATAGCTATATCAGTTATCCAGTAGAGACCTATTAATAGCCAAACTGTAAAAGCAAATGAAAAATTAAAATAATGACGAAAACGAGTTATATAGTACTCCATATCAAATATACGTTCAGTGAGCTGTGTAAATATAAAACTGTATGGTATAAGCATTAAAAATAAGGAGCATATATCAGCAGAAAGTATATATTTATGAAAAATAATTTGCGGTATGGCAAACAAAAAAAGAAATGGTAAGAAAGGGCTAATAATACCTAATAAAAAAATTTTCAATTGAGGGGTTTTATATTTTGAGTAGCCTATCCCTAAAATACCAAAAATTATGATTAATAAAATAAAAAATAACCACAAGGTAAAAATAGAGAATAAAGTATTTGTAAATGGGTAGATGAT
This sequence comes from Lysinibacillus sp. DFXJR4, assembly GCF_057196045.1. Lineage (NCBI taxonomy): Bacteria > Bacillati > Bacillota > Bacilli > Caryophanales > Bacillaceae > Lysinibacillus > Lysinibacillus sp. DFXJR4. The sequence goes on along the minus strand of NZ_JBXUNW010000001.1, from coordinate 1,339,959 downwards.
GCTAAAAATACTAAAAGAAGAAACTATAATTAAAGGAAGTATATATATTATTTTAATATTGTAGATAAATAACCATTTTAAATTCAAAAATAAAAAATAATTTCTTAAAAAGTGAATCAAAAGAACAAGACAAAGTATCATACTACTTCGATTCACAACTGTCCCAACATTATCTAACCTTGCTGATGCACCAATACTAACATAAGCCAACGATACTGTAAGAATAAACAGAATAAGTAAATTTATTAAACTTGAATTCTTTTGTTTCTTATATAAGTAGAGAGAAACAATTAAACTTAATAAAAAATAACATGCTGGTAAAAAAAATAAATACAAAAGTTGTTCAGGAATATCCGATGGTGCTAGTTGTAAATGAATTAACTGTCCATTTTCTTGCTTCTCCAACGTTAACTCTTTAGCTACTCTAATTACAGGATCATAATTAATAATATTTAATTCCTTAATATTGTTACCATCAACTTCTAAAATAATATCCCCAGCTGAAATCCTTTGCTTATTTGCCCATTCCTTAGAATATGGTTCAATTATTAGCCATTGTCCATTCTCTTCTTTCAATTGAATGCCCAAATAGGGCGTACTATAAGTAACATAAAGCAAATAGCTTCCTAATATAAGATATGTACTTATAGTAAGCCATAGCCAATTATTTTTTAAAAAGTTTAGTGCCAAACGCCATTTTCTAAACATGTCTCATCCTCATCAAAGGATGTTATGATTGCCTTCTGCTCAAGCTCTGTAACACCAACTAGAGAAGCCTTATTTTCTTTTAACAATGTAAGTAGCGACGGGTTTTTTTCCAAATACTGAATCACGTTAATCATAAAATCTCCTCATTTCATTAGTTTTTATAGTTACATTTTCTAATATTATGGATTAATAATCCATAAATGTATCTATACCTATATTATACTTTTATTATCCAATTTTTCAACTTCATTTTCTAAAAAATGCTAAAATTTAATATATTAGGAGTTGATTTTGCTAAAAACAAGCTTAATCTCCTTCATTTTTTGACAATTTAATTTTAGGTGTCGATATAAACTAGCTCAAATTCTAATTTTTTTGCCCTAATAAGGAATTAAATGATTTGAATATTAATTTCAAAATCATATTTCATTAATCTTTTTTGGACTCTTAATGACATTGGAATAACACCAAAATGGGAGCACCTTTTTCGCTTTCCCAAAGCTCAACAAAAAAGCAGTATCCATTAGGGAAATCATCTAAATACGCTTCATCATCAAGGCAAATATTATTTTTAAACTTCGAATACCATTCAGACCTAACATCATTTTTCGATAATTGCTCTAACTTGCCTTTCTGTTCTCAAATCATAAAAATATAGTTTGGTAGGATTTAATCTAAATGAAAAAAACCCTGAGTAATTTCATACAAGGTTCAATTCAAACGGCTGTCTGTCTTCTTTATTGATTAATTGTACGTGCCAGTGGCAAAACGAAAGAGAAAAACATTGAAAATATTCATGAATACAAAGAAGTTCAGAAGAAAATTGCAGAGAAAGAAAATGATTTAGAGCATTTGCAACAAGAGAGTACTCTGCTAGAAAAAGAGATTGGAGACAAGAAAAAAGAGTTTTTAACATTGAGCGAAAAACTTCCTGGTGACGGACAGGTGAAGATCCGCACGAAGGGTAAAGAGGTCAAAACCGAAGTAATACAGAGAATGATTGGGAAATCAGAGGTTATTGAGAAGGAAACCGAAAATCTTATTGTGACAGCTAAAGAATTAAAAAACATGCAAGAAATGATGAATGCAGCGTACCAAGTAAAAAAAGATTATGAGCGTCTGCAGAAAACGGATTTGGTGCAAGAAAATAAAAAATTACGAGCAGAAAATAAAGAGTTGAGTGAAGCAGTTGATAGTCTTTATGACAGCTTTCAAGAAGTTTCTACTGAAAACAGACGACTCGAAAACGACAATAGGGTTTTAACGGAATATATAAGCGATTTAAAGGCTGAAATTAAATTTCTTTACCAAATTTTGCCAAAAAAATTTGGTAAAGAGCGTACAAGCAATGCTATGGCCTTTAAAGATGCTTTTAAGAGTTTGATAGATAAGGTGAAACAAAAAGCGCCTGGGGGCGAATTTGAGAAGGCTCATAAGCGTGAAGTGAGTAAAGAACGTGATAAGGGGTTGGAAAGATAAAAAAAAGAGGGGTCAGGGGTTGGAACGCTGATTTGTTCATATTTCTATTCCTCATTCATGGGTTCACATAATTGAACCGGGTTTACTAGAAAAAAGTCTGTAACTGTCCGTTTTAATATTCGAGTAAAACGACAATAGATTTTGGAGGATATTTTGAAAAAAACTCTGGGAAACTGTAAAGGTCGTAGGAAAATTCCTGCCAAGTGAAGACGAAGTTTTTGGGAGTGTTCGTACACTCTCGTAGTTTGTCTTTATAATCCAAACCGAAAAAAAAAGAGCAGCGATTGCGACCCTTTTTTTAGCAAAATATTGTGGAATGCACTTTAAAACCTATTAAATAAATTAAATACCATAGAAGTAGTCATCTAAACCTTGTGCTGCTATAGGTCCAGCGACGAGATACATAGCAGCTTGATATACATACTTATAACTTTTGTAATGTGCAGGAGTAATGCCATATTTAACCTCTAATTGCTGACCTACATATTTGCCGAGCCCGTAAGTAGTTGCAACGATAGCGCCGCCTGCAGCAACCAAACCAGTTATTATCGCTGTGAGATCCTTTAGAGGACCCGAGGTTGCACGATATTCACCATCATTATCTTTCAAAAGTTTATTAAACTCCTGCTCAAACTGAATCTCTTGTTCTTTAGTTAGATTGTTTTCATTTGCGAATTGTGAGGAAATCTCATTTACCAATAAGGAGAGCTCGCTGCTATTTAAACTTGATGACTCCTCGATAACTTTTGTTGGAAGTTCGCTTGCGTTAGCAGAACTAAAAGGTACTGCCGATAAGAACAACGTTGCAGACATTAGAACTACAATTTTATTCTTTATGTTTTTCTTCATGGTAACCACATCCTTTAGTTAGATTTTTTAACCAAAAAAACAGGAAGCAAATCTTGTAATTTGATTTTTAAGTTTATCTCCTCCAATTAATTACATTTAATAGAATATATGGAATTATAAGTAAAGTCAAATTATATGGTCCGATTGTTTTGTAAAACTCTTCTTGTTATTTATTTGGAATCTGACATCTGCTTCTTTATCTTTTCTATTTCTTCTTTTAGTTTTTTGTTTTCGACTTTTAACTCCCTTACTTGAGGTATAGTGAATAATAAACTTGCTAGTGTTAAATATGTGACAATTGTAGTTGTAGTTAGTGTCATGAACATGAAGGAGAATCCCCCCTTTTTTTTAATGAAGAACTTCGTTATTACTATTTGTAATAACAATATTCTCTGTACGAATTGTTGCCCTTGCATCTGTTTGGTTAGTAATTGGATCGATTATCTCCTCAACTACTTTTTGAATCCTTTCATCGCCTAATGCTAGTTTTGACTTAAGCAGGACAACCGAACAAGATACATCTAACATTTTATTTTCCCCAGTAGCAATAGGTGCTAATACCAACTTAACATTCTTACGATCTACCTTTAATTGATTCGCAATATTGGTCGTTAATTCTTCTCCTTTTTTATTGAGCCAATTTTGCATTTGCTCATCAATTTCGTAAATGGGCTTTACAACCTTACTCTCTCCATTTGGTAATTCTTCGCGCATCTCTACCTTAACATTTGGAGTGTTCGAACCTGCTACAGCTTGTTTTTCAATAAGAAAATAGATCATACCAGCTAAGGATAGTAATAAGATTAGAATTAATATAGTTTTATTTTTCATGTACATCACTTTCATCCATTTTTAGTTAACATCATATGAATAGTCTCCTACTACTTTGCTTCCTACAACACTACTAAGACTAACTTTATTAAAATTAACAGTTTTATATGCCCAAAGTACACGTGTATATTTTATATAACCACCTGTATCTACTATGAGGTTACCGTTTGTATTACCAATCCAAGTATCATTATTTCCTAAAGTATAACCTGAAGGGGCAGTCCCTTTAATGGAAACCTTATTAACAGTTAGCCTATACGCATCTTTCCCTGAAGATACAGGGTCTCCAGTAGTATAATTTAGAGTATAAACTGTAGTGTCTCCAGTACCTACTATATTATTTAATGTAAGTGTGTAATTGTATGTTGTATTTTCACTTACAGAATAAGAACTACTACCAATTGCTCTTGCTTTTAATGCTTCTTGATTGGAGATTTTAGCATATACTACAATATTCTCTTCAATAGGTATCTCAAATATTAAATGACTTTGTCCATTAAAATCTACGTCATTGGCATATTCATTAAGATAATCAAAGACAACCTTCAATCTCCCATTAATTTCCTGTTGATCAATAACTTTTTCATCAGTTATTTCATAATTACCATCATTCTTTTCGGGCTCAATTGTTTTAGCAAAGCCTGCGTTTGTGGTAATTCCCATTAAGATTACTAATAGTAAAGCACATAGAACTTTTTCATATTCATTACCTTTTATAATATAAAATTTAATCTAGATGGTTTCACTAGTTTGTTAAGCTAATCTTACCATTACTTATTTTGGTAATTCAACGAAATATTACCGCCACTTTTTTGGCGCTCTATACAATAAAACACGCCAAATACCGCCATTGGCATTGGCGGTATTTGGCGTGTTATTATTTTTTATTCTACAAAAAATATTGTTAATATATAATTAATAAAACAAAGGAGGTTTTGAAAATAATTACTGCTATTGTTGTTGTAATTGGAGTTATGTCCATCGGATTAATCATTTTCGGGGTATTCAATATTGTTATAAAGAAAAAGAAAATCATCAATATGTATACACCATTTGACGATTTAACTAGAGGAACTAACAATACAAACAGTGATAAAGATTTACAGGAACAGACAAAGTATATAGATCCAGTTGAAAAAGATGAATCAAAATAATTCACATAGTGGGTTTATTCTACTAGATTTTCAAAAGAGAAAGATTAACTATTTATTCCATCTTTCTCTTTTTAAATTTGAGGTTTAGAAACTATGATACTACCACGATAGTTACCGCTTCAGTAACACTTTATAAACGATAAATTACAAATTTCCTTGGATTGCCGTTTCATCTAACTACTCCATAGAAATTCAGCGCTTCCATTAAACTAGTAAACTAACTAATTAGTCAAATATCGAGAGCAGTGCTTGCCAAATTGGTATGTTCACTCCACATGAAGGACAGTTTGTCTCACCAGCCAGATATGGCAAATGGCGAGCAAGACCGTGTTCGCCAATCGCCATCACTTGATCCGCTAACATCGCTTGATCTGCATCCAAATACTGAGATGCAGGTATAACTATTTGAGCCTGTTGTTCTTCTTCAAACACAGGGTCTTGCGCAAATGCCTGTATGTGCCCATCCTCTTCATTCGGCCACAAATATACTTCCTGGTTGCACTCTTGACACACTGCAATGTACTCATCCCCTGCCGTAAATGTTAACAGCATATTCGCCAATTTGTTTGATCCCCGAAAGGCTGAATCTGCGATAAGAATATAACGTTTCTCTACATCATCAATTGGAGCAAGAGCAGTGTGGGTAACCACCTCTTCACTTAAAGAAGCTATATCACGTATGGCCTCAATATATCCACTGTAGATGTCCTCACAGATTGATGCTCCCACATCCTCAGCGAGTTCCACCCAAGCTGTAGGATACGGCATTGAATCGTTCTTGTCACGGCTTGCTTCTATGATGCCGCATGTAATAAAAAGATGGCGCTGCACTTCAGGATCTTTCGTCATACGAGCCATCTTTGCTAAATAAGGAACAGACGCATATGTGACCGTATAAATCGTGTTCTGATGAAACAAGTATTCCTGAAAGAGCTCATCAGCCGTTTCTTGGTTATACTCCTGCATCAACTGCTGTAGCAGCATTGGTACGTTCTCTCCAGATCCATAAGGTCCCATCAGCTTCCCCCATGTATCACTAGTCCATTCAAGCAAAGTAAGCGCCCCCTTGTTTCCCTTTTTGATTGTCTGCTTTCCAAAAAAAAGCTTCTCTTGTATTCATCGAGAATTATAAGCATATATTTACTTTGTTGTTGGACTTTTTTCAAAATCTCTACATATTCAACGGGACTTTTTCCTTTGAATTTTATCTAAATCCAATTTTAGAGCATAAAAAATAAATCAAAAAAGCATATTTTAGAAATCCTAAGATATGCTTTTTGTTTATTTTTGTATTTCATATCCATTAAAATCAACTTTGGGAGTTCACTTCATTTTTATAATGTTCTGCTAATGCATTTGCAGCAATAATTGCTTGATACACATCATCAGGAGTAACTGGATGTGGCATATTCTTCATGGTATCCTCTTCAGCACATGCAGTTTCTGCTACACTTCTCCATTCATCTTCTCGGAATTCATCCATACCAAGATCATTTAAGGTTAATGGTAAACCAATTTCTTTAATAAATTGAATAACAGTTGCAATTTCCTCTTTCGGTGCACTTTCTAAAACAAGCTGTGTTAATAAACCAAATACTACTTTTTCACCATGTTGTGCACGGTGAAGGGATGGAACGGCGGTCATTCCATTGTGAATTGCATGTGCAGCAGCTAAGCCACCAGCTTCAGCACCAACACCACTTAAATATATGGTCGCTTCAATTGTGTTTTCAACTGCAAGCGTAGTAATTCCTTGATCCACGGCAATTTTAGCTTGTAGACCATATTCTAAAATAGTGTCATAACACATTTTAGCAATTCCAAGTCCCGATAGTGTTGGCTTTAAATTCACCAAATTATCACCATTTTTACGGTAGCATGCTCGTGCTTCAAAATAAGTAGCAAGAGCATCACCAATACCAGCTACAAAAAAACGTGTTGGTGCAGCTGCTAATATCTTTGTATCAGCTAACACAATATCTGGGTTTGAGGGTAAGAACAAATAACGATCAAATGAACCATCAGAATGATAAATAACAGCGAGTGCTGTACATGGTGCATCGGTTGAAGCTATAGTTGGAAAAATTACAACAGGTAATTGCTCATAATAAGCAGCAGCTTTAGCTGTATCTAATGTTTTTCCCCCTCCAATACCCACAATGATATTTGCACCTGATTGTCTTACCGCCTCTCGGTGTTTATCAATTTCTTCTTGTGTAATTTCATAATTGAATTTCACAAATTCACTTTTAAATCCCTCATTTTCAAAAGACCTACCAGCTTCTTCCTTTGCTCGTTCAAGTATAAACTCATCACATATTACATAAGCATGGTCACCATAAATCTTTGTGTAATTAGATAATACTTCTAATAAATTTTGACCCACTATGAATTTTTTAGGTGATGTAATGGACTTCGGCTTTTTTAACATTTAGAATATTCCCCTTATAATCAGATTTCTTATGTATTATTTACTATCAGCAAAAAAATATAAGAAAAATAAAAAGAACTTCTAAATTGTTTTAGACTATCTCCAAACATCGAGGAAACTACACTCGATATCTTTTAGAATAGTCAAATATGTATGTAAGATTTTGATTACAGCAAAATGAGTGTACCTATTTGATAAAAGTATTGTCCTCTTTTGTACATACATGAATTACTCCAGTTCTACTGACATGTACAAACACATCTTTAATTTCACTTTTTAAAATCTGTTCTATTGCGTATTTAATTTCCCATTCCTTAACCTGGCCATTAGTATTAGAAATGCTCACATGATTCACCTTTTTATCTTTAATATGTACAATTATTGTCCCTTTGCGTTCGTAGACTTTTATAACGCTTCCAATAAAATCAGCTGTAACTTTATCTACGTCAACGACACCTTCATTTGTTATATCCCGAAATGTTCTTTTTGAAAATTGATAGATTATAGCCATTTTAGTTCCCTCCATCAGCTTAGTCTCCATTGAATGCTTGGAATTACGTTGTTAAATAGCTAAATTACCTCAAACAGCTTTATAAATTTTGCCTCAAAATTGAATGGAAGCTCTTTGTTAAAATTCCTAAAAATAAAAAATTAGACTCAAATCTCACATCATTTGAGTCCAATCTTTTTGCGCAATGAATAACATTTATCATGTTACATTAATAAAATAACATATTGTTCTGAACAATTTCTAAACAAGCAACAGCAGAATGAAAAACAATGCCATTATAATGATTACATAAATACCTTCTTAAAGTAGAACAATCACCCTCGTATTATATAACTGAACATCATCCCTTAGACTCACTATGACAATAAAACAAAAAAATAGTAAATATTATTGTAAGCTAGCAAAAATCGGTATAAAGGTGATAAAATAGCTAAATAAAGGGGGATGCAAACATGGGGAAATTAAGCAAGAGGAATATATTATGGATTGTGCCAATTGGGATTTTAGGGGTATTTTGGTACTTTTACGGTCCACAAAAGGACATTACAGATAATGAATATATTACATACGTTAAAAATTATTCCTTTGAAAACAATCAAAAATCGTTAGAATCTGGATTGGCAAGTGCTTGTAAAAATCCATACTGGGTATATTTTGAAACGCAAAAAGGGCAAAAGGTTGTAGAGTTTAAAGGAGATTGTCCAATAAGTCATAAAGAAAAGAAAGTGAATATTCAATTTTTAGTGGATAATGATAGAACAAAGGTATGGTACGGTGCGATGCTCATTGATAATAAAATGCAGGACGAAAAGGATCGAGACAATTACCTCCTCACTCTAGCTGGTGACTAATAGTGAAAGCTCTCGTTTAAAAGCAAAACGAGAGCTAATTTAAAATTATAGGGTTAATCAATCGTAAATACGGATTGGATTATCCCTCGATGATAAAAAAACCTAAAAACTATCTTTATTTCACTGCTTTCCAAATGGTCCATCTATCCTTTTCAACTATCGTACTGTCTGTGTCCAGTGAATCATCTATATGCTTTACTAATTGTTGCAGCTCTTCCTCTTCTAATTCATGTAAAATACTTCTACCTGTTCTATTCCTAATATCTTGGAGTAATTGTGCTTTTTTCTCATAGACTTTTCTTGTTTCCCACAGCTTGACTTCCTGTATCTCCTTAAATCCAATTTCCTTTAGTGTTTCCAGTACTTTTTCACTACTATGTCTACGCGTTATTTCATGCTCCTTTAATTTAGGGAAATACTCGAAGAAATAACCTCGTATATGACTGGCATCGCCTTTTAAAAGACAGTCTTCTGGTGTACGATCCTGGATAATATAGATTCCATCATCCTCCAATATTCGATACGCCTCTTGAAAACATGCCTTTAAATCTTGAATATGATGAATTAATGCTCGTTCGAGAATTACCTGAAAGCTACTGTTGTCTAAGCCTGTATCCAATGCATTTCCCTGCTTAAATGTAATATGATGATAATCCTTACAATTTTCCCTCGCTCCCACCAACATAGCCTTAGAAAAATCTACACCAATGACAGAAGCTACGCCCAATTCTACTAATGCCCTAGAGTAAATTCCTCCACCACATCCAATATCAGCAGCTCTAGAAATATTTACTAACGGAACAAGCTTTTTAATCGTTTCCATCCATGAGAAATCTGCATACCGAGTTGTATACGTTGATTGATTGTTCATATTGTGGAAATCAATGCCCATCTTCATCACTCTTTTCAAAATTTATATGGATAATCTTGTATTCTTATTGTAAACCTCTTCTAAACATAAAAAAAATTAATGTTAATTATCATTTTCGATAAGCTAAACTTATCAAAATCACAATAAACAACTCATGCCATTCATAAATATTAGCATGAGTTGTTTTTATAATGATCAAACTATAACCGAATCTACAGACTGAATGATGTGACGTTCTAATATTCTAATTTCTTTATTTAGTTTCACAATAGCCTTTTCTATTTGTTCAAAGCGTTCCCCATAACGAGCGCTTCCATTTTTGGTCTGCATCTTTTCTCTTAATGACGCCTGACCTAAGTATAACCCTTCTAGCAAATCTAACTTTTGAAAATAAGCTGTACTATATTGTAATTCCATCGGTATAAAGCCCCTAACCTATTCCTATTTTTTCTTTCCTAACACCTAGCTTCTTATTAGCACTATAACCGAAAAATGAATCTACAAAACTACTACAATATCACTATTTAATAACCAATAAATGGTGTTAAATAAGATGATGAGCTTCAGCCTTTAAAATGGAATAAATCAATGTATCGTATGCCTCACCGTTTTGGTACATATAGTCTCTAAGAATTCCTTCCTGTTGAAACCCTATTTTCATAAGCAATTGATTAGAAGCCTCATTTTCTAAAAATACAACAGCTCCTATTCGCGTTAGCCCCATGTCATTAAAGCCATAAGAAATTACTTTAGTTACCGCTTCCAATGTATAGCCCTTTCGCCAATAATCTGGATGAATTTCATAGCCAATTTCGGCTCGTTTATGTGTTGGAGACCAAACATTGAAACCAACAGTACCGATAATTCCCTTTGTTCCTTTTCGTTCGATGCCCCAACGTATCCCCCTTTTTTCAGTGAAGTTTTTTGAAAAAAGCGTTATTAATTTTTCTGCTTGCTTAAATTCTGTAAATGGTTCTTGCCCATAATATCGTGTCACTTCCTTATGAGAAAAACAATGAAAAATGCTTCTTGTATCCTCCAGTGTCAGCTCACGTAAAATAAGTCTTTCTGTCTCTAAAATCGGAAACATATAACCCCTCCTTCAATCTATTCTATTCATAGTAATTATTGCTATATATATAAAGTTAAATTATACTATATATGACTATGCACTCCTACTTCAAGCATATTAAGGTGATAACATGACATCCTATGAACGTATACTAATAATGGTCCCGCCTTTTCCCTAGCTACTCTAATCTACTCTTTCATTAAAAAGTAGATTTTGCTTGTAGGAGGGCAATAAGTTGAAAAAACATGTAGCACCATCTTTACTATTAATGATTGTACTTGTGGCATTTCCACAGATTAGTGAGACAATCTATTCTCCGTCTCTTCCTGATATTTCGCATGCATTGAATACTTCAAATAGTGCCGTACAGCTCACTTTAAGTATTTATTTTATAGGGTTTGCCATAGGTGTATTTTGTTGGGGATGGCTTTCTGATTTTATTGGACGTAGACCGGCAATGTTAGGCGGTTTAATTTTTTACGGAATTGGCTGTTTCATGTGTTTTTATGCTGAAACGATATCTTTTCTATTGGTTAGTCGATTTATTCAAGCTTTTGGAGCAGCAACAGGTTCCATTATTACGCAAACAATTTTACGGGAAAGTGTTTCTGGTAGTAGAAGACATGCAATGTTTGCACAAATTTCTGCCGTCATTGCTTTTACCCCTGCAGTGGGACCACTCATTGGTGGCTGGGTCGATCAAGCACTTGGCTTTAGAGCCGTTTTCTTTGTTCTCGTTGCAATGAGTATGTTGCTTTTTATCTACACCTATTTGAGGCTTCCTGAAACAACAGATAGATCAACGAGAAAAAGAATCGCTATTATTCCAGTTGTAAAGCGCATTCTTTCATCTCCTAAAGTCCTTGTTTTTGGCTTGTTAATTGGTGGCATAAATGGTTTGTTATTCAGTTACTATGCTGAGGCACCATTTATTTTTATTGAGCACTTTCATATATCTCCAGGTCTCTATGGGTTTCTTGGCATCTTTGTGGCACTTGCTTCTATTATTGGAGCAATGATTTCTAAAAGACTCGTCATCAATTTCAAGCCTGAAAAAGTAATCCATTTAGGCTGCTATGTGATGATTGCTGGCGCTATTTTACAATTAATCGTTAGTATATTACCGTTTTCTAATCATGTACTATTTACTAGCATAATAGGTACTATATTTATAATGTTATTAGGGGCAGGTATTGCTTTGCCCAATTGCTTAAGCTTAGCTCTTGTCAGCTTTCAAGATGTGATTGGTACAGCAGGTGCTATTTTCAGTTTAGGCTATTACCTGCTAGTGAGTCTTATAACTTCTGGCATGAGTCTCTTGCATAATGGCTCCTTACTCACAATGCCTCTATATTTCGTGATTTTAACAATGATTATGTTATTCTTCGGAAGAAAATTTATAGTTTAAATATAGTAGCGGGCATATTTAAGCATTAGAACTTCCACTATAAGCCACCCTATTTTTTCGGGGTGGCTTTCCTGTTATTGAAAATAGTGATCAACAACTTCCTCAGCAGAATGAAAAACCATATTGCTCTGTGTCTTATAAATAAATTTCGGTGACATACAGGCTTTTTCAAGACTTTTAGCTTTCTTTAATTTATCCGTCATCTGCTCGATAATTTCTGAGTAGCCATCAAGATTATTGGATATCTTCGGTATCATCGAATCTGTCATATCTAAAACTATGGAAACTTGATCTTCAGCATAATTATTTAAATTAACGAAAAAGCATTCCTCCAAATTCTTAGAATGCTTATCAATATTGATAACAGCCTCTTGATACTTGGCAATAAATCCTGTGGATGTCTTAGTAATGGTAAAGCCTTGTTCTGTTAATTTTTTATCCATAGCATCTAATAATTTATTAACTTCCTCGTCCATTTTAGGTGTTACCGTTGATTGTATTAAGTCATCACAATTCTGATAAATAGTATCAATCTCTGCTTGCTTTTCAACAAGTAATTTAAAATTCGACATCGAATACACACGAAATCTCCCCTTTTTTATAAGTTTGACATTTGGGAGTGTTTTTTAGTCATCTTTCAGCTATATATTTTTATAGCTCTTATGTATTAAAGCGTATTACAATGCCAATTCAGTAAAATGTTACATATAGCATTATAATCATTCAAATTTCCTTTAAATCTTTTTTCAAATAATAATGCTTAAATTCTCTACCTACGTTATCTATACAACCATACACTTGATAACCATTCTTTTTATAAAACTCTAGAGCTTGAAAACTTAAAGTATCTACTTTAATGAAATCACAATCTTTTTCTATTGCAATGTTTTCAAGCTCTAATAATAATTTAGTACCGTAACCCGATTTCCTTACTCCACTATCTATTATAAAAGTATGAATTTCCAACCAGTTCCAACATATCTCACTAAGAATCCCACCTCGAACATGTCCTTTATCATCCTTAAGAAATAGACAGATTTCTTCATACCTTCCTCGCAAATCTTGTGGAAAATGTTTTAAATTAAACCTGTAAAGTTCGTCGTTAATATATTGCTTATCCTGAATATTTAATTCTTTAGTAATACGAAGTGACATTGTACATTCCTCCTATTTGTAATTGATCCTGATATTAAAAAATAAGCCAATGCGATATAGAATCACATTGACTCAATATTAACTATTATTCATCTAATTCTTTTAATACGATATTGAAATACCCTTCATATACCTTATGAATCAGTAACAATTTGTGTTAATCAAGTAATTTCACCATTGTATAATAACTACTACCAGGCGGATAATCTTTTATTTCTCCAACAACCTGATAACCTCTCTGCTCATAAAATGTACGTGCTTGAAACTCATATGTAGTTAACAATGCTCTTGTTGCACCCATTTCCTTGGCTGTTTTTTCTGCTGTGTCTAATAACTGTCCACCGATGCCTTTTCCACGGTAATCTTTACTAAACCAAAACTTATTAATTTCAACCCATCCCCAATAAACCTCTGCCGTGATGCCGCCAATCCATTGTTGCTCATTATCAGTGACGATGAGATTTAAGGGACATATCGAACCCTTTTGTCTGCTTTCCTGATGGTATTGTGAATGTTCATCATTATAGTCACGAATTTTAGCATTTAAAAAATTAGTGAAAGCATCGTGCTTCTCTTGTAAAATTTCAACTTGATAGTCCATCTAATTTCTCCTTTCAATCCTGATAACGCTTCATTAGCTTATCTTGATGAGCGTTGAAAATTTCTTCTAAGGAAATATCATACTTATTAGCGATTACAATAATATTCCCTAAAACATCGCCAAGCTCCTCTATTAACTCTTGCTTATTTTCTTCATACGATTGAACCTTTTCATCTGGTCTGTCTCTGCCAATTTCTAAAGCTCGAATAGCTCTTGCCACTTCTCCTGTTTCTTCAGCAAGAAAACCAATACGAGTAAAAATATTCAATTCAGACCATCCACGCGTATCATAGTATTCCTTTATCCATTGCTGGAATTCATTTATTTTCAATTTTCAGTCCTCCATTTCATTCCTCTCAAAATTAAATTATACTATACTATGAAACTTCTATCAGTGGACATTTTTATCACTGATTGGTGTGTAGAATTGAGAGGTACAGGTAGATTTTCATTTATTTGTGTTATTCCCTGTTAATCGGAGGAAACAATCAGATTAGATTTGGAGGAGCTATATATGAATAGTATTGCAGTATTTTGTGGATCAAGCATTGGAGCTTCAGAGGCCTATCGTGAAGGGGCTATTCAACTTGGCAAGGAATTAGCCAAGCGTCAAATTACCTTAATTTATGGAGGAGCTAGTGTTGGAATCATGGGTACAGTTGCAGATACAGTTCTGCAGGAAGGTGGTAAGGTCATTGGCGTTATTCCTACATTACTGGAGGAGCGAGAAATCTCCCATCAGCATTTAACAGAGCTGATCGTGGTCAATACGATGCACGAACGAAAAAGTAAAATGATGGAGCTAGCTGATGGCTTTATCGCATTACCTGGTGGCCCAGGTACATTGGAAGAGTTATTCGAAGTATATACATGGAATCAAATTGGTCTTCATCAAAAGCCATGTGGCATTTTGAATATCAATCATTATTATGATTTACTCATTTCATTCTTTGACCATATGCAGAATGAGCAATTTTTACAAGCACATAATCGTGATACATTGCTAGTTGACGAAAATATTGCGGCACTCTTAGATAAATGCGCTACCTATGTGCCACCCGCAATTAAAACATACCAGCTTTCAAAATAAAACTATCACTGCATGGTATTATTTTTTACCATGCAGTTCACCTATCAAAAAGTCAGCATAAGTTTTTCCCCGTATCACTCATTTACTATCCTTTATCCTATACTTCTTTACGATTTTTCACAGCTACTACTGCAATAATAACCATGATTAGCTTCACCACCAATATAATTATGTAAATGCTAAACGATATAATAGCCGGCAATAATACTAGCCACCAAGACCATGAAATAACATCTGTAAGCTTTAATACAATAAAAACTACTGTTAAGACTTCTGCAATTCCCATAATGTCCTCACCTACCATCTCTAAATTTTCCCCTAAAAAAAGTAAGTTATCCTTTGTACTACTACTATTACTATTATACAACGATTAGATAATCACACCCTACTATGTTAACTTTTTGAAAAAAACGGAACCTTTTGACTGGTAAATCGTATAGATAATGGAAACACAATTTCAGTCATAAAGGAGACAACCAAAGATGAAAAAACCGTTTAAAAAAACTTGGATGATGGCTTCAGCATTAACATTAGGATTAGCTGTTTTGACACCACTTCAGGCAGGAGCTACTTCCGTGCAAACACCCAACAATGCTACAGTTCAAATGGAACAGCAAATTACTGGGACAATTACAGATAATTACGGAGATGGGATCAATCTTAAAGGAAAAGACGGGAAAAATTACTTTATTAGCTTCTATAAATTTTCTAAGGAACAATTAGAAAAATTAAATTTAACAGAGGGACAGGAAATCTCTGTGGAAGGATCCATTGTTAACAGTTATTCTGATTTCTACACATTCGAAGTTTATAAAAGAGATCTACCAAAAGAAGTGACAGCTGAGGAACTAGCAAAATTAGAAAAGTTATTTAATGAGATGAAAAGACTTGAAAAAGAAGCTAGTGTGCTTGAAGATACCTCTATAGAAGCGGCAGAAAAGAAATACGATGAGATTGCTAAAATCTATGAGGATATGTATAAAATCACAAAGCCTTACATCTTAGCTAGCTGGGAGCCTCAATCCTTTGATGAGTATTTACAAGATTTTGGATTTAGTGAAAATAATATCGTCATTGATGCCGAGGACAAAAAACAGCTTAAGGTAATTTATGATGAATGGGTGAAACTTGCAAAAGCTGGTATTGAAGAAGACAAGGCAGATGAAAAATATGAAGCTTTTTATACAATTCTTCAACCTTATTTAGATAAACTTTATCCTCCACAAACATTTGAAGAATATATGGCAGACACGGAATTATCTATTCCTGCCGAAACGTTAGCCAAGCTAAAAACAATCTATGACGATGCTCAAAGGGCAGAAAAAGATAAAAATGATGAACTTTCTGAAAAGCTATGGACTGAATTTTATAGTATGATGGATGATTTCTATACACCCCAAACATTTGAAGAGTACATGGCTGACTTTGCTTTCGAAGTGAGTGAGGCTGATAAAAAGCAATTAAAAGCGCTTTATGAAGAAATCTTAGCTTTTGATAAAAAAGTAGAGCAAGAAAAAATTGATGCAAAATGGGACGCTTTTTATACTATTTTAGATCCGTATTTTAAAGCAAACAAAGAAATTCTAATTTCTGCTTCTAAGCTAACACTTAACGGTCAGGTTTACCTTCCTCAATAATTGAAAATCACCTTAACGTTTCTTTCGAATTGTGGGTTTTTCTTAATCTGGTAGTGTTATGTTCCTGTGGGAAAGGGAGTGGGTTGCATTAATAAATTTCGAGTAAGAAGATGGCTAAACTTACATGCTGAAAATGATATAATCGTAACGAGTAAGCATTATAAAAGATTAGGCGAAATAGGGTTAATAAAAATAATTATAATGGGGTCGTATAAAGGAAAAAAAATATCCTTTGAACCTGAATTGTTTGAAATACTCCCCTCCTTCCCTTCAGTCGATGCTAAATCATTAGCCAAATTAACTCAGGACTTTACAGAAATGCTAAGGGATAATTATGAAAGAGGAAATAAAAAACCAACTCATTATATTTAAAATACAGGTATTTTAAAAAATTCCTAGCTATGTGTTTTCATAAATAGCTAGGGATTTTTTCTTTTCCTCTTTCAATTTTCTTCACTCCAGTTTGATTCATTTCAATTAAAAAGCTTTCGAGAAAGTATTTCCTAATTTTTTTCACAAGATAAAACTTTTTGCAATGGCAATACGTCTAATAATTGGTAACAAGTTGAATAAAAGGAGACATGTTGATGAGAAAACCACTTAGAAAAACTTGGATGATTGCTTCTGCACTAACATTAGGAATGGCTGTTTTTACACCGCTTCAAGCTGGAGCAACCTCACAGGAAACAACAAAAGATGTGACGATCCAAATCGAACAACAAATAAAGGGAACTATAAAAAATATTGTAGGAGACGGGATCGATGTAAAAGGCAAAGACGGTAAAAACTACTTTATTGGTTTTCACAAATTTTCTGATGAGCAAATTGAAAAAATGAACTTAGTTGAGGGACAGGAAATTACTGTAGAAGGAAGTGTATTAAAGGATTATGCTGAATTCTACACATTTGATGTGTATAAAAAAGGATTACCTAAAGAGATACCAACTGAAGATCTAAAGAAATTGGAAAGCATGTTTACTGAAATCAAAAAATTAGAAAAAGAAGAGAAGTATGAAGAAGTAGAAAAGATGTATGCTGCAATGGATAAAATCACAAAGCCTTATGTATTAGCCAGTTGGCAGCCAATATCCTTTGAGCAATATATAGATGAATATGGGTTCGGTGAGAAAAATATTGTGATTAAGGATAGTGAGAAAAAGCAACTAAAAAGCATCTATGAAGAGTGGGTAAAGTTTGAGAAAGCAGGTAAAGAAGTCAAAGCTCAAGAAAAGTTTGATGAATTTTATAAAATCTTGCAACCATATTTAGATGAGCTATATCCACCTACTCCCTTTGATGAGTACATGGCGAGTATGGAATTAGACATTCCTGCTGACGTTGTCGTAAAACTAAAAACAATTTATGAAAAAGCTCAAAAAGCAGATAAAGACAACAGTATTGAGCTTTCCGATCAGCTATGGGGAGAATTTTATGAAGTAATCAACCCGTATTTTAAACCAATTCCGTTTGAGGAGTTTATCACTGACTTTGATTTTGAAATTCGTGCAGCAGATAAAAAACAAATACAATTATTATATGAAGAAGCTATAACTCTTGATAAAGATGGAAAACAGGAGCAGGCTGAAGCTAAATGGGATGCTTTATACAAAATACTAGATCCCTACTTCCTAGAAAATAAAGAAATTTTAATCTCCGCTTCTAAGCTTACTTTTAAAGGCCAAACGTATCTTCCGCAATAGATAAATGAAGTGCTGGGACATAACTAAATGGTTCCTTCATAAAGCCAAATAATCTCTAAATCAACAAAACACAATAAATAGAGAAACCGAACTAATCCGAAACACTTCATGAGCATTTCATTGGATAGTTCGGTATTTTTGTGGGCTGAAACACGTTTGTCTCAGCCTCTTTTTATTAAAAGCAGACTATTCCTGTGCTAGCCCCATAGCCTGTAACATCGTTGTAAATTTCGCAGAGATTTCATTATATTCACTATCCTGCTCAGAGCTATTGACAATGCCTGCCCCTGCAAATAATGTAATATCCCTATGATTAATTTCAGCACAACGTATCGTAATTACCCATTCCCCATCGCCATAATGATCCATATAGCCAACAATTCCAGTATAATAGCGTCTATTAAAGGGCTCCGTTTTCTGTATAAACTCTAATGAAGGCTTTTGTGGTGCCCCACAGATGGCCGGTGTAGGATGTAATAGCTGTGCTACATCCAATACAGTCGTCGTATCATTTTTTATTTTTCCCTTTATGACAGTGGATAAATGCATCATTGTATCTGTATAAAGAATAGCTGGTTTTTCATTGTACTCTATTTCTCCTAAATGGGGTTCCAATTTCTCACAAATATAATCCACAACAATTTTATGCTCATGTAAATCTTTTTCTGCATGGAGTAGCTCGTTCTCTATAGCCTTATCTTTTACCAAATCATAGGTTTTTTTACGTGAACCCGCTAAAGGATTAATCGTTACAATATTTCCTTCCTTTTTCACAAGTAGCTCTGGGCTAGCACCAATCAGATTTTGAGCGTTATCCAAGGCAATAGAAAAAATATAGCCTTGTTTATTTTTGTGTAGTAAATTCGTTAACCATGCTGTGATGGGTGGCTCCTCTTGTAAACGAAATTTTAATGATCTTGCAAGCACAACTTTGCTAAATTGTTGCTTACGAATGGAATGTATTGCTTCTTGAACCATTTCGTTAAATTGAAGTCTGCTAGGTAAATCAATGCTGTCCTCTATTGACAAGGGTTGGTTTGCAGTTTGTAAATCATCGATCAAATTGGAATGATGGTAATTTACAAAGGTATCTGGAATAATAATCGTTGCTTTACTACGTTGATCAAATGGGATTGCTCCAATAATCATCGGTGCTTTAAATTCCTTTTGAATTGCCCTAATTTCTTCTATAAGCGCTATAGAATCATTCATAGCCAATTGAAACCTTGTTTGCTCCCCATTGAATACTAATAATCTTTCAGGCGTCTTCAAAAAGGTATCATTGTTGCTAAAATGATTAAGGATGTCAGATAGTTTAATATTTTCCATAGTCTCCCCTTACTTAGATAAATTGATTATGCTTTAATTCCTGTATGATTATATCTTCTGTGATGTGTACAATATTTATATTCATCTCTTGACTACAAATAAGAGATAGCCGATAAAGGTTATCAACCATTATGGAATGACAAAATACATCCTTGCATGTTGACTTTATTTGCTGATTATCCAGACTGATTTCTGTTAATTTCATATGTAATCCCATACCCAACATTTTGGAATACGCTTCCTTTAGGGTCCATATTATATAAAAATAATCTAGCTTTTCTTCCAGTAATTGGATTCCCTTAAAATGAGCAATTTCTTTTTCACTCATAAAAAAATCAATACAATCAAAATCTATAGGTTTAATCTGTTCAATATCGATGCCAATAAAGCTACAAGTTGATACGGCCCCAGCTAGATATTGTCCAGAGTGAGATATATTAAAATGAACATCTGGCACATGGACAAATGGCTTACCATATGGACCATATTGAAAATGAATGTCAGTTAATCCTGCTTCTTTTAATAGAAGAAAGCGTTTAAAAAGGTCGGAATTATGTTTATGAACTTGTTTTGCTCTATATAAATAAACATTTATTGGATTGCCCTTGATCATCTTACGCTTTCACTGCCTTGTATAATAGTATCCTCTAAGCTTTGCAAATAAGAATCCTCTATTTCATAAAGGAAAAAGTGCCCTCCCTGAAATTTTTGAAGGATAAAGTTATGATGCGTCACCTCTTGCCATCTTCGTAAGTCTGCGGTAGTAAGATCTGGATCCTCTTCTCCAAAATGAGCAATAATAGGCGTAGTCAATTTTTGTCCCTTGTAGCAATGAGATTCATGCAAGATATAGTCGTTTTTAATGGAGGGTATTACAAAATTTAGAAATTCCTGATTTTCTAAAAGCAACGGCGGTGTACCACCAAGTCGATATAATTCCTCTATTAAATTCTGATCAGGCATGGCAGAATGATATTTATCCTTACCCTGACAGTGAGGTGCTTGCCGACTCGCAGCGACTAAAAGTTGTAGTTGTGTATGAGTATTTGTTTCAAGATAGTGTGCCACTTCAAATGCAATGGCAGCGCCCATACTATGACCAAATAATACTACCTTTTTATTTATTGAAATCTGTGAAATTGCCTGGGCTATTTTGACACTTACCCCTTTTATGTTCAAAATCGGCTCTTCACTTCTTCTTGTTGCCTTCCCCGGCAGTTCTACACTATACATATTTACTTGCGTACATTTACTTACCCACTCTTTATAATTTGAGGCTGATCCACCAGCATGATGAAAACAAAAAACATTGATATCACTATGATTATCACATGAGAATGGAAACCATATTTTCAAATCCATTTCAGCTTTCTCCTTCCGTATTTTCTAAAACAAATATTCGCTGTCCTAGTGGGTATAGTTTATGACCCTTATCAGGTTGTATCGAAATACATCTGAAGCCCACCTCATTAAAAATTTCCAGCCATTGTGCAGTCGTTAAAAAAGTAGAGGCTGTTTCCATTCTTTTATCATTCGCGGGCTCCATCATAAATACTTGCGAAATTAACATTTGTATAGACTCACCATCTGCTTCTGTTAAAATGACTAAACCATCTTTTTTTAATAGCGATTGAAGCATCAATAATATTTCCTTTGTATTTTTTACATTGTTTAACACACCAGCGGCTAGAATTATATCCTGAGAATTACTCTCAACTAAAAACAGATCCTTTCTATCTTCTACATCTATTTTCATAAATTCAAGCCAACTGATGTGCTGCAATGTTTTCTTTGCTTCATGAATAAAATAATTTGAAATATCACTAAATAAATAGCAGTTCATGTTATTTTGTAGCTGATTGTTTAGAATACTTTCAATGACTACTGTTGTGGTTGCACCAGTTCCTGCCCCAATTTCTAAGATATTTACCTTATCTTTTATTGCAATCTGTGCCGTGACAATGCTGGCGACTTCTTTATTCAGAAAATAAGCAATCATTGTATCCTTATATAAGGATGTAGCTACATCCATCTCACCCTCTTGAAAAAGCAACTGGACAGCAGATTGTTTACCCTTTATTAAATCTCCTAGTAGTTCAGCGTGTTTATAAAAGTAATTCATGACTTTGGCAGGCATCAATTGATCCGCCCATACTGATTTAAGCTCTTGCCACGCCATCTCTAGCTCTTCTGAAGTCAACACTGGATAATTTAAAACAAAGCCTGTATTTAGACAAAAAATATAACCATGATTCGTAAGTGCCGTTAACCATCTTTTAACTATAAATTGAAATCTATCATCGATTTGGAGAGCCTGAGAAATTTCTTCAACACGATATATCTTGTCCTTTGAAGTGAAGATATTGTTTTTTTGAAGCTCAAGTAGAATCGTTTTTAAACAAACCTCATTAAATTTTGTTACAGCCTGTTGAACACCATCCGTTGTTAGCAGCTCATAGCGCGCTTCCATTGATTTTTCTTTCCGAAGCTGTAATTTTATGTCTTCAATATTTAAAAATGGCTGAGGGATTCGCTCACAATCATTTGGATAACCTAAGGCACTCGTTAGTCCGCTCCATAGCTGTGCAGCTTGAATCATCTGCTGCCCCTCTTTTGCCATCTCGATCGAATGTATATCATGGGTAATCCAATTCGCTAATCTTTCAATATCCTGTAAAATAGCAGAAGGCCAAGTTTTTGTCAGAATGTCATGATAGGTAGCGTTATTGTTTGACGCAAAATCCTCTATCACAGGGCTAGTGAGCGGAAGAGAAGCCTCCTGTTTCAAGCCTTTTGGAACTAGTGAAATAGCAGGTATTTGCATTCTAGGTGTCCATATTACGGGTCCATTCGTATCAAAAAGAGTCAATTTTCCACTATCGAACCCTAATGTAATATGATGCATTAAGTGCATATAACTATCAGAGACAGCAACGTCTACTTGATTTTGTGCTCGTATCGTTGTTGGAATATCTTTTAGCATGGCGGAAAGCAATTGAAACGGCATATTGCCAGTAATCGTATCCTTTACCTCCCAGGGCTGAATATTCCCAAGCAGTTTTGTTAAAATATGAGCTAGTGGAAATGAAACCTGGGTTGCCATATCGATATTCAAATATAAAGGTTTTTCTTGCTGTATTATCGTTTGAGCCGCTTCTATAAATTTCTTGACGAAGGGTAAATGACCGTATAAATCTCCAACCATGAACTTAACACGCCGTTGTTTGGCCATCCGGTAACAGTCTATTAAATTTTGATAATGTACAGGCTGTTCTAATATGACATGAATGCCTCTTTTCAAGAATGCTATTGCAAGCTCTGTGCCCGAACCTCCCATAACGCTTGTAGGAACAACAATGCAAGCAATATCAATGTCATGAGGTATGTCCTCTATATCCGTATATAAATTTGTCTTATATACACTGGCACACTGCTTTGACCTTTGACTGCCTTGTGCAAGAATGCCTGCTAGTTCAAAAAGCGCCGAATATTGGATAGCCTCTAAATAAAATTGGCCAAATCTTGTGCCGCATACAAGTACACGTAACTTTTGGGTCACTACTGTATCACTCTCTCATTTATCTAGTTTTTATTAATCGAATAAATGACACGGTGGTGCCACTGCAAAAATGGCACCACTGCACATTTTGTTTAGAGCTAGTAAATATTCAAATAAAAAATACCTTCTTCTCTATGCAACATTTTATAATGTACCAATAACATGTGCTTCTTCCTTATTCTGATCATTCTTCTGTGCAACGAGATGTGCAGCCATGTCTTCAATGGTAGGATGTAAAAATAATTTCTCTAACGTTAAGGTATACCCTAGTTCACTAAGACGATTAATAAATCTAATTGCTTTAAGCGAGTCACCACCATGCTCAAAGAAGTTATCATCCACACTGCTATACGCCGTTTCCAAAATTTCTTTCCAAGCTTGAACAATAGTTTGCTCTTCTAGCGTTACTGCTTGTCTCCCCTGTTCTACAAGCTCAGTTTGATAAGAAATTTTATAGTGTGCTAGCTGCTTGCGGTTAATTTTTCCGTTAGCTGTTACTGGGAAGGATTCATGAACGAAATAATCATCTGGACACATATATTTAGGAAGAGTATGCTCTACCTCTTCTTTAAATTGAACAAGGTCTAATCTTTGAATATTAGAAGGTCCTTCTACCATCATGATGTATTCACCAAACCATTTAATGTCATCTCGCGGCCACTCCAATAAATAGTTAAAACCTTCCTCTTTCCATAATTGTTGCCAAGTCTCGCAATCTAGTAACGGTAATTTCTCTACCTTTCTAGCATCAGCAAGTTGTTGGTAGCCTTCTTCATAAAATGCCACGGTAATTAGTAATAGTGCATTATTCTTAACATTCTCAGTTAGTATCATAAGACCATCTGGCTTTAAGAGTCGCTTTAAATAGGTCATCGTATTATTTAAATGACGACTTCTATGGAGTGTATTTTCTGCAATGATTAGATCATAGGTATGAAGATCCATATCCTGATTATCAGGAGGGAGATTAACATCATATTGCTTAAATTTTACATACTCGTGAGTTGCCGCCGCCTTTTTACGATGTAGAAAATCAGATGATTCATCAGCATAGGTATATTGACCAGAGCTACTAAAATGCTGAGCAAATTGATGACTCCCCTGACCTGTTCTTGTGCCAAGCTCCAAGACATTTAGTCCTTGTTCTTCATTAGATTTTGATAATATGCTTATCATATTGTTCACTAAATCCTGTGTATATTGACTCCATAAATTATAGTGACCTAATTGTTCAGGTGTTAAAAATCCCTGAGAATCTACTAAATAAATCTTTGCTTGCTGCTCGCCTTTTAGAATGGCAAGTCTGGCCTCTTGAGAAGCGATTAGCTGCTCCTTTAATTGCCGGAATATTGGCTGTGTTTCACCAAGATGAAAATCATTTAATTTATTATTCATATATTGTAAAGCGTCTTCTTTACTGAAATTAACGATATAACTTGCCTGTTTCCTCTCTATAAAACCATATTCGACTAGATAATCTAGCCAATGACCGATTAACGATTCATACGTATTCGCAACAGCTCCTATTATTTCTGCTTTCATCAATACTTGACCCTGATTTTTAAAGATGTTCAATACAGATAAATCTAAAAACATCGTACCGACACTAAGCCATTCAATTGCTGCTGTATAATCGGAAAGTTCAGTCATAGGAAGGGTTGGCTTCATATGCTCTAATTCATTTTTTATTGTCTCAAGACTGATAGAAAGTTTCGTATCTGTTGTCATTGTTTCAACTAGATCATGCTGAATACCCTTATGAAGCTTTAGATGGCCTATTAACTTATTATCCTGCATGATGACAGCAGCCTGCTGTACAATCGGAAGCTTGCATAAATTGGCTTCAATATCCCCTAATTCTACTCTATGACCATTCATTTTAATTTGTTGATCTTCACGACCTAAAAATTCAATATTACCGTCAGGAAGATATCTGGCTAGATCTCCCGTTTTGTAAATCCTAGCTCCTGTTGTTGGATGGTATATAAAATGGGCATTCGTTCTCTCCTGATCATTACAATATCCTGTCGATAAACCGGTACCACCAATATACAAATTACCTTTTACCCAAACAGGACTATCCTCATAATTGGCATTCAATACATACAACTGCTGATGTGAAAGTGATTTCCCATATGGAATGCTCTTCCATGAATCTTCTATCATTTCTACCATAAAATAGTTGGACCAAATGGAGCATTCTGTTGCTCCTCCTAGACTGACAACTTGCGTATCTTTGAAAATACTTTTTATTTTTTTGGGAAGGGTTAATGGTATCCAATCACCACTTAATAGCACCCATCTTAGAGAATGCCCCTGCTCTGCAATAGTAGTAGCTGTTTGATGGTAATTCACAAACATTTCCATAAAGGTTGGTACTGTGTTCCAGATCGTAATGTGATGTTTATGCATTACCTCTAACCAATGCTCAGGGTCCTTTTGCCTCTTCACTTCAGGTATGACCACTGCCCCACCTGCAGCGAGTAAGCCAAATGCATCGTACACAGATAAATCAAAAGTAAAATTCGATAAAGCTATACTACGGTCAGAAGATGTTACTTCAAAACGTTTGTTTATATCTAAAATGGTATTCACCACACTCCGATGAGTAATTTCAACCCCCTTAGGCTTGCCTGTAGAGCCTGATGTGAAAATAATATAAGCTAAATCATCAGGTAATACTGTACGAAGTGTTGTCATTTTCTCTGACCGAGCTTCAATAAGTGACTCAACTGTATAAATGTTTAAACTTAAATGCCTGAATCGACTATATAAAGACTGTGTAGTAATAATTGTTTGGATATGTGCTTGCTGGATAATCTGCTGTAGTCGTTCTAAAGGTGTATCCACATCTACGGGCAAATATGCTGAACCTGCTCTCATAATTCCTAGTGCTGTAACAATTTGCTGCCATCCCTTTTCCATTAATATGATGATTGTCTGAGGTGGCTCTGTACGAATAGCTGATGCTATATTTTTTGACATTTCACCTAATTCTTTATAGGTAACTGTCTTCGTTGCATCAATAATTGCTGGATTCGCCGCAAATGTAAGCCATTGTTTTTCTATTAGACTGACAAGCGTTTCTTCCGATGTTGGTATTATGGCAGCCTCATGAATGATCTCCCGTTGTTTTGCATCTGGTAGGCTAATAACAGTAGATATCTGTTGCCACGCTGTCATACCCTGACTTAGTTGATCTAAAAGCTGCAGATACACATCAAACATTTCAGCCAATAAGTCTGAAGGGAATAAATCCTCTACACCGTCCCAGGATAGGATGAGCTCCCCATCTTGCTCGAATACTTGATGATCTAACCAAACTTGAGGTGTTTGTGATGCCCCATAAATGATTTTTCCTAGATAAGAAATATCCTCCAAATGATCTTTATTCACGCCAATGCCACTAGTAAAGACGATTGGCATCACAATATCGTTAAAATGGTTCCTGTCTTTTCGCAGCATTCGCTCGACTTCCACACCACTCACAAGTGTATGTTCAAGATCCTGCAATAATTGCTTTTGCACATCCTGACAGCGCATAATGAAATTACTATTGTGACGATGATCTATTTCAATCAATACTAAAGAAGTAAAATCTCCTACTAACTTATGAACATCTTCGTGTAAAGGTAGACGGTTAAAATGCGTTAAATTTAATGTAAAATGCTGATGACGGCTATATCTGCCTAATACCTCTGCATAGGCTGCCATAATAATTGTAGAAGGCGTCAAATGAAGTAGGTGAGCCATTTGTTTCATAGCACCCCATTTATCCTTCGTTAAAACTGCCTGATAGCGTGTAAATCTTTGTTCTTTGATTTCATTTGGCTGCTTCGCTAGTGGTAGCTCTGGGGCAGACGGTAGCTTTTGAACACGGTCTTCCCAATAATTCATATCATTTTTATACTGAGTGGAATTTTTTAAATCCGCCAGTGCAATAGCATAATCTCTAAAGCTGATATTGATGGTAGGTAAATTTTGAGTCGGCGTATAAGATAATTTATACCACTCATCAAATAGCAGAAAAATGCTATAGCCATCAAATACGGTATTGTCAAAGCTAACATGTAATCGTGTTGTCTGATCTGGACTTAAGCTTGCCTCAATATCAAATAATGGCCATTTGCTAACATCAAACCTACGCTGGGACATTTGATTTCTAGTTGCTTGTACTCCATTAGTAAAAGCTAAATGATCCTCATTCCTGTAATCATTAATGTGAATTTGATAAGCTGGTACATCCTTCAAAATTTGCTGAGACAATCCATTATTCAATACAACCACTCGCATGACATCATGACGCTGAATTAATTGATTCCAAGCCGCATTTACTGCCTCCATATCCAGTTCGCCACATTCAAGCTCAAAATAACAATGAGCTGACACATCACTTAAGTCATATACACTATTTCTTCCGAGCCAATAGGATTGTTGAATATCCGTTAATGGGAATGGCTCATATAGATGGGTTGTATCACTTTCTATATTTGCAAAAGATGTAATCATTTTTTCCTCTGTTTCAGCCATTGTTTGCTCAGCAATATAATGAGTAAAATCACTAAACTTTGGATATTTAAAAATTGCCTCTAAGGAGGTGGGTACATTCAATTTTTTCTGTAATTGACTATTAAGTTGTGTGGCAATTAATGAATCTCCACCAAGTTGATAGAAATTATCGTCTAGGGAAATATGCGATTTCTCTAATACCTCTTTCCAAACATTTGCAATTTTTTGCTCCATAGTCGTCATTGAACGTGTTGGTTCTGCCTGCTCCTGAGCCTCTATATCAATGCTGGCAAGTAATAGCTTACGATTTAGTTTCCCATTATTCGTTAAAGGCATTTTGCGAAGTAAGGTTATATGTCTAGGAATCATATAATCTGGCAATTGCTCTCTAGCATAGTCCTCTAGCCTTCTCTGATTAAATTGTTTTTTCACAGGAGAGGACTGAGCAATAAAAATATGGTGCGCATATAGGTGTGGATGATTCATCACATTCACATTTGAAAAACCAGCTTTTTTAAAAACCTCTAGCCATTGAGTATCCGCTAATAATGGCTGACAAATTTCTTTTCTTTCATCTTCAAATTGTGTAAATCCTTGTTCCTCAAAGCCTGTTGTAATGAGCTGCAGACTACTATTCATCGTGTTTTCAGTAGTGATCATCAAGCCATCCACATCTAAAAGCTGCTCAATAAAAGGCATCGTTTCTGGTAAATTTTTTATTCTGTGTAGCGCATTATTGGCAATTATCAGGTCATATTTATGACATGTATAGCCTTGTAAAATAGGGTCAATTTTCATATCCAAAGTAGCAAATTCTATCTGGTCTGAAAGAATGGAATCGAATTTACCTTTAAAATACATAGAAGCATCCGTGATTGTATAATGATAATCAACACCTGCCAATTGCTGAATGATAGCTTTTGTAAATGAGCTACTTCTCGCTCCAAGCTCTAAAATGTGTATCGGCTTTTTCTTAGCTGTACTAATCCTATTAATAATGGTTGCTACTAGACGATGACTTTCTATAGCCCCTGGTTCTTCACATATCACCTCCATCGGTGATAATGCATTTTCAGAAAATAATAAAGAAGCTGGTGATATTTTTCCTGTTAGTAGTGCTTGCCCATTCTCAATAAAGGAAGTACTGAATTTCATCATATTCGGGTAATGTGCGAGAGGAGGTAGCTGACAGGCTGCTAAATCCATCTTATTTGTATAGGTGATATGATCTATAGTCGCTACTACATGTAGCTGATGTAGTAAACTAAACCATTGGAAAATAAGCTCATAATACCTCGTATCTACCTGCTTTTCTTCTATTAGTTGTTTAATATTGTAGCTTTCTCCTTTATTCATAGGAAAGTCCATTTGCTGTAGAATCGATGTTATCCCATAGCAAGTTAATTGATCGATTTCTTGCATAAATTTCTGCATCGCTTCTAAATAATCAAAGTCACTAGTGTCTGAATTTTGAGAAACTGATTCTATCACGCTTCTAACAAGTTTAGGGATGTTGGAAGATGTCGTCTGAAAATCAAAAAGATCACCAACATCCTCAGCTGTGATAAAAGCATGAAGTTGATTTCCGTTTTTTTGTTTAGTGGCGAGAACTACCGCATCTTTAATACACGATTTATTTTTCAGGCTTCTTTCAATCTCACCTAATTCAATCCGATGTCCGTTAACCTTGACCTGTTCATCTTTTCGACCTAAAAATAATAAAACGCCATCATCTACATACTTGCCATAATCCCCTGTTCGATACCATCTTTGTCCATCAATAGAGATAAACTGGTTATTCGTTTGCTGGCTATTTCCCTTATAGCCCTCAGCAATACTGTTACCGCCAATCCATAGTTCACCTGCAACTTGGTTTGGACAATCCTCGCCTCTTTCATTGACGACACGATACTGCTGATTTGGTAACGGGAACCCATAGGGAATACTCGGATATTTATGAACAGTATCATCCGTTACTTTAAAATAATTAGACCATATCCCACCTTCAGTGGCTCCACCCATGGCTATCAAGGTACCATGAGGCGTTTTTAATGATATCTGCTGTACTAAATCTGGTTTAATCCAATCTCCAGATAAATAAATATGCCTAATTGATGGGAGGCTTTTCTCCTCATGCTCTAGCTCTGCACATAACATCTCAAATAAAATAGGTACAGAATTCCATAATGTAACACCAAATTCTTTAATGTAGTGTACCCATTTATCTGCACGTCGCACTTCCTCTTCACTTAGTAATATGAGCTTGCCACCAACAGCCAACAAGCCAAACATATCATAGACTGATAAATCAAATTCAGATGCAGATACAGCTAATACACAATCTTCACTATTGATTTGATTAAGCTGATTGACAGCATAAATGGTATTCCATGCAGCTTCATGCGTCATCTCTACACCTTTTGGCACACCCGTTGAGCCAGAGGTGAAAATAATGTAAGCAGGAGAGGCTGCATCATAGATGATTTCAGAACATTGCTCGCATCGTTCTGCATCTTCAACAGATAAATACCAAACGCCACTGTCATCATCTAGGTGAGGTTGGTCTGTTACAATAAACCGGATATCCGCTGCTTCATAAATTTTTCTTCTTCGAGACAATGGCTGCTTTAGACCAATTGGTACATACACTCCTCCTGCGGCTAAAATCCCTAAAATTGTAGCAATCTGAGAAATGCCTCGTTCCATTAATAGTCCAATTGCCTCCCCCTTTTGGATACCGTTTAGGTGCAAATATTGAGCAATGCGTCGTGCCTTTTCCTGTAAAGCACCATAAGTGATTGATGTCTGTAGCGCAGGAAATATCAATGCTTGCTCATTAGGGATTTGTTGAGTTTGTGTAAAAAATGGCGCATGTAGGCAAGTTGGCTCAACTGTCATTTCCGACTGAACATTTTTTCTAATCGCTAATTGCTCTGTTATCGGAATATGGAGTGGCATCGACCAATCATCCCTTTTAGCAACACTATCCACTGTTTGTTTAAAGCTTGTAAACATTTCATCAAGGACCTGTGGCTTAAATACATCATCAATACTATCCCAAATTAATAGTAAGCCACCATCCTGCTCAAACACTTGGAAATCCAACCAAACCTGTGGTGTTTGGGAAATCATATAATGGATATCGCCAAATACTGATTTAAACTCTTCATTCAATAAAGGCGATCCGATATTACAGGAAAAAACAACAGGAGCAATTTGTTGTTCACTGTTATGCAGACGCACATAATCCCTTTGCACATCCACACCAGAGTAGGCTGTATATTTCATATCTGTATGAAATTGGTTTTGAATGGTTTGTATATCCTGTAAAAATGTTCGTTGCTCCTGTAAATCAACCTCGACTAGAAGGATTGTTGTAAAATCAGCCACCACTTCTTCAATCGTATGCTTTGTTGTTGATTGCCGATTAAATAATGGGAGATTGATCAGAAAATGATTATTTTCGCTCCATTTATTAAGAATTAGACTATAGATGGTTAGTAGTGTCATAGCAGGAGTGACGCCTGATCTTGCTGATGTATATTTTAGTTTTTCCCATAGCTCCGCTCGTAAAAAATAAGAGCGTCGATAAAATGTTGCATCTATTTCAGACTTATTCGAGACTGGTAATTGAGGCTTTGTGGGTAGTGTTTCTAGCCTGTTAGTCCAATAGACCATTGCCTCTTGTCTCTCCTGGTGATTTTCTTCGTTTTTTTCCACTAAATATGATGCAAAATTCCATTCGAGAGGCGCTTGGGGCTCCGCGTTGCGATTATACAATGCAGCTAAATCCCTTAATAGTATTTGATAGCTTTGGACATCTGCTACTAATAGGTCTATATCGAAAAACATACGGCCTTTATTTTCTGGTAATAAAGTGATTTGTAATTCTGCCACTTGCCCCTCGTCAATCTTTAGTAGTCTATGAGAAGTTTGCGTTCGTATTTCCTCTAAATGGTGTTTGATCTGCTGCTCATCCGCCATTCGATAATCATGAACGATTAAGGGCTTCACCTGTGATTGTTTTAAAATAAATTGTTGCCCATCTGCTGTAAAACAGGATCTCAGCATTGGATGATGCTCCTGTAGCCTCTTCCATGAAGCTGCTAATCTGTCTGTATCAATCTGTTCCACATTAATTTCTAAATAGCCATGACAGCCTACATTGCCTAGATACTGTCCATCGTATCTACCAACCCAATAGGCATGCTGAACTTCGGTTAAAGGGAAGGGCTCATACATATCCACATACTTTTGGTTCTGCATATGAGGGAACTGTTCCTCAGAAATTGCCTCCTCTAACAATAATTGTCGCCAGTCCTTTAAGTAAGGTTTTTTTACCAACTGCTCAAAAGTCAATCGATAACCAAGTTTTTTACTTACGTTAATAAGCTTCATCATTTCAATAGATGAAAGGCCCATATGTAGTAGGTTTGCATCGTCCGCTATTTGCCCACCAGAATTCAACATATTGCATACTTCATCTCTAAATGCTTGCCATTTTAATAAAACCTCTGTCTCCATTGAAGTTCCTCCTAAGCTAGATATTGTGCGACTAATTTTTTCTTGTCGGATTTCCCTACATTAATATAGGGAATAGATTCTACATACACTAATTGATCAGGAAGTTTAGTATTTGCTACACCGTTCTCTATCATAAATTGACAAAGCTCCGTTAACGAAAGCTCCCTATCTTTTTTTACAACAAATGCACAGATTCGTTCCCCTAATTCCTGATCAGCAACACCTACAACGGAAGCATCCACAATGTCATTATGCTCAAGAAGATAGCTTTCAATTTCACTCGGGATTACGTTTTCCCCAGCTCGATTAATCTGCTCCTTCACTCTTCCAAGAATTTGAATATTCCCCTCCTCTGTTATACGTGCTTTATCTCCTGTTTTAAAAAAAACATCTGTCGTAAAGCTTAACTGATTTATTTCTGGTAACTTATAGTAACCAAGGAAAGTGTAGGGGCCTTTTTGAATCAGCTCACCTGCTTCTCCCAGCGCAACCTCATCACCGTTCTCATCAACAATTTTAAATTCATCCCCTTTTGAGATCGGCTTACCTTGACATGAAATAATCGTGTCAATATCATCATCTGGTGAAGTGAAGCAAGTAATACCTTCTCCTAGACCATAACCCTGAATTAGCTGACATTGAAATTGTGTCATCAATTGGAGAGCCAATTGCTTCTCTAGCTTAGCTGCTCCTAATAAAATATAGTCAAGGGAAGATACATCTGCATGCTCCTCCAAAGCGAGAGACTCTACCCATAAATTTGCTATAACAGGTACGATAGAGGTAAAGGTAACTCGCTCTTTTTCAATCCATTCTAGTGCTTCATCAAATGTACTCGTTGAGCTTAATACAACCTTACCGCCTTTACTTAAAGTCCCTAGAACACCCGGTGAACAAAGCGGATAATCATGTGCAATGGATAATACCGCAAGATAAGTACTATTTTCTGTCACCTGACAACGGTCTGCTGCTGCTTTTGCATTACATAAGTAAGCAGTATGTAATTTTGGAATGACCTTTGGCGATCCTGTCGTACCTCCTGATAGTAAAAATAAAGCAATGTCTTGATAAGAGGATTGATGCTCCATGAAGTCATCCTTCTGTGCACAAAACTGGTTTTCTAAATCTCCCAATGAAATACATGTATCGTTTGGTTCATCTGTAATGATTAAGGAAATACTTGGCTGTTTCATTGCTACCTTTTTAGCCATAGATTGATAGTCATAGCCGTGGAATGTGGATGGTATAATGATTGCTACAGGCTCTGTAAGGTTAGCGACATTCGTAATATCTTTTTCTCGATGTGTCGGCAATAATAATATAGGTCTTGCGCCTATTATAAATAGTGCAAAACAAGCCTTTACAAAAAATATATTATTTGGTAATTGTAGTAGTACATTGTCCCCCCTTTTAATACCTTTCGCTAGTAATCCCTGTCCTAAGAAGTTAGCTGATTGATACAGCTCCTCATAAGTTAATGATCCTGCTTGATCCACAAGGGCTACCTTCTTCTTGTACATAGTTGCCCAATTTTTTAAAGCATCTGCAAGCGACAATGGTTCCAAATAGCCCTCTTTCTCATAATGCTCCAAAAATTTCGTAATCTTTTCCTCTATCTGTATGCTGCTCATCCTTTTTAACCTCCAGTATGACAATATCTGAATCCGTAAAATGTTTCCTAGCAATATATAAGTTGACCGGTTGGAGCAGTTGCTCGAACTCACTTTCAGTTCTTTCCTGGCCATTACACAATGTCCAAATATGCATATCCCCTAAAAAAGCGGGTAGTGCTTGTCTTGACACTTTTTCAGGAAGTATTTTTTCAATAATCAACAATACATTATCGTTAGCCATTACCGCTGCAATATTGCTGAGTATGGCTGTAGCCTGACGATCGTCCCAATCATGGAGAATTCTTGATAAGACATACATATCCGCCTTATGCTCAAGAGGTAAAAAGAAATCTCCTTCGATGAATTGGCATCTCTTCTGTAAGCAGGATATACGAATCGTTTCCTCTGCTTCTGCTTTGATATAGTCTTTATCAAGGATGATTCCCTCCGCTAATGGAAATCCTTGTAAAAGCTGTGTTATTACAACACCAGCACCACCTCCTATATCAACAATTCTCTTAATATCAGCCACTTTTCTTGTCTGAAATAATAGCTCTAAATTTAACTGTGAACTTGATTGACGCATCATGTCATTAAATGTACCTAAGCGATTTTGGCTCATTTCATTGATTTCAAAAAATGCCTCTCCCTCCATCAATTCAATAGGAGAAAGATTATTTTTTAATCCTTCATAAAAATAGCCCCACGCTTTCATGCATATACGGCCATTAAATAAAATCATTGCAGCCATGGAATCTTCACTATCATTTGATAATTTTTCACCTAGAGATGTTAACGAGTATTGATCATTTTCTTGATAGACGAAATCCATTGCTATCAGAACCTTCATAAATCGCTCTAATAATAAAGGAGAAAGATGAAGCTCTTTGGCCAATTGTTGATTTGTCATGCTTTTGGAAAACAAAGCATTAAAAATGCCAAGTTCAACCGCGCTATATACGATATATGAGTGAGAATAGCCCTGTATCATGTTAATGACTTTCATTTTTTCTACATCCACATTATTTCTCCCCTATAATTGAAATACATTCCGTTTTTATGAGTTGTTGCATCAACTCTTCCACATCAACTATTGATTGCGCAAAGTAACACCCTTTTTTATTTGTACTATTCCTTTCTTGCATTTGCATCGCCACACAAGCAGCTACAACTCCAGAGCCATAGTTCCAATTCATATTACTTTGTAAGTAACTTGTTTGTGTTTTACCATTTTCTTCTGTTTCAACATATATAATAAAACCCTCATGTTCATCATCTTGTGTATGGTAGGTCTCAATTAAACGATGAGCAGAGGCACGCTTTTCCTCCTCAGTTTTATATAGCTGCATAGCCTTTATCATAATAAAATCACTCAGTATTTTAGACGTAGCGAAGGTATTATAAAAATAGGCATTGGCAATTCTATATTCTTTTATACAGGCTATAAACTCCTCGTTCATCAAGGGGAGTGTGTATACTTGATGAAATGGAGCAGGTAAAAGCTTTTGGCTCCCTATTCCTGAAGTTAATTTCTTTATATCCCCATTCCTGTAATAGGACATTCCATAGCCCTCATCTTTTTCTAAGCTGGAGATAATATCATAAGCCCCTGTTTCAGAAAAGCTACCTTTACCAGCAAAATAGCAGCTAATACGTTCGACCCATTTTTGGCGTAATAAATATGCTACAAACATTTCTGTCAAGCCAGGATAGACACCGCCAGATATGGCACATGTTATAGGATTATTGTGTTTTGCAAGAGCATCCTCTATTGCCAATTTCATTGCTTTATCACCAGATACATCAATATAGGTAGTATTCGTTACTAGACAAGCTTCAGCAACTCGTGCAAGTATGAGGGAAGAGGGTCCAGCCGCATTTATAACCAAGTAACAATTCTCACAGAAGGCTTGAATACTAACTTCATTAAAGACATCTACTGCTTGGTATTTCATTGTCTCAGACTCTTCCCCAAATTGTTCCATAAGCTTTGCTATCTTCCGACCTCCTAGTAATAATGAAGCTGAATAATTGTTCAATAAAGTTTTAACAGTTCCCACACCAACCTGACCTGTTGCGCCAATGATTCCTAAGTATTTTTTATTCATATTGACTAATACTCCCCATTTGAATTGGTGCTAGCAAGATGTCAGCCACACGAGATGCATTGTCATCATCTTCAATACATGTAATGTGATTCCCAGCAATCGCTATTTCCTCAAAATGACCAATGCACAGGTCTTTCCAAAACTTTAATGTGTCCTGCCTATCAGTAAAAATAAAATCCATATCCTCTTCTGCCACTAAATAGCGAATATCTCCGAAATATGCCATTGGTCGCACATTGGACCCTTTAAAGCTGTGTAAATAAATGTTATAGTATCCCTCTAGCATCTCATCTGGAATGATTTCACCCGTTTTTTTCTCTATGGCAGCTCGATAATCCTGAAAGCGCTGTTTTCTGCTTCGTTGTGATAAATTCTTGATAAAGCGGTAAATTTCTTTAAACTCTTCTACATGTTTAAGCTCCTCAAGACTTGATGCGCTTAAACTCTTATTATGTTGATAGAAAATATGCATAATAGCTTCCATCAAATGTTGATTGGATGCACCTTTATAAACATCCTCAACAGTAATATAGAAATTCGTAATAAAGATTAATTCTAGTGCTATAGAATCCTCGATATCATATAAAACCGGCGCACTATCAATTAACGTAAAATCAATTATTTCCACACCTCTTTCCATCAGTCTTCTAGCCATTTCAAGAGCAATCAGCCCACCCATGCAATAGCCAATTAATTGAACTTGCTTCACTTGTTTTGCCATAATTTGTTGTACATAATCATCTGCTAAATGATCAATTAACATGGCACTATCTAGGGCTAAATACTGGTCAATATCTTGAATAGAAATACTGATAACTGTTCCTAAATCTTGTTTTGCTAAATGCTTGTTTAAATATTTAAAGGCGTTCATTGTGCCTAATCCTGCATGAACGACAATTCGGTATGGTTCACCATGAGAGGAGGATTCCTTCTTTAATAAACCTATCGTCTGGGCTTGATTTCTTTTATTTATATGTTGATTTTCCTGCGTCTCTGTCACTGTATGTTGCATTATTTTTTGTGCAAGTAATTTAATAACTGGCTCATTTAACAATTGACGAAGAATAAAGTCAAAAGTAATTTTATGATATTGATTTTCATTCTCAATTGATTTTTTTATCTTCCCTGCCAATTGTGATAAGGATAAGGAATCTGCTCCATAGTCATATAAATTTTTATCCACCTGAATATGTTCGATCTGAAGAATATCTTGTGCAAAATGGAGTAGTGTTCCCTCTAATTGAGTGATTACTTTTGCCTGTTGTAGGTTCTCTTCAGCTTGAACCTCCTGTACTAGCTGCTGCACCTGTTTCTTGATCAATTGGCGATCTAATTTATCATTTGCATTTAGTGTAAGCTTCGATAAAATAAATAATTTGACGGGAACCATATAGGACGGTAGTAGCTGTTCAAGATAATCAATGAAATCATTACATAGTACATTGTTTGGAGCATACTCTGCTAGTTGAACGACAGCATAAAGATGCTTATTATCTAGTACGACTGCACAGGAATCGTCTACTTGCTCATGTTTATTTAATAATGATTCAATTTCCCCTAGGTTAATAAGATTTCCACGTAACTTCACTTGATTATCAAGACGTCCGATAAATTCAATTTCTCCATTGTCCAAATATCTTCCATAGTCACCAGTTCTATAGAGCCGCTGCTGTTTAATCGTTGTGATAAATCGTTCATTTGTCATTTCAGTATTCTGATAGTAGCCTTGTGCAAGACTATCTCCCGCAATATACAGCTCTCCACGAACCCAATTCGGGCAGTCCTCATTATGTTCATCTAAAATATAAAAGCATTGATTTGCTAAAGGGTAGCCATAAGGTATAGACTCTCTCTCAAAGTCTTCTTCACTGCAAATATGATAATTGGACCAAATACCCGCTTCTGTAGCACCGCCTAGGGCAATTATGGTACTCTTTGGAAATGCAGTTGCACATTGCTTAACCATTTTTGGTGGTACCCAATCTCCTGATAACAGTATCGTTTTCATGGAATCTATTACGAATTGCTCCGTTTCATCAACAGCTAGTAGCATTTTCATTAATGCTGGCACTGTATTCCATAATGTTATCTTTTTAGTTTGCAGACATGATAACCAATAGTTTGCATCATACAAATGACCTTGTTCTGGATAGACAATCGTACCACCAGCAGTAAGCAAACCAAAGATATCATAAACTGATAGATCAAAGTTAAGCTTAGATAGGGCAAGAACACGATCATGGCTAGTAATACTAAATCGCCTATTAATATCTGTAATTGTATTCATGGCTGCAGCATGAGACATGGCAACACCCTTTGGCTCTCCTGTTGAACCAGATGTAAAAATAATGTAGGCTAGTTCATCCGGATCACCCTTATAAACGTCATAGGAAATGCTTTCTCTTTGTTCTAGTAAATTAGCTGCAATGCATTGTACCTCTAAGCTTTCATAGATTGGCTGATGTTCATCCACAAGGATAGCCTTTACTTGACTTTGATCGATTATTTTCTTGATTCGACTAATCGGCTGAGCCTTATCAATCGGCACATAGACTGCTCCTAGCGATAGAATAGCCAGCACACTTGCCACTTGACAAATGGATTTTTCAGAAATGATGGCCACCTTATCCCCTTGTTGTAGCTGATGTTTTTGAAGTAGATTACCTACTGTAAACACCCTATCTCTTAGTTCAGCATAAGAGTATTCCTGCTCCCCTTCGATGACCGCGATTTGTGTAGGCTGCTGACTTGCTTGTTCGAAAAAGCCTTGGTGTAACAAATGTTTTGCTTGGTTCAAATAGGTATTATTGACACTTGCTCTTTGTCTTGTTTGTTCATTTGGCAAGTTTACCAAAGCTGCTGATTCCCAGGCTTGATCTTCATGGACTAATTTTAATAAGGCGATTTCGAATGCGGAAAACATATCAGCTATTACATTGGCTGGAAATACACCCTTCCTCACGTCCCAGTTCACACGCAAGCCATTGTCATCATCCATGACCTGACAATCAATAAATACTTGTGGTGTTTGACTAATACCATACTCATTCATTTTTCCGATTAATCCATTGGAATCGATAAGATTAATAGCACTTGTGAAGACAAAAGGCATTAAAGCATATGCTTGTCCTTTTTGTCTTGTTATTTCTCTCAGTACCTCTACGCCCGAGAAGCTGCTATGGTCTAAATCTCGAAACATTTGCTGTTGAATCTGACGAACATGATCTATAAAAGGCATTTCAGCTCTTCTACAATCAACCTCTGTTAAATTAATAGATGTGAAATCGCCAACAATTCGGTGAACATTTGGGTGGACAGGTAATCTATTTAAAAGAATTAAATTGATGGTAAAATGCTTGTTTATGCTCCATTTCGCCAGACATTGGCTATATAAGGCGAGCAAAACACTAGTAGCCGTTTTACCTTTATTGGAAATGGAAGATTTAAATTTATCCCAAGCGGCTTTATCTAATTGAATAAAATAGCGTTCAAAGCATTTTTCATCCTGTACTAATGACAATTTAGGTAATGTCGGTGAAGGCGGAAGTGTTTGAATTCGGTTATACCAATAGTCTTTATCCTCTTGATAGTTCTTCTGGTACCTCATCTCCTCCTCTATCTTTACATACTCTTTAAAGGTGAAATCATTTGCTGGTAATATAACATCCTCATGAAAATAAAGCTCTTCAAATTCTTTTAATAAAATCCAAATACTTGCCCAATCGACAATTAAAAAATCAAAGGAAATATGCATAGTCGTGCCATGTAATCGTTGACTCAATGAAATATCAAAAAGCGGCCAGCTTTCAGGTGTATAGATTTTATGCCCCAAATGTTGCCTAATTTCCTGTAGTCGCTCCTTATCTTCGGCACCATTCCTCATTAAATCTTCAAATGCAATTTCAATGTTCGGTATGTCATCCATGACACTTTGATAGCCATTCCGATGAATGGTCGTTCGTAGCATTTCATGCCGCTCTATTAACGTCGTCCATACTTGTTTAACCCTCTCACAATCAAGATGGTCATATTCAAGCTCCATGTAAATATGGCTGGAAACACCACCATATTCAAAGCTGTTCATGCTGCCCAGTAGATAAGCAGATTGAATAGGGGTTAATGGGAATGTGTTAGCTTGCGCTTCTTGCTCCAAAGCAGTAATTATCGCCTCTTTATTCATTTTTAGAAATCCCATCACTTCTTCAGTCATCTGATTCTTACCTGCTTTAAAATGAAGCTTTCCCTGATTCGTCCATAACTCAATTCCCTGTGCCTTTAACTGGATTATTTCTTTTTTTACTTGCATCCTATTTTCACTCCTCACCTTTTTCGTAACTATGTACCCTCAGTGTATTAAATTTGCTCCATGTAGTAATTTAGTATCAACTTTGTCTGTCAGTCCTTCAATGGTAATACCATCTATGTTAAATTTTTTAGATTCCTTAATTGTTAGCATTGCCTTATCAACTAGCAGGGTATTTAATATTTCTGCCATTTCATCTGGACAGCTAATCGTCAAGGAATGAATATATTGAGAGCCGTTTGAATGCTCAATCTGCTTTGGCCTCTGAGGTGTATTATAGGCTGATACAACAAAAGGTAAATCGCAAGGGGACAGCGAAAAGAATCCATAGGTAACAATTTCTCCTGTCGGTTTCTTTCGTCGTCCATTTAACACCTTTGATGTACTAATACCTAAATGATTGAGTTCATTTCTCACTAAATGTAAATTTTCTTGCTTTGCAATATCCTCTTCATAGCCTTCTAATGCAAAATCTATAAGCCCTTCACGCTGAATCATCCATTTCACCCAGCGCTCTCTCATCGATCTACCATAGAGAATCCCTAATGGAAATTGTATCGGAGACATAAATCGCTTCATTTCAAATAGTTCAATAAATGGCCCTTGATTGAACCAGATAAATGCATTTAGTGAATTTTTAGGGTCTCTTCCCCATTCAACCTGAAATCCAGCTTTTTCATAATCATGGACAGCCTTTTTAATATCATATACCCTGCACTGAATATGACTAATTTTTAACACATAAATTCAACACCTTATAAGTTATTTCAAATCCTTGAAAGTTCAGTCTACTTAATTGATAATGATTATCATTATCGACTACTAACATAGATTCTAAAATATTGTAAAAATAAATACAATAGTCTTTATTGGTTATTTTTGAAAAAATATTTTACCTAAAATAACAATTGACAATGATTCTCATTTTCAAATATACTCGACATGAGTATAACCCTAAATATTCCAAAAAAAAAGGAAATAACCTGTGATGATTATTTCTTCATTTCGAAAGGAGCTATTCACATGATAAAAAATCTCACATTACGGACGGAAGACTTTATGACAGTAGGCATTTATACAAGCATTTATTTTGCCTTATTATTTACCATCTCGCTATTAGGGTATATCCCCATTTTCAATGCTATCTTACCAGCCCTAATCGGTATTTTTGGAGGTGTTCCCTTTATATTATTTTTAGCAAAAACTGAGAAATTCGGCATGATTACGATGAGTGGTATTATTTGTGGATTAATCATGATGTTAATGGGCGGTAATGGCTTTTATCCCCTTCTAACAGGTCTAATTTGTGGCTTCATTGCAGACATACTTTTTATAAAGCTAAAATCAAGTACATTTTCCATGACATTATCCTTTGCTGTGTTTAGTTTATGGACAATTGGTCTATATCTTCCTATTTATCTTCATCGAACTACTTACTTTTCTAATATTACTGTTCAATATGGTGCTGAGTACGCCAATAAATTAAACAGCTATATTCCTGATTGGACACTATTTCTATTTATTGTCATGACTTTTGCTACAAGTCTAATAGGAGGCTTGATTGGTACTAAATTATTAACAAAGCACTTCAAGAAATCGGGGATTGTTTAATGAAACGACGGATACAAATAGATCCACGTACTAAGCTGCTGTTGACAGTTACAATAAATATCATTACTGTAAGTGCTCCACAAAATGGCTGGTTTCTGTACATATTACCGATTCTATGGGGAATTCCGGCTATTTTGCTATTGCTGTATCAGAAATACAAAATAGCCTCCTATTATTTGATTTTACTAGTATCCGTTACAACTTTTCAGTACACGGTAGCCCCTTATATACACGGTGTATTGTTCTTTCTGTTATTAGGGATTATCTCCATTTCCCTAAGGCTACTTCCAGGTATTATGATGGGCTATTTTCTTCTATCTACAACATCTATAAGTGAACTTGTTGCTGCTTTGGAAAAACTACATATGCCAAGGGGATTCATTATTTCACTCTCTGTTATGTTCCGTTTTTTCCCAACATTAAATTATGAATATATTTATATACAACAAGCTATGGCATTCCGAGGCTTAACAGGATTTTCAATGCTGCTGCACCCAGTAAAAGCTATGGAGTATCGTCTTATTCCACTTATGGTATCAGCCTCAAAGATTGGTAATGAATTAACAATGGCATCCTTAACTCGCGGTTTATCTGCTCCTAACAAAAGAACAAATGTCAGTCAGCTTCAATTTTATCTGCAGGATTTTCTATTAATCACCACTTGTATTGTCGTTTGGCTTATTTTTATTTGGGAGGTGTTTTTATGATTCAGCTTCAAAATGTTTCCTTTCAATATCAATATCAATCGAAAAAAGCGCTAAACGCTATTGATCTAGAGATTTCAGCTGGAGAGGTTATTGTGCTCTGTGGAAAGTCGGGCTGTGGAAAAACTACGATTACTCGATTATTAAATGGCCTTATCCCCTATTACATTAATGGCGAATTACAAGGGACTATTCGGGTAGCCAATCAAGATATTCAAGCAATGGAAATTCACGAAATTTCAAAGCTTACAGGCTCGGTTTTTCAAAATCCTAAAACCCAATTTTACAATATCGATACTGACAGCGAGCTAGTTTTTACAGTAGAAAACTTTGGCTTGCCCTCTGATGAAATACTAAATAGAAAAGCTATGATGGTAGAACAGTTTGAACTACAGCCACTTTTACAAAGAAATTTATTCCATCTTTCAGGTGGAGAAAAACAACGAATAGCCTGTGCATCAGTTGCCATACATAATCCTCCCATCATTATTCTAGATGAACCTACCGCAAATTTAGATAATGAGGCAACAGCTCAGCTTGGGGAAATGATTGCTTTTTGGAAAAGTCAGGGGAAAACGATCGTTATTTCTGAACATCGACTTCATTACTTACAGAATCTTGCAGATCGATTTGTTTATTTGGAGGACGGGCAAATCAAGCATATTTTTGCCCAAAAGGAGATGCTCACTATGTCAAATGAAGCACTTTATCAATTAGGGCTTCGAGCGATTCATCTTGAGGAATTGATGCCTCAGCATGATCGTTTGTTGGATCAAGGAGCACGTTTTAAATTGGAGACACTCTCTTATTTCAATCATGATTTTCAGCTAAAAATTGAAGGGTTTGACCTTCCATTCCCTGCTATCATGGCTATTACTGGTCACAATGGTGCTGGGAAATCGACATTCGCTAAATCCCTGACAGGTCTCAACCGAAAAGCCTCCCCTACCTTTCACATCAATAATGTGAAATTTAGAAAAAAGCAATGCCTTCAGGCTAGTAGCATGGTTATGCAGGACGTACATCACCAGCTTTTTACAGAAAGCGTGCTAGCAGAAATCTTACTCTCTATGCCAGAGCCAAATGAAGAGCTAGCATTAGATCTACTGGCTTTACTGGGCGCCTCTGAATTAAAAGACGCACATCCACTGGCTTTATCAGGTGGGGAGAAACAGCGTGTAGCCATACTTTCTGCAATTGCCGCAGATAAACAAGTGATGATTATGGATGAACCAACGAGCGGACTTGATTATCATCATATGAGAAAATTTGCAAATTGCATGAATATTTTGCGTAATCAAAATAAGCTTGTGTTCATTATCACACATGATCCTGAGATGATTGCACTTTGCTGTGACGGAACCATTGAATTATCGCAGGGCATGATGAAGGA
Organism: Lysinibacillus sp. DFXJR4; assembly: GCF_057196045.1. Taxonomy (NCBI): domain Bacteria; kingdom Bacillati; phylum Bacillota; class Bacilli; order Caryophanales; family Bacillaceae; genus Lysinibacillus; species Lysinibacillus sp. DFXJR4. Next base: position 1,295,958 of record NZ_JBXUNW010000001.1, on the reverse strand, counting down.
CATTACATTATTTAACAAGCAAAGGGTGTGAAATGGTGGAACAGATTGAAAAAAAAGAACATTGGATAAAGTCTATTCTCCAATTTACAGGGAGCTCTAAAGTACCACTTGCTTTATCCGTTATCTTGGCCATTATGAGTGTCATAGGCGGGCTAGTTCCATATGTGGCTGTTTATCAAATACTACTGCTTTTAATTGAAAGAACCCAAACAATGCAGCGTCTTCTTTTTTGGATTGCTATTGCAGCTGCTGGGTACATCGCTTTAACAGTATTTCATGCAATTTCTAGTTATTTCTCTCACCGTGCTGCCTATCATATTTTGGAGGAAATTCGTCTGCAACTAGCTGAACGATTAATAAGAGCACCTCTAGGTCATGTTTTAAATCAACCAGTTGGTACGATTAAAAATGTCCTCATTGATCGCGTGGAAACTTTAGAATTGCCATTAGCACATATTATTCCAGAAGGTATCTCAAATCTCTTTCTGCCTATAGGTGTTTTTATCTATATGCTGACGATTGACTATCGACTAGCTCTTGCCTCTCTTATTACAGTTCCAGTTGCACTGATTGTGTATGCCTTTATGATGAGAAATTTCAACACCCAGTATCAACACTATATGGAGGCAAGTAATCATGTAAATAGTGTTATCGTAGAATATGTGGAGGGTATTGAGGTCATTAAAACCTTTAATCAAACAAATGCTTCCTATGAAAAATTCACGAATGCTATTACAGATTTTAAAAATTATACAATGCAATGGTTTCGTGGCACATGGCCATGGATGACATTAGGCAATGCTATTTTACCATCTACCCTTGTCGGTACTCTGCCCATCGGTTTATGGCTATATTATCAGGGTGCTATTAATCCTGCACAATTAATTATTTGCCTTATTTTATCCATGGGGCTTATTTATCCACTTATGAAATTTACTGTTTTTGTCAATGATTTCAAGGCGATTGAATATGCCATTGCTGATACAAAAGCATACTTAAATTTGGAATCACTTCCTATTACAGAAGAAATAATAGCTTTGGAGCATTATGATATTGTCTTCAATGATATTTCGTTTAGCTACAATGATGAGCAGAATGTACTTCACCAACTTTCTTTAACCATTCCTGAAAAAAGCTATACAGCACTTGTTGGCCCTTCTGGAAGTGGAAAATCAACAATTGCCAAGCTATTAGCTCGTTTTTGGGATGTTACTGAAGGCTCCATTACGATTGGACATACCAATATTCAAGATATTCATCCTAATGAGCTGGCAAAAAAGATTAGCTATGTAGCACAGGATAATTTTTTATTTAAAACTAGTCTTTTTGAAAACATTCGAATGGGAAATCCACACGCTAGTGATGAGGAAGTCTATCGTGCCGCACGTTTAGCAAGATGTGATCCGTTTATTGCCCGACTAGAGAACGGCTATGATACTGATTCTGGTGAAGCAGGCAACAAGCTATCTGGTGGGGAAAAGCAACGTATCGCCATAGCACGTGCTATCTTAAAAAACGCTCCAATTATAATACTGGATGAAGCAACAGCGTTTACTGATCCAGAAAATGAAGCAGAAATACAAAAAGCTTTTAACGAGCTAGCGAAAGATAAAACACTCATTGTCATTGCTCATAGATTATCCACGATTAAACATGCTGATCAAATTGTCGTGTTAAAGGATGGCAGTATCCATAAAATTGGCACCCATAACGAATTGCTCGCAACGAATGAACTTTATCAAACATTATGGAAGGCTCATATTGGTTCAAAAGAACATGGACTCCTCTCTGATACGAATCCATCTCAGGAGGTATCTTTAAATGATTAAAATAATAATGAGAATTATCCAGTGGATTGGCCCATACAAAAAACGTTTATACCTTGGATTTATACTGTCGTTTTTGCAGTCTATTTGTATTGCCCTTCCGATTGTTATAACTGCCCATGGTTTGCAAATGATGCTTGATGACTATTATGGAAAAAATGCTTTAGAGATAGATGCAATCTGGTTGCTGTTACTGCTATTATTGCTCACCATTTTCGGTCGTTTTATCTTTGCCTATTTAAAGGCACGTTATCAGGAGAGCATTGGCTATGAAATAACAGCAGATCATCGGATCAAAATGGGACATACCTTGAAAAGGGTCTCACTTGGATTTTTTCAGCAGCATCGGATAGGTGATATTAATAGTACTGTTACCACAGATTTGTCCTTCTTTGAAATGATGGGGATAAAAATGATTGATGTCGTTATCAATGGCTATATTCTAACATGTACAATGATTTTATTTTTATCATTCTATCAGCCAATTATGACTCTCGTAGCAATTAGTGGTATTGTTGTATCGTCTATGTTCCTACGACTATTACAAAGACATAGTCGTAGAAATGCTACCTTCCATCAGCAAAGTCAGCATCAGCTTGTTAGTGCTACTTTAGAGTACTTACGTGGCATGTCTGTTATTAAGAACTTTAATCAGGAAGGTATTGCTTCCCGTAATATACAGGATGCCTTTCGCAATAGCAAGCAAGTTAATATAACTATTCAGAAAGGTTTCGGTGTTTTCAATGTCGGACATCGACTAGCCTTAAAGTTGGCTTCTATATTACTTGTATGTGTTGCCTGTTATTTAGTGATGAATGGAGAAATGACACTTGCGGATATGTTCCTAATTACGTTATTTTCATTTGTCATGTTTGATAGTATAGAGCCCATTAGCGATGCAACACATGTGTTGGAAACGATTAATCATACGCTCAATAAACTTGAAGCCATTGAAAATACCACATTTATTGACGAAGAGGGTCAAGATACCGAGCTAACACAATATGCGATCCACTTTGACCAGGTTTCCTTTGCCTATGATGAAAGACCTATCATTCAGGATGTATCCTTTACCGTTAAGGAAGGTACAACTACAGCGATTGTTGGACCATCTGGCTCTGGAAAAACAACCCTTTGCAATTTGATTGCCCGATTCTATGATGTTGATTCTGGAGAAATCTCTATTGGTGGCACTAACATTCGCTCTATGCAGTTAAACAGTTTATTATCATCGATTAGTATGGTATTTCAAAACGTCTATTTATTTAATGAAACCATTTATAATAATATACTTTTTGGGAATCCGAACGCTTCTAGAGATGATGTTATAGAAGCTGCAAAAAAGGCACAATGCCATGACTTTATTATGTCGCTGGAATATGGCTATGATACGGTTCTTAGTGATGGTGGTTCCTCTTTATCTGGCGGGGAAAAGCAACGAATCTCGATTGCCCGCGCTATTTTGAAAAATGCACCCATTATTATATTAGATGAAGCAACTGCAAGTCTTGACCCAGAAAACGAAACACTTATTCAAGCTGCATTAGAAAAATTAATTCAAGGAAAAACAACCATCATCATTGCCCATCGATTAGCAACAATACAGAATGCCAATCAAATTATTGTTTTAGAAGATGGTCAAATCATTCAACAGGGAACACATCACTCATTAATGAAAGAAAAAGGTGTATATCGTCGCTTTATTGAAATTCGACAGGACGCAGAAAACTGGAATCTTACCACTTGAAAAAATACCAAAAAACAAAAAGTAGTACAGACTATGAATAAATGGTTGTACTACTTTTTTAAAATTTACTATTTCCCCTCCCCTTATTTTCTAGCAAATATTTTATTCTTCTATTAACAAGTTTGTAAATATTGTTAAGTTTTAACATTTATGTTTGAATTACCAATAAATTATGCTACTCTATAAATAGGGTAAAACCTACAAAAATTCCTATAAAAGGATTTTCATTAATGAAAGCCTTGAGGGATAATTTCAAAGGAGTGGTGTTCATGTTAGGTTGTAGTAGTTTAGCGATTCACACAACAGATCAGAAAAATCTATTTGCTCGAACAATGGATTTCACAATGGAACCAGATAGTAAAGTTATCATTGTGCCACGTAATTATGGAATACGACTGCTTGAAAAGGAAGATGTTGTTATAAATAATCAATATGCATTCATTGGGATGGGTAGCACTGATATTTCATCCCCTGTTCTATACGATGGTGTTAATGAAAAGGGCTTAATGGGAGCAATGCTATACTATGCAACATTTGCGACGTATGCAGAGGAGCTTGAGGAAGGTAAAAGAGGCATAAATCCGGTTTATGTAGTATCACAAATTTTAGGTAACTGTGTAACCATTGATGATGTGCTGACAAGATTAGAGGCATTTACACTTATTAATGAAGCCAATGCCATTCTTGGATTCGCTCCTCCTCTGCACTTTACTTTCACAGATGCCTCAGGTGAAACAATTGTAATTGAGCCAGATAAAACAGGAATTACCGTCCACCGTAAGACAATTGGTGTAATGACAAATAGCCCTGGCTATGAATGGCATCAAACGAATCTGCGGGCTTATATTGGTGTTAATCCTTACCCACCAAATGATATTACAATGAGTGATTTAGAGCTAACACCATTTGGACAAGGTGCAGGTGCATTAGGTCTTCCAGGCGATTTCACCCCATCAGCTCGTTTCCTACGTGTTGCTTACTGGAAGAAGTATACGGAAGAAGCGAAAAATGAAGTGGAGGGCGTAACAAACCTATTCCATATCCTTTCTTCTGTTAATATTCCAAAGGGTGTTGTGCTCACAAAGGAAGGAAATACGGATTATACAATTTATACGTCAGCAATGTGCTCACAAAGTAAAAACTATTACTTTAAGCTCTATGATAATAGTAGAATTTCTTCTGTTTCTTTAATGGATGAGAATTTAGATAGCTCAACATTAATTACCTTTGAATGGGAACGTGCACAGGATATAAAGCAACTCAACAAAGTTAATGTTAAAAGCTAATTACTCTTTCGTTCTATAAAACAGGTAAAGGACCAGACTCCATCTGAATGGAGTACCTGGTCCTTTTGATTGGATTAGTTACTGTAAACTTATTCAAGTTTGTTTTTCTTATTACTTATAAAATCGGTGGAAACTAGAATACCAACTATTATAAAGCTTAGGCTAACAAGACGGAAAATCATCTCTAAGCTCATCCATTCTGCTAAAATTCCTAATACAAAGGCGCTAATGCCAACACCAACATCAAAACTAGAAAGGAAAGTTGCATTGGCTGCCCCACTTTTTGCTTCATCTACTTTTTGAACAGTCCATGTTTGTAGGCATGGCATCATTGTTCCATAACCTGCTCCGAATAAAATCGCTGCAATGATCAGCATTAAATTATCTGTGGTATAGGATAACACGACAAGTGATAAAAATCCTAATATGGCTGACACAATGATAATAGACCATGGTCCATTTTTATCAAACCATTTTCCTGTAAATGGTCGTAATAAAGTGGAAACAGTCGCATTGATAAGAAAGAATAAGAAAATATGTTTTATATCCTTTTGTTCCCCATAAAGTACTAAGAAGGTTATAATCGCTCCAAAGCCAAGTGTCGTAATAACGGTCAATAAAGCTTGGAACCTTACATCCTTTTCAAAAATCGCTTCTACAAATCGAAATGACTGCTTCTCATATTTAACAGGAGTAGATGAAGAGACAAATTGAAGTGCTACTATCGCTAACAGACTAAGTATTACTGATGAATAAATTAATATTTGGAAGGAAAAGGTATTATAGATAAGAATACCTATACTCGGTGCAATAATAGCGCCAACTGTTGTTGAAATAGAGAAATACCCCATTCCCTCTCCTAATCTAGCTTTAGGAATTAAATCGACAGCCATTGTACTATTGGCCGTAGTTGATACCCCCCATGCCGCTCCATGGAAAAACCGTAACAATAGGAAAAGCCAAATAATGTTAAGAAAAGGATACAGCATAGTAACGATCAATAAAGTCATACCTGCTCCGATAGCAAGACTTTTTCCTTTATTATCAATCAAATAGTAGCCTACGAAAGGTCTGATTAAAATTGCACCTATCGTAAATATAGTTGTTACCAAGCCTACTTGAATAGAAGAGGCATTTATGCTTAATAAATAGGCTGGTAAAATTGGTAATAACATTTCAAAGCCAATAAAGATTAAAAAATTACTTATAAATAAAAAAAGAAATGATGGTGTAAAAATTTTTTGCTTTTTCATAGTTTGTGTCCTCGCTTCTAATTATTTTCTAAATTAGAAGCGTATCGCACACTGAAACATTCCTAAATTGTCTAAGTTTTTTAAACAACAAGTCTCACCCTTTCTAACACTGTTATATTGAGGGATTACAATAATCTTTGTGACAAACATCTCATCATTGTGTCCATCCCAATTCTTCACCTGTAGAACACAAAAAGACGCCATTAAATCCGGCGTCTAATCATGGCTTTGTATATGCACAAACATTAAAAGTTCTAATTTTAGAGAACAAAGGCAAAAAGCTTCCGGCTATTTTCTATATGAAGTTTACTTAAAAAAGTACAGACTGGTCCCTTTGACAGTAAATCATCAAGTTGTAAATATGTTTTTACTTCTGTTGCAATTCTTCTGAAAACAGTTTCCATGACTTTTTGCCTCCTCTCTCATTATTAATTAATAGTATTAGTATAATTTAATACAAGTTGATGAAAAAAGCAAATTCTCCTTTCAATATTTATTGCCTCTACATGTCATTTTCGAGGAAATAGCCCCCTTATCAAAAATAAGAGAGCTATATATATATTTCAAAATCTATCACTTATCTACAACTGGCTTTAATAGATTTGCTGGAATAAAATCAAAATTCTTATCTCCCACCATCAAATAACCATTGATCTCAATTCCTGATGAATAAAAGACAGTTCCCTTCAATTCTTTTCTAGAGTATCTTGTAATCATTGGACCATTATATAGCTCTGTATCTTCTGTTAATATATAGGAGCCTTCATTTCTTGTTATCTTTTCAAAAATTCGAATATCAGTGCTATCAAAAATACCGGTATTAATTACAGGTCCTCCTTCAATATCTCCTGCACAATAATGGCGATATAATTTGCCCTTCTCAATAGAAACTAGTAATGATGCTGGAATACAAACCTCTTCACGTTTTCCAACTTTTAAATACTCACCATATTTGATGTAGGAATATGGATATCCAGGATTTTCAACACCAAGATGATTAATCATGACCAATGCCGGATTGTTATAGAAAGATGTACGAATATCGATTGGTACTTCTTTGAAAACTACCAAATCCGTTGCTTGTACCCGATATTGCCCCATTTGATAAAATGTTTTGCCATCATATTTCTCAATATCATACGTTTTAAAGAAATTATTGCGCTTAACCATCAACGAATCAAATGTGCCATCTGGATTTTTCTTGTATACCTTGATGTCTTTTTTAAAGGTCATTTTTCCAGTTTGACCTTTCACAACTTCTGCTCCATCATACATCACTTTTGCTTCTGAATTTGTTGGACTTACTACTGCAAATAAAAATGCTGCTAGTAACACAATAAATGATTTTTTCATTATTCTCCTCCTACTCAGGTTTAATTTTGGAAAAATTAATTTCTGAATATACTACTGATTTTAATGGAAATATAGCGATGTAAAAAATCAATAATTTCAGAGTATTTAATATAATTTTCCCTCACTTCTTGTCCTCACCAAGCTAAAACAAATACAACTAACCACTCATTCTTTATAGTATCTATTAGTTTTGAATCAATTAATAAATCAAGTATTCATTAATTATTTGTATTCCAAAACCCAATACTTTTCTCCAGGTTTCCCTTCTTCAACAACTTTCCTCCAACCCTTATTTTCATAGAATTTGAGTGCCTTATAATTTTCTGACACACATTTCAAACTTAATGGTGTATTCATTTTATTGATGGAGGCATTCAATAATAAACCACCAACACCCTTACCAGAGCAAGTAGGATCAACAAAAAGACAATGTATAAAGTTATCTGCTAAGTATAGTGCCGCAAACCCTAGAATTTTACCGTCTTCCTCAACTAAAATTACATAATCTTCAGTTGTATCATTATCAAAATCCTCTAATGTCAATTCCTCTGCATTTTCCCAATGGAAGTTTTTGCGGCGTGATTCCAGATAAATGCGCCTTAAATCAGGATAATCTAATTCATTTGCTTCTCTAATATTCATCATATCACCCTCCAATTCTATTAAAATATAACATAAACCCCATCTATCAACTTATTTTTTTTAAATTGAAATCAAAATTTTATTTCTTTCACTAAACCCTGGAACAGAGGTACTACCTAAATGATATATATCTATGATTTTATTCCCAAAAATAAGATTCAGTTCTTCAACCTCTTACATAAACATTGGAATCCATTTCTCATAGTACGAACTTACTTCTACCTTTCGTAAATTATCCCCTCTAAATCATTTTTTTATTTTATCTCACTTGATTTAATAAATTTCTTAAACAACTATTCTGCACCGTTCGTATTATAAGGTCAGCCAGATATTTCTGGTTGACCATTTTTTATATAGTTTTATTATAGCAGTAGCCAGGGTAGAACGTATCTGCACGTGGGGCTTGACCCCGTCAACTAAACCGTTCGCCCCCTACTTGCAGAAACATGATTGAGGCTGGTTGGGACTTAGATCTCGTATAACAAGCGAAGCTATGACACTGCATGGAGGATTAGGGGTAACTGGCAAACTATGATTTAGGAGGAGATTAATAATGAATCCAGTCGTTGGTCTGGATATTTCAAAAGGAGAAAGTCAGATTCAAGCATTCTTAGATAAAGGCAAACCATATCGTAAAAGTTTTAAGGTGACTCATACTTTAGAAGGTCTTAATGACCTTGCTATATTTTTTAGAGGATGTAAAAAACGAGGCTGGTATGAAGCCTACAATCATTTTAGAAGCCACAGGACATTATGGTGCTCCTGTCATACATCATTTAGAAGAACGAGGATATTTATTGATTATTATTAATCCGTTAATTTCTTATAAGGCAAGAGGATCGAGTTTGAGAAAAGTAAAAACGGATGCCATTGATGCCTATCTACTTTGTGAATTGTTCTATAAAGAGGTATTAGAGCCATATAAAAAGCGTGGTGTACAGTTATTAAATCTTCGTAACCTTACAAGACAACATGAAAATATAACTGGCGTAATGATTCAAACTAAGTTGCAATTTCAGGCAGTCCTTGAACAGGTATTTCCTGAATATAAAGGGGTATTCGGAGATTTATATTCTAATGTTTCACTATTAACTCTTTCAGAGTTCCCTTCTTCAGAAGATATTTTGAAAGCAAGTGAGGAATCCATTACAGACAAAATATATGAACTATGTAAGAGTAGGTCCATTAGATGGGCAAATGAAAAAGCCTTACATCTAAAAGCCGCTGCAGCTCGTAATCCTTTTGAAAAAACAGTTTACCAGAGTCATATTTTAAGTCTTGATATGTATATCAAGATCCTTCTTCAATACAAAGAGCATCTATCAAAGTTAGAGTCAGAAATAAATGCCCTCGCTAAAGAAATTGAAGAATATAGTATTATCAAATCTATCCCAGGTATCGGTGAAAAAATCGCTGCAACGATTATTTCTGAGATTGGTGAAATAGATCGATTTAACACCCCTAAAAAGCTTGTGGCTTTCGCTGGAGTTGACCCAAGTGTTTTCGAATCAGGTAAATTTTCAGCGACCAAAAATCGAATTGCAAAACGAGGTTCAAGCAGACTTCGTCATGCCTTGTTCATGGTTGTTCGTTGTGCAATACGAGATTGCAGGAAAACTAAAACAGACGATACAATCATTCCTCGAAACAAGAAATTACGTGAATTTTACGATAAAAAACGTGACGAATGAAAACCTTTCAAAGTAGCAATGATAGCTTGTATTAATAAACTATTACATTGGATTTTTGCCTTATTAAAAAACAAATCTGCGTACCAAGATTTAGCTTGATAAGTAAGTACAGCTAAATCGAACAAAACCTTCCAAAAACAAACTTTAGGAAGGTTATTTGTCAAGCACTTTTTAGTATAGCACTCTCCTATTAAACTTTTAACAGAAAATTATTGACAAACTATTAGCTGGTTTAGTTTATTAGTACACATTATTTAAGCAACGTTTGAAGAGTTATTAACAAAGGTGTACACGATTAGTGTACACTGGAATTATTAGTTGGGTTTATTTAATGTTCAATCTTTATTAGAAATCATTTCACAGAATTTCAAAGAACAATATTATTGCAATAATGTATTTTTATAGTTAGTTTTAAGTATTGCCATAATAATTTCATCCGAATAATTGCCATTGTAATATAACGATTCACGCAAGACGCCTTCTTTTACAAAGCCAACCTTCTCATAGGCTCTTATTCCTCGCAAATTATGGTCAAATACTTCTAACTGAAGACGATTTAAATGTAGTTCCTCAAAAACAAATTGTAATACAATCTTAATAGCCTCTGATCCATATCCTTTGCCAGTTAGCTCAATCGAGCTCATAGAAATTCTAAATCCTGCTTTTTTATTGTCTTCTTCAATATCTAAAATAGATAGTTCACCTATCATCTGGTCATTTTCTTTTAAACAGATTGCAAAATCATAACGTGATGAATCATTATTTATCTTTTTAATATGGGCTTTAATCTGATCTAATGTAAAGTTAGGTTTCGTTCCTGTCATATATCGAATTTCTTCTTCTGTAGTAATTCCAAGTATAACAGGTGCATCTAATTCTTGAAGGGTGCGCAAATAAATTCTTTTACTTTCTAAGTTCATATTAAATTCTCCTCAAATTATTATTTAGTATTGATTCCTACTTCCATATTACATTAATCTTGTAATGCTTCGATATGCCTAAAACAATTAATAAATGTTTTATACCTACTAAAAAAATTCGCTATTTAGTTGCCATTTAACTTGAACTGAAAAAAAAAACTAGAACATTGATGTAACAATGCTCCAGAAGGGAAGACAATTCTTGACGACCATTAAGAATTATTTTTTATTTTGATGGGTAAGTTTAATCAAGATTTTCATCATTTCCTCGATCAATCTTTTTTGAGTAAACAATTTTTTTTATGGTTTCAATTGAGAGACAATATTCAACAGCTAATTGTTGAATACTTATTCCATTGTTAAAAGACGCTTTGATATTACTGTTTCGGTGGTCAATGAGCTGCTTTCCACCACTTACAGTTCCCCATTTTTGATAGTTTGTTTCTTGTTTAGGTATGTACAGATTTTCTCCTTGGACATACTGTTGTATTTCTAGTAATAACTTCTCAGGTAAAACTTTTGAGGCATTTACATATTTCAATCTTGCTCGCTCCCTATTTTAAATTAGAATAAATAAGGTGCAAAGCCAAAATATTAGTTCAGTTTAGTTTGTATGGCGATAAAACTAAATATTTAACCCCATGCAAAGTATCGCTCTTCTAATAATTAGCTTTGCATGAGTGTGAGAATTTGTTCCAGATAATCTTAAATGATTTTTCATGTCTAAACTCCTCCTTTTAATTATCTATTATAACAATATGTACCATTATGAATGAAATAGTAGCTTTTAGATATTTTTATGTGTTAACCCTAATATAGAGTAGATTTACAAAAATATGCTATTTAAATATAAAAATTTCTCTCTATTTTTTAATGGCTAACCTTTATTAAATTTCATTAACCATTCAGCCAATTATCTTACGATGATTCACCATACACTGTTGATTGTGTATGCCTTCTTTTAACCGGTTATAGAAAGATACTGACGTTTTTATATGGTGTTTCTTCTATAATGTGATGTTTTACTAGGCTTCAATTTAGTACGCCTTACAGCTTTACAATCAGATTGACCTTGAAATCCGATAAAAGATGATGATGGAACTCCCTTAAATTTTATCTTTACAAATTTATGGTCAGTCGGAATGTAAATTTTAAGATCATCCAGGAGCAACTAGGTCACTCTGATATAAAAATACAATCAACCATATAGTCATTTAACCAAAAGGATAAAAATGATGCAAGCGACCATTTCGATGATTTAAATTAATTAGTCACTTGCTCAATTTTTCATTTTATATCTGCTCACATAATTCCCTAAAATTACACCCACGACAATGCCATTTTTCAAGTGTTTGATCAAAATCCTCGATGTCTAGAGGCTCATTTGAAAAAATATCAGCTTGGTACTTTTTCATTTCCAAGACACTACGCTGAAAAATATACAAAATATTATCCATATCGATGTTAGTAAATACATATTTCTTGCGTTTTCCTGTTAATAAGTATTCGTTATATACCTCGATTTGTTCAAGTGATACACGGTATTTTTGCTGTACATAATAGGCATAGAGCGCTAATTGCTGACGGTCATCGTCAGACTCACTCCCCGTCTTCCAATCGACAATCACCCACTTATCCGTAAGCTCATCATAGTAATGGAAATCCATTACGACAAATACTTGGATATCGTCTATTTTCATGGAGCGAAATTGTTCAGGCTCACCAATACGTAGAGAGCCTTTTTGTGCTGTAATTTGCCGGAATGTTTCACTCATCAGAAAATGGTTAAAGACAAGCCGTAAACGTTCTTTATAGTCCTGAATAAGTTCAGGATTAAGCTTCCCATTATAGTAGATTTCCTGCATCATATAATACTTTGTGGGCTTTTGTCTCCATAATTCAGAATGGCGTGTAGAGTCAATAAAAGCTGCATTAAGCTGGCCCCGTGCCCAATGTATCAGCTCCTCTACAGTTGGCGCCTTTCCTGTTTGTAAATAATCATTAATTGCCTGCTCGATATACCGGTGGACAATTTGCCCAAATAAAATCGGCATGGATTGTAGCTTTTTTAGGCGATAGACATGTTGATGAAAAGGCTCTACATTGTAGCTTAGCCAGCCATTATGTGAAAAATAATAGTCATAGCCATATTTTCGTGCACAGCTGGTTAAGGTTTTATGACGAGAAAGTGACCACGAAAAGGTTGGGTATGGTGTAATGTCGAACATATGAATCGCCTCCTTAGAGCTGTTTCATAAAATCATAGACAAGCTGTAATATTAATACAATGGTTACAATACGCAGCAACAGCTTTACTTGTTTGGCATTGACCTTCCGAGCAAGGACAATACCAATCTGGGCGCCAATCGTTGAACCGATCATTAAAATAAGTGTTAGTGGCCATTCGATTTTTCCTGTGGCAATATACGTTATCGCTGCACCAGAGCACATGGCAAAAACGCCAACACGTGATAGCCCTACCGCTTTTATATAAGATAATTTCTCATGGGCATATGTATAAAGTGCCAGTGTACTACTCCCTGGACCAAACATTCCATCATAAAAACCAACACCCAGTAGAATCGGACCATTTTTACGATTCATAATAAAGTGCTCCCTATCGCCAAAGTCAGCCCCGCCGATAAATGACATAATCAAGGCAAACCCTAATAAAATAATGGCGATAAGCGTCAATGCCTGACTGTCCATTAATGATGCAAATAAGCCACCAAGTGTCCCTCCAATCAGCGATACCAGTAAAACGGAGCGCATTTCTGACCACGCCAATTCTTTTCTTCTATAAATTGTATAAAAGCTGGAAAAAGCACTTACCATATTAGACACCTTATTAGCGCCAATCGCTGAATGGACGGGCACTCCCATTAGCATCATGGTCGGTAGGGTTATCAATCCTCCACCTCCGACCAATGTGCCAATAACATTACCAGCAATTCCAATGCTTAAAAATAATAAGTATTCCATGTAATCCTTCTTTCTGTACCACACATGTTGTCATTCTATGATACAGTATAACAGAATGCTATTTTGAATGACGAAAAGCGAGGTGAATCAATGCACGGGCAACAAAAAACACCTACGCCACGTTTTTGTATGCAACTAACATGGATTGTCGGCACTATTTTTCTTGCGGGTGTTACTGCAACGCTTATTCAATATCATAAGCTGCCAGGTTCAATACCCGTTTTACAAAGCTTTACAAGTGAACATGCACAGTTTGGTCCAAAAATCGCTATTTTTTATTTACCTTTTGTTGCACTTATGCTATTTTTGCTACTACATTACTTAGAGGTCAGGGCTGCCTACCCAGTTTTACGTAAAAATAAACCGACTCTTTCCCATGGTCAGAGACAAAATGGAATTTTAACGTTTTGTCTCATTAAAAATAGTATCTTACTATACTTTACGTACTCACTTTTCAACGACTTAACGGTTGCATTAGGCCATAATCGTATTTTACAGCAATGGCATGCCTATCTTTTTCTAGTTTTATTAAGCCTAATATTTATCGTAGGCATCATACGTGGTGTTTTACTAGGAAAAAAAATTTAACAGTTTACCATTGAAAAAACACCTCATTGTTGATGTACTCAACAAAAGGTGTTTTTGAATTACTAGGATTAATAGGTCATGATCACAAAAACAAGTGCAACAGTAATAATACAGATTTTTATGGTTTCTACTTTATAGATAGCATAATGCTTGATGTCTCGTTTGAGATTATACCAAATGATGACACCATAGAAAACGGCGAGCACAAGCATCAATGGCTTATATAAAGGGCCCACCCAAGTTGCCCAAGCAAAGATACCGAAAACTACTGATAGGATTAATAGTAATAGCCACCATTTTTGCTTAGGTGGTTTATAATTATCTAATTTACGCCGTTTATAGTAGGAGGCTGAGAATAAATTGACTATGATGACGACAAGAGGCAGGATTAAAAACCAGGGTTTTGTATTTACACTATATAATAATCGAAATACTTCGCCATACATATCTGATGTTCCCACAAAAAACTGCCCACTATCAATATTTAGCATGCCTGTATCAGAAATCTGGTAGTGCTCCTCTTGATTATCCCTTACAACGACTACATCTGTAATATAATTACCTAGCCTACCATCTCCCTCTTCAACATAATGTGTAAGGTCTTGAAAAAAGTTATAGATTTTTCTATCGTTAACCCTTTCCACTGATGTATACAAGTCTGAACCTCGTGCAAAGAATTTCCCTTCTTCTCCTCCAAAATACTTATATATCGTTTGAATGGATTGATTGGCGCTCTGTGGTAATGGAGAATTTTGTGGTAATAGGATTAAAAATAGAGCAATCATAGCCGTTGTTAATAATAAAACACCTTCCTTCCAGATTGTTAACCCCTTTTTCTTCTTGTGCTGAATACGCTCATAAATACGCGACTTTACAGCCTGATCCTCTGGTAAATTATTGAGTTTCTTTAGTCGATTGTTCAAATCCAAATTCGTCACCTCCCAATATTTTCTCTAATGCTTTTAGTGCATTTCGCTGTGTATTTGCTACTTTTACTGTAGACCACCCTAAAATTTCACAGGTTTCAGCTAATGTCAGTTCTTCAATTTTTCTGTATATCACTACTTCACGATACGCTGGCTTTAATAATTGGATGGCTTCATAGAGCAATCGACGATCCTCAGACTGGATAATCCATTCATGTGGCACATAATGTGTCTCTCGTTCCTCATGACTTTTTTGAAATGGTAGCCATTTAATTAACGCTTTTTTTCTATACGAATCATAGACCATATTTCGTGCGATTTTTCTGATATAAGTACCTAAAGCAGCCTCATTTCGAAATTGTCCTTTATAAACCCGCAGAAATGTTTCCTGTGTTAAATCCTCTGCTAAACTAGAATCTGAAACCATATAATAAATAAATTGATAAATACGTTGAAAATATTGTTCATATAATTCATCAAATTCCATCTTTTCACCTCTCTTACATCGTTCAACTGGCGATTTCTACTACATTTTTTAAGCTTCACTATAATAGACGAAGCAGACAGCATAATTTGTATAAATTTTTTTATTGCAAGAAAAATAAGCTACCTGATGCCAATTAGCGTCAAGTAGCTTAGATTCTTTTTTACATTTTCTTTTGCATCTCTTTAAATGAATGGGTTAATGCATATTTTTGTACACCGCGTGCCAGATTAATGCTTTCTGTCTGATACTGCTGAAATGCGTCTTCATTTTTTATGGTATATGCATAAATCGCTTCAATCGCTGGCTGCATCCATGGCTGTGTAAGCTTAGCACTTCGCATATCTGCTGTTCGTCCTTCAAGAGCAGCGATATAACATTTTGCATAGCTTGCTAATGGCTCTTTATTTATTTTATCTGCTGCATCCTTTGCTTCCTCTATATTCTCTTCCATGATAGCTTTTATAAATACATAATTGTACTTCACTGCTGGCTGCTTATACTTCTTAATAACCACATCTAATGACTGTAACTGATCTTCCTTTGTTTCATAAGCTACTGCATAAAGATAAGCAAAAAATGGCTCTTTTTTGCGATCTTTCACAAGCTTATCTACCGACTGCATATTATTTGTTCGAAATAAAATATGTATTTGTCTATATATTATTGCTAGTACAATAAGCGCAAATATAGCAAGTGAGATTGATAGACGAACGCCTGCTAGTGATAGCATCATTGCTAGTATAATAATAACCAAATAAAAAAGGGTAAGTTTTACAAGCCTCATATAATCCTCCTACTGTAGTTTCCTTCGCATTTTTCGAGAAAAGATATAGCCCGCTCCAATAAAGAATACAAGTGCCATAAACTTCATGATCGGAATGATAAATAATTTGCTAATGATGAAAACCACCAAAATATAATAAACGACCATCGCCAGCAAAAATAAAGTCAACTTATTCATCTTGCATCCTACTCTCTTTCAATGCCGCTTCAATTGCCGCAAGTGCTTTCGGACCCATACCATGTAAATGCTTTAACGTTGATAAATCCACCTTTTGCAATTGCTCTAATTGAGTATATCCGGCTGCATTTAATGCTCGTATAGCAGGCTTCGCTACACCCTTTGGCCATTCTGTCATTTATGCTCGCCCCTTCCTTTTTCGACTGTTAAATATCTCTGTACCTATAATGCCTATCAACAGTATAACGATGGATGCAACATGATAATCAACAAAAAAAGAAGTAAACGCTATTTGAAAGTAATGGAGTATTACCGTAAGAATACGTCCTCCCATTAAAACTAAACCAATAATTAAGCAAGCCTTTACTATTTGTTCGATAAATTTCACTTCTAACACCTCTAAGCTATTATGCAATTGAAAAGGATGAAATGCAAATTAGTCAATATGCTTTACATATAGAAAATACTCATTAGATGTTGCTATCAGCAAATTCTAAAAAAGATGAAAGGAGTATATTTGTTTTATTTCCTAAAATGTATTTTAAAAAGTTAAAAGCGCCTCCCCATTTTTTAGGGGGCGCTATTGCTATGCAGCCATTTCCGGACGGTATAACCATATAGACGATTTGGTTGAATATATCTATAAAAAAGTTTGATTGATTTAATGATCTTGATTTTCAAATTCACTCTTTAATATAGACATAATATGTAAAGATTCGAAGCCTTTTTCATTTTTTAGGCATTCTCTTAATGTTCCCTCAACCACAAATCCCTGTTTTTTATAAAGATGAAAAGCACGCATGTTATTTACTTTTACATCTAACCATAGACGATTAGCATTATGGTTCGTAAATACCCAATTTTTGATAAGCCTAAATGATTCCTTCCCATAGCCCTTTCCTTTTTCACCTATCGTTATCCTTACAAACTCAAGGCTTAAATTAGGATTCTCTAATCCAGCAATAATAATATATCCTACTGGATAATGCCATTTGCTATCTTCTACAATCAAATGTAATATATCAGTGTTTTCAATTGCCTTTTCATGCTTTTCTTTAGACCACGGGATAATAAATTTTGCATTTTCTTCATTTGATTCTAAGCTACAAACAAAATCTAAATCTCTTAATTCAGTTTTTCTTAGTGATAAAATGTCAGATTTTAAAAACAAACATATCTCTCCCTATTTTTCTACACCTGTATGTATTTTTTAAAATTTGCTAAACATAGAATAAACAGTACACTTTTCCACCCTAACGTCGTTTTCAAAACTTTTCGATTGCCTTTTCATATTCTAGTTCGACATCTTTGCTTCATAACCTTTCTGGATTTCTTACTAGAATGTTTTTAAACCTATCTTGTATGAACTAGTCTATTATTCATTGTTGCATTAAAAAACATTAAACAAAGCGAAGAAGGAAACAATCAGATTGCAAAAGCTGTGTATACACCAGCTCGTGATTATGGAGCCATTGGATTTTTTTTCGTTCATCCACCCCATTAAATAACCTGCTAATCCCGTTACAATCACAACTAACACTACAACTCCAAAAGGAATGGAAGAAAATAGCATCAATCCATGAATACTACCAAAAAGTAAGCTTTGCAGAATATTTCCTATCTGAAAGCCAAATGTATGTGCAAATCTTTTTAATAAAAAGCCCCTAAAAAACAGTTCCTCTGACAAGCCCGTTTGGATAATTGCGTAAAGAAGCACGGGGATAATCGCCGCAAAGCCAAGTCCTGCAAAACGATTTGATGCTAAAAGTGAGCTGTCTATATAAAAAAAGACGATTAGGTTAGACGGTGCGAATAATAAAAAAATCGTGAGTAAAAACCATACAGTATAATTTCCTTTATTTTTGATGACAGGCTTTTTAATACCGAGCCATGATAAAAATGATTGTTTCTTTCTTGCTGTGAAAAACCACCAACAAAATGGTATTACTGAAAATAAAATAACTTGAATAATGGCACTGATAGCAATGTTGATAATCATAATTTTTCCCCCTGCTTCGTTTTCTTGGTCATTTCTTCATGTTAAGCATATAAAACAATTGAGAGGAAATCAATATAATTTTAATGATAAACATTAAATAATTAATTTAAATGATTAAATAATGAATGTTAATCATAAAAAAGCGACTAGAATCTACTAGTCGCTGTCATTGTTTATTCGGATTTCGTTCAATAAAATCAGTAATTTCATCCTTTAGATCATAAACCAATGTAAAATACTGATGCTCGTTCATGGCACCCTTCTCTCGCCATTTTTGCATTTCTTGATAATGAAAAGTCACAAAATAGCTGATGATCTCACGACGCTCTAAACCCACTTTATCAGCCATATCAATGATGGATAGACCCTCTTTCCAGTATTGATCATATACCTCTTGCGAAATACCGAGCACCTTACAAATAGCATTATAATCGTACTTTACATGATAAACGACCTGACCTTCCTCTCCATTCGCATGTTGTTGAATGACATTATTAGCATAGCCGACTGGTGCAAAGCTCATTAAAAGTATGCTGATTAGCATTAAATTTTTTACTACTATTTTCACGCTAGACCTCCTTCACAATTTAGTGTGTGAGGTTTTAACAATCATATTCCTTATTAAGATTTTTAAGCTGACTACTACCAATATTTAATATAATGAAAAACATCCTGATCTATTTTCATTCCAAGCTTTTCATATAGCTTTTGAGCTTGTTTATTATCAGTCGCTGTTTCTAAGGTTATATATCGTGCATCCTCATTTTTACAGTATGCATAACATTCTTCAATTAAACGCATTGCCACTCCTTGCTTTCTCGCATGTTCTGCCACAAATAGATCATTTAATAGAAAGGCTTTTTTCATCGCAACTGATGAAAAAATAGGGAAAAGCTGGACAAAACCTACTGGCTGAGCATCTAAATACGCAAGGAAAATAATTGATTCCTCCTTCTGCAAACGCTCCTTTAAAAATTGCTCAGCTTGCTCTAAATCTGAAGGTTGGTTATAAAATTCTCGATAGGCATTAAATAATGGGACTACCTCTTTTACTGTTGCAAGTGTTACTGTTTTCATTTCCATTGCAAATCTCTCCATTTCTTTTTATCGGTCTTTCTTGTATGATAATAAAAAACATTCTGACATATAAAAAGTGACAAAAATAAATATTTCAACATGTCAGAAAGGAGCCTTATGAATGATTTTATTTTTTTCTTTACAGATAAAGAGGCAAAATATAAGCAAATTTATCAGCAAATCAGAACTTTAATTGAGCAAGGTAGCTTAAAAACAAATGATACGCTTCCCTCTATTCGTAGGCTAGCAGATACACTACAGGTGAGTCGCAACACGACCTTAACTGCCTACGAGCAGCTTGTCGCAGAGGGATATATACGTGGAGAAGGACGAAAAGGATATTTTGTCAATGAATTTGAGCAGGTATTTTTACATGATAAGCCAGGACCAAGGATTCCCAATAAAAAGCAAATCACTGGAAATATCACCATTGATTTTCGAGCAGGTGCTGTCGATCAAATGTATTTTCCGTTAAAGATTTGGCGACAAATGGCCAATCAAATATTACATGGGGAAGAATGCTATACATATGGGGACCCGTTTGGTGAACCTCGTTTAAAGGAACAGCTTGTGGGTTATTTATTACAAGCTCGCGGTGTTCATGTTGATGCAGAGGACATTTTTATTGGCAGCAGCACACAGCAACAGTTAATTTATTTAGGCTTTTTATTAAAAGAGGATTTTGACAGTATTATTTTGGAGGATCCCGGTTATAATGGAGCGCGTGAAGCCTTTAAATTACATAACTTCAAGATAGAGTCATTGCCTGTTTTGGAAAACGGGGCACAGCTTCATCACTTAGCACATTTACATGCACGTCTAATTTATATTACACCTTCCCATCATTTTCCCTATGGCGTTTCGATGAGCATCCAGCAGCGACAAGCCTTGATTCAGTGGGCTAAACAAGTGGATGGCTATATTCTAGAGGATGACTATGATAGCGAATTTCGCTATACACAGCAGCCATTCCCTGCCCTTGCCTCTATTGATAAATCACGTGTTATCTATATTGGCACTTTTTCAAAATCCTTTTTACCAGCAGTTCGCTTAAGCTATATAGTACTGCCCAAAACATTTGTCTCAAAATATAAAGAACGCTTTCAATATTTTGAGCATAATGCTTCCTCTCTCCATCAATTAACAATGGCAGCATTTATGGAAAAGGGCGAATGGACAAGGCATATTAAACGAATGCGGATTACCTATAAACTAAAGATCAATCGTCTAGTACAGGAGCTACAACAACAATTTGGAGACAAGATTACAGTATTAGGAGCACAATCAGGTCTCTATATTTTAGTGAAAGTACATATGCAGCTTTCTGAGCAGCAACTCATAGAAAATGCCGCACAGTATGGCGTTAAGGTATATCCAACCAGCCCCTTTTTCCTTAGGCAAACAAGCACTGAGCCTATCATTCAACTAGGCTTTAGCAAATTGCAACTAGATGAAATTGTTTCAGGAGTACAACTATTAAAAAAAGCTTGGTTAACTTAATAGATAAGCCATAGCAACCATGTTATGGCTTATTAGTATTTTCCGCATGATCTCGATAATCATAGGTTTCATTTGGTACATCCAATATCACGCCGTTTATTTTGACAGTATCATCATCAACCCATGTAATATCGGCTGCATTCTCCCGGTATTGCCAATAGATCTTCTTTGATTTCTTATTTTCTTTATTAAACATTAATTCACCCAAAACCGTGTAAGATGTAGTGGCCCCTCCATTTGAAACATAAGCATTCACTGTATAGGTGCCATCAGGGGAAGTGGATTCGGCAATCAATTCCTGTTTAAACCTACTCCAATCAAAAAATAACCAATAAACCCCATATCCTATAATGCTTGCAATAAATAAGAGCCAGACACCAAGTACAATAAGCACTTTTCTGTAAACTTTTTTCCGTCCTACCCTCTCTGTCGTATCCAACAATATCCCCCCATTTTAAAATACAATAACGAAAATAAGGGTGGGTTTGTTTCCTAGTTCTAATTTATTATCCAAAGGAGGTGGCGTTTATTCAAAAAAAGTATTGTGTTTTTTAGGCCAGAGCGCTTTTCTTTTCAATTCGAGCTACTTTGAGGTTAAACCAAGCACTTTCCTTTTCAAACCGAGCGACTTTGCGGTTGAATCGAGCGCTTTTCTTTTCAACCTGAGCGACTTTGAGGTTGAACCGAGCACTTTTTTTTTCAACCCGAGCGACTTTGCGGTTGAACCGAGCACTTTTCTTTTCAACCTGAGCGACTTTGAGGTTCAACCGAGCTCTTTCCTTTTCAAACCGAGCAACTTTGAGGCTGAACCGAGCTCTTTTCTTTTCAAACCGAGCTACTTTGAGGTTCAACCGAGCTCTTTCCTTTTCAAACCGAGCGACTTTGAGGTTGAACCGAGCGCTTTTCTTTTCAAACCGAGCGACTTTGCGGTTGAACCGAGCACTTTTCTTTTCAACCTGAGCGACTTTGGGGTTGAACCGAGCGCTTTTCTTTTCAAACCGAGCGACTTTGAGGTTCAACCGAGCACTTTTTTTTTCAAACCGAGCGACTTTGAGGTTGAACCGAGCGCTTTTCTTTTCAACCTGAGCGACTTTGAGGTTGAACCGAGCGCTTTTCTTTTCAACCTGAGCGACTTTGAGGTTGAACCGAGCACCTTCCTTTTCAACCCGAGCGATTTTGCGGTTGAACCGAGCGCTTTTCTTTTCAACCCGAGCTACTTTGGGGTTAAACCGAGCACTTTCCTTTTCAACCCGAGCTACTTTGAGGTTGAACCGAGCGCTTTTCTTCTCACACCGAGCAAATATGGCTTTAAAACCTAGTACTTTTCTACAAAATAAAACCTTCACACTCAAAAAAGGTGAAGGTCATCCTCTTGCTATGTATTATTTTGGGACATACTTTTGCAGATGCTTTGGGATTTCACGTACGTCCATTAAAAAAGGCATCATTAGGACTAAGGCAAATAAGTAAATCGCGATACCAATTGCTACTGCAGAGCTTTTTACCTCTTCATCAATCACATAAGGCATTGTTACATATGGTACAAAGACTAATAATAAAATGGAAATGCGTGTCATAGAAGTTAGCATTTGTTTTTTCCCACAGTATGGACAGCCAATAAAGCGAGAAAACGATACAATTGACCGCATTGACTGCTTCCATGACCATTTTTCCTTACATGCAATACATTTTGGCATATCAACTATCCCCTCCATTCACTAATTATGCCATAATTACCATTCCAGAAACATATAAAAAAGAATTTGCACAAGTTAAACCTGTACAAATTCCCTAAGAAGGTTAAAAATAATCGATAAATGTTGGAATACCGACAGGGAGCACTGTCTCAAGTAATGCAATTTCAATGGCATTGCCCTGTAAGCGTTCGATTTTTTCCAAATAGCTTGGTCGTTTATAGCCTAATAGCATTGTGGCTAACGTTTGCACTGTTAGATGAACAGCATTTTCGGACAGTGTATCACTAATCTTATCAACACTAACCTTTCCTTCCTTTACCGTAATCACAAATGTGCCATTATTCCATGCCACAATACGGTCACTAACAGCCAGTCGTAACTGAAAATCATTTCCCACAAATGGATAACGTAATAAAAATTCTTTGACATCCACGATACGTGCCATAAAATAAGGGGAAACCTTTTGTATAATCTCACTATCCTCCAGTAAAAAGGCAACTGCTTCATTGCCAGTCGTTTTGCCATAAGCATTATAAATCATTGAGCTATGAGCAGAGACAAAATTCCATAAGCCTTTACGTGCCTCTTCCTGTAAATAGACGATTTCATCAATGTAATAATTTTCTTCCATAATACGATAAAACATATAGCCCTGTGGCACATCATCCTCATCATAATAAACAGCTGCCTGAAGGTTAGCATCGCTATCAATAAACTTTTCTTCCCAAAAGTCTTCCTGAAACTTCTCATTCCAGGCAATGCTATTGCGTACCATCACACCATGCGTTTTTTGGGCATAGCTTGCATAAATCGCTACAACATCCTCATGCTTTGGATCAACTCGACGTATCTTTCCATTTAGTCCTGCATAATGGGGTAGCTGTGTATCCTTGACCTGAAATTCCACAATATCACTCATAATTTCCCAGCCCTTTTTTCGGTAGTACGGAATTGAATATGGAAATAAATAGGATATATATTGCCCTTCATTTCGCATCTGCTGTAGACATTCCATAATTAGACTCTCCATTAATCCATGTCTTGAATATTCTGGATATGTTCCGACAGCCGTTATACCGCCCATTTCGTAAATCCGACCATGTACGTTTACCTCAAAAGGTAGGCTTAAAATTTGTGAGACAAGCTGTGTTCCATCAAACCATCCTATTGCATGTCCTTCATCGAATTGCTTGCTTTTTGCATTGACAAAGCGGCGATCCTTATGAATAGACATGGACATTTGAAACACATAATTGAGTAAATCTATGGATTGTGCCATTTCATCTAATCGAATTTCTCGCATGATTAAGCCTTTTCGTTGATTCATGATTCCCTCTCCTCATCAAATAACTCTGAAAAAATGGTTTCTGGTGCATTTAAAAAGCGCTTCGTAACAATGTAATGTATGGTCTCTTCATAACGGATAGACTTAATTTCCTCACCATCAAAACTGTAAATTGTTGCATTTGGATAGCCAAGTAAAATTGGTGAATGTGTAGCGATAATAAACTGTGCCTCATGCTCTAAATCCTTTATAATCTTTAGGAGACTGAGTTGCCTTGTTGGCGATAGTGCTGCTTCAGGCTCATCCAATAAATAAATGGCCTTACCTTTAAAGCGATGTATAAATAATGATAAAAATGATTCTCCATGTGATTGATGATGTAATGATTTGCCACCAAAAGCAGCATACTTTTTCTTTTTGTCAAGTTCTTCTAACATATCAATATGACTTGCAAATTGATAAAATGTTTCAGAACGTAGGAAAAAGCCATTTGAAACCTTCGGCCACCAAGATAATCGAATATATTCCCCAAGTGCAGATTCCGCTTTATGTACCTCATATAAATTTTGTCGCCCACCACCTGCTGTATTAAAATCACAGCAATCAGCAATTGCCTCCAGTAGTGTTGATTTACCAGAGCCATTTTCTCCAACAAAGAAAGTGACATTTGTCGGAAACTCTAGTTCCTGTAAATCCTGCAAGCTTGGTATGTTAAAGGGATATACATGCTTATCTTCGATGTTGTTTTGTAACACCTTACATGATTTTAAATACATTTCGTTTCCTCCCTTACTACTATTATAACGCGCTCATGCTACTCTGAAACCGACTTTTTTTCCAAATACAAGCTACAAACACCTAAAATAAATAATAAACTAATGCCTATAAAGGAAATAGGTGACCATGAGAGCCTTGGATCAAACAGCTGAAAGAAAAATGTGAATATTGGAACAAAGCATAAACTCATCATTACAATCAATGATGAACAATACTGAATGCCTATCTGCAATAAATACATCGGTAGCATGACACCTATTACTGTGACTGCAAGTATCCATGAAATATTTCCCGAGAAATAATTAAAAAATATGTCGAAAGTTGCAGAAAAAGATAATAAAATTATGCCATAATAGCGGTTAGCTAAAATCATAGAAGTAGTCCAACCAGCCTCACTTAATCGCTTTGAGTAGATTGTACAGAGAACTGCACCAATCCCACAGCCAACACTCGCTATTAATGCCACAATTACAGGCAAGGTTAGGTCCATTTGAACAGCTGATTTCCCACTAATAACAGCTACTATTAGTATCGTACAAGCAATAAATGTTCCTAAAGCAATTGCCCATTGAACCCGAGGAATGGACTCCTTAGCAAAAACAGCTACTATTAAAACAAAAAGCGGTCCAATGCCCATTTCAAGTGCACTTACAATCGCGGACTCAACATATTTTAAGGCAAAATAAAAGCCCATAAATGTTATCACTGTAGCAGCGTTCAACTTCACTACATCCTTAATATTTCCCTTCCACACATTCACTTGCTTTCGTTTTCTGGCAAAGAATGAGAAATAAATCGCTGTAATGAAAAAACTAATACCCGTAAATAAAAAGGTGGGTACCTCCTGTACTTGCTTGGCATAGAACACTTGGCTCATCGATGTTAGAAGTGCTGACAGAACAAGTGCAGTTAAACCTACTGTTGTTGTATGCTTTTTTATTATCTCCACTCTATTTCCCCCCTTGATCATTTAAGCGCCAGTTTCTTTCTTCATTTCCCAAATAAAAAACTTCGTCTCCAAAAAATATAGAGACGAAGTTATCCGCGGTACCACTCTGATTAGCTAGAAAGCTCACTTGACTATAACGGTAGCAGCCGTTTATACCTACTATCTTCAGCATAAAGAACTCCTGGATGAGTTCATAAATGGTTTGCGATGATTTTCACCAGCCATCATCTCTCTAAAGCAAACTACATTCACTACTACTTCCAATCATTGTTAAATTATTTTCGATACATCATAATTCATTTCACCCTTTTCGTCAAGACTCCCTGATATCTATTCTTTTGGACTTATAGAAAATGTTCTACTTTCTAAATGATTGTCATACATTGAGTAAAACCTTTTGCACCTTATTTTACCTAAAAAAAGAACAAGGGAGAAAAGTGATATGTTTGTGACTCATTTTTATGAAGGCAAGATTTCCGTATTAAGTCAGCTGCTCGTCAATCTACCTACTGTAGAAGAAAATATTAAAATTAAAGGACGAAAAGCAAAAATCATTGAGGTTAATCAAATCGACAACAATAATTACCAAGTACGTATCGTTTTTGAAATTTTACCTAAGAAACAGCCTATTAAAGAACTTGGGAAGAAAAAAAGATAGCCTTTTATAGTTTAAGGAATAACGCTATTGTTGATAAATGCAATGATAGCGTTTTAAATTTTTTTAAATGGGTATCAAAATAGTAAGTTACCAACTGTTCTCAATTCAGAATAGTTGACTTTTTAATTGATAACAATTATCATTATCATTAGATTATTTCTTTACTCCAAATTGCTTAATTCAGAATCCCCCTCTTTTTTGAAATAAGCATGTATCAAACGGATATTCTTACATCAGACTAAGAATATCCGTTTTTTAACTGTATTTACGGAATATTTACATAAACAAAGGAGCTGTTTTACATGGATTATCGTATTGAAAAAGACACTATGGGTGAAATTAAAGTACCTGCTGATAAAATTTGGGGTGCTCAAACACAGCGTAGTAAAGAAAACTTCCAAATCGGTACAGAGCAAATGCCAATCGAGCTCGTACAAGCGATGGCTATTTTAAAGAAAAGTGCTGCTATCGCGAACCATAAACTTGGAAAGCTTTCAGCCATTAAAACAAACGCTATTGCCCAAGCAGCTGATGAAATTTTAAATGGTCAATGGGACGATCAATTCCCACTTGTTGTATGGCAAACAGGTAGTGGTACACAGTCGAATATGAACGTCAATGAGGTTATTGCACATCGAGCGAACCAGATTTTACAAGATGCTGGAGAGGCTGACCGTATTCATCCTAATGATGATGTTAATAAATCCCAAAGCTCAAATGATACATTCCCCACTGCTTTGCATATTGCAGCCGTGTTAAAGGTTGAGGATTATTTATTACCACGTCTTCGTTTATTAAAAGCAACGTTAGAAGAAAAAGCTGAGCAATTTAAAGACATTATCAAAATTGGCCGCACACATTTACAGGATGCAACTCCCCTTACATTAGGTCAAGAGATTAGTGGCTGGGCAGCAATGCTATCAAAATCCGAGCATATGATTATCCAAAATATAGAATACATGAAGGAACTTGCGATTGGTGGTACAGCAGTTGGCACGGGCATTAACGCACACCCTGAATTTGGCGAACGAGTAGCATCCGAAATTAGTGCACTGACGAATAAGCATTTTACTTCTGCAGCAAATAAATTCCATGCTCTTACAAGTCATGATGAGGCTGTCGTTGCTCATGGTGCCTTAAAAGCACTTGCCGCAGACTTAATGAAAATTGCCAATGATGTACGCTGGTTAGCAAGTGGTCCTCGCTCAGGAATTGGTGAAATTACCATTCCCGAAAATGAACCAGGCTCCTCAATTATGCCAGGTAAGGTCAATCCGACTCAAAGTGAAGCCATGACAATGGTAGTAACACAGGTTGTTGGAAACGATGCAACAATTGCCTTTGCCGCTTCACAAGGTAATTTCGAACTAAACGTCTTTAAACCAGTCATTATTTATAATTTCTTACAATCCACTCGTCTATTAGCAGATACAATGAAATCATTTAACGACCATTGCGCAATAGGCATTGAGCCAAATAAAGAAGTACTTGATCATAACTTACAAAATTCATTAATGCTTGTAACGGCATTAAATCCTTATATCGGCTATGAAAATGCAGCAAAAATTGCGAAGAAAGCCCATAAAGAAGGGACAACTTTAAAAGAGGCAGCAATTTCTACAGGATTGCTAACAGAAGAACAGTTTGATGAATATGTAGATCCTGCAACAATGATTTATCCAAACGTAAAATGATGTAAGTGCAAGGTGATTCCTTGAAGTCGCCCCACCATTGATATACCAATTATTTTTAGCATCTCGTATCATTTTGTTTAATGCAAGATAATGCATAAGATCTTTAGGTCCTGGGGCTAATAAAATACGTTGAGCGTGCGTGAAGGAATGTGTGAGTAAGAAAGATTGAGGCTAGTTTGCTTCAATCTTTTTTTCGTTAAAGAGGCTTTTCAGTCTTTAGATATTTGCCGTTTTCTATAGTCAATTAAAGCAAGAATCGCAAGAATTAAAACTAAAATACTAGAAGTCAAAAAGAATAAAGATAAAGTTCTCTTTTCTTCCCAGTTGTTAAACGCTTGTGAAAAACCGATAAAAACCATTACAAAAGATAGTGTTAATTGGAATTTTGAAACATTTTCAAACAATAGAATACCTCCCTTATGTATTCTCAATAATATTACCATAAAAGACATATATTAATAATGCATTCAATATAATATGAACAACCAAACTAAAAAGCACCCACATATCTGCAGCTGCTTGATTATATATATTAATTATTCAAAGCATGTTTTAAAAGATTAAAAAATTAATGATTAAGATTTGACTCCCACAATGATTTTCAGCATTTCAACGGTTGGACATTTATAGTTTATTATTTTTGCCACCCATCAAAGAGTGGTCTTTTTTTGTGGTTTATTTAGGTAAAACACCTCGTTTGTTTAAGTGAATAAACTGACATTTATAATTCCTGATTGTAATTTGCTAATCGATATGTTTGTGTAACCACTGTCCAAATATCTTTAACTGTTCTTCAGTATGAAAGTAATGTTCACCTGTTTCCATGACTTCTAATTCACAACGATGTTTTTTTGTAAAATAGTTAATAGTTTCAAATTCGCACAGTTCATCTTTGGCTCCATACATAATATATGTATCTGTATTCCATGTATTAATAGGATGTTCTTTTACATAGCATAAATAATCCCAATACAACTTTTGACCAATTGGTGTCTCTATAGTCATCTCTTTTTGCAAAAGCTCTGGTGTTACATTAAACCATTTCATCATATTTTCGATAATTCGTTCCATATTAACTACTGGTGATAAAAATAATGCCTTTTCTAACACAACATTTTGATAGGCTAAAAGGCTAAAATAAGCTCCCATACTACATGCAAACACGCTTACTTCTTTCCAATGTTCTTTTGCGTAATCCATAATTATAGATAATTCACTAACACAAAACTGTACTTTGCAAGGAGTATTATCATTTTTTCTTTCTCCATGCTCAGGTAAATCAATGCTTAATACTTGATAACCTTTTTGATTGGCTTCTTCAGCTAATATTTGAATCACTGCATCTTCTTTATTTGACATATTTCCATGTACTGCAATATAAATTTTTTCACTCTTTGCTCCCCATAAAACTGCGGGAATATTACTAATTTTAAAATTGTCTTTAAGCATATTTCCTCCATAGAATAAGACGTATGGGATTTCAAACAATCACATACATTTTATATTCTTCTACTTAAATAGACCAAACTATTCATAACTTACCACAAACTAATTATATATCTCTCTATATCTGTATAACATAGTCTATTTTATATTTTAAACCTTTCTTTTGTCCACTTCTTCAGAAGCTTACAAGCATTACTAACTCCCCTATGATTTTGAGATACTCCAATATGTTTTATTTCACACCGGTTTGAACTTAAAAATTCTATTCCAATACAGCCAACACAATCTCATCTTCAAGGTCATATCCATATAATTTTCTTACTGGAGAATGCATTTTTAATATAATTCATATTCTTTCACGACATTCTTTTCTGAGGTTGCGAAGGATAAAAGTTCTCTTACATTAGGTTGATGTCGATTTAATTAAATGTTCATTAGTAAAAAAGCGACTGCTCTATTGAACAATCGTCCCCGTTACTTTAAGTATTCACAAACTTTACGACATACTGATTCTCCTTATTCCTTACCACAATTATAACAACGTTTGTCTCTGTCATTGTCTCCGTACATACGAAGTTCCTTTTCTAATCCACAAACACTGCAAAAGTCAAAATGTATTTGCGGAAGTATGCCCTCTTCGGCTAACGGAACCCACTCTTTTTCATATAAACTCTTTGTCATACCATAATCGGTAAAAACAAGTTTACCATTATTATTTAAACCGTAATTACTACTGTCTTCTAAATCAAAGCCATCGAAGTTTTTATCTAATATTTCTAAAACCTCATCAAACAAATTAGGGATCAAACATTGGTTTTCTTCATCCTTTACCTCATACGTTTGATTATTCTTTAGTTCTAAAGGTTTGTAATATTTTTGTACAGATATGAAATCATCAACATAGTATGTCTGAGCGAATAACTGGGCGAGACCTTTATCAACCATTGAAGTGTAAATTTCTAATTCTTTTTTCGATTGTTTATAACCGATTGGATGCAAATGCACTTTTATTACATAATCTAAAACTCTATATACTTTTCTTGTAGAACCTATGCCAACAAAATTTTCATCTCTACAATACTGATCCCAACTTTGAATTATTTGTTTAAGCATTGTTTTCCCTCCTTACACAACTAAAAAACTTAATGTTATATAAATTCAATACTTTAGTTACTTTTTCCACCTTAAAGTAACCTGCTCCGTTAGCACAAGAAGCAGTTGCTCTAATTGAATTCTTTTGGCCTCCATAAAAAGCAACCACATCTCTGCAGCTGCATTATTAAAAGGGCTTGTTTTAAAAGATTAAAAGAGTAAATGATCGGACATTAAAAAGTATTTTAATTTTACCATCCCTCACGGAGGTCATTTTACGGATTATTTACTGAGACACCTTAATTTAGGAATTATGGAGAAAATAGAACTGTTAAGAAATCTGGTCTAGGTATTGAGAAAGAATACTTACAATTTCGGATACGGGTAAAGTCCCATCAACAATGATGTCGGAATTCGGTTTTACTGTTTCTAACATCTCTAGATAGCCACGCCTTCCTTGTGAAATATAACCCTCCATATCCATTAAAATATTTTCTACCGAATTATTCTTAAAATCTCTACATACTCGACGTGCCATTGCAATATCCAAAGGAGTATCAACAAACACAGCAAAATCTATGAATTTACTCGTTTCAAAGTGTTTATAGGCAAACGGAAAGTCCAGCACTATGTAATCTAAAGGTTCAGTTAGTAACGCTTCTATATCTCTAATTAGAGGAGCCAAGTTCCACTCATCATAATTAGCTCCATTGTCAATCCAATCTATAATATCATCAGGACCATCAAAATCATATTCATCAAATAAAAGTATTTTAGAATCTTTTAATCTTTCGTTTAGGTGAGTCGAGATAGTCGTTTTTCCACCGCCCGAAACCGCAGCAATAGCAATAACTAGTGGTTTCTTTTCTTTTTTCATAAAATCCCCCCATTTTTATTTGTTTGGATCACTATTTTACTTATCTCTATACTGTAATTATTTTTTATAGAGAAGATCCATGATTTTGTTCAAATTCTTCTCTTGTCATTCCGTAGCAAATACCATCATGATAAGCACCTTTAGTGAAAATAATTTTTCTTAGTTGACCCTCTTTCATAAAACCTAATTTTTCATGAAGGCGTATGGATGGTTCATTAAAGGAGTATACTGTTGTATTTACTTTTTGATAAGCACGCTCTGAAAAGAAGAATCGTAGAACCATGAGAATCATTTCTTTTGCATATCCTTTACCCCTGTAAGGTTCGAATACAGCTAAATAATAATCAAAGATACCGTTTTTCAAATCACAATCAAATGTTTCAATCAACCCAACAATATTATTATCTCTATCTACTGCAACAAAACGGAATTCATCATCTTCTTCAGATTGTTCTTCTACCCATTCTGACATTTTATTAGCTGAGCGAGGAAAATGAATCGAATCCATATTTCGAAGAATTTCATCATCTAAAAATTCAAATATAATGATATCTTCTGGTTGTATCGCTCGTAATGTAAGATTTTGTCCTGTCCAATAACTAACTGTCATTTTTCTAATCCTCCAATGCACCAAAAAACGGTAATTATAATTGGTTATATAAACCATTATTTTTACGTTTAAAGTTTACATTTAGTTTCAGTAAATTTTATCTCTTTTATTATTTCTCAATGATTGTTCAAATAATATACACAAATGATAAATTCCCCCACTATAATTGCAATCAATTCTCGATGGTTGTGGGAGACAATGATGCTAAACAACTATGGGATTTTGGAATTAATCGTGAAATGACAAAAACAGCTACTCATTCAAGAGCTGTTTCTCTTTAATGTCTAAGTTTCAAGTTTGGATGATTCATGCATACTCCTTATGGATGTTTCATTATTTCAACGGTAGGACATGGCGGTGGATATAGATAAAAACTAATTCCTACAATCATCATTTTGTAACTCTTATGACATTAACTCATTATTACCGGAGGGCACGTCAATTCTTAAATTCCCTCGATGTTTAGATGCTAACTCTTTTATTAGTAATGCTGTTTCAAAATTTGGAGCTACAATAGGTCCTAATATTGATAATCCAAAACCAATAATCTTAGCCACTAATAGTCACTCAAATGAGTGGCTTTTTTCATGTATAAAATTACTTCTCCAATTTTCCTGTATAAATTAGAATACTTTTAGAAAACCCTTCTTTTTAAAATTATAACTGTCTATATTTTTGTCTAAACTGAAAGTACCAACTTCCAAAATAAAAACTTCTAAAAGTAGGGATGACAAATTGAAAAGAAAAATTATCTTAACCATATGCTTTACCATGATACTGTTTCTCGCTGGATGTTGGGATGTCTCTGAACCCCAAAGAATGTATTATGTCCATGGAGTCGGTGTAGATTTTAAAGATAATAAGTATGAAGTTTATATACAATTGATTAACTTTGCCGATGTTGCAAAATCTGAAACGCCCAGTCCTGAAACAACACCATCAGAGATTGGACATGCTAAAGGGAATACCATGGAAGAAGCTATTTATAATATATATCGCTCAGTTGACCAAGAAATATTTTGGGGGCATATGACCTATGCTATATTCACTGAAGAAGTTTTAAAAAGTGAACATGCTATCTCTGTTATAGATAGTTTTTTACGTTTTAGAGAAACAAGATATCAGATTTTTGCCCATTGTACAAAGGATTCATTAGAAGAGATTCTTCTGATAACACCTTTAGTAAATAAGCCACTTACAAGTTCAAAACTAAGTAGTCCATTAAATACAAAAGCTTTAGAAACATTTATTGAGCCTATCGATTTAAGAAGTTTAATTATTGGATTAAATGAACCCAGTCATGAAGTGGCTTTGTCATTAGTCTCAATCAACGAAAGTTGGGAGTCTAAAAATGAGAAGCCCGCAAAGGAAACTTCCGTAAATGGTAACTGCATCCTTTCAAAAGATGGATTTAAAGGAACGATGAAAGGTAACACTGCAAGAGGAACCCAATGGATGCTGACCAAAAAGAATAGAGGGGACATAACCATTCAAGTGGACGATAGCGAAAGAGATTACTTAACGTTAGATTTAGAAAAAATAGATCTTGATGTTAAACCAATTGTTAAAAACAATCAGGTGACATTTGAAATAGATATTAAATTCAACGCTACACTCAATGGTTTTAAAACTAAAGTAACTTCAGACGAGATAAGAAAAGGTATTATTAAGAAGGTTAAAGAAGAAATAAAGACAACATATGAAGAGGGATTGAAATTAGACGTTGATATTTACCGTTTATCCGAATACCTGTACCGAGACAAAGTAAAAGTATGGAAGAAAATAGAGAAAGACGGGAAAATACCCTTGACTAAAGAGTCAATAAGCAAAATAAATGTTTACGTAAATAAAGTAAATCCTGGTAGAAAAACATTTGAAGAAACAATTGTAGAGTAAAAAAATCCCAGGCTCAAAAATATTGAGTACCTGGGATTTTTGTTAATAAAGATATTTTAATCGGAATCATTCTCCTCTTCAATTTTACGAATTACACCTGTCTTTGCGTTTACTTCTACTTTGTAAATCTTATTTTGAGATGTCAGAATAAATATTTCATATACTAAAGTACCGTTTTCCATATCCATTCCATAATGTATGATTTGTCCAGGTACTCTTAGCACAGCAATCTGCATTGCTTGTTGCGGAGAAATTCTTTGATTATTTTAATCTATTATCATTTATGTCAATTAACTCAGATTGTCAACGATTTCTTGCTAAATCCTATGGTGAAACCCAATCCGGTAAAGTGATAGTTTGAAAGGAATGTCAGTACAAATACAAAGGCTCAAAACCTTGGCTAACAGGTTTAGGGCCTTTGTCTATGTTTATTAAAGTACAATTAAATTATGTTCTGACAACCCCTTGAATTTTACCTAAACTGTTTAAAATTCTAAGGGTTTGGGAATCAACTTTAAAAATTACCCTTTAACCCTTTGTATATTTGAACCATTTACATGTTCGATACATATTGTATCAATATATGATAGAAAGGGTGTACCGTGTGGAGAAAGAACATAAATATTTTAAAAAGATCAAGTTCAAATCAAATCCAAGTTGTCATTGTCATTGTTGTGGTTTTTGTTGCCCTTGTCGTTGCAAGCCACCATTTTTACCTGTGCCACCAAGTTGTAATTATCTCGTTTATGTTACAGACGCTGGACAGTTAGTAACTCCTGATAATAGGGTATCCGTAATTGATACAGCTACGAATACTATAGTCGCTACCATTCCAGTAGGGACTGGTCCTCTAGAAGTAGCGATTACACCAAATGGAGCATTTGGATATGTTACAGCTTTCTTATCGAATAATGTAACGGTTTTTGATACTGCTACTAATACGGTAGTCGCTACCATTCCGGTAGGAGTCAACCCACTTGGTGTTGCAGTTTCACCAAATGGTACACTTGCATATGTTGCAAATCATGGATCTAATACTGTGTCTGTTATAGATACAGCTACGAATACCGTGACGACTACTATTCCAGTAGGACTCCAGCCTCAGGGCGTAGCTTTCACGCCGAATAGTGCGTTAGCTTACGTTGCAAACGAAAACTCAAATTCAGTATCAGTTATAAATACTGCTACGAATACCGTTGTTGCTACTATCCCTGTAGGAATCCGCCCAAGATCAATTGTTTTCACACCAAGTGGGCAATTTGCTTATGTGACAAATGAAAATAGTAACACAGTATCTGTCATTAATGTTGTTACTAATACGGTAATTGCTACAATCCCTGTGGGAACAGGACCTGTGGGAACAGCCATTACCCCTGATGGAACACTTGTTTACATTGTCAATAAAGGTAGCAATACGGTATCTGTCATTAATACAGCTACTAATACGGTAATTGCTACAATCCCTGTAGGTTCATCCCCTGACCAAGTAACCATCTTACCGAACGGAACACTTGCATATGTTACAAATCAGGCGGATAATACTGTGTCTGTTATAGATATAGCTACAAATACAGTAATCGATACAATTCCTGGATTTAACGGTCCTACTGGTATAAAAACCGGAACAATCTGCTTATAAAAAGCCTTTTATACGAAGGATTTATTTCAAAGGACACCTGTTTTACTTGAATATAATGATTTTGGGATAGCTGACGTATTCATCTTCTAAAATAATTGCTACTATGCTATCCTAGCTTTACATATTAAAAACCCATACCTAGTTAGACAATACCTACATTCTCTTAATGGCCTGTTAGTCTTTCAATGTTTTTTATGAGCTAAGTAATAATGGCTTCAATTTCTTTCGCTATAATTACCCTAATGACTCGACCTCTATCTTGTACTTAGTTACTTCCCCAATGTTTTCATTCACATTTTATTATTGAAAGCTTGAATTCAAACTTGATACCGTAATTTAAAAAGTAAAGGTCTGCTTGAACCAGTATCATTACTTGTAGAATATCCCGAAAAATAATTTATATTTAATTGACAAACCATTTCCCCAGTCTTAACTAAAGATTTTTCAATTTGAATTTATTCCACGAAATTATTTTTTTAATTAAGCTACCCAACATCAATCTAATCTTAGCTATAACGTAAAGACTTTATTTAATGTATAAGTAACCTTCATTTGCACACATTATTATTAAGTGTATCGCACGCACTTTATATAGGCTGTGGCGTTAGTGGACCGCCATGGCTTTTTTCAATTCCACAACTTTTTTCACAACAATTTTTAAATCACTACATTTGATTACTTCCGATTACATACGTTTTATCTTATTGTAATGATTTTTACTGCGGGATAGCATCCTTTTGCATTACCCGGACTTATCGCACGCGTTATCCCTAATATCCCTCACACATTATTTAGTAGATTTATAAAAAAACCTATTTCCCAACAAACATACATTCGTATATAATTGTAAATATACTAACGAGTGGAGGGCAAATAATGAACGCAATCGATTTAATCCTTTTAAATTTCAACGAAGTGCGAAGACGTAGTATCAAGCTTTGGACGTCAATCCCACAAGAAAAATTAAATTGGCGACCAGATGATGAAGCTATGTCTTGTATTGAAATGATTAGACATGTTCTAGAAAGTGAATATTATTATCATCAGGCTATTAAAAATAAAGGGAGTATTCCTGTATTTGAATCTCCATTTGAAAAACTACCATTTAACACTGTTGAGGATGAATTAATTTTTGCAGGACCGTTTAGAGATGAATTTATAGAAACTATTAAATCATTTTCAGATGAAGATTTAAAAATTATTAAAATTGACCGTTCAGATGTTGGGTACATAAGAGACTTAGGAGATATGTTGCTAAGAATTGCCTATCATGAATCAGTTCATACAGGTCAATTACTCGATTATTTACGAACTGCAAAAGTTACAGTCCCTAATATTTGGGATTAATTTATCATTGGGTGTCTTCATTTATTTGAGACACCTTTCCTTTTTTCAAAATCCTCTAGCACCTCTTTACTACCTTTTTGTTTTAATGGGGCATGTACTTAGCGTTAATTTTTACGCCTTTATTCAATTTTGAGAAATATGAAACCTTTTTTTATTCCAACCGTAAAATTGTTAGAACCAAAACCTGAGGTGACGTAAAATGATTGTTGGATTTATTGTTTGTATAGTTCTTGCTTTAAGTATTATTTTTATGGGCTATCAAATCCATATAAAAAAGAAATTGTGGCTTATTGCAGGTTACCAAGAAGAGAGTTTTACTGGCGATAAAGATAAACTTTCTAAGCTATTTGGTATTTTCTCTTATATTGTAGGTATTGCAACTTTCCTATTGCCTTTTGGACTTGAGTATTTGGGTTCTATAAGCGGTATTATATATGCTGTTTGTATCTTTGTAGGTTCAGTAACCGTTATAGTATGGAAACAATTCATTAATAAACCAATTTAAAAGGGTCATATTCCTATTCGGTTCCTTGAGCTACTTGTCTCTGCACATTGTCTAAAGCTATCTCTCTGTAAGACATGCCTTCCACAATAAATGGTGGTTTCGCTTCTCTTCAAATGATTCAATACATTTAAGTTCCATCCTACTTTTATCTTTGGAATCCTTTAGCAATGCTGCCCCTACTCGGTATTGTGCTACCCAATTTTTGATAGGTTTGCTGTGCCCATATAAAGGCTTTTGAGAACTCGTTATGCATTCTTTTGAACTCTTTAATCGTTTGAGTGATGATGTAGAACATATCATTATATTCAATTGCCTTCGCTTGCTATAGATTGATAGTTTGTCATAGGTTTGCCATTTCTACGGTGTGATATAATACTTTTGAGAACCTTAAAGGACTAAACCAATTTGAGCTGTAACGTGTGACGACGCTGCAGCTTTTTTATGTTATCATTTACAAAATACATAAAGAGGTGATTCAACGAATATGTTTTTGGACATATTTCCGGGTTTATACCTTATTGGAAGGCTACTTTGTTTCATTCCACCTATATTATTACTACCTTTTGTAATTGGGGTTTGTTTGGAAATTTATAGAATTTCACTTAGAAAGGTATTACCAACTAAGGTTTATAAATTATTACTTGGCCCGATTGCCCTACTTGGATTTTTTATTTGGGCTATTCCGATGGACATGGGATTTTATGAGTTTTTTAGAGCGATATTATAATCGCTCTATTTTCGTTTTGTTCATTAGTTTGTTGAAGCGTTTGAAACGCTGAAGTTTTTTATATGCTATAATTTACATATATTACATAAATAGTGTAAATAATGGAAAATATAAAACTAGTTTGTAAGAGTTGTGGTAAGGTTTCTTTTATAGCTGGACAAGTTGGTGGTAATAATAGTCACGGTAATTTAAGACCAATAGGATCAATGATGGCATTTGAGTCACCATTCCTTATGACACTGCGAAGAGGAATCCAAATAGTATTTCTATGTTAAAAATAACCAATGGGTGAAATAATGGAATTTGTCAGGGAATATATTTATATTTTCCAGTTTTTATCTCTGTTTTTAATTTTTTTGATTCGGGATTATTTCAAATATGGTAATTGGGATTTGCTTAGTAACTTCTTCTTTTCTTTATGGGCTGTCATTATTTTTGCTTTCTTAGATTGGGCATGGGATAGCAAAAAATATGAAAAGAAATAACAAAATATTGAGTAATAGGAGGTATAAAATGCTTAGTAATTTACGTTTCTATACGCAAATTGTTTCAACAGTTTTAGTTATCGTCTTTGTTTTCATGAATTTTTTAGGGTATTGGACAGCAGACAGATTCGTTCAAATCATATTTTTCTTTGGTATGATATTTGCTGTTTTCAGTGTAGGTATTGAAACGGAAAAAAAACTAAAAAACAGAAGCTGATTGGAATATGCTAATCGGCTGTTTTACTGCACAGTATCTTCATATTTTGTAGTTGTTTGTTGTAGCGTGTGAAACGTTGCAGTTTTTTCTATGCTATAATTTCCATATACTACATAATGAGGTGAAATTTGGAAAATGAAAAATTAGTTTGTAAAACTTGTGGTAAGGATTCCTTTATAACTGGACAAGTTGGTGGTAATAGTAGTCACGCTAATATAAAACCAATAGATCAATGATGGCATTTGGGTCACCATTTCTTATGACTTTTTGTAAAAACTGTGGAGAGGTTGTTTCAATCAAAGTTGATAAACCTAATAAATTCAAATAATATTTCTATTTAGGGTCACTTCCACCCAAGTGATCCTAGATTTAGTTTTTTGGGAAAAATAAGTTTAATGTTTAATAGTCAATGTTCTATCACTCTTTCTAATGAACATTTTCTTTCTAGTGTTTAAAATGAATAATTTCAGTAATGATACACCTTGCTAAATTAGGGTAATCTGTATTAAATTTTTCTATTGCTTTTTCTTCATTGCTTGCTGTAACGAAAGCACAAAGAATAATCTTTGGAAAATTTGCAAAGTGAAAATTTAATTTCCATCCCAACTAAATCACTCCTACGATTTTCAGATTGTTCAGTAACTAAATTCTAATGATTGTCGTTTCCCTTCTTCCTTAATCACATTATATTTATGGTATAATCACACAAAAAGGGGTTTTATTTGAATAATGCTTGTAATATTATTTTTTATATTTGTAATTTGGTTTTTGTTTAAACTCATTAACTTGAAAGAAGAACAAAATAACATACTAGAGAAACGAAACAGCTTGCAGGATGAACAAAACGAAATTCTAAGGAATATATCCAACAAGTTAGATAAGTAGTATACATAGTTGGGAAATCCCATCTTTTTTCACTGAACAAAATCTTTCATATTGTACCCCCTTCTTTGTTTATTTGTTCTTTCCTCAAAAGTTTCAGTTAGTAAAAACATTTTAAGGTAAATTATATCGAATAGTAGCTGATACACCGTTTGCAAAAGAACCACCAGATGTTTTTATTTCTACCGACAGAAGAGTACAACTATTTACTGAGAAATTTGACGTTGTAGTTGCACAACAATTTGGTGAAGTAGATGTACTTGGTCCGGTAATAGTTACAAGAATACCCGTAGCTATTGGAGCAGTAAAACCACAATTGGTACTTAAATATATTTGTGCAGAGGCGATATCTCCAACAGTTAAATTATGATCTCTAATATTAAGAGTTAAACTTGTTATAACTGCATTTTGAGGGACTACAAATGTATTTTTGATGAAAGAAACTGAGGAACTCCCGATTCCAAGAAAATCATTGTTTGCAACTGATTGATCTGTGCTTAGGAAAACTTCCATTTGTCCTGGACCAGTGGAGCCGGTTACTCCTGCTATTCCTTGGAGACCTGTTGGACCTGTTGCCCCCATTATTCCTTGGAGACCTGTTGGACCTGTTGCCCCCGTTATTCCTTGGAGACCTGTTGGACCTGTTGCCCCCGTTATTCCTTGGAGACCTGTTGGACCTGTTGCCCCCGTTATTCCTTGGAGACCTGTTGGACCTGTTGCCCCTGCTATTCCTTGCAGACCTGTTGGACCTGTTGCCCCTGATATTCCTTGGAGACCTGTTGGACCTGTTGCTCCTGCTATTCCTTGGAGACCTGTTGCTCCTGTTGCTCCTGCTATTCCTTGGAGACCTGTTGCCCCTGCTATTCCTTGGAGACCTGTTGCCCCTGCTATTCCTTGGAGACCTGTTGGACCTGTTGCCCCTGTTGCTCCCGTTATTCCTTGGAGACCTGTTGCTCCTGTTACTCCTGCTATTCCTTGGAGACCTGTTGGACCTGTTGCTCCTGTTGCTCCTGTTGCTCCTGTTGCTCCAATTTTACCCTCTATTATTTGTAAGCCAGGTGAACCTATCTTTTCTACTAGTCCTTGGAAATCTGTCGAACCAGTTACTCCTGTTATTCCTTGATAGTCTATCTCCCCAGTTACACCTGTTTCTCCGTTTACCCCTCTTTGAAAACTAAATCTCATTAGATCACCTCCCCTTTTTTATAATATTGTTATTAGAAATAATGAAATAGACATAGCACTAGTGATTTGACTGAATGAAAATATAAATTTACCTTTATTGCTAATAAACGATTTGCTTGCTGAACATTTTCTTTCTAACATGCTACTCATATTGTTCTATAATGTTTTTAAGATTTACTTTATTGTGCTAATATTTACATAAATAAAAATATTAGGAGGCGACCTTTATGAATTCGCATGAAAACAAAGTAAAGGAATTTTTAAGCACCAATAATGTAAAAGCTGAACACTTTGTATTTAATCAATCTTGCCATTCCGTAAAAGAAGCCGCTGAAGCTGTTAATGGCTCGGAAGACGATTTTGTAAAGAACATTTGCATGATTGACTCAAATAATGATTTAATAGTGGCCATTGTAAAAGGAAACAGTAGAGCTAGTACAACCCGAGTTGCAAAATCATTAAATATAGAAAAGCCAAGACTTGCTAATGGAAATGAAATTATTGAACGCACAGGTTTCCCACCAGGTGGAGTTCCTTCTTTTGGTTTTCAAGCTAATTTTTTAGTTGATCCAAAAGTGACAAATATGGATTACATATATACTGGTGGTGGTTCCGAAAACTCATTAGTTAAAATTAATGTTCAGGACTTATTAAAAATCAATCAAGGCACTATTGCTAAAGTAAGTAAATAGTAACTCTTAACAACCGTAAAAAATGACGGTTGTTTTTGCATTTTAAGCTGCACATTTTCTTTCATTTCCGACAATGTATGAATCCAACAAAGTTTTCGATTACCTATTCTTCAAAATGTTCAGTATGGATTGAAAAATAGTCTTTTCCTGTGAAAAACCCTTTTTCTATTACTTCTTTAACTGTACCTTTAGATTTCACCATCTTCACTCTAAAGTACTGTTGTGTAATCTGATCACCAGTAGATTCATCTCTTTGCTCAACGAAAGTGTCTTATCCTACAAGCTCTGTATAAAAGTCAACGCATCTTCCCAAGAATTATGAAGTACATGGTTATAATTATTCATAGCGTATATGCTGTGCTATCTCCGTTTAATTGCAATAGAATTAATCACTTCTTGCCTCGCTTTAATAAGTTTTTTCATTTCATTTTTTAAAGTGAAGCATATGATACAATAATGGACTTATACAAAAGGAGGGATGGAAAATAAATAACAGTAAAAGTAATTCAAGTCAATCAAATGATTCTCTTGAGATTTATGCTGCCAAGTTGGCCTATGTCGGCTTAGTTATTACTACACTAGGAAATGGAATTCAAACAATAGCTGCTGGTCTAGCGTTAGAAGCGTTAAAAAAATCCAATACCTCAAATTCTCAAAATGATATGGAACAATCCATGAAGAAAGATAATATGCAAAAACAAATCAATTATCTTATTTACGAATTAAAACAAGTAAAAAAAATTATCAACTAAATATCTCTAATATTCGTAACACCTTACCTAACATATAAGAAATAATTACACATGGTCTAAATATCATTAATAACGCTTTAATATTAATTAGATAGAATTAATTACGTCTTGGCGTAATTGCGACTGGAGGCTTTATCTTCATTCAGTTTGGACACCCACTGAAAAGAAACCAAAACCGCATTCACCCCACCATCTGTAGAGGTGGGAGTCTTCTGTATCTGCCGCAATACTTTCGATATAAAATACATTTCCCTGAATGAAGATAAAAATGTAAAAAATACACTCTATAAAATAGACCGTTTGACCTTTTCCAAATAAACTCATCTGTTCTTTCTTAAATTCCATTTAAATCGAATTTCACAAAGCTAAAAACCAGTACAAACGTTCGTGATAGTGTTATAATAAACTTATCTTATATACAAAAGGAGTCTTGCCGTATGAGCCAAAGAGTTGCTTACTATGATGTTGCACCTGATGGTATGAAAATTATGATGGATATGGAAAAATACACAAAGAAGTCTACAATTAATCGAGTAACTAGGGAACTTATCAAAATAAGGGTCTCCCAAATCAATGGATGCGCGTTCTGCTTAGACTTGCATACATCCGATGCTCGTAAGATGGGTGAAACAGAACAGCGTATTTATTGTTTAACTGCTTGGAATGAATGTGCTTTTTATACTCCTGAGGAGAAAGTTGCTCTAGAATTATCTGAGCATATAACTTTAATTCCTACTAAAAGAGTTCCAGATGAACTATATAAGCGTGTATGTGAATACTATGACGACAAACAGTATGTTGACCTTGTTCTAATCATTAATCAGATCAACAATTGGAATAGAATTTCTATTGCAATGGGGAATACAGTAACTGAAAAATAATAACGCTTAAACGAATATCTCACGGTGTTCGTTTTTTCCCTCCTTCGTTTCAAATTTCTTTCGACTAATCCTCATAGCCTCCACGCTTTTTTATCATCATGTGGTTTCAAACCAAATTTGTTCTTTTTTACAAAGTTGATTTTGATCTACAAAGTAATACTTACCTTCTGTTCTAGCCAAATAAACCGGCTTTTTTACGACACAATCTCTTTCAAATATTCGCTTATCGCCCTCAGAAATTTTGGGAGTAAAGCCTTTGTTTTACTTTCTTTTATTTTTTCTAAATTTTTCGTTACCACGTTTAAAATTA
Organism: Lysinibacillus sp. DFXJR4; assembly: GCF_057196045.1. Taxonomy (NCBI): domain Bacteria; kingdom Bacillati; phylum Bacillota; class Bacilli; order Caryophanales; family Bacillaceae; genus Lysinibacillus; species Lysinibacillus sp. DFXJR4. The sequence goes on along the minus strand of NZ_JBXUNW010000001.1, from coordinate 1,252,117 downwards.
CCCGTAATTTTAGCTAATAATAACTGTATTGCTGTTATATTATCTTCAACTTCTTTGATCCTTGTGATAAGACGCTCGGCTTCCCTATCCTTTACAATTTTAATTTGTTTCCCTTTGTAATGTATGACAACAGTTCCTTTTTTCGTTATTTCATAATTAAACGGTTCTTTGCTTAATCTGTTTCGTTTATCTATTTTGCTCACTACACCATCCCCTTCATTCTTTTAGTTTCAAACATTCCCCTTATATTGTTCATTAGTTTTCTGTAGCGTGTTACGATGCTACGGCTTTTTTATTAATTTATTTCACAGGCAATTCACTATACATATATAGCTATCACGACATATTAATAGTAATGTAAAGCTAATTTAACCTTACACCTCCGAATCTTGTTACTGAGGGTCACTTCTATCCCAAGTGACCCTTTTATAGTTTCTTTACTCAAAAGTACCCTATAGGATTGACTTTGGTCTAGAAACACCATGGCTAATTATAAGTATTGAAAAAATAATATTTATATATCTTCACTCCACCTTCCTAATTGTCCAAACATCCGTATTCGATATGAATAAAATATTATATAGAATAGGAGGTGAATATAAAATGGCATCATTTGAAATTGGAGCGAGAAGTCTTTTCAACTTTCGAAACGAACGCTTTTTCCTATTAGTTGAAGATGAAATTACAATTCCAGATAAAGGTGTGGAGATTGATCCAGTGAATATCTATGAGATTGACCAACAAACTTTCAATTTTATCAGAGATGAAGGAGATACGCCTATAGTTGTACCACGCTTTAATCTTCCTCCTGTACCACCTGGATTTAAATTAGAACGAAAATGTATTTTCACAGTCGATAATTCATACTTTGTCATCTATGATTTAGAAAATGGCACTGATAACAATGTTTTATTAAGAATCAGTGCAGCTTTATTTAACTCATTAAGAAATTCTGGTGTTCGTGAATGTGTTCCTCAAGATTTCATTAATTAATAAAAAATCCAACCTTCAGTAAAATTATTATCATCATATTTACAGTAATGTTCAGCAAGATTTCTCCTTCCTTGCTGAACATTTTCTTTTAATTGAATGTCTAAAATCGCATTACTTTTCTTCTATGACAGTCTATTTTCAGATTCCTCTTGCTGAATATGAATGAGTTATTTAGTTAATCAGTTAAAGCCACCGTATCAAAAAAATAGCAGAAATATAAGTAATCATTAACAAACGAGCAGGTTAATGTTACCATCGCCGTTCATTGGAACACCTTATAGCTATTTGTCATAAGTTATAGAAATGCTTTTCTACTTAGGACAAAGGAGCATACAACATATGAATAGATTTGTGTACTATGGCTACCCGCCCCCCTACTCCTCATTTCCACCCCCTCCACATTATCAGAATGAAGATGTACAGCACTGGGAAGCTATGAGAATGCCGAAAAATGTTATGTACATGACAACTGTTGATCCCAAATTTATCGAGAATTTGATTCAACATAAAGGGCTAATGATGGTCATCACAACAACTGTCGGCAAATTGATAGGTACCCTAGATAATGTTTTCATTAATCATGTAACTCTTGTCGTTAATGGAAATTTTCATCATATTAGATTATGTGAAATCGTTTATTTTGAAAAAGCAGAAGAGAAATAAATATACATATGAGCCCGATTTCATCATAAAAATAATGTCGTTAAAAGAAATGGTCCTCGATGACCTGCTATGAAACTAAATGTAATAGTTTTATTGCCACCATGTATGAGATAATGAAAGCAAAAGAATACGATCAAGATGCTGAAAGAGTGATCCTATTGAAACCTTCAAACTCACAATCCCGAAACATGCGAATAGTTTATTTAATAACGATTATAATCACTATTTTTTTAGGACTTGCCTCTAGAAAATGGAGTCTTTCCCTCTCACCCTTTGTAGCTCAAAACGCTGGAGACGTCCTATGGGCTATAATGGTCTATTTGGGATTTCGATTTTTGCTAGTACAGAAGAGCACTCTCACAGCTATTTTGCTCAGTTTTTTGTTTAGTTTCAGCATTGAATTTAGTCAGCTATATCAGGAAAATTGGATCAATCAGATTCGTGCAACAACGCTTGGGGCTTTAATACTTGGTAAAGGTTTTCTTATAGAGGATTTAATTCGATATACAGTAGGGATACTAATCGCTGCTGTGTTAGATAAGGTTTCACTTAAATTCACACTTCGCAGTTATTAACTCAATAACCAAAGAACTAAAAATTGGCTGGAATGAACCACTATTGAATTCATTTCAGCCAATTAGCTACCTACGTGATTCGCTTAATTGAACAACCTCGAATAGCTTTAATAGATACTATATATTTGATCGATAGTAAGCGAGTAATCTTTATTAAGATTTTCTCTGTTTTCATCGATGATTTTACCTTCATACAATGATTTCCCTGTACGTAAATCTCCGATAAATAACGAATAACCGTCAGAAATACGATTCACTAAATAAAGTTTACTACCTGTAAGCTGTAAAAAAGGTTCTTCTTCATTATTAGCCTTAGTTGGATAGTTAAAGTGTAAAGGCTCTCCCCATTGTTTCTTTTTAATATTATAACGATTCAACTCTAAACCGTTGGCTGAATGAACAGGAATGAATACCTCTCCTCCATGAAGAATCATCGAGTTCATCGCCGATTTTAATTTGTCAGCAATATCTATTTCTTCCACTTCATTATTGAGGTTGTTGTGAAGGTTCGCTTGGCTAGAAATAATTTCAGACTCAGCAACTTCACTTTTATTTTTATATTTATCTACCTTGTATAAGTAATAATGCTCATTTTGAATTTTATTGGAATCATTATATATGCGGATGCTGGACATGCCTGGCTCTGATTTTGCAATGATTGAATCATCTTCTAATTCCTTTTTGTTTTCATTTACCGTATATACGTGTAATTCCTCTTCATCGTTATAGAGATAGCTCGTTACTAGTATCTTTATTTCCCCATTTTTCACAAAGACATCATTCACCTGTATCCAGCTAATATTTGCTTGGGTTGGGGTAGTAATTTCAAATGATGTACTATCGTTTGTCTGCTTGTCAAGAATATCGATTTGAAGTGTTAACACTTGTCTATTTTTAACCGAAAAATCTGTGTAAATCAAACAAGCATCATCTTCAAAGTAGTTACTCGGGTCAAATACTTTTCCGCGCATGAACTTGCGATAATCTTGAATATATTTTTCAAACTCCATAGGTACAGGATCAGCTATTAAATCTTCAATAATAAACCGGCTTCTCGGATTAGTTGAACCATCCTTTGATATGTATAACGGATGATAAATATCACCATTCTTATAGCTTGCCTGAAGCACAAGATTTTCAATTTCTTCCTTATTTCCACTAGTCGTTTTAAATTTAAAGGTTACATCGTTTTTAGAAGACATTGCTCCTTGGATATAGAAAGTACTAATTGTTGCCACGATTACTAAGCTAATTACGATCGTTCTCCAATATTTTTTCATTGTCATTCCCTCCCATTAGACCATTATTTTATGTTTAAGCAAGTGATTCGCGATCCAAATGGTACTACCTAAAACAATGAAGCTTGTTACAATCCCCATTAATATGATTTCAAGTGGATAAAAATAGCGTGGGTAAAAACCATTCAATAATAAAGGTGCAAAAAAGACACCTAATGAAAGCACTCCATAAACGATTGCAAAGAAAATACCCTTTAAACGGTAACTCCGCTCAAATAATATAGCCGTGAATAGTACTGCTACGAAGATTAGCCCAATTCCATAAATCAGGATAAATTCAGTAAATGTGTTAGGATACAGTAAGACAAATATATCTATATTACTAATCCCATAACTATATGTTCGGAAATCTGCTGGTACAATACTATTTACAATTTGTATTTCGATTAGTACTAATAATCGTTGTAAGGTAATTAGACCAAGAAGCAAAAGCATAATTGCCGTCAGTTTAGCGAAATAAATAGTAATTCTTTCAGTTGGCAACATCAATAATCTGTAAATGAAAGAGTTTTTTCCGAGCCAATCTCGATACCAAATTAAAAAAACATAAATTATTAACATAGCGATACCAATATAAATTGACATCAAAAACCATTCAGAATAAACAAAACGTTGGACAGAAAAAGTTCCATATTGCTCAATAAATCGGCTCACTGATAGTTGATTTTTATCCATCACCTTTTCAGCTAGATCCATATATCCTTTTGAGACTCTAATTACTCCAATTAACTGACAGACTATTGTCAACCCTATTAGAATTAAATACAATTTGAAAAATCGGCTTATTTCAAAGTTTACAAGCTTTAAATAATTTTTCATCCTCGATACACCTCCCGCATTACATCAACAACTGATTTTCCTTCATTCTCACGCACTTCCTCCACGCTAAATTCCATTATTACTTCACCATTATCAATAAGTACGGCTTTATCAATTAAGTGTTCAATATCACTGATTTCATGGGTTGTGAGAATCACACCACGTTCTTCAATTAAATGGCTTGTAAACACTTCGGCAATCTGTTCCCGTGAGAACATATCAATACCAGAGAATGGTTCATCCATCAGTAAGTAATCCACATCTAGCGCTAAGCCTAACAGCATATTGACTTTAGCCGTACTCCCCTTTGATAAATTAGCAATTTTTTCAGTTGGGTCTAGTTTAAAAAATTGCAACAGCTCCTCCGCCCTTTGTGGGTTCCAACTTTTATAAAAATCCGCCATGAACGTAAAAGCCTCATCAATCCTCATTTGTGGCAGCGTCGCGATTGTATCCGGAATAAAAGTTATTTTTTCAAAACTGTCCTTCCGAATTTTTTCCCCATCTATTAAAATTTCACCGCTATTAATCGGTGTGAGTGCCATAATAGCCTTCATGATTGTCGTCTTTCCTACTCCATTTATCCCAATTAAGCAAGTAATTTCACCCTTTTTAGCAGTAAAGGAAATATCTTTTAACACTTGTTTCCTGCCGTATTTTTTATGGACATTTTTCACTTCGATCATATTGATTCCTCCGTTTCCCCACTTTCAGCCACATACTTTTTCTCAACTAGTTTCAACACTTCAGATAACGGCACATTGATGGCTTTTATAGAACCTAAAAATAAGTCAACGGCTTCGATAATTAATTCTTCACGGACATTTTTAAGGACCCCTTCATCTTTCGTAATACAGCTTGGCATATTTCCCTCAGTAAAAATCAATCCTTGTTCCTCCATTTCCTTATAAGCCCTTTGTGCAGTATTTGGGTTAATCTTCAGCTGATTAGCTAGTTCCCTTCTTGAAGGAACTTCCTGACCAGGTTCAAAGAATCCCTTGGCAATTTGCTCTTTAAAATGCCGGATAACCTGTACATAAACCGGATCTCGATTATTAAACTTTACAGTCAATTAATTCAACTCCTTGCAATAATATGTCGTGTATTAATCACTTAATACACAATACGCAAAATGAGAGGCAATGCATTGGTTCAACTATGCACTAAATCATATAACTTTAGCACCGAACTATCTGTATTAATCACCTAATACACCATCTCAAAAACGTATTAAGCCCATAATACACTTCGAATGTATTATAGGCTTAATACACGTTTTATGTCAACCAAAATTATGGGAATTATTAAATAAAATTTACAATGTCTTCTTTAAAACTGAATTTTTAGAGAAAAATCCTATCATGCTTGTCCTTTGTTCGATGTGCCATGAATGCTCAACTTGATGATAAAACTAGAGTAACCTATCAGAAAGGAAAGCGTCTAATTCAAAAATAGGAGGAATCGCTTTGAAAAAAATAATATTAGTATGTATGATAATCCTTATTTTAGCTAGTTGCGGCACAGCAAATGGTACCAAAAACAAACGAAGCTCTGCTACTATGGAAGGATATATAACAGCAGCAGAAGATGGTAGATACTTAGTTGTCAGTAATGAGCCGATCTATTTAAATAATTCGAATCCACAGTTTGTGAATGCATTATGGGTTTCCACAACCAAGAAATTAGCCGTGGGTGACTATGTAAAAGTATGGGCTAGGGCAATTAATGAATCTTATCCAGGTCAAACAAGTACAGATAAAATTGAAATTGTACCATCAAACTTAAATAGTACACTATCTACAAATGAGGTCCTCTCTAAAGTAGCAGAAAATCTTGAGTACACCCCAATTTTCACCAATATAAAGTTTGATGCTAAAAAGAACATATGGACCCTGCATTATAAAATTGATATTGCAGGTAATGATACACTTGTCGGGATGGTTATTCAGGATCAAAAGCCTATCGCGCTTGGACAACCCATCTATGAACAACCTCCTCAACTAGCATTTGCAATAAACGAAGAAGAACAACTCTCCTTATACCTCCAGCAATATAGTTGGACATACACTGACATTAAAACAGGAGAAAAAAAGCAAAAAGAACACGAAACACCTCTGTCGAATATACAAGCATCCTTTAATGAAGCTATTCCCCTTCAGAAACCAGAAAAAGTAAAACTGATGACTAATGACTTGGATATACTTCACAGTGAAATTGTGTTTTTGGATGAGCAAATGAACAAGGTTGAAAAGATTATAAATGAAGATGGCACATATCCAATAGGCACGTATTATATGCATGTAAAAGTTCAGTTCGAACAAGGAACAGCGACTTATATGGATACAATTCAATTTAAGTAATTCTCATTACATTTTAAAGCGGCTGGACATAACTTCGATTTTTATGAAAAATATCGAAAATGGATAATAAATTTTTACTTCATTAAGTTAAGAGTTTCTTCATGAATCAAAAAAATGTTAGACCAATTGTATCTTGGTCTAACATTTTTTTGTTTTTACCCCAGTCTCATTCGATTCAAAAATATTCATCATGTATCAAGACTTCTGCCCCCGTCATTTTCCCAACGATCAATATCATCCCAACCTTCAGATGTACCTCCTCCCCTAGAAAGGGAGCCATTTTGTGCTTTGGAAATCCTTGCTGACATGTAAGCATCATCCTTTTATAACATTTTATTTATTCTATGTTATGTAAGATGTTTTAGTTCATTTAAAATTTCATCACCCATTACACAGGGTAATTAAGCTTTAGTCAGAAATTATCATCACATTTTCAGCTACATACTTCTGATCACCTGTCATGGACGTTTCAATTAAATCAAAGGTGACTTTTTGCTTCTGACGAAGGTATCTAAAATCATCAGGAAATCGATCTTTATCCACAAGAATAGAACTAAAATGAACAAAAACATGTACTCCTTCTTTGCCTTCAAGAAGAATCCGTCCATAGCCCTCCTCTTCTTTATACCATTCTACAATCCCCTCTCGTTTCAAATTAGCACACTTCCTTCTTGTTTATTTTCAGAATAGCTCATAAGGTTTTAGACCTTCCATCTACCCATAATCAAAGTATGATAATATTTGCCATCAGAAAGGCGTTTATCATTTTTTAAAATACCTTCTACAGTAAAGCCAAGTTTTTCATAGAGTCTCCTTGCTTTGTCATTTGTCTCTAAAACTTGTAAGGCTATTTTTTTTATATTGTTGGCATCTGCCCAATCGATCGATACTTGTAAAAGGTTCTTACCGATGCCATAGCCCCAAAATTCCTTTATTACCCCTACACCAAATTCCACTTTATGCGCCAATCTTTTTAATGCTGATCCCTCGCATCTTGAAAATCCGATAATCCGGTTATCGACAACAGCTACTAAACATATATTGCTTGGGCTTTCTGTATCTTTACGAATCATCTGCTCAAATCCAGATTTATCGATAAAAGCTTCACCCTGCTCGCGATCAAAATTTTCCGTTTCTCCATCTAATTGTAATCTTAGGTCTGATAATGCTTGTGCATCTGGGATAGTAGCGGATCTAATCATGTAACGAAGACCATTTATATAAAATTCCTGTTGTTTGATAAGCATCATTGAATCCTCACTTTTATCAGTTTTTAAAGTTCATTAGCTGGGTAGTGACAAACCGTTGTTGTCAAATCGATTCGTGACGCTTTTTAATTTGATGGCCATTTTATGATTTAAATAATAATTTCGTATTCCATAATTTTAGCAGTATTCTGAGCAACTTCAGATCCTAGTAATCTTTTCACAATATGAAATGACATATTGATACCTGCTGAAATTCCACCAGATGTGATTATATTGCCTTCATCTACAAATTTAACTTCCCGTTGTACTTCGACATGTGGAAATTCTATCTTTAACCTTTCAAGACTTGCCCAATGAGTCGTCGCCATTTTACCATTAAGTAAACCAGCCTTTGCTAATAGTAAAGCACCCGTACATACAGAGGTCATGAGTTGCACCGTTTTCATTTGATTTGTAATCCAGTTTATTACATTATCATTATACATTTCTCGTTCTCTTGCACCTAGACCACCAGGTAAAATTAAAATATCAAATTTAGGAACATTATCAAAACTGTAATCAGGCTGTATCTTTAACCCATTAGTAGCAATTACTAAGTTCCCTTTCTCTGATACTGTTTCTACGACAAATGGCTGCTGATCATTTTCTATTTCTGTGACAGAAAAGACTTCAAATGGCCCAGCAAAATCTAAAACCTCTACATCATCAAATAAAAAAATCCCTACTCTCCACTGTCTTTTATTCATATGCAATTCCCCTTTTTTAATTTTTATCTTAGTTTATTTTACAGAAAAATTGCGCTAATTCTGTTCGATAAATGAATCCCATGATGTTTTTTGAATTTCATTATCCTCTAATTAATAAAGCTCCAACCTAGCTTGTCAAACATACAATCCCCCCATTTGAATGGTAATGCTGGTTAAAAAATCCCCACTTGGCTGGAATTTCTCAAGCATCAATATTTTCAAGCACTTTTTTCTACCTCAAATAAGAGACTTGGCTACTAACAATGACTAATGGAAACTTCCTTTGTTTTAAGCTTCCGACTTTAACCTACTAATTGTACAGAAATCTTTCATTTATTGAAAGAAAATTATGAAAAACGAAAGCAATCTAACATTGTGTTAATGTTAAGCTGCTTTCGCTAAGTATGTAAAAAACCATCTAATACACCTTCCTTATTAGATGGTAAATGATTCATTTAATATAGTTTAAGGTATGTTTGACAGCCTGAACAGACTTGCTGAATGCCTGATGCTCCTCTTCGTTTAAGTGTAATTCAATAACACTTTCTATCCCATTCCCACCAAGAACAACTGGTACACCAATACAAGCATCGGTTACATGGTATTCACCCTGTAAATAAGCGATAACGGGCATCACTTTTCGTTTATCCTTGATGATGGCTTCTATCATTTGGACAATTGATGCTGCTGGCGCGTAATAGGCACTACCATTGCCAAGAAGCTCCACAATTTCGCCGCCACCTTTCCGTGTCCGTTCCACTAATTGTTGGATTTGTGCTTTTGGCAGCATTTTTTCGAGCGGGATTCCACCGACATACGTATAGCGCACAAGTGGCACCATCTCATCTCCATGCCCTCCCAAAACAAAGCTCGACACGTCCTCTACTGCTAGCTGAAGTGCCTCTGCAATAAATGTATTAAAGCGAGCTGTATCTAAAATGCCTGATTGCCCCATAACACGATTCTTGGAAAAGCCAGTTGTTTCTAGACAAACATAGGTCATGGCATCGACAGGGTTACTCAGCACAATGACATAGCTGTTTGGGGCAAAGCGCTTTACATTTTCGCTTACAGAACGAATAATCGAAGCATTTGTTGTAATCAAATCCTCTCGAGTCATTCCAGGTTTTCTAGCAATACCTGCTGTTATGACAACAATATCTGCATGGGCAATTTCCTCATATTGTGCTGTACCTGCAATATGCACATTAAACTTTTCTATTGGGCCTGTTTGTAAAATATCTAGCGCCTTCCCCTTAGCTGGTTTTTCTAAATCTGGAATATCGACTAGAGTGATATCTCCGATTTCTTTTTGAGCAACCATTAAAGCTACAGTGGCACCTGTATGACCAGCACCAACAATGGCGATCTTTGGCCTTTTAAATACCATTATCATCACTCCTTCAGTGATGCATTATGATATAGATACAGAATCTATTTTATTTTTCACTTTGAACATCTGTAGAAGAATTTTGGGCATTTTCTTTTACTTGAGCTTTACTGCGGGAGGATGTTTTCTGTACTCTTTCCACGTTTTTTTCTACTTTTGGTTTTGCTTGGGGATGATCAATGATTGTTGTAAAAACATCGTCTGCTGCCCTTGGAATCACATGTGCACTTAACAATGTGCCAACGCGAGCAACTGCTGCTTTTCCTGCTTCAACAGCTGCCTGCACAGCTCCAACATCTCCCTCAACAATAACAGTCACAATCCCACCATCTATTAATTCATGTTTGACTAATTGGACATTCGAGGCCTTTAGCATTGCGTCTGCTGCCTCAATAGAGCCGACCATACCATATGTTTCAATCATACCAATCGCTTCCTTCATTGCTTTCACCTCACGATCCCTCTGTTGCATCAATTATGCCTACAATAATGGCATCAATCGGACAAATTGTTTCTTTTGAAAAGCTTCGAACAGCAGCACTGCCCATCGTTAAAATCACATCATCACCAACACCCGCGCCAATTCGATCTGCCGCAACGATTTGCTCATCTCCAAGTTGTCCATCCGTTTTTTTGGGTTGAATAATAAGTAATTTCAATCCCTGAAGCCCTTCTTCTTTACGTGTTGCCCAAATATTCCCTACGACTGTACCTATACGCATGCATCATCATCCTTCATCTTTATACTGTATAGTAATCCCTAAAGTTACCACCGCTTCCATAGCGAGTGCAGTGAATCTCGTAAATTGAGGAACGATAATTGTTTGTCCCTGAAAGGCTAATAAATCCTTTTCAGTAATTATTCTTTCATTAATTTCATTTGCCTGCACGATAGTTGCTTTTTGGGAGGAATTATACGTAAGCTCTTCCATATTTTCTTTCACTAAAGTACCTGTTGCTCCGGATTTTAGGAAGCCAGCATTTGCTTCATCTGTATCAATATGCATCTCTAAACGATAGCGCTCTGAAACTCGTATTTTCACATGATGAAATGTCACAGGTCGGATACCTTGCGTTTTAATGGAAACATACTCTCCATCAAAAACGTTTAACCCGTTTGCTTCCTCTGGTGACATATGGATGTGTGCCTGGGCAATAATAACACCCTCATGTAAATATAAACTACCTTTCGGGCCAACTAACGTGCAGCTTGCTGATCCTGCAATATTGCCTGATTCTCTTATTGGTGGCTGAATGCCTAATGCAATAGCATCTGTATGGCTAACTTCAACCTGTGTTAAAGAACGAGCAGGGCCTAAAACACGGACCTTTGAAATACTGCCCTTTGGACCAACAACCATTAATGTTTCATTAGCTGCGAACTGCCCTGGTTGGGACAGCATCTTTTTTGCTGTTAATTGCTCTCCCTTCCCAAAGAGATGCTCTACATGCTCCTGTTTCAAATGGATATGTCTCGCTGAAATACCGATAGGAATGTCGTATTGTGTAATCGGCGCTTCCTGCTTTGTTTGCAGTAATTCAGCAATGACCTCATTCACAATTTGCTCTATTGCTTGTTGATTCATCATTCCACCTCACTTCTAAGTCAAAGGTAAAATCGCTTCTAACTCTGCATGTGGGCGTGGAATCACATGAACAGACAACAGTTCTCCTACTCGCTGTGCGGCTGCTGCCCCTGCATCAGTTGCTGCTTTTACTGCTCCTACATCTCCACGTACAAGGACTGTGACAATCCCCCCACCTACATGTACCTTACCAATGATATTGACATTTGCAGCCTTTACCATAGCATCTGCCGCCTCAATGGAGCCGACTAGCCCTTTTGTTTCAATCATTCCTAATGCACCAAAATTATTCATCCTTCAATTCCCCCTACGTTTTTAAAATGCTTCAGCATCTTCTGGTAATGTTTGTCCACCATCAATAATAATGGATTGTCCTGTAATAAAACCTGCTTCTTTGCTGCTGAGGAATAGTGCTGCATAGGCAATATCCTCAACACTGCCCAATCCACCGAATGGAATAGCCTTTGCCATCTTCTGCAAATATTCCTCTCCAAGACCATCTAATCCTTCTGTTGCAATATTGCCTGGAAGAACTGCATTAACGGTAATATTATAGTGTGCTAATTCAAGTGCTGCAGTCCGCATAAAACCAAGCTGTGCTGCTTTGCTTGCTGCATAGTGTGTCCACCCTGCATATCCTGTTACTGGACCTGTAATGGAGGAAGTAATAATGACTCTTCCATAATCCGCATTCTTTAAATAAGGAACACATGCTTTCACAGCAAACATTGTTCCTCTCGCGTTAACATTCAACACATGGTCCCATTGGTCTGTGCTCATATCCTCTAGCTTGACAGATGGAAAAATACCAGCATTTGAGCATAAAATATCGATGGCCCCATATTTACTAGCAACCTCTTGTGCCATGTTTTTCACAGATTCATAGCTTTCTACATCAACGGCTGCCCCAGAAGCAGAGTAGCCCAACATTTGTAGCTCAGTTGCTAATTTTGTCGCATGCTCTAAGCCTCTTGCAGCAATAACGACATGAGCACCCTGCTTAGCAAACACTGTCGCAATGCCTTTACCAATTCCTTTACTTCCGCCAGTAACAATAACAACCTTACCAGATAAATCTACTTTCAAATCCATCTCCCACCTTTTCAAATGATTGTGCGATTAAGTCGGTTTTCTAGCAATTTCCATCACTAAACCGTTAACAGCATCTTCAGGGCGTAAAATAGTAGTAGAGGCAATCCACTGGTTAGCAGCTTTGGCCATTTTCGTACCAATTTCAATTGCTTCCCGAATTGCCTCCGTATCACCTTCAATAGCAATTGTTACAAGTGCTAAATCAATTGTTTCTTGTCGAAGCAATCTAATAGCTGCTCCTTTTAACATGGCGTCTGCGATTTGAATAGAAATGGCAAGACCTCTCGTTTCCACAATACCAATCGATTTTGTCATGTAACAACACTCCTGCTAGTTTCTTAGAATGCGAATGCCTTTCTCATGAATCAGATCAAGGGCAAGTGGTGTGATCTTTGTATGAAATGGAAGTTTCAACTGCTGCCCTTTGTACGACCTAATCATTTCCTCTGTAATAAAATCTGCTTGGATATCGTAATGATTGAGATTTTCTTTATCCTTGATAGAAGGAATTAGCTGTGAGAATAACTGAAACTCACAGCCGAATTCCTGTAAGCTTTTCATATGCTGTAGAAGCATTTTCATGTAAGCATTTGGTTCATTCGTAGTAAAAACAACAGACATTTTTTCATTGGGGACTAAAATAGCTGGCTCATCTTTCAGAAGTAATTCAGTCAGGAACAAGGATGCCGGGGAATGGGGCAATCCTTGTGCACTGCTGACAATGAAAGACTGATCAACTTCAAGAAAAACTGTTGCGTCATGAAACATTTGGGATGGGGTATCCGCTTGCCACTCCTCTACTTGAAAATAGCTTTTTAATGTTTCAACCTGCCTATTTGAGATTGTTGTCTGGGGATGAACAATCAATACTCTTTTATTTGTGTTCACAATGGTAGAGACCACTTCTTGAATAAGTCGTTGTAACGCTTGCATATCCATTTGTGTCACCCCATTTTCATGAGCTTTCCGGTTTGATTTGTAGTGATAGATGCTGCATTGGCCTCATCTGTATCAATATGCATCTCTAGCCTGAAATTTGGTGACACACGTACAACTACATTCATAATTTGGATTTGGCGAACCTCATTTGTAATTTCTACCTTCACAATGTCTTGATCCGCTACATTAAATGTAGCTGCCTCTGTTTCGGACATATGAATGTGAGCCTGTGCAATAATTAGCCCGTTCTCTTTATGCAATATTCCATGTGTCCCTATCAATATAATCGGTGAAGAATTTTCTAAATCACCTGACATTCGAATAGGTGGGGAAACACCTAGCTTAATTGCATCTGTTTGGCTGATTTCGATCTGTGTTTCCTGACGGAACGGTCCTAATACCCGAACTTTGTCAATTTGGCCTCTAGGACCTTTAATAGTAATAACTTGCTCTGCAGCAAATTGGCCTGGCTGTGAAAGCTCCTTCCACACCTTTAGTTGAGCATTTGCGCCAAATAAATGAAAGAAATCCTCTTCACTGACATGGCAATGACGAGCTGATACTGCAATGGGGATTGCTCCAGCTACAGAATTAGACACAAGCGTTTGATGGTTTGACATTCAAACACCTCCAATTCTTATTTCGGTAAAATGGCTAATAGCTCTGAATGAGGACGTGGAATCACATGCACGGATAATAATTCGCCCACACGACGTGCAGCCTCAGAGCCTGCATCTGTAGCAGCTTTAACCGCTCCTACATCTCCCGTTACTAAAACCGTTACAATGCCTCCACCAACATGTACTTTACCAACAATATTAACATTTGCAGCTTTCACCATGGCATCTGCTGCTTCAATAGATCCAATTAACCCTCTAGTTTCAATCATTCCTAATGCTCCATTAATTTCCACACTCATTTAAAATTCCTCCTCTAGACACTTAATTTCGTGACGATTTCTTCAACTATTTTTTGAATCATGGTTGCATTCCATTGTGCTTCTTCATTTACTTGAAATGAAGGAGATGTATCTTGTATATTTTTCGGGTGTTGTGGCTTTGGAATCGAAAGTTCCTTGATGCCATAAGCAACTCGTTTTTTATTGATTAAGTGACGGGCTGAAATATTATCACTTGTAATATTTCCTCCGTATGCCCCACAGCCTAAGGTAAAGGAAGGCATTAAGCTTGTAGTGCCACCAGCAGCACCAACAGACGCCAATGTATTGACTAAAATTCTAGACACTGGCATTTGTGCAGCAAACTCTTTAACAAAGCGCTCGTCTTGAGCATGGATAGCTAAACTATGCCCCCTACCACCAACATCTAATAACTGTTGACAAATGGATACTGCATCCTCATGAGAATTGGCAGTATAAATTCCTAATATCGGTGATAGCTTTTCCATAGAAAATGGATACTCCTTGCCAATTAGATGCTCCTCAGTCACTAATACTCTTGTAGATGAAGGGACATTAATATTTGCCATTTTGGCGATGACTGTAGCTGGTTTGCCAACAATTTTGCTATTCAGTGTACGCGGGACAGGAGAAATAACCTTTGCTAATTTTTCCTTATCCGCTCCTTTTAGTAGCACAGCTCCATTGTTGGCTAAGGCTATCATTACTTGATCCTTTACATCCTGATGAACCACAATCGCCTGCTCCGTTGCGCAGATAGTAGAATTATCAAATGACTTACTATCCATAATTTGCTGGACAGCACGAGCTATATTTGCCGTGCGATCTATATACGCAGGGACATTTCCTGGTCCAACACCATATGCAGGTTTACCTGAGCTATAGGCAGCCTTCACTAGCCCTGATCCTCCAGTCGCCAAAATTAACTGTACGTCTTTATGTTGCATTAATGCCTCTGTTCCCTTTAATGTGGGATGGGCAATCCATTGAATCAAGCCCTCTGGAGCACCTGCACGAACAGCTGCCTGTTGACATATTTTTAATGCCTCAATCGTACAGTTGACGGCTGTTGGATGGGGACTAAAGACAATTGCATTTTGAGCCTTCAGGGCAATTAGTGTTTTATAAATCGCCGTAGCAGTTGGATTTGTAACAGGCGACACCGCTGCAATAACCCCATATGGATAAGCAATTTCTACCTGCTGTGCTACTGAATCCTCCTGTATAATACCGATTGTTTTTTCATTACGTATCGATTCATAGACTCCTTTTGTAGCGAGCTCATTTTTTATTTTCTTATGCTCAATGACACCCATCTGTGTTTCTGTAACAGCTAATATGGCCAAATTCTCTGCTTGCTCAAAGGCTGCCAGAGCGATTGCTTCTATAATTCGATCCACCTGTTCTTGCGAAAAGCTTGAAAACTTTTTTTGGGCACTAGATGCTGCCATAACAGCATCTCTTGCTTCTTGAATCGATAGTAAATCTTGATCCTTTATCATTCGACCATCCTCCCATCATGAAAACTTTTTAATGGCGATTAAGTCGTCTGTCTGGGATGGTGCTGATTTAGAGACAACAAATGCTTGCTGCTGATGTAAGCTATCCCAATTTTGCAACTCCTGCGCAGTTAAAGCCTCGTAAACACTAGCAGCAACGACAGGCTGTTGAGACATGCTTATGCTTGGATTCATCGGATGAAATGACTGCCATTCCTGCAGCTCGCCTTGTGTTAGACCTTGATAGCTACCATCCGATTGAGACGTTTGTGAAATTTTCTCCAATACTAACTCAGTAATTTTTGCAATCAATTGATGGTCCATATAATCACTCCTTTTTTACAAACATAGCTACTAATGATTCATCATAGGATTCAATGATTTTTGTAGCATCTGGTAAATAGTCTTTTGGGTAAACTTCTTTTGGGATAATGCCGATGGAAAATTGCATACCAGCATTTTTAGCAAAAAGCATGTCAGCATTTGAATCACCAATCATCACTGTCCGTTCAAGTGGCACATGATAGCGTTCCCTTGCTACATAAGCTAAATCTGGAAATGGCTTACTATAAACTGCTTGATCACTTCCTAAAACAAATTCAAATTGCTCTAGAATACCTAGCTGTTTAAGATGGTTCTCCGCTCGAGCAGTTAAATCAGCCGTGATAACGCCTAATTTTATCCCATTATTTTTTAAAGCCATTAATAGCCGTCGAATACCTGGTAGTTCTTTTACAGTTACATGCTCTTGTTTAGTAGTAGCTAAACTTGCTGCAGCTCTCGCCATTGTCACACCCTTACTCCATGCTATACCTTCTTGATAAAGTAAATAGGCAACAATCGTTTCTGCTTCTTGTATACTTCCAATGGCTAATGGACTTGTTGGATCAATGGAGCGACCATTGTCTTTTACACCTATATTTTTTAAAAACTCCTGTAATGTAAAACCAACTTCAAAATCCGAATTTTCAGTTAAATTGAGGTAAAAATTTGTGGCCCATGCTATCCATAAGGAATCCATTTCAATAATGGTTCCATCCTTATCAAAAATAATCCATTCTACTTGATTCATTGGAGGACACATCCTTTTACTCTATTCTCTAATCGCTTCAATGGGCGCTGAAGTAATCTGACTTTCATACGAAGTAGTCGCTTCTTTAGCAAAACGTTCTTCTGGAGCATCCTCATTAATTTGATGACGAGCCCAAATCCAATAATAGATACTTGCAACAGCAAAAACAGCTAACGACACGATGAAAAATGTAAAATTGGCAAAGAAGCTTGCAAAGATAGCAATAACTGCTAGCACAAGAGAAACAATTGGTGTAAATGGATATAAGGGTGTTTTAAATGTTCTTACAAGATTTGGCTCTTTTTTACGTAAAATCAACACTGATAAATTCATCGTAATATAAGACACTAATGCCCCGAATGTAGAAATTAAAATGAGATCATCAGGATTGAATAGGATAACAAGCGCTAAGCCGATAAAGCCTGGTAAAATAATCGCCATATAAGGTGTCTGACGCTTTTTATGCATCTTTGCTAAAATGCTTGGTAAATAACCTGCTCGAGATAATGCGTAAACTTGACGTGAATAAGCTAAGATAACACCTGAGAAACTAGCAATTAATCCTACTAATCCTACAGAAGCTAAAATTTGAGCTAGCCAGTACGTATTACCAAACGCCGCTGCAATTGCTGCTGGAAGTGGATCTTCCGCAACAGTCATAACATCTATACCAGCAAGACCTATTGCCACAGTTGTCGTTAAAACGGACAACACTAATAACGTAATCATTCCGGAGATTAAGCCCTTTGGCATGTCCTTTTGTACATCTCTCGTCTCCTCAGATAGCATTGGTAGCATCTCAATGGCTAAAAATAACCACATAGCATATGGCAAGGCAGACCAAACCCCTTTAAATCCACCAGGTATTAAATCACCATTTTCAGGGAATAAATGAGCCATATTAATTTGTGGTAATCCAACAAAATACATTAATACTAATAATCCAAGTGCTATAAAGACGAGCACCATTTCAATTGTTGCATATTCCTTTATACCGATAATATGGACACCCATAAAGAGGGCATACATGAAAGCTGCTGCTACTACTGTCGGAACGGATGGGAATAAAAAGCTTATATAGCCACCTATACCAATGGCAATAATCGGTGCAGCAATCACATATTGAAGCACAACTCCAATCCCTGTAATAAAGCCAATATATCTTCCCATTGCACGTCTAGCAAAAGAGTATGGGCCACCTGCATACGGTAACATCGTCGATAATTCTGAGATTCCTAAGGTCATCGTTAAATACATAATAGCCATGAAGAGTGTAGCGATTAGCATCCCTAAGTAGCCAGATTGACTTAATCCAAAATTCCAACCAAAATAATTTCCTGAAATAACAATCCCAACACCAATTGTCCATAAATGAATCGGTGTAAGGGCTTTCTTTAATACAATTATTTCACCCTTTTTAGAAGACATATCATTCGCCACCTTTTCTCATATTTAGATGTTACAGTACTCTACTTTTTTCCAAATATGCATTCACTAAAGCATCACTCTGCATTGTATAGTTTTCACCTAGTAATCTTGTTGTTTCATTATCGCGGCTACCTATCCAAGAAATAAGCTGTAGTCTTCTCATTAAAATAAAAGTTGGAATCATTTCAATTTCTTCATCCGTTAAGGTTCTTATTTTACTATAGCCTTTTAACCAAGAAGCAATTAAATCATCTAGGTAAGGCATATGCTCTATAAAGCTTACTGACGTGGCTAAATCATATAAAAACCAACCAAAGCCACAATCATCAAAATCGATAACCTTTATTTCATCTCCACAAATTAATAAATTGGCTAGACGTAGATCTGAGTGTATTAGTCCAAATCTTGCCTTACTTTTACCAAACGCTTCTAACTTCTTTTTAATAATAAGAGATGCTTCTTCATATAAAGCTAATCGTGACGGTGTCATACCAAGGCCATCCTGCCACCTAGCCCATTTCGGTGAGCTTCCTACAATCGTGTCATAATCCCACGTCATTCGTTTAAAGTCTTTATAATACTCATGCTGCTCAATTGTATGTTTATGGAACATCGCGGTAATTGTTCCTAATGTTTCAAATTGTTGAATTAAATCTTCTTCGTTATTTTCATCCGGTGCATTTCCCTCCAAAAATGTAAATAACGTGCTATAATAGATGATGTCATTTAATTTATGAGCATGTACGTAGTCACCGTCATCTGCTCGAATTGGTAATGATACATCGATGGGAGATTGCTCGTGTAATGAGTTTAACCAAGCAATCTCCGCTTCTATCTCTTCTTTTTTATGATAATTTGGTCGACTAATTCTCAAAATATACTTTTTACCTTGACCATCCTCTACTAAATACGTAGAGTTTTCGGAATAATCAATCATTTTACAAGATGCGCCTGCTAAACAGCTGAATTCCTTCAAGGCATCATGCGCAGCTTGATGAAAATTAGATAGTACTGCTTCTAAATCTAAGAAATCCATTTGTCCCATTTGAAAACCCCCTTGTTTACAAATCGCCAATCTTTCTACCCCTTCAATAACGTGCAAACTTTACAAGCTGTGCAGCCTCTTTAATACCTGCTTCACATTTTTCAAGTAACTCATCACAGTATGCTTTATCGCATAATAAACCTGGTTTAAATTGAAGAACTCGTGTATCGAGCATTGAATAAATTGCCCACACCCCGTGCTTGTACAGGGAGCTCATTACATGCTTTGCCCCTTCAGGATGATTAAACTCTAGCCCCATGACAACTCCTAATTGACGAATGCCAACAAAGAAATCCGGATATTGCTGTTGGATACGCTCTAAGCCTGAACGTAAATAACGTGCGACATATTCCACATTTTTAACTACTTCTGGTCGTTGGGAAATTTCTAATACCTTCATGGCAACAACACATCCAAGCTCAGCACCACCGAAAGTAGAAATATGGGCTAGTCCATCCTCCTCCATCCAACCGCCAGCTCGTTCATTTACAACGGTTGCTGCAATTGGGTAAATACCTCCACTTAAACCTTTGGCTGTTACTAGTATATCCGGCTTCACACCATAATGATCAATACCCCATAGCTTCCCTGTTCTCATTAATCCAGTTTGCACTTCGTCTGCAATATATAGTGCACCGTAGCGCTCACACAAGGCCTTTACCCCTGATAGATAATTGGCATTCGGTAAAGGGAAACCATATGTTGCCGGAATTGTTTCGATTATAACGCTCGCTACATCCCCTTTGGACAGCTCTCGCTCCATCGCCGGTAAATCATTAAACGGCACATGTACAAATTCACTTGGATCGCCTTCACTTAAAAATGGCTTAGAGTAACGTTCATTCCCTAATGACACGGCTAAACCACTATGTCCATGATAGCCATTTTTAATCGAAATGGTTTTTTTACGTTTTGTGGCATAGCGAGCGCATTTTAAGGCAACATCAATCGCTTCACTTCCACCACTTGAAAAAATCGTATATTTTAAGCCTTCTGGTGTGCAGGCTGCTAATTTTTCAGCTAATTGGGCACGAGCTGTTGAAGGAAAATGATGATTACCAATATCAAAATAATTTGTTCCTTCAATTAATGCTGCGATAACTTCTGGATTACGATGGCCTAAATTATAGGTTCCACCATTTAAATGGGCATTCATTAATTTTTTGCCATCTACATCATAAAAGTAATAGCCTTCTCTTTTTCCGATGACGACATCAACGCCATCTACTTGCCATTGTTTGGTTTTCCCTGGATTCCACCAGTCAATTGATTTTTGTAAGGTTGCTTGTTTATTCGCAAAATAATCCATGTTTTCCACCTTCCTATACGTTGACATCCTCCAAAATTTCACCTGCTATTAATAGTTCAACCTTTTTTTGGGCCAAGCGTTCTTGCCATTGCGTAGAGCTTTTTTGATCTGTAATCACCATAGCAACATCTTCCAAATGACAAATATGTGCGAATGTGGAGACTCCAAATTTCGTGTGATCTGCTAAAATAATCGTATTTTCAGCTCGTTCTATTAATTTCTTTGAAATAGCAGCTCCAGTAATATCATAATCTGTAATGCCCTCATTTAAAGAAATTCCGCCTGCAGCTACGAAGGCTTTATTTGCCTTTAATTGATTAAAAAACAAATCAGCTAAAGGACCACCCATAAATTTTTGTCGATGCTCATACTCACCTCCTGCAAAAAGCACTTTGCCTTGAAAGCATTCTGCTGCTAATGAAAGAACCGGGAGAGAGTTTGTTACCACTATTACATTTGGTTTATCACTTAAATAACGAACGATTTCATAGGCTGTTGTACCATGACCAATAAAAATAACGTCTCCATCCTCCACAATACTCGCTGCAGCCTTACATATCATTCTTTTCTCTAAGTTGTTGAGTGAAGTTTTCTGTTCAAATGTCCGTTCATACTTTTCTTTAGCTTTCACGGCACCTCCATAAACTTTGTGCAGGAGCCCTTCCTTCTCCAATCGGTCCATATCTCTACGTATAGTCTCACCTGATACGTTTAATAGTTGTTCGGCATCACTTACCTTCACTTTGCCTTCTAAATCTAATATATCTAAAATTACTTTTTTGCGTTCCTCAAACGAAAGGGACATACACAATCACTCCAAACACATAGTAGAATCCAACAAAATCCACAAAACCAACATTCATATTCTGTATTTATGTGGATTTGTTTTGAATTTTATAGAATAGTTAGATAATTGTCAATACTATAAATATTAAGTTTATCTAAATTTCGTGTATTTTTTCTCCTTAATACTATATTTTTCTACAAAAATATAGTTCCCTAGTAGTTTTATGATAACTAGGGAACTTGTTTAGTTTCATTAAAATACAACATCAATCCAAATTAATCCAAACACTCTTCACTTCCGTGTAATTTTGTAAAGCATACGAGCCCATTTCCCTGCCGATGCCTGATTGCTTATATCCTCCAAATGGAGAAGCAGGGTCTGTCATATTATAACAATTCACCCATACTGAACCCGCATTTAATTTTGCAGCTAATGAATGTGCGTTTTTTAAATTCTGTGTCCAAATGCCTGCTGCTAGCCCAAAATTCGACTTATTTGCTCTTTCTACTAATTCATCCAAACTATCATATTCTAGCACAACAACAACAGGTCCAAAGATTTCTTCTTGTGCAATTGTCATCGTATCAGAAACATTTGTAAAAATAGTAGGCTCCATAAAATAGCCATTATCAGTGGATTTACCACCACATGCTAATGTTGCTCCCTCTTCGACACCTATTTCAATATAGTTTTTAACACGATTTAGCTGTTTTTCCGAAACAAGTGCTCCCATTTGTGTAGCAAAATTTAAAGCATGACCCTGTTGAATTTTTGAAGCATAGCTCACCATTTGTTTAATGATCTCCTCGGACTGGCTACGATGAACAAATACTCTCGAACCCGCACTACAAACTTCACCTTGATTGGCCATTATACCCGAAAGAACACCTGGAATTGCTGTACTTAAATCAGCATCCTGCAAAATAATATTAGGAGACTTTCCTCCAAGCTCTAATGTCACTCGTTTCATTGTGTCAGCTGCTTTTTTCATTATGCCCTTTCCTACATCTGTAGAGCCAGTAAATGCAATTTTATCGACTTTCTCATGTATCACTAGCGCCTCTCCAGCAATTGGACCAAAGCCAGGTACGATATTAATAACACCTGGCGGAAAGCCTGCCTCAGACACTAATTGAGCAAAATAAAGTGCAGACAGTGGTGTTTGTTCCGCAGGCTTAAGGACAACGGTACATCCAGTTGCTAATGCTGGGGCAATTTTCCAAGAAACCATCATAAACGGAAAATTCCAAGGGATAATCTGCCCTACTACACCTACTGGCTCATGCCTTGTATAATTTAGGAAATTACCCGCTACAGGCAGAACTTGTCCCATATTTTTGGTTGCCCAGCCCGCAAAGTATCTAAATTGCTCAACAGCATTAGGAATATCATTTCCCAAAACCTCATTAATCGGCTTACCATTATCCAAGGCATCAATTTGAGCGATTTCCATTTTATGCTCTTCCATTAAATCCGCTAGTTTTAGCATCAATAAGGCTCTTTGAGCAGCATCCATCTTTGACCATGGTCCATGATCAAAAGCATCTCTGGCTGCTTCCACTGCTGCATCTATATCCTCCGCATGTGCTTCATATACATCCGTTATTTTATCTCCAGTAGAAGGATTTATGGTATCGAAGGTTTTCCCGGCTTTTGATTGAATGAATTCTCCATTAATATATAAGCCCTTTGTTTCCTCTAAAAAAGCTTGCACCTTAGGTAATAATTCAATTGCTTGTGGTAATTTCATCTCTAGCATCTATAGACCTCCTTATTAAATTGATTGATCTAAAATATTATAGATGTCCTGTCTAGACATTTTGCGTGGATTCGGCACCATGTACTGAGCATCATGGAAGGCAATATCAACTAAAACATCGATATGCTCTTTGCTTACACCAATAGCACTCAACTTCTCAGGGATACCAGCTTCTTTCGTTAAATTCTTCACATAGGCTACAGCTGCTTTGGCTGCCTCCTCTACCGAAAGTCCTTCGATATTGACACGTAAGGCTTCAGCAATATCTTTAAATTTCTCAGGATTCGCAATCCAATTGTATTCTAGTAAATAAGGCAATAGAATAGCATTGACAATACCATGTGGAGCATCATATTGCGCACCAATAGCGTGTGATATCCCATGTACCATTCCTAACCCTGAATTAGCCATTCCTAAGCCTGTAATAGAACTAGCCAATAACATGCCATGCATTGCCTCTGTATTTTCACTATGGGCAATGGCAGGTAATAATGATTTTCCAATGACTCGCACTGCATGTAGATTAAGTGCATCGGTAAAATGTGAGCTCCAAATAGATACGTATCCCTCAATAGCATGTGTTAAAGCATCCATCCCTGTTGAGGCTATTAGACCACTTGGCATAGCACGTAATAAGCTTGCATCTAATATCGCTACTCTAGGGAATAAATCTTCTCCAAAAACTAATTTTTTCGTTTTCAATCCATCTGTCTCGTCCGTAATAACTGCTGCATTTCCACTTTCACTCCCTGTTCCAACCGTTGTTGGAATAGCAATTAGCGGAAGTGCTTTTTCAGTATATTGATCGAAGCCATAATAGGCTGAAATAGAGCTCTCATTTGTTAGTACAATTGCTAAAGCCTTGGCACTATCAATTACACTACCTCCTCCTACAGCTACTAAAGCTGAAATCTCTTTTTTCCTATAGTTATTGGCAGTTTCATCAATACTTGCAACATCTGGATTAGGTTTTACCTCGTCATAAATCAAAACCTCCATATTTTCAGGGATTTCACCAAGCACATTCTTTAAAATACCCGAGTGCTTAATTCCTTGATCTGTGACCATTAAAATACGATGAGCACCAATTTCTTGTAGAACAGGCCCCAAATTTTTTATAGAAGATACGCCTGTATAAATCTTCGTTTTGGCATTAAAAACAGTTTCCGAATATGCATTCATTTTTAATCCTCCCTATCAAGTTAAATATCTCTCTGCAAAAACACTATAAAATTCAATCGCATCAAAAAAGGCATTCATTTCAATATGTTCATTTGGCTGGTGTGCCAAATTTTCATTGCCGGGACCATAGATGATTATAGGTGCATTTGTAGCAACTGAAAAAACAGAGCCATCAGTATAGTAATTAACACCCTTTTCTAGTAATGTCACATTGGATAATTCATTTTTCACCGCTTTCAATTGTGCTAATAATGCTTGGCTACCTGAATAATCAATTGAATTTAAATCATGAAGCACATGGATCTTTGCATTGAAGTCATGTTCTGTCTTTTGAATTTCTCCAATAATTCCTTTTATATCCTCTATTATTTCTTGATGAGATAGCAACGGTGTGGATCTAATATCTATACGTATTGCACAATAATCTGGTATTACATTTGTAGTAACCCCTCCTTTTATCGTGCTGATGACAAGTGTCGGTCGACCTAATAAGGGATGCTCTTCCACTGCTCTAAATGAATAAGTTTGCAAGGCGCTTATAATTTTGTGCATATGCGTAATAGCATTTATGCCATTTTGAGGCATTGAACCATGTGCCGTTTTACCGAAAGTTTCAATCTCTAACCATAAAACACCCTTATGCGCACAAAAAATCTCCCCGCTGCTCGGTTCCGCAATAATAATGGCACCTGCATTTTTTACAATATCTGTTTCAATGGCTTGTTTTGCGCCTATACAATCCACCTCTTCACCTGCTGTCCCTAAAAACAATAAATCTCCTTTTAAAGGAATCTTTTTTTCCTTTAAAATAATCATTGCCTCTAGTAAGGCAGCTACTCCCCCTTTCATATCTGTCGTTCCCCTGCCATACATTTTGTCATCAATGATTTCTGCCGAAAAAGGCTCGTAATCCCAAGGTATATCCCCAACAGGAACTGTATCCAAGTGACCACTGAACACCAAAGAAGCATTCTTTTCTTTTGCATTACTTAAGAGTCTTACAATGATGTTTGCTCTAGCATCATCTATCATTTGAATATCTACTTCTAAGCCGTAGCTCGTACAATGCTCAGCTATTTTATGAGCGACTACCAGCTCATTAGCAGGTGGATTAACGCTATTGATTTGAACTAAAGTTTGTAAGAATTGCGTTGCTCTTTCCTTATTAATCAAAATAACACCTCCCTTCCTAGACTGGATCACAATAGAAATGTAGCGTATGTTCCTAGTCAATATTGTTAAGAATCTAAAGCTACTAATCAAAAAATAAGTGAAAATTACAAAAATTTAGTGTATTATACTAGTAATCTCACCTTTCACTTACTATAGCATTGTATTTTTTGGCTAAGTGCCAAAAGAATGCTTCCATTTTTTTATAAAATAAAATTACTATGATGTTGCTCAAAGCATACATAACCATCTTTTCATTCATACATTATGAGGTGATTAACTTGCGGATAAAAGATGTTATGCTTTTACAAGAATTTACACATGCCAAGATTATCGCTGGAAAAGATTTATTGGAAAAGGAAGTAACAGGTGCTACAATCGTGGACGCACCAGATGGATTTGCTTGGATTGAACGAGGTAATTTCATTCTTACAACGGGTTTTCCATTCTTAAAAAACGAAAGTAGCTTAGATGAAACATTAAAAAAATTAATTCTGACACTCTCTGAAAAAGGTGTTAGTGGCTTAGGCATTAAAATTGGTCGGCATGTTCCGTCTATTTCCATAGACGTGCAGTATTTTGCAGAACAGAATGGGATTGTTATAGTTGAGCTGGACAACCAAATTGCTTGGGCAGATATGATTATTCCAATTGTCAATCATATTAATAATGAACAAAGGCTCGAATTAGAAAAAGTAAAGAATATCTATGAAGAATTTCAATATTTCTTATTATCTAAAACGGATTTTCAACAATTACCATTATTAATTGAAAAATTGACTTCCCGAAAAACTACTATTTATTTACATTCCATTGATAAGTTGTATAGCTCATTTGAATTGACATCCGTTTATGAAGAAATTACTTCAGAGATTATCCATATTATTAAAACAAAAAACCTAACGAAAGAAAGTTTTCAGGAGCTGCCCATCCAAGTATATGTGAAGCCGATTTATGAAAACCGATATCTTGAGGGATGTATTATTCTTTGGGATTGTCAAGATATTCACGCTCCATGGGAAAAGGTTGCCATTTCACAAGCAACTGCTATTCTATTAACTGAGCTACAAAAGATAAAAAGTATTATTTCATTATCTCAGCAAAATAGAAGCGGCTTTCTAGTAGATTTATTACATGGAAAATTTAGTAGTACTGAGGAGATTATTCGAGTATCAAGAGAGGTCAATTGGGATTTGAAGGATCACCCGTATCAATTACTTTTAATTGAATTAAAATTCCCGGATTATAACAAACAAGATACACTTATCTTAACATCAAATTTTATCTTCTTATTGGAAAAGTATACTTTAACCAAGATAGGGTTTGATTCCAATAATTATTTAGTTATGCTGTTAGATGCGACAGCAGAAATTGATGTTGCATTTATTTGTGAAAAAATCGATTATCTATTAGCCAAATATAATGTCAACAATGCCTATTTTGGCGGTATTGGGAGATTATATGATTTACAATCTATTGTAAAAAGCTACAACGAAGCATTAGTGTCATTACATTTTGCACAAGCGAAAAAAAATCAATTATCGAAGGTCGTAAATTTTGAACAATTAAACTTTGAACGAATCCTTTTTTCTAGTCAGCCAATTAAAGAAGCTTCATTTCTTCAGCAGGAATACTTAATGCCATTGAAAGAATTCGATGAGAAAAAGACAGCGGAGCTCTATAATACGTTGAAAGTATTTTTATTTAATAACGCCGATTTTAATAAAACCGCTGAGCAGCTTTTCGTTCATAAAAATACAGTCCGTTATCGTCTTAGCTTAATTAAAGAAATCACAAAGCTCAATCCTGAAAAACTACAGGATCAAATTTTATTTTATATTGGCTTCTTACTAGAAGAGCTTCAATTGCCTACCTATCAATAATGGCAGTACCAAAAACAGTCTATTTTTATGTAATCGATAAAAATAGACTGTTTTTTAGATAATTTAAGTTGCCGTATAGCCACCATCCACAGGTATTAAGGCCCCCGTGATAAAGGATGCTTCATTTGAGGCTAAGAATGAAATTGTATTGGCGATTTCTTCTGGTCTACCTAATCTTCCTAATAAATAGGCATTTTCATAAGCCTGCCGTATAGATTGACCGCCGCCATCTCCCTCGATTAGCTGCTCTGCCATATTCGTGTCTGTTAATCCTGGGCATACTGCATTAACACGAATCCCATACTGCCCAAGCTCTACGGCAGTACTTCGTGTAATACCTACCACTGCATGCTTTGTCATAATATACAAATTATGATTTTTGGTACCGATCATACCTGAAATAGATGCCAAATTGATGATAGAACTACCCTCTTGTCCCTTTAAATATGGAATGGCATGTTTAGTGCTAAGCATCACACCTTTAATATTGATATTAGCAATTTTTTCAAAGGTGATCACATCAAACGTTTCGGCTGTATTATTGACAAAAATACCTGCATTATTAACAACTGTTGTAATATAGCCATATTTTTTTATTGCTTCCTCATAAAGCTTAGCAATATGCTCTTCATCTGTGATATTACATACTACTGCATGAACATCAAAGCCATCTAGCTGTAATTGTCTAGAAGCATCCTGTAATTTTTCCACATTAAAATCCGAAATAACGACTTTCGCTCCCTCTTGGCCACATTTCCTCGCTGTTGCAAAGCCGATTCCCTGTGCAGCACCTGTAATCACTACAACTTTATCCCGTAATCTACCTACCATATGGTTCCCTCCTACATTGTCAAATAGCCAGCATCCACTGCAATATGTGATCCTGAAATATTGTTGGAATCATCTGACACTAAGAAAAGTGCTGCATTAATAACATCCTTCGGCGCGATAAAATCTTGATGTGGGAATACATGATGATTGCCAAATGCGGGTGTCGCTTCTTCTCTTGTAGCTCCTTTTTTGTTAGCCAAACGATCATAGGTAGCTTGATTATTAGCCATTGTTGTATCAACAGCGGTTGGACAAATAGCGTTGACATGAATATTATAGGGCCCTACCTCCATTGCTAAAGTTTTGACTAATCCTAATACACCATGTTTTGCAGCCACATAATGCCCTACATTTTGACCGCCTCGAAGTCCATTCACTGATGATACACATAAAATTTTCCCTGCTTGACGATCAATCATATGTGGAAGTACATATTTACAGGTTAACCAGGTACCCTTTAAGCAAATATCGAGCATTTCATCCCATTGCTGTTCTGACATTTCCCATAGCTTGTTATACGATAATATGCCCGCATTTGTTACTAGAATATCGATTTTTCCAAAATGTTCAATGGTCTTTTGTACAGCTAATTCAAGCTCCTGTGCATTACGAACATCCGCTACTAAACCTAAGGCATCTACACCGTGCTTTTTTATTTCATCCACGGTTTGTGCTAATTCCGATTGCTTTGCCATTTCATAGGCAACAGTCGGGACATCCTTCGCAATATCAGTAATCACGATTGCTGCGCCTTCCTCTGCAAACCGTAGAGCATACTCCCTGCCCATTCCTCGAGCACCACCTGTAATAAAGGCGGTTTTCCCAGCTAATTTTCCCATCATCTACACCTCTCTTTATAAACCATCAATACCGCACCAATCTATAGCTGTTAAGGCATATGTTTTAGCAGCTTTTATTAAATCCTCAACTAGTACGTACTCATTAGCTGCGTGGGCTACTAAAATACTTCCTGGACCATATATAATAGAAGGAATTCCCTTGGCATTTAAAAATGCTGCATCTGCCACGGCTACAAAGCCATGAACTGTCGCTTCTTCACCGGTTGCTTCTTTGTGTGCACGACTTGTTGCCTGCACAATCGGATGATCTACCGCTACATCAAATGCAGGCCAATGCAATAAAAATTCAACTTCTGGAGGATTATTTCGTAACCATAAATCATTCTGCACAGCTCTTTCTACATGTCCTAAAATTTCTGCCTTTACTTCCTCAAAGGTTTCCTTAGGATGGTGCCATACTGCATATTGAATCGTACAATAATCCGAAACGACAAACGGTAAATCTACATCATAGGATTTTCCATGAATGATGCCAGGATGAATTGAAAAATGTCCTGGTTCAAACAGCTCATGTTTTTTTGTAAATCCCCACTCATCTTCTAACTGTTGTAGAGCCTGTACAATATACATTCCTTTTTCAACAGCATTGATGCCAACCTCACCATGCTTCCCACCAGCCCGAATAAATTCTCTTCGTACAGATGCATGTGTTGTTTTCCCTTTGACTGTAATATGCATTCGAATGACACCTGGACTAACTGGCACTACAGCTAAACTTTGTGGCGGCCCAGAGGGTTCAGATACAATTGCAGCATCAGCCGTATAGCCTCTTTCAACAGTAGCAGTAACACCTAGTTCATGGTCCATTGTTTCTTCACCGACAACCGTTTCTAGCAATAAATCCCCCTTCAATTGCACACCTAATTTCTTCAAGGCTTTTGCTGCCATTATTTGAGCAGCAATTCCACCTTTCATATCGCAGGCGCCACGTCCATATAGTCTGCCATCTTCCACTCTACCCGAAAAAGGATCATTAAATTTCCAATCTGAGTTTGGTCCTGGAGGCACAACATCGATATGTCCATTAAAAATAAGTGATTTACCGCCATTACCAGAGCCTTTCATTCGTCCTACTAGATTTGGCCGTTGCTCCTCGACCTCCCACATATCTACTTCATCGCAAATCCCTTCAAAGATTGGCTTCAAAAATAGCTGTACATTCTTTTCTCCACCAATCACTTCAGCCTTGTTAACCCCATCGTAATTTGGGTTTACACTTGGAATTTTCACCATATTACTTGCTAATTGAATGATTTCTTCACGCATCTCATCTATGGTAGCTAATACGTCTTGCTGAATGTTTTCAACTGATAATGTATTTTTCATATTATTCCTCCTGTTTTACTCATTTTTCAAGCCGATATTCGCCATGGCTGGTTCCGTTTCTGTTGTGTTCTGCGAAACTGCCTTTTTATGTTGTCTTGCTGTTTCTACATCTTGCCACAGATCCTCAACATGTGACTCTATTGGTTTCATATACCCAGCGATAATCATAATAATAGTTGTTATTATCAGACCGTATACACCAGCAGACCATCCTAAATCTGCAATAAATGCTGGCTCTGTTACAGTTAGTGTCATGGATACAATTGTGCCAACAATCATTCCTGCAATTGCCCCCTCTTTATTCGCACGCTTCCAATATAGACCAAGAATCACCACAGGGAAAATCATAATAATCCCTTGATAGGACAATAATGCTACATTAATTAATGCCCCTACATCTACCGTTGCTAATACTGCACAAATGGCTCCTATTATAAATACTGAAATTCTTGCAATTTTCATTGCCGTTTTTTCAGAAATATCCTTTTTCATAACGGTCGCAACATCTCGAGAAATCGATGTTGACATAGCTTGAATAATTCCACTTACTGTTGCAATACTTGTCGCCATAATAACTGTAGACATGAGAGCAAGTACGAATGGTCCAATTTGTCCAGCTGCCCACATGTACGCTTCTTCAGGATTACTTCTTGCTGTATCATTCATATACAGTACATTTCCGAGTAGCTGGAACGCTACATAGAAGATCCCTCCGATAATAGGCGCAATTAATGCAGATTGTTTGATGGAGCGAATACTATCCGAGGCAAATAATTTATTATACACCCATGGCCACATGAATCCTCCTAGTCCACTAGTTATAATAATCGACGTCCAAAACGGAGTAGGTAATTCCCAACCAGGTCCAGGGAATGTTAATGTTTCAGGATAGTTAGCCACTAAAGAATCCATACCTGAAGATATTCCTCCAGCAAATTTAAAAATCATATAAATCATTACACCTGTCCCAACGAAAAACATAAAAGCACCTTGGAAAATATTCGCTGTAATGACTGATTTCATTCCACCTAATGAAACATAAGCAAGCACAACAATAATGCCAATAATCATCCCAACAACAGGACTAATTAAGCCGTTCGTAGCATAGTTGAAAATAACGCCCTGGGTAATCCATTCCATTAATAGCCATGGGGCAGTAAACACAATTCCTGCAATACCGACAACTAACCGCACCATGCTGCTTTTGTAGCGTAAATCCATTAACTCAGCCTGCGTACCAATATGATATTTTTTACCCCAAATATATGTTTTTTCGGCAACCAAATACATGGAAAGCATTGTTAAGGTTGCATATGTCAGTACGTAAAGACCAATAAATCCATAGCCCACTGAATAGCCTGCAAAAGCCGTAAATGTGGCACCAACATACCAGGTTGAAAATACGGCTAATGAAATCGCCATAACCCCAAAGCTTCCTCGTGCAGTTGCATATTCCTCGAATGACTTAACACCAAAATTTTTAGCATTGATTGCAAAAACGATGACAAAAAAGATGACAATAAAGGTAATAGATAACATTAACGAGTCACCTCTCTTTCTAGCAATTCGGCTTTCGTTAAAGGCTCTATATCAATATCTAAATCCCCATACTTGGAATCTACAAAATACCAAATTATTAATAGCGCAAAAATCAAGATATTCATAGAAATTTGCCAAAAATAAGCAAAGGATAAACTGAAAATTCTTGGCTCAATTTTATTACTAAAATCAAATAAGCCTGGAAAACTTGCTAGTAAAATTAACCCGATAAAGCAAGCAGAGAAAATGATATTTCTTGTTACAACTGATTTCAAATCAATCACCCCTTGTGTCTTTATATCATTATTCAAACATTTAATTGCTGCTTTAAAGCATTTATTTGTTAAACCGGTTATTGTACATATTATTTTCAGGTCAGTAAAAAGTCAATAAATTATCAGATTATTATTACTATTTTGAATATAACCAAAAACATGCTATTTCTTTTGTTTATTGTCCAAAATTATTTATTGAAAATTTGTTTTAAGAGAAGATAAAAACCCTCCATAGCTAAATGCTATGGAGGGTTCATAGTTGTTATTTCATTAATTCTTCCACAAATTCAAGTGGAACATAGGTTTTTGTTGGCTCTAACAAAGCTGGTGCTGCTTCAAAGTGACGAATTGCCTTATTATAACCATATTCTTTTTGACCTCGCGTAATTGTATAAGATCGTGCACCTTTAGAAACAATTGCGCCTTTTCCTGTTGATTCTACAGTAAAGCCTAATTCTTCAGCAATTAAGCGTAATGGTACCATTTTTGTTCCATCTACTTCATAAAAATCTTTATTAATGATTTCTTGTACAGCAGATTCAGATGGCTCCCCTTCTTCAGGATCAACCTCACCTGGCTTTTCAGTAATTGTATCAATTACAACCACTTTTGAAGGTGGTGTTTGAGCTGGAATGCTCATTGTTGCGATTGTATAAAACACTAGTAAATGTTGCTCTGCTAAATCAGCTACTTTTACTTCTTTACCAGATAGGCTAAGTAATTTTGTCTGTTCACCAATATTAAGTTTTAACGTGTTATTTGTATTGACTAAATCTTTATTGAAAAAATCAAGCTCAACACTTCCCATTTCTTTTGTTTCCACAATAATTGCCTCTGGGTTATATTGAGGCGGATAAATCATAATCATCGGCTTATTGGCATACGTATAAGCCGTTACTTTATCACCCTTTTGAAGCTTAACCTCTTTACCCGTATTATCAAATACTAACGTATCGTCAGTGACCACAAATACATTTATATTTTCGCCATCTTTCACCGTATAATATGTCGCTTTATTATGAGTTTCAACATTTTCTACAGTGCCAGCTACTTTTATAAAAGTAGGCTGAATTTGTGGATTTTGCTCCTTATTATTAGCTGCATTTGTCACAGCTGCTGCTTCTTCGTTTGCGAATGCAGATGGAACACCGATTGCGCTCCCGATTAATAAAGCTGTCATCGCAAATGGTACGACTTTCTTCATTTTCATAAAAAGCATCTCCTTCATCATTTCGAATTCATAAAAGTAGTCGTATTCAAATGAAAAAGGTTACAGCTCCATATTTTATTTGATAGTTATCCTAAAATTCTTCCTCCATATTTATTTGGGAGGCTATTTAAAATATAAATTGAAGTCTATTTAGGACACGCTGTAAAAAGTATTGATGCTCGTTCTGCTTTGTTCGGATATCCAAGGCAACATCGGGATGATCAGTAATCACACCGTTGACATTTTTCTCAATAAATTCATGCAATGAGCGATCCTTGTTTAACGTCCATACAAATAAATCAATTTTTTGTTGCTTCAAATCAGCAATTAGCTCAGCTGTCACCCAAGATTCCTCAAGAGCTATAAAGTCTACTGTTTCAACCATTGGTCCGATATTTAAAGCATAGACTATACCTACACGTAAATTTGGGGCCAATTTTTTTAATTGGGTCATCATTTGTGGATCAGAGGATTGCACATAATATGAATCAAGCACCTTATAAGCCCGAAGCTTTTCTACTAATTTGGGCAGAGCATCTTCTGTTTCCTTTCCATGTACCTTGAACTCAATTAACAATGAAACGTTTAAAGCCTTTGCAATCTCAATAAAATCATCCAAAGAGGAAATTTTATCGCTAAAACCATTTGCATGGATCTTCAGCGTTTTTAATTCGCCGAGTGTCATATTGGCAATCACACCATTTTTCCCGGCTAATCTTCTTAAGGTTCGATCATGAAAGACCACAAACTCCCCATCAACAGTTTGCTGAATATCAATTTCGATTAAGTCTGCTCCAGCACTAGCTGCACTAACAAGACCACTGATTGTATTTTCCACATTGCCTGCTGTGTAGCCTCGATGAGCAATGATTTTAGTATCGGGTGCATAGACACTTTTCTCTAAAGAGATAGTGTTCATCACACTTAAAGCAATAAAAACAGAAAATACAATAAATGACAGTGGTTTTAAACGCCTTTTCTTAAACTTGGGCACATGCGAAAACTTGCCTAAAACAGATGTATTAAAGGTAATAGCCACCATTACCTGTGAATAGGTTGCTTGCAGTAAAGTAAATAACACGACAAAAACCATTTCTAAAAATGCCAATGTCATCCCTGCTGTAAGAAGCGCCATACTGGGCATAAAACGCTCCAAAATATACAATGGCAACGTACCGATAATCGTAACTCCTACTAGGACAAGTAAATGGCCAGTTAAAAGCATAGCTAATAAAACGAGGATTTCAAACAGACCACGTTTTGAGAAACGCCAACTCTGTATCAATGATTGGAAAATAGAAATTTTGGGTTGGACTGTAAAAATTGGTAATGTTAATATACTACGGATGCCTACGATAACTAAAATACTAGCGACGGCTGCATACATTAGTCTTCCCTCATGAGTACTCATAATCTCTTCCATCAAAAAACGTGGTAAAGTAATTGCTTGAGTTAATGTTAAAGGTAACATAAACGAAGCCAATGGTAATAACAGAACAAGATAAACAATAAAAAAAAGTATTTGCACACTAAAAAAAGAAAAAACCTTTCGATTTAATCGCTGCCAAATGGTTAGAAATCGGTATCGAATGCCTCTTTGTTGGTAAAAGGCCATTAAAAAAAGAAAGCCCATTTCATAATAAATAAAAAGCAAAAATACCATTATTACCAAACATAACATCAAAATAACAAAGGGATGTGAAATAAAGCTTTGAATATTTTGCTCAGTAATATGCGTATAACCTGTTACCCGCAGCATTAGTTTGAAGACAATCGTTGACACAGGTAAAAAGAATAAAAACTGACATAACCGAATAAGCGCGAAAACCTGTATATAATCAAAGCGATAATGATATATATTGTAGATAGCATGTCGCATTACTTGTCCAGCTCTTTGCATTTAACTCACCCCAGTCCATACTACCGTATTCCCCCATTTTCGCTTACTACACATGTTCCTATATAATATGCTCAATTTGCAAAATTACGTTAATCAATAGAAATGAATTTGAATTCGTCTCATATCATATGCCAGAAAGATGCTTAAGATTTGTGTATTTATAGTATTAGACAATTTTCTTGAAACTTTTAGATAGGTCATCCAGTAAATACTATAATGGAGAAGAATTTAAGGGGGTTAGGTAATAATGACACAGAAGAGTTTTAATCTTGGGGATATTATTAGTACGAGTATAGTTCTTGTTATGTTCCTGGCTATATTTTTTGTCATGATTCATATGATAAAGAAAATGAAAGCTACTACCCCTCTGCCCCCACAGCAGACATTACAGCAACAAGTAGAAGCACTAACAAAGCGTGTACAAAGCCTCGAACAACAACTTGACAAGCTATCCCGCACAAACGGGCAATAAGGCGCCTACTTCTTGAAGCTAGAAAAAGAGGTGAGATATCATTGCCCAATTACAGAAAACTATAACTAAAATCATTTCTAAAACATTAAAAAATCGCTGTCAGGATTAACCCTCACAGCGATTTGCGTAAACAATACGGCCATCAACAACCGTGTAGACCACTTTTACATGCGGTAATTTTTCAATGTCAATATGCAATAAATCCTCCTCAAAAATGGTGAAATCTGCAGTATAGCCTTCTTCAATCTTACCACGAAAATGGTCCTGGCCTATTATTTGCGCAGCTCCAATAGTGTAAAGGTGCACTGCCTCATGGCGTGTAATCTTCTCATGAGCATTATAGCCGTTATGTGTCTCACCGAAGTTTCGTCTTGTCACCGCTGCATAAATACCATGCAATGGATTTGGCACTTCAATCGGAGCATCACTGCCTCCTGCGACAATTAATCCCCGCTCTAAAAGCGATTTTAACGGATGCAATCCTAGTGCTCGCTGTTCACCCAGTCTAGCTAGCTCTGCTTGAAACTCTCCCTGCACAAATTGCGGCTGCATATCCACTGCAACAGGTAAGGATGCTAGTTTTGCTAAAATTTCGTCATCTACTAAGCTACAATGAATAACACGGTCTACCTGCCCTTGTAGTGGCGGATACTCCTTAAATACCGCTAAAATGGTTTCAATGGCTAAATCTCCAATCGCATGAACTGCCACAGTTTGTCCATGCTGACGGGCAAGTTGAACATAGTACTTTAACTGCTCCGTGGAATGAACAAGCATACCACTATTATTGGGTTCATCACAGTAAGGCTTACGAAGTGCAGCTGTGCGTCCACCAAAGGCACCATCAATAAAAATTTTCATCGCACCAAATTCCATATAAGGTGATGATGTCTCCCCCATTTTAGCGATTTCCTCAAATACTGTATGATGCTGCAATAAATGCACCTTAAACGATTGTTGATCGTCTACAACCTTTCGGAACGCTTGAATGGGTTGCATTGGTGGTCCATAATAGCTTAAATCCTCTGAATGACCGCCTACTAAACCGAATGATAGTAGTGATGCTACAGCCTTTTTCAGTGCATCCTCAATATAGCTGGGTGTGATATGAGGCATGTTGTTTACAATCATATATAAAGCTGTATCCTTTAATACACCAGTTAGCTGTCCTTGTACTTTCTCTATAATGCCCCCCTTGGGTGAAGGCGTTTCATTGGTAATACCCGCAAAAGCGAGTGCCTTAGAATTGGCTAAAATTAAATGATGGCAGCTACGCTTTATAATAAGATGAGCATCACCTAGTGCGTCGAGTTCCATCAGGGTTGGAAAAATAGGTTTATCAAACTGTGTTTCATTCAACCCGATGGCAATAACCCATTCATCACTTGAGGCACTTTTCATTCGCTCACCAATAATAGAAAGTAGCTCATCCTTATTGGTGACGTTCGATACATCGATATGCTTTAATTTTTCCCCATATCCAATTATATGTAAATGACTATCCACAAACCCTGGATACATGACATTTCCTTGTAAATCCTGAATAGAAGTAGCATGTGGCGACAGACTATCGACTGAGCCTGTCGCCACTATTTTTCCATCCTTGACAAGGACAGCTTCAACTGTTTCGCCAACTTTCGCCATCGTGTAAATTTTCCCGCCTGTCCATATCGTTGCCAAAACAATTCGCCTCCTATGCGGTTGCTTCAATTAAACGAGCAGATTCTAAGCGGCGTCGAACAATAACGCCAACCCATGCAGCAAGTACTGCTTTTGCTAAACCTAGAATAATAAATGGCGCTGCACCTGACATAAATGCCCCCATCCAAGAAAGATTCATTGCAAATTTCAACCATACCGTACCAAATGCTAAAGTTATAACCATCCCTATTACATTTGAGACAATCGCATGTGGAATTGTAAGACCAAATTTCTTTAAATAAAGCCCCATGATGATAGCTGTTGGTAAAAAGCCGACAATATAGCCACCAGTAGGACCAAAGAGAATACTAGGGCCGCCAGAAAAATTACTATAAACCGGTAAACCAGTTGCTCCAATTAAAATATATAATAGCACTGATAATGTGCCCAGTCTTGTTCCGAGGATTGTTACAACTAAGCCAATGGCAAGTGTCTGCCCAGTAATAGGTACAGGTGATAATGGGATTGGAATACTGATTTGTGCTAAAACTGAAACAATAGCAGCTCCAAATGCTGTTAATACGTATTGATATGTACTACTCTTTTTCACACTAAATTGCCTCCCCTTGTGCGTTAACTACAATATAAAATAAGTTAACACAAAGATTAAAGCAAATGAAAACCGTTGTCAATCAATTTTGAAAAATAGCTATAAAAAATGAAATTACAATGTTTAGCTAGCAATTTCTTTACAACAAATTTATAAATACCCACTTAAATATAGTAATAGCATCAAGAGAATAGTCCCTTGTATAAAACCCATAATTATCCATATTTTCTTTTTACTTATTTTTTTAGAATTCATAAACACTCACCCTTATAAAATTTTTTAAGTCCATCTAAAACAACGAATTGATAGAATAAAAAATACGAAAGCCATTCCTATTAGAATTATTATATTTAACCATATAGAATTGACTGATTGACCTGTCCAAGCAAATGTTAATATGTCATTTACATAGTGTAATGGTAAAGCTTTTGCCACAATTTTTAGAGGTAGAGGCAAAATTTGATAAGGTATTACCCCACCAGATAAAAAAGTTTGTAAGTTTAAAGCTAAAACACTTATGCCAGCCGCTCCTTGCATTGTGGAGCTAATGCCTGTTACTAAAATTCCAAACGAGAATAACGTTACCATACTTAACATTAAAGAAAAAATTACTGCTATTAGATAAATGGGTGGTTGTAAATTGTAAATGAAATGACCACTAACACAAGCAATAATAATGCTAAAAAGGGAAATAATTACTCCCAATAAACAAAAAGAAAGAATGATTCGAATAGAATGTAATGGCGTTATTTGATAAGTTTTCAGTAACTGGGATTCTTTATAGCTAACAATTCGAGTACCTAATGTAAATAAAGCTGTACTTAACAGACATAGTGCTATCATATTTGGAATTAATAAAGTTTTATAGTCCATTTCACCCACAGCAGAATTACCAAATAAAAGTCCTAAAAAATAAATCATGACAAAGGGAAAAATAAAAGTCCAAATTAACGATTGTAAATCTCTAAAAAATAATTTCAATTCAATTAAAGTTAATATGTGAATTGCCTTCACAACATCATCTCCTCTTGCAGCTGAGGTAATTTGACAAATAAATCATCTAATGAACCCGTACTAAATCGAAAATCATCTACTATCAAGCCTTCAGTACTAATTAATTTGAAAAGCTCAAATGTCGTCCATTCTATATTATCTGTGAAAATTTGAAGTAGATTATTTTTTGATACTACTCTTGAGACACCTGCTATCTTTTGAACCAATGCTATATCCAATTGTTTACATGCTATTAATATTGATTTATCTTTGTTCAGGCTTTGAATAAGTTTTTGAGGCGTATCTAACCCAACTACAGAGCCATGATTCATTATTGCTATCCGATCACAAAGCTGTTCCGCCTCTTCCATATAATGTGTCGTCAAGACAATTGTTGTTCCAGCATCTCTTAGCGAAACAATCATTTTCCATAGTTCTCTTCTGGACTTTGGATCTAGCCCTGTACTTGGTTCATCTAGAAAAACTATTGATGGTGAATGCAAAGTTGCTAAAGTTAAAAGTAATTTTTGTTTCCATCCTCCAGATAGATTTTTAAAATACGTATGACGAAAAGGTTCCAATTTTAAATTTTCCAGTGCAAGTGTTGTATCAATCTGACGTGGATAAAATGAGGCAAATAGTTCAATAGCCTCACCTACTTTAATTTTTGACTGTAAATTTGTATGTTGAAACATTACACCAATGTTTTCCTTCAATTTTTTCGCATCTTTCCAAGGATCATAGCCAAGAACTGTTACTTTGCCAGATGAACATTCCTGCAAACCCTCTATAATTTCAATTGTTGTCGTTTTTCCAGCCCCATTTGGACCAATTATGCCAAAAATCTCTCCTTTTCGAATGCTAAATGTTAAATCTTGAATAGCTTCAAAGGAACCAAAAGATTTTTTTAAATTTTCTATCTGTATAACCGTTTCCATATCAATTCCCCTTTCATAAATTCTTTTTAAAAATTTTTTACCAAAGTGGTTTTTGAGGCTCTTTCATCGGATCATTTTCTTGTAAAGCAAATATATATGGGGATAGTATAAAGTGATATACAGGGATGCTTAATACATAAAAGGCTATGCCAACTAAAATATTGTTAAAATTAAAATTTACTAAAAATAAAAGCTGAATTAATGGTAGCTGTACTAATCCATTTAATTGCATCGATTTGTTTGTACGATACTGTTTTTTTCCACAATGTTTACATGTAATTGGTTTAGCATTATTTTTCCAAAAAAGCATGAGAGCTTGTTTTTTTGACCATGATTCACCACACTGAATACACACTGGTAAACCATATTTTTTCTTTTTTAAATATCTCCTTAAAAAAAGAGCTAATAATTGAAAAATACTAAATATCAAGATACCTTTGACAAAGTCATTTTCTAGCAAACCCAAAATACTCCATGTTTCCTGCTGTATATTTGTGGCTTGTTGACTTCCAAGTTGTTGATCTTTTTTATTTGATAATAGAAACACAAAGGAAATCACAAAAACCGTAAACGTTGTAAGTACAACACGATATTGCCAAGGACTGCTTCTTCGAATACTTTTATGTCGTGCTTTTTGGGCAATCGCCTGTTTTTTTTCAGTTGTAAGCTTTACCTCTTGAAGTTCTTTTAGCATATCTTCTTTAAATCGATTCATGGCGTAACACCTCCCAATCATAATCTCCCATTGCTGCTGCTAGCTGTTTTCTAGCACGTTGCAAGCGTGTTCGGATTGTTGCCTCAGGACAACATACGAGCTGTGCAATTTCCACAGTCGTCATTTCTTCAAAATAATAAAGAATAAGAACCTCTCTGTAGGCAACTGATAAGGTAAACAACGCTTCCACTAGCTCTCGCTTCGTTGACTTAGCTAGAAATTCCTTTTCAGGTGTGACTGCTGTTGTACGTCCAGTTATTTTTTCTAGCAGTGTTAATCGTTTACTTTTCCAGCTTCTTAAATAATCGTGGCTTCGATTGACCGTCATTTTCACTAAATATGTACGTAACGATGATTCCTGGCGAAACTGCTCCTGCTTTTGATAAAAGGCAATCAATACATCCTGCACAATGTCCTCAGCTGTTGCTGTATTTTTCACATATAGATAAGCAACCTTTAGTAAATAGTCACCGTGCACCTCGATAATCTTTTCTATATCCATTGTTGCCCTCACCTTCTTTCTAAACTACTGACGGATGTCAATGCCATTCCGATTCATATTTTTTGAAATTTTTTTCCGCCATAAAAACAACCCGTAAAGATTCATTACGGGTTCGTTACATTTGAGGGTCTAATAAAATAATTAGATTCCTATTTCTCGCATTTTTGCTGTCACTTTATTCGTTCTATCATCCATATTTGTGTTAGTGAACTTTTCTAGGTGCATCTCACTCACAATCATTCCATCACGCATAAACAGGATTCGCTCTGTTCTAGCAGCAACCTTTGGGTCATGCGTCACAAGCATAACAGCAGTTCCTTCTGCATTTATTTCAGAAATAATGTTCATGATTTCCTGTGCAGATTTGGAGTTGAGAGCCCCT
This sequence comes from Lysinibacillus sp. DFXJR4, assembly GCF_057196045.1. NCBI lineage: Bacteria > Bacillati > Bacillota > Bacilli > Caryophanales > Bacillaceae > Lysinibacillus > Lysinibacillus sp. DFXJR4. The sequence continues at coordinate 1,210,201 of NZ_JBXUNW010000001.1, read as the reverse complement.
GTTGGTTCATCACCGAAGATGATGGTTGGATTACTCATTAGCGCACGGCATATGCCTGCTCTTTGAAGCTGCCCGCCTGAAACCTGTGTAATATCACGTTTTTCCAATTCTGCAATTCCAACTCTTGTCATTATAGCTTTAGCTTGTTTGATAATATCCTCACCGTTTTTTCGATTATCTCGCATGGAAGGTAGAATAATATTATCTAGAATATTTAAATTTTTGAGCAAAGTTGGCTGCTGAAAAATAAAACCCATTTTTGTTCTACGTATGTCAGCAAGCTCCTTGTCATTAAATACTGATAAATCACTGCCATTAAAGGTAACCTTCCCGCTATCAATATAATCCATACCGCTTAGTGCATACAACAATGTTGATTTTCCTGACCCTGATGGACCCATAATTGAAACGAATTCACCCTCATTTATGTCAACAGACACATCCTTAAGAACAGGATGTCTTTCATTCCCTACACTAAAAGATTTCATGATCTTTTCAGCAATAATAATCTTCTGCATAATCTACTCCTTTATATTATCAGTTATTTTTATCTGACCTGCGCTAGCTGTACTGATAACCGTTGCTACTAGGACAGTACACCCCATCACCAATGGACATAATACATAGGCAGAAAGTGGATTGACAACGAATGTAAACGATGATGCTCCAAATGAAGCAATGACTGCACTTGCAAGTAGCTCACCAAGGGTATTAGCTAAAAGTGTTCCTAGGACAATACCTACAATGAGAACAAATAATGAACGGGCCACATATTGGATGGTTACATCCGTATTTGTAAAGCCCAAAGACTTCATAATAGCGATCGAGTATCTGTCTTTTGCAATCAGCATTTTCATAAATAATAATGTCACTAAGATCGATAAAATTAAGGCTATGATAACTGACAAAGAGGACGCCTTTCCAATAGAGCCTATTGTTGAACCAAACGTCTGTTTAATATAATCGTCAATGCCCGAAATCTTTGCAAATTGAAAGCTTTCTGTATATTCAGAGATTTTCGCATCAATCAATGTTTTATCATTAAGCTCAATATAAATAACACTCCACATCGTATCTGCCTGTATGTTAGTGAAAGCCGCCTTTGCGGTTTTACCACCGTTCGTAATATCAGAATAGGTTCCAGATACGATGAGGTTTCTCTCCTTCCCATCCACTAACAGTGTCATGTGATCCCCAACTTTTTTTCCTAATTCCTCAGCGTTCATGACTGACAGCGCAATTTCATCTTGTGAAACAGGTGCCTTCCCTTCTGCATACCTAAGCGGGAAAATCGAGTGGTCACCAAGCTCAATTTTTATACTTTCCTCAGAGCCATTGGTTGTCTTCACATTGAAAGTTTTGGTCGAAAGCACAGCATATTTAGAAATTGCGCTGTCCTCGGCCAATGCTGCTACAATTTCCGCAGCTTTTTTCGGAATATTGTCTGTCTGCTGAATATCAATACGCAAATCACTGCTCCCTACTCCCATATAGGTGATGAAGCTTTTAGAGGAAATCGTATTGTATAGATTTTGTGGAACGATGATGATGAATGTTGACATTATAAGTACCGCAAGCATAGTCATGTAAAGACTTTTTCTAGAAAGCACATCCTTTATCCCTAAAAATAGATTCGTATTTAGTAGTCTATTTTTGCTCAGATAAAAGCCCTTTGCGCCAGAGGATTTTCCGTGTGAAAAACCAAAACGTAGAGCCTCCACTGCAGAGATTTTTCGAAAACGTCTTAATACATAACTCACATAGGCTATCATTACAAAAAACACAAGAAATACACCAATTACTCCAACTAATAAAGCCAAAAATCTATTTTCATTCACTCCCATATAGAGCCTTATGTTTTCAAGAAGCATACCCTTGAAAACAAAGGTCAGAGCAAAGCCAAGTATACAACCAACTGCTGCAATCACTGCGTATTTTGCGAGATAAATCTTTTTAATATCTGAAGCACGTAGCCCTATGGCTTTCATAACGCCGATTTCTCGGTAATCATCCTCAATTTTTGCAAGAAGCGTAAATCGTATACACATAAATGTGATGGTTACGACAAGAACACTTATTAGAAGTATGACTGCTATCATTAGACCATCAGAAATGGCATTCAACATTTTGAAAAGTGGATATGTAATTGTTGGACCATTTGCTTCAAGCCCTGCGGAAGTGTATGCCGTTTCAAAGGTGCTTATCTCAGACATATCCTTTAATCTAAACTCAATTAAATATTCTGTACTTCCGAAACTCTTTATTGCTGCATAATCATGCTCACTCACCAAAAACCTCTTTGATGAGGTCAGTAACGAATTCATCTGTGAATCACGAAGAAAACCTGCAACGATGAATTTCTTCTTATTGTCTAGAACAATCGTATCCCCAATGTTTGCCGTTCCATCCTTCATATAGCCTACTGGCACATATATCTCTCCATCTGCAACCTTTATCATCTGTCCGTCAAGATCCAGGAGATAATCAAATTTTTCACTTTGGGTCGTGAAGCCATTGTCCTGAACATTGCCTGCAAGCGATTTTCCGTCAATAACGATATGTGCTCCATCCACATTAAGAAATTCAAGCACCTGAAATTCTTCGACATTGCTATTATTGTTAGCGAAGTTCTCCAATCGATCAGAATTAATATCGCCTGAATGCATTTGCAGGAAATGCGGCGTTTTCGATTGCTTCATAAGCGTATCTATCGCACCTGAAAGATTCACCATTAATATGGCCGAAAGGGAAACAAGCAATGCCGCAGCAGTCACAAATATGATTGTAGTCAATGATATTAACTTGCTTTTTGCCATATCATTACGAATAATTCTGTAATACATATGTCACCTCTTTTATTTGATTTACAGAAGAATGCCCTGCGCAAAAGAATTATTATTCACTGTTTTCATTTCCATTGGCAAACATCCTCATCATATACATGAGACTTCCATTTTCAACACCCAGCAGTCTCTCTACATTGAATACTAACGCCACTATTCGAGAAGTGCGTTCTTCATCTGTTAAATGAACCATTTCATCATCAAAAACGGTATTCGTATAGGCCACTATCATTTCCATGCATTCGTACGGATATTGTGTGTTAAATAATCCCTGCTCAATGCCTTCACGAATGATATCCGCCAGAATAGATGGCACATTGTTGAGAATGATTTTTTGAATTTTTTGGTGCATCAACGCATTCTGAGGTTTATGAATATGCTCCATGATTTCCTTACCGTTTCCCCCGCTAATATTCAAAGCCATTACAACTCGAATCATTCGCTCATTAACTGGGATACTTTTATTTGCGCCAATTTCTTTTGCCGCCTCTAAAATCGTATCTGTCATTCGATCAATTAATGCGTCCATAATATCCTCTTTTGACTTAAAGTGATAATACAGTGTTCCTCGTGCAATTCCGACCTTCTCAAGAATATCGTTTGTACTAGTACCATCAAAGCCCTTCTGGTTAAATAGCTCCTCTGCTGCATCAAGAATTTCATTTCTACGTTCTTGTGCTTTTTTTATCGTTCTCATGAAATAACCCCTCTCGATAGACCGACTGTCTGTCTATTTAATTTCATAGTAGCATACAACTGATTTCATTTACAATATTCTTTAGAGAAATTAGAAACCAATTTTTAAAAAGGTGTTTCATTGCATTTAGACAATAAAAAAATCTGTAAGCTCTCAGCGTGTAACCCGTGAAAACAAACAGATTTTAACTTTATAGACAGCGCTTACATTCAAGCTTTCAAAAAACCACCTTATTGTTATCAATCATTTCCAATATCAATATGTTGTTTAAAAACAGTAATTTGATTGCGACCATTGCGTTTTGAGGCATAGAGGGCGGTATCAGCCTGATGAATAAGCTCATCGACTTTTGTTACCTGCCCCTTGTTATTGGTGCTCACGCCAATACTAAACGCTAAATGAATCGCTTCATCTTTTATGACTAAAGATAAAGATGCTAATTTTTTATAGAGATTTTCCGCCAATGTTTGGGCAGATTCCCCCAACTTTATTTGACTAAGAACAATAAATTCATCTCCTCCAAAACGCGCAACGATTGATTCAAAGGGTTGGAAAAATTCCTTTAATGTTGTAGCTGTAATCGTTAGTGCATCATCACCAAACAAATGACCATTCCTATCATTAATGGCTTTAAAATGATCTAGATCAACCATTATTAATGCTAACTGCTGTTTTTTAGTTGCAGCTTTCTGCACCATCTTTTCTGCGTTCTCATCAAAATAACGTCGATTATAGATATTCGTTAATGGGTCAATATAAGAGGATTTTTCTAGTTGCTTTTTCTCGTCATTATACTCCATTTCAAATAACACATGTGTATAATTTTCTCGTTGAATTTCTAGCAAAATATTAATATATTCCTTCTGAATCGCACACAATATTACTTTATTCCCCTGTTCCTCAATTAGCTTCACTAAAGAATCGTAAATGGTTTGTAGCAAAGCAAGATCATTATTTTGGAGGGCATAGTGCTTTGATTTTTGATATAAATCGATGGCCTCTCCAATACGACCCTGTTTTTCATAAAGTAAAGCATTGGCATTCATAATCTCCAACTGAACTTTGGAATACGGAGGTTTCTGAATAGTCGAGAGTAGCTCTTGTAAGACTTCATGTGCTTTTTCAAATTCTTCTAGCCAAATTTGCGCAACGGCTAAGTTTATTTTGGGATGGATAATTCCTGTATATGGATTATCATGCTTTGTCTCAAAAGCATTTGCATAATATAAACTCTTTAATGCGAATTCTTTTGCTGTTTGATAGCTTCCTAATGCAATTTCTAAATCACTTAGATTATTATAAATTTTTCCCATGCTTTCTACATGTTGAATGCGTTCAGCAATTTTAAGTCCCTTTAGCATAAGCTCCTCAGATTTTTTTAAATGACCAAATGTTCCCCAATAAATGGCCGCTAAAATATAATAGTGAATTACATCAATGTCATTGCCGTATTGAAAGGTTAATTCACGATATTGCTCAAGCACACTGATGGAAACCTGCAAATCACCTGTTTGAAAATAACTGGCACAGCGATACCGTAATAAAAGGATTGCTTTATCATACATCTCTATCATAATAGCACTTTCGATTGCGGCACTACTTAATTCGATATATTCTAAAAAGCGATTCGCATTATATAATTCATTTAGCGTAATCCATAGTTCTTCAAACTCCTGTGTATTCATACCGCCCCTCCTCATTTTAACCCCTTACACCTTTAATACTACCCCGCTTAATAAAATATTACAATTCTTTGGACTCATTTATTTTCAAATTAATGAGTAATTTAACCCAAATAAAAATCAAACTGAATATATCCTCCTAAAAATTATTTAACCTAAATAAAATCCTTTGAGCCTACTAATGATATCAGTACACAAAACTATAATTTTCTGCCAATAAAAAAACAAGCCTCGTTTTAGAGACTTGCTACGATTCCTGTAAACCTAATATTGCCTTTAATTGCTCCGATCTTTTCTGATTAAGATGGATAGTACCAGATTCCAGTTTTTGAAGATAAAGTGTTTGGCCATAGCTGAACCAAACATCAACTCTTACTCCCTCTAGCATAAAAGAATACGCTGGAGGATGGTTCATCTTTTTATAATTATCTGGCGGCTGCCAATCTGTTTGCTGGAAAAATTGAATGATTTCCTGTTCATTTTGAATAGAAAGTTTCTTCGTTACAGTAGGCTCAATCCATTCAATACTGTTTAAAAAGCCATTTGTAACCTCTACACCATTTTCTTCATATGACATACTTCCTGGTGATTCTAATGAAATGTAATCTCCTACCTTGACAGGAGAATCATCCAAGATTGGATACCATGTTGCATTATTATATTTCTTCATAATTTGTTCCTCCGACAGCTTTGTCAGATCCTCAGGAATGGCACCCTCCACAAATAAAAAAGCATTATCCTCTATTTTAATGACTGTTCCTACGTAAATGGAGCCTTGTGAGTGTGTACGATTGACGATGCCCATTTTTTCTTGAAACGCTATTGATTGTTCAGCAAAATGGGTTTGAAAATAACGAAGGGCGTCCCTTGCAGCGATTTGATCGGCTGTTCTAGCTAAGGTTGGATATTTTTTTTCATAAAATGCATTCATCTCTTTTCTCGCTGCATAAAACGGTATCATGGGCTCAATATACGTCTTAAAATATTGTTTTAGCCCTAGCCCCTGAAAAAGCTCCACATATTGAGGAGAATCTTGTAGCATGACAAGCTCGTCATAGCGTGCCTTTTTTTCCGCCTCTAACTCTTCCTTAGTAGATGTTATGCCTATTGATTTTGCAAAATAATAATAGGCAACTAGCTGCTCATATTTTTGATAGGCCTCTCTCTTAGAAAATTCCTCACCTTGTTCTGGCCACATCAAATATACAACATGTTCAAAGTGCTCAAACTGCTTCTCGTTAAACATCTGTGTTGCCTGCTGCGTATCCTTATTTAACAGCTGCACCATCACAAATCCTGCTAAGCATAAAGTCACAACTGAAGTCAATAGTGCGAAACGAATGGGCTTTTTTTGTTTGGTAGGCTGCTGTCTTAGGATGCGTTTTTTGATACGCTCCTTACTCGTTGACATTTCACCGGCTACCTTTACTAATTCCTTTTGCCATTCATTCATGCCCAAGCACCTCCCATTCTTCCTGCTTTAAATGTGGCTTCAGGGCTTCCCTTGCCCTTTTCAGCCTTGTTTTCACAGTATTTTCTACAATCCCTAGAACCTGTGCTATTTCAGCAATCTTCATTTCTTCATAATAGTACAGGATGATGGGCTCTCTATAGGATAACGGTAGTTTTAAGATAGCTGCCCCTATATGTGATCTTTCCTCCGCTTCAATCAGCTCATCGCGCTGTTTTTTTGCCTGCACTGGAAGAATCTTTTCCTGAAAAATTAGTTTTTTATAATGCCAGCTTTTTAAATAATCCTTACTTTTATTAATGGTTAATGTGGATAAATATGCTCGAAGCTGCCCACGCTCCTCATAGTCATGCTGTGAAAATTTGATAAAGGTCTCCTGTACAATGTCCTCTGCAACATGCCTATTTTTCACGTAGAAATAGGCGAGACGAAGTAAATGCTCTGCATGTTCATCGATTATTTTTTCAAGTATGCCGTTCACCTCCCCCTCTTACACTATAAACGACTGCCAATTAATGACCGTTTCACTTTCTAATTAATATTTTCTTGACCTTGGAGTGCACTCCAATGTTAGGATAAATTCAGGAGGTAGTTAGATGAAAATTAAACAATTTGCTGAGAAATATCAATTAACAACCGATACAGTGCGCTACTACGAGAAGGAAGGGCTACTGTATCCACATAAACTAGACAATGGCTATCGTGTGTATGATGACACTTGTGAAAATACGATTAAATTAATCCTAGTATTAAGACAGCTTGGCTTTACATTACAAGAAATCAAGCAATTACTCATGCTTGAACAAAAGCCTGTTTCTGAATCCTGCAATCAAGAAACCGTTCAGTTATTCTCTACAAAAATCGCTCATATTGAACAGCAATTATTGTTTTATCAGCAAGCACTCCAATCCTTACAGCTTGCGAAGACCTTGATGGCTGATGGAAAGTATGCAGAAAATCAAGTGGTAATCGCCTCGCTCATCGAAGATTTGTATAAAAAATTACAGGAAGGGCGTGGTCATTATGAAACTACGTAGAATCATTTCTCTTGAATATTTACTAGCATTTTTAATCAGTCTATTTTTCTATTGGCAGTTTGACTTTTCATTATTCTATTTTTTCTTATTTTTATTGCTTCCTGATCTTAGTATGCTCGGCTATACTGTCAACACTAAAGTTGGGGCTTTATTTTACAATTTAGGTCATAGCTTAATATTGCCAACTATTCTAATGATGATTGGCTTTGGCATGATGTCTACACTACCTCTAATGGCATCGATTATTTGGCTAGCCCATATCTTTTTAGATCGTGCGCTTGGCTATGGCTTAAAATATGATGAAGGCTTTAAGAAAACACATTTACAGCAAATAGCTTAAAATCAATTTCACCTCGGCATAATTGTAGCTGCCGCTTTGCTTTCAAAACATTTGCTGAATGAAAATAAAAAATCCACTTTAAAAAACGTGGATTTTTTAGCCTTTTTGACAGTACATGTAAACCTTTTTTAGATTAGCATGGTAAACTCTCCTATAGTATTATATGGGATATCCATATGCTGCACTTGCATGAAAATCGATAATAAGTTGACAAGATTGTAGCATCGCTATATACCTAGGAAAGCTATTTTTTCTTCTGGATATTGCATGGTAAATATCCCCATCTAAACAATTTAATTTTTTGGAACCTCGGCTTTGCAAACATCGTAAAAACACCCTCTCTAGGATGTAAAGTAAAATAGTCGATTTCCAGTGTCATTCACAATCCTCCCAAGCGATTTTTACCTATTACATTAAAATAAAAATCCACTCTATAACAGAATGGATTTTCAAAATTTATTAAATAAATCGCTTAAACAGCGTTTCATATAAGGCTACAATTAATATGCCACCTAATACAGGCAGGAGAGAGCTAAAGCTGAAATAAAACCCCTCCTCATTGAAGTCACCAAAGAAATGAAATTGCAGCCATGACACATCATATGTTTCACCTACACCATATAAAAAAACTGTGCTAAATAAGAACAATGCGAGACATTTTATACACTCATTGCGCTTCATACCTTTCACCTCATTTATTGATGGTCATTTGATTGGCATATGCGACTAAGTCTTCTTTTGTTAGCTCTGGATTTTCTCTAATGATATTGTATTGGTAGCCATTTTCCTGCCAGCTAATCGTTAAAAATTCGCCTAACTCCATGTAGGTACCTTGCTGCCCACGCACCTCAATCGGTTTCTCATCTTGAATGCCACCAAACTCCGTATAACTTTCTGTCATTTTAAACACTGAAACTGAGAAAGCAGGCTGTTCATCTTTCTGATAATCAAATGAAAACTCTGGACGTTCCTCCACCTTCATATCCTGAATTGTCGTTAATGCAATACCATTTTCTTCTGGGATCATTAGAAATTCACCAAGCTGCTCTTTCACTACATCTAGTGTTACTACCTCAGGTTCCTGTGTCGTTATTTCTTCTATTTCAACATCATCTGGAACATCCACTGTAAATTGCGTGTCATCGATTTTCGCATTAACATCAATTTTGGTATACTCCACAGTCAATTTACTTCCTGCACTATTCGTTACGGTTTTTAATGTTAGCCATGTTTTTTTATCAATCCATACTTCCATGTCACCAGTTAGTGTATCTTCCTTTTTTACTTTTGCTACCACTTTATACGTATCTCTACCTGCAATTTTCTCTTCGCCGGCAATCTTCACATCATGTGTATCCTTCACCATATTAAATAACAATTTTGCCTGATCTCTCGGTGATTGTAGACTGTCCAAGTCACCCTCTGTATATTTCATCTTCTGTGCTGTTTTTTCAACAACATCATACATCATAATTTCAGAACCGTTATTGATAGAAATGACATGTTCTCCATTTTCAGTTGTCATATCAATACGTCGTTTACCCTCCTTAGACCACTCCTTGACATGAGCTGTTCCACCTGCCTCGCCCAAATCCATTGTAAATTCGCCGTAAAAAGTAAGTGGTTCTTTCGTTTCCTGTAACGCTTGATCAATAATTTCCTGTGGTGAATACGATGCCTCCGTATTACAACCTACTAAGCTAAATGTTAGTGCGGCAACTAAACCTGCTGCACGTAAAGTTTTTTTCCAATTCATCATCAATTCTCTCCTTTAAATGTCGGAATCCAGCATAGTACAGCTGTTCCAAAGCCTTCTTTTGATACAAGCTCAATTGTTCCACCGTGTTTTTCTATGATTTGTTTCGCAATATTTAAGCCAAGCCCTGTACCACGGTCTCCTGCCTTTGTTCGTGCCGTATCTGCCTGGTACATTGGCTCAAATAATTTCTCAATCTCCTCTTTATGAATCCCTTGACCGCTATTTTGTACAATCACATAGCACCCTTCCTGCTTTGTTAGGACAGATTTTACAAAATCAAAGCACCATGTAGGACACTTCCCAGCATTTACGGCTGCTAAACCTATTGTGGTCCCTACTTTCCCATAGCGCCAGGCATTACTCATTAAATTATCGATTACCCGCTGAAGCTGCTTAGGATGCACAGCATATTGACCATCTACTTGACAATGAACATCAAGCGTAAAGCCCTGATCCTCACAAAGTGGTTCGTAATCTGACAAGACCATCTCAAAAAACTCTGCCCCATCAACCGTCACTAGTTCTAAATCATAGCTTGAAGATTGAAGTAATGTATACATCATCAAATCCTCCAACATATGCTTCATCATGTCAGCCTTTGTTAAAATAATCTCTCGATATTCATACTGCTGCTTTTCTGATAGGGTTTTATTTTGCAAAGACTCTGCATATGCCTGAATGGAGGTAAGTGGTGTTTTTAAATCATGTGAAATACTAGCTATCATAAGCTCCTTCTGCTGTTGTTCAGTTTTTAAGTGAGTGCGTGCCCGTTCAATTTCGTTCTGCATCGTAAGAAAGGCTTGCGCAAGTTCACCGATTTCATCTTTTCTAATCCCTAAGTCAGATGTCACCTGCTCTCCCTTAGCAAAGGCACGCATTTGTCTCATTAGTTCTTTTAGCGGACGATTTAATTTTTGATGCAGTAGCAACATAGCTGCCACGTATATTAGAAGAAACAGTACTATTGAGCCAGCTAGGACAAACCAAGAGCGATTTTGTACGCCTTGTACCCAGTCCGTTCTTACTAAATGAATTTCATAAATACCGAGCAGTTCTCCTTTTTGATAAACAGGTTCTTTATACGTAAAGGCGTTATACTTTTGTTTTAATTCGTATAAATCTTTAAACATTTGTTCTTTTGCAGCAAATCCCGAAGTTATTGGATTTGAGGAATACAAAACAATGCCTGTTTTCGAGTAAAGTGTTATCGCAAGCTGATCATTTGTTAATGCTGCTACATCTTTCATATCAGCATTTTTTTTATAGTACTTCGTGTTATTGAGCACAGATTTAATATGATTCAACTCTGTCCACTTTTCAAAATACTCAGTAAAGTTTTTATCATGATAATAGCCGTTAATCCATACATAAAGGCTATATGCACCTGTGACTGGTAAAATCATTACGAGGAAGAAGGTAATGAGTAGCCAAGTTTTAATTTTCATAATGGTTCACCAATAAAGCGATACCCCTTACCCCATACTGTTTGAATATAATGAGGCGTTTTTACTGGATCTTTAAGCTTTTCACGCAATTCTTTAACATGGACCGTCACAGTATGCGTCTCATCTACACTCGCTTGTTGCCAAATATGCTGATAAAGTTCCTCCTTTGAAAAGGTTTGACCTGGATTTTTGGCAAGCAGCTTAAGCAGGGCAAACTCCTTTTGTGTCAATGTCAATTCCTCATTATGGAGACACGCTGTTTCTGTTTGCCAATCAATTTTTAAACCATGGGAAAAGGTATTTATATCCTCCACTACCTCTTGTTTGTTATAACGTTTCCAGCGACGTAGATGTGAGGCAACCCGTGCTTTTAATTCCTCTAAGCTAAAGGGCTTTGCGATATAATCATCAGCTCCCTGCAAGCCTTCCACCTTATCTGCCTCTTCGTTACGCGCACTCATCATTAAAATAGGCACTTCGCTTTCCCAGCGAATATTTTGGCACACCGTAAGCCCATCCATTTCAGGTAACATCCAGTCAACGAGCACTAAATCGAATGAATCATTTTGAAAATCAGCAATTCCCTCAAGCCCTGTAGTTGCCCAAGTAATTTGATAGCCCTCCTGCTCAAGCGTATCCTTTACAATACGTCCAATCGCCGTATCATCCTCAATTAGTAATAGCTTTTCTCTCATCTGTTTTCCTCCTGTAATAACCTTACTATGTAAATGGCTTAACTTTTTAAACTTTATACTTTCTTTATAATTACCATAAATCGATTTTCACGTTTCCACAAGCTACAATACTTTAGCTTTCTATCCGTCAGTTTCATCTCTCTATCCATCAATTTGAAGATTCTATCCGTCACTTTAATGGTTCTATCCATCCAATTAAAACAAAAAAAGAATGCACCCAAATTGTGCATTCTCTCATTCTTATTAGAAAAATAAACTTAAGATAAAGTAAATAGCTCCAGCCATCACCGCAGAAATTGGCATTGTGATGACCCATGTTGTCACGATTTTACGTGCCATGCCCCATTTTACACCCTTTACACGATGTGCTGTTCCAACTCCCATGATAGATGAAGAAATCACATGTGTTGTTGATACTGGTAAATGAATTAATGTCGCCCCAAAGATAATCGATGCAGAAGCTAAATCTGCTGCCACACCATTCACTGGACGAATTTTCATAATCTTTCCACCAACTGTTTTGATGATTTTATAACCACCTACAGAAGTACCAAGACCCATTGCACATGCCGCTGCGAAACGTACCCAGAAAGGAATATCATCGCCCTGATGCAAGCCACCCGCAATTAAAGCGAGTGTAATAATTCCCATCGCCTTTTGAGCATCATTTGTACCATGTGTAAATGATTGTAGAGCGGCAGTACCAATTTGCATTGTTCGGAAACCTTTATTCGTGCGATATAGATTCATATCCTTAAAGAGTACTTTTAATAAGGTCATCATCAGGAAACCTGCTGCAAACGCAAGCAATGGTGAAAAAATAAGTGCTTGAATAATTTTAATAAAGCCTGCATAGTTCAAAACATCAAATCCTGCTGCGGCAATCGCTGCTCCTGCAACAGATCCAATTAATGTATGAGAAGAACTCGATGGAATGCCAAAATACCATGTTAGCAAATTCCACGTAATAGCAGATAATAAGGCTGCTAAAATCACAACAGAGCCAGTAATATCACCATCATAGGCATTTAAGCTAAACGGGTCCACTATATCTTTTGTGAGTGCTTTGGCAACCCCAACAAAAGTAATTGCTCCAACGAAGTTCATCACCGCAGCCATATATACTGCTGTCCGCGGCTTTAAAGCCCTTGTTGATACAGAAGTTGCAATCGCGTTGGCTGTATCATGGAAGCCGTTAATAAAATCGAACACAAGTGCGAATAAAACGACTAATATTGTTATTAGTAATATTGTATCCATTTCCTACACTCCATCTTACGCGTTGCGCATAATTATTGTCTCAATTGTGTTTGCTACTGTTTGACAGCTGTCTGCTATATCTTCAAATTGCTCATAAATATCTTTAAACACGATGATACGCATTGGATCTTTTTCTTGAATAAATAATTGCTTCATGGAAGAACGGAAAATTTCATCGCATTCACGCTCATAGTCCTTAATTTGAATAGCATGTTTACGCATTTCAACAAGTTTCTTACTATTTAAAAGCTCCATCGCTTGTACCATTTCATCTGTACTTTTTGCAATATATGTGAGGAATTGACGCATCGGCTCTGTTACTTCTGTTAAATTATACATATTAAAATGAGCAATACAGCCCTCCATGCCATCTATTACATCATCCAATTTATTAGCAAGTGCTAAAATGTCTTCACGTTCAATAGGTGTCATAAATGATTTATTTAGCATCACAATAAGCTCATGAATTAATTTATCGCCACTTGTTTCATATTGCTTCATTGTATCTGCAATTTCTTTTAGCGCATCTATATCTTGAATACGTGCATTATGTGCAAAGTAAATACCTTCATTGACATTTTTCGAGATATTCAATAATGCCTTAAAAAATGGATCTTGCTTGTTTGAGTTGAACATGATGTTCCTCCTGTTGAATAAATTGTCGATTTCTGCAATCATCATAACAAAACTTTTACACAATTCTACAGATTTTTAAACATAAACGAGTTGAATTTACAAAAATGTAATATTAAAATTGCCACAATTCATTTCAAGCTCTTTTCCAAGTTGAAAACGTTGGAAATCGAATAATAAAAATACCCGTTTTTTCTTTAAATATTACCGTTTTTTCTTTTATTTTTAGAAAAATACTTGAAAAAACTTTTTTTCTTTCTATTTTTCTGAGCAGTCAATTGTTAAGGAATTGTAAACGTTATTTACATAGAATTTTGAAATTTCATTGTTATTTCAAATAATTCACAGTACTCTTATAAGTACAATATAAAAAGGATGTGAAACATACATATGGACATCGATTTACTGTCACTTGCCATATTATTAGTACTTGGCTTTATCGCATCCTTTTTAAATGCGATTGTTGGTGGGGGAGGATTAATTTCCTTGCCTGCATTTATGGCTGTTGGGCTGCCACCCAGTACTGCTATCGCTACAAACAAACTTGCCAATACAATCAGCAATGGCACAAGCATGTTAACTTTTTTACGAGCTGGTAAGGTAGACTTAAAAAAAATCGGACAGATCATCCCTTTCATCTTCATCGGCTCTTTAATTGGAGCCTATACGGTCCATCTTGTATCTCCTACCATTTTAAAGCCCTTAATGATTGTTATGCTCGTCCTTGTGACCACTTATACAGTTTTCAAAAAAGATTGGGGACAGCGGCCTGAGGAGAGAATATTAACAGCTACTAAAAAAATCGCTTTCATCAGTGCTTTTGCGGTCATTGGCTTTTATGATGGTTTTTTTGGACCTGGAACGGGTTCATTTTTTATTTTTATTTTATTAATGTTGGGAAATGATTTCTTACAGGCTGCGGGCAATGCAAAAGCGTTTAATTTCACGTCAAATTTAGCAGCACTTATTATGTTTTTACTGTTAGGAGAAGTTAATTTTTTATACGGACTACCTGTTGGGTTTGTCATGATTTTTGGGGCCATCTTAGGTTCAAAATTTGCACTGAAACGCGGGACAAAAATGATGCGCTTTATTTTCATTATCATGACATGTACATTAATTCTTAAAAATGCTTGGGATTATTTTATTCAATAAAGTGATACGATTAAAGGTGTTTTAGAGGTAAAAAATATCATTCTATTTATATAGCAATTTTCCGTCAATTGACAAAATTAATTAGCGTGCTATAATTCTTTTGGGCTTCACCGCATTGAAGCGAAGAAGTAATTACTAGGAGGATTAGCATGTTTCGAATTGAAGCGAAGAGTAACCCTCGATTTATTGAGGCAGGCTTCATCATACTTTTAATTATCGCTATGATGGCATTTAGTATTGGGTATTTAAAAGCAACTCCCCATATCCCTATATTTTTGGTTATTTCACTTTTAATTGCCTATGGACTACTTAAAAAAGTTCCTTTTCACGAGCTTGAAGGCGGGATGATTGCGGGTGCAAGTGCAGGGCTAGGAGCTGTTTTCATCTTCTTCTTTATCGGTATTTTAATTTCAAGCTGGATGATGGGTGGCACTATTCCTACACTTATCTATTATGGCTTTTTAACCGTTTCACCTAGCTTTTTCTTTGCAATAGTCTTTTTAATTTGTAGCATTGTCGGCATATCTGTCGGAAGCTCATTAACAACCGTTGCCACAGTCGGCGTGGCATTTATGGGGATTGCTGGTGCAATGGACATCTCCTTAGCCATAACAGCTGGTGCAATTGTTTCAGGGGCTTTCTTTGGTGATAAAATGTCTCCCCTATCAGATACAACTAATCTTGCCTCTGGTACAGTTGGCGTGGACCTTTTCGAGCATATTAAAAATATGGGCTGGACAACGATTCCTGCTTTCATTATTTCCATAGTTTTATATGCTATTTTATCCCCATCAGGTACAGACACATCATTTGATACAGTAGAGCAATTTAAACAAGGATTACTTGGAACAGGACTTATTCATTGGTATACACTATTGCCAATTGCTGTACTTATAATAATGACTTTTTATAAGGCGCCTGCACTAATTACACTTGCAGTCGTTTCGATTCTCGGTGTAGGTCTTTCCTACATACAAGAACCAATTGCTCTTTCTACTATATTCAAAATGCTTTTTGAAGGCTATGTCTCTCAAACTGGTAATAAAGAAGTAGACGCATTGCTGACACGAGGTGGTATGAGCAGTATGCTATCAACTATTGCCTTAGTGTTACTAGCATTGACAATGGGCGGATTATTATTCACTTTAGGTATTATTCAAAGTATTCTAGCAAAGGTTGAGAACATCTTTAGAAGCGCTGGTTCCGTGATCACAGGTGCTGCTATTACAGGAGTAGGTATCAATACACTAATCGGTGAACAGTACCTTTCCATCTTATTGACAGGTGAGGCATTTAAAGCACAGTTTGCAAAGGTCGGGCTTGCACCTAAAAACCTTTCCCGTGTAATGGAGGATGCTGGTACAGTTGTCAATCCACTCGTCCCTTGGAGTGTTTGTGGCATATTTATTGCTAGTGTCCTTGATATATCTACAGTAACTTATCTCCCCTTCACCTTCTTCTGTTTACTAGGTCCTATTTTAACCATCATTTTTGGATGGAGTGGAAAAACATTAACAAAGCTTGAAAAATAAGATAGGTAGCTGATGCAAAATCATCAGCTACCTTTAAATTCTTTCATGATCTGTTCAAAGTATTGTTCTATAAAAGTTGAAATTCTGTGTTCAAGGGATTCTCTTATGATGAAACCACATAAGTCGTATCATTGTCCCCTGATGATAAAAATTCTTGTAATGCACCTTTGTTTTTATCTAAATCAATATCTAAAACTTCACCTACATTTACACGCTTATCTTCAAAAGAGCCTGCAATAGGAATGCGTAAAGTGTCCAAACCTTTAGATTCTCCTTTTACGATCCCTTTTCCAATTGTAAGAATTGTTTTATTTTCAACATTTGTATCGATGTAGGAATCTACAACGCCAAGTATTTTTGGTAAATTCATTAAGCTTGAAACACCGATTTGTTCTTTTACCTTAGTCAAGACTTCTTGCTGACGTTCCACCCGTCCAAAATCACTTAGACGATCGTGGCGGAATCGTACATAGCCTAAAAGCTCATTACCATGTAAAATTTGTTCTCCAGGCTTTAATGTCATGCCAATTCCATGAGACATTTCATATGGAATATCAACCTCAATCCCATCAGGTGCTAAAAGATCAATAATCTTAGGGAATCCCTTAAAATCCACTACAGCGTAGTAATTAACATCAAGATCAAAATTTTGCTTAATTGTTTTCCTTACAAGTTCAGGACCTCCAAAAGCAAAGGCAGCATTTATTTTATTCATTCCGTAATCTGGAATTTCGACATACGTATCCCGCATAATAGAAATAAGCTTAACATTATTGGTTGTTTGATCATAATGTGCAATCATTAATGTATCCGATCTACCATCCTCATCTCTTGCATCACTTCCTATTAATAGCACATTTATCTGACCAACTTGAACATCTGCACCTTCGAATGGGTCAAATGTCTTTCCGTCATATTTATAAGGACCATCGTCTGCCATTGCTAATCCACTATTGTATTGGTAAACCCAATAAACAATCCCTGCTGCGATTACTAATGCGAATGCTAAGAATAAATTTCTTAGCCATTTACGTCTCTTTTTACTTCTTCTCATAACTAAATCCACCTATCATTTATCTCTATATTATTTTTTTAGTAATGTCTTTGTAGTTAGTTGAACAGCTATTGCATCATCTAAATAACCAATTGGAAATAGATAATCTGGTAAAACATCTACAGGAATAATAAAATATAATAATGTACTTCCAATTATGGTAAGTTCAAAAAGTGTACCTTTCCCTGATAAGAATCTTTCATATAATTCTTTTAATTTGTTTATAAAAGGACCTACGCTTCCTACATTCTTAATTTTCTCATCAAAATCTTTAACAATCGTATTTTTTCCTTCCTCTGTTTGCGCAAATAGTCCATAGCTCTCTAGTTTCTGTTCAACCTGTGCCACCGAAAATTCATCATCATAAACATTAGAAGACTTAAGAAGAGCCTGTATTGCGTCAACAGATGTATGAATATCCGATTCAGATTTCTCCTGTCTTTGTTCAATGGGGTATCCAGCAGCTTCAAAAAGATTAATTAAAGGAACTCCAAGGCAGTCAGCAAATTTTTCTAAATGCTGTGGGGTTGCGTTTCTCTTATTATTTATTATCCGTGAAATTGTAGCGGTATCAATACCAGTAAGTTCACTAAACTTTCGCATAGATAATGAACGTTCTTTCAAGAATTCTTTAAGTAATAAGCCAAGATTATTATTGTTTCTTGTCTCAGTCATTTCCAATTTACCTCCTTGCCTTTTCTACTGTGATTTTACAATATACCATTCTCAAGAAGTGTATTATTACGTTGACATTTTGTCAACACATTCGTTAAAAGAAAGCTAGAAATGCAATTATTAATAAAATCACACCGCTAATTATGGTTCCAAATTGCCCTACAGTAAATGTACCGACTCGAACATCAGCTACTTTACTTCCTAATTTGACCCCCATCCAAACCGTAATAAAACTTCCAATAGCAGCGGTTATCGAAATGATAAGAGGAGAAAGACCCAGTAAACCGGCACCTACACCATTTGTTAATGCATTCGCCGATAAGGCAACACCGAGCAGTACAGATTCTCCCCAGCCAATCTCACCAGACTTTTTGAAATGGGCTTCCTCGGGATTTCTTAAAATATCTTGAACATTTTTAGGCTGCATTTCATTGTTACTATCCATTTCATTCTGTGGTTTTGCCAAAAGAATAATTCGAATTCCAATAATAAATAAAAGCAACGCTCCTATGATAACAGGAAGCATACCTGGAAGAATGGTTGAGAGCCAAACGCCAAACGTAATGCCGCCCATACTCATAAGAAAACAAATAATCGCAATTAATAAATTTTTACCAAATGCAACATTTATTTTTCGAACCCCATAGGAAAGGCCTACACCTAAATTATCGATACTGGATGAAAAAGTAAAAGCCAAAATAATTAACCATTTCACTAAACCACATCCCTTATTTTTTTATATCATATTATTCACGTTGACAAATGTTGCTTAAATGTTGACAAAAAATCAACGATCATACAATGGAATAATCAATACTGTTCCAAAAAGGGGGTTCAACTTAGATATTCTGGTCACTAGCCAAACTTTGACACAGTCTAATCAATTGATGTTACAATTTTTTGTATTTCCATGTCTCCTCTTTATTCCAAAGTGGAATCAAAATTGCTATTTTCTAGAATTTCTATTCAATTAAGCTCTTTGTTATGCTCAAATAAAGGAGATGAAGTGAAATGATAACAAAATGGAATGCCAATTTATACGATCAAAAGCATGACTTTGTTTCAAAATTTGGAGAAAGCTTAGTGGACCTACTTAGACCACAGAAAAATGAAATGATTGTGGATATTGGTTGTGGGACAGGAGATTTAGCACGCGAAATTGCAACTCATGGTGCCATCGTTCAGGGAATTGATGCCTCTCAGGACATGATAATTGCAGCACAGCAAAAATATCCTAACATCCAGTTTCAAGCTGTGGATGCTACAACATTCTCCATTAAGAATCAATTTGATGCTGTCTTCTCAAACGCAGCCCTTCATTGGATGAAGCAGGCAGATCAAGTTATTGAAAATATTTATCATTCCCTAAAGCAAGGAGGCCGCTTTGTTGCTGAAATGGGTGGAGATGGTAATATCGCCTCTATAGTATGGGCACTCAAAAAAAGTATGGAGGAAATGCAACTACCATATCAGGAAGAATATTTCCCATGGTATTTCCCGACTTTAGAAGAATATCAATCTAAATTAGAGAAAGCCGGCTTTACCGTTGCTATGATTACATTATATGAGCGACCAACCCCTCTTCAGGGAGAGGACGGGCTTCGTAATTGGTTAGTGATGTTTAGTCAGAACATCCTTCAGCATTTAACGGAAAAAGAGAAAGAGCAAATCTATGTAAAATGTGAGCAGCTATTAAAACCTAACTATTATCAGAACCAACAATGGGTTGCTGATTATTGTCGACTACGCTTTGTTGCGATCAAAAAGTAATAAAAAATTATAAAAGAACGTATATAATCCAATACGTTCTTTTATCTATTTAAAATACATTAATGAAGAATCGACCTTTTAGTGATGAGCTGTAGTATTCTATTGGTCGATAGGAAATTGAGGTACAAGATAAAATTCAAAAATCCTGCATCAAATGCTAATAAAATAACAGTTTGGCAGCTTCCTTCAGTATAACGCCCAGTATGTAATGGTATCTGTCACACCTATTAGGATTAAAATAACACCTGCCACATTTTGAATGACTTTCCCCATTTTCATGCTAAAATGCATAATGACGCGCTTTTCATAAAAGAAATGAATCAGTGCCATCATGATCAAAAGCGGCACAGAGGTTGCGACACCAAAAATTGCTGGTAGCACTAAGCCATACGAAGTTGAGGCAACTGTTGGCATTAGCCATACAAAGAAAAGTACGAACATTGTTGGGCAAAAGGCTAAGGAAAAACTAGCGCCCATTAGCAGTGAGCCAATTCTCCCTTCTTTTAACACTGTTGGAATAAGTAAAGAAATTCGATTCAGAAATTTTAATTTAAAAATGCCAATAAGCACAAAGCCCGTTATTAGCATAATTGGACCAATTGCCCGGCGAAAAACTGGAAAATACACAGTCATTTTTGTTTCAAAGGATTGACCAAATATCCAAGCGAAAAAGCCCAAAAAACTAAACACAATAACCTTTCCTATTATAAAAAACACGATTTCCTGCCAATTACTTTTCATTTGAATAGTACGATTCCCATAAAAGGTGATAGCGCTCATATTACCTGTTAATTGACAAGGAGCTAAAGCACCTATTATACCAAGTAAAATCGCAATTATAAATGGAGCATGCTCATAGGTATTTAAAAATTCTGTTATAGGATTGCTCATGATTTGGCTTATTTCTGACATCAAATTATACATTTATAAAACACCTACTATATTATTGATAAGAATGTTCATTTGCCCAAATATTTCTGGGATCTGAGCGTTTTTTGGCCATACCTGAGCGGTTTTACCTTCGAACCGAGCGCTTTTTGGGAACACCTGAGCGGTTCTCTCTTGGGATCGAGCGCTTTTCCGCTGTACCTGAGCGATTCTACCTTGAACCTGAGCGTTTTTCGGCTTTGCCTGAGTGGTTCTACCTTGGACCTGAGCGGTTTTCGGTTTTACCTGAGCGGTTCTACCTTGGACCGAGCGCTTTTCCGCTGTACCTGAGCGGTTCTACCTTGGACCTGAGCGTTTTTCGGCTTTACCTGAGCGATTCTACCTTGGACCTGAGCGTTTTTCGGCCACACCTGAGCGATTCTACCTTGGAACCGAGCGCTTTTTGGGAACACCTGAGCGATTCTCTCTTGATACCGAGCGCTTTTCCGCTGTATCTGAGCAATCTACCTTGGACCTGAGTGGTTTTCCTCTTTACCTGAGCGATTTTCTCTTGAGACCGAGCATATTTCCGCTATACCTGAGCAATTCTCCTTTGGACCAGCACACTTCCACTGTACCTGAGCGATTCTACCTTGGACCCGAGCGTTTTTCCACTATACCTGACTGCGGTTCTTCCCTGAACACATGCACTTCTCAGGAACACCTGTCTCCTGGAACTGTACAATGCTTGATGACACCTGATAGGAACTTTCCTGAACTTATACGGCTAGATGGAAGAAATTGTCTTCCTATTTGTTTTATGCGGATTACATACCACCAGTATATATAGTAAATATGAATAATTGATGCAGATTCGTGTTTTTAACAGAGACACTTTAACCAAAGTTTTATAACTTGTACTTCTAATCACAAACTAAATCAGCGTAAATTAGGTGACAAACTGCTAAAAAGCTGTCAATATCTGCTGATAAATATTTTGCTAGAAAGTAGCTATTGGACATAATATGAGAAAATTCTTGTATGGAATAGCTATGTAATAAATTCTGTTGGTAATCATCCTCAATAACACTTCTTGGCAAAAAGGCAATGCCAAGTCCATGCTTTACAAAATTTTTAATAACTTCGGTTTGATTTATATGCATGCTTTTATAGCGTTTAAATTGTTGTAATACTTGCTGGATGTCTTGCCAATAGGGTGCATATTCATGTGTTAAAATCATTTCCTGCTGCAAAAGCGTAAGTGCATCTGCCTCTTTTTTTGCTATTGGAGCAATTAATTGAAGTGATTCCTGTGCGAGGAGGACAGTATGAAGTTCTCGAGTTGATGTTAGTTTTGATAAACCAATATCTACCTCCCCTGTATAAACCGCCTCTCCTATTTCATTTGACTTTAATAGCTCAATCGAAATTTGGATGGAAGGTTTCTGCTGTTGAAATGTTTGGATAATGGCTGGTAAAGTAGAATTAGCAATTTGAGGTGCAACCCCAATCGTTAAATGGGATGTATAACCATGCAAAAAGGAATCCATATTGTGTATACCTTCATCAACAGTCATCATCATTTTTTCTGCCTGTTGAAAAAAGTAAACACCAAAACGATTTAGTTTCACTTGCTTCCCCTGTCTATCAAATAACGTTGTTTGCAATTCCTTTTCAAGATGCTGTATATGCTTTGATACTGTAGATTGTGTAATAAATCGTAGTTCAGCTGTTTCTCGGAAATTTTCTGTTCTGGCAGCAATTAGAAATGTTCTTATCCATTCTGTTTCCATCCTGACACCCCATTTGTTTTTCATACATTATAACGAAAACTTTTTATATCTTGAAACCTTTTCAAAAAATGTGCGTATGTATAATTATTAATGTCAATTGGAGGAATACAGATGTCGTTTTTTAACAATGTACTTGCAAGTATTGGGGTAGGCTCTGCAACGGTTGATACACGATTAGAGAAAACTACATACAGAGCTGGTGAAATTATGCGCGGCGAGATTATAGTACGTGGTGGGCAGGTTGAACAGCAAGTCGATACAATTTATTTATCGATCAATACGACCTATATTCGAGAAGCAAATGACAATAAATATACGGAAGTAGCTGCTCTACAAAAAATTAAAGTATCAGAGCCATTTATTATTGCAGCAGGCGAGAGGAAGACCTTCCCTATTTCACTTACATTACCATTCGAAACACCAATAACAGCAGGCAAAACCCAAGTATGGATACAAACAGGACTTGATATTAAAAACGCAGTGGATCCAAGTGACAAGGATTACATTCGAGTCCAACCAACAGAGCTTGCTACACATATTCTAGATGCTATAAGTGCACTTGGTTTTCGTTTGCGTGAAGCAGAATGTGAACAGGCACCAGCTCGATTCCGTGGTTACTACCCATTTATTCAAGAATTTGAATTTGTGCCGATAGGGCAATATCGAAATCATTTAGATGAGCTAGAAATTGTTTTTCTATCACAATCTAATCATTCGGCAGAAATATTGCTGCAAATAGATCGTAAAGTTAGAGGCATTGGCAGCTTTTTCGCAGAAGCTCTTGATATGGACGAAAGCTATGTCAGAACCACAATTACCAAGCATGATTTACCAATGATCGAAACGAAACTACAGCAAATTATTGCTAAGCACTTAAAAGGATAAAATAGAAAAACACGGTATGAAAATGAACATCATACCGTGTTTTATTTATGCTGTCACATCACGTTTCATAAAGGACGTATAGCTGATTACAAGGAAAATAACAGCATAAATCGCCAGGACAGTAAGTGAGAATGGCATTGTGATACCTTCTGTCACTGGATTTCCTGATTCATATTGCGTTAAATTAGAATGTGTTAGCCAAATATATTTGACAATTTCATACCGACTTAAGAACATTACAATCATTCCACCTGTAAACGACAAGAACATCGTTAAACCAATCGCTAAAGAACTTGAGCGGAACACTGAACCTACTAAAAAGGCAAATAACGTTGACATCACAAAGTCACCGCCAGATAGTAAGTAATGATAACCCAAGTCACCCCATACCGCTTTTTCGGCTATTTTGCCATTAACCATCTCTAACTCGACTCCTGTACCATTGCCGAATAGTAGGAATCCTACTATGACACTTACTACGACATTAACCACAAATAAAAACAAACCAAATATAAAAGTTGTAATTAATTTGGAGGTTAATATTTTTGCCCGCGACATTGGGCGTGTTAACAGCATTTTAATAGTACCTGTTGAGAATTCACTTGATACAATACTCGCTGCTGTAATCACTGTAAATAATGTTACTAACGTGAGCATATTACTTGTAAATGACATAAAGCTCGCAAGACTTCCCTCATTTTGAGATGGTACATCATGCGCTAAACGATACTCAGATATCGCAATTTGCTCTTCGAAATGCGTTTTATCTGCCGGAGTAAGATCGTCTCCTGCCAACATTTCTTTATAGTTGTTAATGGCCTGTTGTTCAGTTTCTTTCCATGAAATATCCTCTGAATTTTTTGTATCATAGTATTTCAACATAATACCAGGTCCAATAATAAAGAGGATTATTAATGCGACCATTGCCCAAGTCCCTTTTTTATACCACAATTTCATCCATTCATTTTGAATTAGCTTCAGCAATTTGGCCACCTCCTGTCATTTCTAAGAATTGGTCCTCTAACGTTTTTTGATGTGGTTGAACAGCGAATAATTGAATTCCTTCATTAACAAAATTTGTAATGAAGGATGGAATATCTTCTTTTTGTATTTCAACCACGTAGCCGCTATTTTCTGAAACAAAATTGATATCAAGCTTTTGAAGAAGCGATACAGCTTGTTCGTTAGGAGTAGCCTCAATATAATAAAATGAAGAATTATCACTATGAATATCACGAATATCAATTAATTTACCACTTTGAATGACAGCCACCCGATCACACATTAATTCAATTTCAGATAATAGGTGACTAGAAACAAAAACAGAGACGCCATCCTCAGTCGCTATTTTCCGTAGATACATACGAAATTCACGAATACCTGCTGGATCAAGACCATTTGTTGGCTCATCTAAAATTAAAAACTTAGGCCGATGAAGCAATGCCTGTGCTAATCCTAAACGTTGACGCATCCCAAGGGAATATGTAGAAACTTTCTCATGAATACGTTTCTCAAGACCCACTTGGTTCACTACCTCTTGAATACGATCCTTTGTTACATTTTTATGCATTCTTGCAAAATGCAATAAGTTTTTATAGCCTGTCATAAATTTATACATTTCAGGGTTCTCTACAATTACGCCAACCTTACTAATTGCCTCCTCATAATTCTCCTGAAGTGAAAGTCCATCAATGATTACTTTCCCTTCCGTCGGATGCATAAGCCCTGTCATCATACGAATAGTCGTCGTTTTTCCTGCACCATTTGGTCCTAAAAATCCAGTAATTTGCCCTGGATATAAATCGATATTCAATTGCGAAATTAATTGTTTACCACGAATGATTTTTGATAAATTTTGCAATTGAACAATTGGTTGTGTTGTCATTGGTTTCATCCTTTCTTATAGTAGGCCTTCATCCATTGCACAGCATCCGTATTCGTCAGATCTCGAATCCTTTCAAGTTCCTCATGTGCAATAATCGAGCCATTTTGTAATAAAATGATTTGATCTAAAATCGGCTCTACCTCATATAGCTCATGGGTGGATAAAAGAATTGTTTGATGTTCCATATCGGTAAATTGAATGAGTCCTTTAATGAGTTGCTCACGAACAATTGGATCAAGCCCAGCAAACGGCTCATCCATTAAATAAAACGGGACCTCTCGCCCAAGTGTTGCAGCCATCTTCATACGACCACGGTTTCCTTTTGATAGCTGCCTTAATCTCATTTTTTTATCAACCTGCAAAAACTCTGCAACGATACAGGCCTTATCATATGAGAAATCCTCGAATTGAGAGGCATAGTACTGAAATAGCTGCTCTCCAGTATAAAAATCGTAAAATAAATCCGTATCTGGTAAGTAGGCAATCTGATTGGCACTTCTACGTGTAACTGGGTTACCATTCAGTAAAACCTCACCGCATGATGGAAGTAACAAGCCAGCTAATACCTTTAAAAGTGTTGACTTTCCACTACCATTTTCTCCAACTAGGCCAATAATCTGTCCAATTGGTAAAGAATAAGACACATCTTGCAGTATTGTTTTTTTCATATAACGAAAAGAAACATTTGAAAGTTGTAGCATTTATCTCACCTCACGATTTATTTTGCAAAACAATTAGCATCTCTTCCTTCGAAAACCCAAGTGCTTCAATAGAGGATAAAAAATTATCTGCTAATTGATTTTTCATAGCTTCTCTCAACAGAATAATTCGCTCTTCATTCGTTGTGATAAATGTACCCTGCCCTCTTTTAGTTTCCGTTATATTCATTGCCTCTAACTCCTTATATACACGTTGCACTGTATTGACATTAACCCCAGTCTCTACTGCATACTCTCGAACAGAAGGAAGTCGGTCCCCAAGCGCTAACTTCCCTTTTAAAACATCTCCACAAATGCGATCAACAAGCTGGCTATAGATTGGTTTATCACGTGAAAAATCAAGTGTCATCGTAAAACCACCTTTTCCAGCCACTTTGTAGCAATGATAAATAGCAATGCGAACAAAATGGTAAGGGCTAGTTCCTCCACTACATACAATGTGCCAAGTCTAATACCCATTGAAGGCAATTTGAATTTTGGCAAATACTGTTCAAGCCAGCTTAACGAGACACCCATATGTTGGAAAATTTTAACGTATATTATACTTTCAGTAAATCTAAACCATAGATAGATGCATCCAAAAAAGGCTCCCATCATAAGGACGATAGCAAAACGACCGATGAAGTACTTCATTTGCAGATAAAATGCTAAAAATAAAAGAATACTTACAAATATCATTAATTGAAACAATGCAATAATGGCTACCACGAATACTAGCAATAGCAATACCTGTCCAAAGCTGGCTATAAAGGCAGCTCTTAATGAATAGATTGCAATACCTGTAAAAAGAATATTAAACATTGTGTATCCTGTTAAGGAAAAAACAATTTTTACACCTATAAGCTGCCGAATGGAGCTTGTTGAGTGTAGCCATATTTCTTTACTTCTTAAATCCAATCGTAAGCTAGCCACAAATTGCAATACAGAATAAAAACCTCCTAAAGCAAGGACTAAAAATGTAAAAGCAAATTGAAGTTGATTTTCCTCTGAAAATCCATCACCATATCGTTCTATTAAATAAGGAATAACTATGGATATTAAGATTCCTAAAAAGATTCCCACATATAACCATGCACGAAAGAGCACCCATTCTTTTTTAAATTGCCCAACGAAACTTTTCAACGTAAACACCTCGCGTCATAGTGTACTAGTCAAATATTACACTATGACTTTTTGAATTGCAAGCACTAAAAAGCAAAGGGAAGAATCTATTTATCAAAGATCCTTCCCTTTGCTTTATTTCATTTTTCCCACTACCTCAACCTTTAATCTAGTCGCATTTTCAGGATGATAACCAAGTGGTGTTTCTTCCACTTCCACTAATTGAATTGTTTCTGAAAGTGCGCCTGCTAAAATCGCCTGTTTTAACAATATTGGAAACTCCACGAATAGTATTCGGCACAATTACACTGCCTCCTCCAACTAAGACAAGTTGCACCTTGAGATGAAGTTTTCATTTTATCGATAGCCTGCTCAATAATAGTAGATATTTCTATTATTTTTACCAAAATCTGTATGTTTGAAATCTTTATTTTTTATTTTTTTCTGTTGATTTTATAATTATTAAACTAACAATACTAATAACTGCAATTCCATACATAATAGTTTTATTGCCTTCGCCCCAAGTATCCACCATTGATATAAAAATTATTAGTAGTAATAAAAAGTAAAATAAGTAACTACGCATTTGTTAAACTCCTATTTTTCTTAAGTAAAAAAACAGAATTAAAAAATTCCACTTTTAACCACGTCATGTTAAGCTAAATTCTTCAAAGCATTTTCATTAAAGAAGTAATTTACATCATCATATTTATTATTTTCGTATGAAAATAAAGATCAGCAAGCTATCCATAAATAATTGTTTTGATCCTGCAGATAACTTACTAGCAACAGAAAAATCTACTAGAGCTTAACCTTTAGCCCTTTTTCCAGTTAATTACTTCCCTCTTAGTTGGGAGATTAACTGCCCGTAAACGTCCGATTGGTGAAAGCTAATAATCAGTGGGGATGAAGAAAATCTCCACTGATTTAAGTTTCACTTTATATCTACCACGACATTTTTAAGGTACTCATCAAGATTCCCTTGATCTACAATCTGCATAATAGTTGATCGTTCTTCCCTGTTCTCTAAAGCTTTAATGATTAAATCCCCAACGTTTGAATAGTAATGCAACCAGTCGAAAAAGTTGTTCACATTCGTCGTTACTTCATTCACACCATGGAAGCTGTACACGGTACCAAACACATCTACCATATCATTCATCCATCTACTATAAGCCTCGAAACGATTTTCATTATGCAAAATTGTCTGAAGCCGTTTCGCAGGCATTACTTCTGTAAAGACCACTAGTTCTGTATTTGGGAATGCATCTTTTATAGCTTGAAGCCTTTTTCGATAGTCGATATCGTACATAAAAGGTTTGGCTGTCTCTGCTTTAAAATTCTTCTGGAATTTTTGCCACCCCTGCTCCATATCATCATTTGAATACGTAGTTTGTGCAATATTATTACGTGTGTAACTGCGAGCACCATCGTAATGATTTGCTTTTGAAATATCATAATTAAAAAGAGCATAATGCATCGTGCTTGCTGAAAATAAGGACTTTATTGCATAAAAAGGTGCCTCCGCCGTCTCGATATAAGTTTGCGGCGGATTCGATTTATTAGGTTTTCCAGCATTCGCTGAATCAAAATATAACTCAATAAAAATTCTCTTAAACGGCTTTCTGTTTTTCTTTTCAGCATATTTCATGTAAGGTAAATATTCTTTAATATGCAGACCGCTCATTGAATAATTATAAACTTTTTCTTTTGTAAAAGCCCTCTCATCAAGATACGTAATCCTGCTCGTTCCAATTAACAAACTATCATAGTTAAAATCATGGCTATTCATATAATTAGTTTTTAATTGTCTTTCATCAAAGCCAAGCTGATAGTCGTTAAAGTCATTCGCATGTGTGTAATTCCAAAGAGGGTCAATATAATAATTAAAACCCATAATTCCGTAAACAGGTAATCCTGTTACTATGAAAGATGCGGCAAATAATTTTATTAACCATTTTTTAGGATCCAAGTTCATTCACACCTATATTTAGAAATTAAAATATAAAAATATACTATTTTTTTGCATATAGTAAATCGATACTAGTACTAGTGCAATCATAAATTGCGTATAAACGATTGCTCCCCAATTAAATTTCATCTTATCCATTAATTGAATAGAATTTAATGCCGTAAATGCAATAACAAGTGTAATTAAGAGTCCTACAACAATCACTATTGGATTACTGAATGATAGTCCCAAAATATTAAAGGCTTCCATTTGAACAAAATTAGTGTACGGCTCCGTAAAGAAATTAGATATAGCTGTCATGTTTGGCGTAAACATTTTGGCTATAATAGTATTCGCTTGCTCAATACTTGTTGCACGGAAATATACCCAAGTGATATTAACAAATTGGAAAGTCATAAACCACGAAAATAAATATGGAAGCTTAATACCTGTTCTACTAAAAAGTCTCACAACAACAGACGCAAAGCCATGAAGAAGTCCCCATAAAATAAAATTCCATCCTGCACCATGCCAAAATCCACTGATGAAGAAAATAATTAATATATTTATATAGGTTCTAAAAGCCCCTTTATGACTACCACCTAATGGAAAATATACATATGTAGTTAAAAACCGGTTCAACGTCATATGCCACTTTTTCCAAAACTCCTGAATATTACGTGCTTTATAAGGAGAGTAGAAATTTACTGGCAGTTTAATATTAAATAATAATGCTAAACCGATCGCCATATCAGAATATCCACTAAAATCATAATAAAGTTGCACTGTATACGATAATGAGGTAATCCAAGCTTCTATAAAACTTAAGTTACTATAATTGGCAAAGCCTTCATTCGCCCATACGCCAACCGTATCAGCAATAACAACCTTCTTGACTAAACCAATTGCAAAAATAAATAAACCTCGTGCAACATATTCATGAATAATTTTACGATTTCCCTTCTTATCATACTGCGGAAGCATTTCATCATGCTGAACAATTGGTCCTGCAATTAACTGTGGGAAAAACAAAATGAACAGCGCATAATGACTAAATTTATAATGAGCTGTTCCATCACGATAACTATCAACAATAAAAGCAATCTGTTGGAATGTAATAAAACTAAGTCCTAATGGTAGCAATAAGTGCAACAATGTAAAATTTGTACCAAATAAACTATTAATATTATCAATAAAGAAATCGGTATATTTATAGTAACCGAGAATGATAATATTGAAGATGACGCCAATAATCATATACGTTTTTCTCGAACGACTATTGGTATTATTAATCACCCGACTTAAAGCAAAGTTCACAACTATTGAGATCGTGATGATTATTAAATAGGTTAACTTAAAATAGCCGTAAAAAAGCAAAGAGCTCAGTACCAACCAATAAATTGCAATTTGCTGGTTCCTGAAACGGTTTAATAAAAAATAGACAATAAATGTTATAGGTAAAAACAAGAAAATAAATTCAAAGGAATTAAAAAGCATTGCACCACTTCCCTAATAGCCATTCCTTTATATTCAAAATTTAAGACTCCTCACCACAATTTATGGTTAATTCCGAGGCGCTTACCTAAGGGCGTTCGCTAGCGCTTCAGGGGTCTCATCTTTAACGCTTTGAACTGCACCCAAAATAGTCGTCCAGCCCCTACAATCAAGCTAAAACACGACATACGTTTAACAAGAACAAAATTATGGATCCCTGTATATATTAACCATACAATTGGAATTAGTTATAGCTGATTTTCCTTAAAGGGAAGGTTTATCTTAGATAAACCTTCCCAGATGTTAATAAAACTGTTGTTAAAAAGAAGTACAAATGGCCAAGTAAAAGAGGGTATATTGTGCGGAGATAAGAAAGGAATATCCCTAAATCATTTTCAATGACTTTTGGAACAACCCCAAATTCCATTACCTATTGAGGTAGATATTCTTGGCCGTTTATCGTTACTTTAGAAGCTGAGATTAGAATTTTTTTATTTGCTGTAAAATATGGTTCTAAAATTTTGTGAAATTCTTCCCATTTGCCTTCTTCTTTATCAAGCTCCTCTTTTTTATTAAGTGCTCTGGCTTCTTCATAAAGCTGTTTTAATTGCTTGCTATCTGTTTCACTAACCTCGAAATTAAAGTCAGCCATATATTCTTCAAATGTTGGGGGATTATAGAATTGACCAAGGATTTCATCGAATTCATTCCATAGCTTATCAGACAATTCTTTATTTCCATCTTTATCTGCTTCTCGAGCATTATTAAAGATTGTTTTTAGTTTTGCTAAAGTTTCAGCAGGAATTTCTGATTCTAGGCCATCTAAAGTTTCTTCAAAAGTTTGTGGTGGATATAGCTCATCCAAATATGGTTTAAGGATTTTATCAAACTCTTCATATTTTTCGTTAGCTTTTTCTTCATCACCGCTTTTTTCAAGCTTTACCCATTCTTCATAAATAGCTTTAAGCTGTTTTTTATCGTTTTCTTTAATTACTATGTTACTTTCATTAAATCCGTATTCTTCTTCTATAAATTCATCAAATGATTGTGGCTGCCAATTAGCCAATAAATATGGCTTTTTAATTTTATACATTTCGTCATAAATTTTATCCCATTTCTCGAGTTTCTTTTCTATCTCTTCAACTGAATAATCACCTTCATTTGTTTCTTTTTCTATCTTCTTCATTTCATTAAACAACTTTTCTAATGTTGTTAAATCTTCTTTTGTTACCTCTTTAGGTAGGTCTTTTTTATAAGCTTCAAATGTATTGAAGTCATTATGATTTTCTACAACATTGCCTTCTACAGAGATTTCTTGTCCTTCTACTAAGCTCATTTTTTCTAGTTGTTCAGTAGAAAAATTACTGAAACTAATAAAATAATTTTTACCATCTTGTCCTTTAAGGTTCATTCCATAATAGGGAAAGATATCTTTAATAGTCCCTTTAATTTGTTGTTCCTTTTGAACTGATGCTTCAATTGTTTTTTCTGCTGATGCAGCTCCTGCTTGAAGTGGCGTTAGAACAGCCATTCCTATAGTAAGTGCTGAAGCAATCATCCAAGTTTTTTTAATAGTTTTTTTCATTGTTAACTCAATTCTCCTATCGAAAAGTATTTGTTTTACAATAATTAGACCCATTTACCATATGAAAACGTTCATTTAAAATTTAAAAAATAAAGAAGAAAACTAAAAAAAACATCCGGTCCTGCACCCCTAAGTCAAAAATCTAACTTTAGGGGTGTTTTTTATATGGCGAAATACAGTGAAGAATTCAAAATAAATGTGGTGTGAACATATGAAAGGTCCTTCAGGTTAGCGAAAAAACATGACATACCAAATCATTCGGAAATAAAGCGTTGGGTACGTGCCTATAAAGAAATTGGAGAGGTTGGATTACGTAGAAAAGTAACAAAACAGACATACTCTATTCATTTCAATTTTTGTAGGAAGGATAGAGGGCCTGCAAGAAAAAGTGAAGGGACGGCCACCTATGACTATATGGATGTTTCGGCATAAGTATTATGATTCTACCGGAAAGCATTGGAAGAAGAAAAAAAGCGGCTTTAAAATAGAAAAAGCAGCATTGAAAGCGCTCATGGAAGTAAAGGCTGCAACGCTGCGCGGTGAAACAAAACATATAGGATAACATTTTGAGGGTATCCTATACTCTGTAAATGCTCTGGTAGTAAGGAGACCTTTTCTAATGTTTCCTTTACAAAATGATCATTCACTAGCTGATTATGAATGATTGCTTCCATGACTTCATAGATTTCCTCGTTATAACGAAGAGAATAATCATTTTTAGGCATACAAATAATGATAAAATCCTGGGCATCTGCTAAATGCAGCACCTTCTCTGGGATTTCAGGTAAAACAATCCCAACATAATATAAGATTAGACCTAATTCCCCAAGATCATGTAAGTGCTGAATCGTTTCACATTGTTCATCAACACTATTCCGAACAGAACCTAAAAAGAGCTAATCACAAGCTCCTCCGCGCACGTATGAATAATTTTAGAAAAGAATCCTCCTTCTGAAACTTCTAATACTGATAAAAGAAGAGACTGTTCAATGAAGATTATTTTTACTGTCCGCTCCTCTAAATGAAGGCAATTGCAAGACTTCCTTTACCGTTAATCCAATTTAAGTCACCGCTATCTTTTCTATAAATTCTCTTGTAAAACAAAACAGACATTCCTGTAAGGTCTTTGTCCCTAGAGCTGACAGAAATATAGTGGTAGAATAATCTATAAGTTTATAAATAAGTGAGGAAAATAACGATGTCCAAGGTAAAAAAAATAGATGACTCATTTGGAAAAAAGATACGTGAAAATCTTCAGGCCGATTGTCAAAATTGTTTTGGATTATGCTGCACAGCTTTAAATATTGTTGCTTCCAGCGATTTTGCGATGAATAAACCTGCTGGTATCCCCTGTCAAAACTTACAAACTGATTTTAGCTGCCAAATTCATGGTAATCTTAGGGACAAGGGGTTGAAGGGATGTACCGTTTTTGATTGCTTAGGGGCAGGACAAAAGGTTTCGCAAACAACCTTTCGTGGACAGGATTGGCGCCAGTATCCTACACATGCTGACACAATGTTTCAAGTGTTTCCAATTATGGAGCAATTATTTGAGATGATTGCTTATATTGCAGAGGCATTATCCTATACGGTTGACCCTCAGTTATATAATAGGTTACTTGAACAATTAGAAAAACTTCAATTTGCTACGGAATTAGATGCAGCAACCTTATTAACAATTGATATTCCTAATTTTAGAATGCCTGTTAATATGTTATTGCTAGAAACAAGTACGGAAATTCGTCAACGCTTTATTAAAACAGCCGGTGGAAAAACGTCTCGAAAGTATAGCTATCAAGGGGTTGATTGGATGGGCAAAAATTTAAAGGGCAAGGATTTACGTGCTATAGATCTAAGAGGAGCTTACTTAATTGCAGCTAATCTTCAGCAGGCTGATCTACGAATAGTCGATTTTATCGGTGCTGATTTACGAGATGCTAATTTACGAGGAGCTGACCTTTCTACAGCTATGTTTTTAACTCAAATGCAGATTAATTCTGCCCAGGGAGATAAGCAGACAAAATTGCCTTCTCACTTAAAACATCCTACTCATTGGCTTCATTAATAAGAAAAAGGTAGATGAACGAGTATTCCTTCATCTACCCTACTATTTATTTTTGTTTCTTTTTATAAATAATTGTTGCTACAACTAGTAACAGTAAAATTGCTTGTCCAAGCATGGTTTCAATCGTAGGATAGAATCCTATGATGCTAACCACAGGCAAGCCATCTACAATTGTTGTTGATACAGTATCTCTTAATTGGAGCGTATGCAGACTAACACCAATAATTTTAAAGGCCAATACATAAATTAACACAGTTGCCACGGCGAAGAATTTATGAATCGGAATTTTTCCACTTGCTTTAAATAATACAAGAGCAAAGATTGCCAAAATAAGAAGAGCTACCACAATTCCTAGCACAAATTGTGAGGTTTCCATTTTTGGAGCAATCCCTGCATAAAATACAAGAGTTTCTGCGCCTTCACGGAAAACGGATAAGAAGCTAATGGTTGCCATGGCAAAGACAGAGCCACTGGAAATAGCACTACCTATTTGTTTAGAAATATAGCGATTCCAGCTTGCAACACTTGATTTACTATGCAACCAGATTCCGACACCAATCATCATAGCCGCAGCAAGTAAGCCTACATAGCCTTCCATTAATTCCCGATTTGTATCAATAGTTGCTGAGTTCAGAATAGTTGACATTAGGATCGCCGCTACAGCAGACAACAGGATACCAACAAATGCTCCAACATAAATCCATTTGCGCATCTTCTTTTGTCCTGATTTATCTAGGAATGATACCAAGGCCAAGATAATCAGTAGCGCCTCAAGTCCTTCGCGAAGTAATATTAGTGCTGCATCCCATATTGTATAATCCGAATCACCTTGAATAAGCTCGATTTCGGTATGGAAATTTTCTAACTTTTTTGTAATGGCTTCTTTATCAACAGCGGATTTTAATAAATCACTCGCAATAATGGGCATATCACTTTCAATTTTCGTATAAAGACTACCATTTCTTGTTGAGATTTCTATTTCAATACTTGGCCATACTGTAATAAATTCACGAATTTTCTCAGAAGCTGCCTTAAAATCCCCAGCTTCAATGAAATCATTAGCTTCATCAATATAAGCAATTAATGTAGCCAAAGAAAATTCTCCTTCTACTACTTCCGCTGTTTCTTTTCCTGCCACAAAATCATTTATCGTTTGCTTTAAATCTGCAAATTGAGACTGCATTAGATTAATATCAGGCTCTTCAGCAGAAATAGAGATACGCAGAAATGCCATTTGTGTTTCAATTTGCCCATACATTGCAATACTTTGCTCACGTACAGGTCGCTCACTTTTATTCCATTTTATATTAAAATCCTTGTAGGCTTCATCTATAGCCTGAACGTCCCCACTGGCTAAAGCTTTTTCAAAGTCTGCTATGATTGGCTTCATCTTTTGTCCAAACTCTACACGCTGTGCCGCTTCGTCTACAGGATTTTCAAGTTTTTCTAAGTTTCGTAGTGCATGTGACAGTGCAGAAAGTGCCTCCAAACGTTCATTTTTTGAAGTTGCTTCCGTTGCTTGCAAAAGAATCTCATCGACCTTTACCTTCGCCTCTTTTTGCTCTGAAGTGACCTCAGCCCAGTCTGTGGCAAATTGTTCAAGTGCCTGCTTTGCCTCAGTTTCATTATCCTGCTTTGTATTCATCAGTGCATCACTAATTGCAATATATAAATGACTATAGGATTGCGCAGCTTGCACTGGTACAGCTAATGACAGGATTAAACAAATAATCAAACTACAGCGCGTTAAAAAGTGCTTCACCTAAATAACTCCCCTTTTGTACACCAGGGAAGCATGCAAACACAGCACTGCCTCGATGGGTAATGTATTCATTCATTTTATCCATTCGTCCTAAACTATTTTGAATGGCTGTAAATTGTGCTGGGTCTTTTTGAAAGGAAATGAATATTAGCCCTGCATCATGTGCACCAGTATTTGACATAACACCTGATGCATAAGAATAAGAGCGACGTAAAATACGGGCACCTGATTTCCGTGCCAAATGTACATGCGATGTATCTGGCATAATATATTCACCCTTACTATCCTTTGCCTCGACATCGAAATCATCAAATTCCTTTGTTTTTCCAAACGGAGCACCACTATCACGATAGCGCCCAAATGTTGCTTCCTGATCCTTTAAAGATGTACGATCCCATGTTTCAAGATGCATTTGTACTTTACGTGCAATTAAATAAGAGCCACCTTGTAGCCAGCCTTTATCAACCCAAACAACCTCATTTAGATCTTTCTCATCTGTAATCGCTGGATTCACAGTGCCATCCTTAAATGCAAAGAGATTTCGTGGTGTTCCTCCACCAGCAGGAAACGAGTTAAAGCCTGCTTGAGACCATTTAATTTCTACCTTACCAGAGGCTGCACGAACTAAATTACGTACTGCATGGAATGCCACCTGTGGGTCATCTGCACAGGCTTGAATACAAAGATCTCCACCCGTAAATTCTTTTTGTAGCTGATCTTTCGGGAAATGTGGTAAATCCTTTAACTCCGCTGGCTTCAGATGCTGGATACCAAGCTTCTCAAACAAAGAGGGACCTGCACCGATTGTAATGGATAAATTGGAAGCATCTAAGCCATCCGCTTCCCCAGTATCGCCTGTTGGAACTCTAGTATTCGTTGTTAAATCAACCATTAATTCACCATTCATTAAACGTACAACAAGAGGTGTCCATAGTTTGAACAACTCTTGAAGGTCTTTCTTAGATGTAAATAAAACATCCAAAGAAGCAAAATAAATATTAGTTTGAACAGGCGTAGTAATGCCCGATTGATGCTTTCCGTAGAATTTAACTTTATTGCTAACAGTAGTGCTGTCTGCAACAGGCTCAAAGACATCATAGCCCATTACTTTCATAACACCACCTAAGCCAGAGGCACCGATTGCTGCACCTGCAACACCAATACCTGTAAGTTTTAACATTTCACGTCTAGATATTTTTTTATCGATCCATTTTTCATCGTTTGACGCTGTCATTATATATCACTCCAAAATAATGCCCATTTGACTTAATGGTTCACCAAGTTGATTAACAGCTGCCGCAAGTGCCTTTGTATTTTCCTCCGTTAACTCCTCATAGGAAACAAAGCCACCATCAGCTGTTGCATGCTGTGCTAATAAGTCATCCACCGCTTTGAATTTTTCATCTAATGTTGCTACTAGCTCTTTGTCTTTCGCCTCTAATTTAGGACGTAGAATTTCAAAGATTTTTTCTGCGCCTTCGATATTAGCCTTAAAGTCATAAAGGTCAGTATGAGAGTAGATTTCTTCTTCACCAGAGATTTTTGATGTTGAAACCTCATTTAATAAATCAACAGCACCAGTGATCATTAAATCTGGTGTCACTTCTACTGTTTGAACTAATGCATGTAATTCCTTTGCATCTGCTAATAATTGATCTGCAATTGCTTCAAAGCCTGCTGTTTTATTTTCTACCCATAGTGCATGTTCAAGCTTATGATAGCCCGTCCATTCTTCCTCACCTTTACCTTCTTCTTGAATATCGGCTAAACGACCGTCGATTCGTGGGTCAAGGTCACCAAAGCTTTCTGCGATTGGCTCAGAACGCTCGAAATACATACGTGCTGGTGCATAAACTGCTTTCGCCCCTTCAATGTCACCCGCTTTAAATAAATTCACAAATTTTTCAGTTTCTAGTAGGAATTGATCCATCTGCTCTAAAGCAAACTTTTGATAGGCTGATAGTTCTGCAGATAAATCCACTTCTTCTTTTGCCGTCTCTGCTTGTTCTGTCTTTGGCTTTTCTTCTTTTTTTGCTTCATCTGTACTGCCACAGCCGGTCATAATAATACCCCCTGCAACTAATACTGACAATAACGATGTTTTCTTCATGCAAAAATACCTACTTCCGAATTAGTTTATATTGAGAATGATAATGATTATCATATTTGATTGCAAGAAGTATTTTTATTTAAAGAAAAAAACGTCATTTTGTAGTTGAATTTTATACACAACTAGAAAAAAGACGTTTTTTCTACAATATAATGATTCTAATCTATGAAATTCTTGCTTGTTTCAATTTTTCATATTTTCCATATAAGAAATAATAAAGCACAATTGACAATAATATAACAAATATCATTGCGAAAAAAATTGTACTGTAGCCCGTTGAAGGAACAAAGAACCCTAAGAAATATGGACCAACACCTAAGCCTAAATCATACAAAATAAAGTATGTAGATGTCGCAAGTCCTAAACGTTCATTGGGTGTTACCTTAATGGCTATTGCTTGTGCTACAGAATTGAAGTTTCCATAGCCAACACCAATACAAGCAGCAGCGATTAAAAAGGCTATTGTAGTTGTCGCTGAACTAAAGGCATACATACCTATCGCAAAAATCACTAGACAGGGATAAATAATAATATTTGCTCCTCTAGCATCTAATAATTTACCTGTAAATGGACGAGTCGCCAAAATCACAACGGCATAGATAATAAAGAAATAGCTTCCTGCTGTCACCAAATCAAGCTCTTTTGCGTAAAACGTCATAAAGGACATTACACCAGAGTAGGCAAAACCAATAACAAGCGCTACAAACGCAATTGGTAATGCGCGCATCTCAATAAAGTTTGAAACCTTAAAGCCAGCTTTCACTGTTGTTTCTGTTGCTTTCTTAGGTATGAACGGCACTGTTACCATGAAATACATAAAAAAACAAATAATCGCTAAAACTGAGTCAACAGCAAAAATCATACGATAATCCTCAAACAACTGTGTTAAAAGAATCCCAATAAATGGACCAATGGCAGTGGCTAAAATAGCACTTAAACTGTAATAGCCAATTCCTTCACCACGTCGTTCAATCGGTAATATTTGTGCAATAATTGTTCCAGTTGCTGTACTTGCTACACCAAGTGCAATTCCTTGTACTAAACGATTCAGCATTAATAAAGGAAGATTTCCTGCTATAAAATAGGATATTGTTGACAGCATAAATAGTAATAATCCGCAAAACAATGTTTTTTTACTACCCCAGTCACCAATTATACGACCTGTACCAAGGCGCCCAAATAATGTACCGATAATAAAAATACTTGATACTAACCCTGCTGTACTTGTTGAGGCATGGAATTGCTCCACCGCATAGGCTGCAATCGTCACCATTAATAAATAAAAAATTAAGGTAATCGTAAAATTGATAAGGGAGACGATTAAAAAATCCTTTGTCCAAAGTTTCTGTCTTGTTGCTTCCACATTGCTCTCTCCTATTGATTAATATTCATACAAATTCTTGCTAAAACCTGTGTCGCAATTTCAATATCTTGCTGGGGTACACCTGCAAGTGCCTGCTCAAAAAAAGGGCTCAGCTGCGACTTTATCTCCTGCACAAGCTCTTCTCCATACGTCGATAGGTGAACAAGCTTTTCACGCTTATCCTTACCCACTACCGTTTCTACATAGCCCAGCTCCACAAGTTTATGGACAAGCTTCGTTACACTCGGCTTTTCTATAGACATGAAATTAGCAATATCTACAAATGAATGAGGACCTCTATCATTTAAGAAACGAAGTACAGCCCATTGCGAGCTATATAATTGATATGTTTCAAGTTGAACATTCAACTGATTGATAAACGGCCTATACATTAAACGGTATTGATTAAAGAATTCCTGTTCCACCGTCATAAAATCACTTCCTTTACTATTAGTTAGCCTAGCTAACTATATACCTAAAATATTTATTTGTCTAGCAGTGCCTGTTGGAGTATCAGGTAAATGAGCAATTACTTGTGCGGTTCCGCCACTTTTAACGTTCTATCCTTCACTTTGCGGGGTCTATCCGCTACTTTTAAACTTCTATCCTTCACTTCTCACACGCTATCCAACAACTTATGCGGTTCCTCCACTTTTAAACTTCTATCCTTCACTTTGCGCGCTCTATCCGCTACTTTTTAAATTCTATCCTTCACTTCTCACGCGCTATCCAACAACTTATGCGGTTCCTCCATTTTTAACGTTCTATCCCCCACTTCTCGCGCTATCCATCTCTATCCTCCTAAAATTGCAAACACCTACTCCATAATCCAATACTTTCTATGCCTTTTTATCCCCTCTGCTTTCAGAGGTAGTTGCTGCAACAACTTGTATGCCAGGTTTGGAGAATCGATGGCAAAGAACTCGCAAAAGCTTTTATTTGTTAGCTTTGTGCCAACTAATAATCGGTAGTCCTCAAGCGTCCTAATCAAAGCATCACGATCCACTAATCCACATCTTGGGCAAAGCCATTTTTTGTAGTGATACCTTAATGGCTGACCATCCACACAATTTGTACATAACACTCCTTTCACAATATCCCTGAGAGGTACATTAATCTCTCTTTTAACCCTTGTGTGCATAGTCAAGAGAAGGTTGGCAAATCGAAACAAATCTTCTCTTTTCTTTACGCTGGGATGCAGCTCTAACCATTTTTGCATTTGGGAGCGTAATCCCGTCACATGAAATATAGGTTGACCCTTAAAATCTTCTGTCAAGATACCATTCTTCGTTGCCAACACTACGGCATGTAGAATGGGTAAGCTAAGGCGTTCTTGTTGGATCAGCCTTTTCATCCATGCCACATGCCGCTCAAGTTGCTGAAATGGGTCAGACATTCCTTCCACAGTGCCATCTGCTGTTGTCCGTATAAATTGAGCGAAGGATGCATCATAGGAGAGGATTCCTGTGATATTTTTAATTTCTAGGATGAGTAAAAAGTGAGGACAGAGAAAAATGGTGTCCATTTGGTGAGTAGAACCGGCGTGATTTATCACTTGAAAATCATGGAGAATATAATGAGGGGATGGTAAATCTAATTCCTGCCATTCTTCATCAACGCGCTGTTCGCCAGCGAAACCTGCCTGGATGCGTCGTAAATGCTCATAATAATTGAAGTACTGATTGTAGGTTCTAGGCAGTCTCCTTACAATTACCTCTAGTATTTTCTGTAACTCCGAAGTTTGACGTGCTAATAAAATCATTTTTACACCTCCTACCATGATTATACAAAAAAAGAACCTCCACAAATGAGGTTCCTAAAAATTTGAAATACAAAGATCATAAAATAAATATTTCATTATTTTTTTTAGATAAAAAGTACAATTATTTACGCATTCACTATTGTTTGCTATTACCTTTCTGCTTTCTATCTACC
The DNA here is from genome assembly GCF_057196045.1 of Lysinibacillus sp. DFXJR4. Lineage (NCBI taxonomy): Bacteria > Bacillati > Bacillota > Bacilli > Caryophanales > Bacillaceae > Lysinibacillus > Lysinibacillus sp. DFXJR4. The sequence continues at coordinate 1,168,638 of NZ_JBXUNW010000001.1, read as the reverse complement.
GGCTCATACATTCTTCCTTAATAAATACAAAAAGTATGGTGCGCCGATAAAAGCAACAACAATTCCAGCAGGAACGGTTGCTGTCGCAATCGCAACACGTCCAATTGTATCAGCTAGCATCAGCAAGCTCGCTCCAATAAACAATGTCAATGGTAAAAAGAACTGATAGCGTGGACCGACTAGCTGTTTTGCAATATGCGGGGCCATTAAACCAATAAAAGCTATACCGCCTGTTACAGAAACTGCGGCTGCTGCTAGTGCCACGGCTACAATTAATAAGCGTAATCGTTCGCGGCCAATATCCATACCTAGACCAACCGCTGTTTGCTCTGTCATGGCTAAGACATTTAAGACATTGGATTTATAGAAAATATAAGGAATACCAAGCACAAGCCAAGGCACTAAAGCCCAGAAAAATGGCCAATCCGTTCCCCAAACGTTGCCTGCTAGCCATTGCGCAATAAATTGCACATCACTCCGCTCTGCTGAGGAAATTAATACCATCATAACCCCAGATAAAGCAGAGGCTACACCTACCCCTATTAAAATAAATTGAATAGGATGCACACCTTTATTACGTTGATAAGAGAAGAAATATATGCAAAGCGCTGTCAATAAAGCACTACAAAAGCCCACCACTGGTAAAACGTAAGCAAAGTGAGGAAGATCACCGTTTACTAATAGATAAAAGACAGTAATCCCAACACCTGCTCCTGAACTGATCCCAATCATGCCGGGGTCTGCTAAATCATTGCGTGTAACACCCTGCAGGACAGCTCCCGCTAATGCTAATGCCATTCCTGCCGCTGTCAGTACAAACATTCTTGGTAATCGAACGGATAACAATACAAAGGACTCTTTAAAACTACCATCCCCCAGCAAGGTTGGGATAATGCGATCTATTGAAATAGAGGCTGGTCCTAATGAAATGCCCATAACAAAAATCAATAGTGTTACTACAAACCAAGTAAAAAAACATTTTCGTTGTTTTTTGCGACCTTCTTTAAACAAATTGTCGTCCTCCCTTCCGCACTAATAATAGGAAGAATGGAAGACCAAGAATTGAGATAATCGCTACGACTGGCGTCTCAAATGGTGCATTAATCATGCGCCCTGCAAAATCAGCAGTGACCATAAACCAACCGCCAACAATGGCGCTCATCGGTAATACAAAACGGTAGTCTGTCCCTACAAACACACGAACAATATGCGGCACCATTAAACCAACAAATGCTAGATTCCCAACGAGTGCCACGGCAGAGCCTGCTAGAATGACAACAACAAACATCATGATTCCTTTAATCAATGTTGTATTTTGCCCAACACCGACCGCTACTTCTTCATTTAAGCTTAAAATCGTTAATTGACGACTAAAAGCAAATGACAGTAATAGCCCAAGGACAATCACAGGGACAATCAATAAGGCCTGCCATGTTGTGCCAATAAAGCCACCACTTGTCCACATCGATACATCCTTGGAAATTTGAAATAAGATGCCTGTTCCTTCAGCGATCGCTTGTAATAAAGCAGTCACTGCCGCACCTGCTAAAACAAGCCTCAATGCAGAGAAGCCTTTTTTGGTAGAAGCACCAATCCCATAAACGATCATCATGCCAATGCCAGCTCCAATAAAGCAAGCTAAAATTAATGTATAATAGGAGAATTTCGGGATAAATGCCATCGTTAAAGCAAGGGCAGCATTTGCCCCTGCTGTTAAACCAAGTAGCCCCGGATCAGCTAATGGATTTCGTGTAACTCCCTGCATAATCGCCCCCGCCACTGCCAGTGCACTGCCAACAAAAATAGCAGCAATGATACGAGGAAATCGAATTTCACGTAAAATCGTGTAATGCTTGCCACCACTTTGTCCGACAATTGCTTGATAAACATCCTGAATGCTCGTATTCGCTGCACCTAGGCACAGCGAGATACCAGCCGTGCCGATTAATACGAGCAATGCAAGCAATACCTGAAGCCAAAATGGAAACTGTCGAAACTTTGTCATTTGCCTTCGCTACTCTCTACTAATTATTGTAAAAATTTCTCTTCAAAGAACTTCAGTTGATGTTCTAATGTAATCGGGTCGTTGAAATAAAAGGCATTCGCATTCACTTCAAATAAGTGACCATTTTTCACCGCTTTTAAATCTTTAAACCATGTTGCATCTGTAAAAGAATTATCTTGGTCTTGGAACATACTGAAAATCACATAGTCACCTGCATAGTCCCCTAAAACTTCTTGAGAAATAGCATAATATCCCGGCTCTAAAGCAGTTTCTTTTACTTTCTCAGGCATTTTCAAGCCCATTTCTTGATATAAAATCTCTGTTCCACGACCCCAGTTATCGCCATAAATATAAAATTGTTTATTAAAGTTTTCTGCCACTGTTACAGTCGCATCTTCACCAATTTTTTCTTTGATTTTTTTACCAGCTTCTGCTGCACGTGCTTTAAAATCTTCTACCCATGCTGTTGCTTCTTTTTCTTTGTTCACGACTTTTCCGATTTCAATAAATTGCTGTAAATAATCCACTTTTCCATACGTAAATAATACAGTAGGTGCAATTTCGGATAATTTATCAGCATTTTCAATACCATTTAAGCCAATGATTAAATCTGGCTCTAACTCAAGAATTTTTTCAATATCTGTGTTTTCAATAACGACTGCATCTTTAATGGCATCTTCGAAGTTTGGATTTTTGGCTGCCCATGCATCCACACCAACAACATTCACATCTAGCTGTAATAAATCCCCTACAAAAGAAGATAACACGACTACACGTTTTGGGTTTGCTGGAACTTCAATAGGACCTGCCTCAGATTGATATGTGATTGTTTCTGCTGAAGTTGCTTCTTTTGAGCCTTCATCAGCCTTTTCAGTTTTCTCTTCTTTATTGCCGCACGCCGCAAGGACTAGTACGAGCATCATAAACATTGGTAATAACCACTTTTTCATTGTCATTCTCCTCTTATACTGTTTGTAATAAGTTATATGTAATGCACATTGGTTTGTTTGTTCGTGGATCTTGACCAATAACCGCATCAATATTAAACACTTTTTTTAATACTTCTGGAACCATAACTTCCTCAGCTGTTCCAAACTTTACAAGCTCCCCTTGTGACAGTGCCACAATATAATCAGAGAAACGTGCCGCTTGATTTAGGTCATGGAGTACCATGACAATCGTGCGCCCTTGTTCTTCATTCAGCCTGTAAAGCAGCTCTAAAACCTCTAATTGATGTGCCATATCTAAATACGTTGTCGGCTCATCTAAAAAGATGATGTCAGTTTCTTGAGCTAATGCCATCGCAATCCATACTCGTTGACGCTGTCCACCTGATAAAGCATCTACAGATTGCACGCGGAAGTCTTCGGTTTTTGTCACCTGTAAAGCCCAGTCAATAACATCTTTATCCTTTTGTGATAAATTGCCAAAGCCCTTTTGATAGGGAAATCGACCGTAGGATACAAGCTCTTCCACTGTTAAACCATGTGCACTTTCTGGACTTTGTGGTAAGATGGCCAGTTCTTTTGCTAAATCTTTCGTTTTCATCTTGGAAATATTTTGACCATCGAGTATGACCTGTCCACTCTCATGCTTTAAAATACGTGTAATGGCCTTTAATAAGGTGGATTTCCCACAGCCATTGGAACCAATGATCGTTGTGATTTTGCCATCTGGAATTTGTAACGATAAGCCATGCACAATCGTTTTATTTTCATAGCCAACACGAATCGATTCAACTTCTAAACGCAATTTGGACCCTCTCTTTCTTTTTCCTTCATTCCATGCTATGATAGGCACAGTTAAAAATGATAATCATTATCACTAGAATTAGTCTAGTTTTCTGATAAGATTTTGTCAATTACTTTTTTACTATTGATTAAGAAAATGGCAATAAAAATGCAACATGTTGATGATGCACTGATTATAGGTGAAGGTCCTGCTGGCTTGTTTAGCGCCTATTATAGTGGAATACGTGGATTGTAATTGAAAGTCAATCACAGCTCGGTGAATTACTTTATACCGAAAAGCTAGTGTGCACCCCCCTGTTCGAGCAAGACATTCAACCCAACCATTTTGACAGAGATTTTTATCATACATACGGTATCGGATATTATTCTAAAGTGATGCTTTTAGCAGTTGGAGGGGACATCATTAGCCCTCAAAAAATAACAATTGGAAAAATATGAAATGTCGAATTTATATGTCCAATCCTATTAATGTTTTGTAAATAAGGACATTATTGAGATGGGGGCGATGAGCCTTGCCTGTTGAGCTAGGTGAATTTTTAGAGCGGACAGCCTATCGCCATGATTTAGTGTCCTCTCATAATAAACTATTTATAGAAAAAACCGCTCCATTATCGAAAAACAACTTATCCCAGTCCATTCATCCAAAATAGAAACCCTCTCAAGTAGGAAACTTTCTTAAGAGGGTTTCTTCCTTTTATCTAAATAAACTTAAAAATGCTCCCATCTGCCTTAACATATATACTCCATTCGTAATCGTGCCAGCATGCCCCATAATCGTATTTAAATGATTTGGCAAATTTCCTAATCTAGAAGGTTGATATTGTTGGTTTGGAAAGTAGGAAGGTTGCATCATTCTACCTCGAAAAGGAGGTTCAAAATATTGTCTATTGCTTGGCTGATATGGTCCTCTTCTAAAATTCGGCTGAAAATATGGCATTGATTCACCCCCTATCAGAAAGCTTCTAACTAGTATATGCACTTATGCCATTTCTAAATTAGACTTTTGAAGAAGTAGCTAAAAATATTATATTTTTGTCTAAACCAAAAAAATATGGAACTCTAGTGTTTGGCCCTACAGCATGATATTTTGAAGGAACCATACTAGTTTCTTTCTCATACTATATGAAAAAAGAAGGTGGTTTTTATTCAAGGTTCTACTTATCTCGAATTTTTAGCTAAATTGGGTGTTGGGGGCGCACACCCTGGTGGCATTAATCTATCGAAGGAACTATTTAAAGCAGAGAATATTCAACAGACTTCACATATTTTAGATGTCGGGTGTGGTACAGGGCAAACGGCTGCCTATTTGGCTACTCACTTTCAAGCCATTGTAACGGGAATAGATATCAATCCCATCATGATAGAGAAAGCTCGTCACAGAATGAAAAAAACACGTTTGCCTGTTAACATCATTCAAGGCTCTATTGTGCAAACTACATTACCAAATGAGTCATTTGACTTGATACTCGCTGAATCAGTTCTTTCTTTTGTAGATCAACAACGTGCATTACAGGAGATTTATCGTTTATTGAAGCGAGGTGGACGCTTCATTGCCATTGAATTCACCATTCCAGAATTACTGCCCTCTCAACAAGTAGAAGACATCCAACAATTTTACGGATTTGATGCTCTCTTGATGAAAAAGGATTGGGTAGTCTTATTGCAGCAGGCTGGTTTTCATAATATTCGCATACAAAAAAATAAATCTATCTCATCAAAGCCTGAATTTAATTTCTCCAAAGATATTGAATCAGCGCTATATGATAAAATGGATCAACATATCGCCATGAGCGTTAAATACGAAAAAATTTTGGACTATCGAATTTACTCCTGTACAAAATAATTGCATTTCGCCAGCACCCAAAGCGTTGCTGGTTTTATTGTTTCATCACTTTATGACAGGTGTCATAAAAATCCTTTGACTGCTGTGAATAGGTTTTCTCTCTGCCCTTTCTTATCATTAATGTAAGAAAACAAAGAAAGAGTGATGGAACATATGCAAACACAACAAAGACTCCCCTTTATTGATATGTTAAGAGGCTTCGCCGTTTTAGGAACTCTTGGCACAAACATCTGGATTTTTGCCTATCTTGGCGATCTATCGTATATCACAACAAGTAACTATAGTGGTTGGTGGTCCTTGAATGATTTTTTACGAATGTTAGTATTATTTTTAGTCAATGGTAAGCTGCTTGGGCTGTTAACAATTATGTTTGGCGTAGGCTTGCAATTAAAATATCAGCAAGCGTTACGAAAAGGAAATGCTTGGCCTGGCATGTACCTTTGGACAATTATTTTTTTAGGTTTGGAAGGGCTACTCCATTACACACTTGTCATGGAATATGATATTCTAATGAGCTATGCTGTAACAGCTTTCATCGTTGCCTTTATAATAAGATTAGGCGACAAAGCAATGACATGGGCTTTCTATCTTTTTGGTAGCTTTCACATCCTCTTGATTATGCTTATTTTTATAAGCTCATTACAAGGGGCAATGGTTTCCTTCAATGGCATGGAGTCAGTCGCTGCACTATATGAAAATGGCACATGGCTAGCTCAAGTACAGCATCGCCTGACAAACTTTTTGTTTTATCGCACGGAAGCTATTTTTATTATCCCTATGAATGTCTTTTTATTTATACTAGGTGTAAAGTTTATGCGTAATGAGGTTTTTTCATCGACAGACAAAGGTCGTCTGGCTCGACAAAAGCTTTTCAAAATCGGTGTATTCATTGGTATCCCTTTAAATCTTCTTATTTTTATTCCTGGAGGACTTTTTGATTTTCCTGTTCGTTATTTATGTGCGCCGATTTTATCGATTGGCTATATTGGAATTTTTGGTAAGCTGGTAGAATATAAGAGGCTAGATTGGCTTTGGCACCGCTTTGCAGATGTTGGCAAAATGTCTTTGAGCTGTTATGTCCTACAAAACGTGCTTGCGTCTATTATTTTTTATGGCTGGGGTCTTGGGCTTGGAGGACAATTAAATAGCATTCTTATTATTAGCATTTGGCTAGCTCTATCTTGCCTTCAACTAGTTCTAGCATCATTTTGGCAGCAGCAGTTTCATATAGGCCCGTTGGAGTGGATTCGGAAAAAAACCATTCAAGCCATGACAAAGCATTAAGCAACAAAGGATGGTGTAAGCAATAAAAATTTATCCCAGAGAGCAAGTAAAGCATTATTTAATCATCGATACTGTATCCTTGATTGTCCTGATAACAATGGTGTTATGGTCAGATTCAGCGCTCCCCTTCCCGGCAAAAATAGCTGTCTTAGGCTTGTACTTAGGTGCTTTCTATATCGCTCTATGGTATCAGGATTGGAAGATGCTTCTTGCGTCACTTGTAGGATTCGTTGTTATTAGCATCTTGGGTATTTACGAGGACATCTTCATGCTTATCTTCGGATTTACCTTTGCAGATTTATTAGGAAGAGCTAAATCTAAATGGCATATCGCTTGTGGTATGCTAGGCATTGCAGTCATGTTTTTAGTCGTCATAAGGATGACCACAGATTCCCTATTACCCATTGAATCGCAGGTACTAGCACCCATGATGATTATTCAATTAGTATTCCCTGTTCTCATTTATTATGTAGAAAAGTCGAAAAATCTACAATCCGAATTGGCTGATGTCAATACCCAGCTGGTTCAACAAGAGGAAAGACAGCGTATTGCTAGAGATCTTCATGACACGATTGGTCATACCCTAACGATGATTAAAGTTAAAACAGAACTTACAACAAAACTTATTGATCGAGATCCTTCAAGCGTTAAACAAGAACTAAATGATATATTAGCTACAACACGTAAAGCCTTAAAACAAGTACGTGAACTAGTATCTGATATGAATTTTGTTTCGTTACATACGGAGCTACTTCACTGCCAGCAGCTTCTACAAAGTGCTAATATTACTACAACTATAAACAATTACTGCCCTAAAATCGTTCTTTCAAGTGTAGAGGAAACGATGCTAGCTTTATGTGTACGAGAAGCTACTACCAATATGCTCAAACATAGCAAGGCAAAAAACTGCCAAATTACAATACAATGTCAAAATGGCCAATATAGGCTTATTATCAAAGACGACGGGATTGGCATACAACAAAAAGGACTTGGTAATGGCATCAACTCGATGAAAGAAAGAATGTATGCTCTTCAAGGTGATGCCATGTTTGAAGGGAGTACACCAACAGGTACGAGGGTGTTATTCAGCATACCAATTCAAGATGGAAAGGAGCCTCCAACATGATACGTATTTTACTAGCAGAGGACCAACAAATGTTACGTGGTGCCTTAACATCGCTTTTGTCCTTTGAACCAGATATTGAGGTAATAGCTGAAGTTTCAGATGGGCAAAAAGCATGGGACTACATCCAACAGGAGCTACCTGATGTTTGCTTAGTAGATATTGAAATGCCTAATCTATCAGGATTAGAGCTTGCTGAAAAAATTAAAGAGGCTCATTTACCCTGTAAAGTGATGATTGTCACAACGTTTGCACGTCCTGGCTATTTACAAAAAGCAATGGATTGTGAGGTGCACGGCTATCTACTGAAGGATGAACCGATAGATTATTTAATTGCTACTATTCGAAAAATTATGCAGGGTGAAAAGGTTGTTAGTAAGGATTTAGCCGCTACCTTATTTATGAAGGAGCACAATCCTTTGAATGAGCGAGAAATTGCCGTTTTACAGCTGGTGAAGGAAGGCTTGACCACTCAAGAAATCAGTAAACAGTTATTCTTAACAAAAGGTACTATTCGCAATTACTTATCGACCTCTATTCAAAAGCTTCAAGTTGAATCTAGACAGCAAGCTGCTCAAGTTGCTAGTGAGAAAGGCTGGCTATAACAAAAAATCTCGCCACGTTGTGACGAGATTTTACCTATTTGTGATTACTTTCCTCACATATTGCTATAGCCTTGGTGGTACATTTGCCTTTGTCACTGGCAATATCAAAGAAACCTATATCCCTTTATTCAGCACCTGCTTCAATAAGGATATTTTCAATCTCTTTGAATCCTTGCTTTTTCGCATGCTGTAATGGTGTCACATTATCATTATCTGGTATATTCACATCGGCACCATGGTCAATTAATAATTGAACTACCGTTTGCTGTATTGAGTTTCCATTATTTAGAACAATTGCCTCCATCAATGCAGTCCATCCCAAAAGATTCACATGGTTGACATTAATAGTCGTATCGTTCAATAATTCCTCTATGACCTCGACATGACCATGCTCTGCTGCCGGAATTAATGCCGTTCCTCCGTAGCGATTTACAATGGTAGGATCTGCGCCTGCTTGAATCGTGAGTTTTAATATATCCAGATAACCTTCCGCACCTGCATATAGAAAAGGCGTATTTAGTAAATCATCCTGAATATTGACATTGGCACCTGCATCAATCAATAATTTTACTGCTTCCACATCCTGATTGTACGTGGCAATCATTAATGCTGTTCTTTTTTTTGAATCCTGAGCATTGATATTCACCTTTTGATCCAAAGCATTTTGGAGCGCGACCAATTCCCCTTTTTCTACTGCTTGAAACAATTGATTAGTCAAATCTGTAGCCATCTCCTCATTATCATTTGAGGCACATCCTTGAAGTATAAATGTTAAAGCTATGATGACTGCCTGCATTTTCTTCAACTGTCATACACCACCCTCTCTGTTAGGATGTCGCCATACTTTCTTTAGCGTAAGTGGTAATGTTAAATAATCCATTAACCTCAATGAAAAGATAAAAACTTATAAAAGTCCCTTCTATCACAACCAGATATTCTCTTTTAAACATTTAAGCGGTATCCTGCCCCCCACACAGTTTCCAAAAACTTTGGCTGAGCTGGATCATGTTCAATTTTTTCACGAAGCTTTCGGATATGCACCGTAACTGTGGAAACATCCGCAGCCGATTCATAGCCCCAGTTCTTTTCATATAGCTGCTCTTTACTTAATACTTGATTTGGATGTTTGACAAAAAACACGAGCAAATCAAATTCCTTTGTGGTAAAGGCAATTTCTTCGCCATTCACGAAGACCTTTCTGGCAGATGTATCGATGGTAATGCCATGGATAGACATCATATGGTTCGTTTGCTGGTTTGTGGCTAGACGCTCATATCTCGATAAATGTGCCTTGACCCTAGCGACAAGTTCACTTGGACTAAATGGCTTTGTAATATAATCATCTGCACCTAGACCAAGACCACGAATTTTATCAATATCCTCTTTTTTGGCTGAAACAAATAATATTGGGATGTTGTTCACTGCACGAATCTGTTTACAAATTTCAAAGCCATTCATCCCTGGAAGCATAATATCCAAAATTATTAAATCATAATCACCCTGTATTGCCTGCTTCAGCCCATCATCTCCATTATGCTGTATATCTACAGTAAAATCATTGATCTCTAAATAATCACGTTGGAGCTCCGCAATGCTCACTTCATCTTCGATTAGCAGTATTTTTTTCATTTTCTCTCACCCTCTCCTCAGCCCTTTTCAGTGAAATGAATATGCTAGACCCCTTAGTTAATTCGCTCTTCGCCCAAATATCGCCACCCATTTCAAGCACGATTTGTTTCGCAATAGCCAACCCTAAACCACTACCTCCTGTTTGCGAATTTCGAGAGGGCTCCGCACGATAAAAACGATCAAAAATATACGGTAAAGCTGTAGGTTCTATGCCCATACCATTGTCTGTTACTTGTATAATTGCATCATCTACTTGCTCATGCAGGGAAATAATAATTTGCTTGTATGGTTTATCCATATATTTTTCACTATTGCTTAATAAATTCGACAGTACTCGTCTTAATTTATCACGATCAGCCATGGCAAAAAGAGCTAAACCTCCTGATATATATTGAATATGAATGTCTCTTGCAATAAAGTCAAAGCTAGCATCCTCTACATAATCGTGCATATATTGATGAAGATTCACACTTTCCATTTGAAAAGGAATCTTCTTTAAGTCTAATTTAGAAAATAAGAAGAGCTCATCAATTAATACATCCATATCCTTTGCCTTCGTATAGATGGTTGTTAAATACTTATCCATTTTCTCCTCTGTATTTGCCACGCCATCTTTAATTCCTTCTACATAGCCAATAATTGAGGTCATGGGCGTTTTTAAATCATGCGAGATGTTTGATAATAATTCTTTGCGATTTTCTTCATATTGAAGCTGAAGTTTGACGGATTCCTTTAGCTTTACTCTCATTTCCTCAAATGATCGATTGAGCTGACCAATTTCATCATTCGAGCGAGAAGTAATTTCAAAATCTAAGTCCCCTGATTTAATCCGCTCAGCACCCTCCCTTAAAGCTGAAATTGGATTGATGATACTTCTAGATACTAGATAATTTAATAAGCCGATAATCATCATAAATAATAGAAATAAAATACCTAGAAGAATAGGTAAAAGCTCTCGTGTTAATTCCGCATGAGAACTAACCTCTCTCAAAACAAAAATACTCCCCTCTGATTTGTCAGGAAAATAAAAATCGAACTTAACGTACGTATAAAATGCTTGATTAATCATAATTGTGTCGCGTGAATTAATATTGGTTGCTTCAAAACCTGGTAAACTTTTGAGCAATAATTTTTCATGATCTTTCTGTGATGCATAAACAATTTGATGATCTTTTCGCACAACGGTTTCAATGGATGGTGCATTTATTTTTTGTAGCTGTTCGATGTCTAATAGCTGCAGGGGATTATTTTTTGCCAGTAATTTTAAATCTAAAAAAGCATTTTCTTCTACCGTTGTTAAAGGCTTTTGTACATAGGATTTTTTGTAAAAATGCTCAATTGCTTTGACATCACCTGTTATTGCAAAGGAAAAAAGAAAAACTGATGCTAATAAAAGCGTGATAGCAATAATAATTACCCCTACATAAGATAGCAAAAACCTTGTTTTAATAGACATATGCATTCCCCCAATATGCTGAAACTATTAGCAATGTATCATACAAATCTTAAAACTTTATAAAAACATGCTGAAAAATCTATAAACAATTCATCAATAATATAGTATTCCACTTTCTAACGAAAAAAAGATACGGCACATTCACTGCAATGCCGTATCGATATTATTTTTATTTAACCTCTTCTGCCCTTAATTTCTTCTTTGTTTGCCAGCCTAAGATAATGAATTCAATCAACACCACAGCTATCAATGAGGCACCAAACAATGGCATTAAAATTCCTAAAAGTATGAGGAATATAACGAAAGGTATTGAAATTTTATGAGAAATTTGTGGTGGCGCAGATAGCTCCCCTTTTTTCTTCCGTAAAATCCAAATGCGAATTCCCCACGCAATCACTGCTAAAAAGGCTAGACAGATAACAAGGTTTAATAACTTATTTGGCCATCCGAACAAGTGACCTTCATGTAAAGGAATTCCCCATGTAAAGAACTTAGCCAACATACCATAATTCTCGTAGTTAACTTGATCAATAAACTTGCCGCTATATTGATCAAAATACATAGTTGCTTCTTCTGTAGGCTTGACATCAAGACCTGTTACACCAGAGTTACTAGCCTTTGCTACTGTATAGACGCCCTCAGCGTTTGAAGGATAAATAATCGAAAAAGGCTTGGCAATATTCATGGCAGTGATTTCTTTTTCAAGATTAGCGATCGAAATTTGGTTGTCGTTTGTATAACGGACAGCGCCTCCACCATGATGCTGAGCATGTTCACCCTCAGATGTTGGTGCTTCTAATTGACGGGTTGCCCATGGAATTTCAGACACATCAGAAGTTGGTGGCTTTTGCTGTAATAATGGGTAACCGAAAGTTGGGCTTTCTGACGCTATATCAGCAAGTATCGAACCTTGAAAGGCCGACCATAAAAGCCCTGTAGAGATGAACATCACCATTGGAATCGTAATGAATGTCCCAACAAGCGCATGGTATCTTTTACTTTTTTGTCGTTTATTTTCAGACTTGCGCTTTTTCAATAAATTCCCTTTAAAGGTCATATAAAGTCCTGACAGTAATAAAAAGATCGTCCAGCATGCCGCTAGTTCTACTAAATAATTGACTAATGTACCACCAATAAATAGGGAGCTATGCGTATTTCTCATAATATTAGAAAATGTATAATTGGCATCCTGACTGCCAACCATTTGATTATTGTCATCTAAAAATACGTATTTCTCTTCTTTCCCATTTGATAATGTTAAACGAGTATTATATGGTTCTTCTAACATAATCACTTTAGTAGTAGAATAACCTGCAAATGCCGCTTCCGCTTTTTCTACGGCTTCATCAATTGTTAAGATCTCTTCTTTATGACTTTTGCCAAAGAAGTAATCATCATATAACTGATTCTCAACATCTGTGAAAAAAAGATAACCAATTCCACTCAATGTTAGTGATAGAAGCAATGGCGTAATAAAAAGTGCTGCGAAAAAATGCAGCCGCCAAAATCTTGTATAAAGTAAATTTTTCATAATTAATCTCCTATCTCTCTATTTATAGCAGATTAATTATATAAGTAAAAAGTGAAATATGAATGAAGTACTAAAGGCGGTTTTATGACAAACAAATGTATTCCAATTGGTATTATTATTATTTACACCAACAAAATGGCTACCTCAAACACCTGCGAGGTAGCCTAAAAAATATTCTATCCTACTAATTCTTTCATAACATTGGCATATGCAGCTAAAATGGACTGCTCATGTGCGCCATCATGTCCAAGATATTGTTCAACAAGCTCCTTTAGTGGTTTTGCAGCATAAGGCTCTTGCATAATTTCAAATTTTAATAAGCTTTCATAGTATTCAACGACTTGTGGATTCATGTGGACCACTCCTTTAATTTTTTACATAAAAAAACATCTTCCCTCATCAGAAAGATGTCTACTATGACAAATACACGACATAATACAGTGATTGCCATGGTGAAAAAAGCTTTCTATTAAACATAGAAGCTACCTGTTTTGCAATCATCGTACTATGAGCATGCAGGAGAATTTCTCTAGTCACACTCAACACCCCCTATCCTCGTAGGTTTTTTGGTTGTACTAGATAAAGGCAGGTCTCCTGGCTTATGTTCATCACACCTTTCACCTTCCCATTACAATACGTAACAGTGGTCCATTGAAACGTGCTCCCATTTACAGTTGCGGGACAGCGTCGGATTCCCACCGAACTTCCCTTTTAAACAAATCAAAAATTCCGATTTGTACCTCTATCTTATTATTCCGTTTTTATTATTATACCATAAAGGTTTGTGTGCATATTTTATAGTCAAGGCAACATCATCCCCACATTAAAAATTGTTGCTTCATGTATTCAAAATATTTACTCCTTATGCATTAATTTTGGTACCACATACTTTATGTGTAGACTTAACTGCTATAAATTGCTTATTGGCTAACCATAAAAATAACCCCCTTATCAAATAAATAAGAGAGCTATATAATTCATAATCTATCACTTATCTCCAACTGGCTTTAATGAATTCACCGGAATCCAAACATTCGCACCGTGAGCGTTATTTACATCCACGCCTACAAATAGATAGCCATTAATTTCCTCACCCCATGAAATTACAATACTCCCCTTTTTATGCATTGTTTCAGATTTAGCTCCATTTAATGGAGTACTTTTCCCACCTGCATCTTTTGTTAACTCAAAAAGTACATCTCTTTTTCTCGACATTGTCTCAGCGATTTTAATGTCTGTACCAGGATACTTAATACACTCACCGCCAGAGCAATATGAAAGTAGTTGTCCATTATTTGTAATAGAAATATTCCCATCGCTTCCTTTGAACCACGTTCCATAAGATCCGGCACCATAAATACCATCACGATTAATAATGATATAAGTTGGATTGTTATAGAAAGATGAACGAATTTTTATTGGCACTTCTTTGAAAACTACCAAATCTGTTGCTTGTACCCGATATTGCCCCATCTGGTAGAATGTTTTTCCATCATATTTTTCAATATCATACGTTTTGAAGAAGTTATTTCGCTTTACCACTAACGAATCAAACGTACCATCTGAATTTTTTCTATATACCTTGATGTCTTTTTTAAAGGTCATTTTTCCTGTTTGGTCTTTTACAACCTCTGCTCCATCATACATCACTTTTGCTTCTGATTTTGTTGGATTTACTACTGCAAATACAAATGCTGCTAGTAACATAATAAAAAATTTTCTCATTATTCTCCCCCTCGTATTTTTAAAAAAACATAATCTTAGTATTATATACTGTAATCAAATGTTCTACCAACGAATGTTAAAAAATCTAACAAAAGTAATATAATCTCATGCTCTCGTAATTTAATTATATTTCCTTGTTCTCATTTCTATTATTATTCCAAATTAAAAACTAAAGCTCCCCTTTAGCTCAATAAGGTAATTTACAAATGCCTATTGAGGTGTGAGACTTCACTGAAAGAAGTTAAAAACAAACTTTTTTTGATTTTAAGACTATGTTACCATATGTGGAAATACATGTTTCGGGAGGAATACATATGAAATGTAATAAAATCAGAATACTACTATTAATTTGTTTACTCATTATCTTAGTTTTATCTGCTTGTAGTAAAGAAAATGATACAGGTTTTGATGATCAATTTATTGCTGATTTAAAAGACTATATTCAAGTAGAATGGGAATATAAAAACATAGAAGAGAATAATATTATTAGTTTGATTAATTTACATAAGTCACAATCTCACTCATTTCTAAATTCTAGTGATGAAATAAAAGAAACTCTTGCCCAACAGCTAGTATTCTATGAAGATGCAACAAATTATTCAGATATGAAAATTGATTTCAATCCTAAAACTAGCTCGCCAGAGGAAAAAGAAGTCTATGATGCGATAGATGATTTTAAAACCAAAAAACTCTATCATTACACTTCAACTACCAATTTAGTCGATACAATTAATCAAGTTCCTATACAAAATGCTAAAGAAGAGTATGAAAATACTTTACGTGAACTAGATAAATCATGGGATCATATTAAATCTCTATCAGAAAAGTATAATTTGAATCTTTTTGGAGATGAAGAATGAACTATTTTTTATAAATTAATCAAAGAAGCCTCGTTTTATCTAATGTATAGGGCTAATTCATTACCTTACTCGTCATCTATTTTGGACGTTTTATCATTAAAAATCTCATAAACTATACATAAAAACAGTTTATTGTAAATATTTTACATTAAATATATTTGCATTCCATTTATGTTTAATATACCCTATGTATATAGACATCTTTTTACAAGGAGTCAATACAAATAAGAGGAGTGCATTAAACATGGCAAAAAAAATGAAGAAAAACAAAAATGAGGAAGCTGTAGCTGAGAAAAAAACAAAGAAAAAAGCTGACAAAAAGAAACTTGAGAAAAAGTTAGCAAAGAAAAAAGCTGAGAAAAAAATTGAAAAGAAAGCTGCTAACAAAAAAGATAAAAAGAAAAGCAGTAAGAAAGCAGCCTAACAAAAAAAGTAGCTGGAGAAAACGAATGGTTATTCTCCAGCTACCTTTATGTGGATTAAAAATATGACATAATAGGCAGTCATACTACTATTTCACTTAGCAAGCAAAAATAGCGCCCCATATTAAAGACTTCTAATAGGATCTCATTACCCACAAAAAACACCTCCAATAGATTTTAATATTCACTAATAGTGTCAGTGGCTTTACTTGCACACTATTTCTTTTAATTTTAAATGGAAATTTAAATTTCGTACTTAATTGCAAATAAAACTTAGGGGTTGATTTGTTTTCTTTTTTTTTAAAGGTGAAATATTGCAAAAACTAATATAATTAGTTAAAATTGAAATACAATTAGTTTTTGGAGGAGGTATTGTCAAAATGAAAGTTACGAATATTGGTACGGTGTTTCAATTGTCATTTATACCAAGAATATTTCCTGTTAATTGTTATTTTGTAGAAGAAGAAAGCGAGCTTACCCTTATAGATACAGCACTGCCTTATAGTGCAAAAAGTATAATCAATGCAGCGAAAAAAATCGGAAAACCGATTACAAGAATTATCATTACCCATGCACATAGTGATCATATAGGAGCACTAGATACATTAAAAGAATTACTACCAACTAGTCAGGTATTTATTTCTTCCAGAGATGCGCTTCTATTAGAGGGAAATAATACCTTCCTTCCAAATGAAAAAAACACACCCATTCGAGGTGGCCTTCCAAAAAGTATTAAAACCAAACCAGATTTATTACTGGAGGAAGGTGATCGTGTTGGCTCCTTAGAAGTAATTGCAACACCGGGTCATACACCTGGTTCCATCACTCTATACGACACACGTAATAGAAGTTTAATTGCTGGAGATGCGCTTATAACTAGAGGAAAGCTAGTAGTATCGGGTATGATGAATCCATTTTTTCCGTTCCCTGCCCTAGCTACATGGGATAAAAGCACTGCTCTTGAAAGTGCACGAAAATTAAGTGATTTTAATCCAGGCTTACTTGCTGTGGGACATGGAAAGATGTTGGAACAACCACAGAGACTTTTAAAAATAGCAATAGCAGAAGCAGAAAGAAGTCTTTACAAACAAAATAGGAGATGAAAATAAAATGTCTCGTCGTATAAAGTTAGATTTACCGATTATTTTACAAAAGGCAGTAGAAATAGTAGATGAACAAGGCTTGGACCAACTTTCAATCGGACTATTAGCAGAAAAATTGGACGTGCGACCGCCTTCCTTGTATAACCATCTTGATGGATTACATGAATTGAGGCAGAAGTTAGCCATTCAAGGAGTAAAAAAACTTAATGAATATATGCTTCAAGCTGCAATTGGACGTTCAGGTGATGATGCCATTCGTGCAATTAGTAAAGCATATATTCAATTTGTTCGAGAGCATCCCGGATTATATGATGCTAGCACTCGCTTTCCTGATGCTAAAGATCAAGAATTACAGCAGGCCCAAAGATCTGTTGTACAACTTGTCCTTCAAGTGCTAGATGCCTATAATTTGCAAGAAGAAATGGCGATTCATATGGTCAGAGGATTACGAAGTATTCTACATGGATTCACCTCCATTGAACAGATGGGAGGATTTGGTATGCCCCTTGATATCAATAAAAGCTTTTCAATCTTATTAAATACCTTTATTGAGGG
This sequence comes from Lysinibacillus sp. DFXJR4, assembly GCF_057196045.1. Taxonomy (NCBI): domain Bacteria; kingdom Bacillati; phylum Bacillota; class Bacilli; order Caryophanales; family Bacillaceae; genus Lysinibacillus; species Lysinibacillus sp. DFXJR4. The sequence goes on along the minus strand of NZ_JBXUNW010000001.1, from coordinate 1,150,746 downwards.
CATTCATGCAGTTACGCTTAATGAGGGCAAATAAATAACTTTGTGAATGGAAAAACTTGACCTCGCAAGGAAGTCAAGTTTTTAATTACAATGCAGCTTGTTGTACCTACTGACGAAGGGTTTTTGTCGCTGCAACCATATACGCCAGAGCAGCGACCGTTTCTGGTTCCTTTCTTGTTTTTAAACCACAGTCGGGATTTACCCAGAATTGATTGTGTTTTAAAACTTGTAGGCTATCCTGCATAATGGTTAACATCTCCTTTTCACTCGGTACACGAGGACTATGAATATCATATACCCCTAAGAAAATGCCTTTTGCATACGGGTTGACTTTTAGGGAGGAAATTAGCTCTCCATGACTACGTGATGTTTCAATTGAAATAACATCAGCGTCCAATGCACTAATTGGTTCAATAAAATCATTAAATTCACAGTAGAACATATGTGTATGAATTTGCGTTTCATCTCTCACACTGGAAGTGGCAAGTTTAAAGGCATTTACTGTCCATTCCAAATATGCTCCCCAGTTTTCTTTACGAAGTGGCAGCCCCTCTCGTAAAGCTGGCTCGTCAACCTGTATAATAGAAATTCCTGCAGCCTCTAATACCTCTACTTCCTGACGAAGGGCAATTGCAATCTGATAGGTTACATCTTTTCGTGAAATTTCATCACGCACAAAGGACTAATTTACTATAGTTACCGGACCTGTAAGCATGCCCTTAACATAGCGCTTTGTTTAAACCTTGTGCAAAAGCTGTTTCTGTCACAGTCATTGGTAATTCCCATGCTACACCCAACTTACTTATGATTTTGAAGAATTACCAGTTAAATTATTAGCAACAGCTTGTAATGGCTGAGTCATTTGTTGTGACGATTGGTTTGTTTGCTGTTGAGGTTGCTTCGCTTGTTGCAAAGGCTGAGTCATTTGTTGCAATGGTTGTGCCATTTGTTGTATTGGCTGCATCATTTGTTGAGCATTCTGCAGATTTAATTTATTCGAAATATTTTTTGTGAACTGTTGAAGATTACCATTTTGCATTCCTCTAGCTACACCCAAAATAACAGCTCCAATTACACCCCATGTAAGAAATCTCATTAACAAAAGCCTCCTTATAAATATTTTTGAAACAGGTTTAGTATTGGGAATCAGGCTAATACTATACTGAACATTTTTTGGGTTATTATTGTGTATCTCGATACTCTAACCAGTTATAGAAAGGCACTGGACGCTCTCTGTGTGCTTTGCCCTCCACAGATGATTTATAAAGGACTACACCATTGAATAAGAATTTTTAAATCATACATTTTTGATTTACATAACATTCCATTAAGATAATAATATTTGTTCCAGATGCCAATTGAAGAGTATCTGTAAAGGGGGCAATTTGCAAACAACTTGTGTCTTAGTCTAAGCCACTTCATTAATTGTACATAGCCTATACTATATCAATTGAAGGGAGTTTAAAAAAATGGTAAATCCAATGCGTTTTAACCAAGGACGCCAATTTTCCCCAGGTATGAGACCATTTTTTCCAGGTATGAGTCCGTTTTCTCCAGTTGGAAGACAATTCTTTCCAGGTGTGAGCCCGTTTTCTCCAGTTGGAAGACAATTCTTTCCAGGTATGAGTCCGTTTTCTCCAGTCGGAAGACAATTCTTTCCAGGTGTAAGCCCGTTTTTTCCATCGGAGATCGAGTTTTTCCCAATTGAGATTGAGAGTCCGTTTTTTGGGAACCCATTTTTCCCAGTCGGAACTCCGTTTTTCCCAGGTATGAGACCATTTTGAATGTTTAAAATCATTAGATGATTTACAGTCATTTTAATGATAAAGATGATTTAGGTTTTCCAAAAATTGCTGCTCTTATCATGGGATAAGTCACTCAAAATGAGTGGCTTTTTATATTTTCTTTGTGCAACTCTTTTTCCACTCCCTAATTTACTAGTATGTAGGCAAAAACCTTGCCATAGACCTACACGATATTGACCTGTCATCATAAGTTTATATTTTATTGGGAGTGAATTATTATGCATTCATCAAAGGTTGCTTTTTTATCAGTTAATAGCAATTCTCTTGTGGTTATTCTAAAAATCATTGTTGGACTTTTTACAGGTTCGGTTCCCATTTTATCGGAGGCAATCCACTCATTTCTTGACTTACTAGCCTCTTTAATTGCATTTTTCTCTATACGAATTTCAAATAAACCAGCAGATAAAGAATACCCTATGGACATGGTAAGGTTGAATATATTTCAGGGACAATTGAAACACTTTTAATTTTTGTTGCAGGTACTTGGATTATTTACGAATGTGTTCATAAAATTATTACACCCCCACCTATTAAACTTCCACTAGGAATACTTGTCATGTTTTTTTGGTGCATTAGTTAATATTTTTGTGTCAAGAATTGTGTACAGAACAGCTAAGAATACTAACTCTGTAGCAATAATTCGAATGCACTCCATTTACTTACAGATGTTTATACCTCGTTAGGAGTTGCCTTAAGTTTATTAATTGTTCATTTAACTGGTTGTTATATTTTAGACCAAATAATCGGTATAGTACTAGCATTTTATATTATGATGGAAGAAGCATTTCCTCCACTATTAGATGCAAGTTTATCAAAAGAAGAAGAAGAAGAAGAAATTAAGTTAATAATTGAATCATTTAAAGATGAATATATTGAGTATCATGATTTCAGAACAAGGCGCTCAGGTGCTGAGGAGTATATCGATTTTCATTTAGTAGTAGAATCGCAAAATAGCATTGAAACAGTTCATGATCTATGTGATCGTATAGAAGAAAAGATTAAAAATACCTTTCAAAATGCAAATATTGTTATTTATTTAGAGCCAGAAAATGAAAAAACAAATTATTTTTTTTATCTATAATCAAGTAGTGGACCAGGTGCTCACTGTTGGGTGGGATGATAAAGGGAGACAAATAAGAAAATATATTAGCTATCATGAGAAAAGGACAGATGCACTCATTGCCCTTGCCCAATACAATGACAATCCAATGTGTAGATTTAACCGTCATTTTGGCGAACCTATCCGTCACTTTTAATGTTCTTTCCACTTGTCAATCAATAAATTTTTTGATATTTTAGAGTTAGTTATCCAACTAACTAATTAAGCAAGGAGGAATTTTAATGGCAAAACCAACTGGTATAGCAAAAGCAGAGCTATTAACAGCAGCCAAGCAATGTTTAGTCAACAATGGTATTGAAAAATTCACATTGAAGGCAGTTGCAGAGCAAGCTGGTGTGACACAAGGCACCATTTATTATCATTTTAAAACGAAAGAGCAAATTTTACTTGAAATTATTCAAAGCATTTGTGAAGATTCCTGGAGTGAGCTTTCAGTAGTAAGCAAAGAATTTATTCAAATTGCACTTCAATCAGCTAAGAGCCGTTACGAAAATAATGTATTTTATCATAAACTATTTTTCACCTTGATTGTTATCGGCTTTAATAATCCCTCCATAAAACAGCAAATTGCTGATATCTTAAAATCTGAAAATGAAAGTCTATTCAAGGCTATGTCAAAGCTATGGGAAAAGTCACCAATAGAAGGTGTCTCGTTGGAGAGTTGGAGCATTTTCTTTAATGCGCTAATGGATGGTTTGGCTTTACAGGTCATGGTGCTAGAGGACTTTCCGATCGATCAGTTTTATGAAGAACTTGAAAAAATTATCGTTACACTTTATCAGCTAGGAAAATAATTTTTCAGGAGGTAAAACAATGCCATTCTTTTTGCTCTGGGGATTTTTTATTTGGCTAGCAGCAAGCGCGGTTTTTAGGCTCGCAGGTCAATTCTTTTTTACGCTTGAGCACCCTTTAATTATTATGTGTACATTTCTAATTGTCGTTCCAGTAATTTGGACGGTGACAATCCCTATTTATTCAATAAAAAATTGCACAGGCATAAGACGATTACAAGCAGCCATTTATATTGCACTGCCTGGTATGCTAATAGATGCTATTGTGCTACTATATTTTGATAAAATATTCACCAATTTATCAGCAGACATGGATCGCTATTTTGCCTCGTGGCTGCTATGGGCATACGCTTTGATTATATTTACTGGATGTGCAAAAAATCCCTTTCGACTCCAATTTAAAAGGGTTTATTAAATCATTCTAGAATTAGTCATTATAGATCAATTTCGCCTTGGCGTAAATGTGTCCGGATTTTAAATTGTGCCTGCACAATTCATTCCTTTGAAAATCCGTGACATCCACCGGGGGCTTTGGGCCAACAGATGTTTTTTGTGCGAAAGCGTAGTGCTAACGGAGCGGCAGCAACATGATGTTTTTTGTGCGAAAGCGTAGTGCTAACGTAGCGACAGCAACATGATGTTTTTTGTGCGAAAGCGTAGTGCTAACGGAGCGGCAGCAACATGATGTTTTTTGTGCGAAAGCATAGTGCTAACGGAGCGGCAGCAACATGATG
>NZ_JBXUNW010000001.1:0-1146196 GCF_057196045.1 Lysinibacillus sp. DFXJR4 | reverse complement strand
GTGCTAACGGAGCGGCAGCAACATGATGTTTTTTGTGCGAAAGCATAGTGCTAACGGAGCGGCAGCAACATGATGTTGGTCACTCAGTCGCTGCCACAGGATGTGGCGTTCTTAGACTGAGTTCCTCTTTTTCAGTAGATGGTTGGACACCCAATGAAAAGAAACCAAAACCGCATTCATCTCACGACCTGTAGAGGTGGGAGACTTCTGCTGAATGAAGATAGAATTATTACATGTGAAGGTGGGATAAAAAATGATTATTGGCTTGCATCATGTTCAGATTACCATACCACAAGGTGCTGAAGCACAAGGCAGGGATTTTTATTGTCAGGTTTTAGGGTTGAAAGAGATTGAAAAACCTAATTCCTTAAAAGGAAGAGGTGGATTTTGGTTGCAAGTAGGAAAAATGGAGGTGCATGTTGGAACAGAGGAAGGCTTTAATCGCTTTACTACTAAGTCTCATATTGCCTACCAAGTTGAGGATATAGCATTTTGGAAGGCTAGATTAACAGCGCACTCCATAGAAATAATTGAATCCATTCCAATCCCAAATTTTGAGCGCTTTGAATTTAGAGATCCCTTCGGTAATCGTGTGGAAATGATTCAACAATTATAATCTTTCGAGCAGCCAGTTTACAATTGGCTGCTTTCTATACTGGTACATTTCAATTGATGCTAAATTAAAATCAACTTCGCATTGGCGTAATTGTTGCTGTAGCTATGCTTTCGATACAAAAAACAATTACTGAATGAAGATCAATACATCCTATTGAAACAATTGTAACGAAACTGTAAACTCAGGCGATGAAGCCTTTTATATCAAGCTATTAGGGCAATTTCCAGCAATGCGTGGTAACATTTACCTCAAAGAAGCCTTGCTTTTTCATGCTACGATTAATTCCAATGGCGAGCCAAAATAGGATTAATCCTAGCATTAGCTTTAGGAGGTAACTAACAACATGAATAAACGATTTTTAAGCACTACATTAGCATTATCAATAGGTTTTACTACATTAGGAATGGTACAGCCAGCTGTTCAGCCAATAGAGGTCGAAGCTGCTACTATTAATAATCTCAACAATCAACAGGCTGTTGCTGCAAAGGCAGAGCAACTAATTCAAACTGGTAAAAGTTTAATTGGAAAGGCAACATACAGCAATACGGTATACAAGCCTACATATCCATATAAATTTTCCTGCGCTTCATTTTTGATGTACATTTTTGAGAAAAATGGTGTCGATCTTGCAACGTACAATGAAGATTATATGATGAAGCAAGGAACATATGTAGCTAAAAATCAACTACAAAAGGGTGATTTATTATTCTTTAAAAGTAAAAAAACTGGTACAGATCCTGATCACGTAGGGATGTATATTGGGGATAATAAAATCATTCACATGGCTGATTCTAAACAGAACATCGTAATTTCAGATTTAAGCAGCAAACCCTATTATACAGAGAATTATGTAACAGCCCGTAGAGTATTACCTACCCTACTTTCCGCTAACCCTGCAACAAAGGGTGATAAAGTTGTCGAAAACGCTTATAGCTATAAAGATAAAGTGACGATGAGTTCAACGATTAATGAAAAAAGTCTCCGTTTTACTGGCCCTGGATTTGTCGAGTATGTTTATCGTAAAAGTGGTGTAAATCTTGGTACAACCAATTTAAAAGAGCAAATGAAATTAGGAACTACGGTTTCACGTGCAAATTTAAAGAAAGGTGATTTAGTATTCTTTAATAGTACCCCGGGATCTCAAACACCTTCAATGGTAGGCATATATGCAGGAGATTATCGTATTATGATTCCTAATTCAAATGGAATTATTACTAGAGTAATGTTCGTTGATTATTATGATAAGCATTATATTACGGCTAAACGTGTTTTTTCAAATTAACAACAAATTCAATTTGAGTGAAAGGCTATGACAAAAGCTTATAAACTTCTTTGGTTGCATACTATAGAATAATTATATAAAGAAGTATTCCTCCATGAGGGTACTTCTTTTTTTAAGCGTTAAAAAACATGACCGAGGTAATATTTGAAGGTAAAATTTTTGTCGAAATATAAGAAAATCTTTGTTTTAGGGGAGGCCTTGCTGAATTGGTGAGAATATGTGCACAATTGATTCGTATTGATGTTAGATAGAAGATCATCTGTACTTAATAGAATGATTGGTCAAGGGACATAAGAAATTAGATTGTGGCATAGTTTGTCATATGAATAATTTCTATGAGCGAGTGATGACCCGCTTCCAACGCCAGTGGAACGAAGAGACAAATTTCACGTTCAATGGCAAGTTATCTGTGCGAAAGATAGCAACAGCAACAACGAGTCGGCATCACTGTCGATTCTCTTTCGCACAGAAGTTATTGAGGCTACAATCCTATTTATTGCTTAGGCTTCGTTTTGATACAAAATTTCTTCTAGGTTTTTTATTTTTCTTTCAATTGATTGGCAAACTCTATCATGGATCGACTCGACATTGGTCCCTTTATTAATACAATCGTTTCAGAATCAAGCTGGGATTTTAGTAGATCCAAAACACCTGTGACATCCTTAAATATATGAATTTCTGCCTTCGAGCCTTCCTTTATCGCTTGCTTTGCGATATGCTCGGCTCGATTGCCAATGGTAATAAGCGTATGAATATCTCTTTTGGCAACCAACGAGCCAATTTCTCGATGATACTTTTCCTCAAACCTACCTAATCGTTTAATATCTCCTAAAATAAGAATGACTTTCTTTCCTTTTCCTATTGTATCTAATACTTTTAAGGCTGCTTCAACAGAAGTTGGATTATTGGTCCATGTATCATCTACTATTGTACTTTCTCCTATGCCCGTTGAAAATTCTAGATGTCTGGCCATTGGTTTAAATGTTCTCAAACCAGCGATGGCTGTATTGAACGATAATCCCATTTCCTTTGCCGCAGCGATAGCTGATAAGGCATTGTATACTTGGTGTTCTCCATAGCCAGGGACAAATACATTATACTTTGCACCTGACACCTGCAGTACAAACTTCATGCCATTTTTCATAAATTGTATGGTAGTGGCTTTATAGTCTGCCTGTTCATGTACACCAACGGTAATAATTTTCCCTTTGAAAGTATGCAAGGGAATTTTTTTGGTATTTTCATCATCTGCATTAATAATTAATGTGCCACCTTCTGAAATACCTTCTAAAATTTCCGCCTTTGCTTTTATATAGCCTTCAAGATTTCCACATCCATCAAGATGATGTACACCAATATTTGTAATAATACCAATAGTAGGCTGATAGATCATACATTGATGTTTAATATTTCCTGTATTTCCTAAACCTAATTCAAATATGGCTGCTTCTGTTGACTTATCGATTCCCGTTAAATACGGTAAGGATTGACGAGGTTCATTTTTACTGCTAACAGATGCTTGAACATTCCATTCTCGACTAGCAATATGCTTAATCATTTCTTTTGTTGTTGTTTTTCCACAGGTCCCTGTCAAAGCAACCACTGGTATTTGAAATAGATTTCGATAATAGTCAATAAATGTCCAATATGCCTGCCCAATGCTTTTCACTTGGATAACAGTTGTATTGGCTAATGCATTTTTTAATTCTGCTGACGATTTATCTGAAATAACTAGTGCCGGACCTTTGCGATCTATCTCCTGCCAATTGATAGTATCTCCCCTACTTACAAACATGAGCGTATGACTTTGAGTCAAATCATGCCGGTTATAATAAATTGCCTGCTTGACAGACCATTGTTCAGAACCGCACAATAAATCCCCTTGCAATACCTTCCTTAGGTTTTTTACTTTTATTTGTTGCAAATTTACTCTGCCCCCTTTCTTTGAAATACATCGCTAAGCTAGCGAGAGGTGAAAACAAATTTTATTAAAATATTGTAATGAATTGATAACCAAACTATTCAGGTGGTAATCCTTTCTTTCTTTTTAGATCTGTTGCTAAATTAGAAACCTGCTTACTATACATATCTCCTTTAACAAGAAGAATCGTATTTTCGTCCACTATATCTTGTAATAGTTTATAGGCGAGCAAACTATTTTTAAATGTATAAACTGGTGAACTTAACCCTAAGTCAACAGCATGATCTGCCATAATTCGTGCATGCTCTCCGATAGTAACTAGAACATCTACACCAATTTGATGAATCAATTCTCCTGCCTGCTCATGAATGATATATCCCCATGAGCCTAAATCGGTAATTGTTCCAATGACTGCAATTTTCTTCTTGTCCTTTCCAAGCGTCTGTAAAACTTTTAAAGCTGCCTCCAACGAAGTGGTTGTTATACTCCAGGTATCATCTATAAGCACGGAATGATTAATACCTTCAAATAACTGAAGCTGCTTATTCAGATGCCGAAAGGATTGTAGTTGTTTTGCTGCCATTGGAATGGTTATACCTATTTCATAAACAGCTGCAATAGCTTCTAATGCATTATATACTTGATGTTCACCAAACCCTGGTACGAATACCTCAAAGCTCTCGTTATTATAGATAATTGTAAATAGCATTCCATTATTATGATAGCGAATATTGACAGCCCTAAAATCGCAACATTCATGTTTTCCTATTTTAATAATGTTGCCGTGAAATCTTGAAAAATCTATTTTTTTGGTGTTCTTATCCTCAGCATTAATAATTAATGTGCCCTTTGGATGAATAATATCTAGCATTTCTCCCTTTGCCTGGATATAGCCCTCCAATGTTTTACAATAATTTAAATGGTGTGCCCCAATATTCGTAATAATGCCGATTGTCGGTTTGAAATATTTTCCTGCCTTTGTTACATCTCCAGGTGAGCCAACAGCAGTCTCAAAAACAGCCGCCTCTGTTTCCTCATCAATGCTTAGTAAATATTGTAAAGATGCTGTCCTAGAATTACTGCTAAGAGTTGTTGCAGATACTTTTTTCTCTGCTGAAAGTATATGTTTGATCATCTCTTTTGTTGTGGTTTTACCAGAAGTACCGGTAATGGCTACTACCGGAATATTAAATTGATCTCGATAAAAGTTTACAAATTTCCAGTAAGCTTCATCTGCATTTGTTACTTTTATAGTAATGATTTGCCTAGGAATTTCATTATGACTGTATGACCAATCTGTAACTAACACTAGTGGATAAAGTGGTTCAAGACTTTTCCAATTAACAATACGTTTACTCGTAAAAAGAGCCGTATTAGTTTTTTTCACTTGCTTTAGTCGATAAGCCCCGTGCTGAATCAATGTTTCCTCGGACCCTTGCACTAAATTGCCTGCAGTTATCACTGTTAAGTTCTTCACCGTAAGAGGCTTCATATCAATTTCCCTCCTTTCCTAACTAGTATATGTCTGGTCATAAAAGTTGCTTGGATGTAGACAAGATACATAACTAGAGGAAAACTATTTCTTCGCATATATATAATTGTGATTAAGTATCTCAGTACCACTAAAAGGAGTGATATACCTGAAAACGATTATATTTATCGGTACAAACAAATCTGGGTCCAGTCGTGAAGCAACGAGAGCAGCAGAAAAAATGGGCTTTTTTACAGTACTTTTTACAAACAATGAAAAGCAATTACAGCAGAGAAGAGCCTATCCAGATATCCATAAAATGATTCTTATTGATACGTCAAAAATAGAAGACATGAAGGATGAAATTTATAAATTAACAAAATCAGGATTAGAAATAAAAACGATTGTTAGCTTTGTCGATCCCTATGTCCATATTGCTTCCATCTTATGTGATGAATTTTGTGATAACTATACATCATCAACTGCCATTGAAATGATGGAGGATAAGGAAAAAACTAGAAATTATTTAAAAAATCAATCCTATTCGCCAAAGTTTTTTCTTATCAAACCACATGAATCCGTTCCGACAAACCTAGAATTCCCACTGATTGTCAAATCTCCAAAGTCAACGGGCTCAAAAGATGTTTTATTAGCCAAAGATTCAAGTCAACTAAACGATCATCTCCGTTATCTTCGAAGTAAGAATTTAGGAGAAACTATTATGATTGAAGAATATATTGATGGTCCTCAATATTTAGTAGAGGCAATTGTCTATAAGCGAAAGCCTCATGTGATCGGTATTGTAGAGCAAGAAATTACAAAAGGTAAACGTTTTATCATTACAGGCTATGGGGTTCTTGTAAAAGTTCCATCAGATATACAAACTGGTCTTGAAGAAGTACTTCAATCCATTGTTAAAACATTTAACATTGAAAATGGTGCACTGCATTTAGAGCTTCGTTTAACAAAAAACGGCTGGAAGCTTATTGAGATTAATCCAAGAATTTCCGGTGGCGCTATGAATAATATGATTTTTGCAGCATTTGGCTTTAATTTAGTGGAAGAAACATTAAAGCTATTATTAGGGGAGCCTCCAAATATTCAGCCAAGACATAAAAAATTTGTCTACACAAAATATGTCATTGTCGAAAGTAAAGGCATTTTAGAGAGAGTTATTGGTAGAACCAGGGCATCTAAATCACCAGGTGTGGTAGATGTCTATGTGAAACCTAGAAGAGGAACATTGCTAACCCCTCCTCTATCCATGGGCCATCGCTACGCATATGTCATTGCAGAGGGCACTACATTGGCTGAGGCTAAACAAAATGCTGTCAATGCAGCCAAGGAAATAAAATTCATCTTAAAGGTCGCATAAAAAAGGTGGGGGTACATATATCCCCCACTGCTTTAAAAATATCCCGAGTAATTGTCCTTTTATAATTAGACAATTACTCGGTTTTTTTTTACGCCTTATAAGTGTCATCTAAAAATTTAACTGTCTCAAACATATTCGTTTTACTAGCACCCTTAACTAAAATGGTGTCATGTGGTTCGATTATTTTCTCTAACAGTGCATGGAGCTCATCTTTATTTAGAAAATGATAAACTTTCGCTGGGTCCATCCCTATTGCCCTTGCAGCGGCGCCCATTTCCTCCGTTCTAAAGCCATATGTGATAAAAAGATCTATATCCTGCTCATAAACATATTCACCCAACTTACGATACTCCTCTTCTCGCAAATCCCCTAATTCCCGCATTTGACCAATGATGGCAATTTTACGTTTCTTTGCTATGTTTGTCAGTACATCAATCGCCGCACGAACACCCTGAGGATGAGAATGAACTGTATCATCAATAACAGTAATATTATCACGACAATTATAAATCGTAAGCCGTCTAGGCGGTTTTTTGAAATTCAGCCCTGCTTGAATGTCAACTGGACTAAACCCTAAAGTATCTGCAGCTGCGATGGCATTCAAAGCATTATAAACATGATGTTCTCCTAAAATAGGAATATACATTGTTATTTCCTGTCCCTGAAGCTTTATTTTAAAGGTCATACCAACATCCTTATATTGAATATCATAGGCTTTATAATCTGCGGGACGATGAATACCAACCGTTATAATTTTCCCTTTAAATTGCTGTGTTTCTAAAAACTTAGAGTTATCATCATCTTTATTCAAGATTAATAAACCACTTTGATCCATTCCATGAATTAATTCAGATTTTGCCTTTGCCACACCCTTAATATCTCCATCAAAATTACCAACGTGTGCTAACCCAATATTTGTAATAATACTAATATTCGGTTGAATAATACTACAGTGATTCGTAATGATACCTGGGTAAGCCATCCCATACTCAAGCACTACCGCCTCATGAGAAGCGTTAATTTCCTCAGCATGTTTTTTTGTATGCTCAGTCGTATTCCAATAATCCTTCGACTCGAAAATTTTCCATTTTCTCGATAATATTGAGCCTAGAAAAGCTTTAGATGTTGTCTTCCCAGCACTTCCTGTAATAGCAATAATTGGTTTCTGCTGCTCTTTTGGTTGTGGGTGTGGTTGTGATTTTTGTTGTAGTTTTTGTTGTGGTTTTTGTTGACTAATTTCTTTTTTCACTTGTTTTTGGTTTTTCGCAAGATACATTGCATAGCGAATAGAATTAATCACAACATCTAGTTCTAAATAAAAAGCAGGAGGACAACCTGGTCGCCAGTTTACTTCATACATCCAAATTTTTTGTTGCTCATCTAAGCCCACATCAATCCCAATTTCATCAATCACCTCTCCAAATTGCACCATCTGAATTTCATCTAGGTGTTGAGCTAATGTTAAGGAGAAATGCTCTAGCATGCGTCGAATATCAAAGGCCTCTTCCTTGAATTCCTGCTCCAAGAAAGGATCTAAATAATTCGTAAATCCTCCATTATTGATATTCGGAATAATCGAACCAGCAGGGGCAATTCTCGGATAAATAGTAGTGATAACCCATTTACCCTCGCCATTTTTTTGGACGTGAAGACGGAAATCATAAACCTGACCTGCCTTCGTTTTAGATTGGATATATGGCTGCATGATAAAGGTTCCTGTAGCAAGTTGCCCTTTAATTAATTCATCAAGCTGGTGCTTGGAATATAATCGCTTTTCACTATCCTTTCTTACCTCAAAATTCGTACTACCTGCTTTCGTTATAAAATAAATGCCTTTTCCCTTGCGACCGTCTATCGGCTTAAATACGACTTTTTTATAGTAAGTAAAAAATTTATGAAATAACTCAGCATTTTTTACAACTTCTGTTGGTATTAAATATTTATCAAATTCCTTTGCTTCCTTAAGACGCTTCATTACGTTCCATTTATTCCCTATAGAATGCGTTGTAAATGGGATTTCATCTTTTAATTTATCAATAATTTCCTTTGAAACTGATAATTTTTCTGGACTACCTGCATTATAAACTACATCTGGGAAAGGCATTATTTTTTCGAGCCATTCACCATTTTCATATACCTTTCCTCTTATGGAGCGTTTGTTAAAATCTATGCTTTTTGGTGTAAAATAAAAAAATTGAGCCCCTTCCGCTTTTGCAACGGCTGCATATGCATATGACTTAATAACGGTTGTTGGGTCAAGTCGATGATGCAACATTCCGATAATTGTCATTTATCTCTCCCTTTCATATGATTCTCTCTCTAATCAATTCTGCCAATGCAAATGATTTAGTAGTTTTTATTACCATTTTGGTTCAATGATGAATTTCCCTTTTAGCATGTCAGGTTTTAATAATTGGATTGCAGATATACCACTAAATTCAATGGATTTTTCAGTGGATGTTCTTTCTAACCTCACAACATCAGCTATTAAATTTGTATCTTTTCCTTCATAATCATAGGCTCGTAGCAGTGAAACCGTCCCCCGACAACGCTCGATATCAACACCCTCTATACGGAAATACTCTGTTTCAAACTGATTAACAGTATCCATTAATCGTAAATGTGAGCCATTATGTGTTATGAGAAAGAAGGGAATCGTATCACTTCCAACAATTTTCACAAGCAACTGACCAAAGTATTTAGAATGAAAATCCTTCATGATATCCTGTAGAACCTTAATGTCGTTTAGTGCTTCACATAGAAAATGATTTCTTCTTTTTTCATGATTCAATTTTCTCCAGCCCCTCCCGCGACTTATTGAGTCATCTGTTGAAGCTATAACAAATGATTCAACCCCTCTCGATATCATATGTAGAATGAAGGAATATGACGACTTTTTTCGTCATGCAAACTCAAACTTCCTAATTTTGGAATATTTTCAAAAAACAATTGAAGCTCTAACAAAAAAATGGATCACTAAATAAGTAATATCGTGCCATAGCATTACACTGTTGTTATATCTTATTGTTCAAAGCATAAATAAATTTTTACATAGTTGTTTACCTTTTTCCAATTGAATCGTTATCTAATTAGGAGGGTTGATATGAATGAGGAATTTGGTATTCAATTACATGAAAAATTAAAAGCAGTATACTTTACGCTACTCAAAATGGGCGCTAATAAGCAGGATGCTGAGGATATATTGCAGGAGACAGCTTATCAATTCATCAAATACATAGACGGGATTGATGCAAATTATGCGGAAGCATGGCTATATCGTGTAGCGATTAACAAATATTATGATGCCATACGAAAGAAAAAGCATGCGAACAACTATGTACTCACATTTAACTTGCAGGATTTATTAGATGAACAAACACCTGAATCATACGTACTACAAAAAGAAGCTCAGACTACCATTCAACAAACATTAAGCATGCTTCAGCCTAAAGAAATGGAGTTATTATTATTAAAATATAGCGCTGAATTAACATTAAATGAAATCGCTATTCTTTTTCAAACGACAGATAAAAGCATTAAAACGCAGCTTGCCCGAGCACGAAAAAAATTTAGTGAAGTTTTCGAGAGGACTGGTGATTATGGAGAAAATATCAATTATTAATAACAATGAATCATTTCAACATTTAGTGAAGAATGCCAAACGAAAGTCAGTAAAAAGGATCATTATCATTTCAATAAGTGTTTTTATAAGTATTGTACTCTTATTATGGGGACTAATTGCCATGGGGCAATATTTTATGTATAAGGAAATGGATAAGCAAACTTTGCAGGATTATACCGATAGCCTATTTACAGGCGCTAATATCCAAACAATTAATACTAACTACAATTATTTTTTCTTAGCAGGTACGACAAAATCCGATCAATTTAAGGATATTAATGGTCACCAAATTAAATGGGGTACCATTGAGCATTTTTATACAATTTTAGGAACAAAAGCATATGTTGAAAATAATAGTAATCTAAATGGATACAATAATAGTTATCGAGTATTCCAATTTTATCCCTACACAGAACCAAAAATTGAAAACGACCTGTCTTATTTAAAAACTTTACCACCCTTCTACAATGTAGAGGTTGCTGTTTCCTTCACACAAGAAGTAACGTTTGAAGAGATGATTAAACAATTTCCTACTGCACAATGGGCATGGATTATTCAAAATGGGCTGCTTGAATCTATAGAGGAAGAAAAAGCAGAGGCAGAAAAAATGAAAAAACAAATGCCTACTTTCATACCCCGAAATTATGGTTTAGTAAATGGTGATTCAGCATATGGCTTTCACATCTTAAAAGATCAACCGTTTCAGTCCGCGCAAAATTTTTTAGATGAAGTAGCTACATATGGTAATGATGAACAAGAAGGACTTGCTATTTTAAAAGAGAGAATAAAAGAAAGAGGCGAAGATGCAACAGGATTAAGTTTTCCATACCATGAAAAAGTATACGATGCCGAGATTTTAAAAAATACTATTGGTAACGCAGATGAACATTCCTTAAAGGTTAGTGGTGCTGTCTTAACGGGTACAATTGAAAGCATCCTGCCCTATTTAGAAAATGATGTTGTACACCATATAAGTGTAGGCGTTATTCTACCATACTAAGGAGGTACAGGTAATGAGAATGTTTAGTTATCTATTTATACTTTTCTTTTCAATAGTATTTCCCTATTTTATTATTCAGCATCAGCTACCAAGTCGATTCATACAAATGGCAGCTGTCTTTGTAATCATGCATCTATTAGCACTGCTTTTTGTACATGCTGTGCTTCCTAACTCTCGTAAAACAATAGGCCTTTACCATACCGTTTTTTCAATTGTATTATTCGCGCCCATCTTCTATTGTAGTCAGGTGATATTTGATCAATCTATTGAAAATATTCACAGATTTTATAGCGTTATTCCAACTAGCTATGTCATCTTATTATTAACCGTTATATTCTCTATTAATTTTTATAAGTTTAAAGATTCTTCCAAATAAAAAAAACGTCCATTCATTTGGGCGTTTTCTTGTTGAGACTCTATGGTGTTGTATGTTGTTGATCTCCATGATTTAGTAGAATGACACCGCCAATAATCATGACTATTCCAATAGCTGAGTATAGATTAAATAAATCTCCCCATATAACGATACCCACAATTACGGTAAGTGCCGTTCCTACTCCAGACCATATCGCATATGCTAGACTCAGTGGTAATGTTTTCAAGCACAGGGATAATGAGAAAAACGAAAGCCCATATCCGAATCCAACCGCTATTGATGGACCTAAAATGGTAAACCCCTCTGAAAGCTTAAGCATTGTTGTCGCAAACACCTCACTAATAATCGATAACGTTAAAAACAGATAACCTCTCAATTGTTACTCCTCCTTAATGTCCGCCACCTGCAAGGTTGAGAACAATTACACCAATAATAATAAATAAAATTCCATAAAGTTTTTTTCGATTCATTAATTCCTTATAAAAGATCACACCAATAATGGCTGTTAGTGCCGTTCCCACTCCAGCCCATATCGCATATGCAGTACCAATGGCTAAAGATTGCAATGTTAGGGAAAGAAAATAAAAAGCTGTACCATATCCAACTACGACACCGATAGACGGTAGTATACGTTTAAAGCCATCTGTTTGTTTTAACATTGAGCTGGCAAAAACCTCTGAGATGATTGAAATAAATAGAAAAGCAAAAGCCTTCATGTTTGATTGTCCCTCCTAACCCACTGTTTCAAAGATAGCATTCATTATATAATATTTATTCATAAATAAAGAGACCCTGGGAGCATTCTACTCTTAAGGTCTCTATGATTCTTCATCCTCTACATATTCTAGAATATCTCCTGGCTGACACCCCAATGCCTTACAGATTGCATTTAATGTAGAGAAACGCACGGCACGAACCTTTCCTGTTTTTAAATTGGATAGATTGACAATTGATACATCTACTTTTTCTGCTAGCTCACTTAGCTGCATTTTTCGATCAGCAAGCATTCGATCTAATCGAATAATTATTGTCATTTTTTCACTTCCTAAGCTGTTGCATCATATTCATCTTGTAAAAACGCTCCATATCGGAATACACGGGCAATCGTCCAAATGACTAATCCACATAGTAAAAGAGTCCAATTAACCCCCGTAAATTGGTAGGCTACCCCTTTGATTAATCCCGTTTCGACTAGCAATTCTGCTAATTTAAATTGTTCAAAAATGGTATAGGTTACATACGTACGGAATGCTCCAACTGTTAAGCTTAAAAATACGATAGCATAAGCAATCCATTCCATTTTTCTACTATTCGTTCCTGAAAAAATAATTCCTTTGCTTAAGTTGCTTAACACATTTCTAACTTGCACAACGATAAATAATAATAGTGCTATGTATATTGTAGCAGTAAATAATAATTTCAAGACATTCCATTTAGAGAAATGAAAATCATTGGCTACTTGATTGGCTAATTCGATTTTCAAGCCTCCAAGGTGAATAGAGGCGGCGATCTGCCCATGTACAAGTATATTATGGACTTCCTTTTCCGTCACTATAAATACTGCTACCAAAAGAACACCTATCATTGTTAGCGCAAAAATCATCAGAACCATTAAAATGGTGAAAATTGTGCGTAATCCTTTAGTTAACAATCGAAATTCCTTACTTTGGATTGTCTGCTCCATATCAAGCATCCCCTTTCTTATCTTTTATTATACATTCCATTTTATCTTTTACAATAATTATTTAATGTTTATCGTTAATTAATTATTAAAAGCTAGATAATAAAGTATATTTCATTTCCAACTTGAATTTTTTATTGATGGAAATTCAACGGTAGATCTAGCTAGGAACTAATTGAAGTTAGTGACGTTCTATTAATGACGGAATCTATTCAACTAAACATCTCTTTATTTCTTTTGCACTCTTTGCAATAATTAGAGATAGCTAAACTTTGATAGAAAGGAGGGAGATGTTGTAATCTACCAACATCAATGAAACTATGAAATACATCATAAATTTCTTCAAAGGTCTAATGATTGCTACTATTGTTATCTGTATTTCATTTTTTATGGTAACGCAGCTGTTTAATACGCGTGAAACCACAATTCCTGAAGTTGTGGATGATCGTCCAAGCGTGGAAGAATTTATTGGCTCCATTGCGGAAACTGCACGAAAACTTGGAGCTGAAAATGATTTATACGCATCCGTTATGATTGCACAAGCCATTTTAGAAAGTGAGCATGGTCAAAGTGGACTTAGCGCTGCACCAAATAATAATTTATTTGGAATGAAAGGTCGTTACCAAAATAACTCAGTAACACTTGAAACATCTGAGGACGATGGTTCAGGGAACATGACAACTGTGATGGCTGAATTTCGCAAATATCCTTCCTATGAAGAATCCATGAAAGACTATGTAAGATTACTGCGTAACGGTGTTTCCTGGAATAAAGATTTCTATGCAGGAGTATTTAAAAGCAACACGAAATCCTATACAGATGCCACTAAATTCTTAACAGGTTCTTATGCAACAGATTCCAAATACAATGAAAAACTCAATACAGTCATTGCAAAATATGACCTAGGGCAATACGATAGTCCTGTAAAAAATAAAAAAACAATTACCGTGGCTGACGGTGATTCTCTTACGCATATTGCCGAGGCACATAAGGTGAAAGTAACATCCCTTAAACAATGGAATCAGCTCCGATCTGATAAAATCGAAGCAGGCCAAGAATTAAATATTTATCAATATTAAAATCTCCATGCTACTTTGGGACACCCCTTTGTGGCATGGAGATTTTTAAACTCTTCTTATACAAACATTTATAGCAATAAGCTAAACTACTAACATTCATTTTACTGATTCGTCAATCTTTGAATCACTGTCTCAACTTCAAAAACACGTTTATTTAATGCACCCGTCCTATCCTCTACTTGATGAGCAATTTTTTCAGTGAAATTCCCTAAATTTTCAACAATGTTTTTCTGAAGCTCAGCTTGTCCAGCTTTTAGTTCCTGTACATCACTTTCAATTTTATCTAAGCGCTGCTCAATACCGTCAAATCGTTTATCCATGCCATTTAATCGTATATCCATGCCACCTAATCGTTTATCCATGCCATCTAATCGTTGATTAATCGGTGCTAACTCTTCCCTTAAAACAGAACGCAATAATTCTTTTAAATCAGTGTCCAATACATCCCCTCCTGTCCTTTTACTTTTGATTTATTATAGCATAAAATAATCCCATTCTAACTAACTATTATTAACCATTCATTGAGGATATACATCGATTTTATCTGCTATTTACCCGTAAGAAATTTCATGATCTTCCATCTCCATTTCACCTATGACGATTGCATATTTTACCCCCATAGTTTGATGAAAACAAAAAAGATGCACTCTGTTTTTATACAGAAGCATCTTGCTCAACAAAGGTATTCTTGAAATGATTGGAAATAAACAATTGCACCAATTCACTTCTCCACATTCATTAAAATAAATTAAATAAATATGCTTCCCACAGCCGTAAGTCTTGTAGCTAGGTCTTTGCGATAAAGTGAATGTTTGCTATCCAAACTATTTATACTTACCTCACTCCCTCCAAGTGAAGAATGAATATAAAGGCTATCACCCATATATAAGGCCATATGTCCTGGAAAATATAATAGATCACCCTTTTGCAGATGCTTGAAGGGTATTTGTTTAATCGGAAAACCATCAACAATTTTAGCATCTCGGTAAATCAGTACGCCATGTAGCATATAGACCATTGAACAAAGCCCAGAACAATCAATGCCTAAAGGAGATTTACCTCCCCAACGGTAGGGAGCATTTAAATAGCTTAGTGCTGTTTGCACAACATTTTCTCGGAATTGCGAATCTAATAATCTATTTTCAGCAACTTTTGGTTGAAGCCATTTTCTTCGTGTATATCCTATTTCACCAGATGCTATTTGTACAGACACCCACTCCGAATCGTCCTCTTTACTTGCTAAAAATCGGACAATTGAGCCTTTTACTAGCGTCATTATTTTGCTACTTTGAATTTGCGGATATTGTAAAATATCTGCAAAGCTTTGAATAATGAAATGATTGGCTTCTTGTAGCCAAGTGTTTGTTTTTTCCTCATCCATAATTAAATATTTTTTTTGGCAAAATCCTTCATATCGATAGGCTGTCTGTATACGTACCCAATTAGCATCTATGTTAGCAATAATCTTTACAGGCATGCCATTAAGTACCTCGTCGACCAGTTCGGATTCTTCCTGTGGCATGGCATGTAAATTTGCAATCATTGCCGTCACAATAGCATTCATTTGGTCACCCCTTTCGCTTCATCAAATGCTCATAAGCACTTTTTGAAATCCGACCGATAAGCTGTTTTGCATACTCATTGTTGGTTACCCCAGTTATAAAAACGCCTATCAGATAATCATTTGAGCCATTGTAAACAATGCCAACATCATGCTCGACTGTTTCAAGATCACCTGTTTTATGAGCCATTTTCACATCATCTACTAAATAACGTTTTAGTGATTCATGGACACGCTGACGACTTAAAATATCGATTGTCAACTTACTAAATTGTTTAGGTAGCAGATCTTGTTGATAGATTCGTGAAAAAAGATGAGCCATATCATTTGCTGAAGTGAGATTGTCAATTCCTCTTTCCAGCTTTTCGAAGTCCATCATCTTCCTTTGCAATCTTGTTTGACTAAGACCAATTTGTCGAAAATAATGGTTGAGGAATTCCATTCCGATAAAGTCAATCAGGACATTGGTAGCTGCATTATCACTTGTAATAATCATCCACACCAGTAGCTCATAGATAGTACTTTGTTCAATCCGCTGTTCACTGATAACACTATAGTCAACCCATTCTTCTGGTGCTATTCTAATCTCTTGATGGACATCTTGATGGTAGCGTTCTAAATATGTCAACACCCCAAGTAAAATAGGCACTTTAATTAAACTGGCGCTGGAAAAAACCTCATGTAGCTTTTCCTGTATGAAATAGTGATTTGTATTTGGGTCTTTGACAAATAAATGTACGTTATATGGAGCTTCTTCAAGCATTCTTTGAATAGCACATTCCATATAATATACCTACTCAATAACTCTTATTTGTTGGTTTTCTGTATTCAAAGAGATGGTGCTACCAAGAGGTAAAGACATTGTTGGTAAACAGTGACCACACGTTAAATCCATTAGAATGGGCTTTTTTAGTGGCACTAAAATCTCTTGAAAAATAGTCTGTAACGTTAAACTATGCTCTGGATGCTTCGGGTTATCTGGCCCGCAATTAGTCCAAGCTCCTAATAAAATACCCGCAGCCTCATCAAGCTTGCCCGCTAATTTAAGCTGTGTGAGCATTCGATCTACCCGATGTTCAGTTTCATCAATATCCTCTAAAAATAATATTTTATTCTTAGTATCTATTTCATATGGGGTGCCAAGTGAGGCTGTTACTAGTGTTAGATTTCCTCCAATTAGCTGTCCCGTTGCTTGACCAGCAGCAAGCGTTGTCAAACTGCGACTAGGTGGATTTTTTAGCAGGTAATCATGACAAGTTGTTGCCATCACCTGTTGTTTAAAGGAATTCCATGTATATTCATCCATATCCTGCTGAATAAATTCCGTTGATGGCATAGGCGTATGATAGGTCACAAAGCCACATTTCTGATTAATGGCAATGTGTAAAGCTGTAACATCGCTATAACCAGCAAAGACTTTTGGATTGGCTCTTATTACATCGAAATCTAAAAGTGGTAGAATTTTTGTAGCCCCATAACCTCCACGAATACAGAAGATACCATCAATCGCTGAATCATTAAACATTTGATTGACGTCAGACGCACGAAGTTGATCAGTTCCCGCTAAATAACCATGCCTTGCCTGACATGTTTCTCCAACAACCACCTTTAATCCAAGCCTTTCAACACTTTCAATTGCTGGCTTTAATTTGTCAGGTGGAGTGGCACCTGAAGCGCTAATAAGACCAACTGTATCCCCTATTTTTAAAGCTTTTGGAAATATCATTTGTGTACCTCCATTTGTAGTGATGTTTGGTATTTTGCCATTTCCTCTTCATTTGCCAAGACAAAATGCCCTTCTTCTACTTCTTTAAACGACGGAGGATTTCTATCATAACAATGCTGTGCTGGATCATAGATGTCTACGATTTTATTACGCTCCTTATAGGGATTAGGCTCTGGTACGGCTGATAGCAATGCTCGCGTATAGGGATGAATAGGATTAGAAAACAGCCGCTCTGTTTCTGCTAGCTCAACGATTCTTCCCTTATAAATAACTGCTGTTCTGTCCGTAATAAAGCGTACTACTGACAAATCATGTGCAATAAATAAATAGGTTAAATTTTTTTGCTGCTGTAGGTTTGCTAATAAATTTAAAACTTGTGCACGAATAGAGACATCTAAGGCCGAAATGGGTTCATCTGCAATAATAAATTCCGGCTCCATTACTAAAGCTCGTGCAATACCTATACGCTGACGTTGACCTCCTGAAAATTCATGTGGAAAGCGACTTGAAAACTCTGGTAATAATCCTACATTTAAAAGTGCAGCCCGCACCTTTTGTTGGCGATCCACATCATTGTTGTAGTTTTTGGTATTGAGTAATCCCTCAGAGATAATATAATCAACCTTAGCCCGTTCATTAAGGGATGCCATAGGGTCTTGAAAAATCATTTGGATTTTCTGGGTAATTTCCCGATCCCAGCTTTTCGCAATTTTGCCATGAATGTTCCGACCACGATAAATGATCTGCCCCTCAGTCACATCATTGATACGCATAATAGCTCGACCAATTGTAGTTTTCCCTGAGCCTGATTCTCCAACTAAGCCAAATATTTCACCTTTAAAAATAGTAAAGCTAACATCATTAATTGCCATAAATTTATGCTTACCCTTACCAAAAGCTATCTTTAAATTTTTAACCTCAACTAGAACCTCCTTATGACTCATGTGCATATCGTCTCCCTTCTTCAAAAAATGCCTGCAGTGCTTCAGGAGGTTGTACTTTAGGAGCAAGAGGATCTAACAGCCATGTACGGGCATAATGTGTATCACTTACTTGAAAAAATGGAGGACGTTCCACAAAATCAATCTTTAACGCGTATGGATTGCGTGGCGCAAAGGCATCTCCTTTAATATCTTGGAACAGATTTGGCGGTGTGCCCTTAATGGAATAAAGCTGCTCGCCCTTTGAGCCTAGCTGTGGTAATGAGGAAATGAGTGCCCATGTATAGGGATGCTTAGCATTAAAGAAAATTTCATGTGTCTTACCAATTTCGATAATATCTCCTGCATACATAACGGCAATACGATCGGCTACCTTAGCAACGACACCTAAATCATGCGTGATGTAGACGGTTGTTAGCTCATATTTTTGTTGGAGATGCTTTAAAAGCTGTAAAATTTGCGCTTGTATTGTAACGTCTAGGGCTGTTGTCGGTTCATCGCAAATTAATATTTTCGGTTTACAAGCTAATGCAATAGCGATGACTATTCGTTGACGCATTCCACCTGAAAATTCATGTGGATATTGCCTGAAACGTTTTTCCACATCGTGAATGCCAACATCCTTTAATAATTTCAAGGTTTCTATATATGCCGCTTTACCCTTTAGGGACTGATGTAAAATTACGCATTCCTCAATTTGCTTGCCAATCGTTTTCAGCGGATTTAATGATGTCATTGGGTCCTGAGTCACCATCGCCACTTCTTTTCCTCGAATAGCTAACCACTCCCGCTCAGTGTTAAATTGTGTCAAATCCCGGTTGTTGTACATAATCTGACCCTGATCAATGTAACCATTTTTATCAAGCAAGCCCATGATTGATTTCATTAGCACCGATTTTCCCGAACCCGATTCACCCACTATTGCCATACTTTCACCCTTATACAAATCAAGAGAGATATTACGAATGGCTGTTAGCACCCTGCCACGGAGCGAAAATTTAATCACTAGGTTTTGAATAGTTAAAATACAAGATAGTGCTTGTGTCAATATCCTCATCCTTTATACGTGATTTTTGGGGTCTGCTGCATCTGCAAATGAATTTCCTATAATATAAAATGCAATTGTAATCACACTTAAAACGATACTCGGAAATATAAGCTGATATCGTAATTCTGGAGACATCATTAGCACCCGTCCTTCATTAATTAAATTCCCTAAGGATGGCTCACTAATTGGTAGGCCTAATCCAATGTAGGTTAAAAAAACCTCAGCACCTATAGCAAATGGAATTGCCAGACTCATGCGTAGCATTATGACTGAAATTAGATAAGGTAAGAGGTTTTTTAAAATAATGCGATAATCTGGTGTCCCTAAACATTTTGACGCTAAGTTATATTCACGATCACGCAAAATGACAATTTGATTGCGAATAAACCTCGCCATTTCAACCCAACCTGTAATACACATCGCAATAATAATGGTGGAAACACTAGGACGTAAAATATAAGACATTAAAATCAACACAATGGTTGTCGGAATATTATCAACGATGTTGTATAGTTGTGTAATTGGTAACTCCAATTTACGCGAAAAGCCCCAAAGTGTACCGATTGTTATTCCGATAATAGCTTCTACGATGGCTACGACGTAGCCAATCAATAAAGAGGTCCTTGTCCCTGCCCAAATACGAGACCATAAATCCTGTCCAATGGAGTTTGTCCCAAACCAAAATTCAGTATTTGGAGCAATATTCCGTGCCTGTAGACCTGTTTGTTCATCTAAATAAATTTCAGTAGGAGATTTTTGTGCTGGTAGATATGGTTGAAGAATTGTGAAGGTTATGACCATTAATACGCCGACTAACAATAAGATGGCGATTCGATTTTTTAAAAAGGATTTCCAGGTTGAACGCCAATAGGAATAGTTTGAGTAGGCTGTTTCTTCTGCCTGACGCTCATCCGTTACTGCAAATTCAAATAATGCTTCACGTGATCTATGAGAAATATTATTAATTTCCTCTGAATACATACCCATTAGCGTACACTCTCCCCTTTCCCCAATTTAATCCGTGGATCAACAAGTGCCATGGCAATATCCCCTAAAATCAATCCAATAATCCCAAGTGAAGAAAAAACAAGGACTAAGCCCTGTACAATGGTGTTATCTTGGCGCTGTATCGCATCAACGAGTAAGCCACCCATTCCAGGAATAGAGTACAAAGACTCAATATAAATGGAGCCGGTAATGGTAAAAAGAATCGTTGCAGGTAAATATTGTGCCATAGGTATAAAGGCATTTCGTAAAACATGTTTAAACATTAATGTCCGCTCTTTCATGCCTTTTGCTCGTGCTAGCTTAATATAATCCTTGTTTAATTCATCCACCATATAACGTCGCATCCACATGGCATAGGAGGCAGTTGGTGCTAATGCCATTGAAGCAAGTGGTAAAATCCAGGTAATGGGCTTATACACATCAAAAAGCATTGGCAAATGAAAAATTTCCGTAATATACATTTGAATAACTAAATAGTAAACAGCAGCTGGCACTGCGACGACAATCACTATATAGCCAGTCCCCAATCGATCCAGCCAACGCCCTTTCATTTGAGCCATTAAAATACCAAGTGGAACACCAAGCATTAGAGATAACACAACAGCCCCTAAACCGAAAGCCAAGGAATACATAATTTTATCTGCAATAATTGTAACGACTGGTACATCTGTCCTGTAGGTAACAGATTTCCCCAAATCTCCTTGGAACAATTTACTGTAAAAGTTACCCAGTTGGACCAATAAAGGATCACGTAATCCTAAATTTGTTAAATAAATTTCTTGTTGCGCAGGCGACATTTTATCAGCTGCTGCTCCTAAATAACCTTCCTCTGGCATTAATCGTAATAATGAAAAAACAATTGTTAGGATGATAAAAAGAGTAACCACAGATTGTAAAAGTCGCTTCCCTATATACCACAGCATGGAATTATCCTCCTTTTTCAGAAAGATGAAAGGAGATGCCGATATTTTTTATTCGGAATCTCCTTGTTAACACTACGCCCAACGTTGATCCTACTGTGCTGCTTTTGCTAAGGCATTCGCACGTTCCTGCTCCCACTTTGCTAGCGCTTCTTTAAATTCATCATTGCTCATTGGTTTATCTAAAAGCTGTTGTCCCTTAAATTTCTCTGCTGTCACTCCAAATGGGGAATATTGAGCCTCGAAAGGATTTAATTTAGAGGCAACATAGCCGCTTCCACCTACTGAATAAGGAATGACAAATGCTTCATCAATAAGGAAAGCCTCAGCCTTCGCAAACAATTCATATCGTTTTGCTGTATCGATTGCCGATTTTGCTTCGTCCACTAAGTTTTGATAGTTTGATTTACCATTAGCTTCTGTATAGCCTTCCGCTAGTTCTGGTTTATTGTAAGTTCCATCTACAGTAAATGGGTCCGTATACGTTGATGGATCAGCATAATCAGGTCCCCAGTTGGCTTCTAGTAATGCAAATTTACCAGGGCGACGAACTTCCGATAAGAAGCCTGTGGATGGTCCTGCCTCTACAATAATATCGATATAGTCTGTTCCTAATAATTTCTCAATTTGCTGTTCCACCACTTGAGAACGATTAGCCCAATCTGGACTACCAGCATTATATGGCATTAACACTTTTACAGGGAATGTCGCCTTTCCTTCAAGTGCAGTCATTGCTTTTTCCTTGTATGCCAATGCCTGTTCTTTTTTAAAGGAATCCTGATTCGCAATATCCGCTAACGGTGCTAGTTGCGTATAATCGAGACCATCTACATCAACAAAATTTTTAGGAGTAATTGTATTGCTAAGCAAATCTTTTGGATTATATGGTTCTAAAGTTAACATGGCAGAAACCCGATCAAGAGCATGGAATAAGGACTTACGGAAATCCTTGTTGTTGACTACGACATTCCAGTTGTCAGGCTCATACTCTGCATCAAATTGAGGATTGAAGTTTAGTGCATAGAAGTACGTATAGAAGTTATTTTGCGTTTGACGAACTTGTGATTTTTTCTTATCATCTTTGAACCATTCATCAATAATGGATGTTGGAATACTTGCGGAGTCGATTTCCCCTCGTAAAAATAATTCAGGTGCAACCGTAGCCGCTTCTTTATTGTATTTATAGCGAATACGATCAATAAGCACATTGTCCTTATCCCAATACAATTCATTTTTTACAAGTACACGCTCATTTTGTGGTTCAAATTTGTCTAAAATATAGGATCCGTTATACAGGAAATTTTCACGTGTTGTTCCAAAGCTATCCCCTTTTTCCTCAATAAATTTTCCGTTTACTGGGAAGAAACAGACATAATTCAACATAGAAAGAAAATAAGGAGTAGGTGTTTCTAAAGTATATTCTACTGTATGTTCATCTGTTGCCTTTATGCCAACCTGCTTAAAATCCGTTAACTCACCGTTATAGAAGGCTTCCCCATTTTTAACAACCGTAGCAATCCACGCTGTTGATGATTCATTCTTTGCGTCCAGAACATAATGTAAGCCATCTACAAAATCCTGGGCAACAACATTCGAATATTCCTTCCCATCATGAGTAATCCACTTTGCATCTTCACGAAGCTTAAATGTCCA
Organism: Lysinibacillus sp. DFXJR4; assembly: GCF_057196045.1. Classification (NCBI taxonomy): domain Bacteria; kingdom Bacillati; phylum Bacillota; class Bacilli; order Caryophanales; family Bacillaceae; genus Lysinibacillus; species Lysinibacillus sp. DFXJR4. Next base: position 1,122,916 of record NZ_JBXUNW010000001.1, on the reverse strand, counting down.
TACCGTGGCATCATCATTGGAAGACCATTCCTTCGCTAAGCCAGGCTGTACGACACCATATTTATCATACTCAATTAATCCATCGACTAAGTTCGCTGCCACCGCAAACTCATTGGTTTCAGAGGTTTTTAAATAATTTAACGTTTTTATTTCCCCTGAATAGACAACGCGATACTCTGATTTTTTTTCACTCGAAGAATCATCACTACAGGCTGCACAAAGCAATGCGACAAGACATACGAAAAGCCACCAATACCTTTTCATCATAGGCATCCCCCTTAGTTTCTTTTTTGTCTCGCATAAAATAAGCAGTTAGATTCACCCCACCTTCACGTTAGAGGCAAGCCGTTAAAATGGAGCGATAAAACTGCTCGAAATAGCACCTGAATGTTCATCTGAATCACATTATTTTATTGTTGATAATCTTGGATAATTTGATATTTGCCCCGATGTTAAAAACGGTTGCTTGCCTAATAGACAAGAAGAGCGTGTCCAATTGCTCGACAAATTGCCAGAATTTATTCCCCTCTCTATAAATTTGCTTATGTTAAGAACTGTAAAATTCGAAGCACTTCATAAAAATCATCTGTGATAAATTCCACTGTATTATGTGGTTTAAATGTAGCATTAGGGTAAAAGGAATTGCGATATGCGCGTGTATGGTCACGATAAATAATTTCTATTTTAAAGTGTTCAGGTAAGGATACTTGTAAGGATTTACGTGGAACTTTCATAGCCTCCTCCACTAGTCTCTTTGTTTCCTGAATGGCCAATTTAGGACTGACACTAATCGTTGCATTACCGATTCCTTCTTTCGTGGCAAAAGTGACAATGTTTTCATTTATGGTCTGAATTTCTTCTGTTAGCCCAACATCCCCGCTAACAAATGAAACTGGAACCCCATGTAATGCTGCTGCATACGTATTAATGAGAAATTCGCTGGCATACTCCCCGTTAATTTTGACATCTGCAAATACACAGAGTGTATGGGCCAAAGGATTGCGCTCACTTCCCCCTTTACTGTGATAGCCAATAAAAATGGCTCGATCAAACGTTTTATCTAATCCTGCGACCATACACATTGGGTCATAGGTCCATCCACGAATAATCTTGCAATGAATGGGTAGATTTGAAATGTCTAAATTTCGAGCTGAATCATGTGCATCCTTTAATAATATTTCAGTAGCTCCGCCAGCAATTGCCCCTTCAATCGCAGCTTCTACCTCCAGGGTCATCTGTTTTTGGAAAAACTGATAATCTGGGGCATTTAGTTCCGTTTCACTCCATACTGTAGTCCCCGTAATTCCTTCAATATCTGCGCTTATATAAACCTTCATATAAAATTAAACTCCTTTACATAATGATTATGAATAACTGCCTGCACTGCTCCGTAACTCGCTGACTGTGCTTGAACTCTCCTAGCCCAAGCAATATTGTTGTAATCAAAATGCCACCATTCCTCTGAGTAGTTGGTAAAGCCTGCCATAGTCATGCAATTATAGAGAAGCCTTCTATAGGTGCAGGCTTTGGGATTCTCATTTGGAAATAGTTCAAAATAACGTGTCGCGGATTTTGCACTGATTTCATCAAAAGCTGTGCCAAGATTCAATGCATGACCATTTATATCCCCCAATGTGATATCGACAGCACCCCCTGTTAAATGGGGAACAAGATGAGCGCAATCAAGGCTTGGAAATGCAACATATCTTCGCGTTTCACAGTCAATTTCTTGTGCAGACAAATGCGGAAATCGTTGTGCAATCTCCTGTGCAAAATGTGTAAACAAATACTGTTGTACTTGAAAGGGACGATAGCCATCATATAACACTAAACTATATATTTTTGGCAATATCGAAAGCGCTTCTTTTAATCGCTCATAGACACCTTCACGTACGTAGATCACCTGTAAGCTATTAGGTATCTTTTGTTGATGGTAAATAGGCTTTGTAAAAATTCTAGGATGCTGTCCTTCGATTTTAATTAGCGGCTCAAAGCTTTCACCCACAGCAATTTCCGAGGAATGAAATGAAGCGTTATTAGCTGTAATCGGATGAAAAATGCTTTTCTTAATATGCATCACTCCAATCAAGCAAAAAAATAAATATTTTTCAGATAATTCAGTTTCTTTACCTATATGCCGTTGACTAGATAAATAGTGAATAAATACATAATAATAGTTATTTTCTAATCATCAAACAATGGACGACATAAATGACTGCTAATAGTCGAAATTTATTCTTTTTCACTTTTTTATGGAGTTTATTCGTAGCGAGTGTTGATAATAACTGAAAAAATAAAAAAAGCTATTGAACCATTTTCATGACTCAATAACTTTTATGAGCTACTACTTTTCGAAAAATGGGTAGGCTTCTACTTTATGCCCATCTCTGCCTACTGTAGTTATTGCCTGTGATAAGGAATTCAAAATGGCTTCCTCTGCTGCCTCTGCCGCTGCCGTAAATAGCTGATTCATAATAGGATGATCCTCGCGAAGCTGTGTGCGTGTCTCCACAAGTTGATTTGATATATGAGGAATACAATGTGCAGTGGTAAAGCCAATAACAATATCACCACTTCCATGGGAAAAATGGCTTCCTGTTCGACCAAGTCCGATACCACAGCGTTTAATAACACGTGTTAATTGACGACTGCTAAGTGGGGCATCCGTTGCCAGTACAATGATAATGGAGCCATCTGTTGGAGGTATAGTCGATTGAGAAGATACAACTGTCTCACCATATCGTTGCGCTAAAAATTCTGTGCTTTGCCCAAAATTACTAAGCACCATACAGCCTATGGTATAGGTGATTGTCTCATAGTGGACAATGCGAGAAGAGGAGCCAATTCCTCCTTTATAGCCAAAACACATCATTCCTTTACCTGCCCCAATTGCTCCTTCCTGTGCAACATCATTTGTTGCAATGCGAATCGCTTCTATAGCATGCTCCGGTGTTACTGAACAGGCGCGTATTGAATTTAAATAACTATCATTACATTCGCCCACGATAATATTAATCGTTCCTGTTGTTTGCCCAATATCATGATTCATGTCAAGCATATATTGCAATGCCCCCTGTGTAACAGCTGGAACACCGAAAGTATTGGTGAGCATAATAGGTGCTTCAATAACCCCCAGCTCATTTACCTGTATTAGTCCCGTTGTTTTTCCAAAGCCATTTAAGACATAGCTTGCTCCTGTAACCTTTTGCTGAAATAAATTACCCTTATGCGGTAAAATGGCGGTTACACCTGTACATGCATATGCGCCATCTTGCGTTAATGCTTCATCAATTGTCATATGCCCCACACATACGTCTGCTACATCTGTAATGCAATTTTTTTCGCCAACGGGCAGCGTCCCAATTGAAATGCCTCTATCCCGAATTTTACCTGGCAATTTTATTCCCCCTTTTGAATAGCTTTCATGACAGCAGCATGGGCATGTATCATCGTTGTATCAAAAACAGGAATATGTATATCATCCTGCTTGATTAGCAACCCTATCTCTGTACAACCAAGAATAACTCCTTGCGCACCAGACTTTACAAGGCTATCAATTACTTGTAAATAATAATGTTTAGAAGAGGGCTTAATTTCCCCTAAACACAATTCATCATAAATGATTCGATTGACCTCTACTCTCTCCTCCGCCTGTGGAACAAGTACAGTAATTCCGAAGGTTTCCACTCTATTCTTATAGAAATCCTGCTCCATCGTATACTTTGTCCCGAGAAGAGCTATTTTTTGTAAACCCGTCTCTACTATTTTATGGGCTGTTGCATCAGCTATATGTAAAATGGGGATCTTAATCCTCTGCTGAATGCTATCCACCACCTTATGCATAGTATTGGTGCATATAACAATAAAACTTGCGCCTGCATTCTCTAAAGAATAGGCAGCTTCAGCAAGCACCTCACCAGCCTTGTCCCATTCCCCCCTCGCTTGAAAATGTTCAATTTTCTGAAAATCTACACTATACAATATACACTTTGCCGAATGTAAACCTCCTAACAGCCTTTTTACCTCTTCATTAAGTAGTCGATAATACTCCGAAGAAGATTCCCAGCTCATGCCACCAATCAGTCCAATTGTCTTCATTTACTTTTCTCCTTTTCTACCATTATATATTAATTTAATCTCAAAAAGGTATTTTCCACTTATGAGGATTCGCTTCGTCTATTGCGCTTCTCCATTTCTTCAGCCGTTCTTTTCAAATATTGCAAATACCTAATTAATAAAATTGGAAGAATTGTGGTCAATAGATTAATACTAGTAAAAAATAGATAAGCCTGTTCCATTTCAATTAAACGTGAGTAAATCAAACCAATTAGGCCGCTAAAAGCCAGAACTAATACAGATGGAATACGTGGAATGAGAAAAGTGATTAATCCTGCCAACATGATTATCACCATAATCATCAGTAAAAAATGCCAGTAAAGTTGAAAATAGAATGCCATCCTCTCTCCTCCTTTTAACATAATATCTTTTTCTTTACTCTTGCATCGATATCCCCATCATATTTTGATGTTATTTTGACTTCAGAAAGTAAACATTTCCACAACCCTTATCTGTTAAGATAGGCTATAATTCTCGATTTTAACACCATAATATTACCATAATTCATTATTTTCAAAAAGTTGATTTTTAATAAAAAATAAGTGTAGACTAAAACGTATTGTGAAAGGAGGAAAGCTGATGGAATGGATATCTACTATTGTCAATAACACGAACTCAATATTATGGACCTATATTCTTATCATACTATTATTAGTAGCAGGATTATATTTTTCATTCGGCACAAAATTTGTACAAATTAGACTTTTCCCAGAAATGTTCCGCTTAATTGTTGAAAAAAGAGAAGGGGAATCAGGAGTTTCGCCATTCCAAGCCTTTACGATAAGCGCAGCCTCGCGTGTAGGGACAGGTAATATTACTGGTGTTGCTTTAGCAATTGGTGTAGGTGGACCAGGTGCAGTATTTTGGATGTGGATCATTGCTATATTAGGGATGGCAACTGCCTTTATTGAAAGTACTTTAGCTCAGGTATACAAGGTGAAGGATGGCGAAACATTTCGTGGTGGACCAGCTTATTATATGGAGAAGGCGTTAGGACAACGCAAGCTTGGGATTATTTTTAGTATTCTGCTAACATTAAGCTTTGGCTTTATTTTTAATGCTGTACAGTCTAATACAATTGCAACCTCTGTAGGTGAAGCGTTTGGTATAAGACCTTGGATTATTGGAGTTATATTAGTCGTATTAACAGCCTTGATAATTTTTGGTGGGGTTCAAAGAATTGTAAAAGTGACACAGGTCCTTGTACCCGTTATGGCTATTTTCTATTTATTTGTCGCACTCTATGTGGTTGTCACAAACTTATCTGAAATCCCTGCCGTTTTCAAGCTTATTTTCACACAAGCTTTTGGACTTCAGGAGGCTGCTGGAGGAGCAATTGGTATCGCCATTATGCAAGGTGTACGTCGTGGTTTGTTTTCTAATGAGGCTGGAATGGGGAGTGTGCCTAATGCAGCGGCTACAGCTAATACCTCACATCCAGCTAAACAAGGGCTTGTACAGAGCTTAGGTGTCTTTTTTGATACGATTATGATTTGTACAGCAACCGCATTTATCATTATTTTAGCGGGCTTATATGACAAAGGAGAAAGCAATGGCATTATCCTTACGCAAAACTCACTTGCTGTCCATGTAGGTGAATGGGCACCTTACTTTATTGCTATTGCCATTATCTTCTTTGCCTTTAGCTCAATTGTTGGTAACTACTATTATGGAGAATCCAATATTGAATTTATGAATGCCCATAAAGGATGGATGTTTGGCTATCGTACGTTAGTGCTGGCAATGGTCATGTTTGGTTCCGTTGCACAAGTTCAGCTAGTATGGAATTTAGCAGATTTATTTATGGGATTAATGGCATTCATTAATATAACGATTATTATGATTCTTGGAAAAATTGCCTTTCTTATTTTAGACGATTTTACAACTCAACGTAATACAGGCAATAATCCAGTATTTTATGCAAAATCAATTCCAGCATTGAAAAATACAGATTGTTGGGACGAAGATCGCTAATACCTTAAAATGCCACTCCTAAATGGAGGTCATTGATTGAAATTAAAACTAAAAAAGTCGATTTGCAGCACATTTTTTGTGGCAAATCGACTTTTTCAGTGTCCTACTATAATGAAATGGCGTTTTTGAAGTTAATAGTTAAATTGACTAATTAACTGTTTTAATTCATCTGCCATATGTGCTAAAGCCTGTGCAGATGCATTGATTTCTTCCATTGAAGCCAATTGCTCCTCAGTAGAGGCAGCTACATCCTCAGATGCACTTGCATTACTCTGTGCAGAGAAGGCCAAGTCCTCTGTAATAGCTGTTACTTCTTGCACGCTTGCTGACATTTGCTCAGAGGCAGAAGAAACCTCATTCATTTTTGGCATAATATCATTCATGCTTGTGAGGATCACTTGGAATTTAGTAATAGCTTCATCAGATACCTTTAAACCATTTTGAACATCCTCTGAAACTTTCGCCATAATATTAACAGATTGTTCAGTCTCTAGCTGAATACTATGAATAAGCTCAAAAATTTGCTTGGCTGATGTCTGAGACTGCTCAGCTAGCTTCCTTACTTCATCAGCAACAACGGCAAACCCTTTCCCATGCTCCCCTGCTCTCGCTGCTTCAATGGCAGCATTTAAAGCTAATAAGTTAGTTTGATCCGCAATGCTCGTAATGACATCTAGAATCGATGTTATTTGCTGTGAGCGTTCATGTAAAGTTTGGATTTTCTGGTTGGATTCTGTCACCGATACATGGATTGATTGCATTTGATCTTTTGTATTTTGGACTGCCTTTCCACCTTCATCTGCTTGATGCGTAGCGTGTTGGGAGAGATCTGTCACACTAGAAGAGATTTCAGCAATATGAAGAATTGCCTTTGAAAGCTCATGAAGCGATTGTGCGTTCTTATTGGCACTCGTTGTTTGTGTATCAGCACTTGATGCAACATCCTGAATGGATATGGCAACCTTCTCCGTTGCGATACTTGTTTGATTCGCATTGGCAGTTAGCTCTTCGGCTGAAGATGCCACTTCCTCAGCATTTTGCTCAATTTTTTGGATAAGTGCACGTAAACTACCTTGCATATCATTAAAGGCTTGACCTAGCTGCCCAATTTCATCCTTAGAGGTTACCACGACTTTTTCTGTTAAATCACCCTTACTAATCGTTACAGCACTATCCTTTAATGCTCTAATCGGTTTAATCACAGCCTTCATAACAAAATAGAAAACAATGGAGCTGATTACAATAGCTGCGCCTAATACCAGAAGTGTATGAGATAAGATCGTTGAAGCAGATTCATCTATTTCCTTCGCAAAAATTGTGCCAGTAATTTTCCAATTGGTCAGCTCATTAGTTGTAAAAAACATAATACGATCATCGCCATTAAAGACATATTCGTATGTCCCAGATGTGCTGTCGTATAATTTATCAAGGAAGCTCTCTTTTAATTCTCCGCCCGCTTCTAAGGTAGGATGAGCAATTACCATATTATTGTCACCGAAAATGGAAGGATAGCCATTTTTACCGATGCTAATGGAGTCTGAGATTTTTTGAAGGTCCGTTAATTTTATATCAACAGCGACTACTGCAGACTGATCCTCTACCTGTCTGGCAATTGTTACAACCATTTCTCCGGTCCCTGCATCAATATAAGGATTAGTAATTACCGTGTCACTCTTAAGTGATTTTGCTTTCTTGTACCAATCTCTTTCCAATGGGTTATAATCTTCCGCATTTATTCTAGGCTCTTGTAAAAATTCACCTTTATCTGTTCCAACATAAATACTTAAAACATCTGGATGAAGCTTTGTATATTGTTGAAATTTTGCGAGTACGGTCTTTTTTGACTCCTCATACTGCGTGGCATCTATTTCTTTACTGAATATACTTACATCATTTATTTTTTCACTAATCGTTTTATCAATAAGTTTATTTAAAATTTCTACGCTTTCATTTGCACTAAACAAAATTTCTTGTTCTATAGAATTTTTAGCCGAAAGGTAGGACAGACTCCCAACAGAAATGACTGGGATAAGTAATATAAGAGCAAATAAAGTATAAAGCTTGCCCTTAAAGCTTCCAAAAAATTGTTTCATGCAACAGTTCTCCTTTTGTCTTCGTTAGCTATAAAAGTTTGTTCTAGAGATGTGTTTGTACGCTATATGCTTATTGGCACTTTAGACACAAAAAGAATGCCGCTTCCCTCCCCTGTTCAACCTTCCCTTCCTTTTCAATTCACCCCAAGCTTTTATCGGACGAAATAACTATTTTCTAACCTCATTTTCATTTTTTAAATATTTCTAAATTTAAGGCTTCTCGATAAATCATATAAAACTTTCGATAAATGCTCAAAATTAATCGATAAATTTAGATTTCCTCTCGATATAACAAATTTAAGCGTATTCGATTGCTAGATCGAATACGCTTACGTGTCAAAAATGAATATTAATATTTAAATGACTGAATGGATTCTTGTAGGTCAATCGCCATTTTAGCCAAATGGGAGGAGGCGGCTGCAACTTCTTCCATCGCTGCGTTTTGTTCCTCAGATGAAGCAGCCACACTTTGCACATTGCCACTTGATTTTATGGATACCTCGCTAATATAGTCGATTTCTTTCACTAGTTTTTCAATATCTAGATAAATTGCTCGTATAGCTGCCGTGACAGCCTGTGTTTGTGCCTGTACATCATTTATAGCCTCATCAATTGCTAGGAAATTATCTCTTGCCACATTCACTTTGTCCCGACCAACCGTTACAGACTCATTACTGTTGACCATGTCTTCCTCGATAATTCGAGTGCTTTCCGTAATTTGCGCAACAACCTTTTCAATATCTATAGCAGCTAAATTCGATTCATCTGCTAAATTTCGAACCTCTTCGGCAACTACTGCAAAGCCCTTACCATGCTCACCGCTTCGTGCTGCTTCTATCGAGGCATTGATTGCTAATAAATTCGTTTGCGTGGCAATATTTTTGATGACGTTCACTGCTGAAACAATCGCTGCTGTATTTTCATCTAAATCATTAACGCGAGTGCTTAGTTCTGCCGTATTATCTGAAATCTCATTCATTTGTTCACTAACATCCCGAACTGAGGAACGCCCTGAACTTGCCATGTTTTTCGTTTCCACTGTGGCATTATTCATATTATCAATACTTGTTGAAATCTCGTTCATTTTTTTCAAGATATGTGAGGATAAATTTCGAACATCCCCCGTAAGAGTGTCCTGCTGTTCAATCCCTTGTGCAATATCTTGAATGGATTCTGTCACCACTTCAGTTGCCTGCGTTACCTCCATACTGCTTGCTGTCAGCTGCTCAGAGGTTGCTGCTACTTGTTCAGAGGATTGCCCAACTTGCTTCATCGTATGTCTTAGCTTTTCTGACATCATATTAAAGGAATTCGCCAGTTGAGCAAACTCATCCTTTGTTTTAAATTGAAGGTGCGTTTGCAAATCACCATTTGAAAACTTATCCATTTCCACAACAGTTTGTTGAATATTTTTTGCAACTCTTCTGCCAAATACAGTGGCAATAATAATACTGATAAGCAGTGAGATAATTGCCAATACTGCAATTTCTTTACCACTTCTATCGCCACTTTGCCTTGTTACCTCGATAAGGGATTGCATCTCCTTTTGCTGTGCTGTTGCCATTGTTTTACCAAAGGTAACTAATTTTAACGAGCCCTCTCCTAATATTGGTAATGCAAGCTGCTGTGCTTGTTGAGACTCACCATTTTGAAACAGCGGCACTATTTTTTCATCAATTGGCTTTTCCCACTCATCTAATTGCGTTAAAAACTGATCAAAATCTGCATTTTTATAGCCAAGTTCTTCAATACGACGAATGGACTTATGTAAGGTATCTCGAATTTCAAGATGATTGTTAAGCATTTCTTCCTTTCCATACAGCATATAACCTCTTATAGCTGCATTTGCTCGAACTGTTTGAAAGGAAATATCCTGATATAAATCGATAAGTTCTGTTTTTTCTTGAATCTCTTTAAGGGTGTGACGGTTATCATTTAAATAGTACATGGAAATACCCGTAATTAATAATAAAAAAATCAACACTAGCCCAAAAGCAAACTGCAATTTTCTTTCTACCGTTATCTTCATAAAGCTCCCTCTATTCTGCTATTGTCATAAACTCTCTTGAGTATAGCCTATCTATAACTATTATCCTAGATGAAGTAAAACGAAAATCTTCATATAAAACTAATTTTTTACAATAAATAAACACATTTTAAAATTTCTTGACTTTTCTATGTTTCAATCGACTGTAACAATTTATAAAATAGATATTGCCTTTTCCATTCAATTCTCCCTTATTTATATTTTAATGTTTTTATTTCCCTTAACTAGATAGAATGACTTATACTAACGGTAAAGTACCTACAATCAGCGGTGCTTTACGGGCAGTTGATCTTCCATTTGTAGTGGGGATCTTGTACCTGACCCTTCGTTTTTGGTACAGTTAAATTACTGCGATAAGATAAAGGAGGTCATTTATATGAGTAAACCAGAATTATATGTGAGCATAGTAGTTGGTCCAAATTGTGATATCGAATCCATTGCTTTAAGATCTGTCTTGGAGTCTTTTGGTGCAAGAGTGACGTTTCATTTGATTGGAAGACCCAATGATTTGATAGATGTACTATCAGGTCAGGATCTTGATCAAAAATTGGATTATTTAATTCTTAATTTTCATGGTGATGAGGGGCGCTTTATTATGCCTGAGCTAGGGGAGGAGGTTTATGAATTAAATGAACCAAGAGGGGTATTTTTTAGTTCACAAGAGGTACTACAATATTGTCAACTTCATGGTGTAAAGGTGATTGCCTCTGGCTGTTCACTAGGTGAAAAGCAATTAGCTTCTGCCTTTTTAGAAAGCGGCTGTCACTCCTATTTAGGACCAGATGATTACATAGATGGCAATGCAAATTTAATGTTTTTAATTAGTTTTATGTATGAAATTATAGCGCATGGAAAAACACAGCAGGAGGCATATGAAATCGCCAAAGCTATAGATACAGAAACCTCCATGTATCAGCTATATTTTTCATAAAATTCAAAAAATCGTAGCTAAAAACAGCTACGATTTTCTTTATTGATGCTTTTTTACCATCGCATCTGTAAAATTCTGAGATTGCCCTCTTGGAATACTTAATGTTTGCCATTGTGAGCCAGTTACTTGTTTCGCAATGTAAATAATTTGTCCCACATGCTGAGCGTAATGTGACATCTGTCTTTCAATCGCATCAATCACCGAATGCTGTTCTCCCCTGATTGTAATAAATTTTTCTAAGTCAGCTTCTGTTAATTGCTCGATGGCATCCAAAAAAACTTGCCATCCTTTTTCCCAAGTTGTTAAAATTTCTTCTGTAGTAGTAAAACTGTCTATAAATTCATCATCCCGATTTCTCGTTGCTTTCTCACCATCCGTTGTTAAAAAATCCGTCCATCGGGATATCATGTTGCCGCTAATATGCTTGACTATAACGGCAATGCTATTGGACTCTTCATTAATAGTCCAATGGAATTGTTCATGATTTAACTGTGATAGTGTTTTGTCACCTTGCTCTTTGAGATTTTTAAACCTTTTACTAATTACATCTAAATAGATTTGTTCGAAGTTCATAAATATTCCCCCTTCTTCAAATGATACGTCAAATTTTGTGAGACATCCAGCAATCAAGGAAGCTCCCTAATAATTGATGTTATCTTTATTTTATATTATTTAACACAGGGAAAGTAGCGTTATCATTATGACCGAGTATAAATTCCTTTACCAACCCAATCATTTTCTTTTGCATAGCCTCTTCATTTGAATTGACTAGATAGGCGATATGAAAAACATAACCATTATGATAGGTGTAAAGCTCATTGGCTGTTGTCGAAGCAAGACTAACCTTATTATTTTTTACATCAAAATGATAATAGTTATACGCCAACGCACCCCCTTCAGTTGGAACAATTTGATGGAATAGTGGACTATTACCTATCATACCTTCGTTTTTAATTTTATTGCCCAACAAATCGCTTGTATCTTCGTTAACATAAAAGCTTGTCAATGGATTACGTTCTACATTCGTAACCGAGAAAATAGCAAATTGCTGATCATTACCGTCTAATGATTTTTGTAAGTATGAAAATTGGAGCTGCGTCTGCAAACGTCCATCTGCCATTTCTGAAGTGACTGCATAAACCTCCTGGTTATTAGCCTTAAAAGGTAATTTCCCAGGTTCAATCGGATGAATTGCATTTCCCATAGCAGCGGCTACCTCTTGCATGGCTTCATAACCTTTAAGTGGATGATAAAATTCAAGGTTTTTGCGAGCATTGAGATGATCCGCAATTTGGAAATGTTGACTATATGTTATATCAGTTCCCTTCACCTTTGTATCAAATAAAGAGGCTAAAGTTGTAGTATCTATGGTCGCTTGTAGTTTGTTTTCTGGCTTAGTTAGCTGTGAGGCGATAAAAAATAAAATAGCAAAAGTAATAGTCAGGGTAATGACTCTATTTGGCCAATGTCGTCGTCTTTGCAGTGGCTGTTCCTGCTTTATTTTCAATTTCACCTGTTCAATAATCGTTTCTTTTCGTCCTGATATATCTGTTAACACTTTTAAAGTATGTTTATTCATTGTAAAGTACCTCCCATTCAATATCCTGAAGATCCCTCTTTAATAATTCCTTCCCCTTTTTCAAACGAGATTTGACGGTTCCCTCTGGAATTCCCAGTAATTCAGCAATTTCCTTTATAGGCATGTCCTCTAAATAAAAATATACAATAGGCTCCCGCTGCTTTATCGGTAATCTTAAAATAGCTTCATCTAAAATTGTTTGTTCATCATGTTGAATAAGTGCATCTTTTATAACGGTTTTTTGCTTTGAAAACATTTTATGTTGCAATACTATCTTTCGAAATGCCCAGCTCTTTAAGTAATCCTTACTTCTATTAATAGTCATTCGTGCTAAGTAAGCTTTTATCTCTCCTCTCTCCTCATAATGTTTTTGATGATGATAGAATTTAATAAATACATCTTGTACAATATCCTCTGCTATTTGTAAATCCTTTGTATAATAGTAAGCAATTCGGAATAATCGCTCTGTATGTTGTTCCATAAGTTGTTCCAAATTTTCTATATCAGGCAATATTTTCCCCTCCTTCTATACTATAAACGAAGCTCAATCTATAAAAGATTATTTTCTACCATAAAAAAACCGTCTCTTCATGTAGAGACGGTTTCCTTCTTGTTTTTATAAATTTTCATCAATATATGTTTCGATATCAGAGGCCATTGTATCAATGGGTACATCTTCAATATTTTTGGCATATCCAGTATACATTTTTACTAAAACCCCATCTTTATCCACTAAGAAAAATTGATTTCCGTGAATCACTTGGTCGGTATTAGGATCATCCTTTACCATAATTTTAGTTGATTTTACTGCGAATTGTTCAATATATTTTTGTGAATAACCAGTAAGGAGATTCCATTTTGATTCATCAGGTACATTATATTTGCTTAGATAATCCGCAAGTACCTCTGGCTTATCAACATCAGGATCCACTGAAAACGCAACAATCTGATAATCTTCCACACCTTTTTTCTTCAGCTTTTCTTGAACCTGCGCCATATTAAAGGACATTGGCGGACAAATAGAAGTACAATTCGTGAAAATATACATCCCAATCCATGGTTTTCCTTTTAAACTCTTCAAAGAAACAGCTTCTCCCCGTTGATTAATATGCTCAAAATCTGGCAGTGCTAAGTCATAATCTGCCTTAAATTTTGTATTTCCACATGCACTAAGTACAGTTGTCAGCATCAAAAGTAGAATGAATCCAATTATTTTATTTTTCATCTTAACACGCTCCCTACCTACATTATCCTCATCCTATCGTATGATCATAATGTTGACAAGGACTCCCAAGTGACAGCTTTCGAACATCTTTGTGAAATAGATTTCACTTTAAGGAAATAAGTGCATCATGAATCGCATCCAGCTTAACCTCTACTCGGTTCAATAAATAAAACGACACTAGAATCGGAAAGCCAATTTCTGAAATCATGTTTAACCACTGCTCCATCTTTAAATTCCTCCTTCACAATTAAAAAATTGAGTATTCTCCTGTTTAAAAAGGTCTTTGTAGTATCATCCCACAAAGACCTTTTCTTCATTATGCCATCACTAATTCAAGTTCTGTCACTTGGCGATCAATGATCCGTGCCCCTTTTATGGCAACTAGAGTACCTGCTTGTCCTTCAAAAACATTTTTAGCGATAATCGTCTGCATAACCTGTTGTATTTCTGCAGTTGTAATAGTTGGCTTCGGTGCATCAATCGTAAGCACGGTTGTTTTTCCTATGGCTGTTTCAAATTGCAGCTCTAAAACTTGTGTCATCTTCTTTCCCCCCTTAGGATAAATCTGTTGTTTCTACTTTGGAAATACTGTCTAACTTATATGAAGATAGACTCGCAATAGCATTCGCTACAGCTACTAAATCCACTGTTGAATGCGAACCATTTACATTTCGGTATGTCTTTGTGGAGAACTTTGGCTCGTTTTGTTCATTGTAGCCAGTAACATACTTTAAACGAAGTGTTGCATTGACAAAATTTACGTTTGTCATAGGTGTCACCCCCTTTCTTACACAATATATACGGACTTATTGCTAAAAGAGGGACATTAAGGATGAATTTTTTTATATTAGCTTTTATAATAGAGTGAGAGAAGGCAAAGAGGTGAACGATTTGTTAACAGGCTGGTTTTTATGGTTTATCTTGTTTTGGGTTGTCGTATTGATTACCTTTATGGGGATAGGCGGATTTTTTATGTTCCGCAAGTTTTTAAAGGCACTACCAAAGCAGGATGGTAAATCGGATTTAGATTGGCAAGAGTTTTATTTAGATAAAACCATTCATTTATGGGGACAACCTGAGAAGGAGCTTTTATATGAACTTGTTAGCCCCGTCCCTGAGCTGTTTAGACAAGTAGCAAAGGAAAAAATAGCTGGCAAAATTGGCGAGCTTGCATTAGAAGAAAAAGCAGCTGCCATTAACCATGACTTAATTATTCGTGGTTATATTCAAGCTACCCCGAAGCGAGATCATAAATTTTTACGTAAAAAATTAGCGGAAATGAAAATTGACATTACCCCCTATGAACATCTATTTGATTAATGGCTACGCTGCACAAATACGTTGTGCGGCGTTTTTCTCTATAGAAAAAGAAACCCCTGCAGAACAATGGATGCATGACCACTTTACCCCGCTGCTATAATTTGTACCCAGATATTTAACAAGGAGAGGATATGGAGCTCCTATTAGAAGCATGCGAAACACTTTGAGCCAAATTATAACCTGGTCCAATATAGCGATTGTGAAATGCCTTGGAAATTGGTCTTCTGCTTTTTTAAAAGTGGAATCGCTGCTTTACGTCAGAAAATGGAGAGATGATATATTGTTATCTTTTGCCTGTTCCCCTTCACTATAGCTGATTAGAAATAGGGAAAAAGAAAGAAATAAAATGGCAAATGAAATTCTTTTCATAAACGCGTAGCTCTTGTTAAAAGGGTACAAATTCCTTTTTTTAAACTTTCCTTAAATAGCTATTGTAAAATTTATTGAAAAGGGACAATCTCGCTTCTCTTTAATAGATTGAACTTTGGATTTTATAAAAATAGAGTAGCAAAGGCATTATCTTCAAAATATACTATGAATGACTACCCATTTACTACTCTTTATGTGCACTTTCAAATGAAAAATACGGTTTAACCTTTTTAGAATGTCCTACTAAATTTCCGAATTGAGTGGAATCTTCTATTTTGATTAGCTTTTTTCAATTAGCTCCTTTATATTAATCTTTGATTTCCTTGAATGTAGGTTGGTTAGAGAACATCTGCATTCAATACTTTCATATTTACTTGCGATGTTATAAGGAGCTTTTTTTAGTTGTATTTGTACCCTATGGTCACATTAAGAGGATTTGCTTCGACTAATTGCTTTTGTTTAGCTTTATTGAATGTTACCCTACTTTTAATTCATGTTTTTTCTGAATCAAATAGTTCGTCAACAGTAGTTTTCAAATTTTTCGCTAAATCAAAAGCTAGTGAAAGCGAAGGGTCGTATTTATTATTTTCAACCGCATTGATAGTTTGCCTTGATACATCACATAATTTCGCTAATTCTTCCTGCGACAATTTTAAAGCCTTCCTAATTTCCTGTATTTTATTTTGCATCTAATCACCATATTTCTTTTTATACACTAATAATGTAATTAAATAAACGATAGACACCACTACTAAGAAAATATAAGGATTTATTCCTCCAGAGTAGCCGCTCGAAAAAAATGAAAGATATAGATTCTGACCGATTTCAATCAACAGCAAGACGATGACCACACTAAAAGCATAAGATTGTGCACGCATTTTAATAAACTTTTTTCTTTCATCTCCTAATGGCACTAATGAACCAAGTGTTAGGAAAATTAAAACAACTGTAATTACTATTACACCCAAAAAGACGAATAACAGCCAATCCACTCAAAATGCACCTCCTTATAAGTAAAACATGTTTTACATTTAGAGTATAACATGTTTTACACTTTTTAGTCAAACATGTTTTACATTATGGATTTTTCAAGGTATGCTATGCTATACATAGAGTTTAATAATTCATAAAAAAAGAGCTATTTGACAATTAAAGATGTCATAATAGCTCTTTGTTATTATTTTCGGATAAATTATGGAGCGATAACATTACATACAGTTTTAGTTACTGAATTATAATTACCGTATGCATCACAAAATTTCTTAGCACCATAATCTAATAATTTCTCTGCTAACCATGAAAGCCCAGCGGCAGCTAAAACTCCTGCTGCCCAAACTAATATTGGAGCTACCATCACAGACACTTCATCATCTTTTTGAAGTTTTGCTAAATCTTCAGCTTCTTCCGTAGATAAATTCTCATAATAAACCTCAATTTGACTAGCTACTTGTTTGTCTAAACCTAATGAAATAGCTTTTTCCTTGTCAAAATCAAAAGATTTAGTATCCTCTTGATAAGTTGAGGATTCATAAACAGCCAAAGCAAGTTTTTCAACTTCTTCTTTAGAATCTACTTCAGCCGCATTAGCAACAGGTTGAGCTAAAATAGCAAAAATTAATGTGAAAACAAGACTTAATGTAACCCAAAATCTAACTTGCTTACCAACAGAATTTAATACCATACCCAAACCTCCTAGTTTTGTTTGCATCTATATTTATACATGTTAATACAATGACACTAACTTGTAGAAAAATAGAGAGCAAGCAATTAAAGATTAATGCACACGCGTGATAATGTAACTATATATAAATTCTGTAAAAAAGTCTATATTGTTTTACATTTCAGTTATATATAACTATTATAAATTGTAATAATTGTTAAATTTATATTTTCGTTATTAAAAAACAATTTAATTTCTACAACATAATCATACGGAAAATATTAATATTTATTCATACAAAACTCATAAATTTAATCTATAGCATAAGTAACTTTGTTTTATACAATATCTATTCTGATAGAGGTAATTTAATCAATGCAACACTCGATAATAACAAGATATCACATTGCAAACACGATTTTGATGGGCTGGTTGCTATTAATCTTTTGGGGTGTAATAATAGTTACAGTTGATTGAAATTGGTTAAAATATATATCTTTGATTTTTTTCAAGTAGCTACTATGGAAGAAATAAACCTGAATGTAGAATGGAGTCATGGACACATCCTGGTTAAGTAAGTATTATTATAACCAAGAGAGGACGTGTCTTTTTTATGAGTCAAAAAAGATTTAATAAAGAATTTAAACAAACTGTTGTGGAGCTTTATCACTCTGGTACACCAGTCAGTCAACTGTCTAGCGAATATGGCGTTTCTGAAGTAACTATTTATAAATGGATTAAGTTACATTCTCCAATCGAAGGTGCAGAAGAATTAACTGCAGCGGAAGTTTCTTCGATCCAAAAAGAAAATCTTCGGTTAAAGCAGGAGATTGAAATCTTAAAAAAGGCTATGACCATATTCGCGAAAAAGTAACAGAACAAGAACTCATTGACCATATTGAAAACGAAAGCGAACATTATCCTATTCAATTAATGTGTCGCGTTTTAAAGGTACCCAAAAGTACGTATTATCAGTCTTTCCACAAGAAACCAAGCGTGTACGAAGTTGAAAACAAAAAAATTACAGGACGTATTTGTGCCATTCACAAAGAAAGTGATGGACGATACGGTGCGCCGAAAATACATGCACAGTTACTCAAAGAAGGCGTGAAAGTTAGTATTAAACGCGTACAACGACTCATGAAAAAAGCTGGTATTCGCTCGAACATCATAAAAAAGTACCGTCCGACGCCAACACAAAAGCCCGTGGAAGAACGTGAAAATATACTTGAACAAGATTTCCATACAACGACGATTAATGAAAAATGGGTAGCTGATATTACGTATATCCATACAATCCGCGATGGATGGTGCTACTTGGCGTCGGTTCTTGATTTACATTCGAAGAAAATTGTAGGGTATAAATTCGGACGAAAAATGACCGTAGATTTGGTCGTTGAGGCATTGGATCACGCTGTACAAGCTCAAAATCCATCCTCAGAATTAATCATCCATACCGATTTAGGTACGCAATATACGAGTGAAACATTTCAAGAAAAACTAAAAAAACACGAAATGATTCCGTCGTTCAGCCGTAAAGGATGCCCGTATGATAACGCATGTATCGAGTCTTTTCATGCGACATTGAAAAAAGAAGAAGTCTATCGAACACGCTATGAAAATTATGAAACAGCTAGAGTTGCACTATTTCAATACATTGAAGGTTGGTACAATCGCAAACGAATTCACGGTGCTATAGGCTTTCTAACACCTGATGAATGTGAAGGTATGTGCCGAGCTATGGCGTAACATTTTGGGATACAAGAAATGTTCCCCTTCACATTTTTGATGCGCAACCTCCATGGATTTCTCGCTCTACATCCTGAGTAGCCTGTCAAAGGCTCTTTTCACTTTGACTGGCTACTCGGGATGTGGAACACTCCATAAATGGTGGTTGCCACAAAACAAAAACTTAACTTTAATGTGTCCGGAATCTTGACTTAGATCCAACCTTTATACATGTTCTTAATAGAGGTGTCTATCGTTTAATTAATTACATAATTAATGTATAAAAGAAATATGGTGATTAAACTGCGAAATAAAATCCAAAACATTAGAAAGGTTCTAGGGCTGTCGCAAGAAGAGTTAGCGAAATTATGTGGCGTTTCGAGGCAAACTATCAATGCGATTGAAAATAATAAATACGACCCTTCACTTTCACTAGCTTTTGATTTAGCGAAAGTTTTAAAAACGACTGTTGACAAGCTATTTGAACCAGAAGAAATATGAGTAAAATTCGCAATATGTACGAAGGAATGACAATGCAATTGGTTTCATAACTCAATTTTTAGTCAATAAAAATGCAGTATAAGGCGAGATATTAGAAGTAGAGCTTCTGAACCTTCTCAAAAATATCGACAAAGTACATCTTGCATTTATAGAAAATTTAGGCTGGACGATTCAATCATTTGATTTAACTGAGCAAGTATCACTGAAATTAGCACCTGAACTATTGCAATCTAAAACCCGCTACTATCAAATTAATGGAAGAGTATATCGGAAAAAAGTAAACAATAACATAAAAAAGGAGCCATCTGAAAAGTCATTTTGAGATGGCTCCTTTGCGACTTGGATAGTGACAATTTATTGTAACTACCGCAGATACAATGTTTTTTAGTGAATAGTTATTATAGAAGCCAGGACTGTTTAAAAAGGTACGATCATGGTTAGGGGCTGTCCAGAAAGTCCCTTTTTATTTCTACCTTCTATCTTTCAGACAAAAGATCTTTATTCTTAAATGGATAGGGTCTTACTTATATTTTTAATGCTTGTTTCAAATTTTTAAACGAGCCCTTTGCAAATAGAAGAATTCCTCCTCTATAGACAATTGCTGTCATAAAAACAACTAGAATGGTTGTCGCGAATAATGCGAAGATTGATAAAATGATGGAAACATAGTGGATTTCAACAAATGCTATTCGGATAAACATAGTAATCGGCGTGAGAAAGGGAATATAGCTAGATATTTGTAACAATGTTGAATTTGGCGACATCACACCGTCCATACCAATAAATAATGCGGCAAGTAATAAAGCAACTATTGGGAAAATGGCTTGTGAAGCTTCTTCTCCATTTGTCATTAGCGAGCCTACTAAACAAGATAAAGAACCATATAACACAAATCCAACAACATAAAATAAGATACCTAAATATACTAGTGTAATGTTTAATTGATCTAGTGCTATATCCTGCAATAATGTTAATCGCTCATAACTCCCTGTTTTGATGGATATAGTGAACACTAATATCCAAATGCTGATTTGTGTTAATGATAACGCTAACGTTGCAAAAATTTTGGCAAACAAATAAGCTTTTGCGGAAATACTAGAAATCATTAGTTCCATCACACGTAAGGATTTTTCTGAAGCAATTGTATTAGCTAGCTGTGAAGCATATAAAATAATTGAAAAGTAGAAAATAAAGATGAAAGCATACACAAAAACCAAATTTGTCGTATTATAGCTACCTGCTTTAACCTCCTTCCTTAAAGAATCTGTTGCTATGTTTACAGATGCGTACATTTCTCTATATTCATCTGCCGTTAAAGAAGCTTTTTGAACATACATATAGTTTTGATAGACATTTAAGAATGTTTGGATCGCATCCATCTCGATATGTTGTTCTGTTTCAGAAATAAGTGTTGCTGAAATTCGTGATTTCTCATTTTCTCCAATAGTTAAAATGTATTCATACTCATTTGTATCCGTTAACATCTTTTGCGCTTCTTCCAAGCTATCAACAAATTGTAAATTTAGTAGTCCCTTTACATAACCAATTGAATAAAAATCCTGTAAATTGGTTGCGACTTCTTGATTGCTGGCAGTTACTAAAATTGGGGCATGCTGCTCTTTTATACCTATCATTTGATAAAGACGATCTATATTAAAAATTGCTGCAATGGCTAAAGCAATCATAATCGTCACAATAAAAAAGCTTTTTGTTTTAAACATCGTTTTAAAATTAACGCAAAACATAATCCAAAAATCATTCATCATGGTGGTCTACCTTTGCAATAAAGATTTCGTTTAATGAAGGTGCTTCTAGTGAAAATTTTGTTATCCTATTGTATTCTTTTAGTCTCGTAAAAATAGTTTGTGCAACACTGCGAGATTGGATTGTGAATGTCACACCTTGTTTTGTATATTTAAAATCCGAAATCCCCTCTAGCCCTTGCAGTAATGAAAAATCCTCACTTCCTTCAATCACCAGCTTATTTTGTCTAAAACTCCCCTTTATATTATTAATATAGCCAGATAAAACAGGCGTTCCATGCTTTAAAATACAGATCCTTTCACATAGTTCTTCCACATGATCCATACGGTGTGAGCTAAATAAAATAGCCGTTCCTTTATTTTCCATTTCATAAATCACATTTTTTAGCAATTCCACATTAAGAGGATCTAAACCACTGAAAGGTTCGTCTAAAATTAACAATGAAGGTTCGTGAATAATGGCAATAATCAGCTGTATTTTTTGCTGGTTTCCTTTCGATAGTTCACCTACTTTTTTGTCTAGTTGTTCTGTTAATACTAGACGTTCTGTCCAATAAGAAATGGCTTTATCGGTTGTTCTTTTTGTCATTCCTTTTAGACGTGCAAATAGTTGAATTTGCTCACGTACTGTTATATGAGCGAACAATCCACGTTCCTCTGGTAAATAGCCTATTGTTGTTTTTGGTAAATGCTGAATTATTTTATTGTGCCAAAGAATCGTACCTGAGGTAGGTGGAACAATCCCAAGTATCATTCGAAAAGTAGTTGTTTTACCTGAACCATTAGGGCCTAAAAATCCTAGCACTTCGCCTGCTTTTACTTCTAGATCTATATTATTCACAGCCGCTTTATTAGCATAAACCTTTGATAGGGCTTGGGTTGCTAACATTTCTTTTGCCTCCTTTGAATAAATAGAATCCCTAATAATAAACAACAATTTACGGTTGAAAAAATAGTTGTATAATTGTCAAAGTTTTTTCTTAAAGCGTAGATCAAAATGACATTGCCTATTAAATAAATCATGACAAGAATCTTGATTTTCATTACTTTAGCTCCTTTCATTAAATTCTAAGAAACCCTTTCTATGAATTCATAACCCAGCGATTCTTCATAAACAACATACGGCAGATACAAAAGATGATGAAAGTTAGCACAAAATTACTAAGAAGTGTAGCGGTAATATGTTGATACTGTACAATTCCAAAGAATAGCTCTTTAAAAATGGCATATAAATTGACAACCGGAATAGCAAAATAAGTAAATTTCAATTCATTCACACCTAAGCCCATCATGTACATTGCTGGGACTATGACCAAGAATAAAATAGGTGTGCTATAAGTTTGCGCCTCTTTTGTCGTTTTCGCTAAAATACTTGTCAGCATTAAGAAAGACGCACAAACTGTTGCGTAAAGAATAGCTACTACGGTTGTAATAACTATAACCATATATGTTTTATCTCCTAGCGAAATGGCTGCCTTTAAATCAGATGTTAAAAAGTTGATTTCTAACATAATCACGATTAATGTGACAATTCCTGTAAGTGCGGCAATCGTGGAAATAGTTAGCCACTTTGCTACTAGTAAAGTTGAACGTTTTACAGGCGTCATTAAAAGAGCCTCCATCGTTTTACGCTCCTTTTCACCAGCAAACAAATCTGATGCTGACGGACCGGCTCCAACTCCAATTGATGCTGCCAAGATTAACGGGATTAAAAAAGCAAGCATCGTTAGTGAAGAATCTCCCTCAACTGTTTGCTCATAAACTATTGAAAATGGTTCAATCATAGAAACATCCATTTGATGTTGTTGTAAACGGTCACGAATAATTGTTTTTTCATAGTTCGATAAGGCGCTCTCTATTTCAGACATAACAACTGAAGAGTTTTGACTTAGCGCATCTCCAATGATTGTAATTTTCATCGTATCATTATTTTTTCCAATATCCTTAACGGCTCCACTAAATTCAAGCCCAATAATGGCATGCCCATCTATAACTGCATTTTTAGGATCTTCTACTTCTATAAATTCAAGATTTTTATAGTTTGCAAAAATAGCCTTATCTGCCTCTTCTATTGATTGTGTCACAGCAATTGTATACACTTCGTTTTTCCCTTGTGAGGCAAGATTTTCAAAAAGAAAAACAAAACCTGTCATCAGTACAATAGGAAGAACAACAGTTAATAAAAGTGTACGACGGTCTCGAAAACAATCTTTTAATTCCTTGATGTAAATTCTAAATAGCATAGTCATCTCCACTCCTTACTAACTTACTCATAAAGATATAATTTAAATCTCGACTACCCTCTTGCTCATATAGTTGTTCAAGGGATCCGTGAAATACTAACTCTCCCTTATGAATCATGGCAACAGCATCACAAAGCATGGATACCTCTTCCACAATATGACTAGAGAAAATAATTGTTTTGCCTTCCCTTTTCAATTGATGGACTAGCTGTCTAAATACATTTGATGAAGTAATATCTAGACCTGTTGTTGGCTCATCAAATAAAATAATGGATGGATTATGAATAATAGTACGGGCAATAGCGACCTTTTGACGCATCCCCTTTGAAAAACCTCCAACTTTCCGATTTAAATAATCTCTCATACCAAACATTTTCGAAAGCTCATCAATCCGTACTTTTGTTTCATGCTTACCTAAACCATACAGCATAGCGAAATATTCAAGATTTTCTCGGGCTGTCATTCGATCATATAGCCCCGTTTCACTCCCGAAAAGCACCCCAATCTGTTTTTGAATCTCTGCCGGTTGCTTTACCGTATTAAACCCTCCAACTTGGACCTGCCCGGTTGTGGGATCTAATAGCGTGGCAATCGTACGAAGTAAAGTCGTCTTTCCAGCACCATTCTCTCCCAGCAGACCTAATACTTCTCCTTGCTTCACTTCAAACGATACATACTTCAAAGCCGTAACATATTTCTTTTTGTCTTTAAACTGCTTTGTTACTTCTTGAATGTTAATCATTGTCTCACCTCATTCAGCTATCTTAGATTAATCTTACAAAGCAATTAAAGGTATGTCTGCCTTTATGTCGCGAATATGCCTTTTCATGTCGTGAATCGGTAATATTATGGAAAAATAGATAAGGGAATCTGTTATGATAGGAAGGGAAGAATATATATTTTGTTGAAGGTGTTATAAATGAAAATTGGTATCGTAGATGATCGTCAAATAGATTTAGATAAAATTCATGGCATTATTTCTTCAGTAGAGGGTGTAGATATTGTTTTTTCAACAACATCAGCAGAGGAAGCTTATGAACAGATTAAGAAACAGTCCATTGAGCTATTAATTGCAGATATTGAAATGCCTCATTTATCTGGATATGAGCTGGCTGATATCATTCATTCTCATGCTTTGAATATCACGGTAATTTTTGTTACTGCGAATAGTGGTTATGCTGTTCATGCCTTTGAGTTGCAAGTACATGATTATATAATGAAACCTTACACAAGGGATCGCTTACTGCAATCTATTGAGCGTTTAATGGAGAAGCAAAAGAAAGCAGAAATTACGGGGCGGCTCTATTTAAAACAGAAGAACAATATACATATTATTCAGAAGAAGGATATTATCTTTATCGAGCGTTCTGGACGTTCTACAACGATATTTACAAAAACAGGTCCAATCAAAACATATCAGACCCTCAATGAGCTGGAGGGAGAGCTACGCGAGCGTGATTTTCTTAGATCTCATCGTTCATTTATTATCAATATTCATTTCGTAACAAACTTCTCTCTTTATGCGAAGAACTCATATATTGTGTCATTTGAAGGAATCGAAGAAAAAGCGATGATTACAAAAGAAAACGTTGATTTTTTACAGAAACATTATTTTTGAGGTGGTTGTGATTTGGCCCGAATTAATACTATTGTCTACTATGCGGTTTTGTTTACCATTCATTTACAAGCACAAATAATATTTTTACAGCTACCTGTTCCAATGTATATGACTGCCTTTATCGTTTTGACCGCTGTCATATTGCTCAGAAATCGCATGGCCTCACCACAGCGAATTTTTTACATCATTCAAGGAATTGTATGTAGTATTTATTTCGTTGTATCCCCTTCTACAATTTATATAAGTGCAATCATGCTTTTCATTGTATTGGAATGGTATAGGAGTAAAGCATTGCGGGAGTTTAAGTCGCTTCAAGAAACATTACGTCAGACAGAAGCACAGCAACAGCAAATTAATGAAACCTTTCGAGTAGTTCGTCAGGAGCGCCATGATTTTTTAAAACATGTGGCAGCATTGCATTTTTTAATGGAAAGAAGCGAGTATTCTGAAGCTAAGGAATATTTACACCAGCTTGTGGATAGTTATGAGGAAACTAATCTCTCCATTAAGGGAGAACGAGGAGTCATCGCAGGGGTTTTACATGAGATGTATAATAAAGCAAAGACATTAAATATAGCTATCCATTATGATTTAGACATCCCATGCTCACAGTTACCGATAGCAGATACACAGCTCGTTGCATTATTAGGAAACATACTTAGCAATAGTATTGAAGCCTGTCAGGAATGGCAAAAACTTAATCATGCACAGGGAAATATTAGTCTTCAGCTATATAAACGAAGCGGCTTATATATTATCACCTGTAAGAACAATACAGTCCCACTTCCTAGAGATATTGTAGATTCTTTATTTGGCCGCTCTGAGATTACAACAAAACAGGGGCATGATGGACTTGGAACGACAATTATAAAAGATGTGGTCCAAAAATATAAAGGTTTCTTAGACTTCACCTATAAAGATGAGATATTTACTTTAAAACTTAAATTCCCTGCCATCCATTAAAAGTAATTTTAGTGCTAGAAAACCGTCACTTTTGAAGTTCTATTCGTCATTCCGTTAGTGCTATCAGTCATTACTAAGATGTCTACCTGTCCCCAAAACGATAAAAAGCCTGCACTAAACACTGGTGTAGGCTTTCCTTTACAAATTTTTAAGCGGAATGGATTTTTTGACTTTGATAAATTGAACAAGCATGGCAATTCGCCAAGGAAGTAACATGGCGAAGGCTAAAATCCAAAACATTCCTGCTAACTCACCAACATCAATGGAGCTACTTAATATCATTTTTGCCACAACTCGGAACACTAATAGCCCAATTAAAATAAAAACGAAGGCTTTTGAACGTTTTAAATAAATATCTTGTCCCTTTACTTCAAATTTTGAAGTAGCAATTAGTATTGTTGAGAACACCATTCCGACTGCAGCAGCCTCTAAAATTTGCATAGGCGGCACACGGAATTGTTCAAATAAAAACATTAACGCACCTGAAGACATTGCGATAGGTGGAATGATAATTTTCTTCTCATTTGTTGGTTTTTTGGATGCTCTCATCCGTATTACCATGACAAAGCTACCCATTAAAATGGCCATTATGGTCGAACCTATAACATAATAGTGAGAAGGGATATTGCTTAACATAAAAAAATCCTCCTCTAATGTCAAATTAACAATTTTGTCCAAGCAATTGATCAACTACAGATTTCAATCTTTCTGGCTCAAATGGTTTTGTGATAAAATCTTTCGCACCACTTTCAATCGCTTCCACAATTAATTTTTGTTGGCCTAAAGCTGTAATCATAATTATTTTTGCATTTGGGAATTCAGGGATGATTGTTTTTACTGCCGCAATACCTGTCATAACGGGCATCGTTACATCCATCGTGACAAGATCTGGTTGTAACTCTCTATACATCGCCACAGCTTCCTTCCCATTGGCAGCCTTGCCGACTACCTCATAACCCCACTCCGTAAACATATTACTTATGGCAACACGCATAAAAAGCGTATCATCCACTACCAAAACTGTAGGCATCTGTTCAACTCCCTCCACGTTAAAGTACGGTATGCCTCTTTAGTTTAGCAGATTAGAAGCCTGTAAATCCACCGAAAATAGGCTGTAACAAGCGTGTAATATATGTTAACCCATCAAAGAATAACAATATCCCAACGGCAATCATGATATAACCACCGATTTTCACTATTTTTTGGCTGTGTGTTCGAATCCAAGTCATACGTGAAATAAAGAATGATAACACGAAGAATGGAATCGCAAAGCCTAAATAATAAGCAAGCATATAGCTAAAGCCTGCACCAGGGTTTGTACTAGCTAACATTATAATCGACGCTAAAATTGGACCAGTACATGGTGTCCAACCAGCCGCAAAGGCTATTCCGATTAGAACGGACCCCAAATATCCTGATGGCCTATTTTTAAATTGGAATTTACGATCCCTCATTAAAAAGTCAATTTGTAGTAAACCTACAATCATTAAACCAAATACGACGATTAAAATAGCCCCAACCTGGCGTAATAAGGTTTGATAATTAAGGAAGAACTCTGCTGCTAATGATGCGCCTAGTCCTATCATAATAAAGATAATTGAAAATCCTAGTAAAAAGAACAAGGTGTGAAAAACTGCACGCTTTTGCATCATGCCCCGCTCAGATTTTAGCTCATCTAAAGTCATACCCGTTATGTATGATAAAAATGCTGGATACAATGGAAGGGTACATGGAGAAATAAAACTCAAAAACCCTGCACCAAAAGCTAAAAATACGTTAATATCTGTTCCCATATTTTTTAATCGCTCCTTACAGTTACTGCATTCATCGTACCAAAAAACACTGTAAAATGCGCCCTTCCTGATTGTGAACGTTTCATGGCAATAAAGTGTTAAAAAAGTGAATTATCCTACTACTCATAGGCAACAATTTCACAATCAGCCTAAGTAGTATAAATGATGGCTCGTGTACTTATGCATTATGCCCCCCGCTTGCATTATCTGTCAACAAAATTCGCGTTATTTCCACAAACATAATTTTCCATTTCAAAGAACCATAGCAGCAGTTGGATCAACAAGTCGTTCCATTCAAAACTTGATTATGTAATTAGGCATAAATGTTAAGGCTTTCCTAAGACATTTACACCTTTGAGTATCATATTGCGCCTTCACAATTGTAGCTCTCCAATTTGAAAACAGGGGTTATAATAATCCAATCAATTGCTACTAGCTCATAAATCGTTCCTTGAGAAGCAGACATAATAGCTGTTGATATACTTTAAAGCAAAAACAGCCAACAGGTAAGACACAAATAGCGTCGTCGTTAACCCGCCATATACTCCTTCATTTTTACCGCTACAGATGCTGATCCCCCATGACTATCTCCAGAAGCTGTGAATTTTGTATAAATGTCAAATTCCAACTCCCATAGAATTCCCCCAAATTCACTTTTACGCACACTATTAATCGAGTATTTTTTCCCTTCTCAGGTCAGTCAGGTACATACCCGAAAGTCTTTACATTGTAAGCTGTATTCTACTATCGTTTTTTCTGTCGATTCCGTTCCCTTCTTGTAGAAATAACTTCTTGCATAAGAAATACACTATCGCTCACATGTTATTGTAATAAACCTTCAAATTCTACCACCTTTTGTTAAACAACAGAATATTAGGTCGTCAGATGATCGAATGATACTAACTATATTTTCGAAATTCAATATTTCCCCAAAATCTTAAAATTCGACATATCAAAAAATTTATTTCCTGTAGTTCCAGGCCATTACACAAAGTATTCACGTTAAAGAGTAAGTAATTTACTTTTCTTCATGTATAATAGAGGTATGATTGAGCATAAAATGAGGTGTAACTTCTTGGAATTAAGAAAAATTAAACCGAAAAAAATATATGAGGAAGTATCTGAAATCCTTTACGAAAAAATCAGAGCAGGGGCATTGAAACCTGGTGACCGTCTTGACTCTGTTGAACAGCTTGCAGAGCAATTACAGGTAAGTAGATCTGCTATAAGAGAGGCACTTTCTGCTTTAAAGGCTATGGGATTAATTGAAATTAAACAGGGCTCAGGAACATTTGTTAAAGGTATCCAGCCTAGCCAACTCGATTTTCCCCTATCGACAGCGATTTTAACAAATAAACAAGATGTCTCCCATTTGCTAGAAGTACGTAAAATCATTGAAGTAGGTGCTGCTGCAAGTGCAGCTATCCATCGAACGGACGAAGACATTCAAACAATGATTCAAATATTGGATGAAATGAAACATGTACAAGGTGATGGCGAGCTAGGTGAAAAAGTAGATTTCCAATTTCACGCGGCAATTTCAAAAGCTTCTCAAAATCCCCTACTTGCAACTATATTAGATCAAGTCTCAGGATTAATGATTGAAACGATGAAAGAGACACGTCGGATTTGGCTAT
Organism: Lysinibacillus sp. DFXJR4; assembly: GCF_057196045.1. Taxonomy (NCBI): domain Bacteria; kingdom Bacillati; phylum Bacillota; class Bacilli; order Caryophanales; family Bacillaceae; genus Lysinibacillus; species Lysinibacillus sp. DFXJR4. Next base: position 1,093,356 of record NZ_JBXUNW010000001.1, on the reverse strand, counting down.
ATTCTAAAAAAACAACAAGTGAACAGCTATACGATGAGCATATGCAAATCTTCCTTGCCATTAAACAGCAAAATGAAGAGCTAGCAAAGCATGCTATGGCTTCCCATTTAAGCAATGTGGAAAAGGTTTTAATGCAATATTTTGAAATAACTGAATCAATGAAATAACAGTGGCTGCCTAATTATAGGCAGCTTTTAAATTTTTTGAAAATTTTTGATAAACTCTTTTACTCATTTAAAAAGTTGTAGTATTATAAAAACAATCTATTTGCCTTACCCAAATCATCAGATGACCAGTTGAATTATTAAAATGTATCATTTTAGAGAAGAACTTTGTATAGACAGTGATTCTCTCACTTAGTAAATGTTTCTATCTTGGAGATACATTAAAAGGAGCGATAATCATGAAAGTTACACTATTTGCAACTTGTTTAGTTGATATGTTTCAAGGAGATGTAGGAAAAGCTGTTGTTGAAGTACTTGAAAGACTTGGCTGTGAAATTGATTTTCCAGAAAATCAAATTTGCTGCGGCCAGCCAGCCTATAATAGTGGCTACGTAAAAGAATCTAAAAATGCCATGAAAAAAATGATTACAGCATTTGAACATGCTGAATATGTGGTCTCTCCTTCAGGCTCCTGTGCGTATATGTTTAAGGAATATCCAGAGGTTTTTAAGGAGGACCCGATTTGGGAACAAAAAGCACAAGCATTAGCAGACAAAACCTTTGAATTTACAGAATTTATTGTCAATGTATTAAAGATTGAGGACGTTGGAGCCCATTTAGAAGGGATAGCTACTTATCATACATCCTGCCATATGACACGCCTACTTGGAGTAAAAGAAGCACCACTTAAATTATTACGTCAAGTGAAAGGTTTACAATATGTGGAACTGTCAGGAAAAGATCGCTGTTGTGGATTTGGTGGTACCTTTTCAGTAAAAATGGGCAACATCTCAGGAGAAATGGTTACTGAAAAAGTACAAAATGTAGAACAAACAGGAGCAGATATCCTTATTGGCGCTGATGCTGGTTGTTTAATCAATATTGGCGGTCGAATTGATCGGCAGGGGAAGCCAATTAAAGTGATGCATATTGCAGAAGTATTAAATTGTCGATAGATTAAAGGGGGTAATAGCAATGGCAATGAAAACTAGTGACGATCAATTTAATCATCGAGTAACGAAGGAGTTAGACAATACATTTATGCGTGGAGCAGTGTCAAGTGCACAGGAACGCTTTCAAACACGTCGACTTACACAGGCTGAAGAGCTTGGTCATTGGGAGGAATGGCGCTCTCATGGAGAAGAAATTCGCAAGCATGTGCTAGCAAACTTAGATTTTTACTTATATCAGTTAAGTGAAAATGTTGCACAAAGAGGTGGACATGTTTACTTTGCACAAACAGCAAAAGAAGCAACAGACTATATTCAAGGTATTACAAAAAAGAAAAATGCTAAGAAAATCGTAAAGTCAAAATCAATGGTTACAGAAGAGATCAATTTAAATACTGTGCTAGAAGAGCTTGGTTGTGAAGTTATTGAAACAGATTTAGGTGAATACATTTTACAGGTGGATGATCATGAGCCACCATCCCACATTGTTGTTCCAGCCTTGCATAAAAATAAGGAGCAGATACGGGATGTTTTTAAAGAAAAGCAAGGCTATGATAAAACTGAAAAACCAGAGGAGCTTGCCCTCTATGTCCGTGAAAAACTTCGGAATGAGTATTTGACTGCTGATATTGGCATCACAGGCTGTAATTTTGCCATTGCAGAAAGTGGCTCTATTACACTTGTTACAAATGAAGGTAATGCAGATTTAGTGACTGCCCTACCGAAAACTCAAATTACCGTTATGGGCATGGAACGAATTGTTCCTACATTTGAAGAGATGGAGGTCCTTGTCAGTTTATTAACAAGAAGCGCTGTTGGTCAAAAGCTAACGAGCTATATTACAACTTTAACGGGGATTAAAGAAGAAGGCGATACAGATGGCCCAGAGGAATTTCATTTAGTCATTGTTGATAATGGGCGCTCCGATATTTTAGGAGGCGAATTCCAACCAATTCTACAATGTATTCGCTGTGCAGCATGTGTCAATGCATGTCCTGTTTATCGTCATGTTGGTGGTCATACGTACGGCTCCATCTATTCAGGGCCTGTGGGTGTTGTGCTCTCTCCATTATTAGGAGGTTACGATGATTTTAAAGAACTACCATATGCCTCCACATTGTGCGGGGCATGTACAGATGCTTGTCCTGTGAAAATTCCATTACATCAGCTTATTCATCGCCATCGTCAAGTAATTGTTGAAAACGAAGGAAGAGCCCCTGTTTCTGAAAAATTACTCATGAAAGCTTTTGGTCTAGGTGCCTCCTCCCCTACTCTTTATAAAATGGCGACAAAGATGGTCTCACCTGCAATGTCACCATTTACTAAAGACAATAAAATCTCAAATGGTCCTGGTCCTTTAAAAGCGTGGACAGAAGCAAGAGATTTTCCTGCACCCAATAAAGATAGTTTCAGAAATTGGCTAAAGCAACGTTCTAAAGGAGGAGAGCAGTGATGATAGGTACTATAGAAAATAGAGATGCCTTTTTATCAAAAATCGCTCAGCAGCTTGGACGTGCACCCAAAACTGAGCTTACACAACCTATATGGCAATATCAGCCACAAGAGAGAGTGCTCAAAAATGCAACAAAAGATGAATTAGTAGAGGTTTTGGTGGAGCAATGTAAAAATATTCATACAGACATTGTGTTAACAGATACAGCTAATCTTACAAAGGATTTACAAAAAATCGTTGATAATTATGGAGGTCATACAGTAGTTACATGGAAAGATGAACGTTTTGAACGTTATGGCCTAACATCATTTATGACAGAGCACTGGTCACAAATGGGCATTCAATTGTATGAATGGAACCCGGCACAGCATGAGGAAAATATTCGGCAGGCTGAAAAAGCAAATATCGGCATTACCATAAGCGAAATAACATTAGCTGAATCAGGAACTGCTGTACTTTTTAGTAGCAAGAATAAAGGTAGATCTGTTAGCTTCTTACCGGAGAAATCCATTATTTTAATTCCTAAAAGTACAATCGTTCCACGTATGACACAAGCCGCCCGCTTCATTCGTGAAAAAATAAGAGATGGAGAGCAAATCGCCTCCTGTATCAACTTTATTACAGGACCAAGTAACTCTGCTGATATCGAAATGATTCTGATTGTTGGTGTACATGGGCCTGTTAAAGCAACATACATTGTCATTGAGGACCAGTAATTTTCTCTGGCACTATCGCTACTGATTTTAAATTCATAATGCAGCTAGAAAAACCAGACATCCTTTAAACTGAAGAATGTCTGGTTGTTTTTTGTATACTTAATAAAAGCCTTATTAATTTGTTACTCCCTCAGTGACAATTTCTTTATTATAAAATTCTGGGTGTGCTTCTTTTAAGACAGAAACCCGGAGCAACACCAATGTAATCGTTACAATAATTGCACTTGTAGAGAGTAAAATAGCCGTTGCTGGTAATGTATCGTACAAAATGCCGTACACCATCATCCCTATTGGCATCATCGACATCGCCATCGTTTCCATTAATCCAAATACACGTCCTCGATATTCTTCTGCTATTAACTTTTGCATATAAACACCAATAGGCATATTAATACCCATTTCAAAGATTGCAAAAATAAAGTAAATCACAATATAAAAAATCACAATCGTTAAATACGATAATTTCATCAATAATGGTAATACGGCTAAGCTCAAACTACTTGCTAGCAGCAATAAGCTGATTTTAGAAAAACGTAACGGTACTTTAACCTCTGCCCTTGTCGCAAAATAAATGGAGGCAATGAGCATACCAAAAGCACCAGAAGCTTCGATAAAGCCAAAATGTGTAGATTTTACTTTTAGTAATTCAATAATAATATAAGTCCCACCAACAACAATGGCAGAGAAGAATAAATTAATCCATAATGACATCCACATTACGGTTTTAATAACCTTTTGCTGCTTAATATAGCGAAAGCCACTAGTAAGCCCTTCCCAAATCTTTTCCTTTTTCACATCTTCTTCCCTTGTACTATAAAGATTAAAGTTCATCGTTGCTTCCAAGAGAAAAGCAATTGAATAGGCAATCATATTGACTATTAAAAATACTTTCATTGAGAAAAACCCATACATCATTCCCCCGATTACTGGCCCCCCAATTGCAGCAACAGATACCGATAATTGGTTGAATGACATGGCACGCTGTAATCGCTCTGGATTGACCAATGTTGCGATAGCAGAAGAGAATGTTACACCTGAAAAAGCGGAGCATATCGCAGTAAAAACTGTTGCTACATAAATAGCATAGACCGACATCCCTACTGTTTCTGTATAGAGCAGTAAGCCCCCTACTGTTAAAATCGTTCCTGCTTGTGCAATTAGAACTGTACGTTTTTTCGAGTAATTATCAGCAACATGGCCAGCTATTGGTGCAACAAGTGCTCGCGGTAATACTGAACATATCATGTTGGTCGCAAAGCTTGTTGCAGACCCCGTCATGGCTAAGATATACAAACTAATCCCAAAGGATAGCACATTCGTCCCTAGCATCGCTATCAATTTGCTGGCTGTAAATGTCCATAAATGATAGGTTGCTTTTTTATATTTTGCTGCTTCATCCATTCTAAAACCCTCCAAATTTTTAATAAAAATTAAAAGTTTAATTTTATTAAACAAAATATAGCATAACTTCTACTTTTCACGCAAGAGAAAGTTTAATATAATTAAACAAAGGTTATGTTATAAATAAAGGAGGCGAGGCAGTGAACTCTTTAGGTACACGAATTCGCAATTTAAGAAAGGAACGAAAATTAACATTAGAGGCTCTTGCTGGCGATCGTCTTACAAAAGGAATGCTAAGTCAAATTGAAAATGATAAGGCTAAGCCCTCGATGGAAAGCCTTGACTATATCGCGGAGCGTTTAGGGGTAAAAGCAAGTGAATTACTTGAAGAAATAGCACCTTCTACAATACGACATCTTTTAGAGCAGGTGGAAATTTTTTATGCAGAAATACAGCTTGGTGATACTAAAAACCTGGAACAAACTATAGAGATGATTAAGCCTTATGTTGAAGAGCTCCCACTTAGCTATGAAGCAGGTCGTTTACTGTATATTTACGCGGTAGCACAATATCAAGCAGGCGTAACGACATGGGAATCGCCACTCAATCGTGCACGCTTTATATTTAAAGAAATTAATTTACTGAGTCATTGGTTTGAAACCTATGTTATACAATCAGTTGTATTCATGGAAGGTCGAAACTATAATATGGCTTATTCCTGTATCTTACAGGCTAAGGAAGAGGCTGAGCAGGAAAATTATCAACTTGATTCACGAGATGCTGGGAAATTGGCTTATTATATTAGCATTTTTCAATTAGCCATCGGAGAACATGAAGCAGGGAAACAACTCGTTAAAGAATCGATTGCCAATGCACATAAAAACCAATTTTATTATTATATTGATGATATGTATCGTATAGCAGCGTTTTGTGCCATGGTTGACAATGATTTCGAACAAGCAGAGCATTTGATAACAAAGCTTGAGCAATATCGTGTTTTTGTGGAACAAGCAGATGTGGATGCTTTTATTTTCACATTACGAGCTCACTATTATAACAATTACACCCATGATTATAAAAAGGCACTAGAGGAGATAGAGCGTTTTCGTCCACTTATGGATATGGGAGCCATCAAATTTGATAAAAACCTATATTATTGCGAAAAAGGTAAATCCTTATATTTACTAGGTCGATATGAAGAAGCTAAGGAGGCTTTTGAACATTTTACAAACATTCCTTCCTTCATCCTACATCCATTTGACATTTTAGGCTTTAATGAATGCTTCTCCTATAAGGCACTCTGTTATGCACATTTCGGTGAGTTAACAACAGCCTATGAAATTGCAAAAATGGCCTATATGGATTCACAGGATTTAATCGATCTTCCGTATAAGCAAAAAATTGAAGAAACCTATTATTCCATTAAGGGACAAATTGACACTGTGAAATAAAAATGATCTATTGTGAATTATATATTGCTCATTTAAATAAATTCGAAACTTTATTACTAAAAAAAGGGTAGAGAAAAAAAGAAATTTTCCTCTACCCCATCTAACCCTTACCTGTTATCCCTTCTCATTTCCTTCTGAATCTTGCGTAGAGCTTTTTTCGAGCCACGATCAATATCATGCTGAAGCTTGCGTTCCTTATAGTCTACAAATAATGTTTCCAAATCATAATCTTCAGGATATAGTTCAGTTGCAGAAAGCTCTAATACCAAACGCTTACTATTTACCTCCATAAACTGTTCCTTATAATACACGACAACATTATAGTAATTATCTACTTCTTTGTAGACAAGCCCAACATCATCATAATCTAATAATTTCACTCGATCCCCTTTGGAAAATTTATGGTTCATCTTTGTGCTCTCTTTTCCTATTTTAGGCCTTCTAATTTTACTGTCATGAACCCGTTCTAGCTGGTAATCCTTATTGTCCAAATAGTCCTTGGCACGCTGTAATACTGTTTTGCGAATATTCATTTTCTGTGAAATCCAAAGCGCATTACTTTCGCCAGAGGCACCAATCATTAATTGATACAATGGCTCCAATGTTTCGCTATTAAAACGCATAGCCGCATTCATAAAATCACTGTGCATTTCAGAAAAACGTTTTATTTCACCGTAATGGGTTGTAGCAACTGTTATACAGCCCATATGATAGAATTCCTCTAAAATAGATATAGCTAATGCCGCTCCTTCGTTTGGTTCCGTCCCACTGCCTATTTCATCAAAAAGTAATAATGTATGATTATTCGATGCCATCATAATGTCCGAAAGATTTTTCATATGAGATGAAAATGTACTAAGGGCATTTTCAATACTTTGATTATCACCAATATCTACGAAGATATTATCAAATACAGCTATTTCTGTTCCTTTTTCTGCTACAATATGAAAGCCTGACATGGTTGCCAATGTTAAAAGGCCGATCGTCTTAAGGACTACCGTTTTTCCACCAGCATTAGGCCCTGTTATAATCAAGCTTCGGTAATCTTGACCAATTTCAAACGTTAATGGCACCGCATTGCCTGGTAACAAAGGGTGCTTCCCATTGATTAATTTGATAGTGCCATAATCATTCAAGCTTGGCTCAATGCCTCCTACTTGCTTGCTATACTTAGCTTTAGCAAAAACCATATCATACTGACTAATCAACTCCATATTAATCGTGATTTCTCGAATATTTTCCATCAGAAGTCCTGATAATGAAGCTAAAATCTGATATTCCTCGATAGCTTCCTCCGCTTTCAGGGTCGCCAACTCTACATTTAATTTTGCAACTGCGCTAGGTTCTATAAAAACTGTAGCACCCTTCGCTGAAATTTCCACCACTGTTCCCTGTACATGATTTTTATAGGACACCTTAATAGGAATTGTGTAACGATCGTCCTTTTTACTAATAAAAAATTCCTGTATATAGGTTTTATTTGCACTACTGTTTAAAAATTTTGTTAAGCGTTCTTTAATTTTCTCCTCTGTCGCATCAATATGGTTTCGGATGCGCTTTAGGTCTCGACTAGCCGCTGAATCTACGCGATTAGCTTTAATCGCAAAATTTATTTCCTCTTCTACACTTTTAAATTCAGCCATCGACAGAGCATAGGATGCAAGAACTGGCGCAAAAAACTCCTTCTCCAACATAAATTTTTTTATTTTGCGGCATCCCCGTAAAAAATCTGAAATGCTTATTAACTCACTTGGGTCTAAAATAACCCCTTTTTCAAGCTTCTTGATGGTACTGTCGATATTTGTTACGCCTAAAAAAGGAATATGCCCCTCAGCATCTAAAATGGCCCGTGCCTCTGTCGTTTCGTTCAATCGATTTCGCACAACAGATATGCTAGAACTTGGCTCTAATTTATCCAATAGCTGTTTACCTAACCCACTCACACAGTAGCATTTTACCTTTTCCTTCAATTCATTATATTGTAACTTCTCAAGAGTAGTATAATTCATTGTTAATTCTCCTCACTATGATTTTTTAGAATCATTCATGAAGATACCTATTATTAGATAGCAATGATTTTATAAAAATAAAAAAAGCTGCGGGGATACCACAGCTTTCACATTACAAAGGGTATGTAATAAGCATCCTGAAAAAACCTCATCAACATGAAGTTAGTCAGTGCATTACACGCTTTATAAAGTATTGTAGGTATCTTCATAGGTATTGAAATAAACGCATGACCAAATAAGGGGTTGCTTTTCCATAAATCCCCTGTCGTCAATCATTTTATTTCGATGTAATTATTCCTATTTAGAACCTACTACACTCACAAAAAGCACCTCTCAATATTTTTCATTGTTATCTAATTTGTCATTATCTTACTATATGCAATAAAAAAAGTAAAGGTGCTTTCATCTTCTTAGTAAGACTGAGATATGCTCTTGGCTAACTGACATAAATGTAACAAAGAAAAAACCTGTAGAAAATTTCTACAAGTTCTTATAAGCAGATTTATGATGAGCCTTTCTCGTTTCAATGATTTTCGAGCCAGAAAACAGTAGTAAAGCTACCCAAATAATACTAAATGCAATTAACTCTACCTGACTAAATGGCTCTTTATATAACACAATCCCTAAAATTAAGACAATAGTCGGTGAGACATATTGTATAAAACCTAGTAAATAAAGCGGAATATTTTGTGCACCTTTTGCAAATAAAATTAAAGGTATAGCTGTCACCAAGCCACTAACAATCATCAGGATGTCTGTTTTTGCATCAACATGTAAAAATGAAGCTTGCTGCGTTGTGAACAGATAGACGTAATAGCCTAATGCAATTGGTAAAATGAATAATGTTTCTATAGCTAGTCCTCTAGTGGCATCAAGTGAAATTTTCTTTTTCAATACACCGTAAATGGCGAAGGATAATGCAATAAGCAGTGCTACCCATGGAACAGAACCATAGTTAATCGTTAAAATAATGACTGCAAGAAAGGCAATTCCTGTAGCTCCCCATTGTGCACGATTAAGCGTCTCTTTAAAGAAGATAACCCCAAAAATAACTGAAAGCAGCGGATTAATATAATAGCCTAAGCTTGTCTCAATTAAATGGTTATGTGTAACTGCCCAAATATATAAATACCAGTTCATAGAAATGACAAAGGATGCTCCTGCCAACTGCCAGAAATGCTTTTGGTGTGACCATAAATACTTTAAATCTGCTAGAAGATCCTTACGCATGCCAAATAGGACTACTGCTAGTACCGTAAAGACAAAGGACCAGATGACTCGAGATAATAATATTTCCATACTCGGTACATGCTCGAGTAATTTCCAATATAGAGGAAAGGCACCCCAGAAGACATAAGCCAAGAACGCTGCCAAAACCCCTTTTTTTTCATTTGACATTGCCTCTAACTCTCCTACTCTTGTTGAAATCGATTACGACTTTGCGCAATTTTTAAAGAATAGACTAATTATAGGACTTAGCTCTGGAACTGTAAATGCTTAATTTACAGCCTTTCTATATGGAGCTATCATTATCCTCAGATTCAAGCTCAGAAATATAGTTACGCACCATTCTATAGCTAATATCTGGATTAATTTGCCGCTTAATACGAATATGGATTTCCTTAATACCTACACCCTGCTCCCGCATATCACGAATCATTGATTTGAGAGGGCCTGAAAGTGACTCTCTCGACAATGCAGTGTATTTACTTAATTCAAAAAGTAGCTCAGTATTTTGTCTGCGAAGCTCCTTCAGCTCATCAACTGCACAATTATATTCAGTCAACTTCTTTTGTAATACCACATTTTGCTGCTTTAATTTTTGCACTTCTTCCGTAAGCTGTAATTTTTGTTTTTTTAATCGTTTTCGCTCCTGCTCTAAAATATGATGTTTCTCATCTACATCAATATGCATGGCGTTATACAGCTCTTCCATATGCATTAATCCCTGATACCGATTTTGTGATACGAGTATAAGCGTTTCCGTCGTATTAATGGCAAGTGCCCCATCTTTTAATGTTTCACAAGACAATCCTGTTGCATTTACTTTGCCCATTATTGTTTCTTCACTCCACTACTAGAATCTTCGTGTAATGGTATTGCTATAATAACCATCTATCCACACACTCCCTCCATTGATAATCATTCTCATTAGAATAATCATAATGACTATTTTCTTTTTTGTCAAAGACAAATCTAGGAGAGATCTGAAAAGTAGCTTAAATTCGTATTCATCTCACCACCTATTGAGATGTGAGAATTCTGTATCTCACGCATTTGCTGAAAAAATTAAATATCTTGCGCAAGAAAAAGCTTCTTGCATACTGCAAGAAGCTTTAAGGTTACATTTTTTTCAGTTTTTCATATTCAAGCTGTAGGCGTTCTATACGTTTTCGGCCTTCCTCACGATTTCTCGCTGTCTCCGCTTGAATTTGCTTTGTTTCTTGAATACCAGCCATAATTGTTTGCCATGTTGTTTCAATTGTTTCAATTTTTATGCTTGGGCTACCTGCAGAACGTGCGATATTGACACTATTTTTACTAATATTTTCTGCGTTTCTCACAAGCATTTCATTTGTACGACGGTCCAGCTCACTCATTGAATCTGAAATAAGCTTTTGGCGTTTTAACGTTACAGCATGAATGAGTCCTTGCTTAAAAATCGGTATTGTTGTAACGAACGCAGAGTTAATTTTAGCAATTAAATGATTATTCCCTTGTTGCATCAATCGAATTTGTGGAGCAGACTGGAATGAAACTTGCTGTGCCATTTCTAGATCATAACGACGTTGCTCAAGTAACTCCACAGCACGGAGCAATGTTTCATATTCCATTGCTGCTAATTGATCACCAGTTTGAGCTTTTTGTTCAAGCCCTGGCAATGACGCACGTACTTCGTCAGTTCTTACTTCAATCGCGGCAACAAACTTACTCAACGTTTGGAAGTAGTCTAAATTTTGATCATAAAGATTTTCGAGATCAACCGTATTTCGTTTCATCTCAACTTCATATTTTTGAATTTCACGATAGATCACATCAACTTCCTTATTCATGCTGTCATATTTGGATAGAAACTTTTCTAATTGTTCCTTTCCTTTTGTAAATAGCCTTGTTAGGAAGCCTCCCTTTTTGTCCTCCGCAAAATCTTGAGGATCAAATTTATCCATAATTCGATTTAAGTTATTTAATAATACACTTGATTCCTCAAGCTTACTCGTTTTCATTGTTGCAAGCATTTTATCTGAAAAAGTAGAAATGCCATTCGCTGTTTCTTTTCCAAGCTCTAGCATTGCAATTTGATCTTTTACATCAATTTTTTGTGCTAAGGCATGAACCTCAGGATCTTGCTTTAATGCCAACTGATTTTGAGCAATTTGAGATAACTCTTGCTCAGAAACAAGTACTGGTTTTTGCTCTTGCTCCACTTTTGCTAATGGATTAGGCTGTAATAATGGATTTTCTGATGCGAATGGATCTTTCGATTTTAATAGGTCATTGTTGAATTCAGACATATTGATTTACCCCCTGCGATTTATCTTCTACTATTTACGATTCCAGTACAAAAAAGTTTCATTTATTCAAGCATTGCAAAAAATGAGTTTGTCAATCTATATGAACCCTCCGAATGCTCAAGCTGAAGTCTAAAACTTGTTGGGTTAGAAATATCGACAAAAACCTGCAATTGCTCACGATTATTCAAGATTGAGACTAATTCATCACTCTTAGGTACCTGTTGCTTAAGCTTGTCAAAAAACAGTTCCTTCTCTTCCTTTGATGCGGGACGTTCATTTGATTTTTGTTTTAAAATAGCATCAATTTGTGCTTGCGATAACATAGTTTCAACCCCTTTTATAAATTATAGCTTGTTTTACGAGGAAATTCGACAGAATCCATTAAAAACTTGACATTGTTTTCTATGTTTGACATGCACACACTAAAAAGTAGCTATACTCTGTAAGATTAAGTACAAGTAATTGTACATGAAGTCTTAAAAGTTGCTTAGTTGGAATTAAACTGAATAATTCGATATGAAATAGGGTCATTTTATCAATAACGATAAATTGATCCTTTATGATTTGACAACTTATTCTTCATGAATGATTTTTGTAGTCTCACTATACTATTGTGTTCAGACTTAGAAATAAACTTAAAAGTAATGTTTCTCGCTGGACATACGTCACTTCTTTTCATAATTAATATTAGTGTGTAAAGAATGGAAATCCATAATGGGGGAAATACTGTAGTTCTCTTTTGCAAATAACAAGTCAAAATTAAACAAAATCAATACGGAGGTAAAAAAATGAATGTCCTTGATTGTATCATTATAGGTGGAGGTCCTTCTGGGTTAAGTGCTAGCTTAACTTTAGGAAGGGCTAGGAGAAATATTGCATTAATTGATGATGGGACAAATAGGAATAGAGTGACACAAGCGTCACATGGATTTATTACACGAGATGGGATAAAACCACAAACGTTTAAAGAAATAGCGTTAAACGAATTGGAGAATTACCCATCCGTATCATATCTTAATGCAACAGTTACTGAAATTATGAAGGATATAGGTAATGAGCGATTTACTGTCAAAACATCTACTAGTCAGGAAATTGTTTCAGAAAAAATAATACTTGCCACCGGTGTTCAAGAAATATTTACTTTACCAAGTATAAGAAAGTTTTATGGGAAAAGTCTATTTAGTTGTCCGTATTGTGATGGCTGGGAGCAAAAGGATAAGCCATTAGTGGTTATGGCAGAAAAAGAAGAGCATGTACTGCATTTGACTAAGTTAATTTATAATTGGTCGCAGGATTTGGTTGTCTTAACGAATGGCGTTCACTTATCTAAAGAAGGTACAATGGAGTTACAAAAACACAATATCAAAATTATATCAGAAAAGATAAAAGACTTCATAGGTAAAGACGGGTACTTACAAAAAATAGAGTTTGAAACAGGAGCAACCATTATAAGGTCGGGTGGATTTGTTGCCCCATCTTATTATCGCCCCAATCAGTTTGCTGAGAAGCTTGGCTGTGAAATTGATGAAGATGGAAAAGTAATAACAGATGGTGTTGGTAGAACAACTCAAAAAAACGTATATATTGCAGGGGAAACCGAAAGATCTAAACCCTCCTCTTTAATGATTTCAGCTGCTAAAGGTAATAAAGCTGCGGTTTCAGTAAATACTGATTTAACGATGGAACGCTTTTAATTACGTCATAACACCTTCTGCTTCACCTAAATAGGAACTACACATCAGCGCCAATGTGTTGCCACATATACTTCAAACATTGTGTTAGAGTTAGTATAAGAATTTACGAAGAATGGATTTTGATTTTAGAATTCGTTTTTTCTTGTTGTTTAAAAGGATTGAAGGTTTTTTGTTAAAGTTATTGAACTAACAGCACAGCTTAGTTTATAGACTTATTCTACAATCGGGCGCTATTTTTGAGGAAAACTTAGATAATCAAACGACTTTATAGTTATTTTTTTAGTGTAGTGAAGAATCTTACATCAAAAATTAAACAACTATATTTTTAACCTCGTCCTAAATTTAGAGCGAGGTTATGCTTGTTTGAGCTTTTAAAAAAACTTTATTGTCATTTTACAGCAGGTTCGTTCAATAAGAAAATAAATAAGGCTGTACCGAAAAATCGATTAGCATCGACTTTTCGGACTGCCCCTTTTGAATTATAATAAAATGTTTAGCATCTTATCGCAACTTAACTATTTCAATTTGTTGAACGCTTGACTTTTAATAGTTGCTTCTATCATTTATGTTGTCACTTTTAAGACCGTTTTAATTTTTTGGATCACGCCGCCTGTGCTATAAGTTAAAACACTACGCTTATAGAAGGATAGGCTAAATAAATAAGCGACAATAATCGTTGCTACTAAAATACCTAATGATAAAAGTGGTACCATCCCCCCTATATCAGTAGCCCCAATGCGCATCGGCATAACCATGCCAGATGTAAATGGAATATAGGAGAATATCTTAATAATAAGCGTATCTGGATTGCCGATACCAGATAGCATTACATAGAAGCCGATTAATGTAATCATCATTGCAGGCATTAATACCTGGCCTGCTTCCTCAACTTTGGAAACTAATGAACCGAATAGAGCCCCTACAATTAAATAGAGGACGATTGTCAAGAGTAGGAAAAGTATTGCATAAATAACGTATCCCAGCGACAATTCCTTTACAATGCTTGTAGCAGCATCCCAAATAACTCCATTCTTCACAAATTTAGCATACACAAGGAAAACCACTGCAATAATTCCCATTTGTGTTAAAGCTAATAACAATACACCAGCAATTTTTGCCTTAAAATGGGTAGCAGGTTTGACACTCACTAAAAGCATTTCCATTGCACGTGAGCCTTTTTCGGAGGCAATCTCTGTTGTAATCATAGATAAGAATGTGGAAATAAAGAAGTAGATTAATATACCAACTGCATAGGACACCCATAGTCCTGATTGCTTTTCCTCTTCACTTTTACCACCAGAAGATTCTTCATTTAAATTTTTATTGGAGATAATTGTTTTAGCACTCATAATTTGCGCTGCCTGCTCAGATGTTAATGATAATTTTTGAACAGCATAATGCTGACCCGCATATTGCAGTAATGAAGAGATAGTAGTTTGATCATTTAGTTTTAACGGTGTGTACGTTGCTATTTCAGCATGTAATTGACCATTCTGATCTGTTATTTTAACGATTGCATCAAGCTTCTCGTCCTTGACCTTTTTCTCTAGCTTTGATAGATTGTTTTCATTCTGTAAAAATTTCATATCATCATTGGAAACGAACAGCCCACTTAAGTCGGCAGTTGTTTCATTTACAATGGCTATTTGCTTTGCCTGATCATTACCTGTAAATAATTCCTTTATATCCGACCAAAAAATGGCAACGGACATCGCGAGTATATAAAGACATGTCATTAATACAAAAGACTTTGATTTTAATTTTGATCTATATAGCTGTTTCATTAATAAATTAAACTTCGACAATGTTGCCACCAACCTTATCCTTAAAGATCTCATCTAATGATAAGTAATCTAAACTAAATTTCTCAATATATTCGCCATTGGAAAGCTGTTGGAAAATGCTCTGTGCAAAGCTCTCGTCCTTCAAAGTTAGCACTGTTTGCTCTTTCTCAACGCGTACATCTTTCACACCCTCAAGTGTCAGCAATTGAGTGGTTGACCAATCTGTACGTACAGCCAATTTGGTTTTCCCGTATTGTTTCTTCAAATCCAGCAAACTACCTGAAAACAGAGAGACACCACGTTTCAATAAACAAAGGTGATCACACAACTCCTCAACATTATCCATTTGGTGACTAGAGAACAAAATCGTTGTGCCCTGTTCTTTTAAAAGTAATATGGCATCCTTCAGTAAATCTTTATTGACAGGGTCAAGCCCACTGAATGGTTCATCTAATATTAAGAACTGTGGCTTATGAATAAAGCTCGCAATTAGCTGTACTTTTTGCTGATTCCCCTTCGATAGTGTTTCTGCTTTATCTTTCCGCTTTTCCTCAAGCTCAAATCGGCTTATCCAAAAATCAATATCTCTCTTTAACTCCGCCTTTTTCATTCCACGAAGCTCACCAAAAAAGTATAATTGATCCTCAACCTTCATCGTTGGGAATATACCCCGTTCCTCAGGTAAATAACCGAGAACATCACGGTTAATAGCATTCACTGGTTTACCATCCCATGTAATCGTCCCCTCTGTTGTTTCTTGCAAATCCAAAATCATACGGAAGGTCGTTGTTTTACCAGCACCATTTTGCCCAATTAACCCAAAAATCTCCCCTTTTTCTATGTTGAAATTAAGATTATCTACTGCTGTAAAATCCTTATACTTCTTTGTGACATGCTGTAATTGTAATGTCATTCTTTTTCCTCCCTATTAGTCTATGTAATACTTGTAAGCAATCTGTCTTCCTCTAATCCTCATAAATATGAGTAAGCCATTTTAATTTCTTTTTATGTTTATGATTTCTATAAATCTCAATCGTTAATAAGGAAATTAAGAAGACATTCAATAAACAAATCAATGTTCAATATTCATCGTATCTAAAAAATAAAAAAATCTTTTTTTCGTTTTAATACCATTTCATTGCGATAAATATATTGGTCAGATATACCATTTTCAAATAGAAAAACGAATGGCCAAAACTTTTTTAAATGCTAACCTTGTTCTGCCATATTATTAATCCATTGTTCTTCTCGTTCATAATCAATAAAAAACGAAATTTAAACTTTTTCATAAAGTTACCCCCTTCCTAATCTGAAAATACATCCAGTTCCTTCTTCAAATTTTTACGCACTCGCATAAGCTTAAGGATTGGTCCCACTAATAACATAACGATAAGAATATTAGTACTATTCAATAGCAACTTCAACATATCTGTATGCTGCCCTCCGGAAATACTAACAAGTCCTGTTATTCCAAAAAACAAATTCAGTAGGAGAATTAATGATAGCAACGTAATTTTTTTGGACAAATTACTGATTTTAGTTTTTTTATCAGAGTAAAGTTCAAAGGGCCCTTCATGAGCAGGCTTTCTAAAGAAAACAAAGTTTCCAGAACGGTCTACTTGTTCTATCCCAGAGGATTTGAGTAAATCTAGGTACTCATCCTCATAGGTAGAACCAAATCGCTCCAATTCATCATGGCGATAAATATAGCTACCTGGTTCATCTTGCTCAAATGTAAAACGAATCCAAGTAAATTTTTTTAAATGCCAGCCTTGACTAGCCATCTCATTAACTCTTTTCTCAATATCATACGGATTCATCACTAACCAATATTTATGCAAAGTTCCCATCCTCTTTCGTTATACGGATACCATTATCAAAAAGTTCCCTTAATCTTAAAATTTCATAGTGCACAACTTCTTTTCCACTCTCAGTGATTACATATTCCTTTTTTCGCCCATCATCTTCTAGCGCTTCTATCCAGCCCCGTTCCAGCAAGGTTTTTATCGCACCATAAATTGTTCCAGCCCCAAGCCGAACACGACCATTACTCATTTCCTCTACCAATTGCATAATCCCATAACCATGCCTCGCATCAAATAAAGCTAATAAAATATAATAAACGCCTTCCGTTAACGGCGGATGCTCTTGTGTCATACAAATCCCCCTCTATATCGCACAACAATATATCGACATACGATATAATAAAGAATATATCAGCAGACGATATAGTTGTCAATGTTATTCATGTAGATTCCGATTCTATCTGAGCAGTTCTCTTCGGCATCCGAGCGCTTTCTCGTCCTACCTGAGCAGTTCGCTTCGGCATCCGAGCGCTTTCTCGTCCTACCTGAGTAGTTCGCTTCGCCACCCGAGCGCTTTCTCGTCCTACCTGAGCAGTTCGCTTCGCCACCCGAGCGCTTTCTCGTCCGGCCTGAACAGTTCGCTTCGCCACCGAGCTCTTTCTTGTCCTGCCTGAGCAGTTCGCTTCGCCACCCGAGCGCTTTCTTGTCCTACCTGAGCAGTTCTCTTCGCCACCCAAGCACTTTTTAACCTAATTTTATTGCATACGAAAGCACACTATGCTAGCATGTAAGTAATCACTTGCATGAAAGGAAGTAATTTTTTGTCAACGAAAGGGACCGCTGATCGAATTATTGAAGCTGCATTACATCTTGTCAGTGAAAAAGGTTATACCGCAGCAACAACGAAGGCTATAGCTGAATTAGCTGGGGTTAATGAAGTAACCATTTTTCGCCATTTTGGTAGCAAGCAGGGCATTTTAAAAGCCATTATTGAAAAGTTTTCTTACTATCCTCTAATGCAGCAAGAGCTCACTACAAATGTGACATGGGATTTGGAAAATGATTTATTGAATTTCTCCCTGAAGCACTTTAATTTTTTAATGTCCATCAAAGACTTTGTCATGATTGGCTTTAAAGAGGGTCTACAATTTCCAGAAATTAACGAAGAAATTGCAAGTATCCCTCTTCTTATTAAAAATGAACTTGTTCATTATTTGAAGGAGATGCATCAAAGAGGGAAAATAAAAGAAATCAACTTTGAGGCAGCTGCATTATCTCTAATCGCTATGAATTTTGGACACTTTATGTCACGTGCACGCTTGGGGACTATTGTTTCAGAGATGCCAACGGAGGAATTACTTCAGACAAGTATTGCGATTTTTTCTAGGGGACTCGTTTCCTAGAAAAAATTTTTCTTACTAATGCAAGTAAGTACTTACTTATAAAGGAGGCCTATAGATGAAAGGTTTACAAGCTTTATTTCGTATAAAAGAAACATATATTGGTATAGTTGCTACCATTGCTTTTCAACTTATCTTTTTTTCAGTTTGGATGACTGCCTATGACGGTGTAAATGAGAGAGCTGAAAATTTAAAAATTGGCGTTATTAGTGAGGATCGTGAGATGGGTCAAGAGGTAGCAAATGGACTGAAAACATCACTACCATTTGTCATCGAAGAATTCACTTCAATAAAGCGGGCTGAAGAAGAGTTGAATAAACGTCATATTCAAATGTTGTTGCATATACCAAAAAACTTTACTGCACAAATCCAAGCGGGAAATGAAGGAAAAATTACTTATTCTATTAATCAAGCTAGTGCAAGTATGGTTAAAAGTATGATGGAGAGTACCGCCAAACAACTAACAGAGGAAATCAATCACAATATTTTTCCACTAAAGCAAGAAAAGTCGATTGAAATGTTTTCCCAAAAGTTCGCCCAGCTTCCATTAGAACAAAATATGGCACTACAAATTACAGATTCGGTTGAAGCTACAATTTTGCAGATAAAAGATCGCTCAATTGATTCCACAATCATTAAAACAAATAATGCAGAAGGATTTGCGGCAAACTTTGTACCACTAATGGTCATCATCTCATCATTTGTTGGTGCGATGGTAATGATTATGCAGCATCAACAGGCAGCACAACTAGTGCAAACTTTCGTTTCAAAATGGCAATTGTTCCTAGCAAGGCAAATTATAAATATTGGAGTAGCTTTTGTCTTACCTCTATTAACGATTGCGTTAATGCACCTCTTTAATATTTCAAGTGAGGTAAGCTTCCTAACTATCTATCTCTTTCAAGCATTTATGTTCTGGGCATTCCTATGTCTCGCACAAGTTTTTGTCATGATTTTCGGCAATTTAGGTATGGTTTTCAATATTTGTGCCCTTTCTCTACAGCTTGTAACATCAGGTGTACTTGTACCAAAAACCATGCTTTCTGATTTTTATAACAAGCTGGCTTCTATTCTTCCAGCCACTTATGGAGCAGATGGCTATTACACGATTATTTTTGGCGGAAGTGCTGAAAACCTTCAGCAGAACAGTAGTGCATTAGGAATCATTATTGCTGTCACATTGATTATTTCCTTTATAGCCGTTGCTCTACAAAAAACAAAAAATAAAGAAATAACACCTACTACTGTTCAATAAAAAAATGGTAACTCTGCTTTAAAGCCTTCTTGGATTTTTACCATTAGGTCAATTCTAATTAATTGTCAATAATCTCTTCCAGTGCTGCTTCTTAAATTTCATAGAGGGCCTCTGGTGCTATATCTTTAATTTTGCTCTCAATCAATATTGGAATGAAGCATCTTTAAAAATAGAGGGTTTAACATTCACAGCTCACAAACTTCAACAACTCCCTTCTATAATAAATGTCCGTATTATAGAAGGGCAATATCTCGCCTCTCATCTAACGAGAACAACAGTTAATGGCCAAATCGCAAAATTGCTGCTAATTGTTTATTTAATGTGCTTACACTATCTGCAAAATCTTGACGATACCATTGAATAATTAGACCAATAATTGCATTCGCCTGGTATGCACTATAATAATCAATAGCTATTTCATCATGTAACTTATGCTGAGCTGTAATATCTCTCTTGAGAAGTGAATAAATTCCATCAAATAGCATGTAATAATAGGTTAGCGGAACATTTTTTGAAAAAACGATGCGGTAAAACATTTTAAAGCGCTCAATATGATGAAAAATTCGTATGGTATTTGGATCTAATTGATTCTTGTCTAATCTCGTTACTGCACGGTATGGCTCCTCATAGGAATTATATAAATCCTCCATTATTTCCTGAAAGTACTCCTCAAATAACCCTTCCTTCTGCTCATAGTGCAAATAGAAGGTTCCTCTATTTATGTTTGCAACTCGGCAAATTTCAGCAATTGAAATGTTTTCGAGTGGCTTTTCACTTAGTAAAGTCATTAATGCATTGTGCAATGCTTGCTTTGTTTTGATAACTCTTAAATCATTTACTTTCAAATTTTCTCCCCCATATTCAACAGATTTGTTATATGTGTTCATTACTAAACAGTTCTTTATATTTTGCTTATTGAAATCGCTTACAAATATATTATATTATTTTAATGAACACATGTTCAATATCTAGCTTCATATATTGGAGAAATGTTCATGTAGATAGGGACATTTTCTAAAAAAAATATACAGGAGGTCCTTAAGATGAGATTGGAAGGTAAAGTAGCTATCGTAACAGGTGCCGCATCAGGAATGGGTAAAGCAATTGCAGAAGGTTATGCAAAAGAAGGAGCACAGGTCGTAGTTTCTGACTTAAATTTAGAAGGTGCAAAAGCTGTAGTTGAAGGTATAGAGGCAGCTGGTGGCTCAGCGATTGCTGTTCAAACAAATGTCGCTTCAACAGAAGATTTACAACGCTTGTTTGATGAAACAAAAAAAGCTTATGGACAATTAGATATTTTAGTAAATAATGCTGGTATTATGGATGGAATGGAGCCAGTTAGTGAAATTTCTGATGAGCGTTGGGACAAAGTATTCGCGGTAAATACAACAGCTGTGATGCGTTCAATGCGTATGGCAACAGAGATTTTCCTTGCTCAAGGACATGGTGTATTTGTGAATAATATTTCTGCTGGTGGTCTCTACGGCGCTCGTGCTGGGGCTGCTTACACTGCTTCTAAGCATGCTGTTGTTGGGCTGACAAAAAACACAGCCTTTATGTATGCAGATAAAAATATTCGCTGTAATGGTATCGCACCAGGTGCAGTTATAACAAACATTGCTTCTACCATGACAAACGTGAGCCAAACAGGTGCAGCACGTCAAGGGCTTGGTTTGGCCATTAATCCCCGTGCTGGACAACCTGAGGAGATTGCACAGCTTGCTATTTTCCTTGGTTCAGATGAAGCAAGCTTTGTTAACGGACAAGTTATTGCTGTTGACGGTGGCTGGACTGCTTATTAAAAAATATAAGACACAACTCGATCTGAATTAGGTTGAGTTGTGTCTTTTTTTGTATGAGGAAGAGAAGATTGTGTTCATCCATCTATCGTAAAGCTACGAATTTTTACAGTCAAATGCTCTTGTAGTATAACTGACTGCATTATATGTGACATTAAACTTAAAGTAAAAACAATATTTAATACTACTGACCTGTAACATTACTTATTACAAAATCGACTAAATGAAAAAAGGAGTATGGTCATGAAAAAATTATATGTTGTTTTATTCTTTATTATAATAATTTATGGATGTGATGTTCCTAATCAATCACAGGATATCAATATGGACCCCGATATATTTCCTTACCCTCAGTTGCTAGAAGATATAAATGACAAGCAAGGTGAAATAGAGAATAAAGAGCGATTTGAAAAGTTTTATAATAATGTTCAGCAAAATAAAACAGATCGTATAAGATTAGTTAGATATACACATGAAGGTAATCTGGTGTTTTATTACCTTGAATATCAAAACGAAATAATTGATTTAACAATTGATACTCGAAGTAATATTTATAAGCAAAAAAGTCTTATTCAAACAAATTGTAACTCACTTAAAAAAGTACAAACGACCATTAGTGAAAAATACTCGCTTGAAGGCTGCGATCAACCTATCGACAACAACCTTTTAATTATTGAGAAATAGTAGCTAGTCTTTTATTAGAAACTATTCTCTAAAAGGATCTCAATTTTTAATGAAGCTATAGACCATAATACTATGACTAGATTTAATGAACATTTGTAATATAAGAAAAAGACACACGCTAGGATCAAAAATCCTGTATGTGTCTTACTCCATATTAGTTAATACATACTTTTACCTTTTCTTGAAGGGAATATAGAGCCTATGAAGGCACCTAGTAGAGCAGGCAACATCCATCCTAAGCCAATCTCATAAAAAGGTAGAAAATCTGAATATAGCTGTTCAACTGCTTCAAATAGACCAAATTTTACTGCTGGTATACTTGTAGCTAATGCTCGATAGCCATCGATTAGACTTATGAAAAAAGTGAAGAATATGGCTGTTAAGTAAACAGCCTGCTTATTTTTAAATAATGAAGAGCCTAGTGCTAGTAAAATTAGCACAATTGCAAGTGGATATAAGAACATAAGCACTGGGATTGCATATTGAATAATATTCGTTAAGCCAAAGTTAGCGATGGTAAATGATACTAGACATAGTATGAACACAAACCATTTATAACTAATGTTCGGGAATACTTCGTGGAAAAACTCACTACAGGATGTAATTAAGCCGATACTCGTCTTTAAGCAAGCAAGGACAATAATGATTGCCAATAAAATAGCCCCAAATGAGCCGAAATAGTGATCGGCAATTGCTGCAAAAATTAAACCACCATTCTCGTATGGACCAACCGCTTCCATACTAGATGCCCCCATATATGTGATCAGTCCGTATATGAGCATCATTAATGCCATTGCAAAGATTCCTGATGTCCATGTGGCCTTCGCAATCTCCTTTCGATCCGTGATTCCTGCACTTTTAATGGCATTAATAACAACAATCCCAAAGGCTAATGATGCTAAGGCATCCATTGTGTTGTAGCCTTCTTTAAAGCCTGTCATAAATGCAGTATCTATATAGTCATCCATTGGCTGCTGAAAATGCCCCATCGGCCTTACAATACTAGTAATAATTAAAATAAATAACACTATTAAAAAAGCTGGTGTTAAATATTTACCGATATAATCCATAATTTTCGCTGGATTTAATGAGAAGTAATACACGATGGCAAAAAATACAAAGCTAAATAATACAAGTAGCAGTGTTGTATGCTGTGCTTGAATATATGGTTCAAAACCAACGACAAATGGTACTGTGGCTGTTCGTGGTATTGCAAAAAATGGACCAATTGTTAAATACAGTGCTAATGAAAAAATCACCCCAAATAAAGGATGGACACGACTCGCTAAATCACGTAATCCATTACTACCTGATAAACCAATTGCTAGTATACCTAAAAAAGGTAAACCGATTGCTGTTACTAAAAAGCCTATTAATCCAAACCAAAAGTTAGTGCCCGCTAATTGCCCAAGCTGGATTGGAAAAATAAGATTCCCCGCTCCAAAATACAGTCCGAAAAGCATTGTACCGATGACTGCATAGGTTGAGAAAGGTATTTTCTGTTGCATTTTTGATGTACTCCTTCGATGTAATTGACGATAGCAAATTATTTTAACCAAATGATTTTTCACTACAATTCAATCATAGTATCAGGCATTTATTATAAAAACAATAGTTTTTTCGTTTATCCTTATTCATCCCGCATAAAGGACTGACATCAAGGAAAAAAACTCCGTGAAAAATTCATTCGGAATGTCCTTGTTCTTAGTCCAAAAGAAAAGAGCTGTCATTAGACAGCTCTTAGTTTGCTACAGACCACTCTACATGATCTAAAAATTTATAAACATCCTCATACACTTTATCACGCTCTTTATCTAACGTAATAATATGACCAGAATTTTCATACCAGATAATCTCTTTATCATCTGTTTTTACTGTATTTAGAATAAAAGGTGCACTCTCTTGATACAAATCATCATCTAAAGAACCTTGCATGACTAATGTTGGTGCCTGAATTGTCGATAGTTCTTCTCGCGTTTCAGTTGTTAAACGTGTCACACCATCTAATGAATCTTTAGGTGTAATACGCAGTTCATGTAATTCTGAAATAATTTGATCCTTTGATTTATTTTCAAAGTGTTTATATAAACGAGCATAATGGTATAAACGAGTAAATAAGCCTTTTGAGTTATCGCGTGTAATTGGTGCACACATGGCAACACATGCTTTTACAGGAAACTTCTCGGCTACTTTTAACGAGAAGACGCCGCCAAGTGAAATTCCTACTACTGCAATTTCTTCATAGCCTTTATTTTGTAGGAAGTTATAACCTTCCACAACATCGTTCCACCAATCCTCTGGTTTTGTTTCTAATAATGCTTCTGGCTCTACACCATGCCCACTATATATTGGTGCATGAACGGTATAACCACGTTTGGATAAAAATTCTCCTAGCTTTTTCACATCTTTTGTGCTACCTGTAAATCCATGCAGTAATAGTACGGCTTTTTTGCCTCCCTCAATTGTTAGAGGTTGTGGCTTTATAAACTTCATTTTATAATATCCCCTTCACGGAAATTTGTAATTGTGTATTTTATGTGTCTATCTTAACACCCTTTATTCATAATGTACAATTTATAGTTTTTATCATATCAATGCATTTTACGCATTAACGATGTGAGGTTAAAACGTATTAAATAGCCTTTTCTTCATACTTTGAAAGTACAAAATTTGGATTCGTTTATTTTCAGTACGAATTCTTTTTAAAAATTTTCATGTTACCTATACTTCCTACCCTTTTCTCGTTATAATGCAGTTAGCTCAAAAAATACGGGAATAGAGGTGTTGAGGAAATGGAGTGGCAACAATTAGAATATTTTGTAACAGTTGCAAAGCTTGAGCATATGACACGTGCTGCGGAAGCATTAGCGATTTCCCAACCAGCATTAAGCCGTTCAATTTCAAAGCTTGAAGAAGAATTGGGTGTTCCTTTATTTGACCGTCAAGGACGTTCCATTATGCTCAACAGATATGGGGAATTGTTTTTATATCGTGTTCAACGAATGCGAAAGGAATATGAAAAAGCAGTTTTAGAATTACAGGAGCTCAATAACCCTGAGCTTGGTGATGTCTCACTCGGTTTTCTACATACTCTTGGAACTAGCATTGTACCAGATTTAATTCGTGCTTTTCGTCAACAGCACCCCCAAATCCGCTTTCACTTTACTCAAAATTACTCACACTCACAACTTAAGCAATTACTGGCTGGTGAACTAGATCTATGCTTACTGGCAGCAATTGACACAGAACCTCCTGTTTGCTGGAGGGAGTTATGGCGTGACGAGCTTTTTATCATGGTGCCCATTGATCATCCGTTTGCTCAACGTACAAGCATCAAAATGAAAGAACTGGAACAGGAAAATTTTGTTCTGATGAAAAAGGGATATGCCTTACGTAGAACAGCAGATCGCTTGCTAAATGCCGCTGGGATTAAACCTAAAATTACGTACGAAGGCGATGAAGTATCAACAATTGCTGGTTTTGTGGGTGCCGGACTTGGTGTCTCACTACTACCAGATGACGAAGATTTAAATCCAAAAAAATTAGCTAAAATTCGTGTGGAAGATATGGTCTGTGAACGTATCATCGGGATGGCCTGGATTGAAAATCGTTATCTCCCACCTTCAGCAAGACAATTCCAACAGTTTGTTTTTGATTTTTATAAGAAAAGATAAAAATAAGCGGCAGGTTGCTAAGTCAACCCACCGCTTTTTATTACTTTCCTATATATTTTACTCGATATGAATAAATATCTGAAAAATCACCGTCAACCTCAAAAAGACCTTGCTTTGCTAGAGCTTTCAAGCGATTTTCGATAAATTCTTCATTTAAATAATCATCTATTGCACAAATTGTCTCACCAATGATGCGGGCTGGCAGCAACCATTCTTCATTCTGGTGAACATGTACTCTTTTTGCGCACTCGATTATAATCGCATCTAATGCATCTTCCTCTACATGCACAATACTATCTTTCCATATACGTAGTGTACTTGGGTGGAGTTTCAGGTTCTCCCATTCCTTTGCAAGTCGCTGACATTCATTTATAGAAAAACGTTTTGCCTCTGGACGAAGCTTCATTAACATTTCTGCTGAAAGCTCTCCTGTATGACGTATCATCATGTTGGGCTGAATGCGTTTCAAACCTTCTGTGGCATCAATTCCATAGACCATACTACATTTGTTAATAAACTCACTCATAACATAGCGTAAGCCAATCTCTTCATGTGTATTTTGACTATACCAAACCCAAACATCTACATCGCATGGTAATCTATCAATTTTTTTCATCCAATCTTGATGAAAATCCTCATACAATTCAAACTCTTCATGATCCCTAAAAACAAAGTCTTTAAGCCAATTTTTTCGTTCTTCTAGGTTATTCAGAGGACCAATCGAGAACACATCATTTATACAAATAACAGACTCTTCTCGTTGTAAATGGTTTTGTCGGATTGCATGTTTTATTGAACCTTGTGCGGATAAGCTAAAGGTGATATGTAAAATTGCCATGAACAATTCCCCCTTCTACTGTTTACTCAGTGCAATTTTTATGCCGATAAAGGTAAAGATAACACCTTGCACCATATTTAATCTTTTCGCAATTGCAGGCTTCCCAATTATCACTTTTCTTACTTTACCAGCAAAAATACTAAATAATGAAAATAGGAAAAGTGCTTGAATTAAAAAAATAATACCCAAAATAAGCATCTGTAAAGCCACATGACCATTAGATGGATTTACAAACTGTGGCAATAGTGCTAAGAAAAATAAGGAAACCTTTGGAT
The DNA here is from genome assembly GCF_057196045.1 of Lysinibacillus sp. DFXJR4. Lineage (NCBI taxonomy): Bacteria > Bacillati > Bacillota > Bacilli > Caryophanales > Bacillaceae > Lysinibacillus > Lysinibacillus sp. DFXJR4. The sequence continues at coordinate 1,066,552 of NZ_JBXUNW010000001.1, read as the reverse complement.
TTAATATATTCATTAAAATTCCTTTTCTATATAACGCTAAGTAGGCCTGGGCATTTTGTTGGTCCAATGTGAATGGATCGCCTTTCGCTCGAAAAGATTGCCACGCTAAATATAGTAAATATGCCGCACCCGCAAATTTCACAATAGAGAAAATAACAGTCGATTGATAAATAATGGCTGAAATACCAAGTACAGCAGCGCCAATATGCACAAGCAAACCTGTACATAAACCAAACGACGTAGCAATGCCTGCCTTTTTGTCTTGTGTAATGCTTTGTGCTAAAACAAATAAATTATCTGGTCCAGGCATTAATGTTAATATAATTGATGCTCCTAAAAAAGCTAATACTGTTGATAGCTCCAATAAAACTTCCCCTTCTCTCCATTACTTTCAACCATTCCCAAAATGGTTTTATTGTCATTATACTACAGGACATTGCTGTCACCTGATGTTAGTTTATGACTTTATCATGAATTTTGGAAGAAAAAAATTATATACTTAATAATGCTCGTTTTTGCAATACTTTTCTCCTTCAATATCTTATAATGAACATAAATATATTGAAACAAGGTGCATTGTTTTAAAGGAAGAGGTGTTTGTCGATGGCAGTAAGTGATATTGTGGAGCAATATGAAGATGAGCATGGAAATATCTATTATAAAATGAAAACATATGACATTGAAGTGCGTGCTACACAAACTACAGGCTTAGCACCTGTACTTACCTATTGGATGGGTGCTAAAGAAATTACGGACGATATTCGCAATTTACGCTTCAGTCCTCGAGCCCCCTCAAGCTATATACAAGATTATGAGGAATTTCAAGCATTGCTCTACACGAAGGAGCAGCGTGCCATCAACCAACTTTATGAACAAATGAGTATCAAACCCAGAAATATGTCTTCGGGGAAACAGATATTATGGAGCTTCTTTGTAATTGTTATAGCTATGCTTCCACTACTAATCGCCGTTTGGTGGTTCAAGTAATATAGCTATGGTAAATCCTCGTTTACTCACCATTCCTCTCTCGTTTATTCAAAATTTTCTATTAATTTTCCCATTCAGCTTGACAGCAACACGGAAGTAGTGCATTCTTTAGTCAATTACCAAAAAACTGAACTTCTTTATCAAACATATTAATATACTAACGCACGAAGACCAGTACTTAGCAACTACTTGATAAGAGAGCAATGTCCATAGGCTGAAAGGCATGCACAAGAAGACTAATGAACCTCCTTCGTGAATCGTCCTAGCAAAACTAGGCGCAGTCTCAAGCGTTATGAGTAAAGTGGAATGTCAATGATGTTCAATGTAGGTGGTACCACGGAAAGCAAGCCTTTTCGTCCTAGTTTCTAGGATGGAAGGCTTTTTATTGTGAAGGTGTGAGCATTCGCTGAGGTGACAGAAACTAGTAAAAGAATAATTTAGAGAAATGAAGAAGGAGGAAAAAGGCGTGGAAAGAAAAAGGATTGTCGTCAAAATTGGAAGTAGCTCCTTAACCAACGCAAAAGGTGAAATTGATAAAATACGTTTAATGGATCATGTTCAAGCAATTGCTGAGCTGAAAAAATACGGTCATGAGGTATTACTTGTATCTTCTGGAGCAGTCGCAGCAGGCTTTAAACAGCTTGGCTACCCTTCACGTCCAGTAACAGTAAAAGGAAAGCAAGCCGCTGCAGCAGTTGGGCAAAGTTTACTCATTCAAACCTACAATACTTTATTTGGGATTTATGATATTGTGCCTGCTCAAATTTTATTGACTCGTACTGATTTTTCAAAAAAAGAACGTTATAAAAACGCTTGTGCCACATTTGAGGAATTACTTGAGCGCTCAATACTGCCTATTATTAACGAAAATGATACAGTCTCGGTCAGTGAATTAACCTTTGGTGATAACGACATGCTATCGGCACTTGTTAGTGGTCTGGTTCATGCTGATCAACTCATCATATTAACAGATATCAATGGGCTATATAATGCCAATCCCATTAAAAACCCTCAAGCCAAACGCATTGATCGCTTAACAGAGGTGTCTGATGAAATGTTAGGCTTTGCAGACGGATCAAGCTCTAAGGTTGGTACAGGTGGCATGGAATCCAAATTGCTTGCAGCGAGAGCAGCCTTAAATGCTGGTGTCAAAATATTTATAGGAACTGGGCACGGCGCGAATAAGCTTGTAGATATTATGGAAGGTCGTGGAGATGGTACATATGTTGAACATGATGCACTCGCAGTTCTAACAAATAATAAACAGTGGATTGCACTCACAGAGGTATCTGGTAAAATTTTTATTGATAGTGGTGCAGAGCATGCGTTATTAGCAAATGGAAAAAGTTTACTGCCTGCCGGTGTCTTTTATGTAGAAGGTGATTTCGAGAAAGGCGATGTTGTAGAGGTTTATAGTGAAAAGGGATTGCTTGGTCGTGGTGAGGTTTTATACTCTTCCCTTGAGTTAGCACATGCGATGGGAAAACGAACAGCTGAGTTGGCAAACTACCCAATTGAGGTTATTCATCGAGATAAATGGCTAAAAATTCAAACAAATCAAGGAGGAATTTAGATGACAAGCGAAGTTCAACTAAAAGGAAAACTGGCAAAAGCCGCGAGTTATGTGTTAAATATTAAAACTACTTGTGAAAAAAACGATGCTCTTACAAAAATTGCAGATCAATTAATAGTGGATCAGGATACTATTATCGCTGAAAATGCAAAGGATTTAGCTTATGGTGAGGAGCAAGGAATGCCTGTTTCGACACTGGATCGTATTATGCTTAACAAGGAACGAATAGAAGCAATGGCAAACGCCATCCATCTACTTGTAAAATTAGAGGATCCAGTAGGTAATTTACTAGAAAAAATAGAAAAAGATAATGGGCTACTAATTGAAAAACGGTTGGTGCCAATTGGCGTTATCGGAATGATTTACGAAGCCCGTCCTAATGTAACTGTTGATGCAGCAACATTATCTTTGAAAACTGGCAATGCAGTCATTTTACGTGGAAGCTCTTCAGCTAAATTTTCCAATGTAGCAATAGTGGCAAGTATTCATCGTGCACTTGAAAAAACCTCAATTCCTGTTGATGCAGTACAATTAATTGAGGATACAAATCGAGAAACAGCAAAAGAATTGTTCCATCTAAAAGAATACTTAGATGTCTTGATTCCTCGCGGTGGAAAGGCACTCATTGATTTAGTAGTAAGAGAAGCCACTGTACCTGTCCTTGAAACAGGTGCTGGTAATTGTCATATTTATGTGGATCAAACAGCCGATTACATAAAAGCAGAAAAAATTTGTTTAAATGCAAAAACACAACGGCCTTCTGTGTGTAATGCAGCAGAAAGTTTACTTATTCATCCAGATTGGTTTAAAGAATATGGACCACAGCTTCTCAGCACTTTGCACCAGGCAGGTGTCACAATTATTGGCGATGAATTCGTTTGTCAAGCGCTCGATTTCGTTCTTCTAGCTATGGAAGAGGATTATGCAACTGAATATTTAGATTTAAAGGTAAGCGTAAAACTGGTGGAAAATGTGTATGAGGCAATTGAGCACATTAATAAATATGGTACGAATCACTCTGAAGCTATCATTACAGAGGATCAACTAGTGGCAGAAACGTTCTTAAACAGCGTAGACGCAGCAGCTGTCTATCATAATGCTTCCACTCGTTTCACAGACGGTTTTGAGTTCGGCTACGGCGCTGAAATCGGCATTAGTACGCAAAAATTACACGCTCGAGGCCCTATGGGTTTACCAGCCCTTACCTCTACAAAATATTTCATTCACGGTAATGGGCAGATCCGTGAATAATAGTAGAAATTAAAAATAAGCCAGCAGTTGATATACGCTGTTGGTTTTCTTTACTTTTCACGATTGGTTCCGCTAACTTTGTAGAACCTTTCCTCTTGGCTGAGCGGAGGCTTTTCTTGGCCGAGCGATTTTCTTGCTTACCTGAGCGGGGGCTTCTCTTGGCCGAGCGACTTTCTCGCTTACCCGAGCGAGGGCTTCCCTTAGCCGAGCGATTTTAGCTGATACCTGAGCGGAGGCTTCCCTTGGCCGAGCGACTTTCTCGCTTACCCGAGCGAAGGCTTCCCTTAGCCGAGCGACTTTCTCGCTTACCTGAGCGGGGGCTTGCCTTGGCCGAGCGACTTTCTTGCTTACCTGAGCGGGGGCTTCCCTTGGCCGAGCGACTTTCTTGCTTACCTGAGCGGGGGCTTACCTTGGCCGAGCGACTTTCTTGCTTACCAAAGCGGGGGCTTCTCTTGGCCGAGCGACTTTCTCGCTTACCTGAGCGGGGGCTTGCCTTGGCCGAGCGACTTTATAGCTTACCCGAGCGAGGGCTTCTCCTAGCCGAGCGACTTTCTCACTTACCTGAGCGGAGGCTTGCCTTAGCCGAGCGACTTTATAGCTTACCTGAGCGGATTCTTCACTTGGCTGAGCGATTCACTCTTATACCTGAGCAATTTCTTCCCTTGGTCGAGCAGTTTTCACTGTTACCTGAGCAGGTTCTTCCCTTGACCAAGGGATTCGCTCAGACTGAACTTTAAAATGAAGAGAAACTAACCCTGCCCACCTTCATCAAAAGTTAACAACATCATTATAAAAATTTTAGAAAGAAGGTTTTGTATGAACATTTCTGCGATTATAAAATTAACTGTTTCAATGGCACTTTTTGGCTCTATCGGATTTTTTACTGTTCATACTGGCGTGCCTGCGACCGAGCTAGTATTTATCAGATGTATTTGCGCTACCCTCTTTCTGGGAGGACTATGGCTCATCACTGGTGGACATAAAACAGAGATATGGGATAAAAAAGAAATAGTGCGAACACTTATTTGTGGCGTCTTTATCGTCTTAAATTGGGTATTTTTGTTTAAGGCTTTTGAAGAAATGTCGATTTCCATTGCGATTTCTATCTATAATTTAGCACCGATTTTTGTCTTAATTTTTGGCGCGTTATTTTTAAAAGAAAAAATGACCATCCAGGCACTCCTTGCAACAATCACATGTTTTATAGGAAGTATGTTCATTATTGGCTTAAATAATTTTCTATCACTATCCGAATTTATGAAATCAGGCTTTATTTGGGCATTATTGTCTGCCATATTTTATGCGTTTACAATGCTAACAAGTAAAACGATTACAAAGCTTAGTTCCTATGCTTTAACCTATATTCAAACAGCAGTTGGAATTATTATCCTCCTACCATTTATAGATTTTTCACTGTTCGATGGGTTAACGACAACAAATTGGCTATATATTTTAGGGACTGGTTTTATTCACACGGGCTTTGTTTATTATTTATTCTTTGATAGCATTCGCAGTCTTTCTACAATTCTAGTTTCTGTATTAGTTTTTGTAGACCCAGTAGTGGCTATCTTGCTTGATATGTTATTGCTCGATTTTATGCCAAGCCTTCTGCAAACAATGGGCATATTATTAATTTTTGGGGGGATTTTTTATACCATCTACGTTCCAAAGAAAAAACGTGTGTCCCATACGTCAACTTAAACCTAGAGGAGGTTTCTTATGGGTAAGCTTTATACCATTGGTGAATTGTTAATTGATTTTACACCTACTGAACACGATAGTCTCCCTACTGAAGTTGAGCTTTTTACTAAAAATGCAGGTGGTGCTCCTGCCAATGTTGCAGCAGCTTGTGCAAAACTTGGTCAAGAGGCAGCCCTCCTCACACAAGTAGGTCAAGATGCCTTTGGAGATTTTCTTGTGGACACAGTAAGACGGGCAGGTGTCGATACAAATTATATTATGCAAACTAATGAGGGTGAAACAAGTCTAGCCTTTGTGTCACTGATGAAAGATGGAAACCGCGAATTTTTATTTTATCGGCGTCATGCAGCGGATTTACTTTATAGTAAAGAGCAGCTTCCTGCTAATCTATTAACAGCGATGGATATTCTTCATTTTTGTTCTGTAAATCTAGTGGAAAGCCCAATGAAAGAGGCACATATAGCCTTGATCGAACAGGCACATCAAGCAGAAAGTCTTGTGTCATTTGATCCTAATGTTCGTTTGCCATTATGGCAAGATGATAAGGCATGCCGTCAAACCATTTTAGAATTTATTCCAAAAGCCCATATTGTAAAGCTGTCCGAGGAGGAGCTTTTGTTTTTAACAGCGATCGAAGATGAAGAACAAGCAGTCCAAACATTATTTCAAGGAAAGGTACAAATCCTGATAATTACTTGTGGAGCAGAGGGTGCAAGTCTTTATACTAGAAAGCTACATGTCAAAGTACCAGCTGACATGGTCCATACGATTGACACAACTGGAGCGGGTGATGCCTTCATTGGCGCTGTATTAAGCATTTTCCTTCGTCAACAGATAACAGTTGGAAAGCTAATCGATTTTTGTGAGCAATACGCAGTGCCTCTCCTGATTTTCGCTAATCATTATGCTGGAGCCTCCACTGAAAAACATGGTGCTATCGCTTCTTATCTAACAAAGCATGAACTAGCATTTGACTATAATGCCTTCTTTTAATTATAAAAGAGGATGCTACACGCTACTAAATAGTGTTGCTTCAATATTATTTAACCCTCTTTAGTTGACAAAAGCGCAAGAAATCAATTTAGACACTTTGATTTCTCGCGCTTTTTAAGGTTTTGACTAACATCTACTTTTCACTCATAAAATGTTGAATATCCTCTGATAAAATGGCCGTTTCTGACGGATGCCAAAAATATGTATTACCGTCATAGTGAACACCGTATTTATAGGCTGTGGGTTCATCTGTATATAAGATAATCTGATAGCTTATTGGATCTCCAGCGCTTGTATTCGGTTGAAATGCCGGAGCGTCATTACTATTCGATAGGATTTCTAGAAGGTTCTCCATTTTAGCTTTTTCAGTAATTGTAGCTATCTGCTGATTTCCCGCTGGTGTAGCTGATTTATATATCTCTATCTTTTTTACTTGGTCTAAAGATACATCCTCAAAATGCCATTTGTATTCTGAATTATCAATTGCAAAATATATACGATACCCATTTATAGCGGCTTTATCCTTGACAGCAATGATATTGTCTTCCCCTTTAATGGAATAAAGCTTTGTCCCTTTTTCATGAAACGCAGCATCTCCATCTTTTAATTGATAGGATGAATTTGTAACATTATCAGCCACTTTAAAGCGAACTTCCCCTATTTCTTTATCTATGAATGATGCATCGGCTAATTCACTATTCAGAACACCAGTATAATCATGATCGTTCCATTGGATAAAATCTACCCAGTCAATTACTGATTGACCGCCTATAAAAGGTTGACATCCCGCTAAGTAGATTAAGAGGATACTAAGCATTAACCATTTTTTCATCACCATCACCCCTTCAAAATATAGTAAGAAGTTGGTATAAGGGCACCTCAACCGTAATATAAAGATGCTGTTTGGTCTTACCCCTACTTCCTTTTACTTTACAACGTCATTTCACCAATTCTTCTTCATGTCATTTTTGAAATGCTCGAATAGCTTTCGACGTCTGCCAATTTTTTAGCGGACTTAACAGCAGTAAGTATTGCATCCTCCATCACTTTTGTTGCTAAGTAGCCTATATAGTCCACTGGATAGATTGTATTTCCTGTACCTAGTACAAAAATCGTATCACCATCCAGCATGGTATGAACAGGGTATATTGTCCGGGCAAGAGCATTTTGAGTGAGCTGTGCAATTTTCTTTGCCTCTGCTTTCGTAAGCCTGGCATTTACCGCAACTACACCAATAGTCGTATTTGTACCCGACAATGCTTCAGATTGCACATGCTCCTCTAAATATGCACAACAATCAATCCACTCCGCTTTTTCCTTATTCCATGCGCCAGCTAGCGTTTTTCTTGTAGAAGGATCTTTTATATCTCCAACAGCATTTACCGCAACAATGGCACCGACAACTAGATTATCTTTGCCTGCTATAGAAGCACTACCTAGTCCTCCCTTCATGCAAAATTGAGGCCCTGCTAATTTCCCAACAGTGGCACCATACCCAGCACCTGTATTGCCATTTGAAAAAAAGCCAACCCGAGCATTTTTAGCGGCTTCATAGCCCATTGCAGCAGTCGGTCTTGTTTTAGGATTACCAATAAACAAATCAAATAGCACTGCACTTGGAACAATAGGTATTTTGGCAACTCCTGTATCCACTCCAATATCCTGCTCCTCTAAAAATCGCATGATTCCTGTAGCTGCATCCAGCCCAAATGCACTACCACCAGATAAGCTAATAGCGTGTACACGGTCAATTTCATTGATTGGATCTAATGCATCTGTTTCACGGGTGCCAGGAGCAGAGCCTCTTACATCGACACCACAAACTGCACCATTCTCTACTAAAATAGCTGTACAGCCTGTTATTCCTTCCTTATTTTCCACATGTCCCACCTTTACGCCGGGTACATCTGTAATATTTCCAAACATCCATAGTCACCTCTACTTCAAAAAAACTAAATATTCGAATTATTTTATGTAAACACCCTCTTTCGCCGTAGAAGATAATTAAGGAAATCATCATTCCACTAGAAGTCCTGGAGGATAAATGGGGTTAATTTCTATAACCTCACTATTATTACATGAAATCCTTTTCATATTTCCAGTTCATTCAATGATATCATACAACTTTGCTGAAGATATAATCAGTGCTCCGGAAAAACATTGCTTCGATTTGTAACACATGATCTTACAAGCAATTATTAACCAAATTCCTCTCTTTTTTCACGGGTTTTCACCTTCTTTTCGACCGCTCCTCTCTCTTCTAATTTTCAAAAGTAAAAACCAACACCATATTTAACAAATAATTGTTCAAATAGATGCTGGTTTATATAGTTATTGTTGACGTGATTCAGTCATTTGCTTCCACACAGAGCCTTTTGCTTCCTCGCCCTGTTCGATTCGAGCAATCGCCATTTTCACTTGTAGCTTTACCTCAAACTCTTTATCGTCTTCTGCAGCCTTTAATGCAGGTAATGATTGCTCAGTACCTACCTCATATAAATACATGGCTGCTCGCCAGCGAACAAGCTTGTTTTTATCTTGTAAAGCATGCTGCATAGCGTTTTCAAACTCCACAAATCCAAGGTCACTCATACAATCCCCTGCTGTTCGGCGTACGGCTGCACTTTTATCCTGTAATGCCTTTTCCAAATACGGCACAACTGCTACATCCTCAACCATACCTAAATATACAGTAGCCAATCGTCGAATCGACATCTGCTCATCCTCTAAAGCTAAATCAAGCAGAGGTAAGTCATCCAGCTCAGGGTCAGCCATTTGGTCGAGCAACTGGAAACGCTTCTCCCATTCTGGTTGCATAAACTGCTCAACTGTTACTTTTCGCTTATCTGTTTTTATAGCTGCTTTTTCATCATCATTAACGGCTACAACTATTTCTGCTATACGTTCTGAAGAATAAGTGACATCGATCTCCTGTTTGACCGCTTCTGCAATTTCCTCAAGCTCACCATAACGCACACCATAGTCAATCCACTTGCGTTGGAAGATATAATTCTCATCGTCTGCTGTTTCAATAATTTTATTGAAAGCTTCCACAAAGCGTTCACCACAGCTTACACGATACTCTCGTTGATTATCAAATACCTTTACTTGTAGTGGCACCTGCTTATAAAATTGTACATGGACATAAACTTCCCCATAAAATTCATTTGTAGCATGTATTTCGTTTTCTTCTTGTACATTATCTTCCCCTAAAACTTGACGAATACTTGCTAAAATACCTTCCCATGCATATTTCGCATTTCGTTCAACTGCAAAAAAATCAGCCACATGGTAAACGCCCTTGACCCCTTCGATTGCCAAAATTGCTGCAGCTTCACCAGTTGCTTCATTTTTATTATCTTTTGTAAAATTATAGCTTTTTCCAAATGGTAATTCTGTATCCACGACAATCTTCATTGAATTAGGGCTTGGTGTCGGTTCAATTGTTATAATCTTCATGTCTAATCGCTCCTTATCCATTCACAATTTCTTCTAAATAAGACCATCTTTCAATCAAATTTTCGTACTGAGCATTAAGCTCATCTAGCTTTGCCGTTAATTCCTGTAGCTTCGTGAAATCAGAGCCAGCATTCGCAATTCCTTCTTCAGTTTCCATAATGGCAGCCTCTGTTTTTTCAATATCGTCTGCAATCGTTTCCCACTCTTTTTGCTCTTTAAAGGATAGCTTTTTCTTGTCCGATTTTGGCTTTTCCGTTTTAGGTTTCTCAGTCTTCGGCAACTCTACTTTTACAGCAGCCTCCTGCTCACGTTTTGCCAAATACTCACTATAAAGATCCAGTGTCTCCTCTACCTGACCCTGTCCATCTAAAATCCAAAGCTTTTTAGCAATTCGGTCAAGGAAGAAACGGTCATGAGATATAGTGATCACAACACCAGGGAAATGCTCAATAAAGTCTTCCAGCACGCCCAATGTTTCAATATCCAAATCATTGGTAGGCTCGTCTAGTAATAGAACATTCGGCTGCTCCATTAATAAATGTAATAAATGAAGGCGTTTACGTTCCCCACCAGATAATTTACCGATTGGCGTCCCATGTGCATGGAGCGGGAATAAGAATCGCTCCAGCATTTGAGCTGCAGAGTAACGCACCCCCTCTGCATCTGTAATATCATTGGAGGCTTCACGAATATATTCAATCATGCGCTCATTTTCATTCATTTTCGGTAACGTCTGTTTGAAATGTGCTAGCTTTACTGTTGAGCCAACAAGAATCTCACCTATATCCGGTATCAGCTCACCTGCTAGCATGTTCAATAATGTTGATTTTCCTACCCCATTGGCACCAATAATACCGATACGATCACCTTGTTGGAGTATAAATGAAAAATTTTCAAGAATTTTTTGCTGTCCAAATGCCTTTGAAATGTTTTCAGCCTCTAATACTTTTCGACCAAGTCGTGTAGTAGCTAGCCCCATCTCTAACGAAACATCCTCAGTTTTATGCTCTAGGTTTTCTTCAAGTTGTTCAAATCGTTGAATTCGTGCCTTTTGTTTTGTTGAACGTGCTTTCGCGCCGCGACGAATCCATTTCAATTCTGAGCGATAGCGATTGCGGTCTTTTTGGGCAGAGGCTGCTCTCATTTCTTCACGAATAGCACGGGCCTCTAAATAGTCCCCATAATTCCCTATATGACGATACAACGTTTGATCAGCTAGCTCGTAAATATGCGTAGATAATTCATCTAAAAAATAACGATCATGGGTAATAAAAATAACGGCCCCTTTTAATCGTAATACCATTTCTTGCAACCATTCCGTCGATTGTACATCTAAATGGTTAGTAGGCTCATCCAATAAATACAGATCTGCAGGCTCAATTAACACCTTCGCTAAAGCAACCCGCTTTTGCTGACCACCTGACAGTGTTAATACTTCCTTATCGAATGTCTCAATGCCAAGCTTCGTTAGTGCTGTTTTTGCTAGTGCATTGACATCCCATGCTTGCTCCTCATCCATACGCTGCTGCAAGCTAAACAACGTTTTTTGTAGATTTTCTGAGGTAGGGTTTGAAGCAAGAGCCGCTACTGTTTCCTCATATTCACGATTTAACTTTAAAATGGGGGAATCTCCTGCAAACACAGCCTGCAAAACCGTTTCTCCACTAGCAAATGTAGGGTCTTGTGGCAAATAAGCAACCCGATATTTATTAGGTCTATCAATATTCATTGAATCTGCCTCAATCTGCCCAGCTATTATGGACAATAAAGTGGATTTTCCCGTTCCATTAATTCCAATTAAGCCAGCTCGCTCTCCCTCATAAATTGTAAATTCAATATTTTGAAAGAGCGTTTTATCGCCCACTGTTTTTGTTAAATTTTGTATAATTAAATGACTCATTCCACTATTCCATCTCTTTCACGCTTAATATGTAGACGTATTATTGATATCCATTATTAATCATAACACCAAACGACTGGTAAACAAAGAACAACAAACTGAAGAGTGTAGGTCTATCATGAGTGTGCTGATTGATCGTTATCTATTTTTCTTTATAAAATTTGGGGACACTGGTGGTGGAATTCTTTCCACGAATCATCTTCTATCATCATGAGACTGTACAAAATTTTGATATAAAGCTTAACCAAACCTATATGTAAAAAAAAGGCATAGGTGTGCAATTTTAATGCGACACCTACGCCTTTTTCATGATTCATCATTCTAAACCTGCTTGAACTTGGAAATGCGAAGCAAATAGAATATGAGTGTTCCATTTCCTGTAATATCCAGAGTAGTTTCAGGCAATAGAATCGCTGATTAAACGCTCTTTACTTTATCGGCCAATCTCCTTTTGTAACTGCTGTAAAAAGCCTTCCATAAACTGATGGCGTTCATTAGCCATTTGCTTGCCTTTTTTAGTTGTCATTAAATCCTTTAAGAATAAAAGCTTCTCGTAGAAATGTGTGACTGAGGATGTATTTTTAGTGCGATATTCTTCCTCCGTCATAGTTGTTCGCGCTTGTTCTGCTGTGTCATACAGTTTTCGCCCCTTTGCACCACCATATGCAAATGTACGTGCAATTCCAATAGCTCCAATGGCATCTAAGCGATCAGCATCTCGTACTATTTTTGCCTCAATAGATGTTGCTTCAAGCTCATTCCCCCCATTAAATGATACTTGAGCAATACAATCTTGAATATGCCGCTTTTTATCTTCGCTTAATGTTAACTCAGCAATTAGCTGATTTTCTTGCTCTTTATTATTGGTATACTTTTTATCACTTACATCATGCAGCAGCACCGCAATTTTCACGACTTCCGCATCTGCTGCTGGCTCACTATGTAAAATGTCCATAGCATTTTGGTAAACGCGTTCAATATGCTGAAAATCATGGCTGGCATCAAACTGCTCATAAATGCTTCGTACTTTATCCATCAAATCGTTCATGTTCTTCACTCAGTCCCTTCTTTTGCTATTATACTGATAAGTGATATTCTGCAGCAATAAAATTTAGATAAACAAAACGTTTCAATTGACTAATTTTTCAGAATATTATATGATACATATACAGAACAACTTTCTTGTTCTGTATCTCACTATTTCAATGTACGGTAACTATGTTCTTCACAGATTAATGATTAACTTCAGCGGGCTTACAATTGAATAATGTGTTACAAGATGATGTATGTAAACATTTACCAATCATCTAAGAAAAAAAATAAAAGTGAACACTTTCCCTTAGAAATTCTTTGTTTTAACCCGCATAGTGTTTGTACAAATTGAAATAGATGAGCAGTCTGTTAGGCTTGTTTCCACGACCATGAAGCTTAGTTCATATGTTGCAAGTGTACATTATTTTTGTCATTAATTGATGTTACCTTCTTTTATTCAATACAGAATAAGAATGAACGTAGCTTCTCCCTTTAATGAAAAATGTGTACAATCGTTTGCTGACATGATGTAAATAGCTGGCTAATTAGAGTTGTGTGAACAATAAAAGATAATTTATGTAGGCAAATTTTTTCGAGTTACATTTAAGCCATAGAAGAAGTATTATGCTATGAAGGAAGTAGGAACAATTTTTATGTACAGTTATACCCACCCGCTGAAGGGACAATAAAAGCTGCCCATCTCACTTACATGTAGATGATGGCAGCTTTTATTTATTAGGTTTCCGTCCGATATTTCCTACATTGTTATAGAACCTTACCAATAATCCTGTCAATTTCCTGTAGCAGCTCTGCATTTTTCATTGTTGAGCTTAAATATAAATGGCTTTGATCAACTTGAATAACAGCTATATGCATACCTTCTTTAATGCTAGCACTTGGTACTGGCACCATCCTTTCAATATCAAATGTCATCATTAAATCTGGAAATCTCGATTGGATCATTCCTGCCTTTGATAATGTCATATATTCATTCCAGAAAGTTAATTTAACATCCTCAACCGTTAAACTACCAACGTCAAAGCCATTTTCCTTTAAGAGAGAAAAATCCTTCACTTTTCCAGATACGATATGCTTGCCTTTTAATAAATGAATAATATTTTTTAACTTCTCCTCTATTGTTCGCCCTTTTAGGAAGCTATATCCGAGCTCAATAGCGGCAGATATTGCTTTTGGTGCACCGTGCTCCTTCAAATAGCCTATTGTTACTGGATTACGAGTCACCGCTACCAATCCTCCAGCTAAAATAGAAGCATGACGAACTGTTTTTGCTGTGTTTTGTAAGTTTCCTTCAGCAAATCCTTGAATAGCGTAATTCTTTTTCCCACCGGCATAAAATTGAACCGATTGATAATCTAGTTGCTCATGTAGACTTAAGGAACCCATAATGCCAGTCGGGTGGGCTCGTCCATTACAGGGAGCATCGACGACTGGTACGTTTAGCAATACCGATTGTAGCCAGCCATTAATTGTCGTTATGGCACCATTTTCATTTGTAATAATTCCTTTTAGTCGATGGTCCATATACGCATTCATTTGTTGATAACTCCAGCATAACTGTTTATTGGATACATATTGTTCCTCCGCTGAAGGTGCTCCAACCATTGCTACGCACGCTACTAAATCTTCTTGATTTAATGCCGTTATATCGATAAGCTGAGGTTGTCCAGCAGCGAAAATTTCCTCCACTAACTTTAACCCTTCCTCTAGGAGGCCACCACCGCCGCCTCCGAGGATTGCACCCCCATAAACAGCGGCTAAGCCATCTTCATACGTTAACACTTTTACCATTTGCTCTTACTCCTTTCTATTTTCCTATCTTAAGAATGGAAGAGAAGAAGCTATATAAAGCGTCTCCAGCTATAACACCTGCTGCAAAGACGGTCATTTCAGACTCTCTCTCACCTTTCGTTACAGAAGTGAAAATAACACGAAGTAAAATACCGACTAATACAGCCCAACCAGCTATAGGATTAATAAGTAATAAACCGGTTGCAAACAGAATACCCATTTGTCTCTTTGAGCCACCAATTAATTGAATCAATGCCCCGGGAATCGCCCATAGCAATAGCTGCTTCGCTACGTCTCCAGTCACTCCTGATTGGATAGTAGCTGCATATACATGATTGACAGGTGCTACTAAATCCTGCGCAAAATAAGATTGATACGATAGTAAAACAACAACTGCAGAAATTGAAAAGGCTAGCATACCTGCAATCATTTGCTGTTTACGCCCTTCTTTTTCTAATGCAGGATCACTACCGTTTCCGCGTAAAATAAAACCTGTTTTCAAGTCATAGCCCATATCAGCAAATGCTACCCCTGTTGCCGCACTATAGCCAGCTAACAAAGCAAGAGCGGGTGCTGGGAATCCAATTAATATACCGACAATTAGCGTAATAAACGCTACTGCGAATGCGGGGAACCAGCCTGCATGCATCGCAGCAATCCCAACAATAAGCTCGTGCACAAATGCTGCAATTGTTGCAAAAATAATAAAGCCTACTAACATACCAAAGGACATATGTGAAATAATACCACCAAATACAGCGATTAATAACGAAATCGCTAAATAAGCAATAAAGCCTACACCAAAACCTTGTCGAATTTCTTTTGGATCTTTCGAATAGATTAATTCTTCTGATTTTTCAGTCGCTCTTTTACTTAGTAAAGTAAAAGCAACTTGGAAAAGGGCTACAATGCCCGCTCCAATCATAATGCCATGTGGAATATAATATTCATTTAAATCGACATTAAATAATTGGACAGAATATCCTCTTAATAAAAGACCAATTCCAAACATTGTAAGTGCCCAAATATTTCCGATAAATGCTACCCCAAAAGCTGACATTGGAATTTTAAGAACAGACCCCACAATACCGATTAACACCCCACCAATTAATACCTTTGCATTTTTACCGCCTTTATCGCCAGCTTTAATGGCTTCAGCTGTTGCAATCCCTGGTGGCCAAGTACCTGTTGCTGGGAAAATCTTTGTATCAAAAAATTTATATAATAATAAAGCATCCACAAACATCGCTAAAATAACACCAATAAACAAAGGCAATACTAAATTTTCATAGCCTAAAACATACGGAATACCGATTGGTAACATTAGGCTACTCGCTGCACTAAAAGTAGCCGATGATATCGCCGTTTGTATAATATTTTGTCTATGCACGGATTTGAAAGCAATTAGCTTACCAATTGGAATTCTTCCTAAAATCATCGCAAATATAGCCCCGATGATGGATGTATTAGCAGAAATCCCCAAAGTCGTAATCAGCTGTATCCCAATAATTGCCCCTACGACAGATGTTAAGACAATCATTAGTAGAGTTACAGGCTCTAAAGCCCGCGGATGTAATACTTTATTATTCATAGTGTCAGCTCCCCTATTGTTGTTATAGTTTAGATATGTGTGATTGAATTTGATGAGCAATTTTCACTAACTGTTCAAGCATGTATTTCTCCCTTTGTTCGTCAATGTCATATACTAATCCAGAAATCGTCAAAGATGCTATGATTTCTTTCTTATGATTGAATAATGGTACACTTATACCAAAAGCATGTTCATTATACTCCCCTACAGTAACACACCAATTGTTTTGTCGTATGGCTTGCAGTTCCTCTTGTAAATTAGCAAGAAGTTTTTTATGTTCCTCATCAGACTGCTTTTCATGAAAATAGGCTAATAATTCAAGCTGTCTTTCTTCGTCTAAATAGGCAAACATAACTTTACAGGAAGCACCGATATAAAGTGGTGTTTTTGTACCTAATGACACCGCATACTTTATATTTTTATTACTTTCAGCAATTTTTGCTGTCACACCATACTCATTATCCATATAAGTTAGAAATACGGATTCATTGATTTCACTCGCAAGACTTTGCATCAATTCATAAATTGTAAAATGCGGGTCACTTGTATTGGAGAGCGCATCATGAAATATAAACATTTTATAACCTAATTTATATTTTTTCGTTGCTTCATCCTGTAATAAATACCCTGCTTCTGTAAATGTATTGATTGTTCTTTGTACAACACTAGTATGCAATTTTGTCATGCGTGAAATTTCACGTACACCTAATGAGCTTTCTGTAGTTGCGAAGCATTCTAGTATATCCAATGAGTTTTTTAATGTCTTGACAGTCATTTATATATTTCTCCTTTTATGCGTTTTGGTAACCGTAACGTTTTTTAGCTACCTCTAAAGAAATATATCCATTTACCAAATCTTTTTCAATCGCTTTCGTACTTCTCTCTTTTGGATTGCCATAGCCACCCCCTGTTGCTGTGACAAGCTCAATACGATCTCCTTTTTGTAATTCATAATTGGCGAGTACTCCTACTGGCCCCACCTTTGTACCATCTTTTTTATGAATAATGAGATAGTTATGTGAGCCTTCCTCGCCATCATTTAAGCCAAATGGTGCAAATTGATGTCTACCTAAGTTGACGGAAACCTTTTGACCATCATGATTAACGGTATAAACTCGGCGTACACCTAAGCCGCCTCTAAATTGCCCAGCACCAGCCCCATCGCAATTTAAGCTATATTCATCAATTTGAATACCATATTTTGTCTCCGCAATTTCAATAGGAAGATTATACGTTTCTCCATCTCCCATACAATATTGCCCGCTTTGACCATCCTCATCATTTGACGCTCCCCAACCACCTACAGAAGGTTCAACGATTAAGAAGGACTCATTATTTTCAGGATTTTTACCTGTTAAGATAAAAGTGCAAACCGACTGCAAATGTCCTGCTGATAATCTCTCTGGTAAATATGGCGCAAGAGCCTTCCAAATTAAATCTGCCGCTCCAATACGTGCCTCAAAGTTCATGGATACTGGGTGTGGGCGTTTAGCCGAGACAATGGAATTTTCATCCGTTAAAATAGTCAAACGTTTAAAGACTCCCTCGTTAATCACATCAATATCGCCGAGTAATGCTAAGAACATGACACGAACACTAGCCATTAAGCCGAATTGTGAGCAGTTTACTGGCACATTCACAGCAGGATGTGAGCCTCTAAAGTCACAGATAAATTCTTCATCACTAATCGTTACTTTCACTTTTATTGGATAAGGTCCACCCTTTAATGGATCACCTTCAATAAAGTCCTCCGCATAAAATTCACCCTTTGGTAAATGTTGAAGCTCAAGCTCTACAATTTTTTCACCCTTGTCCAATAATTTTTGAATGGACAGCTTCACAGATTCAGCACCAAATTTCTGACAAAGCTCTGCAATTCGTTTTTCACCTGTTTTTAAGGCTGCTACCTGTGCAAACATATCGCCAATGGATAGCTCTGGTAAACGAACATTCGTAGAAATAATTTCATATATACCTTCATTGAGCTCGCCCTTTTGATAAAGCTTCACCCCTGGTAATTGGAGACCTTCCTGATAGATTTCGTTCGAATTACTTGTAAATGAGCCAGGGTCCATTCCCCCTACTTCAGTCCAATGTGCTTTATTTGCAGAATAAGCAATAATTTCTCCATTATAGAAAATCGGTAAAACCAAACCTACATCCGATAAATGCGACCCTCCACCAACATAAGGATCATTAATAATGATGACATCTCCTTCGTTTAATTTCTTTCCATTATCATATTTTTCAATGACACGTTGAACCATAGGACTTAGCATCCCAATAAAGCTTGTCACCCCATTACCTTGGCTAATCAAATTACCCTTGGCATCCGTTAGACCACAGGCATAATCTAACACTTCATAGATAACGGGACTCATGGATGAACGAGCTAATGCAACAAACATTTCATCGCCAATTGCCAGCAATGAATCCTGAATAATTTCTATAGCAAAAACATCTTTTTTCATGTTTTATTTCCCCTCCATCTCTACAATTAGATTGCCGTATTTATCTATTTCAATAGATTGTTTTTCATTTATCACAACTGTAGATGTAGGACTTTCTACAATAGCAGGACCAGCAATCACATAACCAGGTACTAATTTTTGTTGATCGTAGACATTTACCTCTACCCAGCCTGCTTCCTTGACATATAACTTTCTTGTTGCTTTTATACAAGTAGAAGCGTCAATATGTGAGAAATCTAACTCCTTAAACTGGACCGCTTCATCTTTCCCATAAATTGTGAGATGTAAATTCACTAGCTCTATTGGCGTCTCTGGTAAATCAAAAGAGAACTCCTGTTTATGTTTGACATGGAATGCTTTTGCTAATTGAGTTAGCTCTTCTTCATGAAGCGCAATATTTGATGCATTTAATTTAACGGCATGCTCCTGACCTTTATAGCGCAAATCGTAATTTATCTCGAAATAATAATGTTCGTTTGATAAAGGTGCTTCGGCATAAGCATTTTCAATTGCTTCATCAATATTTTTTTGAATAGTAGCTAGATGATGATGATCAAAATTCATTAAACATGTTTGAATATAATCTTGTCGGTATTCTGTCATCATCATCCCTAGTGCTGAAAAGACCGATGAGCCATACGGTATAATGACTTTCTTCATGCCCAATTCCTGCGCTAAATTAATCGCATGTAGTGGACCCCCACCGCCAAAGGCAACCATTGTAAAATCTTCGGGGTCATAGCCTTTACGAATAGAAATTAGCTTGAGCGCATTTAGCATATTAGAGTTGGCAATATCTAAAATCCCTTGCGCAGCTTCTTCTGCTGTCACATTAAACGGCTTTGCGATTGCTTCAGTTAGTGCCTCCTCTACTTTGTCAATAGACACTGGATTATCGAAGTTTTCTAATGATAATCTGCCTAAATAGACATTTGCATCTGTAATTGTTGGCTGTGTATTGCCTAAGCCATACGCAACTGGTCCTGGATTTGCACCTGCAGAATCTGGACCAACCTTTAAGGAGCCAAATTGATCGACACGTGCGATGGAACCACCACCATTACCGATTTCAACAATATCAACAACAGGTGTTTTAATCGGATAACCAGCAAATTTTTCATTTCTTTCAATATAGTAATCTGTTGTAACATTTACCTTTCCTTCTGTAATAAGTGAACATTTTGCTGTTGTTCCGCCTACATCAAAGGCAATGATATTTGACTCATTTAAAAGCTCCCCTAGCTTGGCAGCACCAAACATACCTGCTACTGGACCAGATTCAACGAGATTAATTGGTAATTCCATCGCTTTATCAAAGCTTGTCGTGCCTCCATTTGATTGCATAATTTTCAAATGATCTGTTATTCCGATCGTGCTTAATTTTTCTTTTAAGTTTTTTAAATAAGCATGTGCAATTGGCTTAACATATGAATTTAAAACAGTTGTATTTGTTCTTTCGTATTCCCGATATTCTTTAATCGTTTCGCTTGAAAGTGTGATATACACCTCTGGCCAAAGCTTTTCAATTTCTTCCTTTAGCTGTAATTCATGAATTGGGTTTTTATAGCCATGAATCAATGAAATGGCAATAGCCTCTACACCCAATTCCTTAAATTTGCGAACAATATCACTAACTTCCTTGGTATTAAGCGCTTTCATAACATTTCCTTTATAATCGATGCGCTCATCAATTTCTTGCCGCAAGTACCGCTCTACAAAAGGTTCAGGTTTTTTATACTTAAAATTATATAAGTCTGGACGATTACCACGAGCAATCTCCAATACATCACGGAAGCCTTTCGTTGTAATTAACCCAACTACGCCCCCTTTTCTTTCCGTTAATGTATTAATAATGACTGTTGAACCATGAATAAATGACTCAATCAGTGAATCTTCCGTCACATGTCGCCCTAATACATTTAAAATACCATCCTCAAAATGACCTGGAGTTGTATGTCCCTTGTCAAAATGAAGATTTCCCTTCTCATCTGTATAAACTAGGTCGGTAAAAGTACCACCAATATCTGTTGCGATTTTCAAGTCTTCATCCCTCCGTGTTCCTATTATCGGAACAGTGTTCCAATTAAGAATTAAATAAATTATATGTAAAAGAGAAAGAAAATTCAATGTATTTTTTAAATAAAAATTCATTTGACAATTAAATTTATAGTAAAATTCCACTTTTTCTTACCAATGTTGGGTAGTTATTTATAAAAAGCACCAAATATTACATTACATAAATTTTCCCTAATAGGTAATAAAAGAAAAAAGACCCTGGTCATACACCAAAGTCCTTAACTTCATAATAAGTTTAAACTGCTCATATCCTTTTTAGGAGAGGATGATTATATTTGAAAAGCCTTTTAGAAAATATAAGCTTGTTAGAGAACGTTTACGAATTATCTATGGCCGTACTTCTTCTATGTTCCCTGTTTTCTGTAAGACTTTTTAAAAAATTAAAGCGAGAAAGAAAGCTTTCTGTCTTTGAATTTACAATGTATATGCTCATTCGAATAGCCATTTTTTTATGGCTAACTAGTTTCTTACTTATTCGATATGGTACCTATTTACCTTTGAACTTTTGAGAAATAGTAAAAGCTGCCCTTTCTAACTTAAATGGAGCAGCTTTTTTGTATCTTTATATGCTATGATGTACAACCAAACAATTTTTAGGGCATTTTAGTTAATAAATCAATATTAAAGACAAAAACCAAAATTGCTACAATTCTTCCTGTTTTTTAATAAATATCAAATAGCCTTTTCCCTACTAAATTTGTAGATCCAGTAGCCAACAACATTTAATAAAGCAAATATCAGTATCCACCCAATAGTTAATCTTTTTTGATGGTACGCATTAATCGTTGCCCAAATTGTAAATAAAACTGCATAAACTGCAACACCTATTAAGAATACTACAATCATCAGAATATCCATATGCCTTATTTCCATACTGATATACCATTCTGAATTTCCATTGCCAAATGGATATATATCAAAAATCCATTCAGGTGCCCATGCCGCTTTTTCAAGTTCATAATTTGGCACTGCATTATCTACATATTCAAAAATAGATGTATAATTTTCTGCGTCATGCTTAACATCTTGTATATTATAAATTTGAACTTTTATAATTTGATTTGTACTTTGTACTAAGTTTTCAATTTCTTTGCTTATATCCTCTGTAATGACTTTTTTATTTTCTAAAATATCGAATATTTGTGAGGCAATAACTGCATTTTCATGTGATTTTTGCTCACCTATAGCCCACATAGATCCGAATACAGTTGAACTAAGAACAAGAATTGTTATTGCAAGATAAAGCACCCACTTTGCAAAGGTTTTTTGTGCCCTAAACAATTGCCCTAAAACAGTTCGTATCTCCTGTTCTCCACCAAATCTCTCAATTGCAATTTCGATAGCAACTTCTTCTGATTTTCCTTCTCCCCTTAGCTCATGTACAGCCTCTAATAAATGACTTTTCATTTCTGCCTTTAATTCGATTATTTCTTTTTTATTACCCTCAAAATTGTGATATACCGAATCTACAAACTCTTCGATTTTATTCATGTTTTTTACCCCCTTCCAAAAATGTATCAATAATTGTTTTAACGAAATCCCATTCTAAACACTTTTCTTCAAAACCAACTATACCAAGTGATGTGAGTTTATAATATTTCCTTCTCCCACCCGGTCCTTGTTCTTCGCCCCAGTAAGATTCAATCCATTTATTTTTTTCTAATCGCTTTAAAGACAAATAAAGTGTACCTTCTTTTAATTCAAATTGTTTATCACTTTTTTCTCGTACCATTTTAGCAAGTTCATAGCCATACATATCCTTACTATGTAGCAGTGACAGAATTATTGTGTCAATATGACCTTTTAAAACCTCTTTATTCACTTCCATTTTTTACTCACCCCAATTCAATATAATATATAATACCTAATAATACAAGGTATTCATTTTTATAAAGAAATGAAAAAAGCTGCTCCTATTAGTAAAAGGAGCAGCTTTAACATTTTATATTATCTAGAACAACCCTATTGCATGGCCCTCATTATCCACATCCATACGCAATGCAGCTGGTGCTTTTGGTAAGCCTGGCATTGTCATAATGTCACCCGTTAAGCAAACTAAAAAGCCTGCACCTAGCTTTGGAATAACCTCACGAATTGTAACCGTGAAGCCTTCTGGACGGCCTAGTAAATTTGGTTGATCGGATAAAGAATATTGCGTTTTTGCCATACAAACCGGGAGCACATCCCAGCCAAATTTTTCAATCTGGGCGATTTGTTTTTTCGCTTGGTCGGTAAATTGTACATCTTTCCCGCCATATACCTTTTGTACGATGGTACGAACTTTTTCTTCGATGGATTCTGTTACATCGTATAAAGGGGAGAAGTTGTTTTCTTCATCTAAAACAGCTAGTACTTGTTCAGCTAGGGCAAGACCGCCTTTTCCGCCCTCTTCCCAGACATTTGTACGAGCAATGCGCACATGATTCATTTTACACCAATTTAGTACTGCCTCTAACTCCGCTTCTGTGTCTGTTATAAATCGATTTAATGCGATAATCGGTTCAACGCCAAATGTACGAATTGTCTCAACATGTTTCGCTAAATTTTCGATTCCTTGTAGTAGGGCAGCAACATTTTCCCCTACAAGCGCTGTTTTCGCAACACCGCCATGCATTTTTAAAGCTCGAATCGTTGCTACAATAACAACAGCACTTGGTTTAAAACCAGCTTTACGAGCTTTAATGTTCATGAATTTCTCAGCACCTAAATCAGAGCCGAATCCAGCTTCTGTAATTACTATATCCGCTAACTTACGAGCAGTTTGTGTCGCCATAATCGAGTTACAGCCGTGTGCAATATTAGCAAATGGTCCACCATGTATAATTGCAGGTGTGCCCTCAAGCGTTTGTACTAAGTTTGGTTTAAAGGCATCTTTTAATAATAGTGTTAAGGCACCCTCTACTTGCAAATCACGTACAAATACAGGCTCACGCTCAAATGTGTAGCCAATCACAATACTTGCTAAACGCTCACGTAAATCTTCTATGCTTGTCGCTAAACAAAAGACAGCCATAATTTCTGAAGCAACTGTAATGTCAAAGCCATCCTCACGCGGCATCCCTTGAACAGGACCACCTAGACCAACGACTACTTTTCGCAGTGTTCGATCATTTAAATCCATCACACGCTTCCAAATGATACGACGTGGATCAATGTTTAACACATTGCCTTGATGGATATGATTATCTATAAAGGCTGATAATGCATTGTTGGCAGTTGTAATCGCATGAAGGTCACCAGTAAAATGTAAATTAATATCTTCCATCGGTACAACCTGTGCATATCCACCACCAGTTGCGCCACCCTTTACCCCCATTACTGGACCTAGGGATGGCTCACGTAAAGCCACGACTACATTTTTATTTAACTGATGGAGGGCATCCGCTAGTCCAACGGTTACAGTTGACTTTCCTTCACCTGCTGGGGTAGGACTAATCGCTGTTACTAAAACTACCTTTGCATCCTCACCGTGTGCTGTAATTTTTATTGGATCAATTTTTGCCTTGTAGCGTCCATACTGCTCAAGGGCATCCTCTGGAATACCTGCTGTTTTTGCAATATCCGTAATAGGCTTCATAACCGCTTGACTCGCGATTTCTAAATCTGTTAATGGTTGATTTTTCGTTGTCATTTGGCATCCTACTTTCTATGTTGTTCAATTTCATTATAGACTTTATTGTGAAAGAAAACATAATTAGTTATGCTAGCAATTCGACAATCAATTGACAACTTTGTTCAATTCATGTATGTTCTTAATGAAAATGCATTTTTTCACATTTTCTCGTGTCAGACTTAATTGATGAGTTTTACATTCAAGCGCATTGGAGGCGAATGCTTATGCAACAGGGAATCGTAAAGTGGTTCAATAATGAAAAGGGTTATGGCTTTATTGAATGTGATGATGGAGAAGATGTATTTGTACATTTTACGGGGATCCAAGAGGAAGGCTTCCGTACACTTGAAGAAGGTCAAAAAGTTTCATTTGATGTGGTAGAAGGCAATCGAGGACCACAGGCATCAAATGTTGTGAAATTATAAGCATAAGGAGCTGTTCTTCCACTGAACAGCTCCTTTTTATATTCCAAGTCAACGATTTACCCAATAAAATGCAGCTGGAAAAATAAGCGTTTCCTTTGTTCTATTTGGATCTTTAAGTGTTACCCCAAATGGACCCTCTTTTAAATGACCTAGTGTCATTGTACTTGCAGCGGCTTTCTCATAAAAATCCAAACGAATATTGGGCAATTGTAAGGATGTAAATTGCGCATGTTGCTGAGGCTCGGGTAATTCTAACACTTCCTGCCATAATGCAACCGTAGTCTGTACATCCTTCACAAAAAATTGAACAGACTCCATCGTTATAGTATGATTCGTATCAATCGCTCCACTTTCCTTTAGCTGCAAATATCGCTTCTCATCCTCTTCAGCCCACTCTATCAAAAATGGAAAATCAATCGGCAGCCCTGGTTTCCCAAAGTGTAATAGCTTCCATTCTACAACAGAGCCGTCTGGACGCGTTCTGCTACAGGCATCAGGTCCGTAAACTTCTAGCCCCATTGCATGTAACCTTGCCCCTTGTTCTTCAATATTGTTAGTTCGTAATGCAATTCTTGAAAAACCATAGCGCTCTTTGTCATTCTTAAACGTATAATGTAAGGAATATGGCAATTTTGCTGCCTGTTCAAATAGATCACGATCATAGATAGCAATTTGCTCAATATAGTTTAATCCAAAATAGCTTAACGTATTATATGTCCCCCACATTGTGTGTTGGCCCCCGTTCACTGTATGGATATTACGTTTGTTTAAAAAAACCCTTGAATTCTCTGGTGATTGAACTTGATGAACCAAATGATCAAAATACAAAGTCATATCTAAACCCCCTTTTTTCTCTTTCATTATATACTTTACCTGTTAGTTTTGTTGGTTTAAATTAATATTAAAAAAATTCAAATAGTTACGAATTCACTCTATTTTATGATTACTATTTTTTAATGCGCATCGAAAAGGTTTTTCATTTCTAATAATTAATGGTATATTCACTTAATAATGAGGCGTTAATCCTTAAAAGAGATAAAATATCAAGAGGTGATTAGAATGTCAGACAAAATAGCCGCTTTTAAACTAGCATTAGGGAATTATCCTACAGGTGTTACAGTTGTCACTGCTTGTAATGATAAAAATGAACCAATTGGTCTAACTGTAAATTCCTTTGCATCTGTTTCTATAGATCCACTCCTAATTTTATGGTCACTTGATAAAAAATCGCAGCTCCATCCATATTTTACAGCTACCCAAAAATTTGCGGTCAATATTCTTGCAAGCAATCAGGAACATTTATGTACACTATTTTCAAGTAAAATTCCAGATCGTTTCGCACAGGTGAAGTGGTCAACTTCCATTCACGATCTACCGATTTTACATGATACAGCGGCCATATTACAATGTAAAACATTTCAGCAAATTGACGCTGGTGATCATACCGTATTTATTGGGCAAGTCCTTGAAATTGATGCTACCCAAATAGAGCCTCTACTCTATCATCGAAGACATATCGGTCAAATTCCAAAAAGCTTTTATGAATAGATGATTTCGAAATAATGCAAAAAAACAGGATGATTCAACGTCATCCTGTTTTTTGTATCACTTTTTAAGTCACCTTTTCCTCAACAATCTATTAAGGCAACTTCTCATAAGCTCAAGTTTTTCAGGGAGTTTGGATGAAAAGCATTCCGATATATCATCTCCCCATAATTCGTTATTTTTTCTGTGGAAATCTTTGCTTTTCGAGTCTGTTAATTTGAACGATGACACCGTCCTGAATCGTAATTTGCACTTCACCAAATTCTAAATTTTGAATTGCTTTGGCAATTGCTTCTATTTTTTTGTCATCTACCTTTGCTTGCTGAGCCATACGATACACCCCTTCTTTTCATTCTTTTGTACAAAAGAAGCCTACGCATCAAACTGATTGATAGCCCCTTATTTCCTTCTATTGGATTTGGCACCTACAATGTTGGCAATCAAGGCTTCATGAGGCCAAGTCCCTCTATCTCTCTAGTTAAAAGTATTACGTTTCTTGGAAATAATTCTATAATTCTGAAAACCTAATGTCAATATAAATATTACAAAACCTAGAAGAATACTTTGTTATTTAAAAAATGGGTGTATCTTCTGTAAAAAGTGAGCTTCTGTTCATGTATTTCCTGTTCTTTCTTTTGCCGCAATATATATCCTATGATCCCCAACCTGCATTATTTCTCCATCGTAGTATCGTTTAGTTAGATGGAGCGCACAATAATGAAAAGGACTTATATTTGGGAATGCGTTTGGGAATCTTATTCTTCATCATTAATCTCCCCAATGACATTTTCAACAGCCTCCTTCCAAATGTCTTTGTAATTTAACGTGCTACCAGTAAGCATGAAATTTCCAATATTATCGTAAACCATTGCGAGTACATGTGCTTTTGCTTCAATATTTACATCATGGATAGCTTTAATTTGTACAGCATATTTCAATAATTCATAAAAACTCGCTAAAAAGGTAGATTGTAAATCATATAATCTTTTCATATAGCTTTCATCACGAGATGCTAACAGCATATATTGATTAAATATTTTATTAAAATATGGATCCTTCTTTTGTTCTTCAATTGAACTATACCCAATTTCTAAGAGCTTTGCCTTTAGATTACTTTTTGAAAGATCCTTGAAGTCAAAGGTAATTTCAAGTTTAATTTCTTTACAGATTTCCTCAAATAAATAGGCTATTAATTGATCTTTGGATTGAAAATAATAGTAAATTGCTGGTTTTGATATTCCTACTTCTGCTGCAATCATTGCTAAGCTTGATTTTTCGAATCCCTTTTCCGCAAACATAACATATGCGACTTCTAGAATTTTATTAAAGGTTTGTTCTCGATTCCCCATGATATCCCTCCGTTTTTACCGACCGTTAAGTGAATAATAAATTATATTACTTTGTAAAACAAGAAAAAGCCATGTAGAGTTTTGAATATCTACACAGCTTAACGATTAGTCTTGTTGTAAGCATTCCATTAATGCCTTGGCCGCTTCTGCCTTACCTATCATCTTGATTGGTTGACCTTCTGCTGGAACAATCCAATGCGGTTCTTGTCCACCATATAATGATTGAGAGCTATTTGCTACCATAAATTGAGCATTGGCTGTTTGCATTCGTAGTCTGGCCCTTGATACTAAAAACTCCTCATCATCTGTTGCTTCAAGCTTAAAGCCCACTAAAGTCACATTGGGCTGCCAATCTTTTATTTGTCCTAGTATCTTTGGCGCTTTTTTAAAGTGAATAATAGGTGGCTCATCAGATGGCATTTTACCTGCTTCTTTCATTAAATTACCTGATTGATCATACACCTTGTCAATGACCCAGTCAGAACCAGCTGCAGCCATAATTACAATATCTATCTGTTCTTCCTGCACTGCATGACGAATCTTCTCGCCTAAATCCTCGATGCCCTCAAATCTGATTGTACGCATTTTATCTTTATTTGCTGGGAGCTGTGCAAAATAACCATGCATATATAGAACCCGTGCGCCAGCAGCTAGTGCTGCCTCTGCTAAATAACAGCCCATTGTTCCTCTAGATAAATTTGTATGCCCTCGTACATGATCCCATTTTTCAAGTGTTCCCCCACTTGTAATGAGTACGGTTTTCCCTTGTAATGTCCCCATACACTCACCCATTTTCTTAAAAATCTACAAATACTATTTTAACGTAATGCTAGGAGATGCATCAATGCCGTTTTTCTTGTTCTCTCACTCAACAATTATGCATGATTATTTTGCTCTTGAAGCCAGGTACTTAAAATTTCTGCAAATTTCTTTGTAACAGGAGATGCATGATGCTTCATTGCGATACCAATTGTACGATATCCACCTTGCTTTAAAGGAATTGCTTTTAAAGTAGGCGGTAATGTATTTATCACTAGCTTTGGTAAAATACTGATACCGAGATGGTGGGAGATCATCGAAATAATCCCTACTTCTTCTGATAGTTCAAAGCGAATATTTGGCTTCACATGATATTGCTCCAAAATGACTTTTACATCATTTGTTCCTTTGTAAGAAGTCATGATAAAGGGCATATCCTCTAGTTCAATAATATCAATTACTGTCTTATTGAATAATGGGCTTTTATCAGAGACGATACATAACAGTGGATCCTGCTGAAGTTCTGTAAATAGAAATTGCTCTGATTTTTGCCCATTTAAAAATCCTACCTCCACCTCTCCACTTAGTAGCCATTGTTCAATCTCATAATAGTCTCCCTCACGTAATTCAACTTGTATCCCCGGAAATTGATTGTCCATAATTCGAATAATTTCTGGCATCCAATTGGAGGAGATACTTGAAATAACACCTATTCGTACTTTACCACGAGTAACGCCAAGTATATGTGCCGCTTCCTGCTGTAGCAACTCTTGTGCATCGAGAACATGTCTCATAGCCCTTAGCATAGTATCTCCCTCACTTGTTAATGTAACACCAGCTCGACTTCTATGAATGAGCGCAAAACCGAATTCCTTTTCTAAACTAGAAACGGCGTGACTTACTGCGGATTGCGTTAATCCTAATGCATCTGCAGCTTTTGTAAAGCTTGCCACCTCCGCAACCTTTGTTAAAATCTCATATTTAACTAAACTCATCGTAATCCTCTTTATACATGAATTATTTTAATCCTAATCATTATAAACATTCGTTTTACTAATCACAATACAAGATATATAGTAATTTTTAGTATAAAAACTGTTTTAGTACACAGATTGCAGGTGAACATAATGAGTATCCAAGGAAAAGCAAATTTATTAATGGTAATTGTGACAATGTTTTGGGGATTGTCCTATACCTTTATGGTGATGGGTCTAGAGACATTGGCGGTTTATAATGTAGTGGCATTACGTTGTATCATTGCTTTTGTCGTAGCAGGCATCATCTTTTATAAACGTATGATAAAAGTCGATGTAAAAACATTTAAATATGCAGCTATTCAAGGGTTACTGTTATTCATTGTGTTCGCTCTTAGCTTATTTGGTCTTGAATCAACTTCTGCCTCAAATGCTGGCTTTATTTTAAGTTTAACGGTTGTGTTAGTGCCTATCTTTAGTAGTTTTATCGAGAAAAAATTACCTTCTAGAGCTGTAAGTTTTGCTATTGTATGTACAATGATTGGCATTACTGTTTTAACCGCAAATGGCTCCTTTTCTTTTCAAAAAGGTGATATTCTAGTTGCTATCGCTGCACTATGCTATTCAATTTATCTACTGTTAAATAGCTCTTTTACAAGAAATGTTGAATCCATTTCTTATGGAATTTACCAACTTGGTTTTGCTGGATTATATGCACTTGTTTTAACCTTCTTATTGGAAACACCTACACTTCCAAATTCGTCTAGCTCATGGATTGCTATTATAGGACTTGGCGTCATCTGTAGTGCATTTTGCTTTGTAGGGCAAACTGTTGCACAACAGTATACATCTGCTACACATACAGGTCTAATATTTTCCTTAGAACCGATTTTTGCAGCGATGTTTGCAATGATGTTTATCGGGGAAGGATTGACGTTAAAATTAATAATCGGTGGTAGCTTTATTCTAATTGGAAACCTTTTTGCACAGTTAGAGCATCTTCATGTACTACGTTTTCTTAGAAAGCATCAACATGAAAAAGCGA
Organism: Lysinibacillus sp. DFXJR4; assembly: GCF_057196045.1. NCBI lineage: Bacteria > Bacillati > Bacillota > Bacilli > Caryophanales > Bacillaceae > Lysinibacillus > Lysinibacillus sp. DFXJR4. The sequence goes on along the minus strand of NZ_JBXUNW010000001.1, from coordinate 1,035,999 downwards.
TACACGAATAAAAGACAGTGTGCTCTACACGCTGTCTTTTTCATGTCAATGTATTGCTTTGTAGTAGAAATGAGGTCATTCAATTAAACACTTGTTGCCTTCTATCAAGCGTAAATACTCGGCGCATATATTCAGATCAGCAATCCTACCCTCAAAACAAAAATTTCCTTATGTATTCGATAAAATAACCCCCGCATAAGAGATTTTTATTTAAAAAGACAGAGCGTTCTACACTCTGTCTTTTCATGTTGTTGAAATACTATTATCTCAATGAAATCAAGGTGACAAATTAAAAAGTGAGCAACTTTTTCAAAACGAAGGGCTGATCTCCGTTCCGACTGAGTGCTTTGTAGCTGTCGCTTTGCTTTCGCTACAGAAAACATTTGCCGCTGACGCTTCGCTTTCGCGCTGAGCTTCCTGGGGGCGTCCGATGAGCCGCTTCACTCGCGTTGTGAAGCTCCAGGTTTCATCTGTGACGCTGAATCCCCGAGAAATCACTCAGTCTACATTCCAATCAACCACTGCTCATAGTATTTTCTTCTGGCATTTCACATAATAGTATAGAGATAAATTGAAGTCTTAACCATCACTATTTTGCGTAAAATGGAGCTTTGGTAACATTTTCTATTCAAAAGAAGCGTCAGCAATAAGTGACTTTATGTAAAGTTACAAAGTAGTTTTATGCATAAAATGTAGGTTGATAGCTATTTTGTACCACTATTCTATCCATTTAATGATGGTGAGTAACATGCTTTTACATTACTTTTGAGGAAAGAAAATATTTAAAATTCTACACTATTGCTGATTGGAGTGCAAGGCTACTCGACTCCCGTGGGATAGCGAGACAGACGAGAAACTGAGGCCAACACGAGGTTGGTCACGAAGGCGTTGTCACAGGACGTGACGCACTTAGCCTTCGTTCCTCCAGCGCAGGAAGCGGCTCGTCGCTCGCCCACAGGAAGCTTTGCTCTGTGCGAAAGCGAAGCGACAGCAACAAAGCGAGTAGCCTGGAACGGAAATCACCTTCATTTTAAATAAATATTCACAAAGAGTCCCTTGACCATTTAGTTTTTCAACATATGAAAAAGACAGAGCGTTCTACACTCTGTCTGTTAGTTCTATAAATATCTTCTTAATTGCTCTGCCTCATTCATTCGCTCTTCAGCCTTTAATCGTTCTTCTCGTTGTGAAGCTGTTTTACCAGCTAACAATTCAGGTGCTGTTAAACGTGGATCTAGTGGATCATGTCGGTAATGATTTTCTTCTGAATCGTCTGCTGTTCCCCTGGGATCAACTAAATCTTCACGCTCTGCAAATAAAACAATGGCTCCTTGTTCCACTAGCTGCGCATAATACGCTGTTTGTCCCTCGGTCAAATCGAAACGCTTTAAGCCTTCTGTTACTGCTGTATCGCCAGTGAACCACGATTTAAATTGATCTAGCCAATTACCTGCCTCATGAGTTTTCACATCAGCATCCCATTTAACATCCTCGAATTGATTGGCATCCTTTGCAATAATATGAATGTCCTCTGTGCGATAGCCTTCTAATCGCATACTTTCTAAAATATGAAACATTTCTTCCTTTGTATGTGCCACTTCAATTCTCGGGTTTTGTTCATTCATCATGTTCAATTCCTCCTATTTTGTATGGCTTACTAGGATATTACCCTACTCTCCACTGTAAAAAACCCTTTTCATAAATCCTTTATCAAACTGTCATAATTGTTATACAGTTTTGATATCTGTTTAATTTTTGTCATTTTCGTATCAATTTCGCCTTGGCATAATTGTAGCTGCCGCTACGCTTTCGCGCAAAAAACATCTGCCGCTTTGCTTTCGATACAAAATACATTTGCTGAATGAAGATAAAAATAAAAAATAGGCTAATTGGAGCTGATGCTGCTCCAATTGCCTATTTGTAAAATCCAATTGCTTGTCTCTATTTTTATTTACCAAGGAAGGCTTTTAACATCCACGTATGCTTTTCTAGAGATTGGTACATGGCATTTAGCATATCCTCTGTACGGTCGTCCCCTTCCTCCGCAGCTAGCTCCATTGTTGAGTTTAATGCTTTCATCAATTTTTGGAAATCCGAAATCGTTGTTGCCACCATTTCTTCGGATGTTTCATTTCCTGTTGCCTCTTCTACATATGATAGCTCAAGATGCTCTTTTAACGTCGCGACAGGCTTACCATCTTTGGAAAGAATGCGCTCCGCAGTATCATCGAGATTTAAGGTTGTTTCATTATATAATTCTTCAAATTTTGCATGCAGTGTAAAGAAGGCGTTCCCTGTCACATACCAATGATAATTATGCAATTTCGTATAAAGTACAGACCATGTTGCTACAAGCTTATTCAATTGTTTGTTTAAATTTTGTGTCATCATTTCTCCTCCATCGTGTCAATTGTTCTAGCCATTAGTATGCGTTACATTCATGATTGGCTATACACACATTTTTCCCAATTGACACATTTTCAAACACAGCTATTTTCAGATAAGGTTTTTATTCTTTCTTCATTATGAATATTTAAACTATTCTATAAAATTATTTCACTTTCCGAAATAGTTTCGTTATAATTAAATCACTTACTTTTAAAGGGGTGTTTTTGATGGAGGTTTTACCATTACGAAAAGATGTGCCAGTAGAACAAACGTGGGATTTGAAGGTTTTACTTGAAAATGAAGCAGATTTTGAACCTGTTTTAGCGCAGCTTGTCGAGAATGCATTGTATTTTGAACGCAACTATCAAGGTACAATTACAGATGCTCATAAGGTCATTGAGGTTCTCACAGCTTTTGAGGCATTAGAAAAAAGCATTGTTCCAATTGGTACTTATGCTAGCTTAACAATACAAGCAGATCATACAGATGATGTAGCCCAAATGCGTGCTGCAAAGTTTAGTACAGCAGTCGGAAAAATCACTAGCTCACTATCTTTTGTCCGTAGTGAATTGCTATCATTAGACGAGGAAATTTTAAAGGAAGCAAGTCTTCTTAGCCCTGTTTACAAGCTCTATTTAGAGGATTTGTTAAAAAGAAAGCCCCATCAGCTACAACCAGAGGTGGAAAAAGTATTAGCTGCATTAAATCCTACTTTTGAGGCACCTTACGAAACATACAATACAGCAAAATTAGTGGATATGCATTTTGGAGAATTTGAGGCAAATGGTGAAAAACATCCATTAAGCTTCGTTTTATATGAAAACGGCTGGGAATTCGAGGCAGATACAAATGTGCGCCGTTCAGCATTTAAAGCATTCTCGAATAAACTACGAGAATATCAGCATACTACTGCCAAAATTTATAACACACACATTCAACAGGAAAAAACAATGGCTGATTTACGAGGCTTCGACTCAGTTATTGATTACCTATTATTTGATCAGGATGTCGATCGCTCACTCTACAATCGTCAAATAGACCTTATTACAAAAGAGCTTGCTCCACATATGCGTCGCTATGCTAAGCTAATTCAAAAAGCTAATGGTATCGATAATATGACATTTGCTGATTTAAAAATTGCCCTTGATCCAGATTATGATCCAAGGCTAACGATGGCTGAAGCGAAAAATTATGTTGAAAATGCGTTAGCAGTACTCGGCCAAGATTATACAAATATGATTGAAAAAGCGTTTAATGAACGATGGATTGATTTTGCGCCAAACAAAGGAAAATCCACTGGTGCCTTCTGTTCAAGTCCATATGGAAGTCATCCATATATTTTAATGTCGTGGAATGAGCGTATGAATGAGGTCTTCACACTTATTCACGAGCTTGGACACGCTGGTCATTTTGCCAATACGCATGCTCATCAATCTTATTTTAACAGTCGACCATCCTTATACTTTATCGAAGCACCATCAACAATGAATGAAATGCTACTAGCTAATTATTTATTAACGCATAATGAGGACCTTCGCTTTAAACGATGGGTTATTTCTAATATCGTGTCTAAAACCTATTATCATAACTTTGTCACACATTTACTGGAAGCAGCCTATCAGCGAAAGGTATATGAATTAATTGATGCTGGTGAAGCTGTTAATGCTACAATTTTAAATCAATTAAAACGCACTGTTCTGGAAGATTTCTGGGGTGATACTGTCGATATTATCGAGGGTGCAGAGCTTACTTGGATGCGTCAGCCTCATTATTATATGGGCTTATATCCATACACATATAGTGCTGGTTTAACCATTTCTACTCAAGTATCTCAGCGTATATTAAAAGAAGGCGATAAGGCTGTTGATGAATGGTTGGCTGTTCTTCAGGCAGGCGGTACAAAGTCACCTGTCGAACTTGCTCAAATGGCAGGCGTCGATGTTACAACAGATCAACCACTGCGTGAGACCATTGCTTATATTGGCCATCTTATTGATGAGCTGGAACGATTAACAGTGGAAATGGAAGCAATAAAAGGCTAACATAACAATTTAAGGACCATCTATGCTTTACTATAAGCGTAGATGGTTTTCTTTTTTTGTTCTATTCAGAAAAATTCGTACATATACTAGAACTAGGGCGTCCCTCTATATTTTTTGATATTTCTAAATAGACAATCATTTTTCTTCATACAAAAGTACCGTTATTATTAAATGTATGCAATTTATTTAGCAAAAACCGACTAACAATTTTCAAAGGAAGTGTATCCAATTATGGTAAAACGTAATGATCCATGCCCATGTGGTAGCGGCAAAAAATACAAAAAATGTTGCGAAGGTAAACAGCAGGTAACAGTTGAAACTGTAGCAATTGAAGAATTAGAGCGTGTGCTGCAAACATTTTACATGGAATATCCAGAGCGTAAAGATGTTCGTGCCTATATCGAGCATGTAGGAACATGGCAGCCTAAATTAGAGAGCGTGTTACAAAGAGAACTGATTGAGGCAGTTGCGTTAGATGACTTCTTCTTCCATCAAGAGCCATCTATTTGGAAAGGCTATTTAAAGAAAACAAAGAAAAAAACGGTCAGACCTTCTACTTTAAAGGTTTTAGAAAACTGGTCACAGCCTCATTTATTTATTGGATCTGTCTCCACTGTAGAAGAGAAATATTTCAAGGCTATCCATGTGCTAACAAATGAAGAAATTTATATTCGTCGAGAAAACGACAAGCCAATTCCTGAAGGCATGCATGTTTTTGCCTTCCTCTTACCAGATGGAACAAAAAAATCAGAGCATTATTTAGCTGTTTCAACACTGATTTTCTTCCCTCAAGATCATGCAAAAGTATTTGAGAAATTTAAGGAATCCTTTGAGGGCTCAGAGAAAAAGGTTGGCACATTCCTAAAAGAAAAGCATCTATCCTTCTGGGAATTACTTGTGTCTAATGGCTATAAAGGAGAGGAATTCACAAACTTTGAGAGCAATGTCTTAACCCAAGTAAAGGATTTCCTTGAGCAAAATGATCGCGAGACAGCTCCGATGTTAGAGCTTTTAGAGGATTATTTAATTGAAGGACAACCATCTGCACGCAAAGAAGCTGCGATTGCTGCGGGTGCGATTCGCTATGGACAAGAAAAGGCGTTATTCGAGTCCCTATCCTTGACAGTAAAAGAAATTGCCGCGACGTTCGATATTTCTGCTTCCTCTCTTACAAAATATTATCAAGATTTAAGTAATTATGCGGCTACTAAATAGAGAGTAACTTCGCTTGCACTATTCTAATGGCATAGTGGAAGACCACTAAAATCGTTTCAAAAAATTCAACTTTTGGATTGTATTTGCAAAATTTACTTAAAAATGCGCCGTACGCTGGAGAATACCCCTCAAGCGTACGGCGCATTTATGTATATCAATTTCGCATTAGCGTAATTGTAGCTGTCGCTTTGCTTTTGCTACAGAAAAACCCTTTGCCGGATGAAGATAAAATAGAAAAAAGCTACTTTGTTATCAACAGAGCCAACAACAAGGTAACTTTTTCTATGGTAACCAACCAATAGTAGCATTTCCGATCATATAGTTATTTATGCATTAGTTTTAGTATATATGATTAAGTTTTATTAAAAAGTAAAATTTCGATTACTTACAGCTTTTTACTATAAACTTTTAAAAGCTCGTCTCCTAGAAACTGTAGCCGCTCCCCCACTGTGCATGCCTCGATGCAGAAACGATGAGCTCCTGGTTTTCCGCGATCTTTACGCAGCTGCTTAATCACTAAGCAATCCGCGCAATACGTATCATGCAGTTCATCAATATCTTTCATAACTGTCACTTTATCCATGTTGAACTCTCGCTCCTCCCCTGTCCAAAATTCGCTTCTTCCTATTATGAAGTGAACATTTTGAACAAGCAACTATTTTGTTTATTACCTGAATAAAGTGTAACTACAATCAGGCTTACTTTACTTCCTTCTTCAATGGAGACTTACTGCCCGTCTATACGATAAAAAAATGGCATGAACGAATAATACCTTTGTTGTACAATTAAAATAAAACAAAGAGGTAGGGATTTTATGTTAGAGGTATATATAGATGCTGCTAGTGCAGGAAATCCTGGTCCCAGTGGCATAGGTATATTTATTAAAGGTGAGGGCCATCATATACAAATTAGCGAGTTTATAGGTTCTGCCAATAACCATATTGCTGAGTTTACAGCTTTAGTCCGTGGCTTAGAGGAGGCTCAAAAACTTGGTTCAAGCCTTGTCTCAATTCGTTCTGATTCAAAAATTGTTGTAGCCTCTATGGAAAAAGAATATGTGAAAAATGAGGAATTTAAACCATTTCTCGAGAAGGCATTAGCCCTTGCAGATACCTTCGATTTATTTTTTATCAAATGGGTCCCAGATACTCAAAATAAAGCGGCCGATACTTTAGCCCGTAAGGCCATTCAAAAAGAAAAAAACTAAACCAAGGACTAGGAACTGTTTTTGCCTTAGCGTGCAGTTCCTTTTTTCTATCTCCCCATTTAATATCCCCTAATTTTTTATTTTTATCAGCTTTCTTAGTCATCAAATGTTGCTCTAACATGTAGGCATTTTCTAATAATTCAATACGGATATTGACAATTTTAAAGTACGATGATATTCTTTATCACATTAGTGATTTAGTTAACGAAAGCGAATGATAAAAATCTATTTAGAATGTTAGGAGAATGCTAAAATGAAACGAATATTCGTATTATTTTTCATGCTGACAGCCGTGATGTTTGCATTAGCAGCATGTGGTTCATCAGAGGAGAAAACAAGCGGAACAGGAACAGATAAAACAACTGCTGACAACAAATCCACTGATAAAGAAAAATTAATTATTGGTATTGACGATAAATTTGCACCAATGGGCTTCCGAGACGAAAAAAATGAAATCGTAGGCTTCGATATCGACTTAGCTCGTGCAGCAGCAGAACATATGGGCGTAGAAGCAGAGTTCCAACCAATTGATTGGAAAACAAAAGAAGTAGAATTAATTAGTGGTCGTATCGATTTAATTTGGAATGGCTATACAATAAACGATACTCGCAAAAAACAAGTATTATTTACTAAACCCTACTTAGAAAACGCACAGGCTGTAATGATACTTAAAGATTCATCTATAAAAAAATTAAAGGATTTAGCTGGTAAGGAAGTTGGACTTCAATCACAGTCTTCTGCAGCAGATGCTTTAAATGAAAATCCAATAAACAAAGAAATTAAAACAGTTACTGAATTCGGAGATAATGTTTTAGCATTAACAGATTTAAAAACAGGTCGAGTAGATGCAGTTATTATCGATTCAGTTGTAGCTGAATATTATATGACAAAAGAGCCTGACACATTCAAATTGTTAGATGAGTCATTAGCACCTGAGCAATATGGGGTTGGTGTCAAGCCTGGCAATGAAGCATTATTAGAAAAACTTCAAGCTGCATTAGATAAAATGAATGAGGATGGCACTTCCGCTGAAATCTCTACAAAATGGTTTGGGGAAGATAAAGTTTTAAAATAATTGAATGCTATAAATCGTTAAGAGTTTCCTTGCGAAGCTCTTAATCTATTTGGAGGGAAAAAGAAATGGCGGACTACTGGCAAACAATGGTTTTGCCGATGCTTGAAGGCGCAAAAATGACAGTATTACTGTTTTTCATCGCCATTCTAGTATCGATTCCACTTGGTTTCATATTAACATTAGCAGCAAAGAGCCGTTTTAAACCCCTCTCTTGGCTTGCACATACGTATATTTATGTCATGCGTGGTACACCGCTATTACTACAGCTTTTATTAATTTGCTTCGGTTTACCTATGCTGCCAGTCATCGGCGAGTACTTAGTGCTTGATCGATTTGTCGCAGCATGTCTTGGCTTTATTCTAAATTATGCTGCTTATTTTGCTGAGATTTTCCGTGGTGGATTACTGGCCATTGATAAAGGACAATATGAAGCAGCTCAAGTACTAGGTTTATCAAGATGGCAAACCACGACACGCGTTATATTGCCTCAAATGTTTCGAGTAGCCTTACCAGCCTTATCAAATGAATCGGTCACATTAATAAAAGATACAGCTCTTTTATATGCAGTCGCTGTCCCAGAGCTACTGCACTTTGCACAAACAGCTGTTAATCGTGACTTTACAATTGTGCCGTTCTTTATTGCTGGTGCTATTTATTTAGCGATGACACTTGTTTTAACTGTGCTGTTTAAATGGTTAGAAAAACGCTTTAAATTTGAATAGAGGTGACAATATGGCGCTGATTGAAGTAACAAACTTAAAAAAATCCTTTGGTGAGCTTGAGGTCCTCAAGCGAATTACTTTTTCTATAGATAAAAATGATGTGATTGCTGTAATCGGCCCTTCTGGATCAGGTAAAAGCACTATGCTCCGAAGCTTGATTCATTTAGAAGAAATCAATGGCGGTAGTATTTGTGTAGACGGTGATTACTTGGTGCAAGATGGGCAATATCCAAAGCAGCAGGAAATTAAAGCAATTACCGCAAAAATGGGAATGGTTTTTCAGCACTTTAACCTATTCCCACATTTAACGGTTCAACAAAACCTTGAAATGGCACCAAGCCTAGTAAAAAATGAATCTGCAGATGAAATTACTCATCGCTGTCAAGATTTATTAAAAAAAATTGGACTTGCTGATAAAGCGAAGGCTTTTCCAGCCAATCTTTCTGGTGGTCAAAAACAACGTGTAGCCATTGCTCGTGCACTTATGATGAACCCACAAATTTTATTATTCGATGAACCAACCTCAGCTCTTGATCCAGAACTTACAGGCGAAGTGTTAAACGTTATGAAGGATTTAGCTGAGGAGCATATGACAATGATTGTGGTCACGCATGAGATGGGCTTTGCACGTGAAGTGGCAAACAAGGTGTTATTTATGGATGGTGGCGAAATTATTGAAGCTAATCATCCTGAAGAGTTTTTCAACAATCCTCAGCATGAACGAACAAAGGCTTTTTTAAAGAAGAATTTAAAATAGAAAGACGGAGAGTAGCTTTATGCTATTCTCCGTTTTATTATGTTTAATTGTATCCTTAATGTTATTTTATTGACATACATTTGTAATGTTCTAATGTTAATATCATTTATATATTAAGAAACACGCTTTCAAGTTATAGGAGGATACATAATATGAAGAAGAATAAAAAGTATAGATGGGGATGGGGAATAAAATTAGCGGCACTAGCATTAAGTTCATCTGTACTTTTTTCATCGCTTGAGACAGCATCTGCTGCAACGTACACAGTAAAATCTGGTGATTCTTTATGGAAAATTGCTAGTCAACAGGGAGTTTCTTTACAAACATTAATGAGCTGGAATCATTTATCTTCTTCCACGATTTATATTGGCCAAAAGTTAAACCTTAATACGACGCACTCTACTGTACCTAAATCACCTGCCAATCTAGTACAAATTGCCAAACAACAACTTGGTGTTAAATATACATTTGGAGGAACGAAACCAAGCACAGGTTTCGATTGCTCAGGATACATCACATATGTTTATAATAATGCAGGTATTTCAACGCCACGTAAAACGGCTGCAGGCTTTTACAATACGGCCGAAAAAGTAAGTACACCTCAAGTAGGTGATTTAGTATTTTTCGCAAATACATATAAAGCAGGCATTTCCCATGTAGGTATTTATGTTGGTAATAATCAAATGATCAATGCAAGCAATAGTGGTGTGACGATTGCTAATATTAATAGTTCTTATTGGAAGAAGTACTTTGTAGGATATGGCCGTTTATAGAAACTAGCTGAACTAATATAACCATTAGTTCGGTTTTTTTTTGAAATGAAATCCACTTCAAAAACCTGCTTGCACTTGCTAAAAGAATATGCGGTGTTTTACCATAGTAAACAATAATATGGGCAAGTATCCCTTTGTATATCAGAAATTTTAATCCTAAGGAGTGATAGAATTGTCACGAGTTTTATTTATAAATGGCGGATCTGAGGGGCATATCAATCCAACTATTGGCGTCGTACAAGAGCTTATATCACGCGGAGAAGAGGTGGTGTACTTTACAATAGAAGGTTTTAGAGAGCGTGTGGAGAAAACAGGTGCCACTGTTCGAACATTTGATGGTCAAAAATTTATAAAAGCATTTATTTCAGGAGGAAGAACGTATTTGCTTGAAAGAGTCAATGGACTTTTACTGACAGCAGATATTGTTATCCCTGCCGTACTTGAACAAATTAAAGGTGAGAAATTTGATTATATCATTCATGATTCTATGTTTGGATGCGGACGTCTCCTTGCACAAATTCTTCAGCTTCCTGCAATCAATTCATGCACAACTTTTGCTGAAACCAAATTATCGTTTGATCACACAATAGAGCAATTGTCACAGCATATTCCAAATGCAATACTAGATAAAATAAATGAAAATTATCAAGCGCTGATAGCTAAAATCAAAGCTACCTATAATATTGATATTTATTCTCCCTATGAAGTATTTTGTAACCCTGCCCCACTTACAATCGTTTATACAACTAGAGAATTTCAGCCCTTTGGAGATAATTTTGACCAAACCTATAAATTTGTAGGCCCATCCATTTATCCTCGAAATGCACAAAGGAATTTTGATTTTACTGCTATCAAGGACAAAAACCTTATTTACATTTCAAGGGGTACCGTCATTAATCAAGCCCCGGAATTTTACAAGCTTTGTTTGAAAGCTTTCGCAAACACTCCATACACTATCGTTATGTCTATTGGACAAAAAAACCAACTAGATGAATTAGGAGAGATTCCTCCAAACTTTATTGTCCAGGATTATGTTCCACAAACTGAAGTATTAAAAAACGCTAAACTATTTATTACGCATGGTGGAATGAACAGCACGAATGAAAGTCTCTACTATGGTGTTCCACTAATTGTCATTCCTCAAGGCGCAGACCAGCCCATAATTGCAGAGCAGGTTGCCAAAATAGGTGCTGGTATTCCACTACAGATGCAAACATTAACTGCACAACAGCTGTTCGAAGCAACAGAGCATGTTTTAAAGGAGTCCTCCTTCCAAGAGGCTGCTGTAAATAGCAGTAAAACATTTCAAAATTCAGGTGGCTATCATCGTGCAGTTGATGAAATTTTCAAATTTAAAGATCAAACTACTATCTAGACTTCTTTTTTGTCGCTTTTTAAGCTGAACTACTATTACTAGTGGTTCAGCTTTCAATTTTCTTTAAAATCGTATATCCCCTGTTACATGTTTTGTTTTTATTTTGGCTAAACGCAGTAAATAGATAATAAAAACAACGACCAGTAAACCTGCACCGGTTAGATAAACAGCACTATAACCCGCTTGTACCGCTATTATACCTAAAATATAAGAACCTAAAGCAATTCCAAGGTCAAACATTGTAAAGTATGTTGCAGTTGCATAACCACTACGTTGAAGTGCTGTTGATTGCACGGCTAATGCTTGCAAGCTTGTTGTTACTGCCCCATAGCCAAACCCAATAAAAATAGCTGCGCTTAAAAATAAAACTGGTCCTGCCACAAATGCAAGCATAACTAGCCCTATAGCAAAAGATATAATACCAGGAATAATGACAAACTGCGGTCCTCTTGTATCATAAAGCTTACCAGTATAAGGTCTTGTAATTAGCATGGCTGCTGCAAAAACTGCATAAAATAAACTGGCGATGGCCATAAGTCCTTTTTGCTGAGCGTACACGGATAAAAAGGATAAAACACTCGCATAGGAAAAAGCAACTAAGCTAGCAATAGCCGCTGTAGGAAGTGCTTTGCGCTCAAATAAATCATTCAATTTAAAGGTTAATTTCCCCTGATGTGCAGGTTTAGGTAGATCATCTGTATTCACAGTAGCAGCTAAAATGCCACCAGCTACTATACAAATACTCATCACAATAAATAATACATTGAAGCTACTATATTGAATAAGTAATAAACCGACGAATGGTCCAATCACGACAGCCAAATTAGTGGACATAGTGAAATAGCCAAGACCTGCGCCTTTACGCTTCGTGGGTACAATATCCGCAGCTAAAGAACCTGCTGCAGTTGTGATAATACTAAAGAAGATTCCTTGAATAAAGCGTAGTCCAAGTAAAAGTCCGAATGGATGAATAAATAAATATAAAACTGTACATAAAAAATAGCCGGCAATCGATAAAACTAAAAGCATCTTTTTTCCAAAAACATCTAATAATTTACCTGAAAAGGGACGTACAATAATAGCTGATAATAAAAAACCTGATAGTAATAAACCTGCCTCCTTATCAGTTTGGTGAAGCTCACCAATTGCATAAAGCGGTAAGGTCGTTACGAGCCCATAAAAAACAAAAAACACTGAAATATTTGTTAGAAACAGACTAATAAACCGCTTCGTCCATATTTTAGAATTTTCCTCATGCTGCATGTCAATCAACCTTTCATTTTTTCCAGTAGACTTATAAATTGCTGTTGTTCTTCTACAGAAAGCGACCCTACCATTTCTTCCTCAAATGCTAAAATTGTTTTTGTAATAGCAGGTAATCGTTTTTCTGCTTCTGGTGATAGAGTAACAATCTTTTCTCGTTTATCTGCACCATCTATTCTTTGTACCCACCCTAACGTTTCGAGTCGAGTAATTGCTCTAGTAATACTCGGTGCTTCAACATTTAAATACTTCCAAATTTGAGTTAATGTCATTGGACCATGCGTATGTAAGCAGTATAAAATGGTCCATTGTGAGCTATACAAATTATGCTGTTTTAGAACTTCATTTAAACAATTCGTTAAATAGCGACTTTTTTGGAATAAGGCATGAAATAACGGTATCAAATTTTACCTCCTCGGTTATCCCGCATTAACGGGCAATAAATTTGTATTTATACAAGTTAGGTGAAAGTTCGATTGATGAAGACTAAAAGTCATGCTTCAATTCTAGATTATTTACCTAGCTAAACAAATACTATACGCTTCATTTTTTTCATTGTAAAGTAGGTTGTTTGAGCTTCATAGCAATTTGTTATTATGTACATCTACTTCTTTCAGCTTTTCTAAAATATCAGCAGGGAATTTTTTGAAAGTGTCGAATTTAGCTAGTAAATCACAATAAAGGAGATGGAATCATGGGGAAAAAAGTATTAATAATCGCCGGGGACGCTGTAGAAGCGTTGGAAATTTTTTATCCTTATTACCGCTGCTTAGAGGCTGGCTATGATGTAACGATTGCAGCACCATCAGCAAAGAAACTACAAACTGTATTGCACGATTTTATAGATGGGGTCGATACATATATCGAGCGCACAGCATATGGCTTAGAGGCACATTCATCGTTCGCTGATATTGATCCAGCACAATTTGACGGACTCATTATTCCTGGTGGTCGAGCACCAGAATACATTCGTTTAAATGAGTACGTTCCAGCACTAGTGAGCCATTTCTTTGAAGAGAATAAACCAATAGCCGCTGTCTGTCACGCTGCACAAATATTTGCAACTATTCCTGAGGTGCTAAAAGGTCGTGAACTCACAGCTTACATTGCCTGCAAGCCAGAAGTTCAAGTAGCTGGGGGCACTTACATTGATGCGAACCTTCATACTGATGGCAATTTAGTTAGTGGTCATGCATGGCCAGATTTACCTGGATTAATGCGTGAGTTTATTCAAAAATTAGAACAATAAGGGCAATCGAGTAGGAGACTATCCATTAATTGACTAGTCTCTCTCACACCACCGTACGTACGAATCCGTATACAACGGTTCCATGAAGTCTAACGGACAGCTATTTTGTATCTTCCTGTCCGTTATGCTTTCTGTCTCTCATAGCCACTTGTATTCTCAGCCTTCTTAGTATCGCCTATGGGATTTACCATTGCTATCCACTAAGGAAGCCCATCTTTGGATTGTCTGCTTCATCAAACAAACGAAACTCAAGTTTATATCACACTCCTGTTAGCCTTCCATGAAGCGCAAAATAAGCACTTCACCATAGATAATGAAAGAAGATTAAGCTCTTTCATGGAGTTCAACAAGGAGTCAATTAACTTATATCAATTATTGTGAATATGTAGTGTTAGTGTCTCTTTTCAACAAATAACAAAATTAGTGTTGCCAATGGACCTAATACAAGAGAAAGTAAAAACCAATTTAACCCCGTTCTGTTCTTCCCTTGTGCAAGTGCAGCATTTATCAACGCCAATGTACCCCAACCTACAACATATTGGTTATCCATTATCTGTCCCCCTATTTCATTAACCAGACTGCACCATTAATGTACATTCTAGTGCGTTTAGTTATTACTTACCTTCTAAAGCCTTATAGATAGTGTGAATTGTTTTTTCAGAAATGACTTTAGTTCTTGAGACATAACTATTGCCAGTATCTGCTGATAACAGAGTTTGGAACAAATTTAACAGTACACCACCTGCGTGAGTATGTGCACCATCTACTGCAAAACTTGTAATCTCCTCTACTGATGCAAATATACGAAATCCTTGTGAATCAGCGTAACCTCCAATAATCGTATCATCATTAGGACGACGTGTGATTTTATTGTATGTTATTTCTGGACCTTCATAAATTGGATACATAAATTCTTTTCTCTCCTCTTGGTCTTCTATAGTTTTTGGCTGTTGTGTAATTAGATTCATAGTTTGTAAATCTAAGTATTGTGTATTATTCAAACCAACATTTAGGTTTTTAACTTTACGATCACCCCAACGCATCAGTTTAATAATACCTTCTGCCCATACACTAGCACTAAATGTTTTTGCACTTAGCCCCAAATAATTTGAAACTATGATATGCAAATCGGATTGATGAATATCATCTTTATCTATAATTAATCCTATATTATCTTTATAGGGGCTAACTTCAGGGTATTTAACGATGTAGTTAAAGTTTCCTGTGTGATAGAAGTTACTATATAGTACATCGTATAACAACTGTTCAAGATATTCGCTCAATCGAAGAGGTAGCACACCAGTATTATAATCCTGCTCAGACTTAGCAGCGATCTCTGCTGCTGACGAATTAATCATAATTTCTTTATTAAACTTAGTTATGTGATATTTAATAAAGTCAACAAGATTTTCATAATAAGCACGCTCATTATCATAAATCTTAACAGTGTCATTATCTGGATTACCGATAACATGGTCTAAAGGTAATATTTTAAAAGCACTACGTAGTTGACGGAGTTCAATAGGTGGTATCTTTATGTTGTATGTATCCGTCAACATTGAAATTGTTCGATTAATATGATCCAAACGAATAGCTGACGTGCTTGAAGTTAAGATAGCTACAATTTGTTTCATGCGATATAAGAGGTTTGGGTATGGACTGTATGTACCTTGGAACGGAGTATCAGCATAAGGTTCTCCTATAATATGGGAAACAATTATTTCTGCATCTGGCAACCTAACACCTAATTTATCAGTATTCGTATTCTGATTCAAAGTTTTATTTGGATGTTTGTAAGAAACATCATCCACCATTATACGTCTTCTTAAAGTGACCGCCGCCTGCCAATCTCCATATACATAAGCTAGCAACCCTTCTGACACTGGCGAAGTTCTTTGCGTGACTAATTCTAAAGGCACATTAACAAGGATATCAATGTCTTCCTGTGTAAATGAAATATTTAATTTAGTTAAACGCTCAGCTAAACCTTTACTTGCAAGATCCTTCTTATCTGAGTTGTTAATCATGTTTTCAAACCACCTAAGAAGGTTGTGACTATTCTTCGTGTCTGTTCTAAATTTAGTTAATATATAAGGTAAAACTAAACCTGTTGCCTCATGATATCTTAACCTTACCCCCTCGGTACCGCCTATTAGTTCTAGAGTTTCTAGTGTTAATTCACTAGCCTTAAATTTTGTTTCTGAATCATAAATTAAAAATCTACCATCGTAATACCTCATATTTTGTTACCTCCTCCTGTATACTAAAGGTTTCCATTTACAACGATAAATACTAATGATTTTTCTCGCTTTTATGCCACCTTTAATATATCCCATGACAGGTGGCGTTTGTTGATGATCATATAGAAATAGGCCACAATCTCGTTGCTACATACATCCTTGTTTCCCTGTATTAAATGTACGTAATATCCTACATTCCTTTGAGTTACATTACCTCTTGAACAACTTCATAAGATCGCTAGCTGCGGTCTATTCCCCCTTGTTTGCCAAACATGTTGCGAAATACTTTAATGGTGTGCTGATGTTCAGCCTATTCAGCAATTCTACAAGCTTCTTCAGGAATATGCTTATAAAAACAACCATCTTCAGCGAAAATATCATACGAATGATAGTCGTGCTCAAACGAACCGCCAAAGTCCGCTATTTTAACTATTCCAACCAATTCATGGCCATTGAATGTGAATCGAACTTTTTCACCCAAATTAAATTTCATTGGAGGCAAATTTCCTAACATAATATGTCTTGTTGCAGCCTCCTTCTCCAATTGTCTACGTGTTGCTTCCAATATTTTTAGTGTGTCATTAACTGACATATATTATCTTAAGTAAGGAGTATATAACAAGTAATAAACCCTATAAAATCAACTGCATTTTTTATTATATACTTTAAAACATCTAATACGTAATTGAAAAAACTCTACTAACGATTCAGCCCTAAATGCCATCCTCTTTTAATAACAATGGGGATGATTATTAAGAAATGTTATTTATGATTCTTCTAATAATATCTCCGATTATTACTCCAAGAAAAACAAACAAAATGGGGTCTGTGTAGCAATGGAACAAAATCATGCAATAAGCATTAGCCTACATTTTTGAAACATGGCTGAAGAACAAAAGGGAACATCGAGTGCCATTTATTCTTACTGGAACAAGGCATAGAATGACACTATTTTGCCGTTAGCACAAGAGGCGACTGCCCTTATTGAACAATCGCACTCGTTAGTTGAATAACATAACTTCCAATTTGAATCAATAATCAATTGAATTGGCTATATGCTCATTTTGTGTATTCTAATGTTTTTTTAGGTATGATAAAATAACATTAAATAAAGTATAATTGGTGTAAATTATAAATTCAGGGAATTTAAGGAGTGTGATTCAAGTTTTAATCTCTTTATTCTTAGTGTTTACAATTTTGTTTATAATGGCTTTCTTTCTAACTTATAAACGCTCTTGGAGCTTAAATTTAATTACTTGGGGAGTTTTCTCTGTACTAATTTTTTCACCTATAATCAGCTTTTTTCTTATAATAATACCTCAGTATGTGACAGGAAACTCTTGGGCAGGGTTAATTGGTATGTATGCTTTTCCACTTCTAGAAGTAATTTCACTTCTTATGTTTATAATTGGATGTATAGGTTATATAATAAAGAAAAAAACAATTGAAAAATCGGAAGACATCGTCGGTTAAAAAAAGATAGTAAAGCAGAAATGTTGTTTAAACTAACATTCCTGCTTTTTTTGTATTAAAATATCGCAGAATTTAATTGATTTCGCTTGATACAATTTATCTTAATACATATACGTAATTTGAATATCCCCTATACTCCAACTTTCTCACTTTTGTTTAGCTATTTACAAAATCCTTAACCATAAATATCCCTGTTAGCATTTTCCTTACGCAGTTTTAAATCAATACTGAAGGAAAACCAAAGTTCTTATTCAACTAATCTGCTCCATTAGTTTAAGTACATCTCTTCACAATCTCCAAAGTGATATTACCATAAATTCCTAGCAAAAAACCTCACCTCCAAAATTCTATAGAGATGAGATGTTTATATTCAAACTTTATTACAAATGATCAAACACTTTTATAAAGCTACAACAATCTACTTAACAATTCAGCTAACCTCTAAAAAAAAATCCTTCTAAATTTGATATTGTTTCAAATTCAGAAGGTAAATTAATATTTTTTTGTTGCTAATATTCTTTACTATTTCGAGATGTACAAAAGTTTTTATCGTTCATTTTTTGCGTTTGGTGGTTATTGGGTATTAATAACATGCAATTAGCACAACTAATTATATAATCTTATTTTGTATAAGCATATTTATTATTATGTATTCCAATAATTTACTAGAAATAAAAGAACAATATGGTTGGAAATCATCTGTTTTAGTATTATCAGCGTAATCAGATACCGTTTTAAAAGCAATAAAATCAGGTTTAGGAGACTTAGAGAGGAAACACCCTCTGTATAGCCCGTATATTTCCATATCCACACCTAATAATTTTCTTTCATTTCTTATGATACCTTTTAGAATACTTTCATTTGCAATAACTGCATTCCCACTACTAACTGGACCAATATGGACTGTTGGTAGGGTAGTTGGTTTTTTTCCCTCAAAACTTTTATATAATTCTGCTAATAAATCTTTATTAAAAGCAATTTCCTGTGCTAAAGAATTTAAATTTGTGCTTGAGCTAACATGGGTTGAGGTGGGTTCAAATTCAATAATCCCTCCTTCACCATTAATGTACTTCCCACTTTCATGAGTGTAGCAAGGGTTTGCAAATACGATATCTCCTAAGTTTACTTTAGATTTTATCCCTCCCATTATTCCTAACATGAAAATACATCTTGGCTTAAAATTATCTATCATTTTAAGAGTTGCTATTGTAGAGTCTGCTATACCCATCTGGTCTGGTGTTGAACATACTATTTTAATTTTCCTGCCATCAATTTCTATAGTAGATGTGAAGTATAGTGTACTTAAATCATTGGGAGCTCTTTTAGGTTCCCAATTAAAATCTAACTCTAAAACAAATTCTAATTCTTTTCTTAAAGCGCATAAAATACCAATATGATAATCGTAGTCTAAATTTACTGTACTAGCTATTTCTTTTATAGCACATGTATGTTCAATAGAATACAAAAGTGGAGAGTGCCAAGAATCAGTATATCCGTCGAACTTAGCAACTTTAAAAATAGAATCACTAAACTGAATATTAAATTGAGCGATACTATCGTCATGTTCAGTTAGTACTAAAATAGACGATGGTCTTTGTAAAATATTTTTAGTACGTCTTGTTTCATAAACTAATTCTGAAAGCAAACTAATTCCAGCATCAGCTTTAATACTAGTATTTCTAAACTCAGGAAGTTGAATATCTAGTATTAGTAAATCGAAAGCCTTCTGGATTAATTCAATTCTAGCGTCACGTATATTATTTTGAATAGTAATCTCACAATTATTATCTAACTCTTTAACTATATAATCTTTTAACATTTCTGTTTTTTTAGTACTGTCGTCAACAATTAATATATCTATCATACATAAAATTCCTTCAATAACCGTTTGATATCTATCTCCCAATCAGACTTTCCGGCTTCATAATAAATCATATCTAATAATGTAGAAGTGAATTCTTCTTGAAGCTCTTTTTTCATTTCGCTGAAACTCTTTAAAGCATCGTTTTCACCGAAACTAGCGTATTGTGTAATCACAATTACTGGTGTAAAGATCTTTTTTCTTTTCATTTGAGATAAAATTTCTTTACCAGCAAATTGAACTAATTTCCCCCCTGATGAAGAAGAGGTTTTATCAAAGGTTGGCATAGTCATATCTAATAATATTAAATCGTATTTCTTAAACAATATATTACGCAAGCCACTATTGTAAGAATTTGATGTTTCTATTGTGATTCCAGTGAACTCTGAACATAAAAAGGATTTAATTTTAGCGATTTTGTTAATGTCATCTTCAACTAGTAGTATTTTCAATAGCAAATCCCCCAGTATTTAGTTTTATCTCTAAAAAGTAGTGATTATCATCTGTTATACCGAAGTTTAAGATTGGGTAATCGGATTTAATATCGTATTTCAGTAGTTTGACTATTTTATAAAGGCCTGATCCACCTTCTTGAGAAGCAGGGGAGATCAAACTTGATTCTTCATGATTAGCTATAAACTCAATTTCCTTCTTTTTATTACTCAAGGATTTTTTTCTGGAAATAATCTCTTTATCCGGCAGGTCAAGAGGATTCTTACATAAAATAATTAGTTGTTTATCTTCATTTAGATAGACATTTAAATTTATTTCAAAAGATGTTCGAAAACCACTTCTTTTTAAAATGTTATCGAAGATCGTAATGAATAGTTCGCTAAACCAGTTTAAATATTTCCCGTCTATTTGTAAGTCTGATTCCAATGAGAAATTGGATTGTATATTAGCATTAACGTTTCTACTTTTTATAAATTCCAAAGCAATATTTATTGGAAGATCAATTGGAAAATTATCGATTTCTATTACCTTTTCTTTTGTAAACCAGTTTGATACCTTCTTTATTTGATATTCTAAGTCAGTTTTTAAATCTATCGTTTTTTGATTAAACTCTTGTAAATTTAGTTGTTCATTTGCACATTCATTTATCTCAATAATAGTTTGTATAAAATCGTTAATTTCTTTAAGAAGTAATTCTCTAAATTCAGTTGTTAGATATTCCCTAACTTTAGATAAATTAACTTCTGTAATACTCCATAATTTATCAATAATAGAATTTATAAAGGTATTTAAGGTTAAATTTTTATCGTAAGAGTTTTCAGAGAACATTACCATTAAATCAAAATTAGGGATATTGTAGTTGAATAATGCTAAACTATCATTATTTTTTGTGGTAACTTGTAATGTTTGATCTTTTAAGTTCAATAGTAAGTTATCAATCTGCTTATTAAAATGTTGGAAAGCGTTATCTATATCTTCTCTTATTTTATAATTAGTTATTGCCATTTTACCTATCCAATAATCATTACGTTTATACTGATTTTGACTCGAAACAAAAAGCGTCAAGAAATTATCTTTTTCAAATAATTTTCGTAATTGACCAAATATAGTTCCATGTCTGATTCCCAAACTTAAATAAACATCTAATCCATATTCTTTACTAGAAATAAAAGTATCCCTTACTTGAAAAACTAGTTCGTTGTAAATATCTGAGTATCTGTTTCCTTTTATATTTTCTGCAGTTGGATCCATAGTGAAAACCATAGGCTCCCCTTTATTTCTAGCGCTAGTAAAATACTCGACTATACGATTAAAATTTTCTTCAATTTTTCTAGTAGTTTGCTTTTTAATACCGTCTATATCAACATAAATTTTACTTTTTTCAAGAGCAGCACTATATTCCCTTATTTGCATTTTTTGTGTAATTTCTTTTATTTCATTATTATATATCTCCGAATTTATTTCATCAATTTCAGTTAGTAATATACAAATTCTTATACGTTCCTCTTCCACTTGTTCTTGACTTTCAAAGTAAAAATATTTAGCCATGTTATCTACGGTACAGTATTCATTTAATACATACACTAGCTTTTGCTTATCGTAATTAGTATTTTTAATATCTAATTTGCTTATCAAAGGTATTTCATTGGCTTCTAAGAATTCTTCTAAAAAATCATGCTTTTTTATAGGTAGTCCTGAATTAACAAATTTCGAAAATAGTTCAACGAAAATTAATATATTTATATTTGAGGCATCAAATTCACTAATTAATAAACCTTCATAAATTGAATTGGCATTCACTTCCGTAAGTAAGTTTTTTCCTGTGAAATATGATTCAACAATAAGATTTATAGCAAGTTCAATTTTATCTAAAGCAATATATGATTTAACCTTGCCAATATTAATTTCCGACATGTAAATCTGAGAATTTTTATTATCAATTGCATTGAAACACATTAAAGCCTCACTATATTTTTTGTTTAACAGATATAGATTACCTTTCAAACGCAAGCTTCTGTTAGCTTCAATATTCAATTTACTTATTGAATCGATATCTAATGAATTATATGCTTCATGCACTTTCCTGGTAATACTCTTTTCTTGGTAAATATAGGAAATGTAGATAGTTCTATCCTCTATTTCAGTGAAAAGGTAAGTAAGAACTTGCGGTTTTACAAAATAAGATAATTTATATCCTTTTTTAAAAGAGGGGATATTATCCAAAATGTTATTTCCAAATTTTAACGCAGTACAATAACTCAATAATTTCCAAGCCCATTCATTAGATATATGATCTGAGCAAATTTTTAATATTTTATTAATTATTAATTCAGATTGGTTTTCTTCCTTGTTTGTATAATAACTTAAAATTAAGTTCAAAATATTTTTGTAATATATCCCAGTACCATTTTGAATGAATTTAATATCTTTAGTTAAAAGAGATTTCAAATAGATTTCATAAACCTCTATTTCACTAGGATTTGCTTTTAAAATTCTTTCGCAATGCAACACAGTTTGATCATAATTACCAGTTGAATATTGATCGAAGGTTTGAATTTCTAAATCAAAATTCTCATAAATTTTAGAAACCGGTGTAAGTGTCTGAGATTTAATTTTATAATATGGTGAAAGTTGTAATATCGAGATTTTGTCAATAATACGGATAGATTTATTTATAATATCTTGGTGAATATCGGGTTGGGGCATGTCTATTAAATGTTGTGTTAAATTTACTAATGTGTAATATCTATCAATTATAGAAAAGTTCTCTTGAATATTTAATATTGAAAGTAAATCTAAATCTGCTTTTGGGGCACCCATTGAAAATTTAAAATTAATAAAAGTATTTAAATTATAATTGTCTATTAATTTCCAAGTTTTGATTATTCTCTCTAATTCAATTTCAAATCTTGCAGATGAAACCATCTCATCAGATTTCATTAAAATTATCCATCCAATAATTTTGTAATAAATATTAGCATTACTTTTCATAAGATTATCTATATAGTTCTCACTGGATTCATAAGATTCGTCAATTTTCTTCATCAAATTTATTTTACTCTCAATTAACCATAAACTTAATCCAAACTGAGATTCGATTTCTTTTAAAATTTGTTTACATTCTTCATATTCGGAATTAAAATACAAAAATGTGTACTTGTTTTTCAAATTAAGAAATTTTTGAATTTGTATTCTATAAAACGAAACCCATTCTAATAACCACTCTATTTCGAAATGAATAGAAGTTTTTTCATTTATAAACAGAAAAGGTGGAGATACATTTGTGCTTTGAAAAAGCTGATTGAAAATAATTTTTTTATGATTAGGATTTCTATGTATTTCAAGTAATTTAATTTTTATTGATGAGACTTTTGTGTTTTCTTTTATTTTATATAGATTTAAAGCAGTTTTAATTTTCACTATTTTTGCCCCCTGGAATAAATTTTCTTTAAAAACTATAAATTTGGAAGGAGTTTGACCGATGTTACAAAGTTTTATAGATTTAAAAGATGCTCAAAAAATATCTTTAATTACATCGTTAATAACTGCAACAGTTACAATAATAACTTTATTCTTTACAATAAAAATCAATAAAAATACAATATATACAAATTCAGTTACAAAAGAACGAATTGAGTCAATGAAAAATTTAAAAATAAATTCTTCAGATTTCAATGCGCTCATCTATAATTTCACATCTAATCCAACAGAACCTATAGATCGTAAAAAAATGTATAGTTTAAAAAATCTTATTGAGTATCAACTTAATGATACTCGATTAAATGAATCAGAACTACTAGTTAAAATTAATAACCTAGTATGGTTACATGACTATTATTTTGATTCATATAATAATGATGTGTCTATTTTACATACGGATCTAAAAAATAGAGGAATCGATTATTCAGAGCAACTAATTTACCTAAACAATAAAAAGTTAGTACTTAGCCTTTTAAAAATTGAGTTTGCTTTATTTGAGTCAGCAATAAAAAAACATATTAAATCAGAATGGAATAAAATTAGATCAGAGGTAGATTCCTAAGCTTTTTTATAAACTAATGATAAAAAGACAGAAATATAACTGTTCCTATGAAAACCTTATACAATGCCTAGGGTTTTCACGGGAACAGTTTTATTCTTTCGATTTAGAAAATTATACAATAGTTTAGCATGATTCTGTCCTTTAGAACAGAATTAGGTAATCTTTAAACAGTTCAAAATATCATCAGCTAAAATCTTTGAGCCGTTCTTCACCACAGAGAATGAAAATAAGGCTGGAATAGGAAGGTCGATGAACTATGGTGCATTCCCTTAACATCCGGGATCTGTATAGCAATGGAACCTAATCCAAAATCAAAAAATGTTTTCGTTTTTTAAGGTAATAACCTTTTCTATTTGCTCACGTAGCTTTTTATTCTCAGCCTTCAATTCTTCCATCTCGACTAATTGAATAATGAGATTCTTTTTATCTACTTTTAACTTTTTTATTTCTTCGTGCATAGCTTTTATTTTTTTGATCTTTGCTTGGGTTGGTGTTAAAATGACTTCCTCTAAATCTTGGTACTTATTATTTTTCTTTGCTTGTTTCTCAGCTTCTTTTTCTGCTTTCTGTAGGGCTCTTAAACTTTCTATACGCTGTTTTAATTGTAGGTTGTTGTAAAGGGTAGCTGTTGCTATCCCTGCTTCTTCTGCGACTGTTTTAAAGTTAATATTCTTCGTTTTAGAACGTTTTAGTCGTTTTATTGCTTTATCGACTTTCTCTAATGTTTCTTGATTTCGCTTTCTTGCATGTTCTTTAATACCATATGTGTTATTTTTCATTAATTTGTTCCTCCAAACTATCTACAATCGGCTTTAAGTATATCCACTTCGCTTTTAAGCGTTGATATTCGCGTACCCTACCATCGTTTTCATAACGCTTCATTTCGCTCTCTAAGAGGTTTAATTCACGTTTATGGATTGGATAATAATTTTCAGTTGTGACATAGTTAGGACAGTTGATGAAAATACAGCCATCTCCATTGTCGCAATCACCTCTACGAGTATCTTGAAGGCACACACCGGTAGGTAGTGGGTTTACATACATATTCTTTGAAAGTTCGGAGACAAATGTTTCGATCTCTTCTTCGGTTTTCCCTTTAAATTGTTCACTTAGATTTCTTTGTATAATACTTGCGTTTATTCCTGCGATTTTACTATTTGGGTTCAGAATATCCTTCATCATTTGAGCAATTTTCTCCATCTTTAATCGACTATACCAAGCTGTCATTTCAATACTAACGTGATTGAAGTGTTTCATGATAAAAGTCAAAGGAATTTTTTTATCAATTAAATCGTTGACAAAGTTAACTCTGAACTGATGACTATTCAACTTATACAACTGACCATTTTCATCTCGAATGTCGTGTCTTTTCATAAAGTTAGGTATGCGATTTTCTTGGAATTTACTTGTTTTTAATACGATAATACCATTATATCGAATAAGAAACAGTTCTTCATAACCACTTTCCTTACGGAGATGCTCTGTATATTTTTCTAATTCTTTTACAGTATCTACAACCAACTGATTCACGAATATTTTATGTGTTACGGAGTCATCTTTCTCTGTTTTTGATGTACGGACAATCATATAATAGTCACCATGTGATGTTTTAGAAATACACCCTTTTTTTATTCCTAATACTTCGCTAAGTCTCAATCCTGTTTGACTTTGAATGATAATTCCTGCTTTTGTTAATATATTATTTTCTTTGTGTATGGCGAATTTTAATATTTCGCTAAAAACCTTTGGAGGAATAGATTGGGTTTTTCTGTCTTCTACTTCTGTTCTCCTTTGCTTTGAAAATTGAACCGAAATTTTTGTTAAGTTTTGATTTGGTACAAACCAACCTTCAATTTGTCCTACTTCAATTAATTCTTCTATTGCTTGAAAACATGCATAACATGTAGCTGGTGCAAAAGGTTTCCCTTGTTTTGATATTTGGCTTTTTAAATATATTGCAAAATCTATTAATATTGCATTGTTTATTTCTTGAAAACTATTAATGGAGTGTTCTTTACAGTAACTAATGAACAAACGCATTTTGACAATTTTATACCATACCGTTTGTGGCTTAAGTTTGCTTAATAGATAGTACAAGTAAATTTTAATGACTTCCTTCATTTCCTCACTATGAATATACGAAAAATCAATTATTTTATGAGATTTCTTTGTAGTCTTAGATTTAATTAGAATGGATAAATCCCAAACATCATCCTGAAATTTCGAATTACCAACTGTTGTATCATGCAGCTGAGAATCATTAATCCTTACTTGTTGTTTGGTTTTGTCCATATTTTATTTCCTCCAACTTTTTAATAATATATCTCAAAATATCCATCGTAGGTTTGTAATGGTTTACAAAGTGTTCACCAAACTCTCTATTTACTTCTACTTGTTTTTCTAAGTCAGCTAAATGCTTTTTATGTTCATCAAGATATTGGGGTGTCGTCACAAATCGATTGCATCCAAAACATTCTGCATTTTTAAATAGGTAGAGCATATATCTTCACCTTCAAATGGCTTGGTACAATAACCATCTCTTAACCTTGCTCCTTTGTCTTTGTTTTCAAAAAACCATTTTCGATCTTCTAGATGAATAGTTGAATCGTCCACCTTATTAATATCTCCAATAATTCCGATAGTTCGAAACACGTCAGCTCGTTCCTTATCTTTTACAGTAGCGTAATGTTTCCATGTAACACTCGCATTTGAATGTCCTAACAAATTACTAACGGACTGTAATTCTGCACCTTTGGAAAGCATATCAGTAGCAAGGGTTCTTCGGAACTGATGTGAAGTTAGATTATATAATTCACAATTTGAGTCAAGAATGTTATGTCTTTTTATAAATGATGAAAACCAATAATTATAAGCGCTATGAGTTGGTACACTTACTGGATTTTTATTGTGACCTCTTGCTTTGTGAAGAAATAAATAATTTTTCGTATTTTCATCTGCTTCTTTTCTTAATTCAGAAGTATATCTCTCAAGTTGACGAAAGGCTTTAACACAAACTACATTGATAGGTGTAGGTTTTCGGAGTTGTTGTTTTTTGCTATCCAACCATTTCAACTCCCAACCATGTACTGGATGCTTTTGAAGGTAATCCACTTTTAATAATCGTAACTCGGATATCCTCATGCCAGTTTCTTGTAGGATCGTAATACCCCACTTGATATATGGATTTTTTTCTTTCTTTAAAGCTTGTTTGATTTGTTCAACGACATCATCGGGTATGAAATCAATTTTCAACACTTTATTGATATTTCCAAATTCGTTTCCTGTAAAAATGTTTATAGTGGGTACTACATTAGGTAAATTCCATTGGCCAAAACGAATTATTGCTTTAAGTACATCAAGACAATTCTTTTTATGGTTATAACCAAAGGGTTTTTTAGTCCTTTCACCAACTTGGTTATTTAAAAAAGATAAGAATAAATTAACATGTCTATTTGTTAATTCGTGAAAAGAATGGATGTGATTTTGTTCGGCAAAACGATTAAAATTTTTAAAAAATAATAAATTATTATAAAGATGAGCTAAGGAATTATTCCCATCCTTCCATGTTGACCAAATATATTGTTTGATAACCTTTTTTATACTTTCACTTGTAACAAAGGAAAAATCAAATGAATAGATTTTACCGTAATTTACAGAGCCTTTGTTGGTTTCTTCTAACTTCCACAAATCACCTTTAGGATAATTCACTTTCATCATAAACCTCTAATTTTCCGACTTTCTTCCAATAATCAGTTAAGACTTTTTTTTCATATTTTTTAGCAAGATGAATGTACTGTGAAGTAGTAGATACGTGTTTATGCCCCATAATGCCTTTGATCACAATAACATCTATCCCTACTTCAACTAAATTGGTTGCAAAGGTATGTCGTAAGTCATGAAAGTTAAAATTAAAACCAACCTTAGCTTGGATATCTTTAAATGATTGGTAGATTGCAGAATAGGACAATGGATTACCTTTATCCCGTTCGTTTAAAGCGACAAAAATATAATCGTGGTCTACATCAACGTTATACCGTTCTTCCATGATGTAGTTATCTAATTCAATTAAAGTGTGTGTGGGTATTAAAATATCTCGTTTCTTTCCTTTTGATTTAACATTTTTCAAAATACTCATTTCTTCAGAGTGATCAATATAAGGAACATTGTTAATTTGAAGCCCTAATATTTCTTGTATCCTTGCTCCTGTACTTGCTAAAAGTATCCAAATTAAACGGTCACGTTTGTTATCTATAGCATTGCGGATTTGTTTAATTTGTTCTAAGGTAAGGATATTAAAATCACTCTTTACCTCTTTAACCTTAAATATGGAATGAACTGTTGTATTGGTTGCACGAGCATGTTCTAAAAAGCCTTTAAACACATTAAATCCACGATTGATCTCTTTCATAAGTATCGGATTTCCCACTTCATGAACTTCCCCCAAATAAACATAGAAGTTATATATGGTACTTAATATACGGTTAATTGTAGTGGGAGTACGTTTACTTTCTTGATATAGGACAGGTGTACTGTCATATGGGTTTTCTTTGAAAAGGAATTCTCTAAATTGCTGAATATGTCTTGGTGTTATTTCATCATAAACATAATAATTATGGATAAGAAAATCCCAATATATTTTCAAATCCCTACCATTCGCTATTAAGGTGTTATCTGCTTTGTTGTCTGATTTTAGTTTTTTCATATATTCATATACTGGATTAACAATTTTCATTTCATCATCTAACAGTAGAGGGAATTTACCATTTTCACCTTCTAATATATGTAGTTCCAATTCTATATCACCACCAACACACAATATATACATATTATGTAATAATGATTTTATATTAACATTTTATGTATAAATAATGTATCGTATTTCACTAAAAAATATTAGAATATTTTTTAAACTTTAAAGCATTGTGTATCTCTAAAAATATCAATTTTTTTCCAAAATAAAAATGGTGAAAGGTAGATATAAATCCTACTCTCATTCACCATTTTCTTTCTACTATATTATGTCTCTATGATCCTCATACGTGTTAAACACTTTTCACTTAAGATAACATACAACCAACTCCTTTAATTCATGTAATTTACAAATGTTTCCCTTTGCACTATTTTGGGGATTACTATTGCTGGATTATATATAGTTTTTTGAATCAAATGACTTGTTTTTTCTAAAGAGCAATACAACAGGAATTGCTCTATTGATTTAAAATATGGGGATTAAAATGTGCTTAATATTTAGGACATCTCCCCCCATTTTGAACAAAGATTTATCAAAAGAAGAGCTATTTATAATACCCATATAGTGAATTTTCTAATAAGGATTAAATACTTAAATGATACTTACAGTCGTTATTGAAGTAATTTAAAATAAGGAATCAAAAAACAAATCTTTTAATAGAAGAATCTCCTGTGTGCATATTCTTTAAAATATATTGACCTTGCGTAACTTCTTCTTCTCCTAAGACAATGACAAATGGGATATTCTCACGATTTGCTTTATCCATCGCTTTTCTTATTTTTTTCCCACTAAGCTCGACTTCTACACGATGCTCCTTACGCAAAGCCTTGGCTAATACAAGAGACTCAGCTATTGTATTTATGGGAATAATATAAATATCAATTGGGGCTTGCGGATTCTTTTGTTTACCTAACATCATAGCTGTAAATATAACATCTAACCCAAATGAAATACCTACTGTCGCAAACTTTTCTGTTCCCCCTAATAAACCACCAATTGCATTGTCATAGCGCCCCCCACTACCAATACTTGATTTTATTCGACCATCACGTACGAAGATTTCATAAATCGTGCCAGTATAAATTTCTAGCCCGCGTGCCAGTAGTGGATTAAATAGACAACTTTCCGTAATGCCAAGCATATCTAAGTAACGTTCTAGTTCTAACACTTCGGCTAATCCCTCTTGAATTAAAGGCTCCTCATATTGTACGAAATAAGCAAGTGTATTTTTTCTATTGTCTTGTAAAAAATGTTCGATACTTTTTATTGCTGATTCTTTCAGACCTATTTCTTTTAATTCCGCTAAAACAGCGGCATTTCCCACTTTTTCAATTTTATCAAGTATCAGAATAACTTGGCTTTGGAAATTAGCATCCACTTCGAAAATTCCAAGTAAGCCAACTAATAACTTACGATTGTTATATTGAATAACAATATCTTGCTCTAACTTTTCAAATGCATCTATTGCCATCATCATCAATTCTGCTTCTGCTGCTTGTGAATCAACCCCTACGATATCTACATCGCATTGTGTAAACTCACGAAATCTCCCAGCTTTAATCGGACCATCTCGAAACACTTTGCCAATTTCATAACGTTTAAATGGCATTGGTAATGTAGGGTTCATTGCAATTACCTTTGCAAAAGGAATTGTTAAATCATAACGTAGCGACAGGTCACGTTCTCCTCTATCTGATAACAGATACATCTCTTGTAAGATCTCAGCACCTCCTGCATATTTAGAGGCCATTAAGCTTGTATAGTTTAAAATTGGTGTTTCGAGTGGTTTACACCCGTATGCTATAAATGTGTCTTCTAACGTGCGACGTATATTACGACGTATACACTCTTGCTCTGGTAAATAATCTTGTGTTCCTCTAACATTTTTATAATCCATTTTCTTCATCATCTACACTCCTTTGTTTTTAAGAAAATAAAAAAACCGTACATACATAAGCTCCAACTTCGGCTTAGTTATAATACGATTTCATGAGAAATAGTCTTCCTATTCAATATTAAAAAATTAATAAAGATAGCAAGACTAATGAATATGATGTTGTTTAGTTGCTGATGTTAGACGATTTAAAATCGGCATATTATCCCTCCTATCAATTTATTGGTAACTTTAAACCAAAGTAATATATTTGTCAATTCATTATTTTCTAACAATATTTCTTTAATTGAATTACTTTTTTCTATCTCTTCTTGCCATTTGTATTATCAGCCTTCTTTAGTGATTCCTGTCGGATTCATCATTTCTCCCACTATCCTCCTCAATTAGACAGAAAGCGTACTTGGTATTGTTAAACACATACATCCAATCATACCTAGTCTTCTATGCGATTCGTGTTCCTCCAACAGTTTTTGCCGCCAGCTTCCTTTAGACTCCGCGTCGCCACGGACACCCTTGCTCTTGGCTACAACTACTTCTGTCTTCAGAGTCCGTAACTTACATCCTATTTTCATACACTGCTTGCGCACATAAAAAGGATGCCTTTTGCCAGGCACCCTTTAACTTTAAGCATTATGAGGTTACTTCCTGTAATTCAATGTTTTCTATCTTACTTGTCTTTGTGACATAATGGATTTTTACATAGACCCCAAATTCCTTGTCACTTTGTTTTAGCCATAGCTTAAATTTTTCGATTGTTTTATCCCCTTGAGTTTCTCTTCCCTCATGCAAATAATCCACTATCTTAGCTTGTGGATATTTAATCCTTACCTCTTTAATCGCCACTATACTCCACTTGGCATAGGCTGGAGCCTCCTGTTGGGCAAAAACAGCCGTTGGAATATGTAATGGTGAAGTAAGTAATACAAGAATAGTACCCGCTATTAAACCAAATTTTTTCAATTTAATATCCCCTTTTGATGTATAAACTGTTGTACAAAGCAAAAAATAAGTGCTCCAAAAGCAAAGCATACTTTAGGAGCATTTTTTGATTATTGTTTCGGTTGCTGAGGGTTATTATGAATTACCTGATTAAACTCTGCTGAATATTCTTCCCGATCATTTTTTTTATGGACATCTTCTTTCTTTTTCTTTTTAAAGCTTGTTTTATTTTTCTTTGCCATTTTTAATCCCTCCAAATTTAGTTATTTCTTTTTATTGGATTGCTGATTTTTATCGTGGTTTGTTTTATTATCTTTATTTTTAGCCTTTGCATCAAATTCAGCCGAAAATTCTTCATTCAGGTTGTCGTTCGGGTTATTGTTATTACTATTACTTCTATCGAGGTCTTTGCTTTTGTAGGTACCGAAAGGATTATGTGTTCTAACATTCATCGTCTTTTTACTGTTTTTATTATTTCTATTGCCCACAGATATTCACCTCCTACCTGTAATGTGCTCAGGAATAAAGGATTTATGCTTTGGTGAAAACTTCAATGGTAGAGGATTTATGTATAAAAAAATGTACATTACCAATCTTCTTTAGTAATGTACATTCTTTTTGCCCTTTTAGACAATTGTATATTCAGATATATTTAGTAACGCTCCAACTGCCCCAGAAAAACCGTGGTCATTTATAAAAACGGGTATATGTTTTTTTGTACGTGTATAATTGGCAATTACGCGAGCCAGATGATCGTTATTGCTTAAGGTAGAGCCAATATAAACAATATGTTGCGCATTTTTCTCCTCAGCATATTGTATACTAAGTGTTGTAATCACCTCTCCTACAAGGCCTTGGACAGTAGCAATAATATCTTCTGCTGGATGATTGACAAACTCAGTAATACCGACCTTCCCAAAATTACTAGCTGTTAGATGTCCATCAATTGGTGTATCCATCCCTTGATAGATGTCTTTAACTAGTAAATCAATAGACTCCCGATTACCATGTGAACTCATTTCTCTTATTTCATTGTAATCTGTAATACCCGTTGTAAGCGCTGACAATCCAATTAAAGTTCCGCCGCCAATACCTGTTCCACCAACACGAATATGCGTATTGCCTTCCATATAATGAATTGAAGTCCCAGTACCAATATTCGTGATCATACTACGCTCGAAGAAATAGCCTTCTTTATGTAGCAAAAATCGAACACCTTTCAATGTAGCTTCAAATTCTACTATATAATGAATCGATTTCATTGCCTTTATGACTTCCAGTAATTGCTCTGTACGCCCTCCCGTAACACCAATATCCTCAATATCTGGATGTTTAATAATCCAATCCTTTACAGCCAACAAATCATTCGACGGAAAAGTTGTTAAAACAAGCTCATTGTGCTTATCTAAATAAGCAACTTTTGTCAATGTGCCGCCTGCATCAATACCTATAGCCTTTGGCATACCATTCTCCTTTAACTTTATTCAGTACAATCTCTATTTAAACGGTGAGATATATACTAGATTTTGCTTTTATTCAGGATGCGTTTAAATGCCTGCTGAATAAAGTTCATGCCCCCACTTTGTCATTGGATTTTGCAAGGAGTTATTGTGTCAAAATCCTGACGTATCTTCTATTAATATCACCAGCAAAATTACAGTTACCATTTTTGTCCCATGTAATTGTTTATTTGCCCTTTCTAAACTTTAACGCTGTTGAAATGATTGTGCAATAACTTAGCAAACTTTCATGAAAAAAACACGAAAAATATCAAAATACTTCTATTTTTCACCTTTATTGCGAAAGCATTTTTATTACTTTATCATTTTTCTATTAAAAGAACAAAAAAAGTGAAAATGTATGAATAAACACACATTTCCACTTTCTTTTTTTCAAATATTATTAACGAGCTGAATACCCGCCATCAATCACTAGTTCAGCACCTGTAATATAAGATGCCTCATCTGATGCAAGGAACAAAATAGCGTTAGCAACTTCTTCCGGTTGCCCAAGTCTACCCATTGGTGTAGCTTGTACAAGCATATCCATCGCTTCCTTTGCTTCAGATAATTTAGCTGTCATTGGTGTTTCGATTACACCAGGGAAAACAGTGTTTATGCGGATGTTAAAAGCTCCTAATTCAGCGGCTGCTGCACGAGCAATTGCACGTAGTGATCCTTTAGATGCTGTATAAGCATTCATGCCCGCACCAATAATTGCTGTGTAGGAAGATGTATTAACAATAGAACCTTTTCCTGCTACTTTCATATAGTTTGAAGCATGTTTAATACCTAAGAATGGACCAAAAGCATTGATATTATGCATAATTGTCCAGTCTGCTTGCGAAATTTGATCAGGACCCTTTTCAGATGAAATACCAGCATTATTAATTAAAATATCAATACGTCCGTATTTATCGATGACTGCTTTCGTTACCTCTGCCCAGTTTTCATCTGAAGAAACGTCTAATTTCATTCCCTCTACATGCTCTAGCTCAGAAATTTTTGCTAGGTTTTCTTCGTTAATATCAGCAGCAATAACGGTAGCTCCTTCTTCCGCAAACAATTTTGCCATTGCAGCACCCATGCCTGATGCGCCACCTGTAATAATTGCAATTTTGTTATCTAAACGTCCCATAAATAAAACTCCCTCAATGTCATATTTTGTAGTGCATAAGTCCAGCCATTATTTTGATGAAATAATGTATAGAACTAAATAGTTTACTATTAAACTTTATCATCTTTTTTAAGCGTTTTCAAAGAATATGACTAGAAAATTAAACAATCTGTTTTATCTTTCCTCACATTTGCGATACGATATACTATAGATGTACGACCATGTGAACGGAGGAATAGTAGTGAAAGATCAAAAAACACTTTATAAAGAAGCGATGCAGGTTTTAAAGGAAACTAGCCGCACTTTTTATATACCGATTACTTTTTTAAAAAATGATTTGAAAATGTCAGTGGCTGCTGCCTATTTAGCTATGCGTGCTATTGATGAAATTGAAGACCATGAAAGGCTTTCAAATGATGTAAAATTTGATTTACTGACTGCAACGAGTGAATTATTAAAGGAAACATTTGATGCTGAAGCATATGAAACATTATTAGCACCATATGCTGATGAGCTACCTGAAGTATCTCTTCGCTTAGCAGACTGGCTTACTTTCTGTCCTGAAGGCTCACGAAAAATTGTCCAAGCATCAACGAGTGAGATGTCTTTTGGGATGGCCAAATGGGCAAAAGCAAACTGGCAAGTACACACTCGTGAGGATTTAGATGATTATACATACTATGTTGCAGGGCTTGTTGGCACAATGTTGTCTGAGCTTTGGGCGTGGGGTGCAGATATTCAAACAGATCGCGATTTAGCGATTGGCTATGGACGCGGTCTTCAGGCTGTGAATATTTTACGTAATCAGCACGAGGATATGGATGAGCGTGGCGTAAGCTTTGTTCCGGATGGCTGGACACGAGAGGATTTATTTGCATACGCAGAGGAAAACCTTGCGAAAGCTGATCTTTATATGAAGGATATCAATAAACGGACAGTCCTTTTATTCTGCCGTTTACCACTAGCACTTGCTCATAAAACTTTGAAGGCGATGAAGGATGGCCGTGAAAAAATGACACGAGTAGAAGTCGAAAAAACGGTAGAAGAGGTACAGGCTGAATAATGAACTGAAAACAATGAACCCGAGTATGAGAATATTTTCTTACTCGGGTTTTATTGCTTATAAGGTACCCAGTAGATTAACTATTAATTCATAACTAAAATATACAGATAGCAACGTTAACAACATAAATACTACTTTTTCAACTTTACTGCCTGTTCTGGTGGTTAGTGGGAAACGGACAGAAATGGATACTGGAAAAAACAATTTAACACCCTTTTTTGTCCACATATCCAGAAAAATATGACTTGCCATTCCTAATAAAATTCCTATTGAAATCACTTTAAAAGGAACTAAAGTATGTAGCACCATCACCATTAAAATTAAAAAAAGTAAGCTATGTGTAAAGGATCGATGTCCAAACAACTTATTAACCATTTTTGAAATGATGGGAAACTTTCTCCCGATCTTGCTGCCGCTATGGCATATATCTGGAAGTAATGCACCGATAATACCTGCCCCTACTAAAAGAAGTGGATTATCATTCGAAATTTGCGCAAAGGCTAGACTAGCAGTAATGCCCCCAACAATATGAGTATTCCCTTGCATAGGACTTCCCCTCTCATGTCTATTATGATTGATCCTCCTTAATTTAACACACCTTCCCCTAAAAGGGAACATATATTCCGAACATACACTCCCTTTTTATTTCTAGCTGAGGTAAACTGTAAAAACTACGATAATTACACTTAATTTTCAGAATCATTTCAGGAATTTATTGTATATATAGGATGATTTTCGATAAAAATAAGGACTGGAGGTTATTTATGAAATCAATCAGAGGTATTACACTTATTATACTTATTATGGGAGCCAGTTCTTTACTTTGGTTTTTTGCTACACCCGTAGAGCCGCTCCATTCTTTGGATAAGCTTAGTCACATGATTGGAGGCTTGGCAATTACCGGTTTCTTTCTTGTTTTTTTATTATCAACTAGAATGAAAATGTTAGATCGGTGGTTTCATGGTCTAGAAAATGTCTATCGCTACCATAAATATATAGCTATTATTTCACTGGCATTGGTGATTTTACATGGACAGTTGCAGGAAAGGGTTCCAGATATGGATAAAAGGTTTGAAACTTCTCTTAGTGAATTTTCAAAAGAACTGGGGGAGCTTGGACAATATGGCTTTATCGCTCTTATTTTAATAGCCTTGCTTGCAAAATTTCTAAAATATGAACACTGGCGAGTTATTCATCGATTCATGCTTATTCCCTATACATTCGGAATATATCATGCATATTTTTCTAGCAAATATGACTTACTACAACCTACACCTTTAGGCATTTTTACTGCCATTACGACAACTATAGGATTTATGTCGGCATTATATATGCTAACGATGTATCAGGATATGTTTTTTAAATACACAGGTAAAATTACAGGCATTCAACAAATGGGCAAGAATGCAATTGAGCTCGAGATTACACTTGATAAAAAAATTCCTTATCAATACGGGCAATTTGTTTTTATAAAATTTTTTCAAGATGGACTAGAAAAGGCACCACATCCTTTTTCAATTTCTGGCGGAGGTGGTAAAAAAATTTCCGTTACCATAAAGGTACTTGGAGATTTTACACAGCAAGTTTATCACTCTATAAAAATAAATACAC
The DNA here is from genome assembly GCF_057196045.1 of Lysinibacillus sp. DFXJR4. NCBI lineage: Bacteria > Bacillati > Bacillota > Bacilli > Caryophanales > Bacillaceae > Lysinibacillus > Lysinibacillus sp. DFXJR4. The sequence goes on along the minus strand of NZ_JBXUNW010000001.1, from coordinate 998,991 downwards.
CTGTTGCACTTAATGGGCCGTACGGGCAATTAAATTTTGAAAAAGGGCCACAATCACAAATTTGGATTGCAGGCGGCATCGGAATTACTCCTTTTTTATCCTATTTGCAAGCCAAGCCCATTAATCGTCCTATCGAATTATTTTACACATACCGGGGTGAGGACAATGCTATCTATAAAGACTTTTTACAAGGGTATGCATCGACTAACCCTCATTTTAAAGTGAATTTTATTGATACTATCCAAATGGACAGGCTGTCATTTGAAAGTTATCATGTACCAGCAAATACCAAAGTTTATCTATGTGGTCCTGAAAAAATGGTCAGGCATTTCACTAAGCAATTGAAATCCCATAATAACGATATCACAATAGACTTTGAAGCATTTAAATTTAGATAATACTCACTATTTTCAGGGTACAAAGTGATATATAAAACAAGCTATATAGCCTTATATATCAAGGCTTAGTTGACATTTAAATTATAAAGCATTGCGTAGTGTAAAGCATAATAAAGATTAAACATAGCAAAAAACAGCTACTCACTCTGAACTGTGAGAGCTGTTTTTCTTTTGCCCAAAATAATATAGATACTCATAAAGAATCGATTCCCGCATGCATTATAAACACTGGAAGGCAATCAAAGCGGCTCCTTGTCGTAAGTCGGATGTTAAAGATGCGGAATGGAGCGACAAGTTACTTCATCACGGATTACTCAAAGCTAGCTTCATTCCAGATCGCACCTAATATGAATTGCGAGAATTAGAATTAGTTCGGTATCAGCAGTAGCATTCCCGCAAAGGAAACTGCGATGATAATACCTGCATTGAACCGTTTTTCTCACACTTCAAAAAAACCGCTCAACCGTCTAGCACCAATAGAATATCGACACCAGATGGCTACCTAGTCTTTTTTAAGACTGGCTACACAAGGGGGCGTCCTGGTCATTTGTCATTTTTTGTTTGAATAAGGACTTCTATAACTGTAATTTCATACTTACCGTTCTTAAACTAAATCCCATTTTTTCATATAGCTTGATTGCATTATTCCCTACGTAAGCACTAAGTCTGGCTTCAGAATATCCTTCTTGTCTCAATTGTTCAATGGCAACATTCATTAATTCTTTGGAAATACCTCTTCCTCTAAATGTTTCTTTTACAAATAGCTCATAAATAAACCCGTTTAATTGTTCCGTAAATTGGTCTTTATTTTCCCCAATCAAAATCCATCCCATTAACTCATTATTGTCTGTTGCTATCAAATAATAGCACCCTTTTTTTAGAAGAGGTTCTATAAGGTTTAAAACTTTTTCTTTAGTTGCTCTTACTCCGCCCAGTGTACCATCAAATAAAGCTTGTGGTGAAAGAGCTATAATTTCTTCTAATTCTAAGTTGTTTGGCTTTCTAATTTCCATTTATAATACATCCCTTCTCAATCTCATATTTAGCTTTATTACAAATTTACCTATCTATCATTATAATACCATTTAACATGCCTTTATTTATACAAGCCACCTGTGATCCAACACGGTTGCTACTAGGCCTAGAACACTAGAATTGTCTTCTCCTATTACTTGGTAAGGAAATCACTATAATTTCAAATAAAAAACTCATTCTATATTCGAAAAGGCTATCGTCCAAATAATTGGACGACGACCTTTTCAATTACTATATAGTAAATTTACCTGTTTCCTCTTGAAGATCCTGTGCCAGATGCGCTAATTGCTCAGAAGCTACGGCCATTTCATTCATCGTAGAAGCTTGCTCCTCTGTAATTGCTGACACATTTAATGTATGATCATTTGTCGCCATTGCTTGCTGACTTATCTCTTGAACCTTCGAAGTCATGTCATGTAGTTTTTCAAAGGCATTTGATGTATTGGTACTCGTCTTTTCAATCGTATGTTTTAAGTCTTCAATCGCACTGCTGATTGTATCAAATGTGCTTCCAGCCTGTTGTACAGAATCAATGCCATGGTGAGCAATTTTACGACTTTGTTCCATCATCGAGACAGCCTCATTGACTTGCTCTTGAATTGTCCGAACAACAGTGGCAATGTCTTGTGATGCAAGGCTTGTTTGAGTTGCCAATGCCTTGACTTCCCCTGCAACCACTGCAAAGCCTTTTCCCGCTTCTCCTGCACGTGCTGCTTCAATCGCTGCATTTAAGGACAATAAATTTGTTTGATCTGTTATGGATGAAATCAGTTCGCTCATCTTTTCGATTTGGACGGATTGATTTTTTAAGCTACTTATCAGATTTGCACTATTTTCCACCTGTGTATGCAACTCAGCAATTTCATTCACGAAGGTACGAATTTGCTTGGAGCCTCCACTTGCCATCTGAGAGGTTGCTGCAGATTGCTGAACGGCACTGGCTAAGGCCTTGACAGCAAAATGCATATCCTCACCTAAAACAGATGTGACTGAAGCTAGTTGGTCGCTAACTGTCTGTTGCTTGCTCGTATTCTCTGCTACATGCTGCATAGAGACAGCTACCTCTGTGACGGATTTATTAACCTCTTGGACACTAGCTGTCAGTTCTTCTGCAGCGGAAGCAACTGTGTCTGTTTCAGCTACGATTTGCTTCATCATTGTTCCCAATGCATCTACTGAATCATTATAATACTGTGCCATCTCACCAAATTCATCTCTTGTACTAATCGACATTCTTTGAGTCAGATCGCCTGTAGCTAGATTGCCTAAATGGCCATTTATAGTATGCACTTCCTGACGAATATAGCGTGCAATTAAATAAATAATTACGGATATTACACAGATAAGAATAATACTAATAATAATTTGTTGATATAGCATTGCTTGTACTTCACTATATAGCTCAGTTGTCGGAACGATTAACATAAGCTTCCAAGGCATTCCTTGTATTTGTTTATATTGTAATGTGTATTCTTTACCATCAACTTCTGTTTGAATTAGTTTTTTATCTCCAGCAAATTGATCGATAGGGATTTTTAAGTAATCCTGTACCGTTTCTTGATTTACCTTTTTCACATCTGGATGTGTTAAAAATGTTCCCTTATCATCAATTATAAATGCATAACCACTTTCTCGTATTTTCACCTCCGAAACAATAGATTGGATAGATTCAAGAACATAATCACCTGTGATAACGCCAATTGGGGTTTGCCCCTGTAGAACTTGAATACCAAAAGTAATAAACATCTCTCCTAATGCTTCATCAAAAAAAGGCTCCGTATGTATAATATCATTGGATTGTAAGCTATTTTTGTACCACTCCTGCTGATGGAAGGCATAGGCTGGATCTTGATAAACATCTGTAAAGACAATATTTTCTCCATCTTTATAGGCATATGGTCCAAAGAATTCTCCATTAGCAGCATCCTTTTCTAGCCAGAGCCCCATTCCATAGGTTTCTTTATTTAATGGCAGTAATTGCTCAGCAAAACGTGTAAATTGTTCTCTTGACATGCTATTATCTGCAGTTTCTATCGCAGATTTAGCACTATAGATAAGCTGATTATGTGCATGTAATTTATTTTCAACAGAATTAGACACATCGTCAGCTAATAATGACATCTCATGTTCAATCGAGTTTCCAAGTTCGTTGGAGGCTTTTAAATAACTTATGAAGGACATGCCACCTAGAAATATAGTGATAATGGGAATAAGTATACCAATTTTCGCGAAAAGTCTTAGATTACCCAGTAGTTTTTTCATTTACCTTCACCCATTCATATTATTTTAGTTCTATAGTTATCTATAGTATAAAGGTAGTACACTATGATAAATATGTTTTTTTTGTAACTTTTTACATGATGGGTAAGTAATCAAATTCTACTATGATTTCTATAGATAAATAATAGGCAAATCAAATCTCTCTAATTCGAGCAGTTTACTTGGATTTTTTAATAAACTATCGTATAGTAAATTTCATTATAGAAAAAGGGGTTTTTTAAACAATGACGATAACTAAAAGTTATTTAAATAAAGTAATGCATGAGAGAAAATCGGTACGTAAATATGATGCTAATTATAAAATTCCACAAGCTGAATTGAAGGAATTACTTACGGAGGCAACAACAGCACCATCATCAAGTAATTTACAACCATGGCGCTTTTTAGTGATTCAAGATGCAACTGTAAAAAAGGAATTACGTCAGATTGCTAATAACCAGGAGCAAATTGAAACTGCCTCTGCTATTATTGCTGTATTAGGTGATACGGAGATGTACAAAAATGTTGAGGAAATTTATACCAAAAACTTCGAGCAGGGTTATATGGACGAGGCAACAAAAAATAGCATGATAGAAAATTCATTAAAACTCTACCCAAACCTGCCCAAAGAAATTCTAAAAAACATAGCAACCTTCGATGCAGGCTTAATTTCTATGCAAATAATGCTTTTAGCCAAAGACATGGGCTACGATACTGTTACAATGGGAGGCTTCAATAAGGAAGCTTTTGCAAAACACTTTGAATTAGCAGATCATCTAGTTCCAATTGTCTTAATCGCTATCGGCAAAGCAGCTGTGCCCGCTTATGGCTCCTCTCGTCTAGCTTTAAAAGACATTGTGAAATTTATATAAAGAAAAGTTTTAAAAAAAATCCATAGTGTTAAATATATAACAACAACTTGATATTGAAATTAAAAGCCTGTATCGATAATTTCCAAGTACCGATACAGGCTCTGTTTCAAAGATTGTAGTTATCATTTAAATAGCAATGATTAGCTTATTGAAGAAAATAATAAAGAACAAATATCTAAAATGTTATTGCTTCTTTTTGTTTGAGCTCTTTAATTCCATTCTTATCCTTTTTAACGCTAATTCAGCAGCCATTTTCCCGTTATATTGTCCGTGTTCTTTAACCCAATTTAATTTCTCTTTAGCGGGCAAGTATCTATGGAAACCTAGAATTTCAGCAGCTCTCTCTTGTACCCACATATTCGAGTCTTCCAATAGGGGAATTATTTCATCCAATTGTGTGTAAGGAGTTATAGCCATAATTGAAAACAAATATTGAGTTCTTTTATCTTCATCTAATTCAGGGTTTTTAAGAAGGTTCTTCAATTCTTTAATGGCTTGTACATCTTGCTTTACTTGCAGTTCATCAGTATGCTCTTTGGACAGAGGATAATGTGTTGGAAGTTCATACCAATCACTTTCAGAATTTTCTGATAGAATTTTTATGAACGTGTGTACATTAGGATATACTGGGGACAAGTCTATTTCCTCATGGTTTATAAAGCAAACTTTGCCTGTTTGTGGCCCAAACATGTAAACACCCACATAATTGGAACTATCATCTGTCCATAATGGTAAAACCTCTGAAATATTAACATCTTCATTAAGGTATAAATACATTTCTGTTACTTCTTCAATGGATAACAAGCGTATTAAATAATCATTCTTGTGTTTCATATAGATTGGATTATCGAAAGCATTTATTACTTCCTGAGGTATTGATATGTTTAACAAAGTTGAGATTTGATTAAATAAATTGTCCATTATGTATCCCTCCATTCATTATATTTAAAACTAACTTGAAATTTGAGCCTCTTAGACAAATACTTTTTTCACAGACATCACTAAAAATCCGCATTCATTCTATCAAGCCAAATAGCACTGGAACATTCCACCTGCATTATAGCGTTAAGTTAGCATTACTGCAAAATAGAGTAGTTTTTTTATTATTCCTTAGAAGATTGGTTTCAAGTACGTTAAACGCACTAACAAAATGGGAAAAGGAGCCCGCACTACAAGGCTCCTTCTTTTATATGTCTGAAGTTGATAATTTCGTAAGTGTCTCTGCTAAGATCTTCATTTCAGCGGGTGAAAGTGTAACACCCTTCCCCATTTTTGTATGATCCTCTGACCAATCTCGAATATCGAATTTGGCTTCTCTACCATTCCAGCTAATTAGATTTAATTCCTTCTTCCAGCCCTTATTCCCCTCTGATAAAACAGCGAGTGTTTCAATGATTTCATATTTAATATCTGCCATATACATCCCTCCATTTGTTCATTTGTCATTAAAATTATAGCTCAAAATGTGGAGCAGCAAACATTTAAAATATGAATTCTATACCTTTTTCTTAACCTTCTTTGGTTCCCATAAAGTTGTGTATCCATTCATGATGGAGTAATCATATAAATCTATCAGTTTCGTATTTTCATATGTACGAAAGTAAAAAGGCTCGTTTATGTTTGAGGATAAATAATCATTTCTTATAAGCATTGTTTCTAAATAGAAGCGAGAGGCAATTTTATCACTCTTCTGTAAATTACAAGCATTGCAGGCTAACACTAGATTCCATAGATTATCATTTTGAACGAAGCTCCATGGGATAAAATGGTCAACATGTGTTTTTCGGCGACTGGATGATAAATCACAATGACAGTAGAAACAACGATTTTGTTCAAATTGTGTAAGCACCTTGTAAAAGGTTTCTAATGAACTACGTTTTGAAATCACTTCAATCTTGGAAAGCAAAGCCATTGTGCTTGTTGCTTCATTCACTTTCTCTAAATATTTTACCAAATGATAGTTTGTTAAATTCATAAGGACACGCTGATATTTTTTCATAAACTCATAAACAGGACGATTAAAACGAAATTGTGCCCGTTTAATATCAAATGCATAGAATACACCTGCTGTATCGCCGTAAAATGCACCAATCACATTTTGCTTGCAGTCACGTTTGACATCATGGACAATTTTCAACTGTAACGAATCTTCAAGTTGATCAAATTGCCATTCTGAAGGAACGCTATAGTCATTTACATACTTTTGCAAAATGGTTTGAGCACGAGCTGGTTTATTTTTATTGGGTGACTGCGCTAATTGATGATGGATGATTAAATTCCAATAAATATTGGTGAAGGAGTAAAAAATTTGATCATAGCTAAGTGTTAATTCATCCTCTACATTATATAAGTTTTCAAGTAATGCTTTAAAAAATACATATTTATAGGAAGTCGCGACAGATGAACGATAATAGAAATTGTTAAGATGTTGCCAAATTTCATGCTCTGTAATATATTTCTCTTGTATTTCACCGACCCTTAAATCATGTGACACGTTACTTTCACCTACTCCTCTACTTTCATCAAATAAATCCCTTTAAAAAACCCTCCGCGTTGTTCTTTCTTCTGAGCACGAATTTGCTCCAATTGTTCATAGGAAACATCAAGCTTATGTATGGCCGCGTAAACTAGTTCTAAAATATCTGCAAGCTCTTCTATAGCCTCTTTTTTTGAAGCGGACTCCTTAAATTCTAGAGCCTCCTCTTGCATTTTCTTTTTGATTTCTTCCAAATATTCTTCCTGTTCTACTATTCTTGTTACACATTTTTTGCCACTCGCTTCTATTATTTCTGGTATTAAATCACGGACTAATTTATTATACATTGGCATATAATCCCTCCTTTTTGAACTCCTTTTCATCTAAGACTTTCCATATCTTTGCTGAATCATGCGAATATGTTTTTTCTTCATTGCTTTGGAAATTTGCATTTGTGGTAATAACTGATTGTAAATGGCTTGAATATCTACTTGAGAAAAAATTGGACTAGCAGATTTTTGTTGAGCTTGGATAAAGCGTTTTAACTCTTCTCGTTTTATAACATGTACATTAGAGGAAGTCATCTCCACCTTTTTCAATGTACAGCTTTCACCAAAAACAATAACTGAATGAATGGCTTTGTTTGGTAGCTTTAAAAAGTCTTGAATAGCTCGGGTATGTATAGCATTTTGGCGGATTGGATTAAAAAATCTATCTTCATTCAGCAAATGAAGATAAAGCCTCCGGCGGGATGTCACGGATTTTCAAAGGAATGAATTGTGCGGGCACAATTCAAAATCCGGACGCAATTACGCCAAGGCGAAATTGATATTTTTTTCCTATTCGGCATTGTTTGCGTCCATTGCTGGTGTGCTTCATTTCCAAAAATCCAACCACTATAATTTTTTGATTCCAACACGTATAAGTCTGTTTGATCAATATAAAGTAGGTCAATTTCTGTTAACTCATCCGAATTTTTTTTCGGAATATACACATTAACTAATAACCTATGATTTTTCGATGCATGCTTTTCAATCATTTTTGAAGTTAAATACTCACCATGTCTTCCTTTATTCCATTTAACGGTTAAAATATGATGTTTAGTCAGCTGATAATAGGTACTCCTACGATAATTTTTTTTCATGAAATAAATGCACAGCAATCCACATAGAATAACAACTAGTAACAGGCAAATCCCCCCTTAACCTTGCAATTTTAAAAAATGAATCTTCAACACTAGTATACCAATATTTCCAAGGATTTTTTTTGCAATTTTTTCAGTATCCGCTCAAAAAATCATCATAAAAGCCTCACTCAAGGAAATTATTCTAGTGCAAATATACGATTTCAACTAAATATTACCTATAAATTGTTATGGAATTAACATTTTAGGATTGGTATGATTAGGGGGTATTTTTTTTGAAGGGAGGTTTTATCAATGAGCTATGATTCTTATTATTACAATGATTATGATGCGGCGACGTTTGGCGGATTTCTTTTGTTAATTATTATTGCCTCTCTTGTATTAGGTTTAATTGCATATGTTATTAGTGCACTAATTTATTTTATGGCTTCTAAAACAAACGGCTTCGGTGATATGGCTTACATTGCTTGGATTCCACTTATCAATGTTTATAGCCTTTTTCTGTTAACTGCAGATGGTGTTGATAATGAAACTGTCCGTGCTGCAGCTTTAAAAAATACGCTTATTTATGCTGGTTTAATTATCGTTTCGTTTATTCCATTTCTTGGAATAATTGCATCCCTAGGCGCTGCTGGCTTCATTTTGTACTTCAATTACCGTCTATTCTATAGATGGACTGGCGAAGCTGGGAAAGCTGTCCTATACATTATTCTTACACTTTTAACAGGTGGAATATTCTTTATGATTTATGGTTTAATGCGTATGAACAGACCTTTCGTTGCCTAGCCACAAGTGAAACCTCTTTTTGTCACCTGACAAAAGAGGTTTTTATTAATCACGCAGTTTTACACTATAATGTCTCATAGATTTGGGAATACCTTTTAATGCAAGGGCTCCATTATAAACTAAAAATCGAATTCTATACTCTAAATAGAAGAGATTCGGACACTCGTCCATCTGAGATATCAATTCTGCAATTACAGTTCCTGTCTTAATAAAATCCTTCATTGTTTGTTTCTTATGTAGTTTCGCGATCGTATTTATAATCAATGCATCAAAATAATCCTCTGAAACACTTATTATTTCCCCATTCACCCATCGTCGCAATACATTCCTCGTTTGTGATAAATGTTCCCATTCTTTTTGAAGAGATCGTCTCTCCTGAACAGTTAAAGGCTTGTTTTCACTATTCATAAAGAGCTGGCTTAATTGCAGTGATGAAAGATGCCCTGTATCTCCATATTTATTGTGCTCAGAGGTTTGCATTAGATAGATTTCGTTTGCTTTGTCATTTAATAAATAAAGAAAGAATCGTAAAAGACAATGTTCATTCGCATTGTTTCCAACCCAAATGTAAATTGGTATGTGCGCAGGAATATCATCTATTTCACGTATAGTATTTACAAACTTATTAAATTCAACATGATCATCCTGCTCATTATTAATATTTTCAAATAGCCATTCTTTACGGAAAGCTTGCCCTAACTTGACTTCTAACTGATACACTGGACCGATAGAGAGGTCATCAGGAAATGCAATAATATGTCTTGGGGGAGCAAGTGCCACCCTTAGTGACCCTGCTGCTGATTCTGAGCAAGTAATATGAACCATCTGAGATGAAGGCGTTATGGATTCGTACTGTGATCCTGAACGTTGCTGTTGAATGACACCGTTTATAATTTCTACGATAGTATAAAGCTCCTCCTGCTCAAGATAGAAACTCCAAGGATTCTCTGAGGGTCTACTCTTATCATGATTAAACACTTCAAATTGATGAGAATGCTGTAGTTCATAAGCCTCCCATTCACCTATATTGATTACATCCGTTAAATTGACATATTCAAGTGATTTGATTTTATAAACAGCAACTATATTGGGTTCAATTAAAAAATATACAGATGGAAAGTGAACTTTTACCTTCATAAGCTCATCCCCTTTTTATTTAAATAGTACCATATTTCCTTAAATAATTTCTTTTTCTATTCTCTACCATTATTTTTTCGAAAAAGGAGTTAGCTAGCAAAATAATATGCTATATTATAGTTAGAAAATTTAGAATTTCTTATTTTACAAAAAAGGGGATTGATGAATGTGTATGAAAATATTTTAAGACATCCTGGACCTACACCTATTCCAAAAAAGGTTCAGCTTGCAATGAATCAGGATATTTTTAGCCATCGAAGCACAGAATTTGTGGAACTATATCGTGACACGACTGAATTAGTAAAGCCAGTATTCGGGACAAAACAAGATATTTTATTACTTCCTTCAGGTGGTACAGCCGCTTTGGAAGCAGCTGCGGTGAATACTGTTTCAGCTGGTGAAGACGTTGTTGTTGTGACAGTTGGAGCATTTGGTGATTATTTTGTTTCAATTTGTGAAAAATATGGCTTTAACGTACATAAGCTTGAAAAAGAATGGGGACAAGCTTGTACAGCGGATGAGCTACGTGCATTTTTACAGCCCTTGCAAGCGATTAAAGCTGTTTTTGTAACCTATAATGAAACTTCTACAGGTATCTTGAACCCTGTCGCTGAGCTGGCACAAGTTGTTCGAGAAGAAACAGATGCTTTAGTCATTGTAGATGGGGTAAGCTGCATTGGTGGAGTATCTGCTGAAATGGACGCGTGGGGTGTTGATATTCTTGTTACAGGCTCTCAAAAGGCTATGATGCTACCGCCTGGACTTTCACTTGTCAGCGTCAGTGACAGAGCATGGAAAGTTATTGAGGAAAATAAAGCACCATCCTATTACTTAAATTTATTGAGCTATCGTGGCTGGGCAGAAAAAGGGATGACACCAAACACGCCTACCATCACACTTATCTATGGACTTCATGAGGTATGCAAACTGATAGAGCAAGAAGGCGGCTTTCATAAAACCGTAGCACGTCATGAATTAATGAAAACTATGGTGCGAAATGCGATGAAGGCACTAGCTATTGAACTGTTTACTGAAGATGAATATGCCTCACCAACTATTACAGCAATTTTGGCACCAAAAGGAATAGACCTTGGTGAATTCTTAACACATTTAAAACAACGCTATCATTTAGATTTCGCTGGTGGACTTGGCCACTTACAAGGGAAGATTTTCAGATTTGGTCATATGGGCTATTGCTTCCCAAGCGATATTTTACAAGCTGTTTCATTAATGGAGGCGGCACTACAAGACTTCTCCTATGATTTTGAGCCAGGTGCCGGAGTACGCGCTGCTCACGAAGTTTTTTTAGCAGCTCAGCAAAAACAGCTTCAACGATAGATTATAAAAAATTAATTTTACAATAATGTGTATAGAAAATAATAATTAACCCAAACTATTTAAGATTTCACTTCAAATCCAATGACTAGGAGGGTTAACCCGATGAGTGGGATGGATTGAAAACTCAGAAGGACCATTCAGAACTGAATATAGCTAAAGCACAGTCTTAAAAATTTTAAGACCCATTTGCGGAAGCGAGGCAGTGTGTCATGGAGCATTTAAAGTAAGTGAGAATCAAGCCTGGAATTCTATTTCCAGGCTTTTTATTTTATATTTATCCTACATAAAGTTCAAAATAGTATTCTGTTAAACGTGTTATTCAATACTCAATAACAATACATCATCTTATTCCATTCATAAATTATAGATAATCTATAGTGTAAAATATTAATATTACTCCAACTATACATATAATCCAAGATAGGGCGGAACTTGAACTGCTTGCTATTTTATTCCGGAGCTTAACTAAGGTAGGGTTTATCAACTTCCCAAACGATTTATATCCTAAAAATATAAGCAGAGCTGGTAGAACCATTATAATATTGTATATTGCTATAGTTGAAACCCTTTGATAAAAAGGTATATCTATTGTAGTTAATAAACCAATAGCAGCAAAATATGGTAAGGCCATGCCTGCCTCAATGATAAACGTCGTCACACCAATAATAATAATTGAGAATAAGCTTTGTGTTTTAGGCTTTGGTATATTACTTTTTTTATTTGTGGGAATAAAAAAGCTAGCAGTAAATAATATCACCCCTGTGATGAAGATTACCCAGCTAAATAGTTTATTTTGAAAAATAGTTGAGAATGCTTCTATAATAAAATTTAGACCTAACATCATAATGATACCTAAGGAAAAATACAATAGCACAACCGTAAATAAATATGTCAATAATCTTGATGTTAAATTTTTATTATCTGTTAAAACCAGAAATAAAGTAACACCAATAATTGTAGGGCTTAACATATCTAAAAGAGCTAAGCCGCCCAAATAAATTAATATATCAGTTCCCATCTTTCCCTCCATCTGTGTTCAAATAACTATGATTTATTATCGAGATAATGAATATATGCCTTTTCCAAAAAAGTAAGGACCTCTTGATCAATTGGATATAGGCTATACTTTTTTGATTCCTCAGGTGACATTCTAATGTCCCAAAGCTTATCTAAAAAAACATCTTCGTCATTAAAGTCCTCACCTTTTTTTACATCCATTCTTTCAATAATATTTTGTATTCGTGAATGACTATAACCAAGGTGCAAATATTTCTTTAATTGCCCCACTAAAGCAATCCACTCTAAAGAATCTGGATCACTACTAGCCATGTTAGGAAGTTTTTCTAGTACCTCCGTGTTTTTAATATTTAATTCAACTAGATTATAATTTAATGCTTCTTTAGCATCCTTATTATTATATAAATCAATGATTTTTTTAATTTTAAATTCTTCTCCATCAATCGCTATACCGTTTATTAGCTCCCTTAAACTAATTTCTATCTTTGAAAGACGGTCCTTTTCTTTTATCACATAAGATAGTTGTGTCATTAGACTATTAGACCAGTCCCACTCTTCGGATTCTAACATTATTTTGATCTCGCTTAATTGAAATCCTATAGTTTTTAGGAATTGTATTTGCTGAAGTTTCTTCAACTCAGTATTTGAATATAATCGATGACCCCCTTCAGTTTTTGATACAGGTTTCAAAAGTCCAATTTTATCGTAATATCTCAAGGTTCTAACTGATACACTACTTAGCTTTTTAAATTCATTAATATGAAACAAGCCCATACCCTACTTTCTTATTCATCTGTATTATTAAAAAACATGATTTTAAACATATAACCAATTCCCAAGCCAATTAGCACCCCTGGAAAAGCATTATTAAAAAATAAACCTACTCCAGCTCCAATAATAACAAAAGCATAAATAATTATATCGTCTTTCTTCATCTTAGGATTCCCCTTTTAAATTAGTGTTAAAGTAAATGCTGCTCTTTATCAGTATAAAAGATGACGTAAGGTCACTTTCAAGTAATTAAACATTCCATTACACCAACTTTTGAGGCTGACCTTTAGGTTTAAGGAGGATGGAAAATGAATAAACATACAACCATAGTTTATTTTTAGCATAAATGTGCTTGCAGGCTATTCAGTAGGAGAGAAAGAAGTAATTGTTGTTACTGTGAAAGGAATGAATTCAAAATGACATTAAAGTACACTCAACAAGTAGCAATGTTAGCTTCATTTTCGAGATTTGAATAATGAAGTAAAAATAACAACTACAAGTAAAATATTAATTACAAAATGAATGGGAATACTATTTTATATTTATGTTATGCTCTCTCTTTTCAAGCAAGTGATACTCTTTCATTTGTAAACATAAATATCAAAAATCACCTCTAGGAAAAAGAGGTGATTTTTATCAAACTATATTATAATCGAACAACCTTTTACCAAGGCTACAGATATCTCAATTTGTAAATTAACGTTGTTCCTGCTAACAGCAATCTCCCTGGTGATATATTTTAAATGAAGCTATTAAACCAACCTTCATACCTTTTTTAAATACTCTTCACGCATCTCTTTTGGCACCATACTCCCACCTGTTGCCCAAACAATATGCGTAGCTTGCTCCATTTTGTCTGTTAAATGATGCTTTTCCAAATAATTTTGCCCGTTTTTCATTAACTGTATCGGTCCAAACATCCCAGCATGTGCAGATGGCTCCAAAAATATCCCTTCGCTGTCCATTGTCAAACCTAGTGATGTTAACAACTGTTCATCTGTCACCGTGTAACAACCACTGATATACGTTTCCATCACCTTGCCAACAAACTTTGATGCACGACCAACAGCTAAACCATCTGCTTCTGTTTTATTGTCAAGACCAATATCCTCTACACTGATTGCATCGTGTAGTCCTGTCATTAAACCGATTGTCATGCAAGGAGACGCAACTGGCTCTGCAAAGAAAATATGCACATGCTCTCCAAAAAGCTCTCGAAGTCCATATGCAACGCCACCGGGTCCACCACCAACCCCACACGGTAAATACACGAACAATGGATGTGTTTCATCTACTATAATGTTCGTCTTTTCAAACTGGTGCTTTAGTCTTTTTGCTGCCACCGCATAGCCAGCAAAAAGATCCTTTGAATTTTCATCATCAATAAAATGACAAAATGGGTCTTGATCAGCCTCTCGACGACCTTGCTCCACAGCCACACTGTAGTCAGCCTCATATTCGATGACAGTCGCACCCTTTTCACGCAGCAATGCTTTCTTCCATTCCTTTGCGTCACTCGACATATGTACTACGACATTAAAGCCGAGTTTCTTGCCCATAATGCCGATGCTTAATCCTAGATTACCAGTAGAGCCAACTGCAATTGTGTATTGCTGGAAAAATGCTTGGAAGTCCTTCGTTCCCAACACCACATAATTATCCTCCTTTTTTAGCTTTCCACTGGCAATAGCTAGTCGCTCTGCATGCCTTAATACTTCAAAAATACCTCCACGAGCCTTAATTGAACCTGAGATTGGCAAGGCATGATCGCATTTTAAGATAAATTGACCAGGTATTGAAACATCAAATTTCCTTTCGAGAGCTTTCTTTATCAATGGTATATCCTGAATAGTCGATTCAATGAATCCTTGACTTTCCAAAAGCTCTGGGAATGCTACTTTTAAATAAGAAGAAAAGCGTGTAAGTGTTTCTTCCGCTTCATCTACTTCCTGCATCGAAAAAAGGTTGGTTGTCGCCTCTTTTTGCCAATTTGTATTTTCCCAAAGCACAGTATGCTTATTTGCTAGTTCTTTTAGTATTGGAAATTGATGAAATAGTTCGTGTTTAAGTTCATTTTTCACCTTCAGATTCCTCCATTTTTTTCGCTAAAATTGCTCGTTCACAAATTTGTCGAAATTTCATTTTGAACGAAATATTGTTTTCTTGTGTTCTTTTTTTAGGTCCCTTTGTTCGTCCACCTGCACGTCTAATTTTCTGTCCAACATGTCTCATTTCGAGCAAACGTTCGATATTTTCATTGGACATTTCCCGTCCATTTTGATCAATTGGATACCCTCCCCTTGCCAAAACCATTGCTGCTAAACCATAATCCTGTGTAATGACAATATCGTGTTTTGAAAGCGCATTCACTAGCGTGAAATCAACCGAATCTGGACCTTTAGGAACAATTATTGTTATTACATTATCACGTTCAATACGGTGGGATGTATCGCAAAATAAGATAGTTTCAATCTCAAACTCAGATGATATAGATAACGCTAAATCCACTACTGGACAGGCATCAGCGTCAATTAGAACCTTCACAATAAGGCATCAATCCCTTCTCTTAATTAGATGAATCACTCATTCTATAATTATTTCAATATAATAATTTCACAACCCCTCTTGCTCAATTTTTCACAAACTTTAGACTGTTGGAAAAAGTATTTTATTGAATAGTGTGAAAAATAGATATACGATACACCTATCAAATAATTGGAGGTTTTCATTATGACAACTACAACTGTTAGCAACGAACAATTAGCAAAAGAATACGTCGATGGTGTATTCGAGCAACTAAAACAACAAAATAGTCATCAAGCGGAGTTCTTACAAGCAGCTGAAGAAATTTTCATTTCATTAGTGCCTGTATTTGCACAACACCCTGAATATATAAAAGCCAATATTTTATCACGTATCGTTGAGCCAGATCGTATCATTTCCTTCCGTGTTGCTTGGCAAGATGATAATAATCAAGTACAAGTAAATCGTGGTTATCGTGTTCAATACAGCAACGTAATGGGACCATACAAAGGCGGACTTCGTTTCCATCCTTCTGTTAACGAATCAATCATTAAGTTTTTAGGTTTTGAACAAATCTTTAAAAATGCTTTAACAGGCCAACCAATCGGCGGTGGTAAAGGTGGCTCAAACTTCGATCCAAAAGGTAAATCAGATTCAGAAATCATGCGTTTCTGTCAAGCATTCATGACTGAATTATACCGTCATATTGGTCCAGATGTCGATGTTCCTGCTGGTGATATCGGTGTAGGTGCTCGTGAAGTTGGGTATTTATGGGGCCAATATAAGCGTTTAACAAAAGTAAACGAATCTGGTGTGTTAACTGGTAAAACGCCAGGCTACGGTGGTTCTTTAGCTCGTAAAGAGGCAACTGGATACGGAACTGTGTACTTTGTTAAGGAAATGTTAAAAGATGCAAATGATTCTTTTGAGGGTAAAACAGTCATTGTTTCTGGTTCAGGAAATGTATCAACTTATGCGATTGAAAAAGCACAACAATATGGTGCGAAAGTGGTTGCTTGCTCAGATTCTTCAGGCTATGTGTATGATCCAGAAGGTCTAGATCTTGATGCGATTAAGGAAATTAAAGAAGTAAAAGGTGACCGTATTTCAACTTACGTAAACTACCGTCCAAATGCTACATTTACTGAAGGTTGCACAGGTATTTGGTCAATTCCATGTGATATTGCGCTTCCATGTGCTACTCAAAACGAAATTAACGGTGATTCAGCGCGTACATTAATTTCTAATGGTGTCAAAGCAATTGGTGAAGGCGCAAACATGCCATCTGACCTTGAAGCGATTAACGAATTCTTAAATGCAGGTGTTTTATTCGGACCTGCAAAGGCTGCAAATGCAGGCGGTGTTGCTGTATCTGCTCTTGAAATGGCACAAGATTCAAGTCGTGTATTCTGGTCATTTGAAAAAGTAGATGCGAAATTACATCAAATTATGAAAGATATTTATGCAGATAGTAAAGCAGCAGCTGAAAAATACGGCTATCCAGGAAACCTTGTAATTGGGGCAAACATTGCTGGCTTTATCAAAGTAGCAAATGGTATGCTTTCTGAGGGTGTTTATTAGTAATATTCTTTTTTAACTAAATTAAAATAGCTCTGATACTAGAAGAGTTAACCATGCTTTAAATTTGGAATTTTCTTATTTTATTCAAGATGATGACGAACATTCGTTATCATCTTATTTTTTAGTAGATAAAAGTGAAATAATCACAAAAATAAAGTACTTAAACGAACGATTTTAATATTAATTTATTAAAATATTCGTGTTATACTAATGGGGTACTATGAAATATTGGAGGTTTTTTTGTGGAATTATTGTATACAGGTAAAACGAAAAATGTGTTCAAATTAGAAGATGGTCATTACTTATTGAAATTCAAAGATGATGTAACTGGAGAAAATGGCGTATTTGATCCAGGTGCCAATACTGTAGGATTAACAATTGACGGTGCTGGTCTTGCTGGTCTTCGCCTAACTTCTTATTTCTACTCAAAGCTAAATGAACAAGGTGTTCCAACTCACTACGTAGATGCAAATTTTAACGATGCCACAATGACTGTAAAGCCTGCAACGGTTTTTGGGAAAGGCTTAGAGGTTATTTGCCGCTTTAAAGCTGTTGGTTCTTTCTTACGTCGCTATGGCGCTTACGCACAGGAAGGACAAGATTTAGATTCCTTTGTAGAAGTAACAATAAAAGATGACGATCGACTTGATCCTCCTATTTCTGAAGATGCTTTAGCTATGTTAAACCTGTTAACACACGAAGAATATGCTATTTTAAAGCAACGTACAATTGAAATTGCTAAATTTGTTGCTGCTGAGCTTGCAAAAAAGGAATTAACACTTTATGATATTAAATTAGAATTTGGCCGTGATGCAAAAACCAATGAAATTTTATTAATTGATGAAATTTCTGGTGGCAATATGCGCGCTTACAAAGGCGAACAATACATTGAGCCGTTAGAGCTTGAAAAAATTATGCTAGCTGACTAGTCATTTATTTCCTTCAAATTGGAGGGGATGTTCATATCGCATTTTAATTTGTTCAGTAAGTATTTCCGTACTTCTGAACAATTTTTTTTATTAGACGAAACTTTTCACCAATCCATCCGTATATTGTATAGAATCATATATTTCAAGTTTTATCGCTCTCATTTGTATGAAGTATATTATTAATTTATTTGGAGGTAGTTTAATGGAAAATTATAATGACACACAACAGGAAAGGCCGAAACTTAATCCATTTCTATCTGTTTGGCTGCATCCAAAGCAAACAGCCCGTTATATGATTGACGAAAAAACAACTGGCTATGCCATTCTGATTCTTTCCATTGGTTATATTGGTTCGTTACTATCAGGGCTAATCGATCAAGAATTCATTCCAGATTTTTCTCCTTGGATACTGTTGTTATTATGTGTGATTTTCGCGCCCATTGCAGGTATTATTGGAACAGGATTCTCTGCCCTTTTAACATGGTTATTTGGTAAGCTTTTCAAAGGAACTGGTACAATCTCTGATTTATTCAGAAGCTTGAGCCTAACAGCCATACCTTTTATTGTTCTTATTCCATTTTATATTGTTTGGCTATTCACTTCACCTGAGTCCTTAATGGATCCAAATTTCATAGGCACCCTTCCTTGGATTTTCTGGCCAACAACGTTAGTGTCGTTTGTGGTTTTCATTTGGTCATTCGTGATTAGTGTAGGCGCTGTGGCAGAGGCACATCAAATCTCAAATTGGATGGCCTTCTTTACAATTTTAATTCCATCAATTATTTTATTTGTCATTTTCTTTGTACTTTTCTTTATCATCCTGATTGGCATCATTGGTGTTGGCATGATGTAAAAAAATCCCCCCTCTCTATTGAGAGTGGGGGATTTTTGCTTTAAAGTTTAAATTGTGAAACTAAGCCCTTCAATTTTAAGGCTAATTCCGATAATTGTTCAGATTTTCCTGTCATTTCTTCCATCGAACTACTTGTCTGCTCTGTTGTCGCAGTTGTTTGCTCAACACCAGCCGCTGATTCCTCTGCTACTGCAGCAATTTCCTGTATAGCGCTATTCATTTTTTGACCATCTTCTGATACAGCCGATAAATTTATTGAGATTAATTTAACACTTTCAACTACTTCATTGATGGATTCACTGATTGTGTTAAACGTTTCACTTGTAGCTTTTATTTGATTTGTTCCAGCTTGTACCTCTTGGTAACCACCCTCTAAAGAAGATGTTACAACATCAAAATCTTGCTGAATATTTGTGACAATACCTGTAATATCATTCACGGAAAACGCTACTTGCTCTGCTAATTTTCTAACCTCATCTGCAACCACTGCAAATCCTTTTCCATGCTCACCAGCTCTTGCTGCTTCAATTGCAGCATTTAACGCTAATAAATTAGTTTGATCCGCAATATCTTTAATAACAACGACTAATTTTGAAATTTCTTGCGCTTGAGCATCAAGTTTTTTTACTCTCACCACAGCGTTTTGCACAATGCTATCTATTTTAACCATCTGATTATTAGAAGTCGCCATCAATTGATTTCCCTCATCGGTTAGTGCCAACACCTCAACAGAAGATTGGTGTATGTGTCCACCATGTCGATTCGTTTCCAATAAATCTGAGGTGAAACGTTCCATCAATGATGTTAGTTCATTGGCATGGTGAGCTTGTCCCTCTGCACCAGATGCCAATTCATGCATCGTTATTGCTACCTGCTCGGTTCCCACCTTTACTTCTGTTGCAGATTGCGTTAATTCTTGACTGGAATGGTTAATCATATCTGAAGCTTGATAAATATGATGAATCATATCCTTTAGCTTTAGTTGCATTTGATTCATGGCACTCGCTAATTTTCCAATCTCATCTTTGGATTTAATTGTCATCAGCTCTTGAGATAAATCTCCTTCTGCAAAAAGTTCCATCGCTTCAGCTACTCGATTAATAGGCCTAGTCATGCTACTTGCGTACATCCAAATTACGAAAATACCAACAACAATTGCAATACCGATAACCACTAATGTTATTGTTAAAATACTATCTGCTGGTTTATTAAATTCGATTAAATATGTACTAGCACTAATCGTCCAACCCCAATTCGGTTCTGTTTCGGCATATATTTCTTTCTGCTCTAGTTTCTCTGAATCGGGCATTTTCCAGTCATATGTAACAAAGCCTCCACCTTTATTCCCAACTTTAATTGCATCTTGAATATATTTTACGCCATTACTATCCTGCTCTTCCCACACATTTGAGCCTTCTATACTGGGATGGGCAATTGATTTTCCCTCTTGGTCAACAATAAAAATATAACCGTTTTCACCTAATTTGATGTTTTTATTTATTGGCCGCTTTCCTTCGGCATCTTTCTCACCCAAAATTGCTACTTTCACTTTTTCTTGCGCTTCTGTTAACGGTATTTTCCCTGCCTGCACCTCTTTATTTAATTGCTCAATCATCACTATTGTCATTTCCACACTATTTTTCAAGTTTTCTTTCCCAACCATTTCCAGATTGGTCTTACTTTGTTGATAGCTGAAAAAGCCTAAAACAATTAAAGGAATCATTAAAAGAAGTAAAGAAAAAGCAATTAGTTTTGTTTTAATAGATTTGAATTTCATATTAATAAACCACTCTCCTTATCAAAAGACTAAAGACCTATTTTTCATTAAACTTTAAAATAAATAAATATTTTATACTTTCAAAACATAACTATAAATTATTACAATATACTCATATTTTATTACATCAAAAGACAAATAACAACATTTTTCGAGCGAGTTCTACGCATATTCCACAAATGCAAAAAACAGATGTGAAAAACGTATTGTTTTCCTACATCTGCTTTAAAGTTGTTACACAGTAAGCACTGTATTTTGTTGGAATAGCTCAGATACGCCAGATTCTACAGCAGCACCACTTACTGCACGTGATACTGTTTCAACAACACGATCGTCTAAGGATTTTGGGACGATATATTCTTCATGTATATCCTCATCACTTACAAGAGATGCAATTGCCTCTACTGCAGCTAGCTTCATTGCCTCATTAATATCTGTTGCACGTACATCTAAGGCTCCTCTGAAAATCCCAGGGAAAGCAAGTACATTGTTAATTTGGTTTGGATAATCAGAGCGTCCTGTTCCCATAACACGTACACCCCACGCCTTCGCATTTTCATACGTAATTTCTGGATTTGGATTCGCTAGTGCAAATACCACTGGATCATCATTCATTGAATTAATATGGGCTTCTGTTAACAAGTTAGCAACAGATACACCTATAAAGACATCTGCATCAACCAATGCATCATCCAAAGTACCATGTATTTTTTGAGGATTCGTTAAATGAGCAACCGTTTCCTTAATTGGATTCATGCCTTCAATGCGCCCTTCATAAATAATTCCTTTTGTATCACACATATAAATATTTTTATAGCCCATTTGCACAAGAATACGCAAAATAGCAATGCCCGCTGCCCCTGCACCGTTAATAACAACCTTCATTGTGGCCACATCTTTCTTTACAATTCGGTTGGCATTAATCATCCCTGCTCCTACAACAATGGCCGTTCCATGCTGATCATCGTGGAACACCGGAATTTCACATTCTTGACGTAGACGATCCTCAATTTCAAAACATCTTGGTGCCGAAATATCTTCTAAGTTAACAGCACCAAAGGTTGGAGCAAGCGCCTTCACAATGCTGACGATTTCATCCGTATTTTTCGTATCTAAACATATAGGAAAAGCATCAACATTGGCAAAACGCTTTAATAAAATTGCCTTCCCTTCCATTACTGGTAATGCTGCCTTTGGACCAATGTCCCCTAACCCTAAAACCGCCGTCCCATCTGACACAATCGCTACCATATTCCCCTTCATTGTATAGTCGTAAACAAGTGAAGGATTTCTCTCAATCTCTACGCATGGTGCAGCAACTCCTGGAGAATACGCCAAACTTAGATCATAGGAATCCTGTACAGGCACCTTTGAAATAACCTCTAATTTTCCATTATAGTGTGCATGCATTTCTAACGCCTTTTTCATAACATCCATTCTATCCCAACCTTTTCCCTGTGAATTTTTATTATATTTCAGAATCATAATACTTTGTGAAAATATAGTCAACGAAATTTTCTGTCAATTTTGAAATTTCTTTGAAACAGAAAGACTTACTATCATTTGTCACACTATTTAATCTTGTTATCAATTTCACAATCAATTATTTTTAAATAATTAATGTGTGAGGTACCTTTTTATTAAATGTATTTATACCGCGATTAAACCTGTTCAACTATTCACATAGTATTTTTCTTATGTAAATGAGAAATTTTTCACAAACTTATGTAAGCGCATCCATTACGAAATCTGGTTTTGTCACATTTTCTCCACATTTTTTCACAAACTTTTTTATTATTCTTTTTTAAGTATTCTGTTTTAAATTTAGAAGAGTGGCATGGATTTGAGTGGCTTTTATGGGAATAAGGGCAATTTTCGGTGGGACCTGAGCAGTTTTCTTTTGGATTTGAGCGCTTTTCGGTGGGACCTGAGCGACTTTCTCTTGAACCCGAGCGCTTTTCGGTGATACCTGAGCGACTTTCTCTTGGACCCGAGCGCTTTTCGATGGTACCTGAGCGCTTTTCGATGGTACCTGAGCGCTTTTCGATGGTACCTGAGCGATTTTCCCTTGAACCCGAGCGCTTTTCGACTGCACCTGAGCAGTTCTATCTTAAACCCGAGCGCTTTTCGCCATCACCTGAGCTACCCTCTCTTGAACCCGAGCGCTTTCTAGGGTTGAGAGCTTTTTTTCTCCATTAAAAAAAGAGCCCTATGTAAAGGACTCTTGCTTAAACTGCTGTATAAAAGCGGTAATGATATGCTTGGAAGACCACTGCTCCCCAGATACTTTTGTAATTGGATATTCGCGAGGGAAGATAGATTTAGTGATTTCTTCCACTGTATAACCTTGATTAAATAGTTGCTTAACTCGCCCTTCCATGTCCTCTAAATAAGCGATTTTATTTAGAATTTTCGATCGACCATCCGCAATATAGCCTGCATGGCAGCAATATATTGCCTCGAAATCATAGTTTAATAGCTTCTTTAATGATGCCAAGGTATGTACAATGTTTTCTTCATCCAGAACAACCTTGGTTTTTGTCTGTATAAATAAATCACCTGTGAACATGGCGCCGGTTTCTCGATTGTAAAACGAAACATGATCGGTTGTATGCCCAGGAGTTTCAATGACATCCCATATTGCTGATCTTGATTGTAAGGAGTCACCTAGTGGTTGAGCAACAAACGCAGGTCGTTCTCCCCATAGTGCCTGACGATAAAGTGGATACTCTCCATCTTCGGCACAAATTTGCACGGAATCACGATGAACAAAAATAGGGGCCTTCTTATACTGCTGAATCCATGCTGCATTTCCTGCATGATCCTCATGGGAATGTGTTAATGCTAATTGCTCAATCGGTATCTCTGAAAAGAAGGATTGAAACTCCTGTGATAGTGAGTATGAGCCTGCATCAATAAGTAAACCATCCACGAAAAAACTATAAACACTCATGCCAATGCCCTGTACTGCAACTTTACCTTGCGCACATTGAACATCCTGATTCTGTTGAATTTCTATACTTTTCTCTCGTTTAAACATCCATTTTCCCCCTTTGGCTTTCTGTAAAAAGAGTGTAACACAAAATGAATGGTCAGTCATTTTTACAAATATGTAACAACAAAAGATTTTTTCTTTACATGCTTTCTTAAAGATAAAACATGGAAGAATAGACGGATATTCACCACAAATAAAAGAAATGCCCCTAGCACCAACAATCCTATCTGCCAGTCTCTTGGTAAATTGCTTAACATTGTCCAACCTACAATAACAGCAAATACAACTATGACATATTTTTTTAGCACACGGGCAGTAGGACCATGAGCATCATAGCGCTGTTCTAAAGAAACTAATATTTTGCCAAACTCCATAATAATCAGTAAATCTATCCCTGCAATGAAAACAGTACTCCAATAGAACAACAGCTGCGGGGAAAAAAAATTACTTACTAATGCTAAAACAATAGCTATAACAATGTATTTTTTAATTGGTGTAACCTTTTTACAATATGAAAGACTCTTTAAATATGCCCCATAAACCAATATATCTTGAAGAATATTGATATACTTAAAACTATTGAGGTAAAGCAATTGTAAAAATAAAGCTATGGCAAACCATTGTAAAAGTTTAACATGTTCCTTTGTTTCATTCATTCATTTCACGCACCTTTTTCACCATACTTTCTGTAAAGTAGACTTGGGAAAATACTTTTGTTAATAAGTAACCATCTGGCCCACTTAAACCTACTGAAGCATTCATATCAAAAGGAGAATCCTTAAACTGAATAATCAGTTCAATACGTTGACCTTTTTTCAATGAAATCGGAAAATTTTTCGAAGTAAACGGTTGATTATTAACTATAAATTCCTTTAAGATGATTTGGTTTTCTAATAAGGATGGAACATAAAAATCATCAAATACAGCATCCTGCTCAAGTATAAAGGAAATCACATGCTCATCTTGGTCTCTAGAAGCACTAAAGCTTTGATGAGGTACCCCCTTGTCATTTTGATAAATATTTAGAGAAAGGGGAGCCTTTATTTTTGCATCATCACTTAGAATAAGATATACATTCTTACTTGCCATAATTTTTTCAATCTCTGATAAATCGGCTTGAAAATATGCGTCACGAATATACTGATAACGTAATGATTGGTAGGTATCGTATGGATAATAAAATCCATTAATAAGATTGTCTTGCTTTGATGTAAAATAAGCTATTGGTAGGATTACATCATCAGCCTGTAGAAATTTTACATAGCGATGGTCATTATGATTCGTTATATAACGTATCTCAAAACCATTTTGTTCATCTTTATTTACCTCTATTGATGTTGGAATAACTAAAGGGTTAACTAATTGATGTTGTAAAAATAGTGCACTGTTTCCGAGTAATAAAATCAATATTGCTGCAACGCCAAGCGTTTTTACTTTATCAGCTCCTGATCCTATTTTTCTTTTAGTTATTAACAATATTATCGATATACATAAAATAGTTATTCCCCAATATATATAGGAAGAAAATTGCTCTTGAACCAAGGTTGTACTTGCCTGATGATTGTTTGTCCCTCCCTGCTCTATGCTCAATGCAATAAAGCCCCCTGCGGCAAGTGTCACTGCAATCGTTATTATTTTTGGTAGCCAACGCTGAGACTTTTGCTGCTCTTTCCTTGCCTGTTCGATTCCTTGTAGACTACGCTTATGCAACGATTTGGGAATATCAATTTGATCCATCTGCTTTTTAAAATCGCTCATTCTTACCCCTCCTGTTCCAGCGCTTGTTTTAGTTTTTTTAATGCACGATACAAGATTGTTTTTGTAGTTCCTAATTTTAGCTGCAAAGCCTGCGACACTTGAAGTAATGTATAATCATTGTAAAATCGAAGTAATATCACGTCTTTTTCCTCTTTTGAAAGACTTGTTATGATATCCTCCATCACCCATTTTTGAGGAAGTTCCTCATGCGGCTCTTCACCTTGCTCTAGTTCCTCCATTTCAAATGGCAGGAATTGTCCCCGTTTTTTTAGTAAATCTGTTGCACAATTAATAGCAAACCTTATCAACCAAGTTTTTATATGAAACGAACTTTGCAAAGAGTGTATGTATTTAAAACTTCGGTAAGCTACCTCCTGCACGACATCCAGTGCATCTACCTCATTGCCCACGTATACATAGGCCATTTTATATAAATCAATTTCAAACTGTGAAAATAGCTGTGCGAACGCCTCAGCATCGCCCTTTTTCGCTCGTTGTATGAGAATTTCCTGCACTTGCTCACCTCCTCTATCTATTAGACCTGCATAGATGGAATTTGGCTTTCAAAAATAATTTTTTTCAAACATTATGTTTTTTCTTAGATATTCAATTTTAGAAAATATGGAATGGGTGCAAAGGGAACATAGAAGACGGATGAACCGTTGATGTATCAATGTTTTAGAATATAGCCTCCAATTTTGTATAATGCAGAATATTGCATATAAAGCTTTCTTGGGGTTGAAGGGGGCTAATAAAAGCTAGGCAAGCGTGTGGATAAGAATGTGTGAGTTGATTAAAGTCTTCATAAAAATCCTTAAAGATTTTGAAGAACTTTCGAAAGTATCTTTTCCTCATTTGTATTGTTATACCTGGGTAACAAATCATGTTATTTTGAGAACATCTTCTTAAAAGTAATTTAATGAAGATGATTAACTGAAATAAAAAAATCTTTACCATAAAAAAGACAGCAGTCTATGGTATAGAGTGAGTTGAAGCCCTGTAGAAGAGAGTCTACAAAAACCGCAGACTCTCACAGCACCTAATGCATGATTAAAAAGTCACCTTTTTACTACAATTGTAAAAACTTTAAAAGCTGATTCTAAAGTACTCGTTGGTTTACAAATTAAAATGGTTATTTCTCTCAATTAATAACTGATTTATCTTTGATTAATAATAAATAAACTGTCACTATGTTAGAACAATTTTCTCGGATAATCAATAATAAATCTAGGTCTCATTAATAAAAGAGCCATGTTACCCAATAATATAAAATGACTAACGTAAAGATGACTGTAGGTGGAATAACGATGATAGTAACTTTAATGTATTCCCACAATGTAATTTTTACCTTACCTTTCCTTATGATGTGCATCCACATTAGCGTTGCAAGGGTACCCATAGGAAGTAACAGTGCACCTATATCACTTCCAATAATATTTGCTAAATAAGCAACTTTCAGGGAAATAGGATCAAGCCCCATATTGGTTAACGTAATAGTTCCAACCATAAGCGCTGGATGGTTATTGAAAATATTGGATAGTACTGAGAGTAGAACACCCATTAAGACGCTTGTATTGAGTAGGTTTTCGGAAACCAGCGGACGCATAAATTTAATTAACCATTCCGTTAAGCCAATATTATTGAGACCATAGATAATGACATACATACCAAATGCAAAAACGATAATATACCAAGGTGTTTTTTTCAGCATATCACCTGGAGGTATTTTCAAATAAGCCCATCTCCATCCTAAAAGAACAAGGGATCCAATTACTGCCATAACGGAAATTGGAATTCCTAAAAACGATGCGAAGAACAGACTCAGCCTAACGCCAAGTACAAATAGAAGTACGAATAGCATGAACCTAGTACGCTTTTGCTTCGAATCTCCTAAAGCAATTTGTTTAAGTGGATGATAGGAAGGAAGTGACATCCCAGTTACATTTGTAGGAACAGTTTTAGGTATATTCTTTTTGAAATATAAAAACAGTAAGCCAACTAGTAGTAATAAACCGAGTGTTGCAGGAACAAACATCATCGCAGTATGTGAATACAAGCTCATATCGACAATTTTTAATGCAATTAGATTTACGATGTTACTTACCCCGATTGGAGCACTGGATGCTGTTGCAATTAATCCTCCGGAAAGTAAATATGGAATCTTTTGGTGATTTTCTAATCCCATATTGTTTAATAACATAATTAATATTGGTATTGCGATTAAAATGCTACCGTCATTATTAACGAAGAGTGTCATGAGAAAGCATAGGAGATTGACATACCAGAATAATCGAATACCAGATCCATTTGCTTTTTCAGCAAGTAGCTCTGCAACCCAGTTAAAGAACCCAAAGCTTTCTAATACAATTGCCATGACAATTGTAGCCATAATGGTAATCGCAGCATCACTGATAGTTTTTATAATTGTGAAGAGATCTGTCATGGTTACACTTCCACAAAGAATTACAATAATTGCACCGACCAAGGCAGGAATAGCTTCATTCATATTTCTTGGTCTCCAAAAAATGAAACCAAGAGTAACTAAAAATGTAATCACTGTTATTATATCTAATATTTGCATAGTAATTTCACCTTCATGAAATTTTATTTAACTCTGTAAAAATTTGTTGTAAGTCTATATTAGGTCCTTACCTCTCATTCATTAGGTTAGTGATGCTGTCGTAATATAAATATGTAAAAAATCAAAGTTCTCTTGGTTTTACACCTATTTTCTCTAATTTTTATACTAAATTATCCAAATATTAAAATAGTATATTGTAAAGAATTAGTCTTGATTTACTTATGTGAAGTTAAAAGCAAATCAATTTCGCCTTGGCGTAATTGTAGCTACCGCTGCCGCTACGCTTTCGCGCAAAAAACATCTGCCGCTTTGCTTTCGCTACAGATAAACATTGCTTCCGGATTTTGAATTGTGCCTAGACCTGCACGAGATCCGACATTATGTCGGTCATTTCGGTAATGGCACAGGACGTGGCGTTTTTACCGATGCAGGTCAGTTAGCCGTTTTCGCAGGATGCAAAGATTTTAGGCTAACACCCTTTTGTTCATTCCTTTGAAAATCCGGGACATCCGCCCAGGAGCTTTGGGCCAACAAATGTTTTTTATGCGAAAGCGTAGTGTTAACGTAGCGGCAGCAACATGATGTTGGTTACTCAGTCGTGTGTTGTTGTTGTTGTTCGTGTTGCTGTCGCTTCGCTTTCGCACCCACTGAAAAGAACGACCATCTTCGACATATCAAAAAATTTTTCCCTTTATAGGTATTTCCTCTTGAAAATTCAGAAAAAATTTTGTCGAAATATGTATAAAAAACAAGAGTAAAATCATATAAAAATTTTAATTACCATAGTAATCTTTTGTATCACCGGTCGGCAAAAAGAAGTATTAAATACCTACAAAAGTATTCTATCGTTATATTTTATTACATAATTTTCTAATTGGTGTTTACAAATGCATCTAGAGCATGAATGTCATTTTACGATGCGCTTTTAGTACAATGAAATTCTTCAAAAAATATCGACATAAAAGCAATTTGACATGAATAAGTTGTGTTGTGTTGATTGTAAAATATTCATTGGACTAATTTCTAACCAAGATGATGTACGTTGCGATTATGAATGTAGATATTTACAAGTTGAAATGTCTCGCAAATGTAAGTGAAGGAGGCATCAGGTACATTATTGATACTTATTGCCCCCTTGCAACAATAAAGTTGATGTTTATTTTTTATTTAAAAAAGTATGGAAAAGCCAAAATGGGGTTAACATTTTGTCATCTCAGTTAGCTTAATGGTTAACTTATTCAGTTAGTTTTTAGTGATAGTTTGAGTATTGAATAGAAAGCGAGGTAATTTTGATTATGTTATTGCGAAATCTAAATAAAGAAATTGTTGTAATTGGTCTCTCGGGCGGAAAAATACTGAAAGGTTCAGTAATTGATTCGAGTAGTGATATTATTGTGATTTATGATGGAAAAATGTTTGTCTATTTACCCATCGATCATATTCAAACTTTAGAAATAGATTATGACAATGAAGATAACGTTCAGGAACCTTCAGAAAGACCGATATTTACTTCTCAAGTATCTAATAATGATCTAACCCTTACAAATATACTTTCACATGCAAAAGGGGTACATGTGGAGATTTTGGTAACAAGAAACCATGCGCTACATGGGGTTATAGCGTCTGTTATGAATGATTATTTTGTATTTGAGTCTCCCATTTACAAAACAATGTTCATTTTAACAAAACATTTGAAATGGCTCATTCCATATTCAAAGGATCAGTTTCCTTATGGACTAAGTAAAAATGAGTTTTCTAGTCTGTTGCCTATTAAGAATCAATCACTAAACAATACATTCGAGTCCCAAATTGACCAACTCAGAAATCAACTGGTTGTATTAAATCTTGGAAAAGAATATTCCCATATAGGTAGAGTAATTAGTGTGAAAGATCAAATTATTGAGATACAAAATGGAAAATCTGATTCCATTTATTTTAACCTTTCTCATATTCAAACTGTTCATCAAGTGTAAGTTTTATGTACTCAGAAAAGTAGATTCTTCTAAGTCTCTTTTTCTGAGTATGTTTCTTTGTTGCTATGTAAATCACAATTTTTAAAGTAGGACATGATGTCAATAATGGCTTTGTCATGAGTAAAGCTATTGTTTTTTCGTTCCCTTTATCTAATTTCCCTCTGTTTGATAGTTGTCGTAAAACGGTAATTGGCAAAATAGTGATAAATGGAATAACAAAACAAGTTTTTAATTCTCGATGGAAGCATTTGCGATGAAAGAGCTAGGGGTGGCGGAGTATTACGGTTTGAAGGATGGCCAAATGAAGGAAAAGCAATTGGAAAAAGAGATACAAAAGAAGGATAAGGCTTGTGGAAGCTGCTACATTACTACTGCTTAAAAAGGCATTAGTGAGGATGACGTGGAAAAATGATTAGCTCGTTAAATCTAGAATCTAATCCAAGAAACCAATTAGAACGGTACATGATTAGCGAAAGCTAGGTTCGCTATAGGAGTTGGGCATTCAAATTTCGTCATGTGTAAGTAAAGATAACCTTTACTTAGAGGTTATGTTTCGGTCATTTGAATACCGATCAGATTTCCCACACAAAGGTTTTAAACACTTCGAAATGCAAGATTGGAAAAATCAACTTGTCCATTAATACAACGAGCTCCACCTACAATTAAATAATAGCGTTTAAAACGGAGCAATGAAAAAACTACTAAAGTCCCCATTTCCCTGGTGATTAAGCTTGAAAGCACACGTTTACTTTCAATCTTAATCACCAGGTCAGCAAGCTCAGTGTGATAGCCTTAACTGAACACGGGGATACACAGAAACTTTCATAATACTCAGGTAACTTTATATAAATAATTTATTATACAAAATTATTACCTTCTTCTATTATTCCTCACATTTCTTCCTCTGTTATTCATTGCCTTTTCATTATTTTGCATATCTTTGTTTCCTGTCTTATTATTTGAACTTTCATCGCCATCATTTGCCTCATTTTTGTTATTTTCATTAGTCTTTCCTTGTTCTTTCTTTTCTGCATCATTTTTTTCACTAGTCGTTCCTAAACTAATATTTCGAACATGATACATTGCTAGACGAATAATTTCTTCTTTAGAAAAGATAGTAATATAATCGTCCGAAACTTCATCCATTATTCCTTCTAACATTTCTGGACCACCACGATTCACTTTAACCCAATGGTGTCGTAGGCTACTTACTACTGTTTTAAAATCGGGTGCAAGTAAGTATGAATCTGCGGCTGGATCTTCAACACTAAATTCCATACCATCTCTTGAGTTAAGAGTAATGCTTTTAATGTGCTGTGTTTTGTAGTAAACAATCCCATCTTTTTCTGTTAATAATACAAAATGATCGTCTTCAGCAGCCATTAACTTCCCTATACGTGATTCAGGTCCTCCCCGATCCACCCTTATAACCTTATTCATTAACGTAAGTAGAAGATTTTTATTCATTCTTTTAGCCTCCTAATGGTATTGTCTTGTTATCTATATGTGTACTTGAGTAATGGATCTATGCAAAATGCCCATTTAGGTAAAAATAATACTTTTCATCGTCATGCATCTCTTTTTCTATATATTAAAGTCACGTCTAATCAGATGTATCGCATAATTTCTTTGAAGAAATGTGCAGCCACCAATAGTAATTGAGTAACTGAGAAAATTATGCTATACACCCCTTCCTGTTGAAAGAATACCCTTCCCTAAATCTACATAAAAAAACGCCCACCATCGTGAGCGCTTTTTCCATCATTTATTCATTTGTACCCTTCTCGATATCATATTGGGTAATCCAATCACTATAGCTTCCAACATATAATTGAATATTTTCGTAGCCTTCATCAGCTAGGACAGCATATAAAGGCGATGCCGTCACGCCACTTCCACAATAGACCACAACATGCTCGTCAGGTGACACTATACCTCGAAGGCTATCATTAGCATGCAATTGACCTTCTGATTTCAATTGCTCCCAGTCAAAGTTTTTGGCCGTTGGTATATGTCCTGCTACTTTATCTAACGGCTCCACCTCTCCCCGATAACGAGCTGCTGCACGAGCATCCAATAATGTTGCCTCTACCTCTCCATCTACAATCGCTTTTACTGCTTCACGTGGCGCATAGCGTTCTTCCTGCCAGTCAAACTCAATCGTAGTTGGCGGGTATTTAATAATATCCTTGGTGAAGGTTATCTTTTTCTCAAGGGCTGGTGCACCTCCATTGGCAATGACTACATTTGGAAAACCAGCGTATGTTAGCATCCACCATGCTCTTGCTGCAAATGGTGCAGCCCCTTGATCATATACGATAATCTGATCATCATAGCTTAATCCTAATCCTTGAAAAACGGCTGATAGCTTTTCTTTGTTTGGCATTGGATGACGGCCATTGTCAGACTCCATATCCGATAAATCCTGCTCAAGGTGAATATAAATAGCACCTGGTGCATGACCTTCATCAAATGCTTTTCTTCCCGCTTCACTATCTTGTAAATCAAAGCGAGCATCTACAAAACGAACACCCTCTAATGGAATTTCCTCTACTGATTTAAATACTTTCCCCATACGAATCACCTCATGCGTATTGTAATTGCGCGTAAATCGTTTTCCAAGAAGCCAATCGACTTTCTTCTTGCAGTACAAGTCTTTCTGTAGCAATTTGCTCAAGTGCCTGATGGTAAATATGCAGACGTAATCTCTCCGCTTCCTCAGCAATGTAGGAAATGGCCCATGTCATTAATGATACTTTCTGGGCATCCAGATAATTTTGTGCATCCGGCTTTGTTAAGGCCTCTAACGCCTCACTTAATTTTACCTTTTCATTTTTCTCAAAGAATGCTTTAGCATTACGGAAGTGCGTTTTTACGCTTGAATATTTTGCATTATCAGTAAACGGCCCCTCAAAATCAAGTAAATCTGGCTCAGCTGCCTCAAAGGCTAAAAATGAGAAGCTACGGTTTAATTCTTTTAACTCACGTACTTCGTCCTTAAAGCGCAATTGCATCTTCTTACTGATAAATTGTGATAAACGGAAGTTCGTGACACGCATTTCTTGTGTGAAATCAAATCGTAAGCTTTGTAAAACTTCCTTTAAAGCATGCTCCAATGCTTGCTGTGCTGGCATTGCTGCAAATGTTGAAGGATTATAGCCTTCTTTAAAGAACTCTGGATAACGATAGTATACGCGTTGTAGAACATAGTATAATAATTCATCCAGCTCTTGCTTTGTTTCACTTTCTACCATACTTGTATTAAGTGTATTGAACTTGGATTTGATATGCTGTTCAAGTGTTGTTAATTCCTCTAAACGTTCATCCTTGCGCTTTAAGTTTTCCTCAGTTTGCGCAATTAAATCGCCCAAACGTTGCTCCGTTTTATCAACTTCCTCTGCAAGTGCCTGCACCGCTAATGCACTTAACTCATCATTTAAAAAGGTATAGAAAGCGTCCTCAAATGGTGGCATACCAGAGGATAATTCAGCTTCTTCAACTTTTTCCTTTAACGCCAACAAACTGGAAACACCGTAAAGTCGAGGGAAGCGTATGCCAAAGCGCTGCAATTCTGAACGTACATAGCCCTTTACATCCTCTTGTTCTTCCTCTGTTGTTGCCAAATCAATGGCATTAACAATAAAGAACATCTTATCTAGCTCGAACGCATCTTTTACACGACCAAGCTGAATTAAAAATTCACGGTCTGCTTTTGCAAAGGCATGATTGTAATAAGTAATAAACAAGATTGCATCAGCATTTCGGATATACTCAAACGCAACACCTGTATGCCGTGCATTAATAGAGTCGGCTCCAGGCGTATCAACTAGTGTAACACCCATGCGTGTTAGTGGACTATCATAATAAAAATCAATATTATCAACAAAACATGATTTGTTTTCTTGCGCAACAAATTTTTCAAACTCTTCTCGGTTAACACGTAACACTTTGCCAAGTTCAGATTTAAATGTTGGGAACCCTTCTTTATATGCACGAATAAATGATTTATGGACATTTAAACGCTCATCAGAAAGCTGCACAGCAAGTCCTTCATCCGCACGGTTAAAGGCTTCTTCCAATGAGGAAACAGAAAGTCCGATTGCTGCATAGGAGCCTTTTATATCCTCTAGCATTTGCTCAGCATTTTTTAGCTGTACGTCAGCTGTTTCATGTGGATGGTCTGGAGTTACAGGACGTATTTTATTAATAGCCGCAGTTGTAGGGTTTGGTGAAACCGGTAAAACCTTTGCACCCATTAAGGCATTCGAGAATGAGGATTTCCCTGCACTAAATGCGCCAAACAATGCGATGGTAAAATCTTTCTTTTGCAATCGCTCTACCTTATTCTCTAAGTAACTTGCTACTTCGGCAAAGCCCTGAACCTCTTTTACGGCGTTCGCTGTATGCAAAGCTCGTTTAATAACACCTTCAATTGGAAGACTTGTTGTACTCACAGCTTGCTGTACCTCTTCTTGTTGAACAGCTTGCTCTTTTGGCTTCAGCATCGTTTCATCGAATAATCGAATTTCTGCTAAATCCTGCTTGAATGCGTTGTCCCAGTTTGTCAGTTGCTGATTCGCTTGTTTACGAATTTCATTGCTCGCCTGGTGCATAACACTTGCACTATATTGCTGGTAGCCTTCAATTTCAAGCACAGCCTGAATAGCATTTACCTTTGCCTGCATTCCTGCCATTTTTAATTTAGATGGTGCCGCTGTTTCTGTTGCTACTGACTCTAATAATGTTGCTTGTGCATCCTTCCATTGATCTGATTCTTGAATAAAGTAGCGCTTTGTTGCCTCCGCTACACGATTAGCAAAGTTTAATACGGCATCTCCTGTTAATAAAGCACCTACTTGCACCTGCTGTTCAATCAGTGAAAATGGTAAAGCAAATGGATAGGCATCAATTGCTGAAGCTCGCTCTTCATTTAGTGCACCAACATCCTTTAAAACCTTTTTCATTAAGGCCCTTAAATGGCCTGTAATTTGTGCATGTGCTACATTTTGATAGGCATTATAGGCATCTTCTTTACGGCGATTTCGTTCTTCTTCCGTTTTTTTCTTAGCCGTAAATAAGCCACCTACCTTAAAACCTTCCTGCTGGCTCTCTAAATACAAACGTAATTTATCTCGTAAATCGGCAGGCATAATGGCTGCATTTGCAAGTAACTCCTTACGCTCCTCTTCAAATGTCTCATTCCATGCCTCTACGGAAAATAACTCCACTTGACGGTTAAGCTTATTATATTGCTCTAAAATGTCCTTATGGTTTGCCCAGTCATCCGCACTTAATACATCTTCATCTATTTCTAAACGATCCTGTCTTTCTTCCATTAAATAAGTGTCATGCTCGCTTTGTAATAAACGCAGTGTATTTGTTGCAGTTAGTACAAGCTGATCCTGCCAATCATTCATACTATCCATCACAATTTTCTTCACAGCCTCAAAATCATTGTGAGGGTGCTCAGGCTCTCTTAAAGAAGTGAAAAACACACCTTTAGGAATAACTCCCCAAGCGGCAAATGATTGATGGACAGTAGCTTTAAATTCCTCAAAGCTTAATTCATTTTCCTTATGCTTATCAATCATATTAACGATTAAATAAACATTTGGATTGTACTTCATCAACTGCTTTGTAAATTGGAAATTTAATTCAGATTGCACGTGATTGTAGTCCATTGTATAAAATACGATATCAGCAATATGAAGAGCTGACTCTGTAGACATACGGTGTGCATCATCTGTGGAGTCCACTCCTGGTGTATCCATCACTGTGACACCGAATGGTAATGTCGATGCACTGTGCCCGATTTCAATTTGAGATACTAGATCCCCATTTTTACTTAGTTCTTTCACAGTTTTAAAATCATAGCCTGCTTCAAACTTGACAGGCTTTTCATTGTGCATATAGACAATCGCATAATCTTCCTCTGATTTATGGACCTTTACTATATTAGCGCTCGTTGGAATCGGGCTAGATGCAAGTAAATTTTCACCAGAAAGTGCATTAATCATACTCGACTTTCCTGCAGAGAAATGGCCTGCAAATCCAATAACATACTCTTTTTGCTGTAATTTCCGTGCAAAAAGTGAGGTTTTATCCATACGCTCTGTATCGCCATTATGCTGATATATTATGTATTGTAACGCTGCTTGTTTTAACAGCCCCTCCAATTGCTGATCAAAATCATTCATAAAACCAATATCCCCTTTATTTTTAATCAATTTCGCCTTGGCGCTTTCAACAATGCCGTCCGGTTTTGAATTGTGAGAGCACAAAACACTTCATTTAAAGTCTACGACATCCGCCAGAGGCTTGATCTTCATTCAATGGTGTTCGTCATGAAGATAAATTATTCATATTTAGTATTCTACCTTATTCGACAAGCAAAGTATAACACTAATTTACTTTAAAAAGCATATATATCAAGGTTTCAGACGTAATATTCGTCAACACAGGCATGTTTAACCATCGATATTAGGATGCTTAACAAAAACACTTAGAATTTATTTCATATTTTAAAGGGAATGTAATGATTTCAAGCACTTCTATTTTTGCTGTATGAACTAAATAGTAGATATAGGGGCATCAATAACTAAATGAAGGGATTAACATATGGTCAACAATGGGTATTACCAGAAAATTGAACAAACATGTGAATGTGGCTGTGAAGATCGATTTGTATGGCCCCGAATAAAAGCTAGTACAGCGTCTTCCATTACACCTCCAGTCATTATTCCTAGTGGAACGATTCTTCCAATAGTGAATAGATATTTTTATATTGTTACAGCTGATATTTATCTGACAAATGGAGCTACATTAAACGCTAATCTATTTTGGGACGATAATGGAAACCAAGTAACTGCATTTACAATTTTTCAACCAATTGGGTACGTCAATTTTTTTATTAATGGTGTCATGCAAGAGGGCGGGATTTATACTATAACCCCAGCCTCCTTAGTCCTAAATGCTGATAATGCAACCATCTATAGGGGAACGCCTATTATCATCGAATCGCTCGGTTTTATAAACCAAACGACCTAATATCCTTTGGAAGGAGGTGAATAGACGTGGCGCTTTCCATTATTAATATCAATGTGAATGTTTCAGGCACTTCAACACGATTTTTTAATATTTTAGCTACACCATTAGCAATTGTAGATGGAACAACTATTGCCGCTACTTCATTTTTAAATGATAGCGGTAGTATGGCAACTACTTTTCCAATCGTAACAAATGGATACTATAATTTATATATTAATGGTGTACTTCAGGAAGATGATTCTTATACAGTTTCTGCAATAGAATTAACGTTTAATACTGTTACAGGCGCTATTTCTGCTGGTACTCCAATTATTATTGAAGCTGTTGAATTAGTAACGGTTATTTAGTTCCTTAACTAAAAATGGATGCTCTAAAAATATAGGTTTTTAGGGCATCCACTTTTATAGTTATTTGATCTGACATTTTAACTCATAGATTTTTTTTGCATAATCCAGAGCATATGGGCCGTCTCCATGTATACATAAAGTTTGAGCCGAAATGTTGATTTTCTTTTGTTGTACTGACATCACTTCATTCGACATCAAAATTCCTTTGACATGTTCAAGCATTTCAGCTTCTGTTTGAATCAATGCATTCGATTCTTGTCTACTTACTAATGTACCATCATCATTATAATTACGGTCAGAAAAAACCTCTTCATAAACTTGTAAGCCCTTATTCTTCGCAATTTCTACCATTTTACTTCCAGATAAGCAATATAAAATAAAGGTTGGATTTACATCATAGATAGCATTGACAATTGCGGTGGCCTTTTCAATATTATTTGCACTCTGATTATAGAGCGCTCCATGTGGCTTCACATGATGGAGTGAACCCTTTTCAACTGTAACAAATGCTTGCAAAGCCCCTACTTGATAGACAACCATATTGTAGATTTCCTCTGCACTAAAATCCATATCTCGTCGACCAAAGCCCTTGACATCAGGATATCCAGGATGTGCACCAATATGAACATTTTTACGGATAGCGTTTCGTACTGTCTGATGCATGATTGTATGATTACCAGCATGGTAGCCGCAAGCGATATTAATGGACGTAACATAGTCTAAAATTGCTTGATCTTTCAAAACATCATTACTTTCTCCCATATCACAATTTATATCTATGGACATACATCTTCCTCCATTAGTACAAATTTTATCGTATTAAACATGCGCATCTGGGCAACTTTATGTAAATCCTCCTCATGGATTGTGGCAATGATTGGATACCCACCTACTGTCTGGGCATCTGCCATTAAGATAATAGGCTCACCATTTTGTGGCACCTGAATTGTTCCAAACTGTGTGGCCTCTGAAAAGATATCTTTCATTTTTTTAAGCTTAAGTATCGAACCTTTTAAATAATAGCCCATTCGATTCCCACCCGAAAACTGAAAGGCAACCTGCAAGAATTGTTGTTGACTCTCTTCTGTAAATAGCTCAAAATGAGGACCTTTAAAGATTCTTACAGTAATGTCGGATTTAAATATGGGACGGAAAGGAGCATATAGTCCCCTAGTATAATGTAAGGGTTCTGCGTTCTTTCCATATAGAATACTACCTTCATTAATAGCTTCACCTACAAGGGGAAAGCATGAACTACTGCCAAGTATTGGTTCTATTTGAAAGCCCCCTTTAGGTGTAAGGTAGACAACAGATCCGTGACTTACACTTTTTATGGACAAAACATCTCCCTTCGTTAATTGAAAGGTTTTCCACATTTCGATTGGGACACCATTCAATAAACACCTACATTTGGCCCCAGTCAAGACATAGATTCCATCATCGATCGCTTCAAATTCAAAACCGCCTATAAACATTTCAAATGTCGTTTGGTTTTTTTCGTTATTTAAAATATAATGCGCTGCTTGGAAGGACACTTTATCCATAGGTCCAGAAAGAGGAATACCATACTCACGATAGCCATATCTCCCTTTGTCTTGCAGACTTCCATATACACCTTGCTTTTTTACTATAAGAAGTGGCTTCAATTGCTACACTCCTTTACTTTTTATTTCATAAAACTCCTGTTTTGTTATCTCATAAAATTGGACTTGATCTCCTAGAGAAAAAATAAAAATTTCTTTCCCATGTATATCAAATAAATTGAGAGGTGTCTTACCTATAATATTCCATCCCCCTGGAGAATCAAGTGGATAAATCCCTGTCTGTAAGCCGCCTATTCCAACAGAGCTTGCGGATACAGAGCTACGTGGCTTTCTTAAACGTGGCACAAACAACGCTTTGTCTAAATCCCCTAAATAAGGAAATCCGGGTAAAAATCCAATTAAATAGACACTATATGATTTAGACATGTGTATTTTTTTTATGTCCTCAAAAGATAAACCTGTATAATTCATCACACAATCCATATCCAAAGCAAATTCCTCATCATAGCAAATCGGAATTTGCAATTTGCGACTTATTACTTCATTATCTTTAGTAGCAACTTGCATGATAAGCCATTGCTTTTGTAAAAAATTAATATCTATCGAATCTTTCGTTTGCTTAAGATAGGCTGTAACCGTATGATAGCTAGCGACACTTTCAATAAGGTTTTGTTGTAGATGTTTTTTCAAGAAACGGTTGAATTGTTGGACTGCCTGAAAATTTTCTTGTGATATTTCCTCCCTAAAAGCAAAACGAATTGTGTGTTGGCTAATCCACATAGTATGAGGAAAATCAATTTTTCGCTGCACGAATTGTCTCCTCAATACAGAGTTTAATGCATGTTATTAAATCCTGGATGTTCCAACCTGGTATTTTACCATGCTGGATTGCCAATTCAAATGATGCAGGAATATGGATGAATCCCGCTTTAACTCCTTCATTCTGTTTTGCATAAGCTAGTCCCTCATACATAATATTATTGCATAGATAGGTACCTGCTGTATTTGAGATTTCTGCTGGAAAGCCCTCTTTTTGTAAACGATTCACCATATTGCGAATAGGTAAATTTGTTAGATAGGCATCTGCACCATTCTCATAAATACTTTCATCAACTGGTGTATATCCGTTATTATCTGGCTCACCATCTTTTACATTAATGGCAATTCGTTCAGGTGTAATTTTATACCGTCCACCAGCTAATCCTAAAGAAATGATCATCTGTGGTTTTACTTCATCAATATACTGTTTCAATTGATCGGCAGATTGCTGAAAATCTACCGACAATATACGTCCAACTATTTCGTAACCATGCATTTCTTTGTTACTTAGTGCTTCTACAATTTGCATGGTTGGATTAATTTTATAATCAAGAAATGGTACAAATCCTGTTAATAGTATTTTTGTCATGTTATTCACCTAAATTTCTATAGGACGTTGCTTTATCGGCCATCCATTTTTATTTTTTTTATTCACTAGTGCAGATACTGTAGCTTGAATAATAGCTTGATTGAAAAGCTTATGAGCCTGAATACATGAATTTAATTCCTCATCATATACAATTTCATCTGCCACTTCAGAAATTATATCTAGTGCCACCCATTGAGGGTAACGCAAAATACTAACAGATGAATATGTTGGTGTCACTTCCATGCTTCGGTAAAAATTTATATTAGCCATTTCTTCAATTGGATACTTTTGAGGTTCCCATTTCGTACCATATTTATAATATCGATCGCGCCAGTAGGCATTATCTTGAGCGAAGGTTGTCCCTTCAAAAATAGCATTCACTTTTTCAGCTATATGCTCTAAATTTTTAGCCTGAATCTCCTTTGTCTCACTATCTGCATAGCGACCAATTCCATATATCTTTGCGCTTGGTAACGTGTAGGAGACAGGAAATATCGGTGGGCAAGCATATCCTGCAAAAGGCTGTACCCATTCTCGTGCAGGAATTCCATGATCGTCAATCATAACATCCGGTGCCCATTTTTTTAATATAATTGGTAAAATATTGGCCTCTCCAAATACACTTTTTTGAAATTTCACATGAGCAAATTCTAACCCTACTGCATTATATCTCGCAGCATGATGCTTCCATTTTGGATGCTCTTGTGTCAACATTTTCATAATCTCATAGCCATCTGGGTTTGCTAGAGGAATGACGATAAAATTAATTTTCTTTAATAGCTCAGGCTGCTGACGTATAACATCCTCCATTAACTCTAAAATAGCGGGTGTACTAGATACTTCATTAGGATGATGTCCTGCTTCAAAAATAATAGTATGCTTTTCATTCGATTTCTTTAATCCAGAGAAATATTCACTTGTAATAGGTTCTGTAACTTCAAAAAAAGGAATCAAATTCCCCTTATAGGATAAATCGGCATAATTTATCTTAACTTCAGGAAAATTTTTGTATTTGCTCGTTAATTGATAAGCATCAATTATTTTATTTTTTAATTGCTGCTTCACAGTGACTACTTTGTGCGTAGTTCCTACATAAATATCTGCACGATCAAATTGACCAGTTTCATCAAAAACAATTCGCTTAGTTATGCAGTCTGTGCATTCTCTTTCATGCCATTGATACACCTTTACAAAACTATAAATAGGGTCATAAATATCTTCCTGCCTATGAATATATGGAATAACTCCTCCAGGTGCTTTAAATGGTCTATTAACCATTTGATTACCTAATGTAATAAAGTAATCGAGAGTATTAAAATATAAATCTTCATACAATGCCTCGAATGATGAGTTAGCTTCTTGTTTAACAGGTAGCTCTTCTTCAATTCCCGAAGAAGTAAAGTCAATTTCAATTCTATCAAATAATGGAAAGAGTTGTCCTTGGTTGACATTACTTTTATCAATTGATAATTTTTTCTCCATACGTGGTAAATAATCATTAATATAATATTTATAAAAACGCTCCCGATCAGACAACACGGCTTTTTCTTGAATAATATCCTCATCTTTAAATAATCGATAGCCCGCTGTTGTTGGGTATGTTTTTTTATTGTTATCGACGTAATCTAATTCGCTAATAAGGGGATTTAGTACAGCTACTAATAAATCATCTACATAAACGCTATAAACATGCTGTTGTGTACATGAAATTTCAAATTGCACATTTTCTTTTGGTACTCCATACTGTAATTCGATTAATTCATCAATTGGATACAGTTCCATGATCCATCTATTCCGTTGTTCTAATCCTTTTTTCTTACTGCCATCCTTGCAAATAATTTTCACCTGTGTAAAGGGATTTTGAACAGAAGGGAGAACTTCCTCTAAAATCCAATATAATCCTGTTTTAAATGCAGAGCGCACTTTAATCGACTTTAATTTAGGAAATTTTTTAGACAAATCTAAACCATATCGATCTCGATTGTCCTTTATTGCAGTCATATAAATTTCTGCATCTACTAATAGTTCTTTTTCTTCTTGAAGTGCACTAATTATATACGATGCTTCGGATTGGTCTTGCCATGATTCTTCATATAAAAGTTGCGCTTCATTAACTTGTTTTTCATTGAATTCCCAAATACCAAGTAAACCACCTTCGGAAAAATGCTTTTCTTTAGCAATCGAATGAAGAGTAGTTGGTAGACTTTCTTTCGTTCCCAAAATATGAATTGTATTTTGATCAACAAGCTCCATCCTATTTTTCGTTCCATGCTTAATGGCGATCGCTAAATGACGTTCATCCTGAGTCACTACAGGAAATGAAACTGAAGTTGAATACAAACCTAAGCGAAGTCCAAGATAACAAATTTCTTTTAACATAGCATGGCTCTTAATGTCTAGCTGTACATTAATTTGTACGCTTAAATGCTGTAAGGGATGTGCTTCATCCTTTTCACCTGTACCATAGGCTGACCAAAGGTGACATAAGCTATTATAGTAGGTAGATGATGCTGTTTCATTACTATTCGTAATACCTTCACTGGCTAAATCCCTTAGCAAGTCTGATAATGTTTCCTCTGTTTCATAATAAACAATGAAAGTAGAATTCTTTTTCATCATGTATGTTGTATGATGCGGATAAAATATCATTGAATAGTTTTGATTGGCTGATTCAAATAAATCAAAATCAATTTCATTGGATTCTAAGCCTAATCGTACACAAAAATCAATTAACCCTAATGGTGCAAGGTGTG
This sequence comes from Lysinibacillus sp. DFXJR4, assembly GCF_057196045.1. NCBI lineage: Bacteria > Bacillati > Bacillota > Bacilli > Caryophanales > Bacillaceae > Lysinibacillus > Lysinibacillus sp. DFXJR4. The sequence goes on along the minus strand of NZ_JBXUNW010000001.1, from coordinate 955,689 downwards.
TAGGTAAATCTATATATAAAGATGGTTTTTTTAAGGGTTGGTCCTTATTAAATAAACTAGAATATATAGTAGTATTCACATGATCACCTAAACTTTCATATTCGGATCTAAGCGGTCTCGTAGCCAATCTCCTAATAAGTTAAACCCTAATACTGTTAACATAATCGCAATACCAGGAAATACCGAAATCCACCATGCAGATGTCATATAATTTCGACTATCCGCTAACATTCCACCCCAGGAAGGCACAGTAGGTTCAACGCCTAAACCTAAAAATGTTAAAGATGCCTCTAATAAAATGAACTCTGCGATACACATTGTCGCTAATACTAAAATAGAAGATGCAACATTCGGTAAAATATGCTTAAGAATTATTTTAAAATGAGTCCCTCCAATAGCTTTGGCAGCTTGAATGTATTCTTGCTCTTTTAATGCTAAAATTTCTCCACGGATTAATCTTGCAAAGCTAACCCAATATGTAAGTCCAAGAATAATAATAATTTTCTCAATGCCTGTACCAAAAACACTCATAATCACGATAGCTAATAGGATAAATGGTAATCCCATTTGAACTTCAGCTAATCGCATAATTAAATCATCCATCCATTTGCCGAAATAACCCGATATAATTCCTAAAAACGTGCCAAGAACCAAAGAGATTGCAACCCCACAAATACCAACTAAAAGTGAGATACGTGCACCATAAATAATTCTACTTAATAAATCTCGACCTACTTGATCTCCCCCAAGTAGATATTGCGATTTACCTGTGTCATCTATCCACCTGGGCATATCTAGACGATGCCCTAAACTTGCTGCACCAGGATCGTATGGAGCAATATACGGTGCAAAAATGGCACAAAGTACAGAAGCTAGTACTAGTAACAATCCAATTATTCCTGTTGGGTTTTTTTTGATAAAGTTCAAAACCTTTATTATTTTGCTTTTCTTTTTTGTAGTCACTGCCACTGTCTCGATTGCCTGTGTCATTTAATTAGTCACCTCTTCCCGTTCTTATTTTTGGATTAATTAACGAATAACATAAATCAACAATTAAATTGACCAAGATCATTAATAGTGCTAAAACAATAACTCCACCTTGTACAACCGGATAGTCCCGCTGATTAATGGAATCAACAATCAAACGGCCAATGCCTGGCCATGAAAATACTTGCTCTACAATAACTGCGCCTCCCAATAGACCTCCAAACTGCAAACCAACAAATGTCACTGTAGGTAATAAGGCATTTCTAAATGCATGTCTTATGATTACGAGCCATTCTCTAATTCCCTTAGCTCTTGCAGTTGTCACATATTGCATTTTAAGTACCTCTAGCATTGATGTACGAATTAAACGTACTAATATACCTGATAAAATAAGACCTAATGCAATAGATGGTAAAATTAATGAACTAAACCCATCAAATCCTGATACAGGAAGCCATTTTAGCTGTACAGCAAAAATTAAAATCAACATAAACGCTAACCAGAAGTTGGGGAATGAAATACCTAGCAATGAAAAAATACGGCCAAAAATATCAACGGGTTTGCCTTTATATACAGCCGATAGAATTCCAATTGGAACAGCGATTAACAACGCAACAGCCATACCACCAAAAGCAAGTACAATGGTTGGCCAAGCTCGTTCCAACAGCAAATCTAGGACTGGGCTATTTGAGCGATAAGACGTACCGAAATCAAGCGTTATTAAGTCTTTCAAAAAAATAAAATATTGTTCCCAAATTGGTTTATCCAAGCCTAATTTAGCCGTTAACTCATCAATTGCCTGCTGTGATGGTTCACCTGCACCGAACATGATACTTACGGGATCACCTGTTAAACGAATCGAGAAAAATATTATTAATGAAACTGCAATTATCACCAATACTGTATGCGATAAACGTCTCAATATATAGGAAAGCATAATTCCATCCTCCTTACTTAAATCAATTTCGCCTTGGCGTAATTGTAGCTGCCGCTATGCTTTCGATACTGAATGAAGATAAAAGAGATAGTATGCAAGCATACTATCTCATAGTTAGTACTTACTCGACAGTAACGCCTTCAAATCTAAAACGACCATCATGCGGAGGTTGGAAATTTTTCACTCTCTTATTTACTCCGTAAATTTCCACATCTGAATATAAGTTCACTTCAGTTGCATCTTCATGTAATACTTCTGTTAACTCTTTAAAGATTTTTAAACGTTCTGTGCTATCATTAGTAGCTCGTTCTGCAGATAATAATTTCTCAACTTTATCGTTTTTATAAGACGGGTTCCAGAATTCTCCCTCGTGATACATTAAATAGGCTGTATTATCGAAATCTAAAGTCCAGCCACCCCAGCCATTTTTATACATCTGTCCTGCTTCACCTTTTGGAATTAATTCAGATTGGAAAGTTGTATTCTCCACACTATTAATGGATACTTTTAAGCCTACTTCTTCTAAATAGAAGGCTACAGCTTGCGCAATCTCTTTAAATGTTCCGTCTGTACCAGGGATATAAAAATCTAAAGTCGTTCCCTCTGCAATATTTGCTTCAGCAAGAAGTTTTTTCGCCTTTTCAGGATCATATGGATATGGTTGTAAATCTTTGTTATAGCCAAAAGAAAGTTCACTTTGGAATGAGCTAATTAAGTTACCATAACCACTTAAAATTTCTTTCACAATTGTTTCCTTATCAATGGCATAGTTGATGGCTTGACGAACACGAACATCGTCTACAGGTGCTTTTGCTGTATCAAAGCGAATAGAGTATGCGGTAGGCGTTGATACATCCATTAAAGTAACGAAATCTGTGCTTTCTGCTGTCGCAGCTTGAGAAACTTCTAAGCGTGTCATAATATCAATATTTCCGGTTTGTAATTCTGCTAAGGCTGTCGCTGTTTCTGGGATAACCTTGAATGTTACTTTATCCAGTTTAATTTCGTCTTTATTCCAGTAATCCTCATAACGTTCAACAACAACCTGTTTATCACGCTGATAATCTGTCATTTTGAATGGGCCTGTACCTACAGGATTCATATCAAAGTTCTCAGCTCCATGCTCTTCAATGTATTTTGGTGGAACAATTACGGCACCATAACCAGATAATTTTGTTAATAATACTGGGTCAATTGTGTTAAGATACATTGTTATTTCATATTCACCATCTATTTCAACACGATCAATCGATGTATAGTTTGAATATTGTGGTCCTTTTTGACCCTCTTCACCTAGTAAACGATCAAATGTAAATTTAACCGCTTCTGCATTAAAAGGTTCCCCATCATGGAAAGTAACACCTTGACGTAATTTAAATTTAATTGTTTTATCATCTACGTATTCCCAAGATTCTGCTAACCCTGGTTGAATTTCTAAATCGAGTGAACGGCTTACTAAACCTTCAAATACTGATGTTGCAACCGTACTCCAAGCAATTAAATATGTATCGATTGGATCCCAGTTTTGCGGGTCACCCGGGACACGTACGACTAATTCATTGCCACGTGCTGTTGCTGAATTTTCTCCAGAAGCCTTTCCACTTTTTTTATTATCACCTTCTGTTGATGCTCCGCCACTACATGCTGATAATAAAAGCATCATACATACTAGTAGCATTGTTATCCATTTGTGTTTCTTCATTCTGTACATCCCCTTTGTTGTATTGTTATTTTTATAAGCCATAAGGATATGGCATTGAATAACCTAATTCAGCTGAGATTGAAGCCGCTGTACTCCATAATCCCTCTAAAAAAATATCAATTTTCTCTTTAGGTAATAGTGATTCTATGCCTGCGATACTGATAGAATATTCTACTTCTCGATTACTACCAAAAATCGGTACTGCTATTGATACGGTCCCTTCCTCTAATTCTGAAACACTGTAGGCATACCCATTAGTTTTTCCAAACTCAATATGTTCATGGATTTCCTTGTCTGTAACAGGTGTTCCACTTGCATATTTTTTACGCGGTTTCTGTAGCACATTATTTATTTTTTCCTCTGATTGGAAAGATAAAATGATACGTGAACAAGCACCTGCATATAGTGGCGCTCTTCTTCCCACTCGTGTATATAAAAGAACGGGTTTTAAGCTTTCAATTTTTTCAATGTAAAGACCATCAGTTTCATCTATCATTATTAGTTGAACTGCCAAATCAAATTTTTGCTGTAACATTTTCATATACGGCATAGCAAGCGATCGAATTTCAATAGAGTTGGATGCAATGGCTCCCAATTCTATTAATTTATTTCCCAGCAAATAATGATCACTCAGTACTAATTGACTACCACTTTGAACATAAGGACGCTTTAACACACCTAAATCTGTAAATGTCTTCAAAAATCTATGTAAAGTAGGTTTGGGAATATCTGTTACATTGGCTAGTTCATCTAAACGCCATGAAGGTTTTTCTTCAGTAAATAATGTTAAAATATTAATTCCTTTTTCTAGTGTTTTACTCATAATTTTCGCTCCATTTTCTCTTCATAAAGTAAACAGGATACGTTATGGTCATGCTTTTCACTAATACTTTTTAAAGTAGGAGGCGTCACTTTACATATCTCCATGCAATTTGGGCACCTTGTATGGAAGGTACAACCAGAAGGTGGATTTGCTGGATTCGGAACATCTCCTCTAAGCATGATTCGTTCTTTTTCTTTTGAAGGATGAGATTTTGGTAATGCCGATAGTAATGCTTTTGTATAGGGATGTTTTGGATTATTAAATAATTCATGCTTGTCCGCTACTTCCACTATCTTTCCTAGATACATCACCCCAATGCGATCACAAAAGTGATGGACTACACTTAAATCATGTGAAATGAAAATATATGTAAGATTCATTTCTTTTTTCAAATCTTTCATAATGTTCAATACCTGTGATTGAATAGACACATCAAGAGCAGAAACAGGCTCATCTGCTACAATGAGTTTAGGATTTGTCACTAGTGCCCTCGCAATCCCAATACGCTGTCTTTGACCACCTGAAAACTCATGAGGATAACGCTCTAGTTGCTTTTGTGTCAATCCCACTTGCGCAGCTACTTCATAAACACGTTGTTTTCTTTCTTCCTTTGTACCAATCTTAAAATTAACCAAAGGCTCTTCAATAATTTTAAAAACCTTCATTCGAGGATTAAGTGAAGCAAATGGGTCTTGGAAAATAATTTGCATATCACGTCGCTTTTGGCGCACTTTTTTGTGACTAAGGGTTGCAATATTTTCCCCATTCAGCAAGATTTCACCCTCTGTTGGTGTTAATAGCTGAATGAGTGTTTTTCCCATAGTGGACTTACCACAACCTGATTCACCAACTATCCCAAGAACCTCACCTTCATTTACAGTGAATGAAACATCATCTACCGCTTTTAAATAATCCACCTTAGATCCTTTTAATGGGAAATATTTCTTTAGGTGCTTTACTTCTAATAATGGACTGGCCATTTACATTCCCCCTTCTAAATCAACATTCTCTTTCTCATATAACCAGCATTGTACTTTTGTGCCAATATTAGTTGTAAATAAACTCGGTTTATTTCTGCATTTATCCGTTGCAAACTCGCATCGATCGAAAAATCTACAACCCGAGGGCATATCCGCTGGTGCTGGTACTACTCCATCGATTGATGGTAGGTATTCTTGTTCTACCTCAATATCTGGTAATGAGTTTAAGAGACCCTTCGTGTAAGGATGAAGTGGATGATTAAACAAATTCAGAACTGTTGCCTCTTCAACAACTTCTCCAGCATACATAACAATCACTCGTTCGCAAACCTCAGCTACGACCCCAAGATCATGGGTAATTAAAATAATAGACATTTGGAGTTTCTCTTGAAGATCTTTCATCAACTCCAGAATTTGAGCCTGTATAGTCACATCCAATGCGGTAGTAGGTTCATCAGCAATTAATATTTCTGGTCCACAAGCCAATGCCATGGCAATCATAACTCGCTGACGCATCCCTCCTGATAATTGATGAGGATATTCATTAACTACTCTCTCTGGACGAGGAATTCCAACAAGTCGAAGCATGTCAATAGCACGTTCATGTGCTTCTTTTTTAGAAATATTTTCATGGCTGAGAATCATTTCAACTATTTGTGAACCCACTTTGTAAACTGGATTCAATGAACTCATCGGCTCCTGAAAAATCATTGAAATTTTTTTTCCACGTATTTTTCGCCAATCTTTTTTTGATTTTTTGTTTATTTGAGCTTGATCTATGTATATATCTCCATTTTGCCAATCGACACCAGGAGGTAACAATCCCATTAGTGATAGTGATGTCATACTTTTGCCGCAACCTGATTCACCAACAATTCCTAAAGTTTTACCTTTTTCAAGTTGTAATGATATGCCGTTGACAATGGTAATTTCCTTTTTATCTTGTTTAAAACCAATTTTCAAATCTTTTACTTCCAAAATATTTACGCCCATTTTTGACCCCCGTTCCAAAATATGAAAAGCGATTTCATTTTTTAAAATGTTACAGAAAAATTTTCATAATTTCAATAGATTTCAGAAAAAAATAAATATTTGTTTTAGTTAAATTATTCTATCAAAACAAAATAATCTTCTCTCATTTGTAATTTTTTTGTGAAAATCTTAATCAGGTTCGTTTTCTTTCCTGCTAGTCATTGGTTCATCTTCTACCTAATTTCTTTTTTGGTTGAATGTTGAGGCGGGCGTATTTTAACTGAATTTTACTTTTGGTACAGATAAATTAATAACTGTTTAAAAGAAAGGATTAATAAATTTTTTCCATAAAAAAAGAGTATGACTCAACAAACTACATTGAGATCATACTCTTTTTAAAAATGAGCTAAACATCTAGCGTTTTTATTATTTTAAATGTGCAGTCGCCTGTTTCATGACGTATTTTCCTACTCCAACATAGATTACCACTGCAGCTCCAATAAATACGAAAGTCATTGCTGACCGCTCCTTTTAAATAAAAATTTTGAATTAAAAACAACGTTTTGAAATGAAAAAAGCACTAATTGATTGAATTTGAAAATCATTCTCATTAATATAATATAAATTTCCCTTTAATTCGTCAAGACATACTTTCATCTTACCCTTTTAACATGGTAAGATGTAGAAAAGTCGGAAAAAGGATGCGGTAATGATGAGTAATTCGAAGTACTTTCAAACTATTTTAAACGGGACAATTCATGCTTTAAAATCAATTCTACCCATGGATATTGAAGTGAAAACGCCAAGTATTATTTCAGAACCTTTCCAACAGCAGCAAATGGGCGTATTAATTGGCTTAATTGGAGATTTAAAGGGCCGTGTCATTATTGATTCTTCTCCTGAAATATTTAGTGGCATCGGTAATACGATGTTCGGAATGCCGCTTGAGGGAGAAATGTTAGAATCCTTCACAGGGGAATTTGGTAATATGATTGCAGGTAATTTATGTACTACTGTAGGAAAAGAAAGCTTAGAAATTGATATTACACCTCCAACTGTGATGGTTGGCAATACAAAATTGTACGGGTTCGAAAAAGCGTTTGTACTCCCTGTTACAATTCCTAGCATTGGTGCATTAACAGTTCTATTAACAATTGAGGAAGAAGCGTAGAATTTAAGAATCTTCAACTGGTCCAAATGATATATCCTATGCTACTGTGTCGAGCATTTATGAATACGTTCTGCGCTTTGCATTCGTTGCATCTAAAGGCTTACACAAAATTTTAATTAGTAAAATTTCTTGAAAAATAAGTAGTTTTGATAAAAATAACGCCAAACTCTATACAACAGAAGCTATCTCAATGACTTTTGAGATAGCTTCTTTTTTATTTAAGCTTATATTTCACACTTTTTTCACATAATCCCCTCCATTGTGTGATTTTTTTCACATCTAAAAAAGATTTATTTTTATATTATGGCAATAAGAAAGATCACTATAAAGCGGAGGAGGAGCAGAAATGGCAAATAAAAAGAAATCCGACGAGAATTTGAAAGGGTCACTCTATGCAGTATTTGGAGTAGGCATCATTATTATCTTGCTTTGGGTGTACTGCTTCGATTTGTTCATCGGACGTTTTTAATCTACTAAGAAAGGACAGAGACATATGCACATACATAAGTATGAGAAGTATTGGCTTGTGTTTGGAGTCACTACTTTAGTAGCATTCCTAATTATTCTCGGCATCGGCGCATTCCATCAAGGTTCACATCCGAACAACGGTAAAAAAACACTAGATTATGAGAAGGTAAAGGAATTTGCGCCTTTTGATAATCCAGGTGTTCATAAAGTGGAAGGTAAAGATTGGGATTATGAGGTTGTTGTTTTAGCTTCTGCATTTTATTACAACCCTCCTGTCATTGAAGTTCCACTTGGAGCAAAAGTTAAATTTATCGCAACAAGTGAAGATGTGATGCATGGCTTTGAGGTTGCAGGTACAAATATTAATATGATGCTTGAGCCTGGTTATATTTCTGAATATGTAACAAAAGTAAATGAAGTAGGCGAGTTTTTAATTGTATGTAATGAGTATTGTGGTACTGGACATACAATGATGCACTCTATGCTAAAGGTGGTGGATCCAAATGAGTCTCAACAGTAATTTGACAATGGATCGGCAAATAAGCGATAAACAACTTGATCTCCATACCCAAACGAGTCTCAACAGTAATTTGACAAAAGTGGATCGTCGTGATGCAAAGCTAGCAATGGCACATATTTACGTGGCTTTTATCGCATTATTATTAGGTGGTCTTGCAGGATTATTACAGGTTTTCGTACGCTCTGGTCAATTTACATTGCCAGCGGGCATAGGCTATTATCAAATTTTAACTGTACATGGAGTATTACTCGGTCTTATTTTAACAACATTCTTTATTTATGGTTTCCAGATTGCTAGTGTTAGCCGTACTTCAGGGACATTTTCAGCTAGTCAACGACGCCTAGGCTGGATCGGATTTTGGTTAATGACCATTGGCACAGCCGCTGCTGCTGCAATGGTTTTACTGAACAAAGCAACTGTTTTATATACATTTTATGCTCCACTAAAAGCTCATTGGATTTTCTATTTAGGCCTGACATTAGTCGTGGTTGGTTCTTGGGTTGGCGGCGCAGGTCAAATTTTACGATATGTACAATGGCGGAAAGAGAACAAAGGAAGCGGACAACGTAGCCCATTATTATCATTTATGGTTGTTGTAAATAATTTAATGTGGTTTGTGGCAACATTAGGTGTTGCTGTTTCTGTTCTATTCCAGCTACTTCCATGGTCCTTAGGTTTTATCGAACGTGTTGATGTAGCATTATCACGTACATTATTCTGGTACTTTGGTCATGCACTTGTATACTTCTGGTTATTACCAGCTTATATGATTTGGTATGTCATAATCCCAAAAGTTATTGGAGGGAAAATTTTCTCAGATTCATTAGCACGACTTTCATTTATGTTATTTTTAATCTTCTCTGTCCCAGTTGGGATTCATCACCAATTAACAGAGCCAGGGATTGATGGAACATGGAAGTTTATTCAGGTGGTTTTAACATTTGCAGTAATCGTACCATCCTTAATGACAGCCTTCTCTATGTTTGCCATGTTCGAATTACGTGGCCGTGAATTAGGTGGTAAAGGGCTTTTCGGTTGGTTTAAAAAATTACCATGGAAGGATGCTCGCTTCTTTGTACCATTTATCGGTATGGTGTCATTTATTCCTGGTGGTGCAGGTGGTATTGTAAATGCATCCTACCAAATGAACCAATTAATTCATAATACAATTTGGGTGACGGGACATTTCCATTTAACGATTGCAACAGCCGTTGTTTTAACTTATTTTAGTGCTGCCTTTTGGTTAATACCGCATTTAACAGGTCGTACACTCACAAAATCATTAAACAACCTCAGTAATTTTGCAGGAATTTTATGGGCTGTTGGTATGACAATTATGTCTGGAGCAATGCATATTGCAGGTTTAATTGGGGCACCTCGTCGCTCAGATTACTCAGAATATGGTGGCGCTCAGCAAGCCTATGATTGGATTCCATATCAAATTGCGCAGGCAGTGGGCGGAACTATTCTCTTTATCGCAATCTTAGTGATTATTTATATCGTTGTTAAATTAGCTTGGTTTGCACCTAAGGGTGAGGAAGAATTCCCAGTCGGTGACGTACATGAACAAAGTGGCCCAACACCAGCTATTTTAGAGAATTTTAAAGTATGGGTTGTTATTTTAGTCGCATTAATTTTATTTGCTTACACAGTTCCAATTATCGATATTATTTCAAATTCACCACCAGGCTCAAAAGGCTATCAGTTATGGTAAGAAAAAAGCGATTTCTCTGTATTCGAGAAATCGCTTTTTCTTTAAAGTTTATATAATGTTGTGTACTTGTCTTGTAGATAGTTTGCTAAATAGTTGGCATTTAAGGTCTCTCCTGTCGCCTCTTGCAGTAATTCAAACGGCTTTTTCAAAGCACCATATTGATGGACCTTATCTGTTAGCCATTCTCGAATTGGAAGGAGCTCCCCCTTTTCCAGCAGCTCATCAAAGTTTGGAATATCTTTATCCATGGCATGCTTCCATTGTGCAGCATAAATCATTCCTAAGGCATAGGATGGGAAATAGCCAAACATGCCTCCAGACCAATGCATATCTTGTAATACCCCTTGTGCATCTGTCTCAGGTCGGATACCTAAATACTCCTCGTACTTATCATTCCATACTTGCGGGAGATCCTTTGCCTGCAAATTGCCATTAAATAAATCACGTTCGATTTCATAGCGAATCATAATATGTAATGGATATGTCAGTTCATCCGCTTCAATACGAATAAAGGATGGCTCCACCATATTAATGGCACGTAGGAAATCAGCCAATGCTACCTCCCCAAACTGTGCTGCTGAAAAGTGCTGTAATCTTTCGTAGTTATGCTCCCAGAACTTTTCATTTCTACCGACAAAGTTTTCATAAAATAATGATTGGGATTCATGAATTCCCATTGATGTACCGGTTGCTAACGGCAAACCATCCAGCTTTTCATCAATATTTTGCTCATACATCGCATGACCACACTCATGAATCGTACCGAAAATCGCTGAGCGGAAATCGTTTTCATCATATTTTGTGGTAATTCGATTATCACCATGATTTAAGCCAATCATAAATGGATGTACACTTTCATCTAAACGTCCTGCATCAAAATCATAGCCAAGCTGTGCTAGCATTTCTAGTGATAATGCACGTTGTGACTCACGAGGAAAGTGCTTAAATAATACGCTTGTCTCTGGTTTATTGGGTGAAGCTGCGATTTTTTGTACAAGTGACATAATTGTTTGACGTAATTCACCAAAGACATGATCTAACACATCTGTCGTCATATCTGGTTCATATAAATCTAGCAGGGTATTATATGGGGAGCCATTTTTTATACCCCAATAGCCAATAAATTTCTTCTGCCAGCTTATGATTTGTTCTAAATAAGGTAGAAATAATGCGAAATTATCAGTTGCCTTAGCTTCTTCCCAAGCTGTTTCTGCTTTAGATTGAAGAATAACGTATTCCTTATATTCATTTGGTGGTATTTTCTTATTTTGATCGTATTTTTTACGCACTTCCTCTACTAAACGTAGGGTTACGAAATCAAGATCAGCCTTTTTTGACTCTAGTGTATTCAATAAGTCTCCTAATTCTTCACTAGTTTCCATATCAAATAAGGAGGCTGATAATGTTCCAACTACCTCTGAGCGTTGTGCTAATCCTTTTTTTGGCGCACCTGTACGCATGTCCCAATAAATCACATTCAGTGCTTCCTCATAATGCTTCATTTTCTTCACATAGTCTGTAAATTGTTGTACAGTCATGCTATCATCCTCCTTTTTCACGCTATTAGTTTATCATATTTTCGAAAATTTTGTATATTATGGACTTTGTGGAAGTATAAGAAACAAAGCCCAATCCGTTTTTCGGAAAGGACCTTAATGGAATGTGAACCATTTAGTCATGTATCATAGGAAGTATATGTTCTTTAATAAAGATCCATCTATCCTTTGGCTGCAACATAAATTCTGATGCAATGGCAACCACCATATTCAGCTGAGGTATACAACAAATTATATTTCCTCCATCCCCTATTGCGGAATAAGTAAAGAGGTCAGCATCTTCTCTTAGCCACCATAAAAAGCCATAATTGTTTGGGTTCCTCTTCGTTGAATCTGTTATCCAATTCTTCGAAAGAATGCTGTTATTCCCCCATGTGCCATTGTTTATATAAAGATAACCGAAACGTGCCATATCACGTGTTGTAAGGGTTAACCCCCACCCTCCTGTAGAAATACCGTTTGGATCATGCACCCATCCTTTCACGTTTTTTCCGAATAAATCATCAAACTCATAGGCCCCCATTTGAAAATCAGGTATTTCTTTCATACCAAGTGGTTTAAACAAATGCTCATTTGCAAAAGCTCGAGCACTTTTGCCTGTGCTTCGCGTTATAATAGCAGAAAGTAAATGGGCTCCAGCAGTAGAATATTTAAAAGTACCTAAATCTCCCTCATTCCCCATACTATCAAGGATATACGTTACCCAATCCTGTTGTTGGCATAGAACATCAAGTGGCTCATGCCAGTCCTCAAAGGGATAGGGTACTGTCATTGTAAGAAGATGGCGAATCGTAATATGTTGTTTGTACGAATCTACAGCATTATATTCAGGAAAAAAATCCAGCACCTTCTGTTCAGTGCTTTGAATATATCCTGCCTCAATTGCAATACCGATAAGAGCAGATATGATGCTTTTTGTAACAGATGCTACATGCTGCATATCATCTGGTCCTTTATCATTAAAATATTTTTCATAGGCTAAATAGCCATCTCTAACAATCACAAGACCATTTATATTGCTATAGTCATTTTTTATAATTGATTCAAGCTTTGAAAGCTTATCACTGTTCACTCTGACGATTTCCGGCTCAATCCCTTGCCAATTAATGGTTTTTCGCATAATGACCTCCAATTATTTTTTCTTTATGGGAAAATACACCTCTGTCACATAATTCTCAGGGCTCTTTGTTTGATTTGGGTCTGTTAGATATACTTCATATGGTGGCTGTATTAATTCATAGCCCTCATGATCTATCCACTTCATCAAATTAGCATATACAGAAGTTAATTCTGGATAAGCTCCCTTTATGATTGATTTGGCACAAAGTCTACCCGGTAAATCTCTCGACCCATTTACAACCTCTTTAATTGGAATAGCAAACTCTGTATCATTGCCAGCAGGATTATAGTCAGGACTATGATAAATCGTCATTGGCTTACCAAGTAATGTAAGTTTTTTCGTCGCAATCTTTTCATATAGCTCATTAAAATACCTGCCATATCCAATCGCATAATCATCACTTCTCATCATTAGTCGCTTAAATAAAATATTCATCGGCTTTGTTTCTACAAGCTGTACTTCAATATCATCAAGATATGACATGATTGGTACGCCCTTTTCTAAGTCTGAAATATCATGATTTAGTTGCTGTAAAAGATATTCAAACGCCTTTAGTTTTTCCTGTATTTCATTCCTTTTGCGATGAAGAGTAATACAAAGCTTTTCTTCGGACTGATCCTCCTCTAACTCCAAAATTGTTTTAATTTCTTCTAGCGAAAAATGATAGGATTTTAATCGGTTGATAAAAAGCATTCTTTTTAATTGCTTAATCGAATAATATCGATACCCATTTTCAGTGTTGATCCCATCAGGTTTAATCAACCCAATCTCATCGTAATATCGAAGGGTTTTTGTAGAAACACCACATATTTTCGAAAATTCCCCAATTGATAACACAACATCACCTCACTCCATTCATTTATACACCTTCCCCTTAGGGCAAAGTCAATCAGGATTTATGAGTATAGCAATCGTTCTATCCATCACTTTTATGATTCTATCCGTCAGTTTTCTTTTTCTATCCACCACTTTAACTATTCTATCCAAAACAAAAGAAGCTCTCTTCATTTAAAGAGAGCTTCCTATTCTATATAAATTCGGGGAATTTTTACTAGCTTTCAAGTGTAATGTTCGGTTTCCAATCAAACATTTTAGCATCAATTACGCCCCAGCATTAATTGCGTCTGGATTTTTTCGAGCTCGCTCGAAAAGCTCCTCTTCAAAATCCGCGACATCCGCCAGGGGCATTATCTTGATTCAGTGAGTGTTTGTACGCGCCCATTGAATAGGAAAAAAATTGCATCCATCTCGCCACCTATAGAGGTGAGAGTATTCTGCTGAATCAAGATAAAAATTTATATCGATATATATTGGGGATCTATATATCCATAAGGTAGCATTAAATAGGGTCTCTGACCTCCCTAATTAAATGTTTTGACAGATGGTTAATACCTGTTGTACGGCCTCTGCTGATTGATGGAGTGCCGTTTTTTCTTCATTTGTCAGGTGTAGTTCAATGACAGATTCAATGCCATTGCCACCTAATATTGTCGGTACCCCTAAAAATAAATCGTGGTACCCGTATTCTCCTTCTAATAGAGCAATTGACGGAATAATTTTACGTTGATCCTTCATAATAATTTCGACCATCTGTGCACATGCAGCAGCTGGTGCGTAATAAGCACTACCATTTCCTAGCAACCCAACGATTTCTCCGCCGCCTTTTCGTGTGCGTTCCACGATTTGCTGGAGTCTGGCTTGTGGAATTAGTTTTTCTAATGGAATACCACCAGCATAGGAATAGCGAATCAATGGCACCATTTCATCTCCATGGCCACCTAATACGAAGCCTGAAACATCCTCTGGGGCAATTTGAAGCTCTTGCGCGATAAAAGTGTTAAAACGTGCTGTATCTAATACACCTGACTGACCGATGATTCGATTTTTGGGGAAGCCTGTTTCTTTATAACAGACATATGTCATCGCATCAACAGGGTTACTCAATACAAGGACGATACTGTTAGGTGCAAAGTGCTTAATTTGTCTTGATACTTGTTGAATAATTTTTGCATTCGTTGTGACTAAATCATCACGACTCATGCCTGGTTTACGAGGGATACCTGCTGTAATTATGACAATATCAGCACCGGCAATATCCTCGTAATTGCTTGTCCCTTTAATGGACACATTAAATTTTTCAATGGGACCTGTTTGTAATAAATCCAACGCCTTTCCCTTTGTTGGATTTTCTGCATCTGGAATATCAAGCAGGATCACATCACCTAGCTCTTTTTGTGCTAAAAATAGACTTAATGTTGCGCCAGTATGACCAGCTCCAATAACAGCTATTTTACTTTTACGAAATGCCATTATGCTTCACCTCGATTATCTGTCGCATGTGTGGCTTCGGTTGTTTTTTTAGCACGTGTTGTAGGTGTAGAAGCCGGCTTTTTCTTCGGTGCCTCTGGTCCTTTAATCATTTGAAAAACATCTTCATCAGGTCTCGGAATAACATGAGCACCTAATAATTCTCCAACGCGTCTGGCTGCCTCTTTTCCAGCCTCAACTGCTGCCTGTACAGAGCCAACATCGCCCTTCACGACAACTGTAACAATCCCACCATCTACAAATTCTTGCTTTACAATAGTGACATCAGAAGCCTTTATCATCGCATCGGCCGCTTCATAAGAACCAACTAATCCTTTAGTTTCAATCATTCCAATTGCGCTACTCATTTTCCTCACCTCGCATCACTTCAGTAGAATCAATAATACCTATGACAACTGCATCGATTGGTAACGGATTTTCTTTCATAATATAGCGTGATGATCCGCCACTTGTAATGAGCACATCATCACCGATACCCGCTCCTATACGATCAGCTGCAACAATTTCTGTGCGAATCGGCTGTTGATTGGAGTCTATCGGTTGAATGATTAGAAGTTTTAAACCATTCAGCCCCTCCTCCTTACGTGTTGCCCATACACTGCCTATCACTCTTCCCATTTGCATGAACTTCACCCTCTTTATGCTACACAGATTGTCTTCCTACTCTGAACGGATTGTTAATGTTTTATTTAACTCTCGCAACTTATCATAAGCCAATGCAGTCACAATGGTTTTCTTTGGTACGACAATTTCTTGCGCATCTATTTCTAACACTTCTATTTGTGAAAGTAGCTTTTTGTCATAATGATAGACGGATGGTTGCTCTACCTTCTGTACAATTGAAGACTGCTCTTTCACAGGTTTAGGCTGCTCATTCACTTGATGATAAACGATTTCAGCAAGTGTTCCTTGTTGAATTAAACCTGCATTGGCTTCATCTGTATCAATGTGCATCTCTAATCGATAACGCTCTGACACACGGATGACCACATTCGATAAAATAATTGGGCGAATACCTTCTACCTTGATTTGTACAGACTGTCCATCTATTACATTGAATTTCGCACTATCCGCAGGGGACATATGAATATGTGCCTGTGCAATAATAAGACCTTCATTTAACACAACACTTCCCTTTGGACCAATCAACGTAACAGGACTAGAGCCTTGTATATCTCCTGAAATTCTTAATGGAGGTTTGAGCCCTAATTTCATGGCATCTGTCCAGCTCACTTCCACTTGAGATAATGAACGAGCGGGACCGAGAATACGTACACGCTCAATCGATCCTTTTGGACCAGCAACCACGACTGTTTCCTCCGCAGCGAATTGCCCTGGCTGTGAAAGTTCAAATTTAGGTGTTAGCTGATAATTTTCACCAAATAGCTGTTCTACCTCTGCTTGCGCAAGATGAACATGACGTGCGGATACACCAATCGGAATTTTACCGTCATGTGGAGGGGAAGATTGATTTTTTAAAACTTGTTGCAGAACTTCTTCCACAATTTTTTGCACTAAATTTTCTTGCATCCTGCCTCCTCCTTACGATAATACTTTTACTAATTTTCCCTGTGCCTGCTGTTCAATAAAACCAGCATTTGCTTCGTCTGTATCAATATGCATTTCAAGACTAAAGTCATTTGAAACGCGTACGACAACACCACGGAATGTAACAGGTCGATCACTGACTACTTCCACAGAAACTAATTCATTATTTTGTACTTCCAATGCTTTAGCATCTTCTTCAGTCATATGAATATGTGCTTGAGCAATGATAACACCTTGTTGAATAACTAACTCTTTATCTTGGTGAATTATTTTGATGCCTGCAGAGTTGTCAATATCACCTGATTGTCTTAAAGGAGGTGTTACACCTAGCTTCATTGCATCTGTTCGGCTTACTTCCAATTGTGTTGCTGGTCTTACTGGACCCAGTACACGGACATTATGAATAATGCCTTTAGGTCCCTCAATCGAGACACGCTCTTTCGCAGCAAATTGCCCTGGCTGTGATAGGTCAAATTCCTTTGTCAGTGTTGCATTTGGACCAAAAAGCACTTGTAAATCCGCTTCACTTAGATGGATATGACGAGCCGAAACGGCCACTGGAAATGTTTTTGTCGCTGTTGTCACATTAGCCACCTCTATATCTAGTTATTGTTTCGTAACATTACAGGACGAGAGCTGTCCTTTGTTTTAATCAGCTCTCATCCTGATCAATTTCACCTTGGCGTGCTTTCGCACAGTAACAAATTGCTGGATGAAGATAAAATTAAGCTTCAGCTTTTGGTAAAATCATTTCTAATTCGTGGTGCGGACGTGGGATTACATGTACTGATAATAGCTCTCCTACACGTTGGGCTGCTGCTGCACCTGCATCTGTTGCTGCTTTTACCGCACCTACATCTCCTCGTACTAGAACTGTTACGATACCGCCACCAACATGTACTTTTCCTACTAAGTTAACGCTTGCCGCCTTTACCATTGCGTCTGCTGCTTCGATTGCTCCTACTAAACCTTTTGTTTCTACCATTCCTAATGCTGTACTCATTTGTCATTCCTCCAAATTATTTATTTTGTAATGTGATTTGTTTTAATACCTGATCAACGATTTGTTGAACCATTGTTGTATCGAGAGCAGGCTCTTGTGATACAACTGACTCAACAAAGGATTGTACTTCAAACTCTGGTTTTGGCACTTCTACATCTTTAATGCCATAAGCCATACGTTTGATATTTAAAAGATGTCTTGCTGTAATGTTATCCGACGTAATATTTCCGCCAAATGTACCACAACCTAATGTAAATGATGGTGCTAATCCTGTTGTGCCACCTACTGCGCCAATCGATGATAATGTATTGACTACAATACGTGAGACAGGTAATTCAACAGAGAATTGTTCAGCTAATGCTGTATTTTCAGTGTGAATCGAGCATGAATGTCCACGTCCACCAATATTTAATAGGTCAATCATGACTTGCTTCGCTTCTGTACTGTTTTCTACTATATAGAGAGCAAAGATTGGTGATAGTTTTTCAAGCGAAAACGGAATATTTTTACCAATCATCGTTTCCAATCCAACAAGTACTTTTGTATCTTCTGGTACAGTGATGCCAACTGAATCCGCTAAGCAAGTAGCTGATTTACCGACGATTTGTGGATTTACCTTTCCAGGAACAGGTGAAATCAATTTTTCCATTTTAGCTTTTTCTTCAGCATTTAATAGATAGGCACCGTTTTTCTTTAATTCTGTCTGTACTTGTTCAGCAATCACCCTATCCACAATAATGGCCTGCTCTGTTGCACAAATCGTACCATTATCAAATGATTTACTTTGCACAAGTTGACGCACAGATTTTTGAATGTTTGCAGATTTTTCGATATACGCTGGAACATTTCCTGGTCCTACGCCATAAGCAGGTTTTCCTGAACTATAGGCAGCTTTCACTAATGCTCCGCCACCAGTCGCTAGAATTAAGTGAATATCTGGATGCTTTATTAGTTGCTGGGTAGCCTCCATTGAAGACATTGTTAAGCATTGCAACAATCCTTCTGGTGCACCTGCCTTCTCAGCAGCTACTCGGCAAACATCTAACGCCTCTTTTGTACATTTCACGGCATATGGATGTGGACTAAGCACTAAACCATTTCTTGTTTTCAATGAGATTAGCGTTTTAAAGATGGCTGTAGATGTTGGATTCGTTGTTGGCACAATACCTGCGATGACCCCAAAAGGACTCGCAATCTCTGCCACTTTTTTAATCCGATCATAGCCTACAATACCAACCGTTTTTAATTCTTTAATATCTTCATAGACATCTCGTGAAGCTACTTCATTTTTCATTTTTTTATGATTAGGGATACCCATCCCTGTTTCCTGCACAGCCATTTTTGCTAAACGGTCTGCTTCCTTAAAGGCAGCATCTGCAACAGCCTTCACAATGCTGTCTACTTGCTGCTGTGAAAATTGCATGTAGGCAGCCTGTGCTGTATTAGCATGTTTAACGGCATCTCTCATTTCTTGAATTGCTAATAAATCTTTGTCTAACGTGGCCATAAAGCCGCCTCCTTTCTAAATCACTGGATTTCTAGCTATATTTTCAATAGCTTCTCTGAAAGCATTTGCCGCAGCCTCACAAGATGATTGACTACCACTTAATAAGCCGCCACCAAAATTGGTTTCAGACGGAGGGCCAAAGAAAACCTTTAACTCTACATCTGCCGCCTTTAATGCTGCATCTAATCCAACTACTGCCTCTAGTGGCGGTGCGATTAAATAGGCAAGTGGTGTGCCAACATTTACATCCGCCAACTCGGCAAGATATGTCCCACAGCTTGCCACTGTATGGGCAAATAGGGCGTGATTTTCATTGTTATTAATCGCCTCGAAATACGTATCAAACTCAATTTTTTGTTGAATAGCATCAAGACCGCTACGAATCTCGTCAGGCGAGCTTCCAGCAATGATGCCAATCATTTCCCCTGACAATGGGCCAGATGCATGAGCTGCTCCCGCATAGAAACTTTTCGCATAGACAACATCGACATCTGCCTTTTTCGTTGCTTCATCAATGGCAACATACCCAACATCATCAATTGTCAATGTGACAAGCCCAATGCTATGGTGATAAGGCTTTAAATCTAGCTGCTCTGCTAATTCACTATTCACTCTTGGAATGGTTTGCATCGCCAAAATTTGTGCCATTATTTTTTGAGGTGTCATCTTTTGGCCCCCTAACCTTCTTTAGCGACAAGATCTACGCCACTTGCCTGGTATTGCAGGATTTTTTGTACGACTGTACCTAGATACGCTCCAGCCTCTAATGGTGGAATTCCACCTTTGTGAATGTTTGAAATCACCATTCGCTCAGCCTCCACTGTGCCAATTCTCGGCTTATAGCATAAGTAAGCACTCATGGATTCAGCTGATACAAGTCCTGGACGCTCACCGATTAAATAAACGATGACCTCTGGCTGTAAAATCTCACCAATCTCATCCATTAGTGCTACGCGCCCTTTATCAATATAGAATGTCGTACCAATTTCAATATTTAAATTGCTAAGACTTTGCTGTAGCGCTAAATAGACATCTTGTACATTTTCTTCAATCGCACTAGCACTTAACCCATTTGAAATAATAATTTGAACCTTTGGATTTAGTTTGCATTTGGATTGAATCAATGCTTTTCCTTCCTCTGATAAACGGCGACCTAAATCTGGTCTTGTAATGTATTCTTCCTTATCTGTTACCTTCGTTGTCACTTGAAAGACATTCAGCTTTTGTAACAGCTCTTCTGTCACTTCACCATATACTGCATCAACTGCTGCTGCATGATCGAGTCGAAATTTTAACCATGTTTTTGTTTTAGGTCTTGTTCCAGCTCTGCCAACACCTATTCTTGCAGGGGTATGCTGTTTAGCTGCTTGTACACTTTCAGACACTTCATCAGCTTCAAAGCTAAAGGGTTGAATAGCTCCTCCGTTATAGGGAGGGTCAAAGTAATTTGCCTGGCCTTGCGAACCCTCTGACTGGAACGATTCCTGATGATAAAGCTTAATTAATGGTTCATTTGTTTGGATTAGACTTGGGACTTCCTCTTGTTGACTTGTTACTGTATCATAAAATTTTATAAGTGTTTCCTTTGGTTCCTCAGCATCTACAGTTGTTTGATTTGTTGAATTATCTGACACATTATTCCCCAGCTTTTCTACCACAAGCTGTGTAATCATTGATACTAATTGTTCATTCAATGGACTCACCTACCTTTCAAATAAAGATAAATCGCCAGCTCTTGCTGAAAGACGACCATTTTCATAAATGCCCATTTTCTCAAGCCATGCTAAAAATTCAGGCGCTGGTTTTTTACCAAATGTTTGAAGTAATGTAGCAACATCATGGAAGCTCATTGACTGATAGTTCAGCATGACATCATCGCCCATAGGTGCAGCAATAATGAAGTTGACACCAGCCGCTGTGAGTAAAACACTTAAATCCTCAATATCATTTTGATCTGCCTTGATATGGTTTGTGTAACAAATATCAACTCCCATTGGAATGCCATGCATCTTGCCCATAAAGTGGTCTTCTAAACCAGCACGTATAACCTGTTTGTTATTGTATAAATACTCAGGTCCAATAAAGCCAACAACCGTATTAACGATATAAGGATTAAAATGTCTTGCAAAACCATAGTTACGTGATTCAAGGGTTACTTGATCAATTCCCATATGTGCCTCTGCTGAAAGCTCCGAGCCTTGTCCTGTTTCAAAGTAAAATAAATTCGGACCAGTACCAGTGCCCTGCTTCTTCACAAGCTCCTCTGCTTCCCTAATTAAGTCAGCTGAAATACCGAAGGAACGGTTAGCTATTTCTGTTCCAGCAATACTTTGGAAAATCATATCTGCTGGAGCGCCTTGCTTAATGGCCTTCATTTGTGTTGTGATATGTGCCAACACACAGTTTTGCGTAGGAATCGACCAATCATTGATGAATTCTTTTGTAGCAGTTAATACTTTTTTAACACTTTCAACAGAATCATCCACTGGATTTATGCCGATAACAGCATCCCCAATACCATAGGACAAACCTTCTTTTAGGGAGGCAATAATGCCGTCTATATTGTCTGTTGGATGGTTGGGCTGTAATCGAGATGAAAGGGTGCCCTTTTGTCCGATGGTAATATTACAAGTTGACAGTATTTCTACTTTATTGGCTGCATGAACCAGGTCTAGATTGGACATAAGCTTAGTGACAGCAGCAATAATTTCAGAATTCATGCCTTTGCTTAAACGCTTTAATTCACGATCACCTGTATCATTCGATAAAATATATTCGCGAAGCTGCTCGATACTCCAGTTTTTGATTTCTCCGTATATTTGCTCATTTATGTCGCCCTCGATAATGCGTGAAACCTCATCATTTTCTTGCGGCACTAATGGATTTTCTCGGATATCCTTTACTAAAAGCTCACTTAGCACAGCCTTTGCTGCGATACGTTGTTGAACGGTTTCAGCTGCAATACCAGCTAGCTGATCGCCTGATTTTTCTTCATTGGCCTTAGCCATGACATCTTTTAATGATTTAAAATTATATTTTTCTCCACCAAATATCACTGATAGATTCACATTCATCCTCCTTACTTTGAGTGGAAGGCAAGAGTTTTCACAACAACAGGAACAACGCCAGATGGCAGAACCTCTCCTATATCGATGTAATCACCTGTCTCCACTTTGATTTGATCGATGCAAATAATTGGAACCGTTGAATTAATTGCCTGAATGGTTTGCCCAATAATCTTTGCATAATCTGATTGAATGACTATGATAATTGGCATTTCCTTGGAGCATCTTGTTGCCAAGTGCTGTAAAATGGCCTCGCCTAATGCATGTACATCATGAAAGCTTAAATACGGTAATTCGCTAAAATAGAGGGCAAATGGTGAACGATTGTCCTGTGTGGAAAATAGGGCATCTGCTCTTTCCACTGCCATCTTCACCGTCTCATCAAATACTTTTGTAGCTGTATTCATATGGCAATTGAACACTGGTACATTTTTCAGTGGTAGTACATCTTCATCCACCTGAATGGTTGCCCCGCTTATTTCTGTTGTTTGCATACCTGCACCCGTTACCGTAGCTCGAGCAGTTTCTTCAGGCTGTAGCCATAAAAATGATTGTAGCTGCTCGTGCTGTACTAACATTTTCGCTAAACTTTCGCCGATATCATCGTACTGACGCTGTGTACAATCATTTTCATAGATACAGGAAGCTACACCACCAGAAAAGACAATAGCGTCAACTGGCTTAACCCAGTTAGGTAAATGACCTAACAGTAATGGATGGTGCTCATCTGTTAATTGACCATTTAGCGTTTTTACTAATGTGCTTACCAATTCTTGAATAAGCTGTGCCACACGAGCATCACTAGCTGAATCACCAAGCTGTAAAGGGTGTGACCATTTTTCCATTAGCTTCTTAATCGGTGGTGAAATTGATTGAATTTTCCCATTGTGAAATTCTATGAGTCTACCACCAACATGAAGTGTGCATGTACCAATAACCTCACCAAACTGCATAACTGCAATATTCGCGGTACCGCCACCGATATCAATATTCGCAATAACTTTCGCAGTATTTTTTGATTGTTGCACTGTACCTGCACCTTTAGCAGCAATAATTCCTTCTAAATCAGGACCGGCAGTTGCCACTAAAAAATGACCGGCTGAGTCCGAAATTGCGTGGATAACCTCACTGGCATTTTCCTTTGTAGCAGATTCACCTGTAATAATAATGGCTCCTGTAGAGATTTCTGCTGGTGAAATTTGAGCAAGTTGATATTGCTGAAATATAAATTGCTCGATCTTTGCCATATCAATAATTTCGTGATTGATAAATGGCGTTTTAATAATAGGGCTTTGATGTAACACCTTTTTTTCAATTATTTCGATCCGTGGCACATGCGTTATCCCTGCAACATTTTTCAACAGAAAACTACTAACAACCATTTTTGTTGTACTAGTTCCAATATCAATACCTGCACTATAAATTTTTTCTGTCTTCAACTTACTCCTCCCTCTCGCCGCTAAGAGCTATATATGAGATAAGGGCTATCACGATCCTTGACAAATTGGCGAATTTCTTCGTCAGTATTAAGCTGAATTAGTGGTGCAATCAACTCAATACCAAGATTTTGCCATGAAGAAGTTTTGACAATAGGACCGTGTGTCATGACATTTTGTAATAATGCTGTTGCTCTATCAACATCTGCAAGAGGCGCATCAATTTTTGTAATCACGCCAATTTGAATCTTTGGTATGCCTAAACTAAATTGTGGAGGAAAAACACTCCTCGATGACGTGGCATCCTGCAAATAAATCACATGTGTTACTTCAAGTGATGTCGCCATAATATTTCTGTAATACATTGGATTTTCAATATATTCTCCGGGCGTATCTACAATCCAATCATCAAAAACGAGAGCTTGCGTTTTTTTGGCTTGTCTATCTTTCCCTAATAATGCATTCATTAGCGTTGACTTACCTGCTTGCACACCGCCTATTATCATTACTCGATTTTTCATACGGCAGCACATCCTATGACTTCGTTATTTTTGATGGTGTATACCCCAGCTTCTCTGATAAAAAACGGTTAATTTCTAACATCGCCATTTCCACCTCAGAGACACTACCAACAATCACTAGACTGCCTGTAAAGCGATCTAAAAAACCTAGTTTTACATTGGCTGACTTTGTGGCTAAATCACCAGCAATAATCACTGTTTCACTAGGCGTACATGTCATAATGCCAAGCGCACCTGCTTCTTGAATACCAAGCTTTTGAAACATATCTGGATCTGGATTTGCGATTAGATGACTTAATGTTAGTTGCTTACCGGGCACAAACTCCTGTATAAACCGCTTTTTTTCTTCACTCACACGTCATCACCTCTTTCTTCAAATTATTAAGACTTATTGTCTGTTTGGTATTCTCCTTCTTTAATAATGCCTGCCTTGCGATCTTCCTGTTCCAATCTTAAAGCTGTTGGTACAGACAATTTATAGGCTAGAATAATCGCAATCACACCAGCTAAAAACTTCCCAGCGATAACAGGTAAAATAATGGTTGGCTGGAAGTTAGCCGTAAACGATAAATGATCTCCGAGTAAAAATGCCGAACACACCCCAAAGGCAATATTAATAACTTTATCTTTTGGTGGCATATGACGAATCAGTGTAAACATCGCTAAGATATTAGCAATTGTTGCCAAAATACCAGCACTTCCTACTGATGATAAGCCTAATTTTTTCCCTGCTGCTTCTAAAGGTTTAGAGGCATATTTTCTAATTAAGTACACCATCGGGAATGCACCCGCTAGCATAATGCCGATGTACCCAGCTGTTTCTAACGCTCGGAATTGATCGATCTCATCTGCCATAATCGGATCAAAGCCCCACGCTCCAAAAACCTTCGTAAAGATTCCTGTGAAAATTTCTACAATAGAGAACACCAGCACAAGCTTGATACCAGCATCCATAACACGCCCAAAAATCATGAAGCCCTTAATCATGCCATTTGGAATTAACTTTAGTCCTAACGCAATTAAGATAACGAAAATAAATAAAGGCAATAAATTAATTAAAATTTGTAACACAGAAATAGCAAATACATATGTTGGTGCCTCAGTTGTACTAATTACTTCACGAACCTCTGTATTGAAAAGCACAATCATGATAGATGAAATAAATGCTCCAATTGGAATTGTTAAAACGCCTGCCATAATACCTAATGCCATATATTTATGATCACGTTTATCTAACATCGCAAGACCCATCGGAATTGAGAATACAATGGTTGCCCCTGACATAAACCCAACAACTAGAGCCATTACCCATCCCTCATATGACTCTTTTAAAGCATTGGCTAATTGGTAGCCGCCCATGTCCGAAGCTAAAATAGTTGTCGCTGCAATGGCAGGATCTGCACCAATTAACTCAAAAATTGGACTAATAAAATGACTAATAAACCATGTTAAGTAAGGTATAGCAGCCATGATCCCTGCTGCTGGGACGAAAATATGACCAACTGTATGGATACCATTCATAAATTCCTTACCAATCCCATACTCAGCATCTCGAATCGCTCCGATTGCCCCTAAAACAGCACAAATCATAATAATATAAACGATGATCGTTCCTATCATTGCCATCCTACTCATCACCCCTTTGTTTTTGATAAATCTATATAAAAAAAGACGCATTAAAGAAGAAATCTCTTTAAAGCGTCTTTGCTTCAACTATTTACTTGTAAGGTATTAATAATTCGTTTCGCGATCGTCACCATTTCCTGTTGAGTCTGCATGCTTTCATTTCGAATTTTTTTATACGCCTCATCCTCGCTAAGATTTTCTGACTGCATCAGTAAACCTTTTGCACGTTCGATAATTTTGCGTTTTTCTAATTCTGTTTGTTTATGCAGTAATTCTCCGTTTAAACGGTTGAATTTATCAATTTGATGAAATGCTACTTCCAACGCTGGAAGGACATTTTTCTCAGAAAACGGTTTCATAACATATCCTAAAATATTATCTTGCTTCATGTATAGGAGCAATTCTTTTTCACTATACGCTGATATAAATAGCACTGGAATTCCCAATTGCTGTTCAATAATTTTGCTAGCCTTTAATCCATCTAGCTTAGGCATTTTAATATCCATTAGGATTAACTGAGGCTTGTGTGCAAAAGCCAGCTCAATTGCCGATTCTCCATTGTTTGCTTGTGCCACTACCTCGTAGCCATTATCTTCAAGCATAAATTTTAAATCAATAGCAATTAGTGACTCATCTTCGACAATCATTACTTTCCTAGTCATTTAGGATAAATACCTCCTCACTTACAGGAAACTGAATTTGAGTATGTGTACCTTCTTCACTAGGGATAATTGTAAATGTGCCAGCTAAATCATATTCAACAAGTCTTGTTATTATCTCCATTCCAAATGATGCCTTCACCTCTTGCATCCCAACGCCGTTGTCAGAAATATGAAGTGAAATGACGGAAGCATCCTGTAAAAATTGAATGTCGATTGTACCTTCCTCACGACCAACAAAAGCATATTTCAATGCATTTTGTAGTAGCTCACAAATGATTAGCGCGAGAGATACAGCCTTCTTCGAATGACAGAATAACTGAATGTCTTCATGATGAAAGACTAATTGAATGGAAGGTGTATTGGCTGTTCCCACCATCTTATGTCCAATTTTCTTAGATAACGCGATAACGTCTACTTTCTCTTCCGCATTATCCTCATTCTCTAAAATTAGTTCATAGACCGATGAAATACTATATATTCGATTTAATGCCTCTTGAAAAGCACTTGCATTGGAAGCTGACAAGTCATTTCGCATTTGCAAACGCAATAGGCTTGTAACTGTTTGTAAATTATTCTTTACACGATGATGAATTTCTCGTATAGCAAATGTTTTCATCATCAGTTCATTTTCTTTCAGCTTTAGCTCTGTCAGATCATGAATAATGAGAAGTGTTACTTTATCATTTTGACTGCGAATAGGAATTTTTTTCACAATGAAGGATTTACGATCAATCGTAATTTCTAAGAAAAAGACATCATCGCCTTTATCATAAACCTCTTGTAAAAATGGCAAAATCTTATTCAATGCAACATTATCAAAATGTTCCAACCCTGAAAGCTCTGAAATAAATCGATAGCCTGCAGGATTACTATAAATTACTTTGTTCTCATGATTAGTAAGAATAATAGATTCTACTAACAAATCAGAAACGACTGGTATTGGTTGAGAATTTGGTTCGACAATATGCTCAATTAAAGCAAAGGGCATATTTTGAAAATCATCTTTCGGTGTTGTTTTCATTTCCACCTTTTTTTCCTGAATTAACACGGCAATAACCTGTTGCTCGTTATTAAAGAGAGGGACAACATTTTGTTCAACAGTTATACCTTCTTGTGTGATGGCTCTAGAAATGGATGATTTTTCTTTATTTTTAAAAGCAGCAAATACTGCTGGCTCAAAACTCTCAAAAACAAATTTTCCAATAACAGACTTTTCGTATAAATGTCTTTCTTTTTTGGGGAATGCTTCTGCCACGACAATTGCATGTGGTAGGTTCTCCAACATACAATCTATAAACATATAGCAATCTGTCAATTCTGCATAATAGGAAAGTGTAGTTTCTATTTCTAATAGCTTTTCTATATCTGTTGAAGATAAGTTTGTATATTGACTACACAATGTTCGAATGTTCGACAGGTTCAACACCCCTATCATAGAATAATCAAACTTGAAAATGACTATTCATATAATTTCTTGTCATCATTAT
The DNA here is from genome assembly GCF_057196045.1 of Lysinibacillus sp. DFXJR4. Taxonomy (NCBI): domain Bacteria; kingdom Bacillati; phylum Bacillota; class Bacilli; order Caryophanales; family Bacillaceae; genus Lysinibacillus; species Lysinibacillus sp. DFXJR4. Next base: position 927,556 of record NZ_JBXUNW010000001.1, on the reverse strand, counting down.
AAACCTTTTGCAAAATTATTTTCAACAAAAAAAATAATTTATTTTAATAATTTTCGTTGCATTACAAAGAACTATATAGCTTAAAAGAGAAATATTCAACACTTTTTTCATTTCCATCTGCATTTCATACCAATTTTATTATTTCAATATAACAAAAAAGCAGGCTTGCAAACTTAAGCAAACCCGCTTTTTCTTACTTTATTTCTGGTGTAACAGCTAAAATATTTTCAAATGTTTTACGCTGAGAAACCTCTTGTTCATTTAATAAAATATGAATATCCCCATGATCGTTTGAAGTACGGATTAAGCGCCCCATTCCTTGCTGTAAACGCAATTGCATAAATGGTAATTCTACCTCTTCATACGGATTTTCTGCAAACGTACGTTTTGCGTCAAATAATGGATCATGTGGTGGGAAAGGCAAGTCATAAATAATGACACGTGTTAATGCCTCCTCTGGTAAGTCAAGACCCTCCCATAAATGATAGGAGCATAATATTTTGACGGTATCATCCTGGAAATCACGAACAATGGCTGAAAGCTCACGATCTCCTTCAAAAGCCATATACATCCTTTCCATAAGTGGTAATTCAGCTTTAAAATCTAGCATAGCTTGTTTGGATTTAAATAATATTAACGTTTTTTCTCCATCACGTAAAAGCTGTTGAACACGCGATGTCTTCTCCTTTTGAGAAAGCTCATGTAAATAAATTCGCATGACTTTTTCATAGTCAAAAGGCGATGGAACAGAAAATGATTGATAGTCCCGAATTCCTAAGCTATAGGAAATATATGAAAAATCCTTATTAACAGACAATGTCGCTGATGAAAAGACAATTGGAAGTTTTTTAGAGAATAATTTTTCTGCTAAAACTTCTGTAATAAGTCGTGGCATGATAACGAGTGTTTCTTCTCCGTCCGTTTCCTCTAACCAATCAACAGCATCACCCTGCGCTATAAAAATACGTAAGGATGCTTGGTATTGTTCTAAATATTCCTCAGCCATATTCAATTCGTATTCTGGAATCATATACATTTCTGATTCAAAAACAAATTCTTCAAGTAATGTTTCTACATCGTCAACTAATTGTTTTCCATACTTTAATAGTGTTGGCGATTTATTGATACGTTTACGCTCCTCTTTAGAAGCAACTAAATCATCACGAAGCTGATCGAAAAATAACTCATGATCATCTTGTAGTTTTTCCATCGCATACAGTGTCCGCTCTCGCACACCATCTACCATTAAACGCTCTAAAAGTTTAACTATTGTTGTCGCCTGTACTTTATACGTCATTGCTTTTTGGGCAGCATATTCTAATAGATGCCCCTCATCTAGCACAATCATAGATACTTCCGGTAATAGCGCCAATTGCCCTTCACGTTCACGGGATTCCTTTGTAGCCAAATGCTCCATCAAAAAATCTTGTGAACATATAATAAGATCCGTTGATTTACGATAATGTGCTCGATGTAGTGTTTGACCACATCGATTACGTTGATCACATACAGAGCACTGCATAATGGCATTATAGTTCACCTTTTGCCAATCTTCATCACTGACTGTTGGATAATCACTACGCTCTCCATAGGGCTGAATGGCAATCATCGATCCTTGAGCATATACACCATCAGGTATAGAAAATGCAATATCATCAATCCATTCATCAGTCTCTACTTTTTCTGCCTCTTCAAAGCGCTTTAGGCATAAATATTGATCTCTTGATTTTGCTAAGCGCACATCAATGTCAAGCCCTAACGTTTTCTGTAATTTATAAATATCTCCGCCCTCTTTTACTAGCTGGTCGATTAAAGTTTCATCGGCACAGGCAATAAGGGCTGGTTTACCAGTATAACGTGCATAGGATACAGCTGGTAGAAGATAGGCAATCGTTTTCCCAGTTCCTACACCCGCCTCAGCAAAAAGCACATTTTTTTCTTTTAGAGCCTGCTCTATTTGATAGGCCATAAAAATTTGCTCATCACGGCATTCAAAGCCTTTTTCAGGCAATTCATCATAAAGGACGTCGCCCATCCAGTCACCTAATGACTCAAAAAATGAACGATCCTTTGTTAATGCAAAAGGTAAAGATTTACGCAATTGACGTTCCCCCTCTAACTATCTGGTCCTATTATACGCGACGAAACGGAAGATAAGAAAAAAATCTTATCTTCCGTTATCATTGTTTAATCTCTTTTAGATTTTTGTCCCCAGAATTGATAATAATTCGTTTCAATGAAACCATTGAATAATTTACGTTTCTTCGTCGCTTGACGACCATACAATTCCTCAAAGTTTTTCATGGAGGACAACATATACACAGACCAGGTTGGATTACTCTTCATGATTGTTCCTAAGTCACGAATCACCTGCTCTACAACTTCAACATCACCAATACGTTCACCATATGGCGGATTACCAATCATGACGCCATCTGTAAGCTGTGTCGTAAAATCACGTGCTTGCATTTGCTTAAACGTAATTATTTCACCAAAGCCAGCCTCAAGTGCATTTTCTTGCGCGATACTCACCATACGATGGTCAATATCAGACCCGAAAATTTCCAACGGTTGCTCATAATTTGCTAAGCTGTCTGCCTCGTTCCGTACCTCGTCCCAGATTTTTGCCTTCATCCATGGCCAAGCCTCTGAAATAAATTCACGGTTATAGCCAGGTGCAATATTTTGCCCAAGCATAGCAGCCTCAAGAGCAATTGTGCCCGAACCACAAAATGGGTCAACGAACGGTCGATTCGGATTCCATTTTGAAATTTGCACAAGAGCAGCCGCTAATGTTTCTTTTAATGGCGCTTCACCTTGTGCTTGACGGTAGCCACGCTTATGTAGCCCAGCACCGGATGTGTCAATAGTAAGTGTAGCCATATCTTTTAAGATTGAAACTTCAATTTTATAGGTAGCACCGGATTCATCCAAAAACCCTAAACGCTTATAGTGCTGCTTCATACGCTCTACAATTGCTTTTTTTGTAATTGCCTGGCAATCCGGTACACTAAATAATTTTGATTTGACAGACTTGCCCGATACTGGAAAAGCTGCATCTACTGGTAGGTATTTTTCCCAAGGTAAAGCCTTTACACTTTCAAACAATTGCTCAAAAGATGTTGCAGGAAATTGACCCACAACAATTTTTACACGGTCTGCCACACGTAGCCACAAGTTTGTTCGTGCAATGGCTGTTTCATCACCTTCAAAATAGACTTTTCCATTATCTACTGTTGTTTCATAGCCAAGTGCCTTGACCTCTTGCGCTACAATTGCCTCTAAGCCCATCGCAGCCGTTGCTACTAATTTATAATTTGCCATATGCTAATTCCTTCCTTGATGCTCAATTTCCCAAAACTCCATAAATTCAATTAGCTCATTTAATGGTAGTGGTTTGCTGTAATAGTAGCCTTGAATAATATCACAGTTCATTTTACGTAGTATATCCACTTGTTGTGCCTGTTCTACACCCTCCGCAACCACTTTCATTTTTAGGCGGTGGGACATTTGGATAATCGCATCTACTACAGCCTGTTTTTCATCGAGCGAGGCAATATGTTGAATAAAGCTGCGATCAATTTTTAAACAATCAAGCGGGAATCGCACTAAATAGCTCAGAGATGAATAGCCCGTTCCAAAATCATCAATTGAAATTTTAAAGCCCATTTTTTTAAGTCGCACTAGCTTGCTTATCGTTTCATTTGCACTATTCATAACCGTGCGTTCTGTTACTTCTATCTCAAAATTATTAGCAGGCATATTGTAACGCTCTAATATCGCTTGAATCGACTCCAAAAAGTTTTGTTGTTTAAAGTGAATGCTTGATATATTGATGGCAATAGGTAACTTGCGTCCATGCTGTTGCATCTCCAATACTGCCTCACAAGCTTTTTCTATAATGACTTCACTTAATGGAATGATTAATCCCGTTTCCTCGGCATATGGAATAAATTCTGCTGGCGATACAAAACCTAGCCGTTCATTATTCCATCTTACTAGTGCCTCTAAGCCCTGAATCTGTTCATTTTTAACAAATATTTTTGGTTGAAAATGAAGGTCAAATTCACGATTTTCAATAGCTTTTCGTAGTTCTGAATCCAATAATAACACGCGCTGTGAATCAGTTTGTAATTCTTTAAAATAAAACGAATAGCCGTTAAGACCATTCTTTTTAGAATAGGTCATTGCTTTATCTGCACAATGAATTAATTGCTCTGTAGTTTCGCCATCTACTGGATACATACTTACGCCGACACTTGTAGAGATAAAAACATTCTGCCCATTTATATCCAAAGGCTTTTCAATTATACCAATAATTTGCTCAGCAAATTTTGCTGCTTCTTTAACATTTTTTACATTGGTTAACGTAATAATAAACTCATCGCCACCGTACCTTGCAATGATATCTTTATTCTTCAACAATGTTTTAATACGTTTTGCCACTTCTACTAAAATCGTATCACCAACCGCATGGCCTAATGTATCATTTATTTGCTTAAATCTGTCTAAATCTAAAAAATAGACAGCATGTTGAACTGAATGGGAGATAGTAGAAGTAGATTCTAGAAGACCATCCATTCTTTCAATATAAGCAAATCGATTGGATACTTCCGTTAATGAGTCTGTTAACAAACGTTTCTCTAACTCATTCTCAACTATTTTTCTTTCAGATAAATCCGTGAAAATACCACAGTAATTTGTAACTTCACCCTTATCATTGGTTACACCAATAATTGTTAACCATTCTGGATAAACGTCTCCGGTTTTCCGACGATTCCATATTTCTCCCTGCCAAATGCCATCTTGTCGTATTTTTTGCCACATTTCTAGATAAAAATTTAATTCGTGTACACCTGATTGTAGCACAGCAGGCGTTTTTCCAATAACTTCGTCACGCTTATAGCCTGTTACAAATTCAAATGCAGGATTCACCATTTCAATCTTTTTATCTTTATCCGTAATCATTATGCCTTCAGAGACATTTTCGAAGATTTTTGTAATTAAGGCAGTGGGGTATTTGGAAATCGAATTAAGTTTCCCCTGACTATTCCAATCGTTCGCTCCGTTCATGTTTCCGCTCCATTCTCTCTCTCTAAACTACCCTCATTTATAGAATAGCGCCTATGCGCAGCCTACTAGTTTGTAGACAAATATGTACATCGTTGCGATAACAGTTTCAGATGTTTTGCTTAGATGCGTAGAGACAGAGGCATAACAAACAGTATGTTGCCTTATTCTTAAACGTTTATCGCGCATGTCTAGCCATGATTAACAAGTACCATGTTCTTAAATTACGCCCCACGTAATTGCGTCTGGATTTTTTCGAACTTCCCTCAAAAAGCTTCTCTTCAAAATCCGTGACATCCGTAGGGGGCTTTGGGCCAACGAGATGTTGGTCACTTCGTCGTGTGTTGTTGTTGTTGTTGCTGTCGCTGCGCTTTCGCACAGTAAAGATCTGTTGCTGTCGCTGCGCTTTCGCACAGATAAACCCGTGTTGCTGTCGCTGCGCTTTCGCACAATAAAAATCTGTTGCTGTCGCTGCGCTTTCGCACAATAAAAATCTGTTGAATCAAGATAAACTCAAAAGAAAAGCTCTCCACCAAATTGGAGAGCGCTTGTTATTTCGTAGTTAAGCATCATAAATTCCATAAGCCATGTTTTGTTCCCGAGTACTCAAACAGTTTGCACCTCGTACGACCGGGTAGTAATCATCTATCTACAGAGATAACTCTGTCCCTCTATCCGTTCAATTCCTTCTAGAGAGTGCCCCTACCATAATTTGGGTTTCTCACTCGTGGGGTTTACCTCGTTCCACCTTGCAAGTTTCCAAGCAAGCTTCGTCACTGTGGCACTTTCAGGAAGTTTCAACCATATCTAAAGACTTAGGTTTTCCTTCCGCCGTCAGCCTGTAACAGCTGCCTTACCTTATTTTTTCAGTAAGCACGAACACTACGGTCGTCTCAGAGCCGTGTGAGCATGGACTTTCCTCTACGACGTCTAGCGCCGCAGCGATTACTCGAATTTCATGATGATACGAAACATTATACTAGAGTTTTATAATAAATACAATGTAAATGACAAAAATTATTCGTATAACTTACTGCCAAATACATGTTTTTCCAAATTCGAAAGACGTTTTAAAATATCAAAGTTTGTCGTACCAGCTGTCGATGCAACAGGTTGTCTTTTAGGAGTACTATCAATTTCTTCTCTAAGCTGTCTGTTCTCTTCACGTAGTTGGGCCACCACTTTTTCAAAAGTTTCATAATCTTGAATAATTTCATCAAGAAATGAATCGACTTCTTCTACATTGTAGCCTTTAAAATTTTTCTTAAATTCCTTTTCAAGGATCATTTTTGACGTTAATTTAATGTCCATTCACATCGCCCTTCCTCACACTACATACACGAAATCATTATAGCATACTTCACCACATTATATCGTCTGTAAACACCAATTGTAAGGCTAAACTTGTCGTTTCTTGCGCTTACCCGGGAAATTATTTCTTATTTCCTAATCGATATAATCTCTTTGCCCAAGAAATTTCCCATTTCTGTTTTTGTTCTACTCTCCATTTCTCATCCCTTTTTATTAATTGTATGCCTTCCTGCGTATAATAAAGGGCCTGTTCGTAATCTTTTATCTGATGCTCATAGATTATGGCTAGCTGTTCTAAAGCATGCAACTTTTTTCGTGAATCAATGAAATGAAGTGAAGCCACAAAGGCATCAATAGCTTCGTTAAACTTTTTATTTCTTTTGTGTTGTAAGGCCAAATAATATTGAGCATGTCCTGCTTCAAGTGCATCAAATTGCGAAGTTACCTTTTCCAATATCCTCACACTTTGAGTGCTCTCCTTTAAATCTGCATACCATTTCCCAATATTGGTGAAGGTATTAGCAGATTCATCATTCGACTCCTCAAACAACAAGTTTGTGGAGTGAGAATAGAGTGTAATTAGTGAAAGTAAATCCCACTCATTATGAAGCAGTACTTTCATCAGTGCATCAGGCATACCACTTTTAATAGCATCTAAATAGATAATAGGTGCGAGATAGCCTGGAATATCAGCAATGCGTGAAAAGCCAAGCTTCTCCTCTTCCACCGATTTTAACTTCATCCGTTCCATATCATTTTTCCATAAACGCTTTGAACTATGCAACAAATCGATTTGTCGTTGTGAACGTAATTTAGGTAGTTCTTTTTGGTGGAGCGTCCAACGCGTTTCCAGCTGTGGCCAGTCAAAGCTTTTGCCATTGTAGGTAATGACCGTTGCTGTTTTTTGCCAAAGCTTTGACTCAAAAAGTAATGCTGCTTCGTGTGCTGGATCTGCAAGTAGATATTGCGTTAAAATAAAGCTTTCATCTGAAACCTCTAAAAAACCGAGAAGAAAAATTTGTGTACCTACTCCCTTTAAGCCTGTCGTTTCCGTATCGAAAAATAATACCTGTTCATTGCTATCTAGTGCATAGGGATGTTCAAACTTTGCCTCTTGCCATTTGGCTAGTGCCTCGAAAAATGATTGCAACTTATAATCCCCATGTTGATAATGATACGGATAATGAACCTGCCGCTTAAAAACAATACCAAAGTCATTTTCTACAACTGTCAGCCCGGCCCTCTTCCATCGCTCTGTATAGCTAGGGGTCTCGGGCTTTTGATATGTGGCAGGCTTCTCTTGTTTGACTGGTGTTGTAGTTTTTTTACCAAGCATTTTTTTCATTTGTAGGATTTTGTTTTCGTATGACATATATTTCACTCATTTTCTGCCTATAAATTGGTATATCAATACTTTGCAACAACTTTTGATTAGAACTTGTAGGAGGATTTAACTTCCATATATTTCTAAATCAATGATTAAATGATTGTATTTTATAGTAACACACAATTTCAAAGGACTCTAGTTATGATTTGGTCCTTTGTTTATCTAATAATAAAACATATAAATAGGAAAGTTTATTTTTTGGTTCATTGCAAAAAGAAAGCAATTTATGATAGCATTCAAATTATGGCATGTATTTAATATAACTTTTTCACACAATTTAACAGTCCATATTAATAATGTTATCTTCATTCAGCATCTTTACTGTGCGAAAGCGCAGCGACAGCAACACGGGTTATCTGTAGCGAAAGCAAAGAGGTAACTACAATTACGCCGAGGCAAAATTGATTTATAGATTGGAAGTGAATGAAATGCTAAAAGTTAATCGAGAAGATAAGAGTCCTATATGGCAGCAATTGCTTGACCAAGCCATTCATAATATTACAACAGGAAAATGGCCGCCTGGAGAGCTACTACCCCCAACACGAGAACTTGCCTTATTAGTTGGTGTTTCACGCTCAACCATCCAAATTGTATATGAGGAATTATTCAGTCGCGGATACACTGTTACAAATTGGCGTGGTGGAACAAGGGTAAGTGAATGGGGCTATCAAGCTGGCTTACAGGAAGAATCTATGCACCAAGGACCATCCACACCAGAAATACCTTACATAAGCACAGCTGTAAATCAATTGAACAATTGGTTTAGAGGTACAGAACAGCAACATGTTGAAATTGATTTTTGTCCCCATGAGCCATACTTGGACGAGCATTTCCGGAAAATTTGGAGGCAATCTTTTTTACAGGCATCAGCGGTTGCAGATTTAGATACTTGGGGATATGGCAATCCGTATGGCTATACACCACTACGTGAACAGATTCAACGATATTTGACATTCGAAAGAGGAGTTCATGTTGATATTGATCAAATTATCTTAACTTCAGGAGCACAGCATAGTATCGATTTAATTGCTCAGGCGCTTTTACATGAAGGCGAAACAGTTTCTGTTGAAGACCCTGGATTTCCCGCTGCATGGATGACAATGAAATATCGGCGTATGAACGTTGTCCCTGTTCCTGTTGACGAGTACGGCTTACAAGTTGAGCACATTCATCCACAATCAAAACTTACTTTTGTGACACCTTCCCATCAGTGTGCAGTCGGCGTTATTTTGTCAGAACCTCGCAGACAGCAATTGCTACAACTGGCTGCTCAAAAGCAATTTTGGATTGTAGAAGATGATTATGATGGTGAATTTAGGTATCGCGGTGGCCCACTTCCTACTTTATTTAGTCAGCAGCCCCAACATACATTGTATATGATGAGTTTTTCAAAAATGGTGGCTCCTGGTATACGAATTTCTGCAGTTGTTGGCCCCAAAAACGCCATTCACCAGCTTGCACAGGTACAAGCTTTAACCTATCGCCATCTTCCAATTATGGAGCAACTAACGCTTTCCCATTTTATTGAACATGGTCATTTTATGCGTCATATGAGGAGAGCTAGAAATGTCTATCGCAGAAGACATGAGGCTATGACAAAGGCCATTATGGCAACAGGTCTCGGTAAACATTTTAAATTAAGCGGTATTGAAACCGGTCTTCATATGCTTCTCGAAGCCAAAGAATCATTTGAAGAAGAGGAACTGACCAATCTAGCGTTGACACAGGGAGTCCGTGTTTATCCACTTAGCAAATATTGTTTGGAAAGCAATCGTAAAGGATGGGTACTAGGATTTGCTAAAATAGACGAGGCAGCGATTGAAGAAGGGATTAGTCGATTGGCAAAGATCTTATTATAATTGAAGGCCACCATCTTACTTTATTTTAGATGGTGGCCTATATTAAGTCTCTTATTATTTAGTTTGTTGCACACTATTCGTATTTTGTTGTTTCTTTAGCAACTGACCATTTATCAATAAATGAGCCCCTAACCCTGCTACCAGTCCCCAGAACGCACCTCCTACTCCAAGTAATGTAACATTTGCGGCTGTAGCCAAAAATGTAATTAGTGCTGTTTCACGTCCTTCAGGATTTATCAAGGCATTTGCAAGGCTACTCCCTATTGTACCGAGCAATGCTAAGCCCGCTAGTGTAGCAATAAATGTTGCAGGGAGAATTAAAAACAAAGCAGCCAAAGTGACGCCAAAAATGCCAACAATTATATAAAAAATACCACAGATGATACCAGCAATATAACGTTTCCTTGAATCTTCGTGAGCGTCTTTTCCAGTACAAATTGCTGCGGTAATAGCTGCTATATTAAAGGCGTGAGAGCCAAATGGAGCTGTTAGAAGTGAGCCTAATCCTGTAATGATCAATATTGGATTTGCGCTCGTTTTAAATCCATCATTTCGCAGTACTAACATCCCTGGCATATATTGACCTGTCAAAGTAATAATAAAAAGTGGCAGCGCAACCCCTAATAAGGCATGAAGCGAAAACTCTGGTGCAACAAATACTGGTGATGCAAGGGCTAATTTGATATTGCCAAAATCCGCCTGCCCCATGCTTATCAAATAAATTAATCCTGTAAGCAAAATGCCTACGATTGCATATCTAGATGTAAATCTTCTTAAAATGACATACGTAATAAATAGAATAATGACAAGCCAAGGATCAACTTTTGCTCCGCCAAATGCTGAAATACCAAACTGTAATAAAATACCAGCAAGAAGTCCAGAAGCAATGCCTGGTGGAATAAGCCGGACAAAACGCTCGAACATTCCTGTTAATCCTAAAATAATAAATCCCATAGCAGAAATCATATAAGCACCTATCGCTTCCGCATAGGGGGTAACTGCCAATGCTGAAACAAGAAATGCCACACCAGGTGTTGACCAAGCTGTAATAATTGGTTCGCGGTAGCGGTAACTTAACCATATGCCAGTTATCCCAACCCCGATTGAAATTGACCATATCCAAGATGCAGTCATTTCTGGACTAAGACCAGCCACCTTAGCAGCCTGAAAAACAAGAATAAAAGTACCCCCGTAGTTGACAATGACAGATATAAAAGCAGCTATTGTGGGTGATAGTAAATCTTGAGCACGCCATGAATTTTGTGTTGTTACATTCATAGACTTTTCCCCTTTCCTAATCATCCTGTAACTTATTTTCATTCCAATAGTATTCATCTGGCAAATAGCGTTGCCCAAACACTTTGGTCCCCACTCTTATGATAGTAGCGCCCTCCTCAATGGCAACAGTAAAATCACCCGACATGCCCATTGATAAAATATCCATCTCAACACGGGGAATTTCTTTTGCACGTATTTGGGTTTGAAGTTGCTTTAGTAATTGGAAGCAATGCCTAGTTTCATTATTTGTGGCATTCAATTTTCCAATCGTCATTAGCCCCTTTATATTCAATGTTTCAAATTGGGATAATTGTTCCACTAGCTCCAATGCTAACTCAGGTGAAACACCAAATTTACTTGTTTCACGAGATGTATTCACCTGTACCAAAATATCCATCGTTTTATTCTCTTTCACAAGCTGATTATGTAATGCCTGTCCTAATTTCAAACGATCAACAGAATGAATCAAGGTTACATACTTTACAACATATTTAACTTTATTCGTTTGTAAATGCCCGATAAAGTGCCATTCTACTTGGTTATGTTGTTCCATAAGTGGAAATTTGTCTCGAAGTTCTTGTGCTTTATTTTCACCAAACAACATTTCCCCTGCCTCCATCGCAATCTTTAATTTTTCAAGGGGAACCGTTTTTGTTGCCAGTAACAATTTGACCTCTTCATTCTTACGACCCACAGCTTGGCAAGCTAATGCCATCTGCTTCCTCACAGTTGTAAGATTCTCCTCAACTAAATGAACCATATTATTTCCTCCCTTTGCGTTTATTTTGTAATGAATGCACTAAGCATACCTTATTATGGATTGCACAAAAACATCCATAAATATATTTTTCAACAATCCATAAATCCTTTATAAACGACTCCTAAACAAAAATAGCCACTACCTCTAGTGCGATTAGGGGTAGTGGCTTTTAGATTATATAGCTTTATTCATACCATGTTCTGTACTTATTGATCTCCATCTTTTTTTGAAATGCTTCCTCTAGATCAATATCTAATTGATTGGCTAAATCTACTACATTAAAAATTACGTCATACATCTCCAAACCAATATTTTCTTTTGTTAGTCGGACCTTCTCCTCTGTAGGTTGAAAGGAAATACTTAAAATTTCTTGAGCTAACTCTCCAATCTCAGTAACTAAATATAGCATTCTAGTTTGAATTGTATTGACAGTAAATCCTTTTTCCTCACTAAATTGTCTAACATATCTTTGCATATTTGAAATATCCATACATTATTCCCCAGCCTATTTTTTAATTAAATCCTTCATATAAAGGAAATTGAGATGTGATTTCTCTCACACTATCCAATATTTGATTTTTAACTACTGCGTCCTTAGGATTTTTCAGGGCAAGTGCAATTAATTGAGCAATTTCCTTCATTTCCTTTGGACCCAATCCCCTAGTTGTAATTGCAGGCGTACCAAATCGAATCCCACTAGTAACTAATGGATTGGCTGTATCATGAGGGATGGTATTTTTATTTGCTGTAATGCCCACTTCATCGAGTATTGCTTCAGCTTCTTTACCAGTAAGCCCAACCGTACGCAAATCAAGTAAGATAATATGATTATCTGTTCCTCCTGAGACAACGGTTAATCCTTCACTTATGAATGTTTCCGCTAATACTTTGGCATTTTCCAGTACCTTCTTGATATATCTCTTAAAATCTGGATTTAGTGCCTCTCCAAGCGCAACAGCTTTTGCGGCGACGATATGCATAAGCGGCCCCCCCTGTAATCCCGGGAAAATAGCTTTATCAATTGCTTGTGCCCAAGATTTACGGCACATAACAATACCCCCTCTTGGTCCACGTAACGTTTTATGGGTAGTCGTGGTTACAAAATGAGCATGTGGTAAAGGATTAGGATGTAGCCCAGCAGCGACAATCCCTGCAATATGTGCCATATCCACAAAGAAAAGGGCACCAACCTCGTTCGCAATTTGAGCGAATAACTCAAAATCAATCATTCTTGAATAGGCACTGGCACCAGCAACAATCATACGCGGTCTATGCTGATGAGCTAGCTTTCTGACATGATCAAAATCAATTCGCCCTGTTTCTTTATCTACACCATAAGGAACAAAATTATAGAACTTTCCTGAAAAATTAACGGGACTACCATGTGTGAGATGTCCCCCATGCGATAAATCCATGCCCAAGATTGTATCTCCTGATTTGACAGAAGCATAATAAACCGCCATATTGGCCTGTGCCCCGGAATGTGGCTGTACATTCGCATGTTCAGCACCAAACAGCTCTTTCACACGATGAATGGCAAGCTCTTCAACAATATCTACATGCTCACAGCCTGCGTAAAATCTACGCCCTGGATACCCCTCTGCGTACTTATTGGTAAGTATTGTCCCAGATGCCTCCATAACCGCCTGACTGACAAAATTCTCTGAGGCAATTAACTCGATGTTATCCCGTTGTCGTGAAAGCTCTTGCTGGATGGCATTACTTATCGCCCTGTCTTGCTGATCTAAATATCTCATTTGCAAATTCCTTTCTTTTTGAACTTTTAATTTTCCATTCTTATTTATTCAGTTTTGAACATTTTCCCTTCCTCAATCGGATTTTCTTTTGCGCTTATATGTTGTGGATCAATTCTGTAGACTTGTACAGAACCACCAAATACTGCAGATTGGTATTTCTCTACATGTTGTTTGGACAATGGGCGTGTATAGTACCCAGGTACATATTTATCAATCATCTCTTGCAGCATATATGTAGCTTCATCTAAATTGACAACAGGCTTTGCCTCACCAAAAATCATAACACTCATATATGCCGTATCTGTTTTGGCAGGTACAGGATTAGTGATTGTCCCATATTCCTCACATACAGTAAAACAAACCTCCGAATTCTCATGAACCACTTTATTTCTTCGCCCACCTCCAGCACCATGAAAATAAATATTTCCATTCGACCAAACAAAATTCAGCGGAACTACATACGGTTGCTGACCATCAACCATTCCAAGATGCCCAATACGAGCATGCTTTAAAAATGCATCGATCTTGTTCATATCTAATACTTCTCTAATTTTGTAGCGTACATCCATCATTGTTATCACTCCTAATCAAGTATTCTGTAAGTCTATCAGCCTTTGGATTGAAGATAAATGTCCAAAAATACAGCAATGATACAATCCATAAATCGCATTTTACGAAGAGTATTTTGCCAGAAAGTAAGGCGTGGAGGTTTCTGATACTGTAATTTAATAATGCTAATCCGCGACTGTTTTAGCATCACAGGTTTTAGAAGGAGATCTTAATTGGAAGGTAATATATTGATATATATAAGAATAGAAAAGCACATCCTTTTCTTTATTAAAAAGATAGGATGTGCTTTTCTATTCTTATTGATTAAGAGCTCGGTATATCAAAGCCACAAATTGTGCACGTGTGACAGGATCATTTGGTTTAAAATAACCATTCGAGCCTAAGGCAATACCTTCTCGTTCTAAGGAAGCTATATTAGCATAACTCCAATGGTCTGTACTTACATCTTTGAATGAGCTCGTATCACCTGGTGGCAGTTGAAGTATCGCTACAAGAATTTTTGCCATTTGGGCACGTGTCAACCATTCATTTGGATGAAATGCCCCGTTCGAGCCATCTATAATGCCTGCCCGTTGCAGCTTTGTTATCGCCTCATAATAAGGATGTCTAGGTGGAACATCAGAAAAAGAGGTAGCCTCACGGGATGGTTCTAGCTCAAAAGCTCGTGTTAGCATAATGGCAATATGCTGGCGTTTTATAAATTCATCAGGTCGAAATGATTGATCAGGATATCCTGTAATAACCCCTCTTCTCGTCATGTCTTGAATCATCACCCAAGCCCAATGTGTTTTCGGTACGTCTAAGAAGACATGTTGCTGCTGTTGAGACTCCTGCTTAGTTGGCTCAGTACCTGACTGTTCCTCGGGAGATGGGGATGGATTTTCTGGTATTGACGGTTCAATCGGCGTCGGTACTGGATTTACTGGTACTGTTGGAGTTGTCGGTATTAATGGATATTCACCTCCACCACCAGTTGAATTTACTGTCCATTTAGCATAGAGTGTTATATCCTCCGTTACCACATCATTTGTAAAATTCCATTCTGTGGTGAAAGTTGCATTCTTATACCACCCTATAAAAGTATATCCTGCCTTCGTCGTTACTTTTGGTTTTGTCAATTTTTCATTATATATGATGGATTCGGATGTCACAGCAGAACCACCATTTGTGTGATATGTCACGGTATAATTATTCACTTTCCATTTGCCATAGAGTGTTAAATCGACAGTAATTATATCTGTTGCAAAGTCCCACTCTGTTGTGAAGCCACTATCCTTATACCACCCTTCAAATGTATGCCCTGCCTTGCTTGGTGCTGTCGGCTTCGTTATTTTTTCATTATATATGACAGATTCGGATGTCACAGCAGAACCACCATTTGTATTAAATGTTACACCATAACTATTCACTTTCCATTTAGCATAGAGCATTGTATCAGCTGTGATTACTTCTGTCGAAAAGTCCCACTCTGTTGTAAGTGTACTATCCTTATACCACCCTTCAAATGTATGCCCTGTCTTGCTTGGTGCTGTCGGTTTTGTCACTTTTTCATTATATATGACAGATTCAGATGTCACGGCTGTGCCACCATTTGTATTAAATGTTACGTCATAACTATTCACTTTCCATTTAGCATAGAGCATTGTATCAGCTGTGATTACTTCTGTCGAAAAGTCCCACTTTGTTGTAAATCCTGCATCCTTATACCAATCTACAAACGTATATCCTGTTTTGATTGGCTTTATTGGTGCAACTAATCTATCTCCATATGTAATGGAAAGGTCTGCTATAGGATTACCACCGTCTGTGTCAAATCCAATGCTATATTGTTTTGGAATAAGTGTAACAGCTGTGCTTGTTAACGGAGCTAACCCCGCCGCATCAAAAGTCAACTGTGCTCCTGTCACTTTTGCTGCATTCTTGGCACCTAGATTAGAAAAGCTAACGATTCCAGCGTTTGCTGTAGCCGTTAGGGTCCCAGTCAATGTCCACGCTCCAACATCTTTCTTGGTCACTGTAACAGCCTTTGTATTGTCGTTCACACAGACGTTGCCATAGCCATCATAAAGGGTCAATACAGGCTGTTGTCCAAATGCCCCTCCATTGACAGATGGGGGAATAATATCTGTTGTCAACTTCATCAGTGCTGCATTTCCTGCTGCTGGCGTAATTATTAACAAATTAGCTGTAGCAGTGTTAACATCTGACACTGCTAATTCGATTGTTTGTACTGACGCTGCGTTCAGTTTCAAGCTTGAAGTTGCTTCACCATTTGTGAAATTTAGCGCAACTATCTCATTCATTGAAGTC
The DNA here is from genome assembly GCF_057196045.1 of Lysinibacillus sp. DFXJR4. Lineage (NCBI taxonomy): Bacteria > Bacillati > Bacillota > Bacilli > Caryophanales > Bacillaceae > Lysinibacillus > Lysinibacillus sp. DFXJR4. The sequence goes on along the minus strand of NZ_JBXUNW010000001.1, from coordinate 911,254 downwards.
AATATTTGACCATTAAAGCTACCTATGGACCCGTTCGGAGCCTGTTTATAGCCGCTAATTGTCACGTTTTTTATGCCATTAAATGTAGTATCCTTATTACCTAATGCATTCTTTACAGTCAACTTAAGGATATTATCCATACCAACTGTTGGTGTAGATGATGCTACTATGGCGGTAACCGTTTGCGCTGGTAAAGGACTAAATTGTACACTGGCTGTTGCAGTTATTGTATTACCCCCAACACTTGCACGAATTGTCGATGTACCAACTGTTATCGGAGCAGTTAAGATTGCTGTATAGGTGCCATTATTATGGTCGGTTACATCCCCTACTGTTCCTAGTGTTGAGGAAATAGCTACTGTTTCTCCACCAGCCTTGATTTCATTGTCCTGAGCATCCTTCAATTTTACGGTAATTGTTGCTTGACTTATTCCATCTGCTAAAAGAGAACCATTGGTAACTCCAATTGTACTTTTCTCTGGTGATGCTAAACCTGGAACATATTGCACGCTAGCTGTCCCTGCTATCATTTTACCGCCAACAGTTCCACTAATTGTACCAGTACCAGTAGTTGACGGGGCAGTTAAAGTTGCTGTATAGGTGCCATTATTATTATCTGTGACTGCATTAACTGTTCCTAGTGTTGAGGAAATAGTAACCATCTCTCCACCAGTTGTTATATCATTGCCCTGAGCATCTTTTAACTGTACCGTCACTATTGCTTGGCTTACTCCATTCGCTACAAGACTAGAACTACTTACAAATATTTGACTGTCTGCTGGGGATAGTGAATAATCTGGTATCATGTACGTTCTAAATGAAAAATCATAGTCACCAAAAGCAAAACCTCTTGGATAGGGATTACCTGACTTGCCATACCAACCAAAGCCACTAATTCCACCATTTTCAGTAGAAATTATCATTCGATAACTCATATTCTTTTTCAGATAGGGTTTATTATTACTAAAATCAATGGATATCCACCCGCTACTAATATCATCTCTTGTTGCTGAAGCAATAGGTAGAGACATATTTCCTTCGTCGTAAATTTCTATTTTAAGGGCTCCAGGTGAACCCTTATAGTCGAATATACTAATGTCAATCTTGCTAAGATAACCCGAAAATGAAGGCATAAATGACTGACTTCTTGGAAGTTCGGCATTAACCCAAACATTACCAATTTGTAGTGGTTGTTCCTGATCTACGATAGCTGCTCCCTCTGGATCCACAGCTTTAACGTTTTCACTACCAGATGGTATTAATAAACAAATTATAAAAAATAAAATAATTACGCCCCACTGCTGAAATTTCTTCAAATAATTCATCACAATCCTTTACTCTTCAATATTTTATTACTTGTTAAAGTATTTGAGTAAGCTCCCTTCCTATAAATAATGGTAGATTAATTTGTTTCTAGAACCATCCTCACTATTATTTTTTTTTTCTTGTCGTTGAACTTTATATTTTCAACTGAAAAAACTATACACGAAAAAGTTTAAAATTAGGTTAAATTTTTTAAATTTTTATTCAATGAATATGAGAGGAAACTTTAAACAAAGAAGGGTTTCACTCTGAAGAGTGCACTAATATTAATAATTTTCTTCCCACAAAAAAAATACCTCTCGTTTTGTTTGCAGGGTCATTACCCATTTTTCAACGAAAGGCATTTTTGTCTACTTATTTAAGTTCAGTGCATCAGAAAGTTACTAACTAATTGATAGTCTTTAAAATAATTACCTCAAATCCTGTGTAACGAATCTTCCTGGATAAAATTTGAGTTGTTCATTTAATCGATGCTCCTTTGCGGTCAAATTTAGTGGTTTTATTTTAAAAATAACCGTTTTACTCCCTAAGGATGATTGGTATTTATCAATATGAGTTTTCGATAAAGGGGCCTTATAATAGTTTGGTACATATTTATCCAGCATACTTTGCATGGCAGCAGTTGCTTCATCTAAATCAGTGACAATTTCTACTTTACCATCTGCAATGACACTCATGTAAGCTGTATCCGTTTTGGCAGGAGTTGGATCTACCATTGTGCCATAATTATCACTAATTGTCATACATGCATTCACATTACTCTTCATGATGTCTATTTTCTTTCCTTGGTTTGCCCCATGAAAATAAAAAATTCCATTCTTATATACAAAATTTAATGGTATAACATATGGCATGATATCATCAACTAGTCCAAGAAAAGCAGTATGAGCATTTTCTAAAAAATCATTGATTTGTCTTTCATCTGTACAGGCTCTTTTTGACATTCGAATTGCTGCTGGTTCCATTAGTATTTTATCTCCTTTAAAGTGTTCTAATCGGTTAAAAACAGTCAACAATAGGGCTATTTTTATAAAAAGGGACAGTCTTATGAAAACTAATGGGTACAACTACAAATCTTCATTGTTCAGTTAGATAAAGGATTATATATGAACCAAATAATTCAAAGCTTAAACCTAACAAATGTCACTAAAACTGAAAAGTTCGTCAGGGATCCTTTTATTATCTAAAATATGTAGGCCGTTAGCTAGATGGCATGAACTTTGTAGATAAAGGACCTCTTGTTTTTTTAAACCATTGGTAAAATAGTAAATAAACGAGTCCAATTTCAATTGCATCTCCACCATAATACATGATTATTGCTCCAAGTTCTGCCTGTTCGGTAGGTACATGACTAGGAGGATGAGCATAAATATATTTAGATAATATTGAATGAGCTGTTAATGCTACTAATAAAACGATTGAACGAAAGATATAAGATTGCTGATGAGGAGTTGGATCGATATAGATAAAAGCAATGGTAAATAAATAGCCAGCTAGAAAAATATGAACATGGATCAAAATAAATAAAAGTGAGCTTTCATGCATCATGTTAAAGAGCGGTGTAGTATAGAGTAACCATAGACCACCTATATTTAAAATAGATGCTATGATTGGATTACGAACAAAACTAAAGTAAGAATTTCTTAATATACGGGAAATAGGACGTGCCATTTTCACTGGAATTGTTCTTAAAAGTAAAGTCACTGGAGCCGCTAGAGCAATTAATAGTGGAGCTAGCATCCCAAGCAATAAGTGACCAACCATATGTGCTGAAAAATTTATGTGTGTTAGCTCTGCAAATGGACCGATTAATGTGATGATGGCACATAAATGCCCAAGTATCCAACTCACTGTGCGTAAATGAGACCAACTTTTTTTATGCTGATTAGAATAATAAACAGCAACAATGTAGGAGATAAGAGAAATGAAAAATGGTAAAACTAATATCAGTTGCATAAGAATCGAGAAATTTTGGATATGAGATTCATGAGAATGCAAATTATAAACCTCCTAGTACTTTTGGTGATTAGTTTGTATGAGTAAAACTATGCCAATAATGATTAGAATTGCTGCTAGTACATTCCAAACTAAATCATAGGGTAGAATTTCAACATTATAACGGATTTGATGCAGTCTCATGAACTTGTGTTGAATGATGCCATCATATAGTTGAAACACCCCTGCACCCAGAAAAATACCTCCAAGCCATCTTTTCACCCAAAAACCATGATTACGATGAAGGTCCGCAAGTAAAAAAGCAGATCCTATTGTTGCAAAAAAGCTAAAGGCATGGAATAAACCATCAGAAACTAATCCAATATTAGCTGTAGATTTATCATAAAAATGGTGCCAATGCAATAATTGATGAAAGATTACCTCATCTATAAATGCTACTACCCCCAAACCAAATAATAAGCCCGTCCACAGATTTTGTTGTCCATATTGATAACGGTTTTCATGTTTATGTTTTTTTTCTTCGTACATATTAGATATGGCCAAATTTTCCACCCCAAATTAAATTTCTAATAGTTTGGTCCATATGAAAAAATTTTAAACCTTTTTTACGTTTCACCAAAAGCACCTTATTGCTATATGACATTTATTCTATAATATAACTTCATTTATTTTTTATTGATAATTACTTTTCAAAAGTAAAAAGGGGTTTAATCCATACATATTGGATTAATCCCCTTCATGTTGTTGAAATACTATTATGTCAATGAAATCAAGGTGACAAATTTAAAAGTATGCCCTTTTTCAAAACGAGGGGTTGATCTCCGTTCCGACTGAGTGCTTTGTAGCTGTCGCTTTGCTTTCGCTACAGAAAACATTTGCCGCTGACGCTTCGCTTTCGCGCAGAGCAGAGCTTCCTGGGGGCGTCCGATGAGCCGCTTCACTCGCATGCGCGCTCCAGGGTCTCCTCTGTGACGCTGTGAATCCTCAAAGAGTCACTCAGTCTACACTCCAATCAACCATTCTCATAGTATTTTCATTGGTATTTCACATAAATGTATAGTGATAAATTGAAGTCTTAGCCATCACTATTTTATGCAAAAATGAAGCCTATGCGAAAGCAGTCCAGCAATAAGTAGCTTTATGTTTAGTTATAAAGTAGTTTTATGTACAAAAATGTAGGTTGACAGCTATAGAATTGTACTACTATTCTATCCATTTAATGTTGGTGAGTAATATGCTTTTACTTTACTTTTGAAGGAAGAAAATATTTAAAGTTCTACACTATTGCAGATTGGAGTGCAAGGCTACTCGACTCCCGTGGGATAGCGAGACAGACGAGACCCTGCACGGAGCGTCAGCGCAGGAAGCGGCTCGTCGCTCGCCCACAGGAAAGCGAGTAGCCTGGAACGGAAATCACCTTCATTTTGACTAAATATTCACAAAGGGTCACTTGACCATTTAGTAAAATATTATGTTTCATGTCTTATACCTATATTATTTAATAATATCTTTCCCTGCTTTGTTAAATTAAATTGAAAATGTATTTTTTCTAGCCTAGATGGATTAAACTGAGAATTTATTTCTTGGAAATCATTTAAAAGGAATTTATAATACTGGAATACTGGTTCAGTAATTGGGCCTACATCCGAAAAAGGTTTCTTCAGCAAATTCCCCCTTATTGCAGGTGGCAATTTGGCAACATGGCTAAGAGGAAGACTTGCTTTTTCCCCCTCACTATCTTCTACAGTAATGGTAAAATCAATCAGTGCTTCTTCTCCTTTTTCCTTGCCTTCCTTCCCATTGGCAGCAAGTGAAAATACAAGGGAGTTATTTTGCTCTAGCACCAGCCCTCTATCAGGTAGTGCTAGAGTATATGAGGCTGGGGAAGTTAAATCATTAGATTCCCACCCTAATTGCACAGCACTATACTGTGCCTCGGTAAACTTCAGTTTGACTTTTTCCTCTTTCCATTCCTTTAAATTTTCACCATTCAACTTTCCTCCTGGAACAGTGGTTGTATTAAGATCAATATCCTCATTAAACGTAGCAATATAAGAGGTCTGTGAATCATAATAATTAGAAATGTACTGTGTGTCAGGAAGCCACTTTTTTGCATATCCTAAATCTTGAAATATCTTTTGATAGTTTTTCTTTTCCTTTAACGTACTATCCAAAAATGCGGAGATTAATACTTTAGCAACTGTTTCCTGCTGTTCACGTGGCATAATTTGTTGTAAATTAAAGAATTGATTCGCTGTACCCGCACCATCTCCACGTCCCCATTTTTCATTAAACTGTCCATGATTAGCTCCATAAATGTAGACTGAAGCATTCATATAATCTTCTTTATCTGAATAAGAAATACGGTTAAATTGATTGGAGCTTGTAAAGCTATTGACATCCATATCATGGGCTCCTTGAAGCGCCAAATAGTTTATATTTTTTAATGGAAGTGATTTTCCTGAAGGTAAATATTGTCCATCTGTTCCTGCAATAGAAACTAGGGAGCGGATAGAAAAATGATAATCAAACTTAATATTACCGTTATTTGGTGGGTGATTCATTTCATTAAAGGCAGCTGCAATTGCAATAGCTTCTCCACCTCTGGAATGACCAATGAGCGCTATTTGCTCCATATCTACCTTTTGATAAAATGGATTATTGCTATTTTTATTCCATTCTTCCCACAACTGTAAATGCTCCAGCAGTATAAGACCTCTCGCTGAATTTTCATTCTTAAGAGGACTGATTAAAAATAAATCATCATATGGAGAGAAATTCAGAAAATTTTCATCTACTGATACAGCTATATACCCTCTACTCGCAAGAAGCTTTCCTAAATACTCATAACCTGGATCGGAATAATCCGTCATTAAATGGTTACCGTGCACGATTAATACTAGTGGAAAAACACCCTGTCCGTCTGGATACCACACCTGACCATTTAATGGCAATTTATCCGGCCCAAAACCTAGTGTTTTTGTACGAACAGAGGACCAATTTTCTAAATAATTAGTGCCATCCACATTTTTAGTCTCCAAAGAGTTTTTTTGATTAAATTCTTTCCGATAAGTATGTGGACTACCGTAAGTAAGTTTATTTACTCGATAGCTACCTGGATTTGCCGGATTATTCAGCATAGTATTATCATAATGCTTCGAAGCTTTAAGCTGTGATAAAGTGAAATCAGGGGAATTTACTTCACCTGATTGAAGCAACCAATAGCCCCCAACCACCATACCAATCGTCATTATACTTAGCAACAAAGAAGCGCCTACTCTTTTAGAAGTTTTAGCATGTCTATAGCTACCCTTTATCCATTTAAATAGTAATGCTCCCCACAAAGAGACAAAAGCAACTATACATAAAATTAAAGGAATAGCAACTTCTAAAGGAATAATCACGCTGAATAAAAGAAAAACAAACGAGGTGACAAGTACCCAAATATAACGACCAGGTATCTTTTTTAGCAACTGAAACAAAAGGGTAAGGACCCCACTGATAATGATCACAGAAAAAATAAATACCAAAATTCCAATCACGAAATCAAAAACACTACGCTGGTCTAATAAGAACTTTCCTTGAATCAAAATCATTAAAAAAGAGACACTACCTAAAACGATGGAAGCCCCCTTCCATCCTAATGACATTGGTTCGTAATTCTTTATTTTTCTGAAAAATTTTTGGACAAAATAAGCCCACGCTTTTTTTAATACCTTCAATTTTTGATTCCTCCTGCATACAATCTATTCCATTTTAGATTACAGGATGATTCTTTCTTGAGACTTTCTCCTTTCTTTCAATTATCTTACAAAGCAATTTTGCCAAGGCGAAATTAGTCCGGATTTTGAATTGTGCACAACCCACTGAGAAGGAACCAAAACTACATTCATCTCACCACCTGTAAAGGTAGGAGTCTTCTGCTGAATTGAGAGAAAACCTCTTTTTGTGGTCATTTTTGGGGCAAAAAAAGTTTGAAGCTTGTCCAACCATTTGTTGTCAGCGTAATCTCTCCCCCATGCTTTTCAATCACTTGTTTAGCAATCGCAAGTCCTAATCCAGTACCTCCATCACTTTTACGTGTTTGATCACCACGGACAAAAGCTTCAAATATTTTTTCTTCAATTGCTGGAGGAATACCTATCCCATTATCCTGAATAACAATTTCTATGCCATTTTCCTTTGATACTAGCTCCAATTGTACAATTGTCCCTGCTGGATTATATTTTAATGCATTTGAGAGAATGTTAGATATCGCTCGATATAACAATGTAGCGTTAAAAGGATAATCAATTACATCTTGAGGAATAGTGCATTGAAACATAAAGTTCTTTTCTGAAAATTGTTCGTAATACTCTATTGCAATTTCTCTCATAAATTCTGCTATATCACTTTTTTGTACCATAACAGGATAATTAGAACTGTTTAGCTTGGATAATTCAAAAATATTGTCGATAAGTTCTGATACCAGCTCAACTTTATTCGAGATTAAGCTTAAAATTCTTCGTTTTCGCTCTTCTTCATTAATCAATCCTAATTCCAGTGCTTCAACATAGCCTCTAACTGTAGTAATCGGAGTCTTTAAATCATGAGAGAGATCCACTAACATTCGTTGCTTGTTTTCTTCTAAGCGCTGGTTTTCTTTTTCTACTTTCTCCAGTTGCTCAGCCATTTTGTTAAAATCATTTTGAATTTGAGCAAGCTCGTAACTTGCGTTAAAGTTAAGTCGTTTATTGTATTGTCCCCGCGCTATATCTTGTATGCCGTCAGCGATTAAATGAAGTGGAGTGGTAAGTCTAGAGGCAGTCCACTTCCCAAAAATATAAACTGCTATTATTAATAAAGAGAGAAAAAGAAGTAGCGTTTGCATGAGTATTTTATAAAAGATTTGTTCATTTTTTTCTTGTCCTTCAATAGTACTCTTGGAAGATTGACCTGCCTCCAAAAAATAATTTACAATTTGTTCGTTTAATACAAACAATGAAAAGGCTGCAATTAGTGCAACAATTATGAAAAAGTATATATATGTAGTAATCAATACGCGCTGTAGCCGATTCTGTGATTTCATGGAATCAACTCATCTTTCTTGGCAAATCGATATCCAAGCCCACGAATCGTTTTAATAAATATAGGATTCCGTGGACATTTCTCAATTTTTTCTCGAAGTCTACTAATTTGAACCATTATTGCATTGTCGTCAGCAATATAATGCTCATTCCAGGCACGTTCGAAAATTTGTTTTTTTGTAAAAACTCGTCCAGGCTCACTCATCAAGAGCTTTAATAATTGATATTCGCGTGCACTGAGAGAGATTGCTTTCTCTTTGATATAAAGCACACATTCCTGCTGAGACAAAAGTAAATCCCCTACCCTTATTTGAGCGTTCAACTGAGAGGATACAACATTATTAAATTCATACGATCTCCGCAAATGGGCTTGAATTCTAGCAATTACCTCCAAAGGGCTAAAAGGTTTAGAGATATAATCATCCGCACCTAACTTTAGTCCGGTAATTTTATCATAGTCCTGGTTTTTAGCAGACAGTAAAATAACTGGAATTTTGTATTCTTGGCGTATCATTTGTAACAACTGATAGCCATCAATAATAGGTATCATAATATCTAAAATAACCAGGTCAATAATGTGGTTTTTTAATTGATTAAAAGCCGATTTTCCATCAAATGCTTCCACTGTACGATATCCTTCTACATGCAAGTATAATTTCAGCAAGTTCACAATATCGAGATCATCATCCACTATTAATATTGTTTTGGACATAGTAAATCCCCCTTCCCTTCTTCTAACTATAGTGTATTCTATTTAGTAACTTAATCTCCCTAGAATATGTGTATTGTAAGAAAATTGTAAGGTAAGTAAAAGTTTAAGTTTGGATAGGCCCTCTTTCATGTGTTTTGAATTCATCCTTTTTATAGAATCTCCTTATAAGCTTTTTACTTTATAAAAACTTTAAAAATAGTGTCGGATAATCTGTTTTCTCGTATTAACTTGATTGCCTCAATGTAAAACCATAGTATTTATGTTTTTTAGTTCTAGGCATCCGCTATTCTCTAATTAAAAGATGATTGTTATTTTATAACCGTTAATCAGCTATTTTTTAAGGATTTTAGTTAACAATATTACCATAATTTATTAACATCTATTTAATTATGACTTTACAACCTTCCTTTAAACTTACCATTGAACTAATCTAAAGGAGGAAAATCATGAAATATTCAAAAAAATGGACTTCATTGTTTTTAGCAAGTGCTCTTACTTTATCAACAGTTAGTATCACTACACCACAGGTACAAGCAGAGGAAGTAAAGAAACCAACAAATGTTATTATGCTTGTGATGGATGGTAGCAGTAATAATGCCATTACACTTTCGCGTTGGTATAAGGGAGAAAGCCTGGCAATGGATGAAATTTTAACAGGTGCCATGCGTACGTACTCTGCTGAGTCTGCCATCACAGATTCCGCTCCTGCAGCTACAGCTTTAGCAACTGGACATAAGTCGAATGATAAATTTATTGGTGTATTGCCATCTGTTGTTAATTCACCTGGATTAGAGCAAGTTGCTAAAGAGGACGCATTTAGACCAGTAGCAAATGTTTTGGAAGGCGCTAAACAGCAGGGCAAGGCCACAGGATTAATTTCTACCTCTGAAATTCAGCATGCTACACCAGCAGGCTTTTCAGCTCACGTTAATAATAGAAGCCAATATGGTGATATCGCTGAACAGCAAGTCTATCAAAATATTGATGTTGTGTTAGGAGGCGGCTTAGAATCTTTATCACCTGGAACAACAAAAAATGCGCGTAAAGATGGCGAGGATTTATTGAACGTCCTTAAGGAAAAAAATTATGCTCTTGTCAAAACACGGGATGAACTACTAAACAGTCAAGCATCAAAAATTTGGGGTAGCTTTGCGCCAAGTGCCCTCGCTTACGATTTTGATCGTGCCAAAACAAGAGCATCCGAGCCAACGCTTGCCGAAATGACAGAAAAAGCGATTAATACACTGAAAAAGGATGAGGATGGCTTCTTCTTATTTGTGGAAGGAAGTAAGGTAGACTGGGCAGCACACGCCAACGATACTATTGGGATTATTAGTGATATTTTATCGTTTGATGATGCGGTGAAGGAAGCCATTGATTTTGCGAAAGAAGACGGAAATACATTGGTGGTTGCCGTAACAGACCACGGCAATAGCGGTATTACAATGGGAAATATTAACACAACAAATACTTATTCAAGCATTCCTGTATCTGCTTACATCGATCCTTTAAAGAAGGCTACAATGACGATTGAAGGTGCGCTAGGGCAATTAAAAGAAGATCAATCAAACTTAGTAGAAGTTGCTGCACTTTATGGTCTAGATAATTTAACAGAGGAAGAGCTTACTATATTAAGATCTGCTAAAGACCTTGGCAGTGAAATGGTTAAAATGCTTGCAAATCGTGCCAATATTGGCTATACAACTGGTGGCCATACTGGCGAGGATGTATTCTTATATTCATTCGGTCCGTCTAAAATAACTGGTCTTGTCGAAAATACTGATTTAGCACATGCAATGGCAAAGTTTATGGGCTTTGAATTAGATAAGCTAACGGCCGAATTATATATACCTGCAACAAAAGCATTTACAGAAAAAGGCTTCACAACAAAAGTAGATGTAACAGATAAAGAAAATCCTATTTTTATAGCCCAAAAAGCGGATGTTTCCATTACTATTCCAGTAAACAAAAATACTATGGTATATAAGGACGCATCAATGAATACGTCTAAAACATATACATTTGATACAATCAATGTTTATAACGGTACGGAATTTTATGTTTCAAAAAAAGTTTTAGACACAATACAATAAAGGAAAAGACATCATAAGCAGGGAAACGTGCTTATGATGTCTTTTTTACTTGTCGGGTGACTTGATGATTTAAAATAAAGATTAATAATTTATAAAAAAGAAGCGATGTTTTGAATAAAGTCGCGACGTTTATAAAAAAGTTGCGATGCTTCACCTCTTTGGATAAGGATATTTCAGAGGGTAATAAAGTTTGATCATTTCTAATAAATTCTGTTTTTCATTAGCCTTTTGATACTCTTTTATCATCTTAAAAAAGTTAAGGAAAAAGATGGATTGTGCCAAATAACTTTTATCGCCGTGTAAAAAATATTAGAATCCCCAAGTAACCAGCAATAAGAAACGGCGAAATTAAAATGAAATAAATCACCATGCTATGACCTAGACTGAAAAATATAGCAATAGACTACGGGTCGTTGTACTCCTGATTGTCTTCCTGATCGATGGCCGCCGACACTCAGCCGTTTGCAAAAAAAAAACAAAGAACCGAACCTTTTTTTGATAGAGAGACAATATAGTGTGTAAGCTTACTTAGGAGGACCCTCTGAATGCAAAATGAATATATGTACCAATTACTCCAAAAAATGAAAGAAGGTGATCAACAGGCGTTTCGTATGATGTATGATGCCACCTATCAGGACGTCTACCGGACAGTCTCCTTTCTGGTGGATCATCAGCAGGATCGGGAAGATGTCATGAATGAGATATATATGCAAATGTGGACCTCACTTGCTAACTATGATACGAACAGACCTTTCCACTTCTGGCTAAACGGCTTGGTAATCCGTCAAGTGAAGAGATTTCGGGTCAAGAGCTGGCGGAGATTCCGAATTTTTGAACGCATCTGTGCCTTTTCTCGGGAAGAGCCTCATTGGGATCAACCTTCTGTGTTGATGGATGGGACGAAGCAAATGATAACACAGGCAATCCAAAAACTGACCGATAAACAACGATCGGTGATTGTCCTCCGCTTTTTTCACGACTATAAACTTGAGGAAATAGCGACATTGCTCGAAATTCCGCTGGGTACGGTCAAGTCCAGGTATCATGCTGGCCTTCAGGTGCTTCGAAAAAACTTAAGTAATCTCCCCCCAGAAAGGATGGAAGAAATTAATGCCAATTGAACGCAAAATCCGTGAATATCTGCACAAAGAGGCAGAAACTATGAAGTGCCCTCCGGCCATTTCCAAACGAATAGAACAATCCTATTCTCAATATTTCCAACGAAAAAGGAGCGAAATAAACATGAAAAAACGATTAATTAGTGGATTAGTTGCTACTGCGATTTTGATTCCAACCGCAGCATTTGCGGCCCCTAACCTGATTGAAATGCTTACTAGAACACCAATGACTGTTGAACAAGTCAAGGTGGATGAGGTTGGCAAAGCAACACTAGAGAAGCTGTATAACGCATTTCCCGAAACAAAATCGTTTGAGATTATCAATGCAAGTAAGGTTCAAGGTGTCCAAACAAGCATCATACTGCAGGAAAAAGGAGGAATTGGCAAAAAGATTTCCCTTCATACAAACGGTATTACGGGTGCGATTGAACACGTGAATCAGGAGAATTGGGAGCCAAAGGAGAAACCACTCACTGCCTTAACCGATCAGGAAATCAAGTCGAAGGTAGATTATCTAATTGATAAAATGTTTGGCAACATTGAAGAGTACGAGTTTGCTATGGAACAAATGGAGAACCCGGATCAAAAAACGTTTATGTTGAATTACACCAAAAAGGGATCAAAAACACCTTTCTATCAGGCATTTGTTCAAGACAATACAATCAGTGTTTCTCTAATCGGAGGTGAGACTACACCTTCAAACATTAAAGTAGAAGGTTTTTTCTCTACAAATGGTAAGCCTGATTATACTGCTGATTCCTTTTTAAACGATGAAAAACTGTTTTCTTTACTAAAAATTAGCCCAACAGAATTAAAACAAGAATTAGCAAAAGGTAAATCTGTTGTTGAGATTGCAGCATCTAAAAATGTCTCTAAACAACAAGTAATTGATGTGATTGCAAAAACACAGGCTGAAGGACAAATTCAAGGTGAAAATAATGACGATATTCCTTCAAGTGAACAAATGATAAAAGCTGTTGAACCGAAAGTATTACAAGTTATTGAACATAAAACTGAAACGCCATGGTAGTAATAACAAATCCTAGGCGGTTGAGGTTGGCAAAATATCGCTTGAGTACATTTAATTCAATGGTTGTTTCTTGAATATGAATTTGAATGGTAGCATGAGGGGCTTTTAATCAAACTTCATTACAAGCCTGAACTTAAACAAACGGGCCTTTAGTACAACTAGGGTTTAAAAAATAATCAAACTTTTTTATAAAGAATTTAATCTGCTACATTAAATAAGAGCATGTTTTGAACAATCTTTTTTCAAAACATGCTCTTTAGAACTATTCTCATATCAAGGTTGATATCCATTAATTTAATCAAACTTTATTACAAACCTACATGACTGTGTTATCTTGAGGCATTCAGTGTCTCCATCTAGCTTATAGATACATTTTTTGCTCTAATTTTAACTGTACTTCTTGTTGATTAATTTTTAAATTTGTAACTTTCTTTACCTTTACATAATAAACGATATAACAGCCAATAAAGAATGCTCCTCCACAATATAGAGCTAGTCGTTGAGATGGATCAAATGCCAAGCTTCCCATGACAATACAGTTTGCTACTAAACCTAAAATTGGAACGAGTGGGTAGAGTGGGGCTTTGAATTTTAAATCTTCCACTTTTCCACCTTGACGTATATAGGATCTTCTAAACGCAATTTGGGAGGCCGTAATTGCAATCCAACCAATTTGTGCGCCTAAGCCTGCTAGAGATAAAAGCCAAACAAACACTGTTTTTGCAGCGAATACACTTGATAGCAATGACAAACCAGCCACAGCAAGTGTAATTAGTAATGCATTCATAGGAATCCCTCTTTTATTCACCTTCCCTAAAACGGGGCTTGCCATCTTTTCAACAGAAAGAGAGAATAGCATACGTGTTGCTGCATAAAGTCCAGAGTTAGCGACAGATAATAGCGCTGTCAGAATAACAAAATTCATGATATCTGCAGCATACGGAATTCCTATACTATCTAGCACAACAACAAATGGACTTTCAACAACTCCTGCTTTTTCCATAGGTATCATACCTGCTAGTACAACGACAGATAACACAAAGAAGAAAAGCGTCCGCCAAACTGTTTGTTTAATTGATTTAGGGATTGTCTTTTCAGGATTTTCACTCTCCCCTGCCGCAATACCAATTAATTCAGTACCCTGGAATGAAAAATTCACAGTAATCATGGTAATAAGCAAGGCTGATACGCCATTTGGAAATAGCCCTCCCTCATAAAAATGAGAAAGAAATGGTGCTTCTGTTCCATCTTTTATATCAATTAAACCAAACATGGCCGCCCCACCAACTGCAAGGAACATAATAATGGCCAATATTTTAATGCTTGAGAAAACAAATTCTGCTTCACCGAACGCTTTTGCTGATAAACCATTCAATACAAAGAGCAGTGCAGCAAATAGTAGGCACCACATCCATACGGGTGATTCAGGGAACCATCTTTGCATAAGTTGTCCAGCCCCTAAAAATTCGAGTGCAACAGTTACTGCCCAGCCTAGCCAGTACAGCCAGCCGACAGCAAAACCAGTAGCAGGACCTATAAATTTCGTCGTGTATGTTTGGAATGAACCTGATACTGGCATAGCAACAGACAATTCACCTAAACATAGCATTGTTAAATACATGACTAATCCGCCAACTAAATACGAAAGAATGGCACCAGTTGGTCCAGCTTGATGAATAGTGTAGCCTGACCCAAGAAAGAAACCAGTTCCTATACATCCGCCAAGTGAGATCATAAATAAGTGTCTTGCTTTCATGCTTCTTTTTAATTCATATTGTTCTGCTGCCATATAAAAACTCCTTACGCAAATTATCTTGTAAGCACTTTCTTTTTTAAGTGCATGAAGATAACTATTAGAAATTTTAATAATAATTAGGTTATTAATTTAATATATTTAAAGAACTGTCAATATTCTGACAAAATTAATGCTAGTGATTACCTAGAGCTGTCGCCCTTTCTATTGTAAACTTAATTGAGGGAGAGCTATTTTCTTACATTTGGTTGTGGCGACCTACTATTCTAAGAAAAGTTCTTCCTTTATGGGATAATTTATTGCCCTTATCCATAATTTAAAGTAATCTATCGCCGAATAAAGAGCTGATTAAAGCGACTGCAGCGATAGCTGTTTTATTATATTTATCTAATACTGGGTTTGTCTCTACAAACTCTGCAGAGGTAATGATATTCGCCTCTGATAGCATTTCCATAGCTAAATGGCTTTCACGATAGCTGATGCCACCTGCAACTGGAGTTCCTACACCTGGTGCATCATTTGGATCAAGACCATCTAAATCTAGGGATAAATGGACGCCATCTGTACGTTCCTTCAAATAATTAATCGTTTCTGACATAACTGTTGTCATACCTAATCGATCGATTTCATGCATGGTATATACTTTTATACCTTGTTCTTTAATAAGCTGCTTTTCTCCTGGATCTAAGTCACGGGCACCAATAATCACGACATTTTCAGGCTTTACTTTTGGACCATAGCCTCCAATATTAGTGAGTGCAGGATGACCAAGACCTAAGCTTACAGCCAAGGACATCCCATGTATATTGCCTGAGGGAGAGGTTTCACCTGTGTTTAGATCACCATGGGCATCATACCAAATGACACCTAAATTCTCATAATGCTTTGAGACCCCTGCTAATGTTCCAATGGCGATACTATGATCTCCTCCTAAAACTAACGGAAAGCGATTTGAGGAAATGACTTGATCTACTTTTTGACCAAGCTTGCCATTAGCCTCTGCTACAGTTTTTAAATTTTTTAAGTTAGTCGTTATTTCAGTTTCTTTGCTTTCATTTACTATTTTAATATTTAAATCCCCTTCGTCATCAATCGAATAGCCAAGGCCTTCAAGTCGATCTGTTAACCCAGCATATCTAATAGCGCTTGGCCCCATATCAACCCCTCTTCTAGTTTGACCAAAATCCATAGGCACCCCAATAATTGTAACTTCTTTGTTCATGATATTTTCTCCTCTCGAATAATTACTTTCACAGTATAAAGAAAATGAAAAATTGACTCAACCCAACATTTTTTTAAATTTTTATACAGTTTGGATTATTAAAAACATAGATTCTTTCTTGTATAAAAAAATGCATAAACATTATTTCAATGCATAACGATACACTATTTCCCAATTTTAAATGTTTTTTTGTCAGAAATTTCAAAACAAAAGAATAAATACTATTCTATTTTTATAATTTTTTTAATAGAAAATTAACTGCAACGATAAAAAATATCCAAATATCGTACCCACATCCAAATGCAAGAA
Organism: Lysinibacillus sp. DFXJR4; assembly: GCF_057196045.1. Classification (NCBI taxonomy): domain Bacteria; kingdom Bacillati; phylum Bacillota; class Bacilli; order Caryophanales; family Bacillaceae; genus Lysinibacillus; species Lysinibacillus sp. DFXJR4. The sequence goes on along the minus strand of NZ_JBXUNW010000001.1, from coordinate 894,672 downwards.
ATTAAAACAACCAGTTGCTGCTACAAAATGACAACTGGTTGTATGAATAGCAACCCCATTCCTTTGGATTTCTCATAAAAATTTGCTCTTACCAATATAATATTAATCTATAACAATTGGATTTTGATAAAAGAAGGGTGATGTAAGGTGACGATTATCACAAAGCCATCCATTGGTTTAACACAATTTACTGATTTCACGATGAAGGGAAGTGCTGCCAAGACAAAGTTTGTGAAGGACATTAAGTACCAGGGGGACTATCATCCGATTAAAGATTATTGGAGAGCATTACGCGAAGGCTTAAAAAAATACCACGAAAATCGATATAATGATTCCTATTTACTTACCATCATAGACGATGCCATCCCTGCACGTCAGAAGAATTACCAAGAAGCTGTAAAAGCCTATTTAAAATTTTTTAAAAATAAAAGAGTACAGTGGTTTGAGCCTGGTAAGTCCAATTGGTATTGTGATGAATTAACCGTACGTTCAAACCCTGAACTCGGTTTAATCATCGATGATATCCCCTATCTAATTAAGCTGTATTTCAAAGGAAAAAATGAACGCATCGATAAACATAAATGCCGATCTGCCCTAACCCTCCTAAAAGATTCTCATTATTCGATTGAACATCCTGAATCTGTTAAACATGCTATCTTAAATGTTCAAAAAGGGCGTTTGATTACAGATGATGAATCGACAGAATATCATCAAATTGCCCTCGAATCTGATGCAGCACAATTTATGTTTATTTGGAATAGACTCTAACGCTTATCCCACTAGAAAATGTGGATTTGGAATTTTTCCTCTACCAAATCCACATAACGTCTGCTGAAAAGAAAAATAAATCTCAATCACCATTTTATCTCAAATACCCCTAATGATTGACAAATATCAAACAGTTAAGTAAACTTAACTTAATAAATAAAATGAAGGATGATACAACTATGCATGATTATTTAATACTTATCGACAAAATTAATCAAAAATTTGAGCAATTCAAATTGATAGTTTTAAAAGAAACCAAAGAAGTTGAGGAATTGGAGAACTTTCATTTAACCCCTCAGCAAGAAGTGATCATGTTTTATATCATTCGTAATGAGCCAGTAATTGCGAATGATATTGCCAATCATTTTGATATTTCTAAAAGTGCAGTTAGCCAAGTTATTTCAAAGCTGGATGAAATGAAAATGATAGTTCGGCAGGAGAATTCAATAAACCGTAGAGAGACTTTAATATCTCTTGGGAATAGGGGTCAAGAGTTTCGAGAGCTTCTAAAAAAAATTGACGATATTCTCGTAGAAAAATATTATTCGAAGGTAAGTTTAAACGAGTTAAAAAATGTTTTGGACACATTAGATAAGATTGTCGGAACAAATAACAACAAAGGGAGTTAAGCTCATGGAGAAAAATTTAAAGCAACTCACTAATCGCGTACACTATTTACCTCCTGATCCTGAAACAGATCGACCAATACTGTCTGCCATATGTGGGATACACCAAACTTTAATTATAGATGCAGGAAATTCTGACAAGCATGCTCAGTTATTTCTTGATGCACTAGACCAGTATCAAATCGCTAATTATCATTCTGTCGTCTTAACACATTGGCATTGGGATCATAGCTTTGGAACAAATAAAATGAATTTATTAACAATAGCACATGAAAACACAAAAAAGTATCTTGAAAACATAATAGATTATGATTGGTCTGACGAAGCCTTAGATAATCGTGTGGAAAAAGGCTTAGAGATTGAGTTTTGTTCTGAAATGATAAAAAAGGAATATGGCGTGGACAGAAATATTACCATCACTTTACCTAATATTACTTTTAAAGAAAAAATGGAAATTGATTTAGGTGGAGTTCGATGTGTCGTCCAACATGTAGGTGGGGATCATTCTGATGACTCCTCAATCATTTTTGTAGAGGAAGAAAAAGTACTTTTCTTAGGGGACTGCCTGTATCCAAGTATTTACACACAACAACCACTATATAAAATCGATCATGTTAGACATCTCATAGAAAGTATTGAAATGTTTGATGCCGATATCTATGTGCTTTCGCATGAACTCCCATTAACGAAAGAGCAGTTTATCGGTTATATAAATGCATTAAAGTTAATATGTGATTTAGCAGAGAAGCATCAAAGCAACCACTTGAATTTGGTTAATGAGCTGTCAACTCAACTTAATCGTCCATTAAGTCAGTTAGAGGAAGAAATTGTTTATTGTTTTATGAACGGATTATCAGTTTCATAAACTGGAAAACCATGAAAATATTGAAGTTAAAACAAGAATGAATGAGAACTAAATTGGGGCTGCTTTGAGTTCGGACAAAATGAACAAGATTGACTGACTTTTGTATACTCTTTTTTTTACAAGCTCAAATCGAGTAGGCCCCCTCCCATTACCGCCGTTAAGCGAACGCATATATATCTTCGAGACGAATTTTGAGGCACAATGATCTTAGTATCAGTTTTTTTGTAAAGTTCTATTTTTCTTATGCTTGCTTAATTGAGAATTTGGAGGATCTTTAATTATTTTACATTAACATCAAAAACAAAAGATTCTTTTCCTTTATTCCATATAGCATTAAGTTCATATATATAATACCCTTCTTTAGATGGCATAGTTATTTTTTCATCTTTAATTTCAACATTTTCAATTGTGCCATCTTCATTCATTTTAGTTGCAGTAATGGAGTTTGGATTGTTATCAATTTTAAATTTTAAAACATCCCCTTTTTGGACTTCTAAAGTTTCGAAGTTATCTGCTATTTCGCTAATATTAGGAGACCCTTTTAATGTTACTTCAACATCGTCCTCTTTCCACTCATATTTACTTGGTAACATATTAAAATGCTCCCCATCAAAAATAATTTGACCTTCTGGTTGTTTATGAATACCAGTTGGTAGTACATTGCATCCAGTCAAAATAATAACTATTAGTATTGGGAAAACTATTTTATTCATTTGACCACTCTCCTTTTACTTAAATTCCCTACAGTGAATATATCATACTATTTTCGTTAAAATCTTATACTTATTCCCAATGATATACATATATGTTATAAGGAAAAAGAATGCTAAGTAAGATGATAGTTTTCGAATAAAATTAAAAATCACAAAATAATCATTATTTAATCTAGTTTAAAAGGTAAAGAGTATAGCTTTTTGATAATCTGGAGCAATGCGAAAACTCCTCTCGTGGTTTGTCTGAACAACAATCTCGATACGGAGTTTTCGTTTTTCTTCCATAGCAAAATATGATTAACTCCAACCATAGTTTTGTGAAGAATCCCAAAACTTCACCCATTAAACTACGCTGTTTTATAAGAGCCCATGATTCTTTTACAACTTCCTTGATTTTGAAGCTCTAATCATATTCGGTTCACTTGAGGAATTATGTATTGTATTTATACAAGCAGATGAAAAGAGAACCCATTCACTGCTAGCTGACCAATAAAAACAATCAAGCATTTAAATCTGTTATAGCTGGGATATTAATTTCCTTTACACATGAAACAGGTGATAAATTTATCACACATTGGACAATAGACACAATATCCTGAACAGGAATACGAGTACCTTCATATAAAAGAATGGCCTTTTCTGCACCTTCTTCATAGGGTACTTCTGCAGCAAGCTCTCCTGGATTAATGCATGTTACGGAGATCCTATCTTTTCTTACATGTTCACGTAGCGCATTTGTTATTCCCCGTAAGCCAAATTTAGATGTGACAAACGAAACTTGTGCATTATTCGTATGATCTAAACCTGCCGTTGAACCAATTAAAATTATTTTCCCATTTTTCGCCTGTCTTAAGTTAGGTAATAGTGCTTGTATATAGGTAATAGTGGAAGTTAGATTAATGTTGATTAGGTTTGAAATATCTGCTACTTCATCCTGATCAAATGTATAGTCATCCTCAAAACCACGCTTTTCCCATACCCCAACATTATAAATTAATACATCGATGGCAATCCCTTGTAACGTTTCTTTTAAAATAGTAATTTGTTGTTGACTAGATAAATCGATTGAGAGCCACTTACGAATTACTCCATCATTTAGATCTAAACTATTTGGTCGTGTACGTGACACCATCCATACCGTATCACCCTTTATAGGTAAACCCTTTACAAATGCATCACCTAATCCTTGACTAGCTCCAAAAATAATAAAGCTCTTACTCATGCTATCAACCTTTCTTAATAACTGTAATTATAAATTATAAGAATAAAATTACCTTCAATAGAGAATATCTGATACTAGTTACTCTCTTAATTGTTATTATATTAATAAATTAACTTTTTAACCTCAATCCATTGTCTGAAATTAACTTTCATCATTATTGAACTATTAAGAAGTTTCAAGTATACTTATGAATGATAATAATAATCATTTTCATTCTAATTATCTGCATAAAAACTGAATAAGAAAAAATATACTAATAAGCCCGTAGCATGATTCAAACACTACTGTCATATTTCCCTCTTCTCTGACTAAATAGTTTAGTTTATACGACAATTATCATTTGTGGTAATCATAGACTCCTTTTATGAAATATAAAAAATATAGAAAAGGAGTTGATAGATAAATTGACTTTAAACGTTACTAAGATTCATGATTTATTTGATCAATTTACGGAAATGGTCGAAGGACACGTCCAGCAAAGAAACTGGGAACAACAACTCACCATTCCATCTCATATAGGCAAGGGAAATCTGATTAGAACTAAGATTCGTCCAGGTATGGAGATTATGTTGACAGACGTCACATTCCAGCAGGATATGAAACTTCATATTCAGGAATCTTGCCAATTATTTGAATTGAGTTACTGTGTTAACGGAGAAATTCATTGTGATTGGAATGGGAAGAATAGCCTAACAATTGCCCAAACAGGGAATGTTCTTTTTTTGGAAGACGTTCGAGTCTATGAGGAAAAAAAAGCAGACATTCGAAATCAGCTTCTTGAAATCAGGTTTACTCCTGTTGAATTGCTACGCTATGCTGAGGATGTGACGGAGAAACGTAAAATGGAGAAATGGCTGAATCATCACCGTGGAAATATTGATCAATATCCGAATACGCCTGCCATCCAAAGATGTGTTTCTGAAATGATACATTGTAAACATTTTGGGACAATGAAACGTTTGTATTTAGAAAGTAAGGCTCTAGAATTTTTAGCACTATTTGGAGAGTCAGATGGATATGGTCATGTTGGAGGAAATATGATGCTGCGTCGCAGTGATATTTCCAAACTAGAACTAGCTCATGAATTAGTGCAGGAGCATTTTGAACAACCACTATCTATTCGTGCATTATCCAAGCGTATTGAAATGAATGAATTTAAGCTAAAAAAAGGATTTCGTGAATTGTTTGGCATGACAATCTTTGAGCTTGTGCGGCAAAAAAGAATGGAGAAAGCACTTTGGTATTTAGAAGTAGAGCGTTTAAATGTAGGCGAAGCCGCAGCGTCTGTTGGTTATAGTAATGCCAGCAATTTCACAACTGCTTTTCGCAAGCATTATGGTTGTAATCCAAGTGATCTTATTAAACGGATTAGTCAATTGGATGTAGAGGATAACAAGCTAAAAAACCGCTTCACACCATAAAATTAAATATGAACGGTAAAATGGCTTGACAATTACATGTCAAGCCAGTGTTATATCCAGTGTAGATTATCAAATTCAAGGAGCACTTTTTTATACTCTATGTTATATAAGTAATTGCCATATCCCCGGTAATTGGATTTGAGTAAACCTCACAATCTATTTCATAGACCATTTCAATAAGCTCCTTGGTCAATATTTCTTCAGGCTTTCCTGATGCTATAATTTGACCTTGTTTAATTACATAAAGAATATCGCAATACATGGCTGCCATTGTAAGATCATGCAAAGCCCCAAGAACACCTATGTTTAGTGATTTGACAACCTTTAAAATCTGAAGTTGATATTTAATATCTAGATGATTTGTTGGCTCATCAAGAATTAAAAATTGAGGCTGCTGTGCTATCGCTCTTGCAAGTATCACACGTTGCTTCTCTCCACCTGATAATGTCAAATAGCTTCTGTCTGCATACTCAGACAAGTTAACTTTATTTAGCGCATCCGCGACAATCTGATAATCCTTTCTGTTATCGGATTCCATCAGATGTTTATGTGGCGTTCTTCCCATCATTACCATCTCATGAACGGTGAAATCAAAACTTAATTCATTAAATTGCCCTACTACCCCCATCTCCTTTGAAATCATACGCGTGGATGAGTTAAGAACATCCTTCTGTCCTAAAAATACAAAACCCTTTTGCGGTTTAATGACTTTATAAATACTTTTCAATAACGTTGATTTCCCGCATCCGTTAGGTCCAATAAGTCCAACAAATTGTCCATTTTCCACATGAAGACTAATATCTTTTACAATGTCTACTCCTGATAGCGTTACTGATATATGTTCTGCCGATAGATTCAATTTAGTTTCCCCCGAATCCATAACTTTTTTTGATTAACATGTACATAAAGACTGGTGCACCCAAAAGCGATGTAACAATTCCAAGTGGTAATTCTCCATTAAGAATTATTGTTCGTGCAAATACATCCGCCCATATCATGAATAATGAACCAAACAGAAGAGCAACAGGTACAAGTCGCTTATGATTGGATCCGACAACACTACGCACTATATGGGGAACAATAAGACCTACAAACCCGATAATTCCACAAGTTGAGACAAGCATGCCGGTGATAATTGATGAGATTATCATATACAATCGTCTATAATAATTTAGATTAATTCCTAACGTAACCGCTGTTTCCTCCCCCATCAGCATGGTATTAAGAACTCGAAATTGGAACAGAAAAAATAACCCTGCCACAAGAACCACCGCTGTTACAAATGGAAGTGTTCCCCATTCTGCAGAGGCCAAGCTTCCCATTGTCCAGAAAGAAATGGAGCGAATACCCTCTGTGTTTTTAGCAAAGTAAATAATAAAGTTTGAAAATGCACTACATAACGCATTAATGACAGTTCCAGCTAAAATTAGTTTCACTGAGGAGGTTTTACCGCCGATGCTAGCCAAACCCAAAACAAGAACTGCTGCGCATAAAGCTCCGATAAATGCCCATGTCGCAACGCTAAGCTCTCCTAAGATGCCTCCTACTCCAAACCCAAGCATAATGGAGAACGTTGCACCCAATGAAGCGCCAGAAGATATTCCTAGTATAAATGGGTCAGCCAATGGATTTTGAACTGATGCCTGCATGATAGTTCCACATAGCGCTAAACCTGCACCCGTTACCATAGCCAATAACACTCGTGGAAAGCGAATTTGCCATATCACATCTAGAAACATGCCATCTGCATCTTCGATGATGTGGCTAGTATGTAATCCTGTGATATGCTCCACTAAAATCCAAAAAGATTGATTATAGGGAATAGATACTTGTCCAATTGAAACCGAAACAACGACGGATAAAGCAAGTACAATGAATAGTATCACTATAATTGTTGAGGACAGGTAACGTTTATCTTTCCATCTTTCCATACTTCTTTGTGTGGTTATCATGTCTATTCTCCTTTAAACAGTTCAGGATGAATATATTGGGCAACATCCTTATACAAATCTGTAAGCCCAAGACTTCCACGAACAGCTGTCGTATATTCGACAACTTTTACATTTCCATTTTTAATTGCCGTCGCATTTTTCAGCTTTGGATTGTTCAAGTATTGATTAATCAAAGCTTCACTATCTGATTTTTGAAATCCAGTAATGATAATTTTATCCGGATTTACGGATAGAATCGATTCCTCAGACATCTCTACATATGTTTCCTTAGACACTTGAATATACTCTCCTCCTGCACCTTCAATCATTTCATCAATGAGACAAAGTGTTGGACCATAATAATAAGTCGTTTCTCCACTAGTTCCAAGCAACAGAATTTTAGGCTTGTCCTTTGCAAGCACAGCTTTCGTCTGAATATCGTTAATCTGTTCTTTTTGCTTGTCTACAAAAGCCTCCGTCTTATCTTGGATGTTCAGTACATTTCCTAGATTCGTAATATCTTCAAAAAAGCTGTCGATGGTGCGACCAGTAGTATAGTTGATTCCAGAAAGTACTGGTATGCCCCTCTTGTTCCAAAAAGAAATATCCCCAATCCGTTCTTTTTGGAAGGCAGAGGACATCGAGATAATCAAATCCGGCTGCAACTCCAAAATAGCCTCTTTTGAAGGCCACATATCCGTAATAATAGGAAGTTTTTTAATTTGTTCTTCATATTCTGAAAAGGATTTGTCCAAATAAGCTAGTCCAACGATACGTTTTTCTTCTCCGAAAGCAAGCATCCACTCTGCAAAACCTTGCCCAATGACCACAATGCGTTTCGGTTCTTTTTCAATCGTTTGTTGTACTTCCTTCCCTGTGTCGTCATAAACCGTTAAAGTCAACGGGTAATGGCTTTTTCCAATCGAATTACTTTGAGTTGCTTCGGTAAGACTCTGACTCGGCTTTTTATATTCAACTGTCTTTTGCGAGCAAGCAGATAACATTAACAAGCAAAGCATGACAATCATAAACATCGAGACGTATTTTCTCATAAACATATATTCTCCCTCCTAATTTTATACAATTTGATTTCTATTTGTTTTGTCGGTTAAATAAGAAAACAAGACAAACATAAGCAGACAAAGAGAGTCCTCCACATAGCATTAAAGAGGCGGAAAATGCACTTACATAGTTGGATATGGTCGCATTTGTCAAGGAATGTCCTAAAGCAACAGTGAATACAATACTACTCAATGCTACTCCTAATGAATTGGCCAAATACATTACTGTATTAAATAAGCCCGAACCTGTCCCTGCTTCTTCCCTTGGAATGGTATTTAACACAACTCTAGTAAGTGGTGTTGTAACTAGACCGAGTCCCAGCCCGTACACTAGTAGAGTCAAACTATATGGCAGATGCAACAGATGTGTAGCATCAATATGCAATAATAAAATAAGTAAAAAACAACAACCTGCCGTAATTAACGCGCCAATTTTCATCACAACCATTCCCCATCTGTCCACCACTCGGGATGAAATTAGTGAAGTTAGGAAAAAACCGACACCTAGTGGTAGAAAAACAAAACTGGTCGCTTGGGCATCAAAATGTAAGCCAAACTGCAAATAATATGTCAAGATGAAAAAGAGGGAGAACATGCTAAGATAAATAAAAACAACTGAAAGCAATCCCACTCCAAATAAACGTTGTTTAAAAATCATCAAATTGATAAGTGGTCCATCATCTTGTTTTTGCTTATGAACCTCCACTACAATAAATGCAAGCAGGAGCACTAACGATAAAATCAAACATCCCCATATCCAAAGTGACCATCCCTGTTTCTGTCCCTCTGATAACGGATAAACTAGCAGAAACAATCCGCTAATAAGGAAGGCTGTACCAGTCCAATCAATTCTCTGTGCGCGGTTGCCATGCGATTCCTGGATCAGAGGTAAACATAGCAGAACAAGAATACCGAAGGGAACATTGAAAAAAAATACAGTTCTCCACCCTAAGGAAAATACATTCCAATTAACCAGAATGCCTCCCAATGTAAGTCCAAATGCAAATCCGAACCCTAGTAAAGCACCGTAAATACTGAAGACAAGACCTTTTTCACGCGATAGAAAATTTATCTGCATCATGGAAAGCACTTGGGGTTGTATTAATGCTGCTGCAATTCCTTGCACAATCCGAATGACAATTAGGATTGTCGAACTGGATGTAAAACCTCCCAACATAGACATGAGCGTGAATCCGCTCACCCCAATAAGCAGAAGCCGCTTCCTGCCATAAATGTCACCAAGTTTTCCACTTATAACCAATGCGACGGCTAAACTGAACGAAAAACAGGTCATAATTAGTTGAGCATCTGTAAAACTTGCGTTTAAACTACTTTGTATTAATGGCAACGCGACCTGAATCATATAGGTATTCAAAGAATTTAGCAGTATCGGAAGAAGAATGACCGCCAGCGCATACCATCGTCGCGGATCAATCTGTTGCTCCAACTTTTCGCCTGTTGTCGCCATAGTACCTCCTCCTCCATTACATAATTGACAATAAATTACAATACTATTTATAAAAATCTATCTATATGATATAAAGCTTCTAACCTCCCTTTGTTAAATCACTCCTCTGTCCATTTCCTAATCCGACATATAGCTTAATCGGAATTTTAATTGATAATTATTATCAACAAAATTAATTATCAATGATGTCTTCCTTTTTCTCTACCTGTTGCGGGAGATTCTCCTTTTATAGAAGGAGCAAAAATTTAAGAAAACAACAAAACCTGACAGGAGATGAGAATGAATAATTAACTATTCTTATCAAAAAACAAACAACAAAAAAAACGATTGCATGTTTGGCAATCGCTTCTTACTCATCAATTACTAAATAAGTATTATCTATAAATTGTTTTAGAGTTCGTATAACCGCTCTAAATTTCTTTTACTTTAATTACAAAACTATCAAATGCTTCTTCCGCCTCAACACGACGTTGTACTTTACAAATTTCAGGGTATGTAGGACAAAGTCTTAACAACTTCTCTTTTTTGATTTTAATAGGTAAATCACCATCAACCTTTACATCCCAAAATCCTCGTTTATTCTTATATGCAACGGCTCGAAATTCACTTTGCTCATCTCTTTTAAAATAGATATGCCAATGACGTCCAGGTAAATGATCCTCAATTTCCTTCGCATAATCACTATAAGATGTTTTTATAAAAACCAATTCCATCTCTTCTGTTACAAGATTAGCAGGAATGGGTGCCTGACTTGGTAAATCTTCATTATCATATAGAGCACCCGCTAACAAATATGCTAAAGCCTTCTTTGCTTTTTGAATAGCTTCCTCTTTCGTTGAGCCTGAGCTTAAGCAAACCTCCCACCCATATTCCGGAAGTAATGTTGGAAAATGAACTCCGAAACTTTCTTCCTCTATTCTTATAAATGCTGGATAAACCACATTTTCAAATGCCATATCAGCTTTACCTCCCATACATATTGATAAAAATTCAAATGTAAACTTGTTTACTTAAACTATAATTGGCTTTTCACTTGAATTTTGTGCGGCTGTACTTCCAAATCTAAATTAATTTCCGTTTCCCATTCAGTTGTCCAAGAAACTAAAAACACCCTCCTATTGGTAATCCAAGCATTTCCTGCACCTCTATATATAAATTTGAACGCATTCTTTAATTCTCTCTCCCTCTATTACTACATCAAAATAATTATTAACCGTAGACTTAGAATAAAATATGATTACATCCCCATGATGAATGAATAAATAGAAAAAGCGTGTTTTGAAATTGATCAAACACGCTTTTATTTCAATTAATCATCCCGATTGTAAAATGTAAAATGTAAAATTTAGACCTGTATAACCTCATCGTAAAAATTGGTTAAGATTAACATAAAGTTACTGCTGTATAATCTGAATAAGGTTGCCACATGTATCGTCAAAGACAGCTATTGTGATCTCCCCCATTTTTGTCGGTTTCATAGTAAACTTTACGCCATTTTCGACTAATCGTTCGTACTCCTTGTCAATATCTGCAACACCAAACATAGTTACTGGAATACCATCTGCAAATAGCTTCTCTTGATACTCTTTCGCAGCAGGGTGCTCATTAGGTTCAAGTAAAAGCTCGATACTTCCTTCCTCATCAGGAGAAACAATCGTTATCCATCTGTATGCTCCACTGGGAACGTCATGCTTTTTTACAAAGCCTAATGTTTTTGTATAAAATTCTAGTGCTTTGTCTTGATCTTGGACGAATATACTAGTAATAATGATTTTCAACATGTTTTGTCCTCCTTACTATTTTTACGCTATATGGTTCACTTCTAACAATCTGGCTCCAAATTGCAAAACTCATACATCATCATTAGTGATAATGTTAATTTAACCATTCTTCCAGTAAACTTCTTAGTGGTTCTTTGTTAAATGTGAGTACTCTATGTTTTCCCTTTCGTTTCGAAATTACAAGCCCTGCATCCTCCAATGTCTTAAGATGTTTAGCTATCGCCTGTCGTGAAATGGCAAGGTTATGTTTCATAACGAATTGTGCCGTAAGTTCATATAGCGTCCGCTCATTGTGTTCTGAAAGTTCATCTAATATAATCCGCCGAGTCGAGTCGCCAAGTGCTTTAAATATACTACCTTTATCCCAATCCATATTTCAATTTTAGGCAACCTCACAGTTGCTCTAATCACTACGTTTGTATTGCAAAGCTTTACTCTCGGAAATAAATAATCCTACTAAAGTAAGTATGATTCCAATCATAGCGAATCCTGTAATTCTTTCATTCAGTACAAGTACCGAAGTAATAACGGTTATTACGGGAACCATATAGATATAAACACTAGTTTTTATTGCACCCAATATTTTTACTGCAGAATTCCACGTTACAAAACAAATTGCAGATGCTCCCACCCCTAAAAATAGGATATTCAATAGATTAATTGGTTGCATTAGTTGATTTATATTTGGTTTATATCCAACGATAAATAATGTAGGTATCATAAAAATTAACCCATAGAAAAAAATTCTTCGTGTTGTTTGAATCGTATTATACTGAAACTCGCTAATTTTCTTGGTCAGTATAGAATAGATAGCCCATACTGCCGCCGCTAAAACAGCTAGTAGATCTCCCAATGGATTTAGTTTTAAGTTGCTACTTCCATTGTAGCTAATAAAGAAAATACCAACTAGTGCAACTACAAAACCAATCAAAAACTGGTATCTTAATTTCTCACCATTCAAAAATAAATGGGCAAGGAAGGCAGTAAAAAACGGTGCTATTGAAATAATGACACCTACATTGGATGCAAAGGTACAAGTTAGTGCTATATTTTCGAGTAAATAATATAATGTAACACCACATAATCCTGCACCTGCAAAATACAGCTCCTGTTTTTTTTCTTTCACACTAAACCAGTGAGGATAAACAAGGAGTAGAACAAGGAAACCAATGATAAATCTCAAAAATAAGATTTCAATAGGTGAAATTGTATCTAATAAGATCTTAGTTGATATGAAGGTTGTACCCCAAATAAAAATAGTGATTACTGCTAAAAAATGTCCGTTAATCTTTTTTTCTGTATCCATATAAATCCTTTCTATGATCAGTTCCGTACATCCTTAAAAATATTCATATACTGTTTTGGTGTAAGCCCTATAAACTTCTTGAAAAAGTTAGAAAAATGACTTTGATCAGTAAATCCTGTCTTAAATGCCACGTCTATTGGTAATATTCCATGCTCTAGCATTTTTTTCGCCTTATCTATTCTTATAGTTTCTAAATAACTGTATGGAGAGATGCCCATTTGCTTGGTAAAAGATCGAAGCAAATAGTATTTACTCAATCCTGTTAGATTACATAGGTCCTCTAGTATAATATTATCCATGTAATGTTTTTCTAAAAATTCACAGATTGCTGTTATTTTTGTGCTTTGCGCTGTAGTACTTGTTGATATCCTCTGCTCCGTATATTCTTCCATTAGCTGCTCTAAAAGAAAATAAAAAACTTCCTCTTTTCTAAAGCAAGCTTCTTCCTGCATAAGCATCTGATGTAGATCCTGAAGTACAGCTACCCATTCATTATGAAAAAGTACTGGGGGAGTAAAATATGGTAGTAGCTCTTCTCCTGTAATAGCAAAGACAGCCCTTCTCATCACTTCAGGTTGGATATTTATACAGCGATAATCTAATGTTTTACCATCAATTTGCTCGCAAGCATGATTGTCACGGGGATTAAATAACAACAAATCTCCCGGTTCAATGATATATTCCTTAGATTTGCAGGATAAAAGTCGTCTACCACTTTCTATAAACCCAATCACATAATATTCATGAAAATGATTAGGGAATTTTTGCATAATTCCCTTGAAATGATAGGCCTCAATCTTTAATTGGGCATCATATTTTACTATTCTCATTTCCTGCTTCATACGTTTTGCCTGCCTCCCTTCTTGATTACCTGCTGCCCAGTATAGCAAAAGTAGAAATCACATTCTTGTATGATATTGCCCTCTATACTTTTTAATCAAAAATTCTAGGTGTCTTTGCTGTATACGGAATCGTTATCAGCTGTTCATTAAAGAATAGGGATCCTCACATTGCTTTTTTGTGCAGCCCTTTCCAAGATTTATTTTCAGTAGCGATAGAGATACCATAGACAGATCATAAGGGAGAATCACCAACATATTCTGATTGATTAAAAATGTGAATTTCAGTACTTAAAGATAACTCATTCAATTTTTTATCCTATAAATACTTTCAAAAATAATCTTTCTCAATTTAAAAGCACAAAAAGCTATCAATGGATTTTATTTTATGAATTTAAGGGTAAATTCAATTTTTAAATACTCTAAGGAAGGAATGGTTAGAATTGATTATTAAAATTTGTCTAACTTTGATTAGTAGATGTAAAAATTTCACTAAGGGAGAAGGATTTTATGTGAAGCATAGAACGTAACTTTCGAGGGAAAAGCGCAATAAGTAAAAAATGAAAAACGGAATACTTCTCTATTATGCAAAAGTCTGGCAGGTGTTACCAGACTTTGTAGTATGCACAGATATTACGAAATACAAAATACTAGTCCTTTGCCTTCAGATATGGTTTCAGCAAAGAACTTGCGAATATCTTTAAAATAACTATATAGGTAGTCAAAAAATTGCTCTGCCTCTCCATCTTTCACATCGCCGTCGCCGTATAGAGGATAAATATCTCCCTCAAGCATCTTGTTATAGTTGTATTTAGCCAGAAGTTCATCTCGTGTCATGGCCACAATGGCTTGATAGGCTTCACGAAGTTGTGGCAGAGTTAAATAAAAGGCGCCAATATCTCCAAATTCCAAATAGTTGTCCTGATCCATCGGAACGACATAACCAAGCGGTGGCTCACCATCGCAAATATCATCGCAAAGTACGTAATAAAGTGCCTGCCATGATTTATCAATATCAAGATTTTCTCTGTTATAGGGATCCATGTCCTCTAGCATTTTAGTTCCAGCCGCAAGCTGCTGGATTTCTTCTTCCGGAAAAGCAATGTAGTAGCCGATCATTCCCATTTGTGAATACCCCCTGATTTCGCTGCAATTATTTTGAATATGATGTGAATATCGGAAGTTTTTAAGTATTTTTTATATAAACTCAATTAAGGTTATAAAAATACAAATATTCTAATTGGTTTTTTAAAGTTTTGGCCAATATTGAGATTGTCAGGACACATTGCTAATCATTTTTTTGACAAACTACAAATATTTGATAATCAACAGTTGTTCCTTTAGCACATGCACCAGTATCTGTTGTTCTAAAAATGCTTGAAAAACACTAACTTGTGAAAAGAAATCTATTTAAAACCATCGATACTGTTCTTAAGTATGTCATTTACATACCTACATAAATTATTATACTTATCCTCTTCAAAATCTTTCTGACCCCGTATAAATTTTTCTTTTAGATTGTAATAACAAATTTGAAGATATTCATTGTCATGATGATTTTTAAAAGGTTTAACATGCTTAACCGACTCTAAATCTCCGAAGTATTTATTCATTTTTTCATATGATCTAATTTGATAACCACGTTTTTTCATTTCTTCAATTACTTTTTTCGCATAAATATACAAATCATTTTTAGGATATTCATATATATAATTAATTAATATATGTTTATCCTCTTTAGCAAATATACTATTTAATTCTCTCCACTGTGAAAGTAGCTGTCCTTTTGGTAAATAATTTAGTAAATCAACATGCCATAATCTCATTTTTTATTACTCCTTTTAATAAACGGTTCTATATACATAGAATTGAAACCCAAAATTTATATTAGATTCAAATGTTAGCTTAATCTTTGTGTTAACTCTTACTTGTCAACTCAACCTACCCTTTCATTTAGCTCATAAAATACGCACAAACGCCGACACTACATACTATAATGACCAAAATACAAAAAACTTCTTGGTAAATGACCAGCTCACACCTGGACCATCCCTCCACAATTTAAAATAAAATATTAAACCAAGAAAAACAGTAAAAATAAATATTCATTTAGGGTTAGTCGTCTTATAATATTGACTGAAGTTTAATTGCTAACTGAGTTGTTTATACTGGGACAAGCTCTATTGTTTAATCTGTTTCAAGATCCTTTATGCTATAACTTTAATAGAAGCGTTACTTGATTGTCTCATTTTTGATTCTTTAATTAGGTGTCAAACTACCTTACAAGTTAATTGATTAAATCCCACCATTTTTTAGGAATGCTGCCCTTTTGATGTTTAACAAACCGCCTATTGTCCATGGCTAACTAATTTTTTCATTATTACCCCTATATAAATCCAGTTTCTTTAACATTACAAGTTCAAAGTTAAAAATTTCAAAAAAATCTAATTTCTAAAAAAATTGCTATGTACATGTTCATTAACAGCCATATCAAAATCACCAGAAATCCCCTTCTATGTAACTGGATTAATAAAAAATTAGCATTTTTTAGGTTTTTGTCGAATACATAATGAAATCTTTGTTTTGAGGGGAGGATTGCTGAATTGACGAGAAAATGTGCATGATTGACTAGTATTTGTGATTAATAGAAGGCTACTTGTACTTAATAGAATATGGTTTGAAATGAATATGAATGCAGCGCTTTCGCGACAACAAAAGCAAGCCCAGACTTAAAATAAATGAGTATCTGGGCTTTGTGTATAGAGTTGAGGAATCAAGAATGACGGTAGAACATCATTATTTACAGAATTCTCTACTAAAATAGCAACTAAATAAACCAATTCTAAAGTTTAATTTACCTCAACTTGCCCCATCATTCCATTTTCTTCATGTTCAAGGATATGACAGTGGAACATGTAAATCCCTTTATCATTAAACTTTACTGCTAGTTTTACTGTTTGACCAGCTTCGATTGAAACTGTATCCTTCCAGCCCTGTAGGTTTGCAGGAGGTTCTTTTCCATTCATTGAAACTATTTTAAATTGCGTACCATGGATGTGGAAAGGATGCGTCATGCCACCCATCATATCTGGTTTATTGTATATTTCCCATACCTCAGTATCACCTTGTTTTTGAGTGAAATCAATACGGTTCATATCAAATTTTTTATCATTTATTGTTGCCATTTTTCCCATTCCGAAAAGTTCAAGTTTTTTTGTTACTGATAAGTTTCTCTCACTATCTGTAACCATATAATCATTTAAATTTTTTGGGATTTCCCGTGCATTCTTCTTTTGTTCATCAACTGTGAATGGTAATAAAATTATATCTTCTTCATTTACTAAAGCCATTTCACTTTTAGCATCAAATTTTGAAAAGTCCAGAATAATTTCTGCTCTCTCACCTGGTGATAATGTAATTTCACTCATAGAAATTGGTTTATTTAAAAAACCACCATCAGTAGCTATTTGTTGAAACTTATTTCCTGTATTTAATTTAAATGTATAATTTCTTGCATTCGATCCGTTCAATAAACGAAGTCTCACTTTTTCTTTTCCAACTGTAAGTTTTGGATTTAATGTACCATTAATTAATAATGTGTCTCCAATAGTACCATCCTCATTAAGAACTGATTGGTAGTCAAATTGCTTTTCCTTAGTAAACTGTCTATCTTGAAATATTAAAGGAAAATCATTTTCTCCGTATTCATTTGGTAGTCCAAGTTTTTTTGACTTGTCATCTTCAATATAGATTAAACCAGCTAAGCCTTTGTACACCTGTTCAGCTGTAGCACCCTCTGGATGTGGATGGAACCATAATGTTGATGCTTCCTGACTTACTGTAAATTTCACATCTTTTAATGAGCCTGGTTCCAGTATTTGATGTGGACCTCCATCGCCTTCACCTGGAATTTCTACGCCATGCCAGTGGAATGTTGTTTGTTCAGATAAATCATTTTTAGTTCTTAATGTTACGGTTTCTCCTTCTTTCAAACGGATAATAGGTCCTAAGAACGAACCATTATATCCATATGTCTCAGTTTCAATACCTTTAAAGATTTCCTTCGTTCCTTGTTGTGCAGTAATATTAACGACTCCATTCTTAGGTTCAACTAGTGTGGGTAGCGCTATTTCATTTTCTCCGGTGGAATTATTTAACGATAGTGGATTTGTATGATTCGCATGGCTATTCTCCATATCTGCCATTTCCCTCTGAGGCATGTTGGAATGATCCATCCCCTCCATGTTCGATATTTCTTTCTGCCCCATACTGGAATGATCCATAGTTTTACCTTCATTAGAACCTGAATTACTTGCATTACATCCTCCAATAATAACAGTTCCAAGTAGTAAGGAAGTAATTAAAATTTTTGAATTCATTATGTTTCCTCCTTTATTTTTCATTACAATGGAACTGTAACAAAAAAATATGGAGAATCTATGGATATTAAAATTCATCTTATGATAATATATACCTCAATTGAAAGAATACTAAGTGTTTCTATTTGCTATCTCTTTTCTTCTAACTCTCCCAATCCACATCAATATAAGAACGAAGGCTACAAAAATTACAATTTTCCATTTTAAATTGATTTGCATAAAACCAAAGACTGTACCAGCTTCCATAATAAGTGAAGGTATTTTTCCTAGAGTACTAGCGATTGCAAATAAACTAATCGAGACTTTGGAAAAAGCGCTCCCTAATGTTATAGCACCAGAAGGAATAAAAGGAAGAATTCTCAAGCATAAAATAATCCAAAAAGCCTTACTTCCTTCAAGATGCTTTAGTTTTAACATTACTGGGTGCTGGAAATCCTTTAATCTCCATATTTTCAGACCCTTTCTATATAAAACAAAGCTAATGACTGCACCTAATCCCTCACCTATAATTGAAACAATTAACCCATGATAAAACCCAAAAAACGCAAGGTTAGCTGCTGTAATAAAAACACTCGGTAATATACCAATAATACTAATAACAATATTAACAAATAAGCTAATCAATATTGCAAAAAAACCTGCATGTTCAAATATTTGAAGGGTAGTTTCTTTCATAATTCATCCCATTCTTTAATTTTAAATCCTGTCCTTTCCACCTATCAGCACCCTTTCCTCGAATGGTTAGTCTGGCTAAATAGAGAGTTTTATGTTTAACTTCGAATAATCCAACAAACTTATTAATTATTGATTACTCAAAAATATTTGGTAACCGTTTAGGAATGTAAAATGAAACGATTGTGCCATGATTTAATTGGCTTTCAATTTGAATTCCTCTTCCGAAAATTCGTTGAAGACGATGGTTTGTATTGGCTATGCCAATACCATGTTGATGTTTATTAGTCCTTAAAAGAATTTCCTCAATCTGACTAGCTGTCATACCAACCCCATTATCCTCTACAGAAACAACATGATAAGTCTCATGATTTTTTACGGAAATCACAACGATTCCACCTTCTGCTTTTTTGAGAATGCCATGATTCAGAGCATTTTCTACAATGGTTTGAACAGAAAGAGGTGGTATAAGTATCCCCTTTAGTTCATCTAAATCCCAAGAAACTTCGAGTCGGTCGCCAAATCTTTCACTTTCTATAAACAAATAGGAACGAACAAGATCGAATTCTTCTTCTATGGGGATTAAGTTTTTTATGTTGTCTGAACTAAAACTCTTTTGTAAATAATTACCGAATTCAATCAATAAATCAGTCATTCGAGAAGGATTTATTTCACCTAAAGAAGAGATTGTATTTAATGTGTTAAAAAGAAAATGTGGCTTTATTTGCGCTTGCAAATATGCAGCTTCTAGACGTAATTGCTCTTTAATTGCTTGATTTTGTGCAAGCAGCGATTGAACACGTGCTTTTAGTTCAAGGGCATTTGTTGGCTTTGAAACATAATCATTTGCACCTGCAAGAAATCCCGTGTAAACATCTATTGGTTGGGTTCTTGCAGTCAGCAGCAATACAGGAAGCTCTACAATTGTAAAGCGCTTGCGGATTTCCTTACACAATTCATAGCCTGACATTTTTGGCATCATAACATCGGAAATAATCATATCCCAATTTCCAGCGTCAATCATTTTCAGTGCCTCAGCTCCACTCGTGACAGTATAGATATGATATAGTTCTCCCAGTACACTACTAATAACTTTTAAGTTAATCGGATCATCATCAACAATAAGTATATTGCTACTTAGCACTGCCCTTTGTTCATCATCAATTAATGGTTTTGATGTGATATCAGAAGAATTTTTAGTTAGTGGATAGATATTAGTTGCTGAAACCTCCTGTTCAATAGATACATTTGAATCGATTGCTAATGGAATCGTGAAAGACAAGGTTGTCCCTTTGTCTTCTTCTGATTGTACTGCAATTGTCCCCCCATGAAGTTCGATTAACTGTTTGGCTATATTTAGACCAAGTCCGATACCCATTACAGTAGTCTTTTCAAAACGCTCATAACGAAGGAAAATGCGTTTTATTTCGTCCTCACTCATTCCTATGCCAGTATCGCTAATCAATATAGTTGCTACCTTATCATCATGAATGGCATTGATTGTAATACTTCCTTCATGCGTAAATTTGACAGCATTATGAAGTAAATTAAAAAGAATTTGGACAAGTCTGCTCTCATCCGCATAAACTGGTGGGAAAAATGCTGAAATTTCTGAAATGATATCCAATTTTTTTGTATTTTTTATAAATTGAATCATATCAATAACCGCAGATGTAACACTATATAAGTTGAGTGTTTTTTGATTTAGCTGAATTTGTCCTTCTTCTAGTTGATTTATATCTAATAAATCATTCAAAGTAAATGCCATTCGATTGCCAATTTGTAATAGCAATTCAAGATTTTCTTTACTTTTCTTTGATAATTGCGATGACTCCCTTTCAAGAAGCGATTGTGTAATGTTTAGTATACCGTGCAATGGATTACGTAGTTCGTGAGATGTATTCGCTAGAAATATATCTTTCTGAACATCCAACTTAACTAGTTTTTCATATTGCTCATTATTTAATCGAATAACATTAATATGTCGCCTTATCAGTAGTAGGGCAATAACAATTATTGAAATGAAAAAATCGAATGGATAGTAAGGTATATTAACTACAAGAGTTTTAATGGCAGTTCCCCATATACTATTTGATATAAAACAAATTAAATAAAAAAGTATAAAAATCCCATCAATATTTCCTTTTACAATAGCTGAAATAGTAGGCACAATAAGCTGGGTGGCAATAAAAATTCCGTAAATAATTACAATCAATTTCATAGGTGTATAGTGCAAAGCTGAAGTTAACATTATCGTCAGAGCTATGGGAATGAATAGTACGTATAATACATTTGATAGTGTAGACTTAATTTTATAGAGTTCATTGATAAATGTTAATGTTAAGAGTAGTAATCCGATTAGTAACACTATCAGCAATTTAATGTAGAGTGCATTCTTTATTGGGAGATTTAACAGAACATTATCGTCTATTAAAATAATAAATCCATTAAGAATGAGTAAAAAACTAAAATAGAGTAATTCCTTTTCATATTGCCCTCTCCCAAGGAAGAAAATCGATAACGCATAGAAACCGTGTAGAAAAAAAATCACACTAACTAGTAATTGCAATGATTCGGAGAAGGTGGCTCCCTTTGTAATTGCAGAATGAAGCCCAAAATAGACCGAATCTTTCAAACCTCCCGAATTAAAACTATCATAATTGGAAATTTGAATAATTAAGTCAATTTCTTTTGCCTCAGAGGAAAATATGGCCGTCATGGGTCCCTGTTTTTTTATTTGCTCTAATGGGTATTTATTAGCAAGGTTTTCACTATTCACTAATTTTCCGTTCACATAAATACTTGCATACGACTCAAATCCTTCTAATTTAATTCCATATATCGTTTCATCCTGATCGGGAAGCAAAATTTTAAGCCTGTAGGAGGCATTACCTATAGAGGACCCCTCAAGCGCCTCCATTTGTTCTTTCCAATTACCAGGAACTTGTATGTACTGTGGTTCGATATTTGTGCTAGAATCGTCAATTATAAACTTTGAAGGATAAAATAGCCATTCCCCATTTAAAAAAATAACCTTATCTTCCGTTAACGTTATATGACGTAAATCAACAACTCCCCTTTCTGCAGTTTGATTTGTAGGTGCATTAAAATAAAGAAACCATCCAAAGCGCATTGATAGTAAGATAAAAATAAAACTAATAATTATCAGTAATTTTTTTGATTTCGTAACTTTATTTATCAAAATTATTTACCTCTTTTTACCTTCCAGTAAATTTCGTGATAATTACTTCTCTTTAAGCCTTAGCTCTTTTAGTGTCAGTATTTATAATGAATAATTCTTACTACTCTTACTATTTTCATCCTCTTACTCAATTTAACTATTTTTGATCTGCTTGTCACTATCAACTTTCTGTACAGCCTTTAATTAAACAATGCTTTCAGTTCTGACTCTTCTCACACCCTATTAAATTAGTAACCGCAAACTTTACTTGTAGGAAATAAAAGTAATTATTATCAAACTCTGATTTGTTATTTTACCCTTCATCTTATTTATCTTCTAATAAAAAGCACCCTTAAGCCTATATTTTATGCCGATAAGCGAAAAAATCCATTTTGAAAAATTTGATCAAAATGGATTCGTCCTTTGTTTTAGTATTGTTCAATTATAAAAAAGTTCAATCGATTTCGCTAAGACAAGTTTCTATAGAATTTTTCATATAATAAATGAGTGCTGTCACCTCGGAATCCCTTGCTTCCCACTTATCAACAATTTCTCCACGATAAGCTTTTCTAGCTAAATCGAGTAAAGTCGAATATTCTTTGGGTAACCGAGGTAAAGCCCATTTTGCAGCCATATCTTTTGAAGAAATTTCACCGATAGACACCGTCTGCCACATTCGAGCTAGGGTTAAAATTACATTACGTTCATCACCTATGATACCCTCTACCAACCCTGGTAAAGATTCCTTAATCGCTCTTCGAATATCTATCATCGGAACGGGATCAAGTATATCTGAAGCATTAGGACCAAATAGAGAAATACTATTCATCCTCACTTGTGCTAAAACAATTGCCAAATCAGGATCATAGGTTGGTTCCTGGATTTGTCCTTTTTCAAACTCACTTCTGAGCCACTCCCCATAAATAAATTCATTTTTGGGTGGGTATCGCCAAGGTACAAGATCGCTATGATTTACCACCGTGACTTCAAGTGGTCTGATAGAGTCTGTGTTTCCTATTTTTCCAGATATCAGCATTAATTTGTCCGTTAGTTTTTTTCGAGTCCCCTCAGATAAACAATGTTTCACGACCACTAGGACATCTACATCACTGTTAATGCGTAAACCACCATTTACCACAGAACCAAATAAAAATACTCCGACTATAGATTTTCCAAGCAATTTCTCTACGATTTTTAGTGCTTGTATGGCTTGCTTTGGTATTTCTTTATTACTCAAATCACTCACCAACTACAAAATCCCCCTCTAAATTAAGCTGACATAATATACGTTTATGCTGGTTTATTGGGATTCAATTCAATTTTATTAAACATAATCCTACTTAATTGGGCAATTCATCAGCAAGTTTACTATTTCTTCGTATTTCTCTCCATCCAAACTAGAGTCATCAGTGTTTATAAAAGCTATTAAACCTACGTTGTTTGAATTTACATACATAGATGTATCTACTCCAGGATCACTGCCAGTATGTCCCCAGACCTTTTCGCCACTATAACTCCAGAATAATCCTATATTTTCATCAGTTTCTTTGCATTCTGGAGGAACATTCGTGTCGTTAAATTGTTTTTGTAGCATTAAATCAATGCTTTTCGCTGTAATAAATGTATCTTGTCTTTTCATAATAGCTTGCAAGTATTTCGATAGATCATTAACCGTTGTCATAACCCCGCCATCAGGATACGTAATTAACTCATAAGCAGGCATTGGTTCAAGGGTGGCACCCATAGATTCTGTATGATTGGTAAAATCAATCCTCAGTTTAGAATAATTTAAAGCTATGTTTGCTAGTTTGAACTCGCTCCTGTTCCAACCGCTGTTGTTCATAGATAGCTTTTCAAATATATTTTTCCTCACATAATCGGCATATGTCATTTTGCTTCTTGCTTCGATGCAGTACCCTGCAAGTGCAGACCCGATATTACTGTAAGAAAAGCTTGTTCCTGGTTTATTGTTTGAGAAATTGTCCCTTGAATACCATTTACCCTCAGGATTCAGATAGCTATATAAGAAATCTTTCAAGGTCATATTCTTTGCGCCATAAGCACTGTATGAATAGATATATTTAGTTTCGTCGTCCTCAATTCCGGATGTATGTGAAGCAAGATTTTTTAAAGTAATTTTCCCATTTGGAAAATATGGGTTTACTACTTTGAAAGGAAGTATGTCATTGATATCTTCATCCAGGCTAAGCAAGCCATCTTCCTGAGCTTTTGCCAATGATCCTCCAATAAAGGTTTTACTTATAGAAGCAATATTAGTAACTGTGTCCAATGTGTAAGGAATTTTCTTTTCAAGATTGGCATATCCGATTTCTTTCTTGTACAATACTTTATCTTTGGTAAAAACAAGTACAGCTACACCTGGAACTTTAAGCGAATCAAAAAGTGATGTCAGTTGTTTGTCGAATTGCTGCACTTCTTTACATGTTTTTTCGTTTTCAGTTGAATTCATAGCATATTCAGGCAGTTGAGACATACGAAAAACCTCCGTTTATTATTGTTATTTGCTTTCTTTAAAATAAGTTTCCATCTTTCACTTGTGCAAGACTGCTAATAATTAATATGTATACGTAACTAAAAAGACGAAATTAAGCATTTTTCGCATTTTACAAGCTCTTCACTATGCTCGACTTCCTCTATTATGTTAAAAATGCTTAAATAAGAAAGTACAAAATTGAAATTAGCTTTGTTTCCTAATTAATCGACTAAAAAAAGAAATTCATTAATTTCAACTCAAGTAATTAAAAAAGTGATTTTGCTTTATCTTTTTTTTTATGCAAAACAAAGACTGAACCTAATAATTGGATTCAGTCTTAATTTTTCTAGACAGTCTTTTGTAAAATATTGCTACATTAGTAAATAACATATTAATCTTTTATAATAATCTTAATAGTCTTCATTTATCTTTGTTGCTCATCGATAATATTGACTTTTATCTTTTTCTTTAACTGATATTCTTAGCTTCCAAAGCTCTTTAGCTAGCTGAAAAACTTCCTCATCCTCACCTTTTTCAATTGCTATTTTCCTTGCTTTTAATAGTGCATTTGCTGCTGGTGATAAATCTGGACAATCTACAACCCATTTTTTAAAATCTTCTTTAAATGGATCGATATCATTCCAAAAATAATTATGTTTTATAAATGCAGCACTAATGGCATTTCTATTTAGCTCTTGTTTATATCGAAAAATTTCTTTCTTATCGTTGCCTAGCAAAACTAACTGTTTTTCATCTAACAATACAAGTGAGATATCTTCCTTATTTAATAGAATTTCATCATCTCTAAGTTTTAAAATTACTTTCTCATCATCTATAATCATTTCTAAGCTCTCATGAAAAGATAATAAAGTCAATGCAAATCCCACAATCAAACCAAGGGCCATCGTGATAAAACCAACCCAAGCTCCATTAAAGGATGCAATTAAGTTTAAAGGTCCCTGAAAGAAAGGCACCCACGGCAAAGTGCTTACCCATTTTGAAATACTAGGAAGAAACCAACCTAGCACTAACCCGATGATAGGGAAACCGAGCCACAAGATAACTTTATCTGTTTTAGAAAAATTTAATATTGTATGACTATTGTTCATTATTTCACCTTTCCTACTTAACGATAGGTAAATAATAACATCCAACTAAGATTATTGTCAAAATCCTAAATTCGAAATCCCCGAAAATTTACCTTTCAAAGTTATTATGATGATCCTCCACTCCAATTAATTTTTCTGTCGTAATATTAGAAGCAATTGAAATAGATTTATAATCCAAGTTAACTTACAATAAATAGTATCTTTAAAAAGTGTATAGTATTTTAACGTATTAAACAGTTAGGTTTGCACTTCATCTAGTAATGTATTACTGTATTATTCTAAAAAATTCTAATATTAAGACTTTTATCAATATCTTAATGAAATAGATTCTTGCTTATTAAAACGGAGGTTACATATTGTGAAACTTGAAAGACTATTATCCATCATTATTCTACTGCTAAACCGACGTATGGTACAGGCTAAGGAGTTGGCAGAGCGATTTGAGGTATCTGTACGAACGATATATCGAGATATTGACGCAATTAATGCGGCCGGCATCCCAATCGTCACCTATCAAGGAACAAACGGTGGTATTGGTTTGTCAGAAGGTTATCGTTTAGATCGAAATATACTAACAAATGACGAGCTTGCTACTATCGTTACTGCCCTACGCAGTATCTCCACTTCATATAGCAAAGAGCAACACCAACGACTAGTAGAAAAAATAAATAGTGTCGTACTACCAGAACATGAAGAAGAATTTCAACATAAGACAAATCGTGTACTTATAGATTACTCTCCTTGGGGTGGTAGTAAACATCTCCGTGCGAAATTAATTTTGTTAGACGAAGCATTAGATAGCTGTGTATTAGTTAACTTCACCTATTCCAATGCAGAAGGTGAAGTTTCCCAGCGAAATGTAGAGCCTCATATGCTCATTCTCAAAGGAAGGCAATGGTATCTGCAAGCTTATTGTTTAGAAAAAGAAGAGTTCCGCCTTTTTAAACTAAAAAGAATGAAAGGGCTTAGAATAGATCATGAAAAAACCTTCATTCGTCGAAATCCCTCTAATCAGGAGCATAACGAAGGTAAGAATAAATTAAAGCCATCAACACCAGAAGTTGTCTTTCGTTTCCAAGATAAGGCTCGTCATTTAGCTGAAGAATGGTTTGGCATTGAAGAACTTTTGCCAGTTGAGGATGGAAGTTGGCTAGTAAAAAAGGCATATCCAGAAAATGAATGGCTCTATAGTTTCATTCTTAGCCTAGGACATCATGTAGAGGTGCTTGAGCCTCAACATTTACGGAAAATCATTACTAGTCGTGCGGAAAAAATAGCAAAAGTTTATAAAAATGACAAAGCAACTTGACAGGCAGTTGTCAGGTTTACTGTTTTATACTGGTTTCATTCTATAATAAGGAGAATGATTAAGGATGAAACAAAACAAAGAAAAGAATTTGACAGAATGGAAACATGAAACGTCTGAAGACAAAATTACTTTAAAACGAATTGAACCTACCCGAATTGAGGAATTACCCTCCTTCACGTTAGCTGGAATTAGTGCCGTTACAACAAATGAAACCGAACTAAGCAAAGATGGCAAAATTGGTAAGTTATTTGAACAGTTCCATTCGCAAAATATTGGTAACAAGCTAGGTGTTACTATACAAGAAGATGGTCATTATAGCTGTTACTTCAACTATGAACAGGGAGATGCAGGACTTTATGAAATAATGGTCAGCGTTAAAGTTCAGGAAACATCACAGCTTCAAAATTTAGATAGGTTAAATGCATTTACGGTACCTGCTGCAAAATATGCTGTATTTGTCACTG
The DNA here is from genome assembly GCF_057196045.1 of Lysinibacillus sp. DFXJR4. NCBI lineage: Bacteria > Bacillati > Bacillota > Bacilli > Caryophanales > Bacillaceae > Lysinibacillus > Lysinibacillus sp. DFXJR4. The sequence continues at coordinate 867,063 of NZ_JBXUNW010000001.1, read as the reverse complement.
AACGTGGACCAATTATTGAGATGGTCCAGCGTACTTGGTCTGATATTTGGCAATGGTCCCAGCAGCCAGGTAATAACCGAGCATTTACAGGGGATTTTGAATATTATAGCAAGGATATTAATCCAGAGGATGGACAAGCGGAAATTTATATTTCGATAAAATAGCTTTTATATAACAACAGTCAACCTGAATAGAATATCTAAAAATATTTGTTGACTAGTTGTTATTAAAAAAAGGGAATGAATAATATGAGTACAATTGAAAACACTAAGATGGGGATAGTATTCAAACAGTATCCTGAACACATTCAATCTAAACTTTTGATTCTTCGCCAGTTAATTATGGATACTGCAAAAGAGATTGAAAACCTTAATCATGTGGAAGAAACGATAAAATGGGGAGAGCCTAGCTATATTACAAAAAAAGGTAGTACAATTAGAATCGGCTGGAAACAGTCAAGACCAGATCAATACGCCATGTATTTTAACTGTAATACAAAGTTAATTGATACGTTTAAAGAGGTTTATAAAGAGTTATTCAATTATGAAGGTAGCCGAGCGATTGTATTTGCTGTGAATGATGAAATTCCAATAAATGAATTAAAACAGTGCATTGCATTGGCACTCACTTATCATACTCGAAAACATCTACCAATGCTCGGGATATAATAAATTAGAGTGAGCTGTAAATAAGCTCACTCTCTATTTGATCTTGCCTTATTTTAATAGCAAATTTTCATCAGATATTTCAGTTCCTAGTGGACAATGAATGATGGTTCCTTGGTTCTTTCTAGGAATCCCCTCCATTATTAGAATCAATTACCACTCTCTGCCTCGGTTGGTTTTCCAGTCATACGGCAAAATCTCTTTCAATAAAACAACAGTGTCATTTTCAACCTCTACAGCGGCTTCTAAGTTTTCTTTTGAAAGCTGACTGATTAGCTCACGACACCGTCCACATGGCGGAACAGCATTTCCTTCCGAGTCTACTGCTACAAAAGCTTTTATTTGATATTCGCCATTTTTCAACATGTCAGCAACTGCTGCATGCTCTGCACAAAAACCCATGGAACAAGCTGTATCTATGCTAATCCCTGTATAGATATTCCCATTTATGGTTTCAATGGCTGCACCAACACTTCCGTATTGAATAAAATCATTTAATTCTGTAGGTGAAGTAACTGCAGTTGCAATCTTTTTTAATTCTTTAAAATTCATAAGTATCAACCTCCTTTTCTAGAAATGTGAAATCGATTGGATAAAAAGAGGATATAGTCAAAATCGACAGTCAGTGCCGATTGAAGTAATGTTATTTTGTGTACACCCATTTTACTAGATTAATTTTGTTTTTCCACCGTACAATTTTTATATTTTCTTTACTTGTTTCTCAAAGTATTCATTTTGCAGAATTCCCATATGAATGATGTCATGCCATTCCCCATCTCTAAATAGACTTTGTCTACTGTTTCCTTCCTGTTGAAAACCAATCTTATTATACAAATGTATAGCTCTATCATTAAATGAAAATACTTTTAGGTAAACTCGATGAAGATTCATTTCATAAAAAGCATAATGCAGCAATAATCCCAAGCTCTCTGAACCAAATCCTTTTCCCCAATACTTCTTTTCTCCGATGTCAATTATACATTCAGCATTTCTATTTTTATAATCAATGTTGATTAATGACACAATGCCAATTGGTATTTCATTTCCTTTTGTAAGTATAATATAGCTTTTGGCTGTATGAGATCCTAAAATAACATGATCTACAAATTCTTTCGTCTCATCTATTGGATAAACATCTAAAGATGGGTTAGTGGAATGCATAACTTCCACATCATTTCTCCATTGGTGATATAGTTCTGTATCTTCCTTTGTCATTTTTCTTAGTCTCACTCTTGATGATTCAAACAACATAAAGTTCACTCCTTATTGTAAGTGGATTTTGGATTAATTAATTTTTCTAAAGAGAAAAGTAATACGGATAACTGATCCTTTACTTTTGTTTGTTCATATCCTAGCTGAAACGTGTCCAACATTAAACCGTTTATAAATGAGAGGATATACCTTGCAATAGAATGGGTAGATTGTTGAGGGCTAAATTCCCCTTTACGCATGCCTTCATTTAATACTTCTTCTATTACTTCATTAATACGATGGTAGCGTTCAGAAATGTAAGGGAAATTACCTTTATTATGTGTGAATTTATACGATAAAAAGAATTCTGCCTTTGCATAGACCAATGTTTGATCAATTGCCTCAATATAAATTTGCTGTTCTTCAATCCATTTTTTTAACTGGGGCCACAGTGGGCCTTCCTCCGATGGCACAAAATATTGAATATCTTTTTCGTCATCATATTTTAAAACTTCAATAAATACGTGATTAATATTATTGAAATAACTATACAATGCGCCTCTGGATATTCCAGCTTTGTCCATTATATCCTGCATAGATGCGTGGACAAAACCTTTCTCGATAAACACCTTCTTAGCTGCCTCTATCAGCTCTCTCTCTCTTTCTTTTTTATATTCTTCACTAACCTTTGGTGCCATAAGTCACCTCCCTTAATGAATGACAGAATGCACACAACAAACTATACACTATTGTCGTTTATATTTCAGATTATACCGACACTAGTGTATAGTTTCAACCTTTATATTAAAAACTTGGGGAAAGGTCATAATAAATTCGCATTTTTCTGTAAAAAAATGTGGTTAGTATTTGGGCGGGGATTTTGATTTCATTTCCGCAGTACTTTTAACTATAAAAGGACAACTTCACTTAAAGGCAAAGTTGTCCTAATTTGTGTTAAATACGAAAAGCATTGGAATCTATTACACAACGAAATACTATTCCTTGTACTGCTTCACTTTATAATGCATCTGAACAAACTGACCATACCGCTTTGTATCAATTAAAATTAAATCGATTTGAGAATTTTTTTCTTTAAACAATGGAATACCAGAGCCAAGTATATGAGGTGTAACAGTAATAATATATTCGTCAATTAAATTTTCCTTTATAAAAGCATCAAGTATACTTGCTCCTCCAATCATCCATATTTTAGAACCCTGTTGTTTCTTTAATTTTCTCGTAAACTCTATTACATTTTCATTGACAAATTCCACATATTCATTTGAACCTTTTTCAGAATTGCTGAAGACATAGCATTTTTTTTCAGGATACGGAAATGATTCTGAGTTTTTCATTACATAATCATATGTCTTTTTCCCCATAATTGTTGTATCTATTGATTGATACATATCTTCGTATCCTGCATCACCCTCTCCTTCTGTCTCAATTAACCATTGTAAGTCATTATCTTCCTTTGCAATAAATCCATCTAAGCTTGTAGCAATGTATAAAACTATTTCACGTGACATAGTATAATCTCTCCTTTTTATCTTTTATATACTTCTTTCCTAAGTATTCAGGAACAATACTATAGTAACTATAAAACATGACAAGTAATGGCATGTTTAAATAAGAAATTTCATAAAAGGAGATTCCAGTGTTGTGAATATGGATATATACAACCATGTACATGAATTTAATTATTCAACAATTTCTATAGATTCCACAACATTCATTTTTGCAATCTTTATTAACGGAATATAAGTTGCTATTAGGCAAGCAATTAAGGATAGAATAGTCACTTCCATCATTGATAGAAAATGAATAGGAATGAGTTGTATCTCATTCGTAGCAGCTGCGTTTACAAAAATACTACAGATGTACCCTAAAACACTACCGATTATTGAAGCAAAGATACCATAGTAAGCTCCTTCCCATAAAAAGGTTTTATACAAGCTTTTTGAACTCATACCTATCGCTCTTTGTACCCCAATTTCAATCACTCTAGTATGAATATTCGTATACATCGTATTAATAATATTTAGAAGACCAATAAAACCAACGAATAAAATTAATCCCCATGCAAGTAGGCGAATTTGTTCGTAACTTTCTCTTAGTTGCTTATCTGTATTGGCATAAGAGAGCCATGTCCCCCCTCTTCGACTGCAAAGCTCTTGTATTGACTGTTCCACTGAAGAACGGCTTGCGTCCTCCGTAAGTGTTGGATAAAGCTCTGAGTATTGACTTTTCCCTGTGAGTTGGTTATATATAGAATCCGGCACCACAACTTGAACACCATTGATAAATCCCTTGTTTTCCAGTGTAATAGGAGAATCTAGCAGATCAATTACTTTTAAAGAAGCACCATTTATAGAAATACTATCGCCAATCGACAGGACCGTATTTTTCATTTCTACATTGCCAAAAGAAACTGGAATTGGATTTTGTATCAAAGCCGCTGTACCGTTCATAAGCTCTTGCAAATCGAATTCTGGAAGCGTAGATGCTAGAGAAATTAAACGTTGTTTGTCGATACCGATTATTTGCAAGCTTTCACTAGGCTGTAGGGTGATAGACGTTTCTATATCTTTAAGTTCCCCATTCTCATTTTGCTGATATAAGCTATATTTCAAAGTAGATACTGCTTGAATGCCTGGAACATTCCTTAATGTGGTTACATCTTCTGGTAAGAATCCAACCGTTTCACTAGTCATAGAATAATCTCCAAGATGCATCTTCTGAATATCTTTGGAAGCGTCTAAAAGTTCAGAAAAACTTTCTAATGCTATAAATACAGTGATACTCATAACGAGGGAGAGTATAGTAATGGCTGTCCTGCCACGATTGCGTTTCATGTTCATACGTGCATAAAATGCTTCAAAATTGCGGATGTGTTTAACTTTCCTATTTCGACGTTTAATGCTGGTTTTTTGACCCATTATTGCAATTGTAGGTGATACTTTGGCTGCATAATGTGCTGCAGGTAAAGCCGAGAGAAAGGAAGACAAAATAGTAATAGCTACACTAATGACCAATGGAATCAATTTACTTCCCTCATTCTCATCAATCATTGTTATAACCTCTGTTTTGGAACTCGCCATAAACAATTCGGGATTGAAAAAACTGCTTGTTGCAATCGTAATACCCTTAGTAGAAAATATTCCAAGTACTATACCAATGGGAATACCAATCCCGCACAAAATAGCAAGCTGTAAAGAAACTAACAGATAAAGCTTGCTTTTTTCTGCACCAATTGCTCTTAGAATACCGTAGTCCTTAATGCGTTTTGTAACGACGATTTTCAAAATATTGTAGACAACCAATCCAGCAGCAAATAGAACAAGCACACCAATTAATATACCAGCCAAAGTCATATAGGAAACACCTAAATCAGCATCAATTGTTGACTCTGTTCGATATTGGATTCCAGCAGCAGATAGCATCGTATCATTATACTGAATACAATACTCCGGTATAGCATATTGTACAGCTAATTTATCTATTACATTTTGAAAAGATCTTTTATTTTTGGTACGAATGTCAACAGAATATAATAAATACTTATCTGGTAGTACCTTTTCCGCTGTCCCCGCTCCAACAATACCAAGAACGGTACCGCTTACATAACTGATATAATTTGATTTAAGAATTCCTGTTAGAATAAAGTCGTGGGAATATTCATATCCAGACTCCGTATCCCTTAAGAGGGAAATATGAAGGTCAAGGGGAATGGTATCGCCAAGTGTTCCTTGAAAGCCAAGTGAGTCCAAAACATCTTGTGGTAAAGCAACTTCTCCTGCTTTTTCCGGAAGTCGTCCATTTTCTAATTGCGATTCAGAGGGATAGGCTGAAAGAGCATTGCCTACATATTCTCTCAGTAAAATAGACACTTTACTGTCTGCAATAGCAGCAGTTCCAATTGAAATGGTGCTCTCTGCGTAAGAAAGGTCATTCCATTTATACCCCACCCCCCAAATGGTTTCAATATAGCTGTGAAGTGAGAGTGCGGAAAATTTCGCCCTTATATTGCGAATATGTTCCATAATTGTATCACTAGTTCCATCACCCTCAAGCCCCCATACTAAATCATATATTCGTTCTCGATTAAACACCTGTCCTGAATTTGTGGATAAAAGTTCCACAATATCAAACTCTTTTTTTGACAGTGTAGCAATGGAATCCTTTATTTTGATTTGCCGCTTTGAGTAGTCTATCACCATATCACCAAAGAAACGAACTATAGAATGCTCCCGCTTTCTGTCTTCGCGTCTTAAGTGGGCTTCTACCCTTGCACCTAATTCATTAAGATCAAAGGGCTTTACTACATAATCGTCTGCCCCTGCCCGAAAGCCATTTATTTTATCACTGATTTCAATACGAGCAGTTAAGAACAGAATAGGGCAAGAAATATGTTCCCGAATACGTTGGCAAACAGTAAGACCATCTATATCTGGCATATTTATATCTAGTAGTATAATATCAGGCTGGTATTCAATTTGTTGTAATGCTTCAGTTCCATTGTAAGCAATATAAACTAAGTAACCTGACATTTCAAAATAATTTTTCATTATGGAAATAATACCTTTTTCATCATCTACCAGCAGTATTTTTTTCATATCAGCACAACTCCTTTTTATTACCCAGAATGACTTTGTAACCACCTAGCACAATAAGTTTCATACTTTGATTGTAAATAGGTTTGCCGAGAACAAAAAGTTTGTGTTTTAAATATAAATTTTAAAGGATGTTTCTCAGCATTATTTATCTAAAAAAAGACATGACGTTGCTATCATCCCAAATCTGTCTATGTACTTTTTTAACAATAACGCGATTGCTGTACATATTTCTACTTTTGTTATAAATTATCATACTTTATTCAAAATCTACGTTTATAAAAGCCTCCAATATGACACCACCCCCACCACTCTTTGATATAGTAGCTTCCTAAGCCTTATATAGGAGGGAACAAATATGATCTTAACAGTCAAAAAACTATCTGTCACATACGGTTCTAAAGAAGCTGTCGACAACATTAGTTTTAGCATCAAGCCTGGGGAGGTAATTGGCTTACTTGGGGCAAACGGTGCAGGGAAATCCTCTACTATTGCAGCAGTGCTCGGTATTGAAAAAAGTAATTACCAAGAGCTCACAATGCTCGGAAAGTCACCAATTCTCCATCGCAAGGAAGTCTTTCAAGAGGTAGGTGTACAGTTTCAAGAAACAAATTTCCAAGAAGGATTAACGGTGCGTGAGGCATGTGAGCAATGGGAATCGCTTTATAAACAAACTGCTGATGTACCTCTACTCTTACAGACATTTGGTCTAGTTGGAAAGGAAACTCAACTTGTGAAATCTCTTTCAGGAGGTGAACGTCAACGCTTAGCGGTGTTACTAGCATTAATTTCAAATCCTAAGCTTGTTTTCCTTGATGAGCTTACAACAGGATTAGATACAAAGGCTAGGCGTATGCTTTGGAAACAGCTTTTAGCAATGAAAGAAAAAGGTCTGGCAATTGTCCTAACATCGCACTACATGGACGAGGTGGAGGCGTTATGTGATAAAATTTTAATTTTAAAAGAAGGCAAAACGGTCTTTCATGGCACAATCCAAGAAGTAATCCATGTAAGTAAGAAAGCCACGCTAGAAAATGCGTACCTATATTTTGCTGGCGAGGAGGATTGGGTATGAGTACATTTCTAACCTTTTTAAAAATAGAGGGCAAGCTCGTTTGGAAGGGCATTGATATTCTCATTTTTGGAATCTGCTTTCCTATTATATTAGCTACCCTATTTGGTTATTTACTGAGTAAGGACGGTATAGCTGGTGCATCTAACTTTGAATTATCGTACGCAGCTGTAATTACGATTGGTGTACTTGCAACAGGGGTTATGGGTGTACCACTGACCATTGCAGATTACCGTCACCGAGGGATTTTAAAGCGATTTCAAGTGACACCTGTATCCCCTCTCCAAATTCTATTTGCCCAAGGACTAATTCAGCTTTCTTCAGCAATTGTTTCCTTTATCGGTGTCACAATTGTTTATCATTTTTTATTTGATTATGAACTAAAAGGCTCCTGGGGTATATTCCTTTTGGTATACACTTTTGTCATTATAGCGTTGTATAGTATCGGAATTTTCATTGGAAGCTTAGTACCTGACCAAAAGTCAGCAAATGTTTGGAGCTCTGTTGCTTACTTCACGATGTTACTGTTTTCAGGAGCAACGATTCCGTATGAGGTTATGCCTCGATTCTTCCAATGGGTGATGGATATTTTGCCACTTTCTCATGGTATTCACTTATTGAAACAGGCAAGTACAGGGGAGCCACTAACTGATGGTCTATTCCATATCATGATTTTAGCTCTATGCATTATAATCGGTTTATGTGGAGCGATTAAATTCTTTAAATGGAAGTAGGTATGTCTGATGTACAAAACAAAAGAAATCGCAACACTTGTTGGGGTACACCCAAACACTGTGCGCATTTATGAGAAATGGTGTTTTATCTCTCCTGTACCAAGACAAGCAAATGGCTATCGTATTTATTCAGACACCCATTTATTTCAGTTAATGGTCGCACGGACGCTCTTTCAGTGTGAAATTGTACAAGGGGATATTCGGAAAAGAGCTCGTTCAATTGTATATGCTTGTGGAAAAGAAAATTTTGCGCAGGCTGAAAAACTAACAATAGACTATCTGACCAATTTAGAACGAGAATATGTTCATGCCTTGTCTGCTACAAGAATTGTGGAGAAATGGTTGAAAGAATGTCCTACTGTCAATACACGCACTTATTCTCGAAAGGAGGCAGCACAGCTATTAGATATTACATCTGAAGTTATTAGGAATTGGGAACGCAACGGACTCATTACAGTTCCGAGACTAGACAACGGTAACAGAGCATATGGTGAAAGGGAACTTGAGCAGCTACGAGTCATTCGTAGTTTAAGAAATGCCCATTACTCAATGAATGCCATTTTACGTTTACTCAAACAAATCCAACAACCAAGCCCTAATATTGTGGCGATTTTAAATACACCAACAGATGAAGAAGATATTGTGTCAGTAACGGACCAATTAGGTAAATCATTACTAGAAGCTATAGCAGGTGCCAAAGATATATTAGCTTTGTTTCATAAAAGAACCACTTTCCAGTAACTGTAACTGAAAGTGGTTTTTAATAAATTTGTAGCTTCATCAATCTTTGGATCAGCTTATAAAAAAACACGCCGGCATCACGTTTAGTGCAACTGGCGATCGTTTGTTCATACTTAAATACCGAAAAAATATAGATGTGGAATGATATAAATAGTTTCATCATCAATTCTCTATACCTACAAAACTGGCAGTCTAGTAGAGGGGCTTTCCCTTAATGCTAGCCTCAGTCATATAGACGTTCTAGCAATCCCAACTCATAGCCCTTTGCTACCGCCCCAACCCTCGTCTTTACATCGAGCTTTTGGTTAATAGCTGCCATATGGTATTCTACTGTTCGCTGGCTCATCGCTAATTCCCTAGCAATTTCCTTATTGGTCTTCTCTAGTGCGATTTGCTTTAGTACATCCTTCTCTGTTGGTGTCAATTGGTCAGCTCTTGGTATTGTAGTCATTTTCTCTGGTACGATCCGCAGCCCAAGTATACTCTGCCGAATGGCGTTTATAATTTGTGGGTAGGTTGCCTGTTTAGATAAATAAGCGTGAATTCCTATCTCATAAGCCTTATGCACATATTCATCGTAGACGTAACCTGACAACACAATCAACTTGATTGCCGTATCGTATGTTCTCTTTATTTTTATCGCCAAGTCGAATCCCGTCATACCTGGCATTGAAATATCAATAACGGCAACATCCGGCTTTAGTGCACCGATACGTTTAAGCACCTCGTGAGGTTCATTAAACGTTCCTACAACCAACATATCCTGCTCACGCTCAAGTCGATTCTTTAAACCCTCCATGACAAGCGGATGATCATCGAGTAGCAGCACCTTGATTGGCTGTTTCATAGTTTACTTCACCTCCCTGTTTCGGAAGCCTAATGCGGACAATCGTTCCACGTTCAGCTCCTGAGTCAATCTTGATATCGCCTCCAAATTGGACAATTTGACTGTTGATCGTGACAAGTCCGAATCCTTGGGAATCGGACCGAATACCACTCACATTCGTTGGATCGAATCCAATGCCGTCATCGCTAATTTGTCCGTAGAACGCATCGTCCATTTCCCATAATTGAATCTCTAGCTTCTGTGCCCTCGCATGCTTGACCGTATTATTAGCAAGTTCACGCACAATGCGGAACAGCGTCATTTTGTATAGTGAAGGCAACGTAACTGGTAGCTTGTTCTCTAACTTAATAGTTGGCCCTCCATTCTCCTTAACTGTTCGTGCGAGCCAGAGCAGCGCTGCATCTAGCCCTGCCTGATCAATGATGTGAGGGTATAAATCATCGCACAACATTCGAATATCGCGTTGCGTATCGTACAAACATTTCAACCATATAGCAGTCAACTGCTTATCACTTTGTTCAGTATCGTGTAATTCTTCTAAATCGCGTGCAAGAAAGATTAAATTCTGCAAAACATGATCGTGCAAGTAATATGACATTCGCACCCGTTCTGCCTGCTGTGCCTCTAGCAGTTTATATTCCGTGGTTTCCTTTGGTAGCCCACTTTTCGCTTCCCGTAGTTCGTCAAGTAGGGCAGCACCCATAAGTAAACGGACCGTTTCCATCCTTACTTTGTCGATTAAGCCGAGCTCTTCTGGTGTAAAGGACGTATTATTTTTTTTTGAACCAAGTCCTAAATAACCAATGACCATTCCATCGGGTTGGACAAGATCCATCACTTGTGCAAAAACACTCAGGTCGGGTTGCTGGAATTGGTTTAACTCCCGCATCTCGACAAATGGCCCAGTTCCATACATAATGGTTTCACTTCCCCGTTTCCAAAAGAAGCAGAGTCCCTCGATGTCTGTCACACTATGGATAAGCTCTGCAGGCATTCGCAATAGATCACGGCTATTGCGATGCTCGGCAAATCTTATCGACATCTCCAACCGCAGTCGATCCAAACGATTTTCCCGTTTCTCCCGCTGCCGTTTGAAGTTATCAAGGCCGAGTCGATGCAACAATGTCAGGACAATGAACGCGCCACACAATGAAAGTGTTACTATAGATGCATTTGAACGGATAAGTGCCGCAACCACGATTGTCGCAAGCCCAACATACAAACCATGAATAACTAAACTAGGAAGATAAAAGCGGATATCGAGCAGCCTTTGTCTAGCCCACAGCCATAGTATGGAAGCAGGAAGAATAATGAGACCTGCCAATGTCATATCAGGCAACGCTATGTATTCCCCCCATAGCAAATCGGGGAGCGCATACAGAAACAGGTAAGGCATCAGGCCAAATGTCAACGCAGTAACAAAGGTCAGCAACCGGTTTTTTTCAGCCCGGTCCATTCCGCGCCAATACACGATAGCAATGACGAAAATGGCGAGTAATGTCCCGATCAGAATGGTATGAAGAGCGCTCCGAGTCCACCCAGGTATGGCTCCCAGTGAGAAGACGAGTAAAGCATACACGGCGAATAAGGCAGCCAGTCCCCGATAGGTAGCCATCGCAAAAGCAATCCATCCTGGAACCGTGCGGAACACGAAGGCAACGAAGAAGGCAAACAACAGGTATGGCAACCAACTTGCAACGACAGGCAACATCAATCCAGTAAGTACCGTCTCTGTGGAATAGACCGATAGTAGTGTAGCTGCCAAAAATACGTTCAACGCATAAAAGCGGCGCACCATATAGGATTCGGGCTTGTTCCGATAAGCAACTAGTCCGATAACAAGCAGAGCCAGTTCCGCACATGCTACAAATAAAGTCTTATACATTTCGTGCTTCCCCGAATTACTGCTCAATTCAAATCGCCCTAAGCCCTCACGTTCAAACTGAAGCGCTCCCAATCGCTTCAGATAAGCACGGTCACCAAGCTTCATTACTTCTGGCTTTTTGCCATCAACAGTTAGGAGTTTGTCACCGAGGCGGACGTCCCATTCGCTCACCTTGCCGGCAGGATCAACAGATGCTACGACCCAAGTTCCTTCATCTTCGCGGAACATCAAACCAGTATATGGGTTTTTTAATGTAATCGCATGAATATAAATCGCAACAATCAGGAATAACAAGGCAGAGCAATATACAACCAAATTGTATTTGCGTGCAATTTCCGGCAATTTGCATCACCTCACTACAAATGAATACTCTACAAAATCAATAATTATTGGAGCATAAAATCTCGTACAGGACACACTAGAGCTTATCGTACGCCAACAAAATACATATTAATCATTCCCCATAAAAAATTCACGAACAGATGCAGCAAGATAGCCCCATAAATATTTTTTCGCAACTTAACTAATATTTCTTCAGGGATAATTACGGCTAACGGAACATACGCCCAGTTGATTGGTATTTGCCACATGTGATAGAACTGAAAAAGGATTGCAATCCATAGCCAGTCAAGTTTAAGGCGTCCAACTTTACGTAGTAAATAACCTCGAAAATAAATTTCCTCCCCAATAAAGTTACCAATTAGACCAAGTAAAAATAGCGGCAAAGGAAAATTTGGGTCGTAATACCCTTGATAAAAAACATGCCATTCTCCCATATGGAAGGCTTGGAATCCATTCAGCCATTCAAACAACGGTGGATAGATATATTTTACATAAGGCAACGCTAAAAACGTAAATAGAATTGTTAAAATTGGGAAGACGAGTAGCAGCCCTTTCAAATCAAGTCTGGCAAAACCTAAGTATACGAGCGATTCTTTAAATGAAAGTCCATCCTTGTACCTCAGCATCAAGAAAGGAACACACATATGCCAGCCAGCGCTCATTAGGACGAGCACATATAGCTGCACATAGTGAGCAGATAATCCAGTCCATTCCATCATCAACTCTCGAAGCGGATAGATGAATATATATGCAATCAGACCAGGAAGCAGGCCAAGAAACAAGTAAAAGGCGATTTCTTTTTTTGTCTTGGCTTCAAACTTACGAACGAAACAAACATATTTTTGATCGGACAAGTTGAAAAAATCAACAAATTTACGGTAAATCGCAGACATGACATAATCCCTCCATTTACTCTCAAAATGAGCGTTAATTCTGTAACTCACTTCTTGATCATAGCGGACTTCACTGTCAACAGAATCCGTATTTTCCGTCAAAATTTAGTTCACACACGCATTATTTTTTGCGTGTTCACGCAAAGAGCCAGCATTAACACCATGTTCGCAAAATGGTGAATACTAGTCACTCTCCATAATTATATTGAATATAAATAAATGCTCCAAGTAAATATTAGATGATTCAATTTATTTCTTGAAAAACAGAGTCATAAAAGTTTTGGAATTTATACGAAGCTGGGACATTTCTATATAGTCAAAGCAATATCAATCGAAAACCCGAACCTATTACAAAATACTAAATTAGAGTTTTGTAAATAGCTCGGGTTTTTCATGGGCTATAGCTTCATATTTAAAATATGTTTACATTCACAACTGAAGCTTTGAATACATTATGCTTCAGTTTCCACTAGGAAAGCTAAATTTGGCTAACATTTCACCCCATGGAGCTATTCCTACTTCTTCAAAACCTACACTTGCATATAGTCTTCTTCCCTGTTCATTTTCTGGCTGATACCCAAGCCATATAACGTCCGTGCAATCATTACTATTTGCTATATCCTGAATAATTAATTTCATTGCACTCTTTCCATATCCACGTCCTTGAAAACGTTCATCAATCATAAATCTATAAATCCAGTAGTTTCCATCATCTGAATCTATTCCATACATTGCAAAACCAACTAGCTCTTCACTGAAATAAATTGATTTTATCTTTAAATGCGGAAATATTTTACTCTCTGCAATTGAATACAAATTTGAAGCTATAAAATCTTGCTGTTCCTGTTTTAACTTTAGTTTAATGCACTCTTCCCAATTATTTTGATCAATTAATCTTAAACAAATCAAATTTTAGATTCCTCCTAGTATAGTTTATTATGTCCCGACTAATATATGTTTTTAAATGCATAACACATCACTCCTTATAAAATGAATAGTCTATTTGAAAACGCTATAGCATCGATGATAATAATTTATTCGATGCTCACAAAGTATTATATAACAAAATCCATTTTATATAATACTCTCCACCCTTTCCAAATACTGAACTTTAACCAATTTGTGTGTTTTTTTTGCGCAAAGACAATATGATACTTACAATTTCATTTTGTCTGTGCTAAACTTTTATTATCCATTTTGATCCCCTTTCGTACGAAGTCGGTTGACCAGACCTGAATTCATTGTACGACTGGGGGTTTTTTTCTTGCCATAGCTAGAAGCTTCACATAGCAAGGGGGTTTCAAAAGGATACAATAAAAGATCCCTCCAAAAATTTGGAAGGATCGATCTAATTTCATATGAAATTATAGATAGGTTTCAATTGACGCTGCTTTTTTCAATTCAAGAATAAAGTTTTTAAATTGCTCTTCTCGCTTTTCATATTCAAGGATAACACGAATATATTCCTTTTGCATTTCTCCTTTTTCAGGTGAATTTTGGTATTCGTGTTCAATCTCTTCCTTGGATACACAATTGTCTCCTAACTGATTATCAATAAATTGTTGGATACGCAATTCCTGCAATACCAATTCTTCAATCTCTTGTTTAGAATATTCTTCTGATATATCAATTCCAAACTCGTCAAATAATTCTTGCATACATTCAGTAACTTGTTCTTTATCAGGTTCCCATCTAGAAATGCTGCTATCCTCATTCATTTTTTGTACAATAAGCTCATGTTCAATGACTGATTCAAGAGCATAATAATAACTCTCAAGAAGGTCTGATGAAGACATTTCAGAAGGTATGATACCCAATTTCATGTCGTTAATCAGCTCAATATTTAAATAGTTTAAACTTATTTCATAGCCGTTAACTTTTGCCACAATGGACGGTAGTTGAATTTTATCATTGTCAGTCAACATCAAAAAATCTGAAATGACTACAGGATCTCTACAAATATTTTTGCTATTATTCTTTTTGTTTATCACTAATTATCACCATTTTTCATTCAATTTTTTTATGGCAGTTTCTATTATTACAAACGACTTTTTAGCTCCGGGAATATTTCCTTTAATTAATAACAAATTACGTTCACTATCAACCTTTATAATTGTAAGATTTTGAATAGTTGTCTGTTTTCCACCCATACGTCCGGGCATTTTTTTTCCTTTGAACACTTTCATGCCATCATTTTTAGCGATTACACCAATGGAGCCAGGAGCCCGGTGGAATCTTGAACCGTGAGATGCAGGACCTCCACTTAATCCATGTCTTTTAATGACACCCTGAAATCCTTTTCCTTTAGATATACCAGTAACATCTACAATGTCACCTTCTTGGAATATATCTGCCCTTATTCGTTTGCCAACTTCTAATGATGCTCCACGAATTTCTTTAACATATCTCTTAGGAGTAGTATTTGCTTTTTGACTTCTACCGATTTCCGCCTTGTTTGGATTCTTCTTATCAGAAAAACCAATTTGAATAGCATTGTATCCATCACTTTCCAACGTTTTCTTCTGTAACACCACATTTTCTTCAACTTCAACAACTGTCACAACTATGGGATCACCACTATCACTGAACACTTGAGACATGCCTATTTTTCTTCCTAAGATTCCTTTTATCATAAATACCCTCCTAAAATTTTAATAGATAGCTAGCAAAATATCTCTTAGGGTACTTCCCACGTTCTAAACATTATTCTCACCTTTGTTTCATATTTTTTTGATAGTTTCCATACAACTGCCCGCAAGCAGCATCTATATCAATGCCAAATTGACTTCTAATGGTAACGTTAATTCCTGCTGACTTTAATTCTTTATAGAAGTTTACAACTTGATTTTCATTTACTCCCTCAAACCTCATAGGTGAACTAACAGTTGGGTTATACCTGATGATGTTCACGTGGAATAAATTCCCTCTCTTAAATCTACTTCTTAAAAGGTTTACTACTTCTTTTGCATGTTCAATAGAATCATTCACACCTGGCAATATAATATAAGCAATGTAAACTTTTCTTGAGGTCACACGTATATGCTCATCTAATGTATCCATGACATCCAATAATGGGTAGCGTTCATTAATTGGCATTAACTTGCTTCGCTGCTCATTAAAAGGTGAATGTAATGAAAAAGTTAGATTGACCTGTGGATAGTTTTGGGTCATTTTTTTAATGCCTGGAATAATGCCAATAGTCGAAATTGATAATCTACGAGGACTTAAGGCAAACAACTCGGGATTTGTCAGTACTTTTAAAGCATCAAAAACTTGTACATTCGCTAATGCTTCTCCCATTCCCATAAAAGAAATACTATCAATTGAATGTCCTTTTAAGTGAAAATACAAAATTTGGTCAGTAATTTCATCTGATGTTAAGTTTCGTTTTAAACCTATATCTCCAGTTGCACAAAATTTACAACCAAAGTTACAACCGCACTGCGAGGATATACAAAATGACTCCCAGCCAGCTTTATATTTCATATTTACCGTTTCTATTTTTTCGTCTCCTACAATTCCAAATAAGACTTTTGAAACTTGCTCAGAATGTTGTTCCTTTAGAGGAGTAACATCTAAAATAGAATCTCCAAATTCTTTAACTAAATCCTCTCTCAACGATTTAGGCAGTACATTCATTTCATTGAACTTATCTATTCTTTCTTTAAAAATGGCATTCAGTATTTGCTTCATTCTAAAATTAGGGTAATTATGTTCCATTAAGAAATCGTTTATTCTTATATACTTATTGCTTTGTTTTAATTGCATCCTTCTCATCCTTCCCTATGACTCTCTAGTTTTATAGGAGTAAATAGAAAGGAGCTGTCTATCCCTTTGGTTAAAAATAAACACAAAAAAGGCACCAATAAAATTATCGGTGCCAAACTTAATATAAAAATATGCTCAAATAAACAGGGACACTAAGTCATTACTTTGTATTTTACTTGGCATAGAGGCGAAAGCTCCGATAACTGTTTTTATATGGTTGTATAGCATAAAAAAGGACAGACTACTCCCTTTGTCCGCTAAACCATTTCCAAGTTTTACATTTTTACCAAAAAGAATTCTAAAAACAGTTAACATTGCTTACACCTCCCCTAGTCAAATTTATTATCGAGTAATTTAACATAAAATAGAGTATATGTAAAGTGCTTCTTATAAAAGTGTACGTAAGGAATTATTCTATTTTTCGATATGATAAAGTCCCTAAATTGCTCATTTAGGGACTTTATTGATATAAATATAGTAAAAGGCAACTTACCTCAATCTGGATTAGTTGTATAAAAAAGAGTTTCGTTATCTATTTCTACACACAAACAATATCAATCAATTCTTAATGTTGTTTGAATTTGAGAAAAAATGAAATGTGTTACGGTGGATGCATACGGATTCACAGCATCAATAAACTTTTCTGCTTTTGCAATAGTTTCAAATTGCAATTTAAGCATATAACAAGCATTACCAGCTATACGGTAACAAAACTCTACATTTGGAAGTCCCTCTATAAAATTTTTAAATGATTTATAATCTCCGTTTTTAACAGTTGCTTCAATTATACATTGAATGGGAAATCCTAATTTTTCATAATCAATTTCCAACGTATATTTTTTTATTATACCAAATGACTCCATCTGTCTTACCCTTTCGGTCACTGAGGGGGAAGAAAGGTTGATTCTTCTCCCAAGCTCACTCATTGACAGACGACTATTCTTGCTTAATTCCTCTATAATTTTATGATCAATTTCATCGATTTTCATTTTTAATAAATTCTCCTATTTTTCATTAATTATTTAATTTATTTTATAAAAATTAATTTTTTATTTAATGCAAATTAATCTTTCAATATTTTATATTTAATATAACAAGGAGGGGTTATGATGGCAAGAATTAATGAATCAGCTTTTGGGAATACGCCTTTTCAGAGGCTATTAGGACACAATAAAGAAGTTATGGAAGCATGGTCACATTTAGGAAAGATAGTAGAAAGAGATGGACTTTTAGCATCACAGTTAAAAGAACAGGTTAGAAGAACATTAGCGCAAAAAAATGGTTGTGAGTATTGTAAAGCAAAAGGGAAACCAGAGCCAAATATGTTTAATGAAAAAATATCTGTTGCTGTAGGCTTTGCAGAGGTTTTTTTACAGCAAAAAGGAGATATCTCAAATTCTTCTTTTGAAATATTGCAGGAATTTTTTTCGGAAGCAGAAATAAGTGAGCTTTGTGCGTTTATTACTTTTACTACAGCTCAACAGTATTTTGGGGCAATTTTATCTTTAGAGCCAAGCTTGGAGGGAGGGGAAGAATGAAGAAGGACACTAGAAGTTGGAAGGTTTATTTTTATGAAATAGTTAGGGCTATAATATTATATAAATGAAGATATCATCAGGAAAACTTTTTTAAAAACTTTTTATCTCAAACGCCCCCTTAGACTTTCATCGCAAAGGGGGACTTTTTGCTACTTGTAAAATATTAGAACAAAGGTGAAGTTTATAGATGTTCGTCTCATTGCCATTATTGATTTTTGAATGGTGAACCAATTACTTCGAGCTTATTCAGGTTCCATAAATATCGACAATCATAATTTTTTCATGACATAAAAATAGACCATACAATAAGGCGGTTGTAATAAGACCATTTTAAATGCCTTGATTTATAAAAAGAACTTGGACATTAAGATGCTGTTTGCTTTGATATAGTTGCAAATGTTTTAAAATACATACTCAACTGCTACGACTAAGCAGACATCCTATTCACCCCTAATATAAAGTTTTAAAAAAGCAATGTCCGCAAAATATATTTGGGACATTGCCTAAAAATTCATTTATTGAATCTTACAATGCGATCAATTGGAAGACGAGAAGAACCATAAGCTGGGGCTGCTGCTTCACCAATTGCTATTAATAATATCGGTATTTCGTTTGCAGGTAATTCCATATATTCAGCGAATTTCGTTTTATCAAACCCACCCATCGGAACTGTATCATAACCCATTTCTTTCGCCAATAACATTATCTGCATCGATACTAAGCCAGCATCAAAATGTACTATGTTTTCTAATGTTTTTGTTGAAGCTGAACCGTACATTGCTAATGCGTCTTGTCCAAGTTTTTTGGCAATTTCTTCTGGCATATAGCCTAGCTCCGCATTTTTTGCATAAATCTCCTCAGCATTTACATACATTTCAATATCTCCAATGACAGTGATAATGGCAGAGGCTGTTTCTATTTGCTCTTGGTTAAATGAAAAGAAATTAATGTTCTTTTGAATTTCCTTATCATCAATGACAATAAATCGCCATGGTTGCATATTACTCGAAGAAGGAGCTGAAATAGCATCTTGTAGTAGTTGCACTATTGTTTCACGAGATATTTTAGTTTTAGCATTGTATTTACGAACCGATTTACGCTCCTGCATAATCTGTTTTACTGGTGTAGTTGACGACATGTAATCTCCCTCTTTTTCGAAAAAAATTTAAACAGCTTTAATTGTTACATTGATATTTCCCATTGTTGCTTTTGAATATGGACAAACAGTATGAGTTAACTCTAATAATTCCTGTGCTTCCTCCAATGCTAATCCTTCAATATGTCCTTCGATAACAACAGCAAGCACATAATCAAAAGCAGCTTGTTCCATTAATTTAACTGTTACTTTTATCATTGATGAATTTTTAAGCTTTTTTTGGCGTTTAATTAAATCCAATGCACTATTAAAGCAGGCACTGTAACCTGCAGCAAATAATTGCTCTGGGTTTGTAGCATTGTCTAATTTGGAGCCGGGTGGTGCAATTTTTAAAGATAGTGATTGATCCTCTGCATATGATGTGCCACTACGCCCACCATTATTAATCATTGTAGTTGAATATAATTCTTTCATAACGGAAAAACTCCTTCTTTATATTTTAGATTGTGCACAATTTAATTTTTACAAATTGAATTGTACACAATTTAATTGCGTTTGACAAGTAGAAACTTTATTTTTAATATAAATGGTAGTAGAAGAACTTGAAGAGGGGATTTTTATGTCTAATCATTTAGATAATCAACTGTGCTTTCTGTTGTATGCAACTTCAAAGGAAATTATTCGACATTACACATTATTATTGAAGCCATATGATTTAACTTATACAGGTTACATCACCCTATTAGCTTTGGAGGAAAACGAACAAATAACTGTGAAAGAATTAGGTCAACGTTTATTTTTAGATTCAGGTACATTGACACCGTTACTAAAAAAATTAGAGGCAAAGGGTTACATTTGTCGTGAGCGTTCCAAAAATGACGAAAGGCAAATGCAAATATATTTAACAAAGGAAGGAAGTAATGTTCGTCATAAGCTCCCTGAAGTATCTCGTCAAGTAATGAAACAATCAAAAATCTCAGAGCAGCAATTTATGCAATTAAAAAATGTTCTTCAAGACATCATACACAACGACTGGAAAATAAAAGATGAAAATTAGGACATAGCTATTTCAATAAAAAGCTCCTCATAGAAAATAAACTGTATCGGCATTCTCTATAGGGAGCATTTTTTCTAGATTATTCTTTAAATATATTTATAAGGATATTTTTTCCTTGCCTACATGCATTACCGCTACCCTTTTGTACTTTTCCCCGCTTCCTAAAATTATATATACCCAAATTTAAAATAAGTCATAAGCATTAATAAAAAAATCTACTTTTTACAACTTGGGATAGTGTTTCCCAAAATAGTTGTACAAGTTAGAAATAAAATAAAAATGAATTTGGAATTAAAGATTTTCCAAATCCATTTTTAGACTGTTCCTATTGAGTAATACGTTCAAAAAACGATTTTGTTTTTTCTAAATCAGTTATATGCTGATTACATTGTTGACTATCTACGCAAATATAATTACTGTGATTTGTAAATGTTCCAATCTCTCGTCCTTTAACTGAAGTAGTAAACAAGTGAACATCAGCGTGACGGTTACAAATAGAACATATTCCTTTAATTGTTTCATTAGAGATTGTGCCTTTAATCGCTTTAAACTGTTCATCCTTCTCAATCACGACATATTTTCGATGTGTACCGTAATCATCCCAAGTGAAATAACAAATTTGCTGTAAATCGATTTCTTCAAGGTTTGGTAACTTTAGCTTTTTTTCCTTTTTAAATAGACTTTTCAATATACTTGGTGTGACTGCTTTAAATGGTATGACATAGGGTTTTAATTGTTCTAAATACGCTTCACCCTGCACTCGATCTGTAACATTAAAAAGTTGTTCGATAAGCTGAGCTTCCTCAACAGACAGCACTAATTTAGCTGTAATTTCACTATCAACAATACCACGTACAGCAAGTATGACATTTTTATCCTTTGTTGTTGCAAGTGTTTGCAAAATTTTATTCATTTGCTGTTCAAGTAAATGATAGTTGGCGACTGTTAAAAACGGTTGAATTATTTGTGTCATTTAAAATCACTCCTATATTTTAAATAAAATTAATTTTCATCTGTTGTTTCTTTTGATTTTATAAAAAAGCATAAAATAAATGCTGCTACTATTAGAAAGAAAGCAGACATAAAGCCATTATTAAGTCCTTTCAACAAAGCAGAGCTCCCCTCAGAATTACTTACTGTGGCTGACATAATCCCTACCATTATGGCAGAACCTAATGAAGCAAACACTTGGCGCACAGTATTATTAATGGCCGATCCGTGGCTTATTAATTTATTTGGTAGTGCATTTATTCCTGCTGTAGCTAATGGCATAGCTACTAATCCCATTCCTAGCAACCTTAATGAATATAGACAAACAATCCACCAAGTTGCTGTCTCCTTAGTAAGAAATAAAAAAGGAAGTGATGAAATAGTTAAAATAAACATACCTATCATCCCTATTTTTTTTATACCGTACTTATCAAATAGTTTCCCGGCAATTGGTGAAATGACACCTAAAACAAGAGCACCTGGAAGTAAGATTAGACCAGATTGAAGGGCTGAAAATTCCTTTACCGATTGTGTATAAATAGGTAATAGAATCTCTGAACCAATCATTGTCATAAAAATAATGGCGACAATGATGGTAGACAGCGTAAAAGTTCTGCTTTTAAATACTTTTAACTCTAAAAACGGTTGTGCTAATTTAAATTGGCGACGGGAGAATAGTATGATGATGACAATTCCTATTATGCAAGCTACCCATGAAATCTTATTCTGCCACCCAACATTTCCTGCAAAACTTATCCCATACAAAAGTGAGCCTAAACCTAAACTACTAAGTAATAAAGAGAAAACATCAAGCTTAGGTTTTGTTAATTTAATCATATTTTTCATAAAAAAGAATGCTAGCAAAATGTTAACCCCTACAATTGGAAGAAGTATATAAAATAAGTAGCGCCATTCATAATAATCAACAATCCAACCAGATACTGTTGGAGCGATTGCAGGAGAAAATGCTATAACAATTCCTACTAATCCCATAGCTTCCCCTCTCCGTTCTGCTGGATAAACCATAAACATAAGCGTCTGCATTAAAGGGATCATTAAACCTGATCCAATAGCTTGCACAATCCGCCCTAAAAGCAAGGTAGTAAATGTTGTACTAAGTCCACAAATAACCGTTCCTATTGCAAAGCTACCCATTGCTATAAAAAATAAAGTTCTATTAGTTATAGTATTTAACAAAAATGCAGAAGTAGGAATCATTATGCCACTGATTAGCATAAATGATGTGATGAGCCATTGTGCATCTATAGCATTGATATCTAGATCTCCCATTATCTTTGGTAAAGCAGTCACCAACAAGGTTTGGTTTATAATCGTTAAAAAGGTTCCTGCCAGTAAAACAAGGACAAATCCAGCTCGCTTGAACTCATTTCCATTTACATCAATGGGTTGTATGTTATTTTTTTTCATATCGTTTACTTCCTCTCACTACAAATAAACTTTTGTATATTATTTTGTACTCAAGTTCATTTTTATGATAATATGGTATAATAATAATGTCAATAATTTTTTGAGGAGTTAAAAAATATGAGTAAAAAAGAAAAAATCATTGAAGTGGCAAAACAGCTATTTCGGACAAAAGGCTATCACGATACTGCAATCCAAGATATTTTGGAGCAATCTAAAGTATCAAAAGGGACATTTTATAATTACTTCTCTACAAAATCCCAATTAATTCTTTATATTATTCAAAAGGTTGATGAGAAAGTTGAAGAACAACAAAATATGTTGTTGATTGAAGGTCAGCCTAATGATAAGCACATTTTTTATTCCCAGCTTCGGGTAAAACATTCCATCTATGGAACTGAAAAAATTGCAGAGTTATATAATATTTCTTTAGGAGAAAATGATGAGGAGTTGCAAAAATATATGGCCAATAGCCATTATAAGGAGCTGAACTGGCTAGCGAATCGCTTAATTGAGGTTTATGGTAATGAAATAGAAGAGGGTGCTATGGATTTATCTACTCATTTTATTGGAGGATTAGGCTATCAATTCAGGTATTCTGATCAAATGAAGCTAAAGCTCAATAGTTCAGATATTTTAGATTATAATATTTTACGTTTAGAAAAAAATATTGAAATAACAAAGCAAACCACTCAAATTCTATTCCCATATACATCATCAAGTACATGTGAAGATCAAGAAACCGCCATTAGTAAGATACAAAAATTATTAACATCAAATGATTATAAATTTTCACGGGAAGCTCAAGAAATAATTAATTTTATTTTAGAGGAAATTCAAAGCTCATATATAAGATGGGGTGTTTGCGAAGGAGCTATTCGACAATTAAAAATACTATCCCCCTCACATCCAGGAACTGAACAGCTTTTGAATGAAGTATTTAATATTATCCATAAACAAAACAATAAATAAATTAATTTCTTAAATTGTCAACAAAGTCACAAAAAAGACTTTGTTGACAATCTTTATATTGCCAGCCAAATTAATAGTAGATGGAGAATAAAAAAGAAATAAAATAAAAAATATGTTTGCCAATGCCATTGTCTTATTAAATATGAGGATGTCATAAGAATAGGAAAAATAAAGACACCCATATATTTAGTTATTGAAATATCTGTATGTTGCAAAGCATTAAAGTGAATCGGTATTTTCTCTGGAACAAACCACAGTGCAATGACTGCGAAAATAAAAGAAAAAATAATAATATAAATTTGTATTTTTTTATTAAAAAGCCATTGATGATGATAATTTCTTACTCTTTTGATAGTCATTTGCCCCTCCTCTTTGGAGTTCAACTTCTGGATATCTATTTATCAAATCCCAGATAGACGTGTTTTCTTTTTCCATCAGATATTTATCAAAATAAGCTAAGCTAATTTCATTAATAATTTTGTGCACCTTTCTAATATCCTCTCCTTTATTACTTAATAGCGGTGAGAATAAATGAAAATCTGTGAAGCTCATATGAGATGTGTTACGAATAGATAATGAAAACCCTTTACCCTTTAAGGCATTCTCTCGTCTTTGCTGACTTTCTTTCCAAAATTCCTCATAGGAAGACCTTGATTTCCCGCTTAGAGAAACAGCAGTATCTAAGGCAGCATCAAAAACAGATTTATCAATGCTTTTTTCTGCATTTATTTGCATATAGGGCTTTAAAAAACCTGTCTCTGGAATTCGCTCCCCATACAACACTCCATCCATATTCAAGGCTACTTTTATCCGAGAATCCTTCAACAACATTTGTGCAGCCGCAGCACCCCCATACGAATGTCCAAAAATTCCTATTTTCTTCATATTTAATTTGTCCTTAAATATGTCTATATCTTTGCCACTGTTCCATTTTTCTAATGTATCCAAGACAAATGATATATCATCTGTCCAAATCTTCATGTGTGGGTCAAGCTTTTCAAAACCAGATAAATTATTTTGCTCCAACAATATCTCTTTGCCGTTTGGAAAAACAGTAGCTGCTGCATCATAAACGTGGTCAATTCCAACAATAATATAGCCGTGACTTACTAATTCTTCTATTTGAAATGTATTTTGATTCCGAAAACCTGTCATACCATGAGAAAAAATAAGAATAGGGAAATTGTCTCTATCATCTGCAATTGTGAGATTTTTCCGAGCGTAAGCATTAACAAGATTTAAATGACTAAAAGTCCATTTGGGAATTGACAGTGCTCGTTGAAGTCCATTGGTTATTGCTCCCACATTTTCAATATAGGGCTCAGGCTGAAAGGAATTTGTTTCTTTACTTGGATACCAAATTTGAATCATAAGTTCACGATATTTATCCTTATCTAATGCCTGTTCTTCCTTCCGATTTTTATCTATTAAGTGATACGAATTGGTACTTATAAAGTAATTTCCTGTTGTTTTTTCAAATGAAAAGATCGGAAATAGATGTGGTAATCCTACCATGATAATCATATAAATAATTGAAAAGGTAATGATTCCCGATTGCATCCAATATTTTTTTTTGTTTTTCAAGAGCAAAAAAAGTTTACTTGCTATAATTAAAATCAAAGGTGCAAAATACCCCAAAAGCATTTGCCACCGATACCCTTCTAAGATTATCTGAAGCGCTACAAAAAGATAAATTATAACGGCAACTACTATCATTGCTTTTCGCTTTTCTATTTTGTAAAAAATTATACAAAAGAATGAAATAATAGATATAAATAAAACTAAAGCTTCTAATATCCTCAAAATAACCTCCCCTTATTTATAAACGAATGTCTTTTTCCCACTCAGAAAAGAGATTCCAAACACAAATAAACATAAGTATTTTTTTTTGAACTCAAGTACAATCGTACTTTAGCTAAAAACTTATACTTTGTCAATGCTATATTAATATTTTTCTACAGCAAAACAGCCAAATGTAAATCTGGCTGTTTCAAATTTCTTATGATTTATATGCCATTAAATTTCTCTATGAATGGAAGAATCGCTTGTAATACCGCATTTTTATCCTCTATATGCAATGTATGACCTGCATGCAATAGTTTAATATGCTTCGCATGAGGTAAAAGTTTTAAAGCTGTTTCTACATCTTCATCCCTTATAATAGCTTTAAGTTCTGGATTACCTTGTAATATTAATACGGGACATTTAATCATCGGTAGTAAATAATGAATATCATATGACTTAAATGTATCTTCAAATTCATCGACCATAGCAGTTATTACGTTGGAATCTGTTAACAAAACACTTTTTATCATAAATTCCATTAGTGCAGAATCTTTTTTATCTTGTTGTATTTTATTTTTTCCTACTTTCAATTCTCCTTTATGCTCTTTAAAATTTTCTTTAAATGCCTGCCACTTTTCTAGGCTTTTAGAACTTTCCCTTAATACTTCTAAATTTAAAGGCGATTCTCCAATTATTAACCCTTTCACTAGTTCAGGATAATAAGCAGCTATTTGAATGCCAATCATACCGCCAAGAGAATGACCAAAAATAATCGGGGGTTCAGAAATTGTTTCTTTCATAAATTGGACAACATCAGTCACATAATCTTTCAGGCTATACTTTTCAACATTCTTATCCGAGTTACCATGTCCCCTTAAATCAAGGGCATAAATACATCCGTATTCCTCTAACTCAGGAATAATTGCCACAAAAGCTTCCCAACTTGAAATGCCACCATGGAGTAGTAATATCGGTTTTCCCTCTAATTTAGTTCTCACATAAAATAAACGAACATCCTTTGTTTGGAAGTAATTCTTAAACATCTTCTCACTCATTTCAAATAGTTTTTAAAGAACATATGACTTTTAACGTTCTATTAGTCATATAAAAATTAAATAAAAAACTGTTTTAAACAGTGTATTTATTCAAGTAGCATATTTTTTAATGTTGATAAACACTCTTTCTTTATACCACAACCCTCATATAAATAATTTTCTATATCACCATATTGCTTAATGATTTCATGATAAACATCATCTAAATATTCTTCCCGAACTTCTAGCATTGGTTTTATTTTCTCTGAAGAGACTTGGTAAAGGCTCATCCATTTAATCATTTTCTCCACTTTTTTCATTTTAGGTTCAATAAGATGATTAGAGTACAAATATTCTTCCATTACTTTATGATATGGAACTCCAACCAGCAATTGTATTAGTGCAGAAATGAAACCGGTTCGATCTTTCCCCCCAGTACAATGAATTAAGGCAGGCAAATGATTTTGCTTAGAAAGCAATGTAATCACTTCATTAATTTTTGAATTGTTAATAAAGGCCATATTATAGTACATTTCTTTCATCATTCGTTCAAAATTTACTGAGTTTGATTTACTTACTAGAAATCTGAAGAATTCAAAACGTGTGAATTCTTGACTTCTATCTTGAATAGAAATGTTCTTCACCTTTATAGCTTGTACTGTTAAGATTTTACTAGGCTTTGATATTCTTTCCTGGTCTGTTCTTAAATCACAGATTAGTTTAATGTTAAAATCATTAAATATATCTATATCTTTTACAGAAAGCCTTGATAACTCATCAGAGCGAAAAAGCATACCCTTTTTCATTACCCTTCCATCATTCGTTATAAAACCCCCAATGTCTCGGAAATTATAAAGTCCATCAAATTTAACCAGATTTTCTCCAATAGCATTCATATTCTTCTCCTTAATTTTTCAATTCAAATTTTTTATGACTTTAAAAGTCTATATAGTCACAAAAATAAAAAAGATAGCATCATTTTTATTTTGACTATATATGGTATAGTATAAATTAGATGTGACTATAAATCCACAAAAAGTCATATAAAAATCAAAGGAGATACTCAATGCCAAAATTTACTGATAACGAAAAGGAGCACATTAAACAAGATCTTTTGACAAAAGGTCGTAATATTTTTATTAAATACGGTCTTGCAAAGACGAGTATTGATGAAATCATTAGAGAATGTGGTATTGCCAAAGGAACATTTTATAAATTTTTCAATTCTAAAGAAGAGCTTTATTATGAAATATTAATAAATGAAGTAGAAATTCGAGAAGAAGTTCTGAATGAACTGTTTCGAAAAAATCTTACATCAAAAGAGTTATTACATTCATTCTTTCATTTTTCTTTTGATTCAGTCGAAAAAAATCCTTTTTTACAACAAGTTTTTCAAAATGATGAACATGATCGACTGTTACGTAAATTACCAGCCCAAATGTCAGAGTTTAATCAAATGAATGCATTGAGAGGTATTGAGGCGGTTAACTTCCTCATGGAGCAAGGGACAATGCCAAAAAATGACCCTAGAGTGATTGTAGGAATTATGCAGGCCGTGATGACATTACGTTTACACAAAAGTGAAATAGGTGACGATATTTTCCCTATTGTGAAAGATAAGATTATTGAATTTGTAGTAGAAGGATTATTAAAAGAAAAAAATTAATATATGCTATATTACAGAGATATTCCACAAAGCTTTAAAAGTACCACAAACCGAAAATTGTGGTACTTTTCATGTTGTTGAAATACTATTATGTCAATGAAATCAAGGTGACAAATTAAAAAGTATAGCCCTTTTTCAATAGGTTGACAACTATAGAATTGTACCACTATTCTATCTATTTAATGATAATAATAATATGCTTTTACTTTACTTTTAAGGGAAGAAAATATTTAAAGTTCTACACTATTGCTGATTGGAGTGGAAGGCTACTAGACTCCCGTGGGATAGCGAGACAGACGAGAAACTGAGGCCAACACGAGGTTGGTCACGAAGGCGTTGTCACAGGACGTGACGCACTTAGCCTTCGTTCCTCCAGCGCAGGAAGCTTTGCTCTGTGCGAAAGCGAAGCGTCAGCAACAAATGTTTTAACTGTGCGAAAGCGAAGCGTCAGCAACAAAGCGAGTAGTTTGGAACGGAAATCACCTTCATTTTGACTAAATATTCACAAAGGGTCCCTTGACTATTTAGTTTTTCATTCCCTTTTGTTATTTGAAATTAAGACGGTCACCTAATCATTATGCTTAGTTTGTTCATGCTCCACCGCCCTCAGGTAATAAAACAACAATCGTTGTCCCCTTTCCTTCCTCACTGTATAAACGTAAACTAGCATTTTTTATTAATTTAAATTTTTTTAAAGGATTCATAAATCCAATCCGTGTGCTTTCTTCGTTTATCAGCTGCTGTAGTTTTTCCTCAGGCATACCTACTCCGTTATCGTAGATTTTGATTCGGACAAATTGTCCTTCCCTTTGGACACTTACTTCAATGGTTCCTCCCTCTTGTTTTTTAGAAATACCATGGAAAACGGCATTTTCCACTAATGGCTGAATGGATAAAGCAGGAATCATTAATTGAATGGATTCATCAATATCATATTTGATACTTAATCGATCTCCAAAACGCATCTTTTCAATATATAAATATGCTTTTACAAGCTCCATCTCTTCTTCAACCGAGACAAAGCTATTTCGATAATGCACATTAAGCTTTGCACGGAAATAGGTTGCTAAACAATATAGTGCTTCACGTGTGTTGTCCATATCTGTATAGCTTAAACCGATAATAGTATTAAGCGTATTATAAACAAAATGTGGCGTAATCTGAGAATATAAATAATTCATTTCTACCTCTATTGCATCTATTGAAGATTGTCGAATAGCTAATAAAGATTCGATGCGAATAAAAAGTTCGTCCATCGAAATAGGCTTCTGTAAATAATCATTTGCACCGACTTTTAAGGTTACCAATAAATCAGAATGCTTCATAATCGCTGTTAAGATAATAATAGGTAGCTCCAGCATATCAAATTGTTTACGTACTCGTTTACATAGCTCATATCCTGACATCCCATTCATCATTAGATCGATTAACATACAATCTACATGATTAGTTTTAATATAATCTATCGCATCAAACCCATTATCGACTGCAATTACTGTATATCCTTTAAGTGTTAAAGCATCAGCTAAAGCCTTTATATTGACATGGTTATCATCCACTACAAGTATTTTTTTATTATTCCCTTTATAGATAAGTGGTAATTGTAACTGTATTTCAGTAATAGTATCAGAGGCAATTGTAGCCGATTGATCTATGCTCAGATGTTCGCCAGTGGCAAGTGGCATTGTAAATGTAAATGTAGTACCTTGCCCTATCGTACTTGAAACATGAATATCGCCATTTAATTTTTCAACAATATTTTTAGTAATACTTAAGCCCAAACCGAGTCCTTCCCTATTTTGATGATTATTTCCTTGATAGAAGGCATTAAAGATACGATCTAAATCTTGTGCTGGAATACCACAGCCTGTATCACTTACTTGGATGACCATTTGCTGTTGATGGACAAAGGCTGTCACTTTGATTTCTCCAACTTCTGTATATTTAATAGCGTTTTGCAACAAATTATATAGAACTTGCTTAAAGCGTAACTCATCCGTGAATATATGAGGTAATTCTAAATCCACTTCAGCATTAACACTAACTTGGCTATTCTTTGACATCATACTACGAATTTCTACTACTACTTCATTAATAACGGATGGTGGGATACTACGTGGGGTAACTCTTACTTCTCCTGTCATTTGATTTGAAGAAAACAACAAATCTTCTACTAAATGTCCTAAACGCTGTGTGACATTATGAATTAAAATGACTTGCTCCTGTTGCGCTCGTTTTAAAGGTCCCTGAGCCCCTTCCATTAAGGATTTTGATAAATTCAAAATACCGTTAAGTGGTGTACGTAATTCATGTGAAGTTTTCAGTAGAAATTCATCCTTCATTTGGTTATGTGCCAGCAATTCTTCTGATAATGCTTGGATTTTCATAAAGGCTTGATTCGCACGAAAATTTAATAATGAAGCAAACCCGAACAAAATCAGTAAAAATAACACAAATTCTGTATAATCTATAGGAATGCCCATTAAGAAATTTAAAGTGAGTAAAATTGAATAACAACAAATAGCTGAAATCACGATTAGAACATAACGAACACCTTCTAGTCGATGTAGCATAACCCTAATTAGAATCCATAGATTATATAATACAACCGGAGCAGTAACACTGATATAAGCTATTTTTCTCCAGAACACCTCAAAATCTGAAGAGGCTCTTTGATTTTTTGTAATTGGATTGTATATACCATAAAAAACAAATACCACACCAAGTAAAATGATAAGACAATATATTATTTTTCTTTTTTGTAGATGCGGATACATCGAATAGATAAATAGTGTCAAAGCTAGTAATGCTATCGGAATGATACCGAGCTGCAGCCGCAATTGATCGACAGGTAGTATGTCTGAAACTAATAGAAAAAATACTTTTTGATTAATAAATGCCATATAAAACCCTAAAGAAATTGTAAAAAAACCAAAGAACAGCTCTTCTTTGCGTTTGCGATTCTGTATATATGTAAGAATGTAAACGACCCCAATGACTATATGCCCAATACTTACCAATGCATCTATAAACACTTTCCAATTGTAATGCTGTTGAATGACCTTCTTCGTGCCAAATTCAATAGGATAAACGATACCAGGCTGTGAATAATTGTAGTTCGCTACATGGATGACAATATCTAGTACCTTATTATTACTGTACGCAAATACTGTATATTTATCATCATTTTCAGATTGATATTCACTTAAGACTGTGCTTGCATTTCCTTTAGCCCCAACCTCTACACCATTAATAAAAACTCGACTAGCTTGTCGGATAGCTCTAATATATAAGCCGTAAAAACCTTCTCTCGGTACCTCTATTTTGACATGATAGGTACCAACAGCAAGTCCCTCTTTATTTCGCTCTACATACGTCTCCCAATTAAAGGGTACATGTAATGTCTCCTTTTTATTATTGTAGTTTTCAAGCCTGTCCTTTGGAGGAATTAAGAGGTTTGGATAAAAAGTCCAATCCCCTTCTAATTTTACTGGCTTTTGTAATTGCTCAGCATCTATCTTTACCAATCCTTCGTGTACAATTTTAGGATGGGTATTGGAGAAATAATGCCCATTGCCAAGGGAAAAGACAATAACAAACAGCATGATAATACTCACAATGATTAGGATATTTTTTTTCATTATCATGCCTCCATAGTTCAGTAAATTCATATGTATAATTACAGCATATTGCTTATATTACACACTTTTATTATTAAAGTGACTATTCAAATCCTCATTATTTTTTGAATTAAAAAAATGCTAGGTAACCCTAGCTCACTATTATCTTTTTGACATAATATACTTTAATATAACCTTACTGAACAAAATCTGAACAAAGATCTTTTAATATATTAAAATTTCCAATTTAGTGATTAAAATAACAGAATTTTTTGAATTCTAAATAAAAAATAAACTTATATATTTAGCAATGCGAAGTGCCATTTATGAACAATATAAAAGTAATTTAATTTTCTATATTAGCGAACTTCAACACAAAAGCTCAGATTACAACTTTACCATTTCAAACAATTCAGACGTAAGCCTGAAGACAAGAAATGAAAATAAGTTGTATATTTTATTTATAATATTATTAGGAAATTCTGAGTTTAGGGTTATTCGAAATAAACAAAATCTGGAAGTTAATCTAGAAATTCAAAATCGTATAAAGGTGATTTCTATGAAACAAAAAATGCATTTCACTATCTTAAGTAACGATTCAACAGATGGAGATGGAGGTTACGGAGTAGGTACCCTTGATTTAAATAATGTAACGCCGATTATTATAGATTGTGAAAATGAACATGTGTTTATAGACTTAGAAGCTTTACATGGGCGAAGTATAATTGAAAAAAAAGTTCGATTTTCCCCTGATTTAGCTCATGCTAGTGACAATTATAATCGTTATTGGATTGTTTGGGTAGCTACTCAAATTGCTCAAAACGGACCTTTTTATGCGGGATGTACAGCAAGTGAAGTACGCGTATCAAAAGAAGAACGCCGAATTAAACTTGGCTATAAATCGTTGCCAGAACAAGTAAATTACTTGGATAAGGCACTTAAAGGGGAATTTATCCTGAATCATGTAGATATTAATTCAAAAAAATTACTTAATCAGTTTTTATCTGGCTTTTATGAGGAGTACTGGAAACAGTCACCTGAAGAATTAAGACAACAACTATCTATTTGGGGGGATTTATAATGGCTTTTATAATTACAGAATTATGTAGGGATGAAAAAGCAGCTGTCTGTTTGGATGTCTGTCCTGTAAATTGCATTGTTTTGACAGATACTCAATATGTGATTAATCCTGATATTTGTATTGATTGCGGGGCTTGTGAATTAGTTTGTCCGGTAGAGGCAATTTATTTTGAGGACGATTTGCCTACTGAGTATAATTCGGCAACACTACTAGCACTAAATCATTTTAGAAACTAAAAATGGAATCTGCTAATAGTTATGACTTACTGTATGCAATGCCAATACCTAGCATCTCCCTTTCTCAAATCATTCAGAATTTTGAAATCCAAACTAGTTGATTTGAAGTATGCTTTATAGCTACATATAAATAATAAACAGACATAAGTGTACTTAATAGAACATAGAAAAGAGCGTATTATGAAAAAATAACAAAATCAACCATAACACGCTCTTTAAGTATCTTCACTTGACTCCCCTTCTCTTTATAGTTTTACTACTATGCTTTAAGATTAGTGAGTGGCATAGTCCATGTTTGCCAATCATAGTAACCTTGGATGCTTATATCGAATTGCTTTTACCTTTTCTCGCATGATTAAAACTTGATATTTAATTCCTCATATTTCATTTACTTTGTAAAATCGAGATAGTCTACAACCTTCTAATTCTTCCATCTGCACATTATCTACGATTTCCTTCGCTATCAATCGACTAATAACTGGAGATAACGTAATTGCAGAATGTATAACTGCTAAATAAAGTCCTTTTACCTCATCGTGAAAACCGACAATGGGGTATCCGTCTTTTGGCATTGGCCTCATTCCTACTTTGATACTTTCTAACTCTAAATGTTCCCCATCTACCAAATCGTAGCGAAGGGTTTCTAAAGCTCTTTTTCCAATCTCTTCTGGTCCATTTTCTCCATGGTCATCCAAATAATCTTCAGCAGCAATTAACATAGTATCAGATAGCTGTCTTGCTTCAAATCTTGAATTAGAAATTAATGTGTGAATAAGCTTTTTGGAAGATTTCATTCGAATAATAATAGAAGGTGATGACTCAACAGGTACTTCAATACCATGAGGCTTACAAAGCTCAGGTAACGCTGTACCGTTTGCCAAAACGATTACGTCTGATTCTATAAAACCTTTTGAAGTATGTATGCCAACAACTTTAGCATCCTCCTTTTTAACTTGTGTTACCTTTGTATCGAACAATATATTTACCCCATTTTCTTGGGCTTTCTTGAGTAAAAGATTCGTTAGAATATTAGGATCTACCGCACCTTCTTTAAAAGCATATAGAGCTTCCTTTGGATATTCTTTTAAATGAGGTTCTAAGTCCGATACTTGCTGGCCAGTTATTTTTTCTACATAAGATTTATTGATGTTTACAGGAATTCCCCATGAAAGGGAGCCGTTCCAATCGACCTTTAATTCTGGAATCTCTTTTTCCAATACGTGATATTCTGCTAATGATCCGTCATACAAATGTTGGAAGTTTTCTGGAACACGCCCTGAAGGATTAATCCAGGCAAAGGAATTTGATGTTACACCACAGCCAGCTTTTGAATGGCTCTCAACTAACGTGATATCCTGATGTACTTTTGATAGATTATAAGCAATAGATGCACCAACAATCCCTGCCCCAACAATTATAACCTTTTGATTTTTAGACATTGCATTTCCTCCTCGTTCTATTTGTATTATTTATAATATACGTTTAAAAACCTAGTTTATCTTCTATTAACAAAGTTGCAAATAAAGCGTTGTATGCTCATACTGGCTAAGACATTTTAATTGAATTACTACGCTTATTTTATTTGATCCATATACGCCCTGAAATTTTCTACAATTTCTTGTGCTTTGGTACGATATAAATAATGATCCCCTTCAAATGTCATCACTTTCCCATGTACAGAATCCTTTATTTGTTTTTGATGCTCTGGCACCCATCTGTCAGTGACTGGATGATTCGCTTGTATAAAGAAAATAACAGGAAGATTTTTTGGGAATGATAAATTTTTCGCTGCTTTAAAATTTTCATACATCATTTCAGCTTCATTTAACTGGCTGGGATTATACATGTTTTTGTGTTTAAGAATTTTCAGTTGTTCTTTTGTTTTTTCATCATATGGTAGTTCGGCATAGGGATCATCACTTAGCTTCACCTGCAATCTAGCTAAACCCGATTTTTTTAGTAGTTTAATAGTTCTAATGATTGAAGAATCAATCTTTTTCTCGCTTATCGTTGGAACACTGCTATCGAGCCCAACAAATGCACTCACTTCATCTGGATATTTGTTCACATAATCTAGTCCGTAAAGACCCGAAATGGAGTGGCCCATTAGAATATACCGCTCAATTTGAAGTTGCTGTAAAGCTTCATGTATTTCACTGACTATATTCTCTGTACTCCGTTCTTTCTCGGTTAAATCACTTAATCCATAACCAAAGGGCTCAATTACAACAACTTTGTAAAATGGAGATAATTCATCTATTAGTGGTTTAAAATCAAGTGCTGGTGCTGCTGTGCCATAACCAGGTAAGAGCACGATGGTTTCTTCGACTTCTCCTTGAATGAAGACATTCATATCCTTCCCGTCTACAGTTACAGGCTGACCATAACTACCTATTTTTCCTTGCTCGAATTTGTTACAGACAATATTAACAATAAAAACAATGGCCATAAAAAGTGCTATTGCAATAACTATAACCCCAATTGCTTTAAGCATAAAGATGAGCGGTTTACCCTTCCTCAGTTTCATTTTCTCTTCTTTTAGTTTCACTCGTACCTTCTCCTTTTCTTAGCTATCCTATATGGGCATTAAGGTTAGCTTATTGGACGAAGATATATTCTCTATGACGACAATATGAATGGAATATGAACAAACAAAAAATGTTACGTCGTCATATGCAGAAAGCGCAAATAAGCCGTAACATTGGGAATACGAAAATGTTTGAACATTCGAATGTACAACATGAATCTAAATACTTGGTTGTTATGATTGGAAAAGTGATAATGATAGTCGTTCCTTGGCCAAGCAGAGTAATTTAATTTATACAGTGAAAATTTAGATTAAAATTTATTTCCTATACAACATTTCAATGTGCTCTATACCATCTTCCAAGTAAACTTCCGACACTGGCTCAAAGCCTAAATCATTGTAAAATTTCAACAAATAGGCCTGTGCAGAAATCCTAATAGCCTGTTCTCCCAAACTATCTGTTACAAAATTTATAGCATTTTGAACCAATTTCTTAGAAATGCCCTTCTTTCGATGTTCTGCTTTAGTGAGAACTCTGCCAATTGCAACTTCAGAATATGAAATATTTGGAGGTAGGATTCTTAAATAAGCGACTATTTCAGAATGATCTTCCAAAAACAGATGATAGGATACTTCATCTTTTGAATCTATATCTTGGAATATACATTGCTGCTCGACTACAAATACTTCTGCTCTTACTTTTAAAATTTCATATAATTCTTTTGTAGTTAATTGATTAAATTCTTTTATCTGCCAATTCATCATCTTCTTTGATTCTCCTTAACGATTTAAATTTAATTAATATGGCGTAATAGATCTATAACTAAGAGGCCAAAAAAACCCCTTATTCGTATTTGCTTAATATATACTCATTTTGTTGTATTTGCAACATAAAACAAGTTATTACTTTTATTAAAACCTACTCTACTTCAGACCAAATATATCTAAAAAGCAAGTGCAGTTATTATTAAATAAATCTTGTGAAAATATTTGGAGTGCTTTAAAAGCCTCATGGCCATAAACATATGAAAGCTGATGATTCCGGTGAAAATCATCAGCTTTTCTCTTTTTTAAATTAAAGATTGCCCTCTAATTTAAGGGAATTGGTTATTTAAGGTTGCCGTAAGATTGCCTTTAGACTGTGGAAAGGTGATTTCATTAAAGTTGAAATTGAAAAAAATAAAAATTTGAATGGAGCTGGTTTTTACATGACTGCATCGGCTATTGTGCAAACGCAAAATTTATCCAAAAAATATGGGTCTTTTAATTCAGTAAATAGGGTTGATCTTCATGTTCAAGAAGGAGAAATATACGGGTTTCTTGGACCAAACGGGGCTGGAAAAACAACCACGCTGAAAATGCTACTCGGACTCGTTAAACCTTCTGAAGGGACCATTAAAATTTTCGGAGAGAGCCTAAATAAAAATCGACCTTCTATTCTACATCGTACTGGGTCGCTTATTGAGTCACCTTCCTATTATGGGCATCTTACGGGGCTTGAGAATATGAAGGTTATGCAACAGCTGCGAAACGTGCCCGATAAGAATGTAGATGAGGCACTTCGAATTGTCCGACTTGAAAATCATAAAAATAAAAAGACCGAACAATATTCGCTCGGAATGAAGCAACGACTAGGGATTGCAATGGCCCTTCTCGCTTTCCCCAAACTGCTAATCCTTGATGAGCCAACGAATGGTCTTGATCCTGCAGGAATAGGGGAAATTCGAGAACTTATTAAATCACTACCTTCTAGTTATGGCATAACTGTATTGCTCTCAAGTCATCTGCTTTCGGAGATTGATCAAATAGCTACCTCAGTTGGTATTATTAGTGAGGGGAATCTACTATTCCAGGGTAAAATGGAAACCTTAAGAAAAAAAAGTAAAAGTTCCATTTTTCTTAAAACCGGGGACAATACCAAGGCTGAACATTTGTTACTTACCCAAGGCTATTGTCCGGTTGAGAGTGACAGCTGGCTGGTGTTTGAGAATCTTATAGATACGAAAGTGGCAGAAATGAACAAATTTCTTGTCGATCATAATATTCCTGTCACTCGAATTGAGGAGCATAAAAAAAGTTTAGAGAATATTTTCTTAGAAATTACAGGAAAGGAGCGAAGTTTGTGATAACAACATTGAGGCTAGAATACTTCAAAATTCGTCGCAAAAGAATAGGAATAATGATTCTATTAGTTCTAACTGTAGAAATTCTATGGGCTTTCATGTCTATTAGTCGTTCTATTGCGAGTAATCCCGAACATGCAATCTGGGAATCCGTGATATTTACTATATCCTCCATGAATGGGCTTTTTATGCCCATTATTTCAGCCATTGTCGTCTCTCGGATTTGTGATATGGAGCACAAAGGAGAGACATGGAAAATGCTTGTTGCTACTAATGTGAGCCGTGGTCAACTATATGTTGCGAAATATTTATGCGCCAACAGTCTTCTCTTATTAGGCATCTTAACACAAACTTTACTCATGATTATGTTTGGGTTGATAAAGGACTTTCCGGGATCACCATCTAGTGATCTTTTCGCTAGATTTATTTTGGGTACTTTACTGATAACTCTCGCTGTCACAGCACTTCAGCAATGGATTTCTTTAGTTATCAAAAACCAAGCCTTTGCATTGTGTTTGGGTATGCTTGGGGGCTTTATAGGAATGACGGCTGGGCTGTTCCCTGCTACTATCAGACATATTTTTATCTGGTCTTATTATTTGGATCTTAGTCCAATTACTTATTTATTCTCAGAGTCTTCTAGTACCTATATGAAACAGCCCGTTGATGTCGTGATTATCGGGATTGCAGTTATTATGACTACCCTATTCTACATTGCTGGACGCATTCATGTTTCCAGGCAAGAAATCTAAGGAGGAAAGCTAATGAAAAGAAGTATTGTTGCTGAATTTCTCAAATTACGGCATTCCCGGATTGGTTTTGTACTTATTGTACTTCCTCTCATAAGTATGCTGATTGGGAGTTTAAATTTTTATTTCAACCAGGGTGTTCTGACAAATGGCTGGTACAGCTTATGGACTCAAGTCAGCCTGTTTTACAGTGAGTTTTTCCTTCCTATCATGATTGCTATTTGTTGTGCCTATGTATGTCGACTTGAGCATTTAAATCGAAATTGGAATATGCTAATGACCTCTCCTGTACCTGTTTCAAATGTGTTTATCGCAAAATTGGTGGTTGTGAGCATTCTAATTTTGTTTGTACAAATGCTATTTATAGGCCTCTATTTGCTGGCCGGAATCTTGTTCTCCATATCAGAGCCTTTCCCACTAGAGACGATATCCATGACGATCAGAGGATGGTTTGCTTCTCTATCCATTATCTCTTTGCAATTGGCATTGTCTTTGCGAATACGGAGCTTTGGTATACCTATTGGAATTAGTCTATGTGCAGTCTTTATCGGACTGGGTTTGTATATAGCAA
Organism: Lysinibacillus sp. DFXJR4; assembly: GCF_057196045.1. Classification (NCBI taxonomy): domain Bacteria; kingdom Bacillati; phylum Bacillota; class Bacilli; order Caryophanales; family Bacillaceae; genus Lysinibacillus; species Lysinibacillus sp. DFXJR4. Next base: position 827,842 of record NZ_JBXUNW010000001.1, on the reverse strand, counting down.
AGTTAGGACTATTTTTTCCTTACTCATTACTCACTTTTGGTATGAGTGTATTGGATCAAGTGGAGATGACGGGTATTCAGAACATTCTGTTTTGGGTGATGAATATGACTTTTATTGTAATTTTTGCGTCTATGTCAATTAATCGATTGAAAAATCAAGATATTAAATCATCCTAATATCTAGGAGGAATTTGTGATGAAAAAAATATTATTAGTACTGGGATTCATCATTGTAATTTTTGGTTGCTTGTTAATGTTCTTCATGACTCCGGATAAGCTAATACCTGATAGCCCCGCTGGAAAAACTGTCTATTATACAATGGTTAATGATTTCGGGGTTCTAAACGAAGATAAACGTTACGATTATAAGCTAACTGCCTATAATAAGAAAGGGAAAGAAAAAAAGCTTGAGTTTACGGCAGGGAAACAATTGAGGGAAGGCGCATATCTCCAGCTATATTATACAAAGCTTCGTGGCGTTACACATTGGGAAGAGGTTACTTTCGAGGAACTACCTAAGACGGTACAGCAGCTATATACAAAATAAAGGATTTTATATTTCATTATAAAAATACCATCTAAAATAGAGTTAATCATTTCCTTCTTAAATATGTATAATTAAAATTAGGTGATGCGCATTGGAGAATTTAAAAGAAAAAAAGATATTAATTGTAGATGATGAATTGGAAATGACAATAATGATTGAGAAGTTTTTACGAAAAGAAGGCTTTTTTCGTATATATACTGCTGCCGATTTTTCCTCAGCTTTGTCGATTTGCCGAACAGTTAAGCCTGATATTGCGATTCTGGATGTTATGCTACCTGATGGTGATGGATTCTCACTTCTAACCTCTATTAGGCAGTTCTCTGAGATACCAGTGCTTTTTCTTTCTGCTCGAGGTGAGGATGAAGACCGATTACTAGGACTGGGTTTAGGGGCAGATGATTATATTGTAAAGCCCTTCCTGCCCCGTGAATTGGTTTTACGACTGACTGCAATTCTAAAAAGAGTCTATTCCTTTCCAGTAACAGAAGATTCAGCTGTCTTTCGATTGGAGGATCTAATCATTGATTTAGATAGCGCTGTTGTAAAAAGAAATCAAGAAGAAATACCTTTAACAGCAAAGGAACATGCAATCCTTCAAAAGTTGTACAATAATAACGGAAAAATTGTCACTAGTGATGCCTTATGCCAGGCTGTCTGGGGAGACGACAGCTATGGTTACGAAAATACATTAATGGTTCATATGAGACGGATTCGTGAAAAAATTGAGCAAGATCCCTCTAAACCAATTCATCTTCTCACAGTTAGGGGTTTAGGATATAAATTGCTACTGAAGGAGACAAATTAGGTGGAAGGAATATTCCGTATACTACGTCGATTCGTCACCGCGACCATCTTTATTTCAATATTTTTGCTTATTTTTAACTTCATTCTGCTAGGGACACTGGTGTTCAAAGAAATTAACCAGCAACCTTCTCCAGAAGGTGTGCTTAAGCAAGTAGCACTAGGATTGGACAAGCAAAACGACAGCTATAGCTTAAATGAGGATACAGTAAAACTTCTGGAATACAATCAGTCATGGGTTATGTTGCTTGGAGAGGATGGCCATGTGAAATGGAATTATCATCTACCTAATGATGTGCCTCGACAATACAATCTAGTTGATGTAGCAAAGTTTTCTCGCTATTATCTTATGAAATATCCTGTCTATATTTGGGAGCACGATGATGGCTTAGTTGTGCTGGGATATCCTAAGGAAAGCCATTGGAAGTATCAATTTGATTTTCTTTCTAACTGGGTAAGTTCTTTGCCACTAAAACTTGTACTACTGCTATTCTTTAATGTGGCACTAGCACTACTGATTTCTATTGTAATTGGCACACGTCTAATTAGAAGAATACAACCCCTAGTAGAGGGAGTTCACAATCTTGCTAGAGAGGAAACAGTCCAGTTGGATTCTAAAGGCTTATTTGGTGATTTGGCAAAAAGCATCAATTCCGCATCAGATAAGCTTCAAAAAAAGACGATTGCCTTGAAGGCAAGAGATGAAGCACGCTCCAATTGGATATCCGGGATTTCTCATGATATCAGGACACCACTTTCTATGATCTTGGGCTATGCAAGTGAAATGGAGGATAATTCAGATTTGCCAAAGGAGCAAAGGCATCAATCTGGTATTATTAGGCGGCAGGGTGAAAAGTTACGCTCACTTGTAAGCGACTTGAATTTGGTCTCGATGCTTGAATATGAAATGCAACCGTTGCATTTGAAGGATATCCGATTATCAGTTTTAGCAAGACAAGTTGTAGCAGATTTTTTGAATAACGGATTGGAAGAGCGATATGACATTGAACTAAAATTAGCTGATGAAGCTATTAAAGTCAATGGAGATGAGAAATTACTACTTCGAGCAATCAGTAATCTGGTCAATAATAGTGTGCATCATAATCCCCAAGGATGCAGAATCATTCTGGAAACTTCTCTATCTGAAGATTCTTCTAAATATTACTTTATTGTCAGAGATAATGGACGGGGAATTCCACAAGAGCAATTGAAAGAGATAACCGAATTACCTTATTCATCAAGAAGAAAGAAGAATGTTCAGCAAGGTCGTGGACTAGGGCTTCCAATGGTAGAACGGATTTTACAAGCGCATCATGGTCGGCTTATTCTTTCAAAAGGAGAAAATCAAAGAGGTTTAGAAGTTATTATGGAATTCCCAATACAAACACAAAATGAGGATGGCGTAAAATAAAACAATATAAAAACCCAGTATTAACAATAAAAACGTTCTCAATTATATCATATTAGAAAAAGTATAACCCCGCTCCAAATTTAGGACGGGGTTATCAATATGGTTGTAAAATTTTTGAAGGTAGATACTTCACAAACAATAAAATCAAATAACCAATAACGTAGGCGAATACTACTTATTGAACCTAAAATACTCCCATACAAATTGGATTACTGTGATAATGCGATTTGTATGTGGGCAAGGTGATGCTCTTCGTGCCAAGCTAACTTTGCCATCTTCGTTGCAACTGTTATTTTACCGTTTGTCTGGTGGGTAAAAATTCTATCTAATTGAACTTCAGTTAAATTATTTCCTAAAAATACGATACGCTCATTTATACCTTCTAGCATTTTAATTGAGGTTTCTACAGGAAGCATTGTATCTGGTTGAATCGCCCACTTTTCTTCATCGAAAGCTGGGACTGTTGGATTCTCATCTGTTAAAGCTAGCTTCAAACGTTGATACATGTTCAACTGTGAATCTGCAATGTGATGAACAAGTTGTCGAACTGTCCACCCACCATCACGATAAGTTCTGCTTAATTCCTCTTCATTTAATGAGCCTACTGTTTCTCTAAGTCGAGTAGTATAAGTGTCAATTTTCTTTAGCCATTCTTGTATTTTGTCAAATGTTACTTTTTCAGGAACCTGTAGTTTGCCAATTGGGTATCTTACATCCATTTTTAGTCCCCTTTTCCCTATTTAACCCCGAATATTAATTTGTTACTTCTTTCTCTTCCATTAACATTGTTCCTTTTTCTATTAGATTTGTATGGAAAGAGAAAGCTTTTTTTAGAATATGTGGTGTTTGTCCACCGACTTTCTCTTTCGCTTCTTCAAAGTAAGCACGTAATTGTGGTCTATACTTAGGATGTGCGATTTCGATAAGCTTTTCCGCTCTCTTTACAGGTGGAAGGCCACGGAGATCGGCATATCCTTGCTCTGTCACAATTACATCTACATCATGCTCTGTATGGTCAATATGCGATACGAAAGGCACAATCGTTGAAATCGCTCCATCTTTTGCTAGCGAAGACGTTACAAAGATGGTAATTTTAGCGTTTCGAGCAAAGTCCCCAGATCCACCAATGCCATTCATAATTTTTGTTCCGTTAATGTGAGTTGAATTGACGTTTCCGTAAATATCTACTTCTATTGCCGTGTTAAAAGAAATGACGCCTAAACGACGAATAACTTCTGGATTATTCGAAATTTCTTGAGGCCTAAACATAATTTTATCTTTGTATTTCTCTAAATCTTCTGCCAATGAATCAACACGCTTTTTCGAAAGGGAGAATGCAGTCCCAGCTGCAAATTTAACGATACCAGCATCAATTAAATCAAAGACACCATCCTGTAGTACCTCAGAAAACACTTCAAGATCTTTAAATTGAGAATTCTTCATGCCATTTAAAACGGCATTAGCAACAGAACCTACGCCTGATTGTAAAGGAGCTAATGACTCTGGCAATTTTCCTGCTGCTACTTCACCGGCTAAGAAGTCTAATAAGTGATTGGCAATTTGCTGTGTTTCTTCGTTTGGTTCAAATAATGGTGAAGGAACATCTGGCTGCTCGGATAAAACGATACCTTTTACTTTTTCTGGATCGACTTTGATACCAATTTCTCCAATTCGATCTGAAACTTTATAAATTGGAATTTCTCTACGCTCACCTTGCTCTTTCTGTACAAAGATATCATGAAGGCCTTCATATGCTTTAGGTGCCGTAGTATTAATTTCAATAATAACGTTTTCAGCTTTTTCTACAAAGATTGGTGAATTTCCTACAGAGCCAGTTGGAATAATATTACCTTCTTCAGTAATTCCAGCTGCTTCGATAATGGCATAATCAATTTTACCTAGTGTTCCTTTTCTTACTTCTTCTGCTGTATGTGATAAATGCTGGTCAATGTAGTATATTTCACCTTTGTTGATTTTCCCACGCATAACAGAGTTTCCTTGGTAGGGAACACGTAAGTTAATGATTTCTGCCTCAGCCATTGATTGGTCAGCAGTTGGCCCTAATGAAGCACCAGTATATAAGTTGACTTTAAAGTTTTCATTCTTTCCTCGCTTTGAAAGTGCAAGTGGAAATTCCTTTGGTTCACCGAATAATGTAAACCCACTCATTCCAAGGTTCATTCCATCTTCAATCCAGGAAGCTGCCTCCTCAGCTGAAACAACCTTGTCCAAAAATGCTGTACTTCTAATGAATTGACTTAAATCTTTTTGCATAAATAATCACCTCGTCATTGTTTTGTGTTACTTTTTTACTTTGTAAATTTTTGGAATAGAAAAATTCTTGACACTATTACTAATCAAAACTCACTTTTCATTGTCTTCATCTGCATGAGTTTCTTGTCTTCATTGTAAAAAGAACTCATTCATTCGTCTATCACATGATTTCTATGATAATGATAGAAAAAAACTATAATATATAACTGTGTAACGAAGTTTGTCTATCTACAAAGGTTACAAGTGTTCCTGTCACTGCTGCTTCGTAATTGAAGACCTCTCTGTCAGTTAAGATTAATTTTCAAACAGGCATAACCATTTTCTCTCATAAATAGTACATGTCTATTAGGTATTTATATGCTAAGAAATATGCGGAAATGATAAATGTTTAAAAGTTGTAATCACAGTGTTGGCGTGATTTATAGCATTTTCATAAACATCACTGTTGGAAAACGAAAAAAAGAAAGTAGAACATTTGGGGAACTTTGTGGGGAACGAATAATATCTTTTATTTAAAATAAACGAGAAAAAAAGCCTTTCTTTTTTAGTTTCTTAAATATTCTAGTTTGAAGATAGGTATTTTAAGCGTAACTATTTTGGTAAAAGCTTACCTACTGTAGAAGTGCACAGCCCTAGGAAGTTTATTGTTTTAACTCTACTATAATGCAGACTAAGAAAGAAATTATAAAATAAAGTTATTAAAAGGTTTTTCAGGAATTATATAGAAACAATGTATTTGAAATTTCTATTAAATTTTTTGGAAGGGGACAGAAATGTGAAAAAAATATAGGGATAATTAGTTACTTTTTGATACTCGTTCTTTTTTACTATCTATGGGAGTATCAAATTCAATAGCTGCTAAGAATGAACCCAAAGACAATGATATAGCTTGGCAATTAAATAATATTGTAACTTCTGTAAGTACAGAGGAATTTGTAATAACTGAATATGTCGATGAGCTGAAATTGGATAAAATTAAACAAAGCACAACTTCAAAATCAAAACGGTTAGAACCAAAAGTTGAATATCGTCTATTAAAATTGGATAGTAAAGGTTCGTTTATAGATACAGGAATTTATAATGTTTTGGAAGATTCAAAGAGTAAAGGCGAATCTGATAGTAATCTATTTGGTTCAATTAGTCCTGGTACTTACAAAATTAAGATCACTAATTTAAATGGGAAAGATTTAAAGGTGCATTCAGAAAGAATTTTGGTTTCTAATAATTAAAATAAAGTATTTTAACTCAGAAACAGCAGCAAACACTGTATACCTTGTAGCCTCCTTTTAACCCCTTTCTTTGCATAATTTCTGGAAATAAAAAAATTAAGCCAGAAGTTAGGACTCTGACTTAATTATATTTTTTAAATAGTGAATGAATGGATGTTCTCTCTCATCCATTCTTCTTGTACAGATATATAGACTTTGATTAATTTCGCCTTGCTGCACAAAGACCCGAGCAAGCCTTCCACATGCCAATGTTTCCGTTACGCTACAGGCTGGTACAAGTGCCATTCCATACCCCGCTTCAACTACCTTTATCGATTCAAGTAAGCCTTGCATTTGTAAACCAAATTTCGGTAATGGGCAATTATGGGTATAAAAAATAGCCTCTAACAAATCAAGAGTTGAACTTCCTCTTTCCCTATATATAAAAGCATGTTCACTTAACTCGAATATCGGTACATCTTTATTTGCTAAAGGATGCTTTGGATGAACAACGAACCAGAATGGGATATCAAGAATTTTCTCAAAGCTTAAATCTTCATGATTGATGTTACTTTGAACAACAAATCCAAAATCAACTTCATAATTAAGCACACGTTGCTCAACAGATTGTACATTTCCTAATGATACATACATATCAACATCTGGATTTTCGAGTTTATAACTAGCAATTATTGGCGGTAAAATATAATTTGTTGAAATATAGGAAGAAGCAATTTGTACCTTCTCTTTTTTCTCTAAAAACGTTTTAAATTTTTTATCAATTTGGTTTTCCAATTGAAACAAACGTAACCCTTGCTCATAAAGAAATTTCCCTTCAGATGTTAGCTGAATTCCTCTCCCCTTACCTGTAATTAATTTAGCTCCCATTTCCCGTTCTAGTTTACGAATCTGGGCAGTGACAGCAGGTTGACTAATATGGAGTGAGCTTGCTGCATTTGTAATGCTCCCTTGCTCTGCGACTTTTGTAAAAATACGCAATGTATGTAAATTCATATTTCCACCCATTCATAACCTTATTTTATGAATAAACAATTTTAATGTATTTGTCTTATTGCTAGTATAACAGTAATTTAAATGTAGAAGTTAGGGGGGTTTTGTTTGGAAAACTTATTATTGGAATGGTTATCAACAGATAATCTTTTATTATGTGGAATTGGTATACTTGCTGCTATTATCGGTGTCATGTTTGGAGCAGCAGGATTTGTATTACTACCTGCTCTTTTATTAGTTGGGATACCTATTCACGCGACAGTCGCAGTTAATAAATTTGCAACAGGAATATCTTCATTTTCGACAATTTTGGTACTTGTATTAAAAAGAAAAGTTAAACTTAAAGAAATGCTTCCATTCATGTTATTTGCTGGATTAGGAGGAATATTCGGTGCATTTTTCACAACAAGATTATTGGAACAAACGATGAATATAATTGCTTGCATTGTGTTAATTGCTATGTTTTTTGTTGTTTTAAAAAGCAAAAAAACTGGGTTAGTAAATGAACAATTAGACACTGAGCAACTAGTTTCTATGCAAGAAGGCAATAAAAAGCTAACTACTTTATTCGTCCCATTTTTTATAGGAACATACGATGGTGGGTTTGGGCCAGGATCAGCACTTTTAAACATCACATACTTTTTAAAGAGGCAATTTAGTTATGTAAAGGCTGCTGAAATGACCCGCTTTGTGACATTTTCAAGTTGTATAAGTGCGTTTATATTTTATTTTTTTTATGGAATTGTTAATTGGGGTATTGCCATTCCGATTACTGTTGGCTCTATAATCGGTTCACACATTGGATTAAAAATTGTCCCTTATATCAAAGGAAGATGGGTACAAATTTTGCTTCCAGCTATTTTTCTATTACTAATTATTCAAGTTGTCTCTGACATGCTATTTTAATGTTTTATTTCATTGCATGAGGATAATAAAAAATGTTCAATTTAAGCTAAATGCTATAACGTATGCTCAAGAATTACGTATGGTATATATATTATAAAACCAAAAATAAGGAATTTGAGATTATTATTGTTTCTAAATAATGTGAAACACATTTTTTATCCTGAATAATGTAATACACACTTTATAAAAAGCTTATAAACTGAGAAGTGCCTTTAATATGATTGAAGCAAATTTCTAACGATGGTTCACCATGAACTATTGAACGCAATTTGGAACTAGGTCAATTTCACTCCTCAAATTTGAAGTGCTGAAAATCTACTACTTGTGACAGAAACAAAAAAACAGGCACTTACATTTAATCAGTGCCTGACGTTTATTTTTGCCACTATTTGTTGAGTAATATAACTCAGTAGTATTGTAGTCATAATTTTTAACAAACACTGTTAATACGATTAATGACTAATATATCTTTTGGTTTTTGTAATAAACCAGTTGGCAAAGCACTTTCTAACTTTTCTTTTTTCCCTTCCCCCCATAGTGCTCCAAAACTCTTAATACCAGCTGCTTTTGCAGCCAAAATATCTGTCGGTTGATCTCCAATATAGATACAATTCTTTGGGTCAACTTGTAGCTCCCTAACTGCTTTTAACAACGGTTCAGGATGTGGTTTGTGTTCTTTACAATCATCTAGTCCTACAATAACATTAAAAAAAGAATAGAGCTTTGTTTTGTGCAGTTCCTGGACAACATATTTTTTATACTTTGATGAGACGATTCCCAATGTAGCCCCTCTACCTTTTAATTCAGTTAACACCTCGTAAATACCATTATATTCTCGAACTTGATTGTTTACCATTTCGTAGTGTCTGAAGAATGATTCGAGTACCTCTATTTTTTGCCCACTAAACCACTCATCTATAATTCTAGTAATCGGTTTTCCTATTAAATAATTTTTTTCTTCATCAGTAAGTTGGCTCTTTCTCATTGCTTCTAAACAGTTACAGCATGCTTGAATATACAATTTCTCGCTATCATGCAGTGTACCATCTAAATCAAATAATATAGTATCCATACTTCCTCCCTAGCAATTCCTTTTTCATTTCAACTGTTTAAGAGCATAGTCTGTTGTAATCGTAATGTTTTCTGGTACACCATTTATCGGGAACCATTGTACTTTCTCTAAAGCATGAGGCTCTTTATTTTGTACTTTACCTTTCATAATATGCGCAATGAAAGTAGGAGCAACATAATGAACATCTTCCGACTGAACAATATGATTTGTCACACATAGTAATCGTTCAATTTTGATGTCAACCCCGAGCTCTTCCTTAATTTCACGTATTACAGCGTTTTCTATTGTTTCCATATAATCAACTTTGCCACCAGGTAAACTCCAATGACCAGCTTCAGGCGATCTCTTGCGTAATACAAGTAAAATCTGGTTATTCTCATCTAATATAACTGCTCCAACCCCGACTTTTGGTAATTTTTCTTTTTCCATTATTATCTCCCCTGCTTTATCCCCATTTTTAAAACATAATCTTATAAATATGTAAAAGATCCAACAAAATCAAAAGTTTTTATCTTAACATATATTGCTAATAAAATCGTCACTCCTATACCAGCTATTAACTTTCCCTACCTAATAAAATTCATAAAAATCCAAATACTGCTTGTTAGTTCCTATCTAAAATTCCATATAGGTGTTCAGTTGAATTGTTTGATGTAGGTTATTCGTTATTGATACGAATAATATTAGCTAGGTAATTAATATACTCGCTATTTGTAGGTTTAATTGTTGTCTTAGTTTCCGGATATTCAAGAATTGATTCCAGGCTTCCTCTACTCCAACTAATTTCAATTGCATGACGAATAGCTCGCTCGACTCTACTAGCGGTGGTATTGTACCTTTTAGCAATATAGGGATACAAATCTTTCTTTTCTTTAGCAATAAGCGTAGGATTCTCATACGTTAGTGCAACAGCATCAATTAGATATTTATGACCTTTTATGTGCGAAGGGACACCCATATTAAAAACGAGATTTGAGATTTTTGCATCAATAATCTTAGGAGAAATTTCTGTGTACTTATTTAAATCTGGTTTCTTAGTAGGTTGGTTGAGTTGACTACTCTTCGCTTCTTTATAACCTGAGAAATACGCAAATTCGGTAAGGTCGTGAACCAATTCACTCATATATTCTGGGTCATTGTATTCTAGTGCCTTTTGCATTCGTTCAATTGTTTTTTCGAGCTTTTCTTTTGTCACTTGATTAATGTTCATTTTATCCACCCCTACTCATTACAGCACGTACAATAAATTTAACTTTGGTGGTTCGGCCTGTTTAGGATTTCTACTTCAGTCGTTCGTTAATATAAACTACTTTGGTAACTAAACATAACCACTCCAAGTTCTTTATATATTGATATTTTTGTTTTTATGTTTCATCTGGTTGATGGTTAGCATCATTTCACAAGTTTTTTACTTTTTCAGGAACATACAGTAATTTAACATCAAAACTACTTCATTGAAAAAATTTGATCTATTTCTATTGCCAGTGTACCATTAATAATTTGACAATCACATTCATTCAGGATATTTCTTCTATAATAAGATAGTACATTCATGAGGATTTAGTCTATATCCGCTCACCCTCTAACTATACTAATAATGATAATTTAATAGTTGAAGTAGCTTGACGACTTTACGTTTTACATTCATCGTAGAGTCTTGTGGACCAAGACAAGACGGGTAGCCAGCTTCACAAGGACAGTTTATAACATGGTGCTGCGCTTTTGTTAATAAGTCCTCCCATAAATCATAGACCTTTTCACTCAATCCGATTCCTCCAGGATACTTGTCATAAACAAAAAATGTTGGCAGCTTATTATGGGATGCTTTAACTTGTGGCACAACTGCTACATCACTGCTATCACATTGAATAAACAAAGGTATAAAGGCATTCATTGCGTAGGCTATTCCAATCATTACCTCGGTCAATTCTGCCTCTGATCACTGGTCTGATAAATGAAGTGATAGCCAGGTTGCATTTGTATGCATCTCATCTAGTGGTAAATGGATTGGACCTGATCCGATATTATCATGAGTACCGAAGCGTATTTTATTGAACTTCCCTTTAAAAGAATGTTATTACATGATTATCTCCACTTTCAAATTATAAGTATTCTACTGCATATAAAATGGAATAGGTGCAAAGTGAACATGAAAAACTGATTAACCGTTGATATGCCAATGATTAAGAAAGACTCACCTCACTTTATATAATGCAGAATACTGCATATAATTGCTTTGTTCTGAAGCTAGGTGGGGCTGAATGAGGCTAATAAAAACTGGGCGAGCGTGTATATAGGAATCTATGATTTGTTTAAATTGAGATGTGGCTTTTCATCGAATATAGATTCACCTCAAACCCATATATATCTTCATCCATTAAATCTAAATAAGTATATTCAAATATTTAAATTCAGGATGTTCCTTGAATTGGTACTCTCATTATTGTAGAAATTCATATATTCATCAACAGCTTTTCATACGATTCAATAAATAAATTCTCAACAATTAAGACTGGTCCCTCAATTCGATGTGAATGACAATGATATCTTAAAGCGATTGTATGGTTTAAAGTGATGATGTTATCCCGACTTTTGATAGAAAAATACCCTTGATACGCCTGTTCCTTCCACATTTGTCGAGATAACTTGAAAGTCGGGATAAACGTTTTGTGAAAACTCCGAGATAGTCTTATTTCGCAGTATTTTCTACAGTTGACGAAATTATTTTTATTAAGCACTTTACATTCATATAAGACAGATGTAGAATACCAACAAAGACAATTGTAGAATATGGAGGAACAATGATGAACACGATAAAAAAGTTGCCTGATGCGGAGTTTGAGATTATGAAAGTGGTATGGGCCAATGAGCCGCCTATTACGACCAACATCATTATGGAACAGTTGGGAAAAGAGAAAGAGTGGAAAGCACAGACTATTCTTACTTTGATGCTCCGGCTGGTTGAGCGTGGTTTTATCAAGACGGAAAAAAACGGGAAAGAACGCACTTACTTTCCACTTATCAGTAAAGAGGATTATTTAAAATTTGAAACAGGCGATTTTATGGAGCGGTTTCATGAAAACTCCTTTGCCAGTTTGGTGGCGACTCTCTATGATGGCAAAAAACTAAAGAAAAACGATCTTGACGAAATAGCAAAATGGCTGGAAGAAATGAGGGATTAATGTGCAGGAGTTTTTCATCACGCTACTCTACTGCTCTATTTCAATGTCGCTGGTAACACTTGTATACTTAGCGATGATGCCCATGTTGTCAAAACGATATTCTGCGAAGTGGCTGTATATCGTTTGGTTGGTTATAGCGATAGGTTGGACCCTTCCGTTTCGTCTACACATTGACCTATCGTTTCTATCGGTGCAGACGTTGAATGATCCCCTAACCGCCTCACAACAGATGCCTGTGCAAATGGACATTGGTGCTTTAATGCCAACTGTACCCTCAATAGAAGGTATGGCTGCCATTTCCTTGTGGCAAATGTTTGCTGGGATTTGGATTGCTGGGATTATCTTAATCATGATGTACCATGTCCTGCAACATAGACGCTTTACGAAAATGGTAAGTCGTTGGAGTGAACCTATAAACGACTTAACCGCTTTGAATATTTTGAATACTTTGAAATCTAATCTAAAAATCAAAGCGCCGATTGCACTGAAAGTATGCCCGGGTATCACTAGTCCCATGCTCGTTGGTTTGTTCCAACCGACAATTTTACTGCCTCCTTATCCAATTGCCGAAGATGAAGTGCAGCTGATTCTAAAGCATGAGTTAATCCATTACAAACGGCATGACCTATGGTACAAGGCGCTTGTATTAATCGCAACATCACTTCATTGGTTTAATCCTATCGTCTATCTGATGGCAAAGGCAACTGCGGCACAATGTGAAATCTCCTGTGACTCGCAGGTATTACAGGGCACTGATTTTCAGCGAAGAAAGCAGTATGGAGAAATGATAATTGGAATCGTTAGAAAGTCAACAGAACACCTTACCGCATTATCGACAAATTTTTATGGAGGGAAAAAGGGTATGAAAAATCGTATTTCTTCAATTATGGACACGAAACAAAAGAAAGCTGGCGTTGTAATCCTTTGTTTGGCGCTGGTAGGTATTATAACTACTGGAGTTAACTTTGCAGCAGCCTCAGATAAAGAGCGTACAAATGCTGTTGAAAGCAATGTCTCACTTTCTTATGGAGAAATTGCAGAAAAGAAGCAGAAACATAAAGAAGAAAAAGCAAAGCAGTATTCGGTCTACTCCAAATATGGATTAACCTATGACAAAGAAAAAGACAGATTTTTTTATAACGGTCAACTGGTGAGATTTTTCGCTGATAAGCTGAATGAAAACGGAACTTACAACTCATTTAGTTATACAGATGGCGATATTGATTTGCGCGGTATTCGTAATGCTAAGTATGAACTTATAGGCATAGAGCCTGTGAGTCAAGAAGAATACAGCAAACGAACGGCAAAAATACAGGCTTCCAAAAACTTCTCCGGTGCTCAGGAAAATGCTGGTGCTGGTTCCGCTAACACTAACTCCGTTGCTGTTGAGATAGGCGACCCAAATAAGAATTCAAGCGGCGTAACTGGTGCAACTCAAGAGAATGTGGTTGGTAATAGTTTAACCAACAACCGTTCAGGTGCAAGCGAGGTTGGAGATCCGAACTATGTGGACAATTCCCTTAATGCTTATACTAAGTATGATGTTTCTTATGATAAGGAAGTAAAAGTTTGGATGTATAAAGGCAAACCCATTTATTGTCTTTATGACAAAGGATATACCACATTTTTAGATAATAGCAGCCTCGCGCTTAAAGAAGGTTTGTCTTTGAAGGTGATTAGAAATACTAATGGGAGTATTAAACGTCTTACTGAAATGACAGAAGCAGAGATTAATGTACTACTCAACTGACATAATTACAGGCTTACCGTTAGCCGAACAATTAATATTTTCAACAGGAACAAAAACCTTTGTTTTGGCGGTAAAGTAACCATGCGGTAGCCTACTTTCTCTCATCGGGAATAGATGAGTGATAATAATGGTCTTTGACTGAAAAATACTACTGATGCCACTATGACCGATTTTGAAAAGTGGCTGAAAGAAAGGAAGGATTAATATTCAGGATTTTTTAGTTATTCTGATTCAATGTTCTGTTTCTATGTCGTTGGTAACGCTCGCATATGCGTCCATACTACCTCTTTTGTCAAAATGGTATGCCGCAAAGTGGCGATATATGGTTTGGCTGGTGATTGCAGCAGGTTGGATATTCCCTTTTCGCCCCCGGATTGACCTGCCAACTCTCCCTATGCAAATACCGGATATGCTTGTAACGCCTGTACAGCCTATTATTAGCGTTATACCTTCTACGTTTGTTACAGGGGATATTGTGAATGTTCCTGGCATAACCCCCTCATGGTGGACACTTGCAACGATTTGGATTTTAGGTGTTGTAAGGTCATAGGTTATCATGCTTTACGGCACAGGCGATTTATGAAGATGGTACACCGATGGAGAGAGCCTGTAATCGAGTCGAAGTGGTTAGGGATTTTGGATAGCTTGATGTCGGAACTAGAAATTAAAACAAGGGTAGGTTTATGCGTTTGTCAGAGCATATCTAGTCCTATGCTCGTCGGCTTTTTCCGGCCTGTCATTTTACTGCCGCCTATCAAAATTACAGATCATGAATTATCGCTTATTCTGAAACATGCGCTCGTTCATTTCCAACGGCATGATCTCTGGTCTAAGGCATTTATATTGGCAGCAACCGCACTCCATTGGTTTAATCCCGTAGTCTATCTCATGGCAAAAGCGACTGCGGCACAATGTGAAATCTCCTGTGACGCGCAGGTTTTGCAGGGCGCAAATTTTCAGCAACGTAAGCTATATGGGGAAGCTATTATAGGTATTGTCAGAAACGGGGCAAAGCTTTAAACAGCATTATCATCCAATTTTTATGGAGGGAAAAAAGGCATGAAAAACCGCATTTCTGCAATCATGGATACAAGACGTAAGAAAGCTGGTGTTGCAATCCTTTGTATGACGCTAGTGGGTATCATAACGACTGGAACTACGTTTGTCGCTACCGCAACAGACAACAGTATAGCCAGTATGATGGGGATGACCGACAACGAAACAGGACAAACCAAAACAAGTGTGGATGGCGGAAAAACTTGGATGGGCGAGAAAGAGTACCAAAAGATGTATCCTGCGTCTGATATCGTTTGGTGGACCTATAATGAATATAAAGAATGGTTAGAAGAGGAAAAGAAAACCTTGCTAAATATGATTGGTTTGAAGGCTGACTATTATGATGTAAATGGCGTCTTACACGAGGAAATCATCACACAGAAATGGGTCGACGAAGCCATCCCACGATATGAACAATTACTAGAAAGCATTAAAAATGGCGCGTTGGTCTCAAAGTCAGTCGATGGTGACGAAAATGTAGGAATGGTCATGAATTTATTCGATTCAACTGATACAGCGCATGCTGAAGGGTTTGTTCTCAATTCTTTAGCTCCCCCTTCTGTTACATATAGCACTGCAATACCGCTTGAAGACGGCAATACGATCGATTCAGGCCCTTATGCGACTAAAGAAGAACGTTTGGCAGCGATAAAAGTATTTTTCGAAAAACAAGTTAAAGCGGGCAAAATGACACAACGAAAAGCATACGAGATATTGAGCGAATACAAATAAGTATAATTGGAGAGTACACAGAATGTCGCCCTACGGTAAATAAAAAAAACGTAGTTATGGCGGCTGGATATCTATGCGCCTAAACAGAAGAATGGGAGCCAAACGGCGGTTTTGAAACTTTGAAATAAAGTTTGATCAAAAACACCTTACAAACTGTTTTTTATGGTAAAAAGGAAGAAGAATCCATTTCAAAAAATGATTGATCAAAATGGATTCTTCCTCATCAGATTTAAGTTTGATTTTTATATAAAGTTGGATCATTTTCTACTTTGTTCCACAATTGCGCACTCAAATGGAATAAGTCCTCTGCTTATTCTAAATGATTTGACATTATTAACTGTTCAAACTCTTGTATCCCTGCTTTTTCACCGAATAAAATCTTCTCTAAAGTAAGAATTAACAAATGTGGTATCTTGTTTAGCTCATTATCCGTAAAGTCTAGGTTATTTAGCATTATTATAGCTTTGTTACATCCCTGTAACTAATTAACCCTTGAACAATAACATGCCCAATATCCGTCGTGAAGAATAATCTTCTTATATTGAGGATGGTTCTCTATTTTCCAACCAAATCCATATCCTCCAAAACTTTTGTGCAAACAAGGACAATAGGGCATTTAATAAATGCATGTATTTAACTCAAACTAATTCGAGAACTTTCGATAAGTCCTCTATTTTTATTTTATACTTTTCTTCTATTAACTTTTGATGTATCTTTAGCACTTTAGGAAGCACAATGAACAATCCGCTTATCGCTCTTACAGGAGTACAAGGAAGTCTTATTCCATAAATTTGTCCCTTAATTAGGGAAACAATCGATGCAACCATTTTCTTTCTTACTGCACAATTAACAGATTTAGATAAACTTTCCGGATTTGCATTGGGTGCAGACCATTATATTACAAAAACCTTTCAATCCACTTGAAGTCGTAGCAAGGGTAAATGTACATTTACCCCGACATACGGGAAAAATATCAAATATATCTCAAATTACCAATATGGAAAAGATCATGTAAACATACTTTCTTAAGTAGTTACCGTAGAGGAATGGATCGTAGAATTGCCCACTCAGGTACCAGCTCTTGCTTTCTATAAACATCCAAATCAGCTATTCAGTAAAAGCCAACTTTACGAAAAAATATGGGGTGAAGAATTTTCAGGTGAGGATAATACTGTTGTGGTACATATCGGAAAATTTGGGAAAAGATCAAGAAAATCCTAGCAAGCCGCATCCTATAAGTGCCTCTTTATATTTGAAATGGGTATGTTAATGTTCTTCATCAATTTCATAAGTGAATCTACTGTGTAAAGGAGCGGAGATGAACTGGACAGTAATAAATGTTAACTTTTCATTTCCTCTAAAAATTTGTATAATTCCTACATTAAAATTATTGACTTCAAATAATGCTCATGCTATCATCCTTTTATCTTTCTGGATATATAGAAATATGAAAGTGGTGATTAATTTGAAAATGGATAATGATACAAAACAAGCAATTAGTATTTTTAAAGCATTAGGTGAAGAAAACAGAATGAAAATAACTAAGATTCTTGTAACTGAAAACAATCTCTGTTGCACTGAAATATCAGGGGAACTTGAATCAATTGCTGGATCGACACTCTCTCATCATTTAAAAATCCTTACAGACTGTGGTATCCTAAGCACTTACAAAAAAGGAACGTATAAATACTATCAAGTAGATCATGAATTATTAAAGCGTTTTGCTCCATTTGTTTTGGAGTAATTCGTATAACCAATTATTCGATGTAATTCATAAATATTTGAGAAGAAAGTCATTACTTAAAACCATTTTTCAATTTTATTGCGCTTTGTATTTCGATACATATCGAAATAAGCTAATTTTTTTGGAGTAGTTATATTTGTGAAGAGAATAGTTTTTTGAACAAAAATACATTAGTAATTCATGAATAATGTATTAAGAGAGTTATTTCTTATTTATTATTGCATTTTATATTTCGATACATATCGAAATATAGCAGATTTGGGAGGTAGTTATATTTGAGTAAAACATGGTTAATTTTCTTTTTAGCAATTATCAGCTTTCTTTCAGGTACGGATGAATATATCATTGCTGGAATTTTAGATAAAATTGCTGAAACTAACGACATGTCAATCGCATCAACGGGTCAGTTAATTACTGCTTTTTCAATCTCATTCGGATTACTTACTCCGATTGTAATTGTACTGACAAGAAACATGGATAGGAAAAATCTACTAATGGTTGCACTACTAATTTTTTCTCTTTCAAATTTTATAGTAGCAATGTTTGGGAACTATGTGATTATGTTTTCAGCCCGTATTGCTTCTGGTATCAGTGCAGGACTAATAGAGGTAACTTTACTAACTATTGCAACCACAATCGCTGAACCAAAAAAGAAAGGGAATGCAATAGCCACTATCATTACAGGTTTTAGTATGTCTTTAATTGTAGGAGTTCCTTTAGGTAGATTCCTAACTTCACTAATGGATTGGAGATTTATTTTTATAGCTTTAAGTGTTTTAGCGATATTATTCTTAATCCTTATTTACAAATTAATTCCTAGTATGCAGGGAGAAGAAGAAAAACCCCTTAAAGAACAGTTGACAATATTAAAAAACAATAAAATTGCTTACATTTTGATTGTGACTTTCCTTTGGATGTTTAGTTATTTTATTGTCTTCTCTTATATTTCTCCTTATCTACTTCAAGTGGTGAAAGTTTCAGGAAATACCGTTAGTATCGCATTACTTATCTATGGATTATCTAGTTTAGTGGGCTCAAAACTAGGTGGTTTTAGTACAGATAAGTATGGTGCAATCAAAACTATTTTCCTTGGAATGAGTCTAAATGCATTTGGGTTAATATTATTTTCACTTGTGGGAGAATCATCATGGATATTTATAATTCCCTTAATAATCTGGGGGATAGCAGCTTGGTCGTCAGGTTCAGCATTGCAATTTAGATTGATCTCTCTTGCCCCTACTGCTGCCAGTATCATCCTTAGTTTATACACTTCCATTTCTCAACTTGGGATGGCTTTTGGTTCAGGAATCGGTGGACTAATTGTTAATTTGGGTTCTTTAAATTTGATAACCTGGGTTGGAGCTTTAAGTGTGATACTTATCTCCATTAGTCTTTTAATTGTTAATCCAAAAGAAATAGTAAAATCTCAAAAAACAAATGATTTTTAAGGAGAAAAAATCCATCTTTTCTTAAGATAATTTCAATCATCTCCACAATAGTACGTTCATCCTCTAAACTAAAATTGACGCATCTTGCATTCTATCACCTACTTTTAAGATTTCTTTAAGGCTGTCATTATTTAGCCATAAGCTTTACTAAGTATACTATGTATAAGATAACCAATTAAGGAGATACAACACAACGACAACAAACCGTGTTACCTTCATTGATACAATGCGTGGATTTAGTTTATTTGGCATCTTAATGGCGAATTTACTGATTTTCCAATTTGGCACGTATGGTAAAGATGAGCTTCAACATCTTTCAACCATTGATAATGGTGCTTTATATTTCATAAAAATCTTTATCGAAGGATCATTCATGCCTATTTTTACAATTTTATTTGGCTTCTCTTATTAAAATGATTGAATCCATTCGAAAAAGAAAAAATAAATGCCGTTGGTCCATTTTACGTCGTGCCACTGGGCTTCTTGCATTTGGCTGGCTTAATTCACTGTTATGGGAGGGAGATATTCTTCTATCTATGGCTTTATGACTCTATTTTTACTTCCTTTTATTAACTGTAAGCCAAAAACACTTTTTATTTGGGCAGGAATTCTTTTTATACTGACAACTCCTTTAACATTCGGTCATACGGAGAAATCTAAAAAAGAACAAAAAGAGTTAGCAACCTACATCGAGCAATCAGATGATGTGTATGCAAATGGAAGTTATTTAGATATTTATGATTTTCGAGCAAATACTTTACCTCCTGGAATGGATGATCCTTCCTATATTTTCATCATCCTTATATTTGCACCTATCTTCTACGCTCCTTTGTTCCTACTTGGTATGGGATTCGCTAAAAAGCAAGCATTTGTGAATATGGAGGACGAGAAAAAATGGTATAAACTAGGTGCATTACTTGTTCCGATTGGGCTAGCTTGTAAAAGTTTTAGTTTTATAGAAAATAATTTCTCAAATCTCTTGTTAATGGGAGGCTCACAGCTCTTAGCAATTGGCTATGTCTGCCTAACAGCACTATTAATTAAATCTCGTCCTGTTCACTTGCTCTCCCCTGTCTTTGAAAGTGGTGGTAACCAATTATCTAATGCAAACCATTATTTGTACAACAATCTTTTACGGATATGGACTAGGCTTATATAGTAAGCTAGGCATTTTTGGCGGCATTGTATTCGGGATTGTAGTTTATAGTTTACAATGTGCGTTCAGCATTGCCTATTTAAAGAAATTTAAACGTGGCCATTCGAAACAGTACTGCGAGCATGGACAAATTGGTCATGGAATGGACAGATTAAGAAGAAAGGACGGATAACACATGAATAGTGACATCAAAGAGGTTTAAAAAGACATGACTCATCGTAGTTTTAAGCATCTGTGCAGTTGTTGATGTTGTTAATTATATTCAAGTTTCTACCTCGGCACCAAACAGTCCGCTTGAACAAGCCATTTGTTGGTGAAAAACAACCAATAGGCATTAAATAGCTATTCATCATACAATAAAAAATGTATATTTATTTAATACAAAAATAGGATGGTAAAAAGATTTTATGAAAAAAGCTGGTAAATTTATTATGACAACTCTATTAGCGATTATTGGAATTGTTATTATTACTTTCGCAGGGTTTTATACAAATAATAAAATTAAATTAAAAAAAGAAGCAAATTTGATTACGCCTTATGGAGAAATGATCAAAGTAGATGGTGGTAAAATGAATGTGAGCATTTTAGGTAAAGGAGATAAAACAATTGTTCTCTTACCTGGCTTTATGACTGCTGCGCCAGCTATTGATTTTAAACAACTGACAGATAAGCTTCAAACAAACTATAAAGTTGTTGTAGTTGAGCCTTTAGGATACGGAATGAGTGATGATACAACAAAAGAAAGAACTGTTGAAAATATAACTTCTGAAATACATGAAGCATTAGAAAAAATGAAAATAAACAAATATATTCTGATGGCTCATTCAATTTCTGGTGTTTATTCTCTAGATTACATAGATAAATATCCTGAAGAAGTGGAAGGTTTTATTGGAATTGATAGCAGCCTACCTTCTCAAGGTGAGGCTGAAGATAATGGTGAAAAATTAGTAAGATTTCTAAGTAAAACTGGACTAATGAGACTTGTCAGTGTTACAAATCCCACTATGATGAATATACCTCCAATTGATAATTCAAATATTGAACAATTCAAATATGTCTTTTTTAGAAGTATTGGGTCAAATGCAATGACTAGTGAAGGTGGATTAATGGCTAAAAATTTTGAGGATACCATTCATCTAAATTACCCTGAAAATCTGCCTGTCCTTTATATCATGTCCTCAGAAAGCACTTCCCCTGATCCAACTTGGTTAAACTTACATAAAGATATGATTGAAGGAAGGAAAAACAGCAAAATCGAAATACTTGAAGGTGGACATTACTTGCACCATACTCAATCAGAAGCAATAGTTAAATATGTGAACAGCTTTCTTAATGAACACAAGTTATAAAAAAAATCGTAAACATTATTTATGTTTACCTTTTGATTGAAAATTTAAGACATGATTTAGGTGCGAAACGTTATGAATTGTAGCAAAGAAATCGAGTAGGAGACTAGCCATTAATTGACTAGTCGACCTCTCACACCACCGTACGTCCGGTTCCGTATACGGCGGTTCAGTCCCTTAAGTATCTGAGCTCATAAAGCTGGGTTATATCTTTCAATCCCCACTTTGTGAGCTTTTTATTTGTTATCGCTTGATGTATAATCTCGTTTCTCGATAGTTTTGCTAAAATAGTAGCATGGGCTAACTTGAACGCGGCTGCAGGTTGCAATAGAAACAGGCCCTGCTATCCGCGTTAGCGATGATAAACATGTACACTTTGTCAAAGGTACTACTACACTTGATGATGGGCATGTACATCAACTAGAATTTGCTACATTGATTCAAAAGCCTCTCGTATAAAAGGTATACAAAAGCTGATTTTCTGTATGTTCAGAAACCGGCTTTTTAATTTCTCTCTTGTTCAATTACAATTACCCTCCATCAGATGGAAACCTAATCGAAGTTTCCAACTACTATTTTCTAGTAATAAAAAAGCCCATGCTCAAATTAATTGAGTACCTGGTTATTTTTAGAGAATCAACCTATACAACTTCGTAACAAACAGTAAAATTATGATCGAAATCAACAGGTACCATACTTATTTTAATTACTTTTTATCATTTTTTCGCTGCTGAATCGTAATAAACAACACAATTAAACGGTCAGTCGTCATTGGGGATGCACAATTTCCAAAAGGCTTTATCAAAAACAAATTTAAATACAACGTTGAGAGCTTATCGAAATTCAATCTAATATTATTAAAATTAGGCTGTTTTCTCAAAGATTGTTTCTATTAAAACAAAAAGGCAGTTGAAATTCAGATATCAACTAAACTTTCAACTGCAAAATTAAATATTAGATTTTTATCAGTACCTATTAAATATTCCAGTTTTGTTTTTTCCATCACATTTTTTTAGTGGACTGCCTCTTTATTTGTTCTGTTCCTCTAAAAACTAAAGACTATTAGGGACTAGTAGGAGGAGTAAGTCCGAAAAGAACAGGAGTTATTACAGTACTACCAGCGCCAAGGCGGACTTGTTGAACTTGCAGTACTTTTACTGTAAGATCCAGAACAATTTTTTCACGCAATGTGCTGAATGTACCTTCGGGTGCTGCCATAATTGGTGAAAAATCAAGTTCAAAGAAGTTTGCAGCGACTAACTCGCCAAATGGTTGTTCATTGTATTTAACGAGATTTTGGAAGAAAGCCTTATCCAATCGAGCATCCAATTGAGTTCTTTCATTTAGGAAGTTCGCTTCGGCAAACTCGGAAATTCCTAAGATTGGAGTAGTGCCTCCAGGTGTTTGTGGGAAAAAAAGTTCTGTAAAACCAGAAAACGGAACGTCTGCAATTCTATCCTGTAGTGCTCCATTACAATTAGCTGAAGCATATTCTATATTTTTGCGAATATGCCCTGCTACAAACAATTTAGCTCTTGTTACCCTAAAAAAGTCTGTGTTAGCAATACGTGCAAATCTAACCGGTACTAATTTAACTTGATTTAGGAAAACATTTTTTTTCACTCTTTTGATTTCAGTTGCTGCAGGACTAAGCGTAATATCCGACTCCACAACAATTTGAAGTGTTGGTTCTGCAAGTACAACTGGAATTTTAATAGTTGGAGCTGTAACCGGTGTAGCGGCTAGTGGAGTAACCTCACTAGTTAATGGTATTAGTTCAGTTGATGTTACTGGACAAGGTGGTATTTGATTTTGATTTTCTGATTGACCACTCAAAAAAATTCCCTCTTTTCATTTTTTTAGTTATTAGAGAGCGCTCTCTATATTGTTAGAATATGGAGTGATTAAATCTATGTATGGACGTGTATACTAGTTTTTTCTGATTTTAAAAATGAGATTTTTGAGTTAAGAGATAAGAATGAGCACAAAATGCTAGGTATTCACCATTTCTAGCCCATTATTTCTAACTTATTTCCAAACTGGCTCACTAACAGAGCATCCCCATCTTACTCCTACATATTTTTTATTAGGATGAATATCTCCTTAATTTTCTTACAACTATACATATTATAGATTGTAGAAAGGAGGGATATTTCATGGGATACTACGGAAATATCGAAAATTACAACAACAATTGTTATTATGGAGGCTATAACGGTGGTAGCTATGTTGGCGGTTCCTCATTCGTCCTAATTGTTGTTCTATTCATTCTACTAATTATTGTCGGCGCTACTTTCTTGTATTAATCGCTAAAACTGTTTTATTAAACAACATTGGAATAAAAAATAATATAAAGTTTATTAGCCAAACACCTCCTTATTATAAGGTCACTTTTACAAGAGTGATCTTTTTTAATTCACTTGATATATAACCAAGACATTTATTTTTTAAGATAAATTTATTAAATAGATATTTATCGCAGTTCATTTTATCAACCACTCATATTATAGACATAGAAAGGAGGGAAATTATTATGTCTGAATATGGTAGTGGTTATGGATCTGGTTCATCATTTGCTCTAATTGTTGTTCTATTCATACTTTTAATTATTGTCGGCGTTAGTTTCATCAAATATTAATGTCTAATACCGCCCCTAATGCTCATAACAAATAAAATAATACAAACTTCCCCTTTCAAATCTTAATTAAGGGTCACTCTCCTCCGTGTGACCCTTTTAATTTTTCCTTACGTAATTTGATATAGTATTAGATTAAACATTTGTATTTTAACAAATGTAATTTCTTGAAATAAAAAAAGCCAAAGTACTCTCCTTTTTGATATGATCCCTATTAGGTAGACAGATTAAAAAATAAAATCTGTTTATCTAGGGGAGTATTTTTGATGGGGCGAAGCAAACATTCACTTGAGTTAAAACTACATATCCTTCAATTGTTTGAAGAAGGTCAATATTCTATAAGGGAATTGTGTGAAAAGTTTTCAGTAAATGATCAAACTTTATATAGTTGGAAAATGAAATATGAGGCAGGTTAACGTGAAGGATTACAAGAAGCGACTTCATGTAAATTCTATTCAAAAGAGTTAAAATTGGCGGCTGTGGAAGACTACATTCAACGGAATTATTCACAATTAGCAGTACCTCTGTTTTAAAAAGGTAGGTAAAAAAGTATACTAGTCATAGTGAATTAAAAGATTCAGATAAAGGAGTGAGTCGAGCTATGACAGAAGGAAGAAAGACAACTTTTGAAGAGCGCATTGAAATTGTCAACTACTGCTTGAAGCACTAGAAAAATTATCAGTTAGCAGCACAAACTTATGGTGTTTCGTATCAGCAGGTTTATCAATGGACGAAGAAATTTGAAGCAAACAGTAAAGAGGGATTACGTGATCGCCGTGGTCACACAAAAGAAGAAGTTGAATTAACTGTCGAGGAGAACAACGCATTGCCTACAAAGGATGAAATCGCGGATTATCTTGCAGCATATGCGAAACGTTTTTTATTACCGGTGAAAATGGAGACAACTGTACATAAAGTCCAAAAAATAAAAAATACATTTAAAGTCTCTACTGATAAGGGGATATTTCATTCTAAACATGTAATCAGAGCATCTGGGGCTTTTCAGAAACCGTTCATTCCTGCAATATCCCAAAGTCTTTCAAAAGAGGTGTTTCAAATTCATTCTTCCCAATATCAATCACCTGAGATGATTCCAGGTGGTCCTATTCTTGTGATTGGAGGAGGGAATTCGGGTACACAAATTGCTACTGAACTTGCAGAAAATCGTGAAGTAACCATTGCTATTAGCCATCCATTTAAATTTTTACCTGTTAATATTATGGGCAAAAGCATTTTTTACTGGTTAGAAAAGATTGGTCTATTATATGCAGGAACGGATACAAGGCGCGGATCTTGGTTTCAAAAACAAAGTGATCCTATTTTCGGCCTTGAATTAAAGCATCTGATTCGGGAAGAGAAAATTAATATAAAACCAAGAGTCATAAAAACACAAGGAAGAGAAATAATTTTTAATGATCATAGTAAAAAAACGTGCAAAATATTATTTGGTCAACAGGATTTGTTCCTGATTACAAATGGATAGACATAGAGGGAGTTTTAGATGCAAAAGGTTTTCCTCTTCATAAAAGAGGGGTAAGTCCCATACAAGGGTTATATTATATTGGACTACCGTGGCAACACCAAAGAGGGTCGGCACTTATTTGTGGGGTAGGAAAAGATGCTAAGTTTTTATACTCAGTTCTGGAAAAGAGCGCATAGTAATCAATATAGTATTCATATTTTAATAGAGAGCAATTACAAAGCTGGTAAAGCCAGTAATAGCAAGGCTTTCACGACTTATTATTTTGATTTTCAAAAGGCGACTATTCCACAGCTTGAATTGGATTCCCTCTCTTTGTAATTACACAGGCTGCTGAAAAAATACACATGATAATTGTCCAGTTAAACCATATATAAATGATAAAAGAAATAGACAAAACATTATTAAAGCAGTCAAAGATATTTTAACAAATAAAGAAATGGCACATAAATACATTGATTCAGATTTTGATGAAGATGAATTACAAAAATTACAGTTAGAAATTAAACGGCAAACAAAACAAGAACAAACAATTCACGAAAAAATAGACCAGCTACTAGATTTGAAACTGCTCCACTAATTCAATAGGGTATTTTCTCAAAGATTGTTGCTTCTGGTTTTGCTATCTTCTTCAATTAGCACCGTTAGATTAAGTATTTTCTTTCGCAAACTTTTGCTTGTTGTTAATCTGATTTAATAACCTTTTGTTCAATTCCCATAACGCCGTTTTATTGCTATCCCATTTCAAAAGCGTTACTGCCTCTTCAAAACATAACCATTTGTAGTTGAGGTGCTCTTTTGATAAAGTTATATCTTTTGTAGGAACTTTAACACCAAAAGAAAATTCTTTTAATACATAAATGTCTTCTCCCCAAAGGAAGTTCCCAACTACATCTTCTACTGGTAGTGAAGACATAGAATCTAATTCAATATATGGATAATCTTTTGTAATACCAGCCTCTTCAAATGCTTCTCGTTTAGCTGATTCAATAGGAGTCTCATCCTCTTCCCCACCACCTGCTAATCCCTGCCAATACCCATAATCACTTCTCTTAAAAATTGCATATTCAATAGAATTGTCAGTGATTATATAAGGTAATACCAAAACTTGATAAGGCGCCCTCATTACTTATCTCCTCTCATTTTCATATTCAATTACGACTTGTGGGTAATTTCACAAATAATCTCTGAATGCTAAATGCTTTGCAAGTTCTTCACTATTTTTGTTACAAACATAAAGGTGGTGCTCCATCCATTGCGTCCCTTCTCCATCCCAAGGTGTAGATATATCATTTCTGCCAAATGTTTCTCTATCTTCAAAACTCCATTCTTCTTGGCGAAAGTATCCTATCTGTTCAAGTCCCATGATTACCTTTGGAAAAACACTCTATTACAATATCTATATCTAAAATTTGTTTTGCTCCAAGACCTTCGGTTGAAGTGCTTCCGATGTATTCAATCCAAAAAATTAAATCATTTAAAGATTTGTTTTATTGATTGAAATATTTCAGCCCATTGTTCATTGAATTTAACAATTTCTATACCAGAATGTATCACATAACCCCCTCCATTAATTATTTTTTCACTTATATATATTGAACTGACCTCAACGATATTGAAAAGCGACCGCTCTAACAATTGCCCCAGTTAGCCATCCATGTAGAACAAAAACCAGCGCTACACCACAGAAAATGAAAGATGTTACGTTCTTTCATGGGAGTTTAATAAGTAAATTTGTTTGGCGTAGGAACCCCAATCTTTATTATCAGTATTTATTTCAATTGTAGGAATGATAGAATTTTCAGCTTGGCTCCTATACTCTTGTTGTTGTTTTAATAATAATTCACACGCTAATTTCATTTCTTCCATGGTTTTCCCTTCCCATTCATTAGGGTTTCTACTACTTATTCTTTGCTCTAAATTCTCTGGTGATACAGTTAACAAAGTACATCTTGCTCCCATTTCAAATAACTCGGCTTCTAATTCATTGATTTCATCTGATATTGAATGAGAAAATGCTACTCGATGATTTAAATGAAACCTTTCCAATATAAAGAATAAACCTTTTGAACGTTGGGTTTGTCCAATTTCTCTTGACCAATTATTTAACATTTTCAGCATCGTGACTCTTTCTCTTAAGACTTGTAAGTGTTCATCTCGACTTAACGACTTTAATTCACCATTTACCTTGTGTAATACTTGCGAATAATGCTCACTGAGAACTATGACACTACGTTCGGCATCATCACTTGCTTGAAGTTGTTTCAACGCTTTTAAGACTGATGTTTTTCCAGCATTCGAGTAGCCCTCTAAGATTATCCCTCTAAAATTACTCATTCTTTCCCCCTAATTAATGTTATTTTATCTAAATAAGGTCTGTAGAATTATTTACGCTTGTTCAACTAAATTGCACCGTTAGTTGTTGCCAATGTACCTCAACGATCTATAATTAACGCATCCGTTAGTTTTTCTCAATTTGAACCAGAGATTTACACTTTCGAAGAACTTTGCACCATTTTCAATCATACCTAAAGCATCATTAACCGAAATTTCATCAGGGTAATACCTTTTAGCACATTCATAAAATTGATTTGCAAATTTTTTCATTTCTTCGGGTAATAAGTGTATTGCCTTATTTTTTGGCATCTGCCATATTTCAATGGCATCTTGATGTACTAAAGATAGGACGTGATATATTGTTGGAGAAACTTGTGTATTAAGTAAACGTACAACTCTCGTTAATCTCTCTTTTCCGTGGTCTAATAGTGTAGAAAAATACTTGGGAACAACAGTTAAATCATTTAATGATTTTAATGCCGTTTCCTTCAATTGTTCATTTGATGCTTCCTCTACTGGCAACCTTCCAGCCACAATTTGATAAGCACCAGGAACTGGACCAATAAATCCCTTTGGTAATTTATCTGTTAATGCTTCACATTGAATATAGCTAAATGGTTTTGTATCAATTTTGCTTATATCTCGATGAATTTTTAGATATAACTCCGATGGTAGTATACCTTGTTTTTCAAGATTATCCCCATTATCAAAAATAAACAGATGAAGTGTCACTTTTGAAAAAAGATTGATTAAAATTTGCTGGCTATCCTCATTTTCCTGATTAAAATATACCTCGTATATTGAACAAAGTTTGATCAATATACGAAATTTTATATGTTTGTCACTATTCATTTTTATAATAAAGATTGATTATTCTGGAACGCTAATCTTCAACTAAATAAGAAAAAAAGAGCTGCAAACCAACTCAATGATTTTTAATTAACCATTAACATATATTTCCCCTTGGAATATATGTTAATTCATTCATAGATTTATTATTTATAGTGTTCAAGATAATCTCCTTTTTCAAAAATTTCTTTTGAACTTAGGGCAGTCCATTCCTCAGGTGTTACATTAGGGTGCAAATCAAGATAGGATTTAACCATCTTGTAGCCTTCAATGTAACCGTAACCCTTCGGTAACCCTTTTCCACCATGTAAAATTTCTGATGTACGATTTAGGTCGTATTTATTTAAATCAGGTTCAACTTTAGACCACAATTCCTTGTTGTAAGTAAAATCCATTGGATTATAGCCATAGTAGTCGGGATAAACTGACTTTTCAAACATGACCGCTTTTCCTTCAAAGACTATATTATCCAAAACAGAAGCCCAGTTATTATTACTGAAATACTTTTCCGCCCAAACGCTGTGATGGTATTCGTGCGCAACTGTTACCTTTATACTATCATCCAAAACATTTAGATTAAGTGGGATGATAATTTTGCCCGCCCCAACCGTGAATGGTGTCATATTATTGGTGGAGGAAGGGAATACGCAAACTGCAACATCACTCTGTGAGGGTAAGAGGTCTGCGGATTTCAAAAGAGATTCTTGAATGAGTTGATTGATTTCTGCTTTATGAGTCTCCATTTTTTCACTTATGTCTTGTATTTCTGTTACCCCTTTAGGAAACGTATTAAAAAGGGTTTCTGCCATATGTAGGTATTCTCCACTTTCAAAACAATCCTTGTATATGGGTTGAATGATTTCTTTATTATATAGTTCCAAAGTTTCCGAGGATGAAAGATTCGGATTATCTTTGACCTTTTCAATATACGGAAAAAACAATTGATTGACATGAATGATTTTGTATTTTTGTCTGGTTTGAGGGTGTTCAATTAAGAACACAAGTTCTTTGTAAACTGTTATTTGGTCTTTCTCGTGAAGTTGGTTCTCACCCTTTTCTGTTTGTGTGCAGGAAGTAAGCGTTAGACATGTAATAATTAGAATAAATACAACAACTATTTTTAGATACTTTTCCAAATAATATCCTCCTTGTGCAAAAAATACTATTTAGTAAATGATTTTACCATATTTTAGTCTGATTTCGCCTATTAATTTGATGTTTCTTAAGCAACTAAACTGTACCATTGTTTAAGTACAATTCTTTACAAGATAAAAATCAAATTCAACATAAATATCCAATAAAAAACCTGTTAGAAGGATTTTCAGGGGCTTGAAATCAGAAAAGCCCTCTTGTATGATGCATGAGTGTCAACAGCCATTGACCCACCATCACACAGGAGGACTCCTTTTATGAATTCTAAAACGAACCAAAAGATTAATCAAGTCTCTGAAAAAACACTCGTCATCGGTATCGATATTGCCAAGCGTTCACATGCATGCGCGGTTGATGACAGAGGATGCGTGCTCCAAAAAACGTTCCCTTTCTCGCAAAAACATTCATCCGACAGATGGAATTGCGTAGAAAACAGTCTCTACTTTCAGCCAACACCCCTGATCAGCCACCTTCAAGTCGGATAGAATGTCACAACCTTAATGCGCTTATAACTTTTTCCGTGCGAAGAAGCGTTGATCGATGAAAAAAGCGATAAGTAAGGACAAGATGCCGAGTAAAATTGGAACACCAAACGCTTCATAAGAGAAGGATCTCCCTTCTAGCTTCAGGTGATTGGTGGCGCGATATTCGAGCCGCTTGGCAGCAAATTTCGCCGTCCCAATATCCTCCTGCTTAGCCAAATCCTCGAATGCAGGTTCCATTGCAAACCGATCCGTTGCTTCGCGATGTAAGTACAGTAGTTCCGCGCTGTTGCCGCTTTCGTTCCATTGGTTAATGTCTTTGGCGGCGGATGATTCGGCACCGGCACCGACGACAATCATTTTCTCTAGTTTCGGCACGTTTTTTATCTGATAACGCGTGACTAAGTTCAGGCCATGCTTCGTTACGATCGGTTCATTTGCACTGGAAACGGTCAACGTCGTCGTCGTGCCAGAAGCAGCGTACGTATCGAATGCGGCGGACAAATCTAGTTCATCGACGCCGTTATACAGCAGCACGCCCGCTTTTACTTTGTTCCACTGATAAGCGTTGTTTAGTATGAACGTTATATCGCTGAGCCCGGTAGTGAACGGTTCCATTTGCGGTTTTTTCACGAAATCGTAAGATGGATAGTTCATCTCTACTGCCACTTTCTTCGCCGCATCCTCACCTAACTGCTGGGAAATGACGTATAGTATAGCATCAATTCCCGATGTCAGACCGGCAGAAGATATGATATTGCCTTGTGGGACATAGCGTAGATCTTTCACCCACTGAACTTTTGGATATTGCTTAATGAGTCGGTCGATGTCCCCCCAGTGCGTCGCGGCAGATTTGCCATTAAGTAAGCCAGTATCGGCCAGATTTTCCGCCCCATTGCAAATGGAAAGCAATAAAGTCTTGTCGCTCGAGTGCTTCTGAATCCATTCACGGACAGGCGAATATTTTTTCTCATCCAGAATCGGCATAAACGGTATGACGATAATGTCTGGGCTTTTGCCGAGCATCGCATCCATTTCCTCAAACGAATAATGCGGAACGACATCGAGTCCGCCGGTTAGCGATTTAATTTCACGATCGGGTGCAACGCCGTATACATTATAAGATTCTGTCATCGCAAACATCTCGTATGGGACGAGAAAATCGAACACTTCTGTTGATTCATTCGCCAGCAACACTGCCACTGTCGGTTTGTCTGCGTCATATTTCGGTACCTGCACATTCCTCAATGAAGGTGCGCCTTTATCGTAAACCGACATTACCTCATTCATTGTATTGACGAACCCGAGTGCGCCTACACCTCCTACTACTACAACAAAAACGATGAGATAAATACTGATTCGCCATACAGTTTTCACATGATTCCTCTCCCTCAGGCTAAATTTCTTACCCATAAAGTGTAACAAACCAATATATACTTATCATCAGTCTGTAGCCCAATTACGATGCCGGCCTAATGTTGGAACGACCTATGGTCACAAGTCTCTTTCCTTTTTTTCATGTGACTCGATATGGCTATATGCAAAAAATGTTTTTAAATGATATACGGTAACCAAAATGGGGCTGCCTCGTTCAAGCTGGTTTATGAAGAGGGTTGTAGAAAGATCATTGAGCTGTTCAAATAAAAAATGCCCTCCAAGGATTTAACCGAAAGAAGGCTTCCGCATTGTTTAAATGGCTGTTGCTCCAGGCAATTAAGGTGTTAATCTGACAGCAAGTTATTCAACTCCTATGAAAATAAAAACGGAAAAAGGCAATAAGAGAATGGATCCAGCCAAAGGGTTTTAAAAAAAAGGGCTATACCTATGTGGATCTAAGTCAAGATTCCGGACACATAAAAGTTAAGTTCTTGTTTTGTGGCAACCATCATTTATGGAGTGTTCCACATCCCGAGTAGCCAGTCAAAGTGAAAAGAGCCTTTGACAGACTACTTGGGATGTAGAGCGAGAAATTCCATGGAGGTTGGCCCAAAAATATAAAGGGGAAGATTGCCGAACCCCAAAGTTTTGCGCTACAGCTCGACATATACTTCCAAATAGCATCAACCATCTTGGATCGTATGGATGTAATATCGGCTACCCATTTTTCATTATTCGTCGTTGTTAGGAGATCCTGTTCGAGTACATTTTCATGTTCTTCCACGGGCTTTTGTGTTGGCGTCGGACGGTACTTTTTTGTGATGTTCGAGGCGAATACCAGCTTTTTTCATGAGTATTTGTACGCGTTTAATACTGACTTTCACACCTTCTTTGAGTAACTGTATATGGATTTTCGGCGCACCGTATCGTCTATCACTTTCTTTGTGAATGGCACAAATACGTACTGTAATTTTTTTCTTTTCAACTTCATACACGCTTGGTTTCTTGTGGAAAGACTGATAATACGTACTTTTGGGTACCTTTAAAGCGCGCACATTAATTGAATAGGATAATGTTCGCTTTCATTTTCAATATGGCCAATGAGTTCTTGTTCTGTTACTTTTTCGCGAATATGGTCATAGCCTTTTTTAAGATTTCAATCTCCTGCTTTAACCAAAGATTTTCTTTTTGGATCGAAGAAACTTCCGCTGCAGTTAATTCTTCTGTACCTTCGATTGGAGAATGTAACTTAATTCATTTATTAATAGTTACTTCAGAAACGCCATATTCGCTAGACAGTTGAGAAAAAAGAGCTTCATATGTAACTCATTTTCCTCAATTAAAGGACCTGTTAGTTGTTTATGGAAAAGATTATTATCTCTACCCTTTTTGATGTCTCACTCCGTCAGATTACTTTATTATGGGCAAAGTCACTTGGTTTACCCAATCCTGAATGAATCGCTTTTGATGTGTGTTCAAATGAGGTAGGTCATTGCGAGTAAAGAATCTATGTTCGTGACTTTCTTCTGTTTCATGAATTAATTCTCCTGAAAAACAACTTGAATGGAAAATGATCTGGATGCTGAAAACCTGATCTCCATTCGGATATTCTGCAAATCCTTCTTCTCCTGAATAAAGGCCAAACAACTTTAATTGTTCAACTATCAATCCTGTCTCTTCAAATGTTTCGCGCACAGCAGTTTCAAGAAAAGTTTCTCCAGGCTCCATAACACCGCCTGGGATACCCCAAACATCCCGATCTTTTCGATGTTGAAGTAAAATTTGATTCTCTTGTTCAATAATAATTCCACAACCAATAGTCATTAGCATTTCATTTCCAATTAACTTACGAATTGTTTGTATGTAGTTCATTACTCCACCCCTTAAATCACTAGTTTTTATTTATTCCTTTCAAATTAATACGATTATTGTTCCTATAAGTTCCAATTTTTGAATGTTCATATTAAAAACTTAACTACCTGTTAGCCATCCATGAAACGCAAAAATCAGGACTTCACCACAGATAATGAAGCGTGTTGTCGTAACGTTCAAAGAATGGAAAAAAACACTGAAATTCATCGAATATATATCAATATCGAGAGTAACAAAGGTAAATCACTAAACATTCATTCAAATGCTAGACGGTAAAGTTGTAGCACAAGGCACAAATGCTACTTTAAAATCGCTTGGTGAAGTTGCTGCAAATATTGTAGAAGCTAATAAACATGAAATTTTAGCGAAGTATGTAACTTAGTCGACAGGAGGATTTAAATGGACATTTTAGATAAAATTATTGATACAAAAGAAGCTTCAAAATTGTGAGGTCTATCTCAAGATAACAGTTTGAAGATTTAATTTATATCCTCTCCCTCTCCATACTTAACTACTGATAATTTAATAGTTGAAGTAGCTTGACGACTTTACTTTTTACATTCAACGTAGAATCTTGTGGGGCAATACAAGATGGGCAGCCTGATTCACAAGGACAGCTTTGGACATGTAGTTGGGTCTTTGTTAATAAATTCTCCCATAGATCATATACTTTTTCGCTTAGACCTATACCTCCAGGGTATTTGTCATATACAAAAAATGTTGGCAGCTCATTATGTGTTGCCTTTATTTGTGGCACAACAGCTACATCGCTACTATCACATTGAAAGCTCCAATCATGGCAGCATCTAAATCTAATTCTGACCTGTCATGAGGCATCTTAAATCTTGTATGCATTTCATCTGGTGGTAAATGGATTGGACCTGACCTGATATTGTCATATTTTTCATTAAGCTTTATTTTAACATCTCATAAAAGGTTAAGTAATAACACATGATTATCTCCTTGTGCAAAGTACCATGGGATTAAAATAAAATTTGAATTTTTAAAGAAATGTAATATTAATTACCAAAAACAAAAAGTGGTTAAACCCTTACTTAATAAGGATTTAACCTGATAGATTTTCATTCCTTATAAAATAAACAATGGTTCACTAAATTAAAAGTTTAAATTACTCCTTTTCTAAACTACGTGTCTCACCAGTAGTATCTGGTTTCGAAATTCGGAACAAAATATTTTGGTTCTCTAACTCAAAAGTTGTTGTTGATGTATCTGGTTTTTTCATACCAAATACAGCTGTATTTTCTAAAGATTCCGTTAACGGAGTTGTGTCTGGTTTTTTTGTTAATAATATCATTGTATTCTCTAAAGATTTAGTCAGTTCTTCTGTTTCTGGTTTATTTATTTTATACATCGCTTCATAAGAATCTGTATTCTCTATTGAATCAGTTAATATGGTAGTATCTTGTCCAGGTCTTCTCTTTAAATTTAACTGTTTAAACTCGTCATATTGACTATTGTCAACTTCATATTCACATAGAATTGCATAATTAAAAACATATGGTTGCTTCATTTACTTTTCATCTCCTCTAATTAAAATTTTATATCTATTAGTCTCAATATCTTTGTCCTCTAAGTGAATTACCTCAGAGTTTTTTGGAATATTTAAATTTATATATGACTTTAAGTTTTCATTCAGTATTTTTGGAGTTTGGTCTGAATATAAAATAATTATTTGTTTATTATTATTATTTATAATTCTATTAATTTTTGCTAACTCAATTCTATTTGTCAAATGAAAACTAGAATTATTATCAATTCTTAAATCAATATCAACTATATCGTAAACTTCCTTTACTAGATTTGCTTCAATGTGTTGATCGCTATTAATGAATTGCCATAAAAACAAAATAACCCATGTTCCAAATGCCCACAAAATAAAAAACTTAATATACCTTTCAATATTCGTAATAATTGATACATGATATCTTGATTTTTTTTGCATAATTTTATATGTATGGAAATGTAATAATGTTCTTGTTCTTTCCATATCATCGAATTTATGAATTTCACTTTCTCTAAGAAATCTATATGTTTTTACCTTAACAAAGCTTAAAATCAACAAAAATAAATTCCCTAAACAATAAAATATTATTAATATTAGAACTATATAAATCCAGATAGTTTTTACATTAATTGTAGTTATAAAGGTTAAAAAAAATGGTGCGATAAAAGCTACTAAAGCTATATATGCTAAGCATTTATTAAAAGTTTGACTAAATCCGTTTTCTAATTTATTTATTTCATTAGAATAAAATTCAGATATCAAAGTTACTTTTTCGTTCTCTTTTGTTTCATATAACTTTTTACCGAATTCACCATATTCTTTGTCAATATTTACATCACTATACCATTCAAGTAAATCTGGAATACTAATTTGATAAAAGAAATTGAACTTCTTTTCTTTTATACTAAATAAATAATATGCGCTTTCTCCTATTCTTAAAGAAAACAAAGACAATCGAAATTTTGAAATAGAGTTTTTAGCTACAATACTACGTGAAACACTTCCGAAATTTTCATCATAACTCATTGTAAAGAGAGGTGAAAAGGAAAAAATTTTCAAAAAAAGATATTTTATAATTTCAATCACCCTCTAATAAATATTCAATTATTTTCAAACTTATATCTAAATCTAACTCTTCTTCTAACCACAGCCACTGTCCATTAGCATTCAATTCTAAAAAATAATACTCACCATTGTTAAAGATAAAATCAAACGCTGCAAAATTTAT
The DNA here is from genome assembly GCF_057196045.1 of Lysinibacillus sp. DFXJR4. Taxonomy (NCBI): domain Bacteria; kingdom Bacillati; phylum Bacillota; class Bacilli; order Caryophanales; family Bacillaceae; genus Lysinibacillus; species Lysinibacillus sp. DFXJR4. The sequence continues at coordinate 791,262 of NZ_JBXUNW010000001.1, read as the reverse complement.
TTTTAGATCCTTCATAAGAGAAAGACATTTTTTCTTTAGTTCCTTTGGTATTTCAGTCAACTCATATTGAATATCATTATTTAAACTTCGCCAATCAACTTTATCTTGAGAATATATCTTTACAGAAAAAATATTTTTATTTATTACAGTAACTCTTAACTCATAAGATTTTTCAATATATGATTGAAAATAAGTTGGATTCTTTGCTAATTTCGGAATTTCGAGGCTTTTATTAACTAAATTAGTTTGTACAATTTTAATATTTTCATCTGTTACTACTCTACCAACAGACAATGGCTTAACAATATAATCTTTTTCTGGGCTAATAAAATCTCTCACGCTTTCGTCACTATTTGAGATTAAACTTTTTGGCATTTTTAATTTAAACTTTCTTGCTAGTTGTGATTGAACAACTTTATTATCTGCTCTTTTTAGAATAGATGGGCGTGTTAATACTTTTGAAGAAAACACTTCAATTATCCCCTCTATATATGAAATAAAATCACTTGTTAATACTTGGGAATACATTTGATTATATTCACTGAAATCAGGTAGCATAATTCTTCTATAATAGACGCTTACACAATTTTTTGTAGAAATATTATTGTTAGTGATATTATTAAAAATTTCTATTCGTTCTTCTGTAACCTCAATAGAATAATTAGATATTAGATCTGTATTTAATCTAAAAAAGTCTACTTTAGGATATTTTTTTATAATATAATCTGCTGTATAGTCATTTGAATGAGTAACTATTAAAATCTTATCCATTGTAAACCCCATTTCATACTTAATTATAACTCATTTAAAAGGACTTTATTTCCATAAACCAATATCATATTGATTTTAACTGTTTTTACCACTTTTGATTACATGGATATTTTAAAAATTGTTGTGCGGCTAAATTTTACATTTTATAAAAATCCTCTTACTCAGGTGTTTTAAAGGGTGGTTCAATGATAAAATAATCACCCACTTATTTCTTCTTAATATTACTATAATTGAATTAATTTCATAAATCCTATTTTTCAAGAGCTTAGACTTCTCGTTCAGAACCACGTGCTGGATACGTAAATCATTGTCATAATAGATTTTGAAAACCTTCTGACAGAGAGAATCATGGTGACCTTAAATGAACCTTTATATGGTTGTAATATCCTCAATTATCTCAATAAATTCACTTTCAATTCGTTTATATCCAAAATCTGGGTATAAGGCGCATTTTCATCTTCTGTATTTTTAACTGGGGTTGATGGTCCATTAATTCTAAATCCTTAAAGATTTAATTTATTTAAAATAAATATTTCCTCTAATTGCTTTACTTTTAGTCTATTTATTATTTCTGGTAAAATTTCATACATAATATCCTCCTCCTACCTCACAAATACCAATTATAAATGTTAATTGGATAAATTTCTTTAAAATAGGTAATATTTATAAAAAAACCGATTTATATCGCTTAACTCCTTTTGTGAAAAATATATTTGATTAATTTATAAATTATTAAATAGAATTTCCCTGCACATAATCCTAGTTTTATCATTTCCTTTTAAGTAAACTTGACTTCATACATTGTTTTTTTCGATGAGTATAAATCATTTGATTTAAAGAGAAATCAATGGGTTGTAATAAAACGGGGCTGTACCGAAAAGTCAATGTACATTGACTTTTCGGTACAGCCTTTTTCCATCTATATTAAAAAAATCGTCCTCTTTTGTAAAATGAAGTCACCACACCACATTAGGCATCATGTAGCACGTTTAATTGAAAAATGATGGAATCCATTCCAGATAAACTGCTATTTTCCTATTATGTAGGTGTGATTGTGCCCATTATCATCCTAAACTGTTACTGAAAGTTATTTTATTTGCCTATACGAAAAAAATATATTCTAGCCGAAGAATGAAACGAATGGTTGAAGAAAATCTGCCTGCGTTAGCAGGCCTGCAAACACCTGATCATCGTACCATCAATGATTTCCGTGATATGTCCGTATCTAGCCATCATAGAGGAGATATTAGAGCAATTCCACCTTCAATTAGTAAAGCAAGAATTCGTTGACCGTAAAATGATTTATAAATTATTTAAAGAAGAGGACTTGAAGGATTCGTGTTATACTTATTCCTCCTAAGCCCTCTTTTTATTTTTATTTTAATTTAAAATTTGAAGAAGACCTATTACCTTTTGTTTCCCCTGTTGTAAACTGTCTTGCGCTCCAATACAGGATGGACAACCTGATTCACATGGACAATTTGAAACATGCTCTAATGTTTTAATTAATAGTTCCTCCCATAAATCATAGACCTTTTCACTTAATCCGATTCCTCCAGGATACTTGTCATAAACAAAAAATGTTGGCATCTCATTATGTGAAGCCTTTACTTGAGGCACAACTGCTACATCACTGCTATCACATTGAATAAACAGGGGTATAAAGGCATTCATTGCGTAGGCTATTCCAATCATTACCTCGGTCAATTCTGCCTCTGACCACTGCTCTGATAAATGAAGGGATAGCCAGGTGGCACTTGTATGCATCTCATCTGGTGGTAAATGGATTGGACCTGATCCGATATTATCATGAGTGCCGAAGCGTATTTTTTTAAATAGTGTGGCCTGAGCAACTAACCCAACATCACCAAAGCTAATTGTGCCCCCCTTATAGTCTCTATTACGATCTTCTTCTAGTACTTTCATTTCAACTGCTAGATTAGCATCTGTGTAGTAATCGACATCTACTTCACGGACAAAGGCTTTCTTTTCTTCCCAATCAAGCTTTTCTACTTGAAACTGAATGCCTTGATGTAAATAAATTGCCTCTTCATGTAATAATGTCATTGCGCTGTGACGATCCATTTCACCGATGACCTTTGTTTGTGCAGGAATTGTCATATCAATGATTACAACATTTTCCTGAGAAGCAGAGCGCAGACTAATATCGTGTGCAGGAAAACGATCACTCATCCAGTGCCACTTATCACTTGTTTTAAAAATAACGCCTTCCTCTGCTAGATAATCTAATAATTCCTGAACTTCATATTCTCCATATGCATCATTTGTGGAAAAAGGTAACTCAAATGCTGCACATTTTAAGTGGTCCATTAAAATTAACATATTTTCAGGGTAAATACGTGCTTCCTCAGGAGCACCACCGAGTAAAAAGAGTGGATAATTGACCACATACTGATCCAGTGCAGACGATTGGGCTACATAAATAATTAATGCCTCGTCCTGTCGACGACCAGCACGACCAGCTTGCTGCCAGGCACTTGCAATATTTCCTGGGTAACCTGTCATAATGCATGCTTGAAGCTGTCCAATATCGACTCCTAATTCCAATGCATTTGTACTAACAACTGTTTGAATAGTGCCATCTCGAAGACCACGTTCAATTACTCTTCTCTCAGAAGGTAAATAGCCTCCACGATAGCCTCGTACCGATTCATCAAGTAGCTTGTTTCTTGTCAGCTCCTTTAAATAGGTCACTATCATTTCTACTCTTACACGGCTTTTAGCAAAGATAATAGTTTGAATACCTGCTATATATAATCTTTTTGCTAGGTCACTTACCTCTAAAACCGCACTACGACGCACACCAAACGTTTTATGAACAATAGGCGGATTGTAAAAAAGAAATGTTTTTTTACCAACTGGTGCTCCCGAATCAGCAATTAATGCATGAGTTTCATTTGTTAGAACCTCTGCTAATTCCTTTGGATTTTTTATAGTTGCCGAAGTACAAATAAAGAGCGGCTTGCTGCCATAAAATGCACATATCCGCTTGAGTCTACGTATAACATGGGCTACATGTGAACCAAATACACCTTTATATGTATGTAATTCATCCATAACGATGTACTGTAAATTTTCAAAAAGGGATACCCATTTCGTATGGTGTGGTAATATGCCTGAATGGAGCATATCGGGGTTTGTCATGACAATATGCCCTGCTTTTCGCACCTTTTGGCGAATTCCAGGTGCGGTATCTCCATCATATGTGTAGCTTAATATCTCTTCTCCACTTTGTTCAATTAATTCATTTAAATCATTTTTCTGATCCTGTGCCAAAGCCTTTGTCGGAAATAAATAAATAGCCCTGGCATTTTTATTCTCTAATATTGTTTGAAGAACTGGCAGATGATAGCAATATGATTTACCTGATGCTGTTGGCGTCACCGCAGTAAAGGATGTACCACTCTGCGCCAAATCGAAGGCTTCTCGCTGATGTGTATAAAGCTGCTCGATCCCTCTTGCCTGTAGTGCCTTTACTAGAGAAGGGTGTAAATTTCCCGGGAAAGGAGCATATTTTGCTTCACGTCCTTCAAGTGTCTGCCAGTGTAAAATTCGTTCTTTTAATTCCTCATCATATCTCCACTCGTTTAATAATTCATTGATGGTTCTCTTTTTGGATAGCATCTTTTGTTCCCTCCTTCACGATTCGCTCAAAATTTTTCAATGTAAAGGAGGTAGAATGAATAGCATCTAAAAAGCGTTTTTTACTTGTTTCTTTAAAAAAAGATTGCACAACAAATTGCTCCATGGATTCCACCACAGCAGCAATTTGTTGGATATGCATATACTTTGGATTATTGTTTTGAATCCACAAATTGGCCCCCTGTTGCCACTCCTTTAAGTGTTGATGAATAGCATCGGCATGTGGCTTAACCTCCTTAAAAAAATCAGGTGTACGGTCCTCTTCACGCATTTGCCAAAAGCGTGCAACACTTTTTTCACATTCATCTATTAATATGGAAGTTTGCTGTATTAATAACAATTTCGCACCTCATCTCATTCATTACACCAAATACAAACTTAAAATCACTTCAGCATGTATAGTAGTACTGTTATCGGAAATCTCAGCTACAATACATGACAAACAAGTTGTATATGAAGGTTTTTATAATAGCATGTCTCTCACCTCTTGATATGGTAAATATTGTATTTAAAATACACATATTGAGTGAGTTATTTTGCATATGAGATAAGTGTACCAAAGTCTATCATTTTTCACTACTTATAGGCGAACACGCATTCTTTACTTGCCAGTTCTTTTCTGCTAAGCTTACTTTCTGGCTAACAGCTTTGAGTTGCATAAAAAAATGCATGCTATGCGCATTGTTTTCCAAAGACACTCTTGTTATAAGTAATTGATTGACTAGATCCAACTGCGCAACTAATTGTTCCAACTTATTCAATACAACGCCTCCTTTGCTTTACTTATGTATTTCCTCGCATGTATAAAATTACCTTCATGCATGACAAAATAAGCGCAAGTTAGCTGAAAGAAGAAGAATTTCGATATTTTTTTATTAAAACAAATTGAAGGCGCTGTTGTCCGAATAATCTTCTAGCTAGATGGGGGCGAATAGAGAGGACAAATTGACTACTGAATTGGATGAAAACTTTATCTGTTTTTTTGGCATTTTGAGTAGAAAGCACAGCCCTTTTTTTGACAACTTTTCGACTTCAGAAGACGGAAAGTGTACTATATTGATTGATTCTTGTCGTATGATTTCTGCTATGGTTTAAGCGAGCCAGAAGTGGTGAACTGCTACTGAATCATGGTAAACTATTGTATATAATAGCAGTATTATAGAGGGTGAGCTAAATGACAATTCGTTATCCAAATGGGAAATTGTATACCCCAAATCCAACTGTACAAAATGAGGCAAAGAAGGATGATAACAAAGAAATTTCTTTTAGTAATCGAGGGAAAACACTAGAAGATGAAATAAATGAAGCAAACGACTATTATATAAAAAAAAGACTTGCTATCATTCATAAGAAACCTGTTCCCGTACAAATCGTCAAAGTAGAGTACCCATCACGAAGTGCTGCAGTAATTCGTGAAGCATACTTCCGAACTCCTTCCACAACAGATTATAACGGTGTTTGGAAAGGGCAGTATATTGATTTTGATGCAAAGGAGACAGCTTCCAAAACGAGTTTTCCCTTAAAAAATATACACTTACATCAAATGACTCATATGCAGCAGGTGATGGAACAAAATGGTGTGGCTTTTATTATCGTTCGTTTCGCAGCTTTTGAACGATATTTTATTGTGCCATACGAAGTTTTACAAAAGGCCTGGCAAGCAATGGAGAATGGTGAGCGTAAATCGATACCTTTTTCAACGATTGAAAGAGAAGCTTTCGAAATTCCCACAAGCTATTATCCACGTATCGACTATTTACCGATTGTCCAGCAGCTCATTGAAGCAAAAAGCCATGGTTCTGAAAGTGAGGAGATTGTAGAATGACTGAACGTCGTCAAACACGCGGTGAGCGCCAAAAAGCTCTCGCTCAAAAAAATAAAAAGAAAGTGCCCAAATCATCAGGAAAGCTATGGTTTAAGCGCATTTTCTTAACGCTAGTGGCAATAGGAGTTGCATGTTTTATTGGAGGAGCTGGGATGTTCGCTTTTTATGCTAGTAGCGCGCCTGAGCTTAAGGAAGAATTACTAAAGGACCCTGTTTCTTCTGAGTTCTTTGATAAAAATGGTGATTTATTTGCAACAATTGGTGCAGAAAACCGTAAATATATAAAATATGAAGATATACCAGAGGACATGATTAATGCTATCCTTGCTACGGAAGACGTACGCTTTTTTGAGCATCATGGTATGGATTTTTATCGTCTTGGTGGTGCAATTATTGCCAACTTCCGCGATGGCTTTGGCTCACAGGGGGCTTCAACCTTAACACAACAAGTTGTGAAGAACTCTTTTTTACAAAATGAGAAAAAATTAAAACGTAAAGCACAAGAGGCTTGGCTTGCTTTCCAATTAGAGCGTAAATACTCAAAAGAAGAAATCTTTGAAATGTACTTTAACAAAATGCTTATGTCAGGTCGTATATATGGCTTTGGTACAGCCGCTCAATATTTCTATGGTAAGGAGTTAAAAGATTTAACGTTAGATGAAGAAGCATTACTTGCAGGTTTAGTACAGCGTCCAAATGCTTACGACCCATTAAAAAATCCTGAGCTTGCGGAAAAGCGTCGTAATACAGTTTTAGGATTAATGTATCAACATGGTAAAATTACAAAAGCTGAAATGGAAGAAGCAAAAAAAGTAGACGTTCAAGCAGGTTTAGCTGATGATACAACACGTCAAAAATTTGCTGGCTCTAAATATGATGCTTTCCTTGATGTCGTCCTAAACGAACTTGAGAAAAACGGTGATGGCTCTGCAATGGCAGAAGGCATTAAGGTGTACACAACACTTGATCCAAAAGCTCAACAAATTGTTGAAAACGTCATGAATGATGATAGTAATTTCCCAACAGAAAAAATTCAATCCGGTGTAGCTGTTGTTGATACTAAAACAGGTCAAATTCAAGCTGTTGGTGGTGGACGCAATTATGGCAATCGAGGTTGGAACTATGCAGACGATTTAACACAAAATCAGCCAGGCTCTACTATGAAGCCATTATTGGATTATGGTCCAGCCATTGAATATTTAAAATGGTCAACAGGTCAAACGCTTGTGGATGAACCGATGAAATACACAGGCACTCAGCAAACTATTACAAACTGGGATGGTAAATACATGGGGGCTATGACAGCTCGTAAGGCACTCTATGCTTCTCGAAACGTTCCAGCTGTAAAAGCTTTAAAAGAGGTTGGAACTGACAAGGCAAAGGAATTCATTGGTCGTTTAGGTATTAAGGCAAAAAATGTGTATGAATCTGATGCGATTGGTGGGGGGGATATTGCCATATCTCCTATCCAAATGGCAGCTTCCTATGCAGCATTCGGTAATGATGGTGTTTACAATGATCCTCATGCAATTTCAAAAATTGTTTATCGTGATGGTAAAACAACAAAGGACTACACACCAAAACCTAATGTTGCGATGAGTGATTACACAGCTTACATGGTAACAGACATGCTACGTGATGTTGTTGGCAATAAGCCTGATGCATCAGGTACTGCTGCCAATGTTTCTGGCTTAGATATTGCAGGTAAAACGGGTACAACTAACTATTCAAAAGCTGATTTTGATAAATACAACTTACCTAGCACAAGTGTGCCAGATTCATGGTTTGCAGGTTACACAACTAACTATTCAATCGCAATATGGAGTGGTTATGAAAAACACTTTGATCCTATCACAACTTGGGATGAACGTCGTTTACCACAACAACTGTTTAAACATATTATGAAAGAAATTTCAGCGGATGTTGAAACACCTCGTTTCAAAAAACCAAGTTCTGTTGTAGAGATGACAATCGAGGTAGGTTCAAAACCACTGAAATTAGCAAGTGATTACACACCAAGTGAAAAACGTCAAACTGAGTTATTTGTTCGTGGCACGGAGCCTACGGAAGTATCAAATGAATATGAGGCACCTGAGCTTTCAACACCTTATAATGTTTCAGCAAATTTAGATTTAGGTGCTCAATCAATTAGCATTTCTTGGGAACATGATGCCATTCTGGATCCTGAAACTAACGAACCATTGCCAACTACCTTTGAGGTCTCTGCTAAACGTGAAGGCGGAGAAACAATTTCTCTTGGAACAACAGAAAGCAAAGGCCTAACAGTTGCAAACAATTTAGAGGATGGCAATTATACAATCTCTGTCGTCGCTATTGTGGATGGTACACGAAGCGAACCTGGTACAGCCTCCTTCCAAGTGACAAGTATGCCAGACGAAAACCAAGAGCCGGATACTCCGGATGAACCTGATTTAGAACAGCCAACGTCTCCGGATCAAGGTAATGGCAATGCTAATAATGGCAATCACAACAACAATGGGAATAATGGCAACCACAATGGTAGTGGAAATAATAGTAACAATGGCAATCCTAACGGTAATAACGGCAGCGGTGGCAATAATGGTGGTAACAACACTAATAATGGCACAAATAACGGTGGTCAACCACCTACACCACCAACTGACCCTGTCGTTCCAAATGAAGAAAACGATAGTACAGAATAAAAAAAGCAGAGGAGACATCCATAATGATGCTCCTCTGCTTTTTCTTTATTTAATCAAATATCTTTACCGATTTGAATTATTTTTGGTAGCTTGGAGTCGTAAGCGAGCAGTCCGTTTTTTTGTCTCCTTAAATAATTCACCCAGCTGACGATAACAGGCATATTGACCAGGCTTTACTTTTATAAAGGCCAATCGTTCAACCCCATTTATCGGTAATACCTCATCTCCACCCTCTTCTACTAGACGGTCAAACAAAACAATTGCCGCTTCCATCAAGCCCTTAGCCTCACCATTTCTTGTATCATGGGCTATGTGAATTTTGCCTTCTAGCTCTTGCCACTCTGTAAACCAAGCATCAATTTTTTCCTTTGTAATTGCCTCTATATTCATGCCTCTTTCACCAGCCCTTTTTTCAAACGCTTTTGTCCTTCTCGACATTCTCCGAGTAACGGGCAAGAATGACAGCCTGGATTTTGAGCCTTACAATGATACCGGCCAAAGAAAATGAGCTGATGATGCGTTTTCGACCACTTGTCCATTGGTGTTTTCTTCATAATCGTTTCTTCCACTTCAAGCACCGAATCCTTCCAGCGGCAAAGCCCTAATCGCTTGGACACACGCTCTACATGTGTATCCACTGCAAGTGCAGGGATATCGAATGCTACCGATAATACGACATTAGCCGTTTTACGACCAACACCAGGCAATGTCACCAAGGCTTCTCGACTTGCTGGTATCTCACCCTCATATTCATCTAACAAGCGCTGACATAAAGCTTGAATATTCTTTGCCTTATTTCGATATAAGCCGATGGAACGAATATCCTGCTGTAATTCGTCTAAGGATACTGCTAAATAATCTTCAGGTTTCTTATATTTTTGGAACAACGTTTTCGTAACCTTATTGACAAGAACATCAGTACATTGTGCAGATAACAATGTGGCTATCGTTAGCTCGAACGGATTCTGATGTACGAGCTCACAATGTGCCTCAGGGAACATACGATCCATTTCGGCTAGACAATGCTCCCATTGTTTTTTTGTTAGCATACTGGTCCTCCTACTCCCTCTCTTCTAACCAATTATAAAATGGTACTTTATTTGTCGACTGTATCTCTTGCTGCGGTGAACGGACTGGTGGCCTGTGAATCGTTTGTTTTTCACGGAACTGTTCACTTTGTTTTTGCGCAGCCTGAGGTGTCGTAATATTTTTCTTTTTCCACTCCAGCAAAATACGATCAATATAACGAATACTTAGCTTCCCCGCAAACACTGCCTCCTTTAACGCTTCTTTAATGAGGGCTGGACTATGCTTATCCTCATCTAGCCAAGAACCGATTTTTTCTAGCTCTAAAGGAGATAAAAGACGTCCCATTTCCTCTTCAAATAATCGAAATATCTCGCCCTCTTCATGTCTAAGTGCAGTAGCAGATTTTTGCTGTTCTTTCATTTCCATCAGCTGCATAATACGCTCCCAAAGTGGAAAAATTGAATATTTTTCATATAGCTTGCCGTTTGCATCAACATCACGGGTAATTTCAAGGAAGCCTTTTTGCATTAACCGCTGTAAACCAGAGGTAATATCATTGTCGGGCATTGTGAGGCGGTTCATTAAATCATCAGGTGTTGGAAAGTCATTGCCCTCAATATGGAACGCTAGTAAATGAAAAACGATTAGTGCCTCTTCATCCTTCATATTTAACTCCTTATAAAACTGAAAAAAGAGCTGGGGAATTTGAATCATTCGCTGTTCAGTCCATACGCGGAGTCGACTATTATTTGTGCTCATACTTTATTTGACTCCTTTTTTAATAGTAAGTAGAAAAGCCGCGTAGATTTACCCTACGCGACTTTTAAATTGGCCCCGCTTTAACGGGCAGTAATTATCTGTACCTAAAGCTTCAAATACAAACCATAGTAATTGCCGCTTATGGATATAAACGGTTTAATAAACGTGGGAATGGAATAGTTTCACGGATATGCTCCGTTCCAGAAATCCATGCCACTGTTCTCTCTAAGCCAAGACCGAAACCAGAGTGCGGTACGGAGCCCTGTTTACGTAGTTCTAAATACCAAGCATAAGCATCCAATGATAAATTGTGTTCTTCAAGTCGTGCTTTCAATAAATCATAATCATGAATACGCTCAGAACCACCAATGATTTCCCCATATCCTTCTGGTGCAATTAGATCTGCACATAATACAACATCATCACGATCAGGATGTGGTTGCATATAGAATGGCTTAATACCTACTGGATAACAAGTAATGAATACAGGTTTGTCAAATGAATTGGCAATAGCTGTTTCATGTGGCGCACCGAAATCATCGCCCCACTCAATATCGTTAAATCCTTGGTCATGTAACAATTTAATCGCATCGTCATAAGAGATACGTGGGAATGGTGCTTTTATGTTTTCTAGAGTTGAGGTATCACGCCCAAGACGCTCTAGATCTAATTTGCAGTTTGCTAGTACAGATTGCACGATATGCTCCACATATTGTTCTTGAACTTCAAGATTTTCCTCAAATTCAACAAAGGCCATTTCCGGCTCAATCATCCAAAATTCGATTAAATGACGGCGTGTTTTTGATTTTTCAGCACGGAACGTAGGACCGAATGAGAAGACCTTTCCTAATGCCATCGCAGCTGCTTCCATATAGAGCTGACCCGATTGAGAAAGATACGCATCCTCATCAAAATATTTCGTGTGGAATAGCTCAGAAGTACCTTCAGGAGCTGATCCAGTCAAAATTGGCGGATCCATTTTTGTAAATCCGTTGTTGTTGAAAAACTCGTAAGTTGCACGAATAATTTCGTTACGGATTTTCATAATTGCGTGCTGCTTACGAGAGCGTAGCCATAGATGACGATTATCCATTAAGAACTCGGGACCGTGTTCTTTTGGGGTAATTGGAAAATCTGTTGCGGCATGTAGCACTTCAATACCTGTTACAGCTAGCTCGCAGCCAAAGCTTGAACGCTCATCTGCTTTAACCTCTCCTGTAATATACATCGAAGTTTCTTGTGTCATACCTTTTGCAACGGCAAAAATTTCTTCGCCTACTTCTTCTTTCACAACAACGCCCTGTACAAAGCCAGAGCCATCACGTAATTGTAAGAAGGCAATTTTCCCACTTGAACGTTTGTTTGATAACCAAGCACCTAGCTTGACTGTTTCACCGATATGTTTTGGCATATCTTGAATCATAATTTTTTTCATAGAAATCCTCCAAAGTTGGTTAGAAGGATTAGTCTTGCCATTTTGATTTGACAAATGCATCAATACGGCGGACTGCCTCTTCTAATAGTTCTAAAGATGTAGCATAAGATAATCGCATTGTAGTTGGTGCACCAAAGCCAGAGCCTGGAATGACTGCTACGTTTGCTTCTGTTAAAATAGCCGCAGCAAATGCATCTACTGAATCGTAGCCAGTATGAGCCATTGCCTCTGCTACGTCTGGTAATAAGTAGAATGCACCCTGTGGTTTTAACACATGGAAGCCAGGAATTGCACTTACCTGTGGATAGATTTTTTCAAGACGAGATTCAAAAGCTTGGCGCATTTCTTCTACTGTGTCCTGTGGTCCATTGTATGCCTCCACTGTTGCATATTGTGCAGTTGTTGTTGCGTTTGATGTAGAGTGTGATGCAAGATCAGTCATTGGTTTAATAATGTCTGCATTACCTGCCGCATACCCGATACGCCAGCCTGTCATAGAGTGAGATTTTGCTACACCGTTTACAACGATTGTACGTGCTTTCACTGCAGCAGAAAGTTGTGCAATTGAAAAATGCTCTATACCATTGTATACAAGCTTCTCATAAATTTCATCTGACACGATTAAAATATCCTTTTCTTCTGCAACAGCAGCAAGTTCTGCTAGCTCTTCACGAGAATAAATCATGCCTGATGGATTGCTAGGAGAGTTTATAATCACTGCTTTTGTTTTATCTGTTACTGCGTCTCTTAATTGATCCGCTGTAATTTTATAGCCCTGCTCTCTTGTACCTTCAACGAAAACAGGCACTCCACCAGCTAGCTTTACTTGCTCAGGATAGGATACCCAATAAGGGATTGGAATGATGACTTCATCACCCTCGTTTAAAATAACTTGGAATAATGTGTAGAGAATATGCTTTGCACCAACACCAACAATGATTTCATTAGCCTTATATGTAAGGTTGTTGTCGCGTTGTAATTTATCAATAATTGCCTGCTTAAGTACTGGAAGTCCGCCAGCTGGTGTATATTTTGTAAAACCTTTCTCCATTGAGTCAATAGCAGCATTTAAAATATTTTGCGGCGTGTTAAAGTCTGGTTCACCAGCACCTAGACCAATGACATCAATCCCTTGCTCTTTTAATGCTTTAGCTTTTGCAGTAATGGCTAAAGTTGAAGATGGTGTTAAAGTTTTTACACGGTTTGCTAATAAATTTTTCATTCGGAATCTACTCCTCTTATAAATTCGTAATGCGCTTCCACCAATCGCCGTCCTCAAACATAATATAGACATAGTTGAGCTTATCGTGATCGTTTAGGTACGAAATTTCCCAAACAGCACCGGGCTCCTCATAGCCTAATTTCATATTGAGTACCTTTTGTACATTTCCTTCTTTTTTAAAAACCGATAATGCTTGCTTTTCGTTAATACCATCTTTCAAAAATACTTCCTGCATTGAATCAGCATCTAGATTCGTAGGAACAAAGACAGCTTTTTTATCACCATATTCGTCTACTCCAAATACAGTAACATACGAATGTTTGCCATTATATGTGTAGGACTCCGAAACGACTGCGAGGGCCTTGGCATCCAGTGCCAACTGTTCAGCCTTCTCTTCAATTGATCGGAACGGAGCCTCGGCTTTCCATAATACTAAAATACCTATGACAAGTGACAATGAAACCATAAAGACAGAAATGAAAATCAACCAGTTTTTCATTTATTCACCTTATGTTTCACATCTAGCTTATGCTTTAACTCGATTGCCTGATTTAGCATGTTAAAAGCTACGTAACCTTTCATTTTGCTCTCCATTTTGTCAACCTGCTTTCTTTCCTCATACCACAACATTATACAACAATTTTGTCCTGTCGTGTTTCTTAATTTCATATATTGTACGTTGCTAGAATAAGGTTTTCAAATGATTCGAATAGTTATTTTTATTTTTCGATTTTTGATAAAAAATGACAGCCTTTTCAACGTAAAAAATTCCTATTCACAAATCAAATAGGAATTAAAAATATTTATTGCAATCCATTAATAATACAGGTAGTCCGGCCATTTTTTTTAGCTCGGTATAAACATTGATCCGCATGCTCAAATAAAGTTTTAAAGTCATAATTTTTCTGATTATTGATACATGCGCCCATGCTAACCTTTAGTGTTTCACTTTCAATATGTTGATCCAACGTCAATGTAAGTAAAAAGGTATGCAAATCTTGGAACAGTTTATTTACAAACTCTTTCTGCTTATGACGAATACAAATGACAAATTCATCACCACCAAAGCGAATAATCTCCGCATCTTCTTTTTGTAAAAAATTACGAAGGCCAGTCGCAAGAATTTGTAAAACACGATCACCAAATAAGTGTCCATACGTATCGTTATACGATTTAAAATAATCAAGATCTAAAACAGCCAGACCAACAAATTTTCTGTTGATTTTTGCCTCATATAGCCTTTCATTAATCTCAACATCAAGGAAATGCCGATTTAAGACACCCGTTAAAGGATCATAGAGTGCCTTTTTTTCAAGCTTTTCCTTATGGCGATTAAATTCTAAGTTCATCACCTGCTGTAGCAAATTATCTGCGCTCATTTTTTCAGAAAGCTCTATATATGCACGCTGCACTTCAAAAATTTCATCTCGCCAATTCAACTGATATAGTACATTTAAAAGCAAACGCATTACTTTCTTGGTTATAGCATTATCCCCATACGATTGTGCCAGCGCTATTGACTGTTTGTAATAGTTCACTGCCTCTTTAAGACTATCTTGTTTTTCATATAAAAACCCATATCCAAACAAAGCAGCCACCCTTTCACGATTATGGCGCTGAATAATCTGTGAATTCAACGTACTGTCTAATAAAGTCTGTGCTGTGTCAAAATCTCCCTCAAAAATATAAACATCAGCTAAATTATTATTAATACGAATATCATGTAACCTCGCTAATTCAGGTAGCTTCCTCAATAATTGCTGATTGTATTTTCTAGCCAGTAAACCAGCTTGTAGTGCTTCATCGTTGCAGCCTTTCTCAACCTCTAGATAACATAAATTATTATGACCTCGAACAAGCATAATTAAATCGTTAAGTTCATGTGCATAGTCAATCGACCTTTTTGTCATTTCGATTGTTTTTTCTCTAAAACCAACTGCATCATATAATAAAGACATGACAAGGTAATAATGCATGAAGTCTTTTGCAGTACCATATTTTTGACAAGACGCTTCATATACAGGAATTAGGCTCACCATACCTAATGTATTTCCTAGCGCGAAGTGTATTAATAACTTTTGATAATATAAATCCAATCCATGTTGAAAATTTTGATTCTCTATTGCTACTAATAGACCTTGTTCAGCAAGGGCTAATGCTTCCGTTAAAAGGCCCTTTGTTCGCATTTCCATTATTGTTTTATTTAATTGTTCTAATGTTAATTCCAACGTATCACCACTTCTCCTACCCCCAGATTAACTAATATATCCATTATAAAACAACTGTATCCTGTCGTCCGTACTTTTCAACATTTACCAAACTTTACCGATTGATAATTTATAGAATAGTAGAAAATATTCCTACAATCATGCATCAAGCAATTCGTTCTTCATCTACATGGCAATGATTATTTAACTTCCCTCACTATTCCTTGAAATCAACATCACACATCCATTACTGAAGTGTAGATATTTTTTCATATTTGCACAAATTTTCTCCATTATTGTCCCAGTTGCCTATTGTTTTCACCCATATGATGAAGTAATTAGCTATCTAAAGTACTCAAAAAAGGGACGTGATGTTTTGACCATGAATATTAATCCTGCTGATCCAGCTACTATTCCAAAATTTGTTGATGAGCTACCAAAACCAAGCACTGCTAAACCAAAATATTATAGAGGTCAACAACGAAAAGATTATTATGAGTTACAAATGATACAGGCAGAGCATTGTTTTCATAAGGATTTCCCAAAATCCATCATTTGGGGCTATAACGGGCTTTATCCTGGCCCGACGATTGAAGCTAAAAAAGACAAAACAATTTACGTCAGATATAAAAATCTATTACCTACAAAGCATTTTCTACCAGTCGATTTTACGCTTCATGCTGCCAATGATTCCCAAGAGGTAAGAACAGTCACTCATTTACATGGCGCAAATGTAGATTGGGAAAGCGATGGTCATCCAGAAGCATGGTACACAAGAGACTATATGCATACGGGACCAAAATTCAATAAAGAAGTACATGAATATACAAATCATCAACCTGGTACAACAATGTGGTACCATGACCACGCAATGGCATTAACACGCTTAAATGTTTATGCAGGATTAGCGGGCTTTTATCTCTTGCGGGATACCCTTGAGGAGCGTTCTAATTTGCCCTGTGGTGACTACGAATATCCAATTTTAATTCAAGATAAATCGTTTAATGAAGATGGTTCACTATTCTATCCTGATGAGCCACCATTTCCAGTTCCCGTCCATCCATCAATTACGCCTGGATTTGTGGGGAATACAATCGTTGTCAACGGTAAGGTATGGCCTTTTTTAAACGTCGAACCTCGTAAATATAGATTTCGTTTTCTAAATGGCTCCAATAGAAGAGGATATGTTATCAGCCTTTCAAATGGAGAACCAATGATTCAAATTGGGACAGATGGCGGTTTTTTAACAGCACCTCGAGAAATACAATCTGTTGAATTACTACCAGCTGAACGAACTGATGTCATTATTGATTTCTCTAAATGTGACGGTCAGGAAATACTATTAGTCAATTCTGATGAAGATTTCATCGATGAGCATACAAACGTTCTTATGCAATTCAAAGTTACTCTCCCTTTAAAATGTGAAGATACTAGTGAAATCCCAGAAATGCTTGCCGTTTCAATGGATTTGCACCCTCACCATGCACATATCGAGAGACAACTACCATTAACCGCTACAACGGATGAATTTGGTCGACCGATGCTTTTATTAAATAATCGGATGTACCATGATCCTGCCACAGAAAAACCTGCACTTGATAGCATAGAGATGTGGAGTTTTATTAATGCCACACCGTTCATCCATCCTATTCATTTGCATTTAATACAATTCAAAATAGTGGAACGACGTCCATTTGATTTAGAGCTGTATCAAAATGAAGGAAGGCTGGAATTTACAGGACCTCCTGAAGAACCTCGTGACTATGAACAAGGCTGGAAGGATACCGTCAAAGCAGATGCAGGAAAAGTGACGAAAATTATAATGCACTGGAAAGATCATATCGGTCATTATATGTGGCATTGTCATTTTCTTGAGCACGAAGATCATGATATGATGCGACCAATCCTTGTGATAAAGGATGTTCATCCTGTGCAGCAGCCTCATGCCGAAGCTGAAATAGAACATTCTCCATCTGAGCATCAGGAAACTGTTGCTACTATTGAAAACAGCAATCTGCAAACAACACCTCTCTTAAGTAATGATTCAGGTCTTAGTCAAGCAACTGAGGATCGTCTTGAGGATGAAGATAAACAGACAATTGTTCATCAGGAAACAGATATACGTAAAATCCCTCAACCGATTTTCCCATCTGCTGAGGTTCAACCTCAGGAAAGAATGTCAACTAGGCCTAGGAGTAAATGGTACTAGCGAAACATTATTTTTGAAAGGTCTGGGACTAAACTGGTCAAAACTAAAAAGCGTAAGAAATCATTTTAGAAACGTTGATTTCTTGCGCTTTTCTGTCGTAAAATTTTTAAATATGGTTTAATGATTTTTTATTCTTTTGAAATAGGCTATAAAGTATAGGTACAATAAACAATGTTAAAAAAGTAGAAGTAAATAGTCCACCTATCACTACAACAGAAAGTGATTTTGATACCATACCCGTTTCATTCGAAATTGCCATGGGTATTAATGCTCCCATTGTAGCGATAGCTGTCATTAAAATAGGACGAATACGTATAACGCCTGCTTCCACTAAAGCTGATTGTTTGGTCATGCCACTTCTTTCAAATTGCTTCACCTTATCAATAAGTACAATTGCATTCGTTACAACAATCCCATTTAACATTAGTAAACCAATCATTGCAGGCATGCCGATGGGTTCCTTTACAATATAAAGACCTATTACTGCACCTATAACTGAGAACGGAATTGCAAACAAGATAACAAATGGCGCTTTTCCTTCCTTAAAGGTAAATACCAGTATCAAATATACTAAAAATATACTAATTCCTATGGCAATTGATAAATCCCTGAAACCATCATCCATTGAAGCTGATACACCTTCTTTATAATAGCTAATATTCTCAGGAAGCTGTAGTTTATTAATCATTTTATCTGCCTGAGCAGTTACATCTCCTACTTTTTCATCAGTAATGGTTCCATACACCATAATATATTCTTCACCATTAAGATGTGAAATGGAAGTGATATTATGAACTCTTTTTAGTTCTCCTATTTCATTCAGCATGACGGGAATTCCCATTGCATTACTGATTTGAACCTTTCCGAAATCTTTAAGCGAAGTCATCTCAGCCATTTTTAATCCCAGCTTCACTTCTTTAGTTTCATCAGCAGCTTGCATAGTTGTGACTACATCGCCATTAATGAGTGCTCGAAGATGTTGTGCAATCGTTGCTGGCATCATTTCTTTCTCGGTAAGTTTCGTATCATCCAAATCTACAATGATTTCAGGTACTTCCCCCTCTAAAGATGTTGTCACATTCTCCATACCTTGCACTTTCTTTAAAGCGTCTGTTATCTGTTCACTCGCTCTTTTTATTTCTTCTAAATTAGTACCATTTACTACTAACGTATATTTGTTTTCTGCCCCTCCAATAATTCCTCCAATACCTGATACCTTCATCTCCTTAGGTCCACTTATTGTTGTTAACTGTACTTGCAAATTACTAACATATTCATACAATTCCTTTACAGAATCATTGACTACAAAAGAAATCGTTGCATTTTTTGATTGCGGATCAATAACTGTATGTATAAGATTGATTTCCTTTTGATTTAATAATATATTTTCTACTTTACTAGCCACATCAGTTGCTTTTTCTAAGGAAGTTCCATTTTCCATTGTCAATTCAACCTTGAAATTGTTCACTTTCTCCTGTGGTAGAAAGGTTGTCCCTAGCTTGGGTGCAATGCTGACAGTAGTGCCTATTAAAATAATTAGCGCAGCAAATAATGTAATTAGACGGTGATGCAAGGTCCAGGTTAAACTTTTTCGATACCACTTTTGAAGGACATTCTCATGTGAGAGTTTGGGCTTAGTTTTTAATAAAAAGACCTTTGACAATATTGGTACAATAGTGATGGCAACCATTAAAGAAATTAACAATGAAATGACAATGGTCCATGCAAGTGGCTTGAAAAAACTGCCTACAATTCCTGGTACAAAAGCGAGTGGAAGAAAAACAGCAATGGTTGTTATGGTTGAGGACGTTATCGCAGTTGCAACTTCACTTGTTGCTTGTTCTATTAATTCTTCGTCTCTTTCCTTTGATGCCCTTACTCTCCTAAATATATTTTCAATAACAACGATAGAATCATCTACAACTCGTCCAACTGCCACAGCAATCCCAGCAAGTGTCATAATATTTAATGTAAATCCCATTGCTTTCAGCCAAAGAAAAGATGCAAAAATTGAAACTGGGATTGAGATGACGGCAATAATAGTCGAACGAAAATTTTTTAAAAATAATAATGTGATGAGGATCGTCATGAATGCACCTAAAAATACTTCACGGAGCATTGAATGAACGGATTGATTAATTTCAATAGATTGATCGTGCAAAATCTCCATTTTATAATCTTCTGGAATAGCTAAAGAATCCATTTCCTTCTTAACTTGATCAATAATTCCTACTACATCGGCACCACCCTCAGGAATAATACTGAAACTAACTCCCTCCTTGCCATTAATGCGTGTTATATTATTTGTATATTTACTTTCATCTGTTACTTCAGCTACTTCACCTAAAGTCTTTGCAGTATATTCTCCTTCTTTCGTAAAAAGCTTTACATTTTTAATGTCCTCAATAGATGTAAGCGCACTATTAATTCTTACTGGTAAAATTTCATTTGAAATCGTAATATCTCCAGTTGGCACAGAAGGATTACTTGCTATAATTGCTTCTCGTACATCATTGAATGTAAAACCATTTGCTATTAATTTTTGCGGTAAAAGTCGTATAAATACAGATGTTTCTGTTGTTCCACTCATTTCTAAGTCACTTATACCCTCTATAACAGTCAATCGTGGGAGTATTGTGTCCTTTACAAACTTTTGAACTTCGTCGATTTTTTCTGGCGCATATATACCCATTGTGAAACTATTTGGATTTCCACCAGGTCTCGTTAATTCATATTGAGGTTCACCTGCTAATTTAGGCAGTTGTAAACTATCCACACTTCTCCTTACAAGCTGCTCTGCTTCCTTCATATCCATTGTCATATCAAATTCGATTGTTGAATAGACAGCATTCGTTACACCGTTCGTGTAAACATTTTTTCTTCCTTCAAGCTTGAGGAACGCTCTTTCCATTTGCTTTCCAATATCATTCATAGCTTGTTCTGGCGAGGCTCCCTGATAAGGAATAATTACTGTCAAATATGGAATATCGACGTTTGGGTACTTCTCCATATGTAAAGTTTTTAATGAATAAATCCCACCTGCAATAAAAAGAGGTATGATTAATATCATTGTTAAAGCATTTTTCATAGTAAAACGGATAAATTGTTTCATATTACACCTTCCTAATTATGTAAAATCTTACTACTCCATTTGAATAACAGGTAACAATAAATCTAATTGTGTAAAATCATCACCTCGATACCACTCTAGAATGGATCGAGTAGGAACCCATTTATGTTGAAGTGCATATTGTAGTAATTTAATATAACCATCCTTAATCGTTGACATATGCTCTTTAAAGGGTAGTGCCAGACATATACAAGCAGGCATGTGTTCAATAAAATCACAATCTATATGTATATTTAAATTTGTGTCTACTGGAACTCCAAAGCCAATTTGAGCTTTAATTTCGTCTTGCCCTGATAAATAATTTAAATAGTAGCTTTTAATACGGATATTTAATTGTTTTAATTCATTTGCTCTTTGTGCAAAGCTTGCTCCAAATTTCCCTGTCGTCGATTTGGCTGTATACCAAATAATCTTTTCATCATTTTTATCAATTAAATAAATATCCTCTCGAATAGAATCACTTTCTAAATAACGCAAGCTAATATCCAATAAATCTCTTTTTCTCTTAATATGTTGAATCCATTTTTGCATCATCTCTTGACGAATCGCTTCATTCTGCTCCTGTAAATAAAGTTGAATTTCATTAATAGGAACATCCGCCAAACGCAAAGTGGATATTAATTTTACAGTTGCAATCTGGCTATCTGCATACACACGATAGCCATTTAGGCTCCTTTCCTCTGGCATTAATAAATTTTTGGTTTCATAAAAGCGTAGAGTGCTTTTGGCTATACCTGTTCTTTCAGAGAACTCTTGAATGGTCATATATTTTTTCACATCATCACACCTCTCATTTCCAATGGTAAACCTTCAACCAACTTGAAGGTCAAGCCTTTCTCCAAGATTTGTTTTTCATGTCGTTGAGGTAATAAAAAAGTCCCTTCTATATAAGGGACCCAAAAAAGTTAATTATTTCTCTCTTCAAATCGTAATATTCTGTTGGTTGCTAAAGCCAGGATCACCATGAATACACCAATCATTAAAATTGGAACATAGATTTTACTACTAAATACCTCAAATAATAAACCATACAATAATTGCCCAATTGGTGCCATACATTGTGAAACGGCAATAATAATTGCCATAACCTTCCCTAAATTTTCATTGGGTGTTTCTTTTTGGACAACTGTAATAACATAAATAGAAATAACTGTCATAATCATAGCTATCAAAAGGGTGCTGATGACAAAAACAATATAAGAAGGATAATAGCCAATCGTAAGCATAATAGGCATAACTGAAATGGCCATTGGAACAATCAATAAGGCTGTGATGAAAATCCAAACATACAAATTACTGATACCCATTTTTTTTGCAAAGTATCCCATCGATAAAGCCCCTAAAATAGTAGCAAAATCGATTAATCCCATTGCTATTCCATATAACGTATCACTACTTTGCATTGTGACCCGGAGAATTATTGGTACACCTACAACAAACAATGGGGTTAATAATAAATTTAATAATGCTGCTAAAATCATACATTTGAAGATAAAAGATTGCTTTATTACATAGCTAATGCCCTCTTTCAAATCATTGATAAGTGTTGGAATAATATGTCCGTCCTGTTGTCGTTGATTAAATGGAATGGTAATAAACATCTCTAACAGAGCTGATAGAAAAAAGAGCACTCCACTCATGATGACAAGCACCTTTAAGCCAATCATGCCGTATAATATTCCACCTAGCACAGGAGCCGCTACACCCGACAATGCTTGAATCCCATTGACAATGCCATTTGCTTGCTCAAGCTTCTCTTCTTCTACTAGTACAGGGATACTAGCCATAACTGCTGGCGTGTACATGGCACTTACAAGTGAAAGTAACACCATGACGATACCGATAAAGACGATAGAACTATTATCACTTATAAGCCAAAATAAAAAAATAAACACGATTACACTACTGACAAAATCAAATAGTACCATTAAATTACGTCGATTGAATCTGTCAGCAATAGCTCCTCCAAGTGGTGCAAGTAAAATCGGGATACTTGAAATCGCAAATAGTACAGCAAAAAGATCTGCACGACCTGTAATATCTAATACATAAAGTGAAAGAGCAAACCTTAAAAGAGCAGATCCTAAAATGGAAATAATTTGTCCAACCACCATTAGGTTAAAATCTTTTGAAAAGCCTTTTCTTGTTATCTGAGATTCCATTTGAATAACCCCTTTCCTGTGCTAAATGGATGTTAAATCATTCAGCCATCACTCGTATTTCGATTTTCAGTGAACATTATAGACCGACTGTCGGTTTATGAATATTATATGGCATCTCTCCAAAAAAAGGAACCTCTTTATTTATTTTTTCTTTATTGTAATAATTAAGAAGTGGTAATTTCGTACACTTATTGTAGCTTCATTACAATTCATTTCATATTCAGTTCATAAACAGATGCTATAGTAAAAGCCATAGAACACTGAAGGAGGCTTATTTCTTTGCAAGAAACATCAAAAGATACTACTAAAAAACAAGATTGGCGACGTTTTATACAATTAGTAAAACGAGCTGAACCACCTATTTGGCTGCTAGTTATTGCCTTAATTATGAGTTTAGCTACAACGGGTGTAGGCTTTATCGTCCCCTTATTTACAAAACAGTTAGTGGATGGCTTTTCATTAGAATCGCTTAATTATTGGCAAATCATTTTACTGGGTATTGCCTTTATCGCACAGGCTATTGCTAGTGGATTATCCATCTATTATTTAAACCGAGTTGGACAACATGTTGTGGCAAAATTACGGGATCAACTTTGGCGCAAGCTGCTTCATTTACCAATCCCCTATTATGATGAACACGATACTGGTGAAACATTAAGCCGTGTTACCAATGACACAGCGGTCGTGAAGGAGCTTATTACGGAGCATCTAGCAAACTGCTTATCTGGTGTTATTTCCATCATCGGCTCTATCATCATCCTCTTATTCTTAGATTGGAAAATGACGCTGGTAATGTTAATCGCTGTTCCACTGGCGATGGTTATTTTAATGTTGCTTGGTAAACGCATGTTTGTGATTTCAAAGGGTATGCAAGATGAGACAGCGAAGTTTACATCCGTGCTGAACCAAGTTTTACCTGAAACACGCTTAGTTAAGGCATCGAATGCAGAGCAAATTGAATATGAGCGTGGAAAAAAGGGCATTACAAATCTCTTTACCTTTGGCTTAAAAGAAGCAAAAATTCATGCGCTTATTTCGCCATTAATTTCATTTGTTCTGATGTCAGTACTTGTCGCTATTATTGGATACGGTGGTGTTCGTGTATCCTCTGGGGAACTAACTGCTGGCGATATGGTGGCATTTATTTTATATTTAATCCAAATCATTATGCCTATGACCCAATTAACTATGTTCTTTACGCAACTTCAAAAGGCTATGGGAGCTACGGAACGAATTAGCGAGTTACTTGAACATGAAGAAGAACATATTGAGGACGGCTTAACAGTAGAAAAAGTAGATCAACCGATTTATGTCAAAAATGTGGACTTCTCTTATGATGAGGAACCAATTTTGTCCAATATTAGCTTTACCATTGAGCCAGGCAAAGTAACGGCCATCGTTGGACCAAGTGGTGGCGGAAAAACAACAACATTTTCTCTCTTAGAGCGATATTATCAGCCAACTAGCGGCAGTATTACACTAGGAGATACACCAATTGAAACTTTCTCACTCCACTCTTGGCGCAGTCAAATTGGCTATGTGGCGCAGGAAAGTGCCCTACTGTCAGGAACGATTCGTGACAATATTTGCTACGGTGTTGACCGTGAGGTGCAGGATGATGAGCTAGAAAAAGTGGCTAAAATGGCCTATGCTGATCACTTTATAAATGATCTGCCAGATAAGTTTAACACAGAGGTTGGAGAACGAGGAATCAAGCTTTCCGGTGGGCAACGTCAGCGTATTTCCATTGCAAGAGCCCTGTTACGGAACCCGCAAATTTTAATGCTAGATGAAGCAACATCTAGTTTAGATAGCAAGTCAGAGATTTATGTACAAAAAGCGTTAGACAATTTAATGCAAGGTCGCACAACATTAGTTATAGCTCATCGTCTATCAACAGTGGTAGATGCCGATCAAATATTATTTATAGAGAAAGGGCATATTACAGGCTGTGGTACACATGAAACGCTCTTTGAAACACATGCAATGTATCGTGAGTTTGCGAAGCAGCAATTACGAATTAAAGAGGAATGACGAAGGGATATGTTTTGATGACAAAACTATTAGTGGTGGATGATGATGGATATATTCGAGAATTAGTAAAAGTATTTTTACAAAATGAAGGTTTAGAGGTTATAGAAGCTACGGACGGTGTTGATGCACTGTCCAAGTTAGCCGCTGAAAAAGTGGAGATGGTCGTGATGGATATTATGATGCCAAACATGGATGGCTGGACACTATGTGAGGAAATACGTTCATTCGATACAGATCTCCCTATCCTCATGCTCACAGCTAAAGGAGAAACGTCTCAAAAGGTCAAGGGCTTTCAATTAGGGACAGATGACTATCTCGTAAAGCCATTTGAGCCTGCTGAGCTAATTGTCCGTGTAAAGTCGATATTAAAAAGATATCGTATTTCGGCCTCACAGATTGTAGAAGCTGGCAATGTCAAACTTAATCGTCAGACACATGAAGTCGATTGGAACGGAGAAATTATAATACTTCGATTAAAGGAGTTCGAGCTATTATTTACGCTAGCGAGCTATGTAGGTAAAACCTTTTCACGCGAACAATTAATTGAAAAAATTTGGGGCTATGACTATGAGGGAGATGAACGGACAGTCGATGTCCATATTAAAAGAATACGCGAACGTTTTCCACAAGAAATGAGTGGCTTTATCATTCGCACCATTCGTGGTCTTGGCTATCGCTTGGAACTAACCACATGAGAAAACGCAGATTCCTTTTCAAGTTGATCATGGTCCTTTGCCTGTTCCTCATGGCAAATACTGTATTTGCTTTTCTTGCCTATCATGCAACCACATGGCTTTATGGTCGATTAGGTGCAGAACCTCAAGGATTTTGGCTACAGTTAGGAACAGTGATAGGTGTATTTGTGCTCTTTGCCTGTTCAGCCGCTATTATCTTTTTAATCGGATTAAATCGAAAACGAAACTATTGGGATACAATTGTGGATGCATTAAGTCGCATGGCAAAAGGTGATTTTGATGTCCAATTAGATTTAAAAGCAGATGAAGAAGATCAATTTGGGCAATTAATTCATGGCATCAATCATATGGCTGTGGAATTAGGCGAACTTGAAAGAATGCGTCAAGAGTTCATTTCAAACGTTTCCCATGAAATACAGTCACCTTTAACATCTATTAATGGCTTTGCAAAGGCACTTAAAAATATTAATCTGCCTGAAGAAAAGCGTCGACACTACCTAGAAATCATTGAATTAGAAAGTAATCGCTTATCAAAAATTAGTGATAATTTGCTTAAGCTTACTTCTCTAGAATCACAGCATCATCCATTTGAAGCGAAAAATTATCGACTTGATAAACAATTACGCAATGTTGTATTGGCACTTGAGCCTAATTGGATAATGAAACAACTCGACTTTGATCTTCAACTTGATAATATAAGCATTACGGCAGACGAGGATTTGCTAAATCAAGTATGGATGAATTTGCTAACGAATAGCATTAAATTTACGCCTGACTGCGGTACAATCACTTTATCGATGACACAGCATTTGGATACAATTACAGTTATTATTCAAGATACAGGCATCGGTTTATCCGAAGAACAGCTAATCCATATTTTTGAGCGATTTTATAAGGCCGATCAATCACGAACAGCTACAAATGGCGGTAGCGGCTTAGGGTTGGCTATTGTTAAAAAAATTATTGAAATGCACCATGGTACCATTGCTGTAAAGAGCAAGCTTGCTGAATTTACAACCTTTATCATAACACTACCTATCGACAGTACACAAACTCGTGCAAACGACTAAGCACGTCTGCACGAGATAATTTCATCAGTAAGCAACCTTTTTAAAATATCGATACACTTTGTCAAGCTTTTGCTGTTGCTTCCCCTTTTTACTTTCCATATTCCCAAACTCAAAAAATTTCACTTTCTTCATCCCTACAAATTTAAATAATGCTCTTTTCATCAAAATTTTATGGGCATTATTCAACCATAAGAATGGATAATTCGTTGGCCCTTTCATTGTGGACACACAAACAACTGACTTTCCTTTTAAGAGCCCTATAGGAAATAATCCCTTCGTATCCCGATAAGCAAAATTAGAAGCAAATAATTGATCAATATACCCTAGTAGCATTGCTGGAGGTCTCCCCCACCAAATTGGATAGACAAAAACAATTTGATCTGCCCATGTAAGCTGTTGGCGGTACTTTTCCAATTGCGGATCACGATACATATCACGCCGTCGTTTATGCTCATGAAAAACTAAACGCGGATCGAATTGTTCTTCATATAAATCTACTATCTGTAATTCTTCTATCGCAGGGTTCTCTCGACACCCTTTTATCACCTCCTGTAAAAAAGCATAATTTAAACTTTTATGGTTTGGGTATGTATAGACAATTAACGTTTTCATCCTATGCCTCCAAATACTTATCATTTGATAACAAAATAATAATCCATTTTATTTTTGTTGTCAAATGATAATTGTTTTAAGACAAGTTATTTGTTATCTTGACAATAAGAGGTGATCCAATTGGATAAAAGCAGTTTATTTCATCAATTCGTGACGTTTACAGCCACTGTCCATCAAGTGACACACGACCTCACTCAAAATGTGACAGTAGCCAATATTACACCGCTTCAATATAAAATTCTCGAATATATTAAAGTAAGCCATCCCGTCACTCCGACTGAAATAAGTGAATGTCAGCATATGTCCCTATCCAACACAAGTCGTGAATTACGAAAATTACAAGAACAAAACCTAATTGAAAAATTTAACGACACAGAGGACCGAAGAAAGCAGTATATTCGCTTGTCCGATGAAGGAGATAAAATGATGGGAGAAGCCTTCGCATGTATCGAAGAACGCTTTTTACAGCTTATTCAACATGCGTCACAGGACGATCTAAAAGATATCCAACATGCCCTATACGTCCTTGAACAAAAGATTTTTCAACAAAAAGATTAACAATATACTGCTTCAATAGTTTTTTCCTGAGCCTTTGAAGCAGTGGTGATTGTTTTGCTCTAACTGTTCTATTGTGGTGGAAAATGATCACTCTAAATAGAAATCCGCTCATAAATGAACCGAAAACGCTCAGTAATCAGTCTTACTCCCTTCCAGAAACTTCGAAAAAATATTGATAGGCGTATAAGAAAGATAAGTTTCAATATGAAGAGCAGGGTTTCCCCTGTTTATCTAGCAGCATGTGTTTTTTCCCCCCTTCATAACGTAGAAAACGAATAGTGTGTATAAAAAAATGGCTTAAAGAATACCAATATATTCATCATGATTTCGTAACCCATTCGCTTTTTCTTTAATAGTATAAAGGTGTATAGAAGGAGGAGACTCAAGTGGAAGTAGTAGTATTTGACAGGAAGTGGATGGAGGAACATCTTGAGACACTTCCATTTTGGCAACAATCAGCCTATAGGGATTTTGCAGCCACGATTGCTGATGAAGCGAATACCTTTCCATGTGTACCAGCAAGGATGGGTTTTTTATCGAACCATCTACGCTATAGTTTTGTTGGGGATCCACGGGAGGAACAATCTATCAGGACGTTAGCTCAATGCTTAAAGGATTACGCGAAATCCTCACAAACATATGGAAAATATACAACCCTCGCTGTTTTCTTTCAAACCCCAAACGATATGCTTAATAGTTTTAAAGTATCGGATTATCAACATTTATTTTGGACCATTTTAAACAATCTAACTGAAATCGATGATATCGATTGGCCAAAAGAAATTCCAACTGATCCAACTCACACTGAATGGGAATTTTGTTTTAACGGTGACCCGTATTTCATCTCGTGTGCAACACCAGCCCACAAATTGCGTAGGAGCCGTCATTTTTCTACGTTGTTAATGGCGATTCAACCTCGCTGGATATTCGAGGAAATTAATGATACTACTGTATTTGGTCAAAAATTAAAAAAACTAATTCGCCAACGTATTGCTGATTATGATGCGGTTCCAGGGCATCCTGACTTAAAATGGTACGGACAAGAGGATAGTTATGAATGGAAGCAATATTTTTTAAGTGATGACAATCGAAGTCCATCTAAATGTCCTTTTTCACGAATGTCACAGAATAATGTACATTAAACTTCTTTTCTTTGCCTTTTCACAACAATCCAGGTCGCAACACCTATTAGGATGATAAAGAGCAGGCTCACGAAAAAACCGAGTCTGCTTGTTTTTTCCCCCAATGTGCCAGATACCGTTACAACAATGAACAGCATCCCTAAAGCATTTTTCACATGCTCCCATTTGGATAACTTCATGAGCTTCATATACGTCACTAAAATAAAGAGCCAGTTATAGATCAACATTAAACCCGCTGCTGTAACCAAATATTCAAAAATCTTTTCTGGCATAAGAAAACCAATCACAATTGTTATCACTAATCCACCCGCTAAAAATAAAAATGCAGGAAAAGGTACTTTCATTTTTCCTTCCTTTGCTAATATTTTAGGGGCATCATGATCTTCGGCAAGTGTAATGAGAATTGTAATAACAGCATAGAGTGAAGCTACCATTGTTGAAAAACCTGCAATCATTAAAACGCCATTAAAAATATCTGCCACATAGGGGATATGATAGTCATGAAGCACTGTAATAAAGGGGCTTTCCTCCACATTGAAATCTTTCCAGGAGACTAGGGCTAATGCAAGGGCGATGGCCATTATAAAAATGATTGTAATGACAATGAGCATAATTCTACCCGCTTTTGGTGCCTCTTTAGGATTTTTTAAATCAATGACCATTAACCCCATTACTTCAATGCCTCCATAAGCGTAAAAGGCATACAGTAGTCCAAGCCAAATTCCTTTTATACCTTGGGAGAAAAACTCTTCATAATTCGATTGTAAAGAATCAAATGTTGCTGATTGTGTACCTTTTAGGATGATCATCACAGCTACGATAATAAACATCATAATTGCTGCGGCCTTTAATGCCCCAAAGATATTTTGAAAGTTTTCAAAACCCTTCATACCAGTGAGGATAACGACTAACCCTAATGCTGCATAAAGAGACGCAGCCACCCATAATGGCAGAGCAGGGAACCAAAACTTCGTAAAAATACCCAGTGCCATCAATTGGCTCCCCATTATAAGAATCTCAGATATCAAATAAACCCAGCCATTACTAAATCCTGCCCATCTACCAAATGCTTGCTTAGCATAGGTACGAAATGAGCCTTTATCAGGGTTCGCCACAGACATTTTGACAAGTCCATCATACACAATGTAAGTACAAACTGCTGCTACTAAAAAAGGAATTAACACAGCAGGTCCACTTTTATGAATGGCCATACTGGTCCCAAGAAAAAAACCTGTTCCTAGTGTACAACCTATACCGAGAAGAGAAAGCTGCCACCAAGACAATCTCCCTTTACTTGTTTTAGCTGTCATTTTAATCAACCCTTTGTGCTTACTTTCTAACTAATGGCAATGTCATGCAACGAATGCCTCCACCGCCCTTTTCAAGTTCCGTAACTTCGACTTCAAGCAACTTCTTTTTTTGTAGTAATGGATGCTTCAGCAATTGCTGTTTCGTTGCTTGCTTACTAATTAATAATGTTTCTGGATCAATATTCACAAAGTTAATGTCTGGAATAGTCTTATATTTTTCAAGCCAATATACTTCGAATCCATGTCGTTGTAAAAATTGTTCTACCATGTCAAAATGACTGCTTTGGGCTGTGAACACCTGTACAGAAAAATAACGCACAAAGCTTTTAGCAATCACTAAATTAACGTTCGCGACATTGCAATTCATATCTAAATGAAGCGTATCATTTCCTTTTGGCAGATCAATTACAGCAATTTCAGAAAATCCTTGTTGAAAAATATAAGATTTCATGCTTTCGATAGCCTCTAATGTTGTTCTCATACCAAGATTAATGAGCACGGCATCCTTATTTAATAGCATCACGTCTCCACATTCCAGGGATTGGGCAGGTTGCAGCTTACTCATAAATTGTTCTGGAAACCACTTTGCTAAAAGTGAATGAGCAAGTGGATACTCTGGACGTCTTAACGAGCTACCTGCATTTCCCAGTAACATTTTATTACCAATAACACAGGCCAGATCACGCACAAAATAACGATTAATAAGCTGCTCACTTAACAATTGTTGTTCATTGGCAAGTTCTTTGGCATAATCTATAACCTTTACACCTACATGTTCAAATGCTGCCTTCAGCTCCATATAATTCTCCATTGCTTTTTTATGGCTAACAGTTGCACTCCAGCCTATGTTCTCCGCTATTTTTAAATCTGTTACATCAAAAATAGAAGGTTCACAAAGCATAACAACCTTCAGTTCCTCATGCTCCGACCAACAATTCACCTGAAATGAGTCCATCCTATTCTCCCCTTCTTCATAACGATCTCTGTTAGCGTTACCATCGTGATTCAGATTATACAAATACAACGAAAAGAAGGATTTCTAGATTATTTAGATAATTAATACAAAGATAAAAATAATTATAGAAATGAGTGTTACCGTGGAATACTATCAATTTTTAAGACAATATGTAGGACATCAGCCTATTATTTTACCTGGTTCAGCTGTCATCATTCTAAATAACGCAAATGAAGTATTATTGCAAAAAAGATACGAAGGCGGGTGGGGACTTCCAGGTGGTTTAATGGAATTAGGAGAGAGCTTAGAAGATACCGCCAAAAGAGAAGTGTTTGAAGAAACAGGGTTGACTATTACAAATCTACAGTTCCTAGGTATTTTTTCTGGGCAAGATTATTATGTTAAAATGTCTAATGGGGATGAATTTTACGCCGTTACAGCCGTCTACTATACAAGAAATGTAAAAGGCGATTTAATGATTAATTATCATGAATCAGAGACAATGCAATACTTCTCATTCATAGATTTACCAGATGGCTTAACATCTTCAAATCGGAAGTTTATTGAGAGGTATTTATCGCAAATACTTTAGAGAGAAAACTACCAAGTTCTCTCTCTACTCTAATGCTACGTAAAATACTCTAATTTCGCTTGAGGAAAAAATTTTTGCATATAACCATACAAATGTTCCTTAATATCTTCCTCTTCTTCTTTTTGATAAATGTATTTGCCTATACCGTACTTACCCCATTTATACCTTCTTACCGTTTCGTCTAACTCTAGCTTCGTCATGGGATAATTTTTTTCAATCACGCGTTTGGCTGGCTTTGTAAAGCGATGCTGAATAAACTCAAACGTTATATCCTCTCGTAGATCTTTTGGCAATTCTGCATCCAATCGCTCAAACATATGGTAGTAACCCTCCTGCCATCCATCATGAAGATAAATGGGAGCAACGATAAAGCCAAGCGGGTATCCGGCCCTTGCCACTTTACCAGCTGCCTCAATCCGCTTCACTAATGAAGACGTGCCTGGCTCAAAATGCTTAATGACATAATCGGCATTTACGCTAAACCGGAACCTTGTTTTACCATTATGCTTAGCGTCCAATAGATGATCCACGTAATGGAATTTCGTCACAAATCGTAATTGACCTAACTCACTTTGACCAAAATGCTCAATGGCTCGCTTCAATGAATGGGTAAGATGATCAATTCCTACAATATCGGATGTGCAGGATGCCTCAAATCTTGTGATGTCAGGGGCTCGTTCTGCCATATAATGATCAGCCTGTTCCAAAATTTCATCGACATTCACATAGGTACGAATATAAGGCTTACTACCCATAGTTGTTTGTAAATAGCAATAATGACAATGACCCATACAGCCTGTTGCTAATGGAATCGCATATTCTGCTGAGGGCTTTGATGTATCAAATTTTAACGTTTTCCGAATCCCTACAACTAATGTAGATTTCGCTACTCGATACTTTTGAAAGTCGTTGTCACCTGGAAGATTTCTCACTTGATTGTGTGAGGTTGTATAACGAATTTCGATACCCATCTGCTCAAACTTTTCTTTTAGCTCCTGCCCCAGTGGATACTGGAGTGCATCTGGCTCAAAATAAACAAGCTGAGGGATAAATGGCTTAATCATGGTGGTCCCCCCTCAATGAAAATACTGATGATAGGCTTGCTCAGCCGCCATCTCACTTGAAAAAATCAATAGGTCATTTGTTATTGGGTAATATGTTTCAAATAAAAAAAGAGCTAGCTGCTCTGGTTGTTCTGGATGATAAACCACCGCGGCTTCCTGTATATTCGCTACATCCTGAATATGAGGATTACGATAAAAAATGTAAACGATATCACCGACATTGTATTGTTGCTGCATTTCTTCACCTGCCTCCATCTTTCCATTAGTTTGGTGAAAATATATGAAAATTATGTTTATCTAAAAAAAATTCTTTTCAAAATTTTAGCTTCTGAAAAACGCGAAAAAACGGGCCTCTATTGTAGCCCGCTTTTTAAAATTTATTTCGATAAATCAATTTTTTTATTTAATAAATAAATAGTTAGACCACCTACAGTCATGGACATTAATTCCCCTACGCCCACTGTAAACCATGTAGCCCAAAAAGGAAGATCATAAAGGATAGTTAATTGCCCAGCAACCGTAAACATTGATATAGCAAAAATCAATGCGGTTACTACCATTTTTACAATGTCATTTTTCATATGTTTTGTGATGCTTCTACAAAGTATTAACACTAGAAAAGTCGCAATCCCACCAATCGGCACATCTAATATCCATGTTGGTGACATGAAATTAGCGAGTATTACGCCTATCGTCACCGCTGCAACATAGCGCTTATTATACAATGCCAGATAATTAAACATCTCTGACAATCGTAGCTGGACAGCGCCAAAGCTAATGACTGACAATATAACAGTTACAGCAACATATAAAGCTGCAACAAGGGCCGTCTTTGTAAGTTCACTTACAGAAATACGGCTAGACTCTTTTACAATAGATGTATTCAATTTTATTCTCCTTTGTAAAATAGCATATTCGCTATTTTAGTAATAACTACGACCAAAGGAAGAGAGCTTTTCGCCCTATCTGAAGTGCCGCAGTGTAAGCCATTTTTTGCTTACCTGCGTATTATAGCAGAAGAATATCTTATTGAACAATGCTATTTTGTCAGCCAGCCACCATCAATTGGCATAACAGTTCCATGAATATAATCAGCTGCAGAACTTGCCAAGAAGAGTGTTAAATTCGCTACTTCGTGCGGCTGTGCCCAGCGACCAGCAGGCGTTTCATCGGCTACCCATTTGGCCATTTCCCCTTCCCCTTCAAAATCTGCCTTAGTCATGGGTGTTTGGATGGCACCCGGTGCTATAGCATTAGCACGAATGCCTTCACGACAATAATCTAAGTCTAACTGCTTCGTATAGCCAACAATGGCATGCTTAGAAGCTGTATAAGCTGCACCTCCACCACCTGCAACTAGTCCAGCAATCGATGCCATATTAATAATAACACCAGACTTTCTTTCTACCATTTGGGGAAGAATTGTATTCGTCACGAAATAAGTTCCCTTTAAATTGGTTTCCATAACAGCATCCCAAAGCGCTTCATCTGTATCCAGTGTTTTGGCAAAGCCATCCAAAATACCTGCCGTATTACATAAAATATCGATTTGCTTAAATAGTGATATTGCATTAAAAAACGACTGTTCAACATCCTTTTTATTACTTACACTGCCTAAACAATAAGAAAATTGCCCAGGAAATTGCTGTTGTAAATAGATTAAACCAGCCTCGTCCAAGTCAAACCCAAATACATTTGCGCCATTTTCTAAAAAAGCAATGGCCTGTGCCTGACCAATTCCTGAAGCAGCACCCGTAATAAAAACTGTCTTTCCCTGATACTCTTCAAATTTCATACCATCTCTCCTCAAAACAAAAGAAGCCACCTCTATTGAGATGGTCTCCTTTATTTAATCAACAATGATCCAATCTTCAGCTAATAAATCACAAACTGTCGGTGTAAACATTGTATAGCCTTCACCCCGTACATTAATTAAAAAATAAGGATTTAAAGTTTCGCCTTCATGCTCTTCTTTGCCAACTAGCTTTACATACAATTCTGCACCGCCCCAGCCCTTACGGATTACTTTTTCTCCTGCTTTTAAGTGTGGTAATATTTCTTCAAACGTCATGCCATTCATCCTTTTTCAACATTCTTTATCGAACTAGTATACTGGAATTCTCAAATCTTGACAACAGAATAACATGCTGCTAAATATTTTTATAAGGCATCAGGTAATTGATGCATATACATATCTAATGCATTTGTATGTGCATTTAAAGTAGCCATTGTGTTTTTATTGGGTGCTGTGTAGATAATAGGATAATCTTTTTCTCCTAGCTTCTCGTTTATTGAAAAGGCGAGTATTTCCTCATTTACAGAGAATTCAGCCTGAACACCCGGTTTATTGCCACGAGCATCTAAACGAATCCAACGATTTAAAGACCTGAGATAAACCCCATTTAAGGCATGGAGACAATAACCTTCCTCTGGGGTATGAAAGAGCATTAACCGCTGATAACAAAAACCAGTTGGAATTCCTGCCCCCCTTAATAGCCCAGCTAATAAATTAGCCTTTGCGTAACAGATTCCCTCACCATATGTTAGAACTTCTGAAGCTTTACAAGTAATATTTGTACTTTGAATGTCCCACGAGTGAGATATTTTATCTCTAACAAATAGAAAAGCAGCCTTCACCTTTTCTATTTCTGAAGATTGGTTCTCAAAAATCTCACCAATTTTTTGATAAATAAATGGATGATGATAATCCACAACATCCAGTTCTTGCAAATATTCGTTAAAATCCGTAGCTTCAGGAATTAGCCTCATAAATATTATCCTCCTTTTAGCATAATTATAACTAAAATTGAATATTAATACAAATACATTAATATATATGCTGTTCAAAACAAAAAAACGCCTTTAAATTAAGACGTTTTTATGCAATGCATTCTTAACTCCAATACTTCTTCATCTGTACCTGCTCTGTTGTCACTTCAAGTCCATTTTTAATGAAAAAATCTGTTGCTGGGTTGCTTGTTAAAAAATTCACAGCTGTGATTTTTACCTTTTCATCCGTTATGGTCGATAGGAAGTACGGTATATCCTCCACCTTACCATTTTCTAATAGCTCTAACTGATATAGAATAATTGTGTCAATTGCTCCCTCCTGATTCCATACCGTTCTATATAATAGATAACCGATAGCTTCCTGGTCGTCATTATAAAAAACTTTCGCTTCCCCTTGTTTATTGCTTTGCCAGCTACATTGCCATGGAACATCTTCCCGATAAACGGGTAAATGCGCAAGCTGTTCTGGTCTTATCGTGTTGGCCTGAAATGACCTTTGCTTGTCAATTTTCGCCTCAAAATCTCCTCTTAAAAAGAGAAGGTTATTTGTAATGACATAACCAAATTTCTTATATAGAGCAATGGCTACTTCATTCTCTTTAATAGCCTCAAGGGTTGCTATTTCAACTTGCTCTCTTTCATAGATGGCTATAGTTTCTTCCATTAAAGCTCGAGAGACACCCTTTCCACGATAATTCGGAGAAACGCCTGTTCCTCCATTCCAAGAAGTTTTCTTGCCATCAATTTGTCTAAAACCATTCATCACAATGCCAACTGGTTCATCATTTGCAAAGGCAACAATCGACAGCTTTGACGATAGTCCTTCTCCCACAAGTCGAGTTAAAAACATCTCTTCGCTCATATCAATCTCGACAAAATACCCTTCAAAGCCTTTATTCCAAGCGCGAAGTCCTTGTTCTAATGTACATTGTGAAAGTGTTTTAATATTCATATTGTCCCTCATTTCAAAGTAAAATTACTGGTAATTAAGTTGAGCTAAATTCTTCAAAGTCAGTTTTTTGACAATTTCATAGCCATTTCCAACACCAAGTGGCTTCACAACAACCATCCCCATATTTGAAATATGACCTAACCCTATACCTTCTGGAAAGCTATGGGCAATAATCACTTGATTCATTCGAAATGGAGGCTTCTTTTCCAATACAGCCTGTAAGTTTGACAGTATTCTCGTCTGTTCATTTAGAGGAATTTTTCCACCTAAAGAATTGATATTAAACCAAAAAGGGTCAATTTGTATATATGTTGTTGGAAATGCAAGCTGTGCCGTCTCAATTGTACGGCAAAAAGGACTTGCGATAATCGGTGGTGCAACTGGGATTTGCCAATGCCTCAGTAGTTGTCCAAAATATATTGCCTCCCTCCGTCCTTCCTCAGATAAATTTCTCTGACTCATACAATCTTGAAAACATAGATTTTGCTGATCTATACCGACCGTTGCTTCTCCATGCCGTGCATATAAAATGAATCCACCCTTTCTCCATAAATCAAGATCTGATATATTCAATTTTCTTTCCTCCTAATAATACCATTTAGCTTCATAGTAATATATGAATCAGCTGTCAGAAACGATTACTACATAGCCAAAAAAGCTTCCTACAATTTATATAGGAAGCTTAGGTGTTCATTTTATTGGAATATTTACAATGGCTGTTGTCTCTAAATGTTTGGATGAATCAATCGAAATTTGCCCGTTATATTTATGGACAATTTCATTAACAATAAATAAGCCCTGCCCTCTTATTTTCCCATTTTCTAGTTTTTTAGTGGAAAATCCTTGCTTAAATATTTGACAAGCATCTAAAATATTTGGCCCGGTATTGGTAACTTTAAATTCATAATACAAATCATCTGCATTACAACAAATGGTTATTCTCCGTTGCCCCTCTGGTAATTCGGTTGCCGCATCAATGGCATTATCAATTAAGTTTGATAAAATTTTAATTAAATCCGTGGTCTTTATTTTATGAAAGTCATTCTGTGAGATGGTGAAATCCATATCAATATTATGATTTTGCGCTGTTAATTTTTTCGTTTGCAATAAAATTGATAAGCCAGGATGATTAATATTTAACTTCAGTGACTTAATCGCCTGCACCTCTTTCGACAATGAGGATAAATATTGTTTAGCCTGTTCAGGTTTATCTAGCTGAAGCAGTCCATGCAATACTTGTATATGATTGGTAAAATCGTGTCTTAGAGAAGAAACAGAAGTAATTAAGGTCTTTATTTCAGCTTGATAGGTATCCTCAGTAGCTCCAACCTCTTTGGCAACCTCTTTTTGATACCATCTTTGTAAAAATAAAAATGAACCAATGACGATTAAAATTAATACGCCATTAAAAATAAAGATAAAGAGATTGTCCTCAATTACTTTTCCTTTAATACCATTCAGTGTATCTGCACTTATATCAATGCCAAGATAGGCGATGATAGTACCAGTTTTATCTCTAATTGGTGCCCCAACTGAAAGGTAAGAACCATGTACAGAATCTGGTATTACCTCTGTTACAAATGTTTCTCCCTTATAAGCCCGTTGTACTTGCCGTTCAGGAACCGTACAGACTTCCCCAATATCAAAGCCTTCTGTTATTTCGCTAGGCATCCCCATGATCATGGCATGTGAGACCTTAGGATTATCTACCTTTAAGGTATAAACAAATAATGCTCCAAGTTTAATTCTCGCATCATTTAAATAGCTTCGTAATTCCCAATAATAATCGTTCTTTTCTGGATTATTTATAAATTGTTGGTACGCATCCACGTCAATAGAGGATGCAATCGAAATAGCAGCTTCAAGGCTTTGGTTCGCAATAGATTCTTCCACCGTTTTTTTCATCTTAATATAAGATGTAAAGATATTTAAACTTGTAAACAGTAGTAATAAAATAGTTGATAGGATTAGGATTAGTTTTAATTTTCGGTTTTTCATACTAAGTGGTACTTCCTCATCTCTAGAAATGAATAATGACATGATGTAGCTGGAGCAAGTTTTTTGATAGCGGCTAATGTCAACAGAATATGTATATAGTCGTAATCATTATACTATAATAAACTTCTTCTCATTGTTTGTTGTTCTTCCTTTAGAGTATATAGTCTTGTTTATCCTACTTTAACAAAATCATAAAAGCAATTTTTTTTTAGTACAGAGCAAAGTAAAAAAGAGAGTAGCACACAAGCTACCTCCTTTTTCGAAAACATGTATGATTTTTATGCACAGCTAACTTCTTTAATTTATATAGATGATGCCCTTTATCACTTTTGGAAGCATTAGTGCCCCCTCCAAGTATTCTTTAAATGAAAATGCTGTTGGCTGCGCATTCCCACCGATTCCAACAAGAATCTCTAATGTTTTCGGTTGATAAATAATCGTATGTAATGTGCCAAAGTATTCCTGATAATTATGATAAAATAATGGTGAATTTTCAGCGTTAAAATGTTGATAGAGGGCTGTTGTCGTGAGTTCTTCCTTCAGTAGTTTCGTTAAAAATTGTTTTCTATGAATAGAACCTTCTATCATTTTCTTATTTTTTTCTATTAAATGTATAGACTCAAAATGATTTGTACAAATGAAAGAATTTTCCCTCTTGATCACTTGCTTCTGTGGAGAGGCTTCGACTACAATGGCTCTCCCACTACAATCTGTCATAGAATAATTATAGCAGTAACCATGTGGAATTTCCTTTATTAACATACATGCCTCTTCGATTGTTTTACATTGCTCTAATAGTATACGAATAATTGTAGAGGCAATAAAGCCTTTTTCGGAGTGCTCATGATTAACAAAATGCAGCCCAACTACTAACCCGTATTCATTCATCCCATCCAGTCTACCAATAATTTGCTGACTGAACCCGATACTTGCATAACCATTCTCTGGATTAGAGAAAACAAGCCTAGCATCGTACAAAGCTGGACTGAAATCATAATTACGGACATACATCCCATCATGCATAAATGCTGTACAGCCCATTTCTGGAAAAGTAATAGTATAGCCACTGTACAATCTAAGCACAGTGTCCAACGATAGAGCTGTACCAGCACTCAAGCCCTCCATTTCATTGATAAGCTGTGGACAATGTTTCTGTAAAAGTTGTTTCGCTATTTGAGTATTAGTAGACCTAGTTAAGTGCAATAAAGCATCTTTTTGCATTTGCAATAAAGAGAATAGCCCTTTGCCTTGCTGTAAACCCATTTGGTAGTAGCTACCTTTCACATCTTCAATTTTGACGACTAGCTCTTCATAACCTGACATGTTCATTTTCTCTCCCTTATCAATTCATTTTTCAATAGTATAAAGCTTCAAGTAAATAGAAGGTCAAGAAAATGTTATATGGAAACAAAGAAAAGGACTAGGTACAGTCAGCTATACCTAGTCCTATTTTTTTCTTTTACTAGATGTTCTAGTTTTATCCTGCACATTTAAAAATGCTGGACGTTTACCATAGCCTTTAGGAGATAATCTCACTAAAGATTTTTTCATATCTTGCCAGTTTAAATCTGCTCCTACATTTAAGTATGGAATTCCAAAAACTCGCAAATTTGCCGCAAATAGAAGAATGAAAAAAATTGCTATAAAGAAGCCATATAAGCCGAAAAATGCAGATGCTACTATAATGATAATGCGAAATATACTCATTGCCGTGACAAAGGATTGATTGATAAGTGTATAGGCTGCGATACTCGAAATAGCAATCACAACTATCATTGGAGGACTTGTAATACCAGCTTTGATCGCTGCATCTCCAATGATTAGACCTCCAATGACACTCATGGATCCACTAACGATACTAGGAAGACGCATATTGGCCTCACGGAACATTTCAAACATAAATACCATTAGTAGTATTTCTAGAATCGTAGGAAATGGAAGCCCTGTCCTTGATTGTACAACTGTTGCTAAAAGAATCAAAGGTAATTGATTTTGATGATAAGTCGTAAGTGCTAGCCAAAAGCCTGGTAAAAGAACGCTAATTAATATACCCACAATACGGAGCAATCTTTCCATAGAACTTACAATTATCGGATAATAATAATCCTCACCTGATTTAAATAGTAGCAGCACGTTAGCTGGTGTTATAATAGCATAAGTGACACCATCCACCATGATCACAACTCGACCATTGATTAAGGCCTGTACAGCAAAATCTGGACGCCCTGTATAATCATGTCTAGGGAGAATTTTTGCACTTTGTTCAATTCGTTCCATTAATATATCTCCACTAAACACAATATCCGTATCTACTTTTTGAAGACTTACTTTGATTTCTTCTAGTATTTTTTTATTAACAATATCCTCCATATAAAGGATCGCAACGGATGTTTTAGAACGTTGACCGATTTCATACTTTTCAACACCTAATGAATTTGTAGGTAACCGTTTTCGTAATAAAGCAAGATTAATATCGATATCCTCAATAAAATCGTCTCTCGGACCCTTTATAACCAATTCAAGGGCTGTTTCTCTAGGCTCTCGATTTGGCTTTTTAGGAATATAACTTGTAAATAATAATTGTTCGTCTTCAAAATACAGCAGCACATGTCCTTTATAGAGTTTTGTAATGGCTTCCTCTTTTTCTGAGATTTTTTTTAAATGCGGAACGTGTAGATAATTTAAAATATCTTCCTCTAATAATTTATCTGAAGTATTTTCAAACATCAATTGGAGCCCTCGAACAATAACAGT
Source organism: Lysinibacillus sp. DFXJR4 (assembly GCF_057196045.1). Lineage (NCBI taxonomy): Bacteria > Bacillati > Bacillota > Bacilli > Caryophanales > Bacillaceae > Lysinibacillus > Lysinibacillus sp. DFXJR4. The sequence goes on along the minus strand of NZ_JBXUNW010000001.1, from coordinate 749,640 downwards.
TTGTAGTAATTGTTCATTGATTATTGCATCACAGTGAATAACATGTACTGTATGTTGCTGCATTATATACCTTTGAAAAATCACATCAGCAGAGCGTTGAAATAGTGCCTTCAAAGTTTGCAAATTTATGATTTGTTCCATTTGAATACTCATCATCTCCTACTGAGTCAGCTCCAGATTCGTACATGCATCCATATACTTACACAATATTTTCCCCATGCTTGTTTAAAATATTCAGGTTTTACAGATAAGATACTTTAGATAAATTCAAACTTTGCTTTAGCCAATCATTCTCTTTAAATTCGCCATTTCGATAGCAGACATTGCGGAATCATAGCCTTTATTACCTGATTTTGTACCCGCACGCTCAATAGCTTGCTCAATATTTTCAGTTGTCACAATGCCAAAAATGACAGGTACATCTGTTGTTAATGATACGTTGGCGATCCCTTTTGCCGATTCATTGCATACATAGTCATAATGTGTTGTTGAGCCACGGATCACTGTTCCTAAACCAATGATAGCATCGTATTTCTTTGTTTCTGCAAGCTGTTTTGCAATAAACGGAACCTCAAATGCACCAGGAACCCATGCTACATCAATAAAGTCCTCATCTACACCGTGACGCTTTAAACCATCGAGGGCTCCGTCTAATAACTTACTTGTTATAAATTCATTGAATCGACCTACTACGATAGCAATTTTTAAGTCTGTACCAATTAATTGTGCTTCAAATGTTTTACCCATTTCTAAATTCTCCTTTTTTAAATTGTTATTTTGAGATTTTGCTGGCGATATAACGCCAATTCTTCAATTGAAATTATTTTTAGCTGATGATGCGCTGCATAGTTGACTAGTTCATTGAAGCGTAGCATTTTTCCATCATCCCCCATAATTTCACAAATAATGCCTGCGGGGATACTGTGGCAAAGCTTAGCTAAATCAATGGTTGCTTCAGTGTGACCCCTACGCTCTAACACACCATTATCCTTTGCGATTAGCGGAAATACATGTCCTGGTCTACGAAAATCGTTTGCCTTCGCTTGTGGTTCAATCATTTTTTTAATTGTCATTGCACGTTCAAAGGCGCTAATTCCTGTCGTTGTATCCATATAGTCGATACTAACGGTAAATGCTGTCTGATGATTGTCTGTATTATTACTTACCATCGGCTGTAAGGCTAATTTTTGTGCGAGCTGCTGTGTAATTGGTGTACAAATAAGTCCTCTTCCATATGTCGCCATAAAGTTTATCGTATCAGGTGTCATATACTCTGCTAAAGCCAATAAATCTCCTTCATTTTCTCGATCCTCATCGTCTACTACAATAATCATCTTGCCCTGTTTTAAATCCTCTATTGCTTCTTCAATTGTATGCAGCAATATTGGCACCTCCTCACTTTTTGTTAAAATCCGTTTTGTGCTAAAAAGTCTCTCGTAATAGTCGGTGATTCCTGACTATGCTTTAGCTGGTGCAAAATGTATTTTCCAACTAAATCCGTTTCAATATTCACTAGAGCGCCAATTTTCTTCATACCTAAAATAGTTTCTTTATACGTGTGTGGTATCAGTGATACTGTGACACTTTTCTGCTCAACGTGAAAAAGCGTTAAGCTCGTACCATCAATCGTAATGGAGCCTTTTGGGATACAATAGTTTGTTAAATCCTTGGATAGCTCAATATCGATATAAACTGCGTTTGCTAATGGTCGTTTACGTACTATTTTCCCTACTCCATCCACATGCCCTGCTACAAAATGGCCACCAAATCGTCCATTTGCAGGCATTGCTCGCTCTAAGTTAACGGGGTCTCCTACAGCAAGCTGCTGCAAATTCGTTGCCTTCACCGTTTCTGGCATGACATCCATCGTTAGCTCTTGATCAGTAAAATTTGACACTGTTAAACAGACACCATTGACCGCTATACTGTCTCCGAGCTTTACATCCTCTACCATTTTTGCTGAAAGGATCGTTATTTTCATACTTTGCTGATCTGTTTGCAAGGTTTTTACTGTGCCAATATCTTCAATAATCCCTGTAAACATTTTTCCACCTACTTTCTTTCTACATGTTAAAGGCTCTATCCATCGGTTTTGGGATTCTATCCATCAGTTTTTGAGGTCAATCCTTCGCTTTTCTAATACATCAATCACTTTAAGCGTTCTATCCCAATCAAAGAAAAAACCCCTTCGCTTAAAAGGGGTTTGGGAGTTCATATAAATAAGACGTCAGCAAATAAACCTTATGAAATTCTATATTTTCCCATAGGTCGTCATCTCATCGTTCTTCTCCCATCCAGACTATCACTGTCGGTTTTGGATTTGCACCAAATCAGCTTTCGCTCACGGACTTTGAATTGCTTCATCACCGCCGATTGGGAATTTCACCCTACCCCGAAGAACATACAGCTATTTAATTTTTTCGCTAAATAAAAAAACCTCCCAATCTAAACGATGGGAAGTAGTTAACATAAAAGCATAATCAAATAATCCTTATAAATTCATGCGAATTTAAAAAGATTGCACTTTTACCCTTCTCCCATCCAGACTGTCACTGTCGGTTTTGGATTTGCACCAAATCAGCTTTCGCTCACGGACTTTGAATTGCTTCATCACCGCCGATTGGGAATTTCACCCTACCCCGAAGGATTTTTATTTAACTTATTCTTTACGATAACACTATTTTATAATATTATCCACAAAATTATTTACTAAAAATTTCTGATAAACTTCATCCACATACACTCTTATATTCTTTTCATATACTGGATATTCTACTTCGAGCCTTGCAGCCACTTGCTGTGAAGCCTTTGCGAATAAATCAAAGGCTTGATATAATGCTTGCCATATAGCTTTTTTAGAGGATAACTCAAAGGTCCCCATCAATTGTGAAACTTCCTCTGCATGTAAATACTGAGATATATACTTATAACATTTGCCAACACTTAAGCTAAATTCTGTTTCAAAGCCAACTCGCCAAGATAGCATTCGAAGTAATTCTTCCCGTAAAATATGTTCAAAATGATAATTGGCAAAAAGAAGCTCATTGCGACAAATGCCTTTTACTACATAAGTAGAAACCATCCAAAATTCATTGCAACAATCGTCAAATGAACGTGCACTTGGCTTTTGTATATGATACGTAACATCTGTTGCTTCAGGAACATTTAAACAGCGCTGGTCTTTATCCAGAATGATTTCTAAAAGTCCATCACTTTCGAGATAAAGCTCCAATTCTTCAATAGGAACTAGAGTCAAATCAATTTTTGAATGATCGGTAAATAACATTAAATAGGAAAACCAATTGCCTAGTTCTGGTGGAAATAATTCCATATCCTCTGGGGTTTGCGTTATGATTCGCTCGCCTAAGAAATCAATCCATTTATTATTTTCAAGAAAAGCTGCCATATCAGTTACAACAAAGGAAATATCATAATCCTGAAAATCATCCCTTGGCACATTGGGATTTGTTCTTGAGCCCTCCATACCTACTACTCGAATGCGTTCATCCTTTTTAGCAAAATCTAATAGTTTATCAATAGGTCGAGTATTTTCCATATCATTTCTCCCTTAGCAATATATCTACTATTTATAATAGCAAATATATACTTACGTTTCCGTCATGATGCCACCATTAACGTGCAAAACCTGGCCAGTAACAAAAGAAGAATCATCAGAAGCTAAATAAATATAAGTAGGTGCAAGCTCAAATGGCTGACCTGCTCGCTTCATCGGCGTTTCTAAGCCAAATGTTTTGACGTATTCTGCTGAATAGCTTGAGACAATTAGTGGTGTCCAAATTGGGCCAGGGGCAACTGCATTCACTCGTATTCCCTTTCTCGCTAATTGCAAGGATAAAGACCTAGTGAAAGAGACAATTGCGCCTTTCGTGGAGGAATAATCGACAAGTAATGGAGCCCCAGCGTAAGCTGTCACGGAAGCAGTGGAAATAATTGCCCCACCCTTCTTCATATAAGGTAATCCTGCCTTTGTCATATGAAAATGTGGAAAAATATTGGTTTCAAACGTATCATACAATTGTTCATTTGAGATATCCAAAATGCTTTGCTGCGGAAATTGGACACCTTGATTTAAAATCAGTATATCTAGCTTACCAAAACAGTCCATCGTTTTTCTTACTACTTCCATAGAAAACTCAGGATGACGTAAGTCCCCTTCAATCAATAGAATGGATTGCCCATATGCCTCCACCATTTGCTTCGTTGCTTCTGCATCAGGTCGTTCATGTGGCATATAGGTAATAGCCATATGGGCACCTTCCTTTGCAAACCCAATAGCAACAGCACGACCAATTCCACTATCTCCCCCAGTAATTATCGCGATTTTCCCCTGTAATTTTCCACTCCCTTTGTATGCTGGATTGTCGGAAATAGGAATTGGTTGCATAACATATTCTAGCCCTGGCTGTATATCTTGATGCTGCGGTGGGAATGTGATGGGAACTTGCTTACACTTCGTTTCATATCCAATATAAGGATACTTCGGAATCATATTGTGACCTCCTTCCAATATTACATACAAACTACATAATTCGACATGATTAGATATATGTTGCAAACGCTAGAAAAAGACCTACAAACTGTACTATCTTGCATTGCTATTTGTAATTCGTCAAAGCTTTTCATATTCAATGGCATCATTTTCCGATACAATATTTACCATGGTGATACCCATTTTGTTTTTAACATATTGAAAAAAATACTCACCTAGAGTCATTTACCACCACCTGCTTCATATGCTATAGAATCATGTCATAATACTTTAAATCGGATTTCTTTGATACGTAACATTTTCAAGGACGAAGCGTCTATAAAAGTAGAACATAAAGGAGAACATTTTCAATGAAATATATCATCTTTGATTTTGATGGCACACTGGCTGATTCAACGGCTGTATTTGCGTCAGCTTGGAATACACTTGCACAAAAATATAAATTTAAAGGAATAGAGTTTAAGGAAATCGAATCCTTAAAAAAATTATCCATGGCGGAGCGTAGTAAATTATTTGATTTTCCAATGTATAAATTACCCATGATTTTACCTCAATTTTATCGTTTATATCGTCAGTCCTTAAACGAGGTTCATCTTTATGAAGGAATCAAGGATGTACTAATGGAAATTGATAAAAGAGGCTATAAAATCCTTATCATATCGTCCAATTCCCAGGAAAATATTTTAGAATTTCTAAAAATGAATGGTATTCAATGTGTTTCAAATGTACTTTGCTCAAATCGTATTTTTGGGAAGGATAAAGTGTTGAAGAAATTTTTAAAGGACTCCAGCAGCTCAGCATCAGACGTTTTATATATAGGGGATGAACAAAGAGATATTGTAGCATGTAAAAAAGTCGGGGTACCAATTATTTGGGTTTCTTGGGGATATGATTCTATTGAGGTGATTCAACAGGAAGAGCCTGAATATAAAGTAAATGCTCCAAAGGAAATTTTAGATATTATTTAATCTAAGAGGGGTATGGCCATAAAATGGATTGGCTATACCCTTCTTTTTAATTTTTCACTTCACTAATATGCATTAATTTTTCTGCTGTGCTATTAACACCTTTATAGGCATCTGTTAATCCATACATGCTAGCCGAAAACTGTTGAGTAAATGCGGCAATTTGGTTTGCTGATTCATTTACTTGGTCGATGGCTTGTTTAATACTCTCTAATTGGTTTGTAATGCTATTCGCGCTTTCGGTACTGCTTTGAGACATTTTTTGAATCTCAGTGGCAACTACTGCAAAACCACGTCCATGCTCACCAGAACGAGCTGCTTCAATGGATGCATTTAGTCCAAGAATTTTCGATTTCATCGCTAAATCTTTGACTAAATCTACAATAGTATTAATTTGTTGAATATCTTCAATCATAGACTCTGAGAACCTAGATAGTTCCTCTAATCGATCGGAAACATCTACACTTGCCTTTGCTAATTCTTCATTCGTCGCAGTCATTTCCTCCACTGTGCTCGACAGATCTGTTGCTAGTAATCGCATATGATCCATTTTTTCATTTGAAAGAATTGCACTAATAACACCGATTACTTGTCCACCTTCAAAAATAGGTTGTGCAGATGCAATATAGGCCATGCCAAAATCCTCAGCACTTCGCTCTTCTCGGATAAATCTCCCTGAGCTAAGTGCCTTTTCAGTTGTTGTTCCACGATATTTATCTACAGAATCACCAACACAAACCTTTAAATCCACTTGTTTTCCTGGCTTATAAGCAATGACCTTCTCTGTATCTGCTACAATTATACAAGCATCTTCTGGATAGGTTACCTGGTAAAAATCGATTGAGTCTATGATTGCCTGCAGCTTTGCATGCATTGTCTTTTCCCCTTCCCCATTTACACAATTAAGGTACATCCATCATATAAAGTAATTGAAAGAGCCATTTCGATAAAATATTCTACCCCTTTATTGCGCTGGATGAACCATTATTATACTGAAATACCTCAATTTAACTATAGCATGACACATTTAAAAAGACACCATTGAGCAGAGGTGTCTTTAGCATTAATTATGTTGTTTCAAAAAATCTACATATTTTTCTGCTGTTCTTATCTCAACAGTTAAAAAATTTTTTCCATAAATAGATTGGATTAAAAATGGTACATCACTTGTATTATGAAACCTAAAATCTAAGCCTCCATAGGATACCGTAGCATCCCTTCCCTTTGGAACATAGCCAACATCTAATGAATGGTGATGACGTTCCACAAATTTTATTTGTAACTGATCTACTGCATTAAATAAAGTTGATGAGGTTTGGCAAACACCACCACCAATGCCCATCACCAGCTTCTTATTTATAATTTCTGGTGCAGGCTGATAACCATTCTCCTCATCCCTTGGTCCAACAACGGTGTTAAATGAAAAATAATCCCCGCTTCCAACAATAACATTGTGAATCGCTTTTGCAGATAATTCGATGTTTTTATTTCTTCCTCCATCAGCATTATTAAAATAAGTGGTATAGGATGCAACAACGGTTTCCGACAAATAAGGAATATCTTCCAGATAATAACCGCTTTCTGTTATATAAAGTGGCATCATGACTTTACCACCAGATGTTGAAGCCTCTAATATTCTATCTACCAATTCTTTTTCTTTTAAAACTATTAAAGGACTACCCTTTACTATTTTTCCGTTATCATCCATCCTATCAAGTATCATCCGCTGATCATAGCCAACCGTATCTCCATTTCCTCTTGCCAGCTCTTTTGCCAATTGTTCAATTTCCTTTGTATAAGATGATACATCGCTTTCATAGCCCATTTCATGTGGAGAAATTGTTTGTATAACCGCATTTGTGGAGGGATCAACAATTTTCACAACAGTCTCCAATTGTTGCTTTTGCTCATAAGTAACAGCCTGTTTGTTTTCCTTGTGTTCCTGCTCTAAATCTTGCACTTCTTGCTCTTGTTGTTTCTCATTCTCCGATTTTCCTTGACAGCCGAATAGTCCAATTGTGCATAACATAAACAGTGCGACCATCCACTGTTTTTTCAATAGCAAGCACCTACCTCTAACGTATTAGTACAGAAACATCTTATTCGTTTGATAGTGATAGTGTGTTGCTTTTTGTACATTTTTATTTATTTTCATATTTATGTGTACCTTTTATTGAGAATTTAGCTCTGTGACCAGCACTATCCATCCATGTTTTCACAACATCCTTACTATTTTGCCTGAAACATCGTTACTATTTGATTGTAATTAGCAAAATGACTAATATTTATTTAAATAAAAATGATAATTCGTATTTTACATAACTCTTTTTTGATAGAGCCGATAAATTAACACAATATAGAGCCAATCATAAAAAAGAGTCGCAAGTGAGACAATGGTAATCAAGGGAGTTCGAAAGTACATATAAAAGCCTACTGCTGCAAATATAGTACCAATCATTTTACAAACTGCTATGCCCATCGATTGGCCACTAAGATTTCCTCGTTGTAGTAATAAGGCAATAAACAGCCCTGACATCATCAGATTTTGTGAAAATGCAGCATATTTTCCGGCTATATCCTTGAATTCATGCATCATTGCTAAAATAATGAAAAAACATGCACCAAGCGTTATAAAAAATGATGCATAGAATATTTTACTAGGAATTAATTTTTGATATTCTTTATGACCATATTTTAAATATTGCATCATTATCATGATGTCTAATAAAAACCAAAGGAAGGTAATTATTCTTTGAAGATCATTTTGTGGGTACATAAAGGCAAAGATAAATTCCCATGAAATATTGGCACAAATGGCGGCCATTGGCATACCATACTTCTTATCCTGGAATCCCTGTTTGATAATGAGTATATATGTAATAATCCAAAATAGCCCCATGCCTAATTGACAAATTAATAAAAACTTTTCTTGAGCCATTAATTCAACACTCCTTCTATATTTGATTCTTCGATACTATATGTGAAGAAATCTATTTTTTATGTCTAAAAATACAATAGAAGGGTATGAGTATTAAGTGCCTATACATTCACAACTCAATCCTATATAGTAAGACGAGGTGATGATATGAAAACAAAAATTTATGTAGATAATGCCCCTTTTATTGCTGGCATTACCTTAAAAGATTGGCACGAGCTAGAACAAAATAATATGGCATTGCATACTTGTATGAATATAGCGGACGTGCTTGAAAATCGCAAAAATTTAGCAGCTTCGTTGCAATGTGACCTCAATCATTTTGTCTGCATGCAGCAAACGCATAGTGCTAATTTTTATTGTGTTACAGCCTCCGATAAAGGACGAGGAGCTGAACAATTGGATACCGCCATTGCGAATACTGATGCACTTTACACACGCGAGCCAAATTTACTTTTATGCAGCTTTACTGCCGATTGTGTACCAGTTATTTTTTATAATGATGTCAATGGACTGATTGGCGTCGTGCATTCAGGGTGGCAAGGGACCGTTAAGGAAGTAACATTGAAGCTTTTCCAGCATTTAATCGAGCAGGAGCATTGTCAGCCACAAGATTTTCATGTACAAATCGGTATGGCGCTGAGTCAACAAAAATTTGAAGTTGATACAGATGTCTATGAGAAATTCCACAATTTAGGATACGCTGAAGATTTTATGTATTTTAATGCTCAAACCAATAAATATCATATTGATAATCAACAAACCGTCAAAAAACAATGTGAGCTTGCGGGTATTCCTTCTAAGCAGATTGACATTGATGCAACCTGCACATATCTTAACCCAAATGGTTTTTCCTATCGCGAAGACAAACAAGCCGGTAGACATTTAAGCTTTATTATGCGAAAAGAACAATAATTAAAAGGGACAATCCACAATTGATTGTCCCTCATAGTGTTGAAAAACTAAATGGTCAAGGATACCTTTGCGAATATTTAGTCAAAATGAAGATGATTTCCGTTCCAGGCTACTCGCTTTCCGGTGGGCGAGCGACGAGCCGCTTCCTGCGCTGACGCTCCGTGCAGGGTCTCGTCTGTCTCGCTATCCCACGGGAGTCGAGTAGCCTTGCACTCCAATCTGCAATAGTGTAGAACTTTAAATATTTTCTTCCCTCAAAAGTAAAGTAAAAGCATGTTACTTACCATCATTAAATGGAAAGAATAGTGGTACAATTCTATAACTGCCAACCTACATTTTATTTTTATGCATTAAACAAATTTCTACCTTTACATAAAGCCACTTATGGCTGTCGCGCTGCTTTCGCATAGAAAAATGTTATCAAAGCTCCACTTTGCGCAAAATAGTGATGGTTAAGACTTCAATTTATCACTATATATTTATGTGAAATACCAATGAATGAGCAATGGTTGATTGGAGTGTAGACTGAGTGATTCCTCGGGGATTCAGCGTCACAGATGAGACCCTGGAGCGCGAGTGAAGCGGCTCATCGGACGCCCCCAGGAAGCTCTGCTCTGTGAGAAAGCGAAGCGTCAGCGGCAAATGTTTTCTGTAGCGAAAGCAAAGCGACAGCTACAAAGCACTCAGTCGGAACGGAGATCAACCCCTCGTTTTGAAAAAGGACTATACTTTTAATTTGTCACCTTGATTTCATTGACATAATAGTATTTCAACAACATGAGGGACAATCCACAATTGATTGTCCCTACTCTATTTATAATAAGATCATTTTTCAAATATTATCTAGGGGAGCTCCTATAAGACACCCTCTTCTCACTGCTCATGACGGTTTTTGCCAATGCCAAATACATAATAGCTTATCGTCACTAAAGTTAAGAACATAATTCCTACGATTAATGAAACACGTGTATCATCATTAAACCACATTCCGATTAGTACCATTACTAAAAAAGCAATTGTTAAATAGTTTGTAATCGGAGCAAATGGCATTTTGAACGGGTGCTTAGATAGCTCTGTACCATGTGTTTTTCTGAATCCTATTTGACTGATTAAAATAATAAACCAAGGGACCATTCCTGGTAAAACACTTGCGCTATAAACATAGACAAATAAATTTTCTGGCGCCAAATAGCTTAAGATTACACCAATGACTAGACCTACTAAAACACCTGCTGTCCCGAATAATGGTACCCCATTATGAGAAAGCTTGGCAAAAAACTTCGGAGCTTGTCCATTGATAGCCAATGTATACAACATTCGACCTGCGCTGTATATCCCACTATTACAGCCCGACATTGCCGCTGTAATGACGACAAAATTAATAATTCCAGCCGCTGCTGTGATACCCACCTTAGCAAACGTAGCGACAAAGGGGCTGCCAATTGTCCCCAATTCATTCCATGGATAAACCGTCACAATAACAAAAATGGCACCAATATAGAAGATTAAAATACGCCAAATAATACTTTGAATCGCATTTGTAATTGTTTTTTGAGGATTTTTCGCCTCTCCAGCTGTTATACCAATTAACTCGACTCCTTGATAGGCAGCAACCACTAACGATAAGGCGAAGAAAAAGCCTGTCCAGCCGCCTGTAAAGAAACCTCCATGATCCCATAGATTAGATAGCCCAATAGCAATGCCATCATTACCTAGACCAAAGAAAATGAGCCCGATTCCAGCGATAATCATTAAAATAATTGTAACAATTTTTATCATCGCAAACCAAAATTCAAACTCACCAAACGATTTTACTGAAATAAAGTTAGCGACACCTAAAATGACCATTGCAATAAATCCTGGAATCCATGCTGGTAAACTTGGATACCAGTATTGCATATAAGTACCTACTGCAATGATTTCTGACATACCAACAATAATCCACTGAAACCAGTTACTCCATGCTGTTAAATAACCTGCTAACGGATGAATATATTTATAGCCAAATGTTGCAAAAGAGCCAGTGCTTGGCTCCTTATAAAGCATCTCTCCCATAGCCCGCATAATAAAAAAGATAAAGATACCTGCTATAGCATAGGCAAGAAGCACAGAGGGACCCGTCCACTGAATAGCACTAGCTGAACCCATAAATAGACCAACGCCAATTGTACCGCCTAACGCAATCATTTGGATATGACGTGCCTCTAACCCTCTCTTTAATTCTTTGTTTACCACTCGAATAACGCCTCTTTCTTTGATGTTTTTCTAAGTTGAATACTTTTTCTATATTAATAAATACATCCTAAAAATACAATTGTATTTTTAGGAAAAACATATATTAAGTTTAAAATCAAAAAAGCATGAATCCGATTCAATACCGAAATCATGCTTAACTAGTAAGGGGAATCTTTACAAAGATTTTCTATCTAGGTCAAGAAATAACTAATCCACTAATTTTATTTATTGTAACAACGTTTGCTCTTGAAGTTTGGCTGAAAAGTATTTACGGGCATCCGCTGTTAGAATTTGTAGCAACACAACTTCCTTCTGACGTGCAAACTCTACAAACATTCCACTTAAATTTTCATACACATATTTAATTTTGTAGCCGCTATCTAAAAAATCATCTATTTTTTCAATCTCCTCAGTGCTTTGTAAATGTTCTGACATGCCATCACCTCGTCCTCTCTGTTGTCTTATTTATTCAGCACCTTTTATTTCTAATAGAGGATCCGTTGTTTCAACAATATCGTCCTCACTTGGTTCAACTGTTGGCGTAGGCATTTGAGGCTGGGTGAAAAGCTCATCCAAATTACGCCCAACTGTTATCCCTAAATATTTTTCATCATTTGGATCTTCTATTTCTGCTTGAGGATATTTTTTAAACCACCAATACTTTGCTAACACATAATAAACGAAAGCACCTACAAAAAAACCAACTAATGACGAATAGGTTGAGAAGATATTAGCTACTGCACCACCAATTACCCAGGCAATCAAACCAGCCATATTAAATCCATTGAAATATTTAAACTGCCCCTCTAACTCATAAAGTGCCTTGACATCCACACGACGTTTACGGATTAAATAATAATCAGCAAATAAAATACCAACGATTGCAGTTAAAATACCACCTATAATTAATAGGACATTTACCATCACATCAAATAAGCTCCATGGTTGTGCGAGAATACCGATAATTCCAGCGATAACAACCCCTACCCAGAACGGTACTTTTGGCCCACCAATATTGGAAAAAATAGTGGCTGCTGGCACTACATTTGCAGAGGTATTTGTCGACCATTGTGCTAACACAATCATTAATAGTAAGATGCCTAATATAAATCCACTTGCACTTTGCTGTAAAGCATTAATGGGATCAGCCGAGGCAACAGCCATATAGCATACTGCTCCTATTGTGACAATAAATGTGTTTGTAATCGGCATAACAATTAGTGAACCAACAAGCTGTGTTTTATTCCGTTTGAACCAGTTACGCTCATTTTTAGGTGCTTTAAAGAATCTTGACAATGAGGGCATATCAGCCGCCAGTGTTGCCCAAAAGCCCATATTTGCCATCACAACGACCATAAAGGCGGTAAAGGCGGCAAAGCCTGTTGTTGGGGCTTCTACCCACGTCCAAATATTTTTTCCTTGAGAAGTTGCATTATCTGCCAATGTGTAATACATCCAACAGGAAATTAAAATAATGACAGGGGCTGCTAAATCAGCAAAGCGCTCAATGGATTTAATGCCCAGAGATGTATTAAAAAGCTGCAGTGCTGCAAACACAAGGAAACAGATAAACCAATTATCAAAACCAAAAAGTAAATTTAAAATACCGTTAATTGCTAATGCCCCAAAATACGTATTAAGTCCAAACCAACAGGCAGCTGTAACGCCACGAACGAGGGAAGGTATATGGGTGCCAAATGTACCAAATGGTGCACGCATATAGACAGGAAAAGAAAGCCCATGTTCTATACCAATATCACCTATTAACGTCATAAAGACACCGATTAAACAAGAGCCTATCAATGTAGCTAAAATTACCATTGGCAATGGTAAGTTAATAATTGCTGATCCACCAATTGCAAAAGCCGCTAATACAATGGCCATTCCGATCCAAATTACCGCAAAACCAAATGTTCCAATATTTCTTTGTTGATGTGTCACTGGAAGTAAATCTGGGGATTTTAAATAATTCCCTTCACGTTCCATTCTGTTTCTCTCCTTTTTTCTCTAATTTCCGTGACAACTTACATGAGGTTAATCCTTCCTTCAACCATAGTGTTGCAGGAAGATGGAATTTAGTTTATATGCATAAATGTGCAGTAAATGCCCTTAGTAAAAACCTTTAGGATTATTTCGCAAGACTACTAATCAGCGCTTGACGTTGATTCCATGTCATTGGCGGAATGGTAGATTTTCGTTCCACCATTGTAATAGCACTTTCTACTGGGCAGACAATAGAGCATAAATTACAGCCTACACAATCCTCCTCTCGAACTTTTAACATTGGGCGACCATCCTCTGTATAGAGGTCAATACATTGATGTGATGTATCTTCGCAAGCGATATGACACTTGTTACAATTAATACAAATATCATTATTAATTTCAGCGACAATTTTATAATTTAAGTCTAAATCACCCCAGTTAGAGTATCTTAGAACGGAGCGACCAACTAAATCCATCACTGAAGTTAGGCCTTTATCATCTAAATAATTATTTAGACCATCAATCATATCCTCAACAATACTAAATCCATGGTGCATTGCTGCTGTACAAACCTGTACCCCTGTCGCACCCATTAAAATAAATTCAGCTGCATCCTGCCAATTAGAGATTCCACCAATACCTGATATCGGGACATTGACTAAAGGATTTCGGGCACACTCTGCAACCATATTAAGTGCAATTGGTTTAACTGCAGGTCCACAATAACCACCATGTGCACCCTTACCTGCTACATGAGGTACTGTATTCCATGTATTTAAGTCAACACCCGCAAGGCTGTTAATCGTATTAATCATACTAATAGCATCTGCTCCACCTCTTGTGGCTGCTTCTGCCGTTACCGTAATGTCGGTAATGTTTGGCGTTAGCTTCACAATTACAGGTGTACGTGCCGCTTCCTTTACCCAGTACGTTTGCTTTTCCACCAATTCAGGGACTTGACCAGAGGCAGAACCCATCCCTCGTTCTGCCATCCCATGTGGACAACCAAAGTTAAGCTCAAGACCATCAACCCCCACATCTTCTACGCGCTTCACAATTTCATGCCACTTTTCCTGCTTTGGCTCCACCATTAAAGAGGCAATAATCGCGTGATTAGGAAACTTCTTTTTAGTCTCATAAATTTCTTGTAAATTTACTTCTAACGGTCGATCCGTAATCAATTCAATATTATTGAAGCCTGCTACTCGCTGGCCATTATAGCTAACAGCTGCAAAACGGGAGGATACATTTAAAATTGGCTCCCCTAATGTTTTCCACACTGCACCTCCCCAGCCTGCTTCAAAGGCGCGCTGTACTTGATAACCTGAATTAGTTGGTGGTGCGGATGCTAGCCAAAATGGATTCGGCGATTGGATGCCCGCTAAATTAATTTGCAAGTCTGCCATATAAGTTCCCCCTTTATCCTGATTGGTGAAACTAACAATCAGTGAAGGATGTTGAAAACCCCCACTGTTTGAAGGTTCACATTATGCAATCTCACTTGGTTTTCTTAAATGTTCATGAATCTTATATGCTGCATCTTTCCCTTGCTGCACAGCGGTTACCACCATCGCTTCACCCTGTCCATTGCCAAAGACAACGTCACCACAGGCAAATACTTTGTCTTTAGACGTTTGCATTGTCGTCTCATCAATATCGACAACACCGTTTGTATGTGCTAAACCAAAAGCTTCAATTAATGAAACAAAACGAGTTTGCCCAATTGCTTTAATGACTACGTCCACTTCAATAATAAAATTAGAACCCTGTACTTCTTCTGGTCTTTGTCGGCCATCAGGACCTGCCTCACCGAGCTTCATTTTTACACATTCAATGCCTGTCACCTTGCCAGCTTCATTCCCAATAATTTTCTTCGGTGCAGTCAGCCATTTAAATTCCACACCATCCTGCTTGGCAAATTCATATTCAAATTTGTAGGCTGTCATTTCTTTTTGTGTTCGGCGGTAAAGAATTTGTACATGTTCTGCTCCTAATCGCACCGCACTTGTAGCACCATCAATCGCTGTATTCCCAGCACCAATAACAGCTACCTTTTTCCCAACGACATCATTTGTAAGCGGTCCCATTTTTGTTTTTCGAACAAACTCTATCGCATCATGAACACCTTCTAAATCTTCCCCTTCAATACCTAGATTCGGTACAGCCCCCATACCAACAGCTAAAATGACACTGTCATATTGTGCCAAAATTTCATCTACAGAAATATCCACACCGACCGTTGTATTCGTTTGAATGGTCACACCAAGCTGTTCAATTTGCTCCACTTCCCAATCCACCACTTCATTAGGCAAACGGAATGCAACAATACCATAGCTTCCCAGACCACCAGCCTTTGCTTCTGCCTCATAGATTGTTACTTGGTAGCCTAAGCGACCAAGCTCACGTGCTGCCGATAAACCAGCAGGACCCGCCCCAATGATGGCTACTTTCTGTCCGTTATTTTGCCCTGGCTTAAATAGCTGTGCATTGGTTTCCATCGCCCAATCTGTTGCATAACGCTGTAACTCACCAATTTTAATTGGCTTTGTAGAAGAATTTAAGACACACGCCCCTTCACATAGTTCCTCCGTTGGACAAACCCTTGCACAGCTTGCGCCAATGGGATTTGCTTCTAATATAGTCGTAGCAGAACCCTTCATATTACCGGATGCGATTTTTTTTATGAAATTTGGGATTTGAATGCTTGTTGGACAAGCTTTAATACATGGTGCATCATAGCAATACAGACAACGGTTGGCTTCCTCAATAGCCTCATTCTTTGTCATTTTGCTTTTTAATTCCATAAAATTACGTCTAACCTGCATGGTCATTGCATTTTCTTGATTCGGAACCATTTCCACATCCCCCTCATGTGAGCATTTTTTCCGTACACCAATTACTAGACCTATTGCTTTGCTCTCCACTCAAAACAATAGGTCCTATACTGAAGGAAGCTACATGTTAAGTGCTTCCGCAGCTACTGTTTTTAATGGACGTTTAATATATTGTCCGCTACCAAGTACTCCGACAAATTCTTTATTTTTAATGACATATTCCCCACGTACCAGTACACTAACTGGCTCACCTGTTACTTCCCAGCCTTCAAATGGGTTATAGTCCACATTCATGTGATGCGTTTTAGCAGAAATTTGGCGTTTTGCCTCAGGATCAAAAATGACGATATCCGCATCAGAACCGATAGCAATCGTTCCCTTTTGCGGGAATAACCCAAATATTTTTGCTGCGCTTGTAGAAATCATATCAACAAATTCATGAATAGAAATTCTACCTTTTGCAACGCCCTCGGAATATAAAATGCTGAAGCGATCTTCAATGAATGGCCCACCATTTGGTATTTTCGAGAAATCATTTAAGCCTAGCTGCTTTTTGCCCTTAAAGCTAAAGGAGCATTGATCAGAGCCAATTGTCTGAAGCTGTTTCGCCTTTAAGGCATTCCATAAATGTTCTTGATGATATTTTGGACGAAGTGGTGGTGACCAAACATATTTTGCTCCCTCAAAGCCCGGCTGCGCTAAAGCTGATTGATCGAGTGTTAAATATGGTGGACATGTTTCACCATAAACGTCATACCCTTTTTCACGAGCAGCAATAATTTCATCAACCGCTTCTTTACATGTTACATGTACCACATATAGCTTCGCTCCCGCTATATGAGCTAATTCGATGGCACGCTTTGTCGCCTCGCCCTCTAATTCGGCTGGACGAGTTAAAGCATGATAAATCGGCTCCTTATGCCCAGCACTTCTTGCTTCCTCCACAAGCTCATCAATGACAGAGCCATTCTCACAATGCACCATCACCACTGCTCCAAGATCCTTGGCAATTTTAAAGGCTTTAAAAAGTGTACGATCTGTCGCTTGGAATTCCTTTGCATAAGCCATAAAGACTTTGACAGAGGTAATACCTTCTTGCTCTAAAATTTTAGGCAATTCAGCTTCAGTTTCAGATGTTAAATCACCAATCATCAGATGGAATCCATAGTCAATCGCTGACTTTCCTTTGGCCTTGTCATGCCATTTTTCCACGGCTGCTGATAATTTTTCTTCACCTGCTGTTAAACAAAAATCTAAAATAGTGGTTGTCCCACCAAAGGCTGCCGCAATCGTACCTGATTTCCAATCATCATCTGTCACCGTATTATTGAATGGCATATCTAAATGTGTATGCGGATCAATTCCTCCGGGTAACACGATTTTACCAGTGGCATCAATAATTTCGGCGCCATCATCGGTTAAATGTTGTCCGATTTGAATAATTTTTCCGTTGTCAATTAAAATATCAGCCTCAAATACATCCGCAGCAGTAGCCACTCGCCCACCTTTAATAATTTTTTTCACAGTGCTCCTCACCCTTCGTTACAAAATGGAGATTGCTGATTTTTTAATGCAATGTATAGGTTTCATCCATACTAAATTTTGTTTGTAGCGTTAGAACTGTTTCTAGTAAGATATCAGCTCCCTTAGCACAATCCTCAAAGCTCGTTCTTTCCTCCTCACAATGACTTCTCCCTTGAATACTTGGAACAAAAATCATTGCTGAAGGGATCATACTAGCCATATACTGGGCATCATGTCCTGCTCCACTAAACATACGATGAGCAGAATAACCAAAGCTCTGACAGGCACTTTCTACCTCGTTACAAATTGCTGCATCAAAATATACCGTATCCCTACCCCAAAGCTTAACCGGTCGAACTCTACAGCCCTCTACCGTTGTCGGAAGAGTTTTAAGGATATCTTCAACCCGCTGCATTACCTCTGCCTTTTGATGGCGTGAATCAATTGTAAATGTCACTGTATTTGGAATTACTGTATGAATATTTGGTGAGACATTCATGCGACCAAAGGTATAAACGAGTTGTTCATCAATTTTTCTTAACTGGTCATGTAACTCTGTTATAATTGTGGATGCAACAATCATTGGATCTTGCCGCATGGACATCGGGGTAGTACCAGCATGGTTGGATTGCCCGATAACGGTAATTTCATAGCAAACCATTCCAAGTACTCCCTCAACAACACCAATTTCATGCTTCATTGCCTCCAATACAGGCCCTTGCTCTATATGCAACTCTAAATAGGCAAGCGCTTCATTCAGACGATTTTCTTGCTCTCCCTCATAGCCACTTGCTCGTAATGCTTCCTCAAAGCGAATTCCATTTTTATCAGTGGATTGTAGCATCTTTTCTTTCTCAAATTTTGATGTAATGACACCAGAGCTCATCATCGCAGGATCGAAACGAGCGCCTTCCTCATTTGTAAAATTAACAATCATAAGTGGAATGTCTAGCTCAATATCGTTTTCCTTAATTGTTCGAATGGCCTCAATAGCTGTTAATACCCCTAATACACCATCAAATTTCCCCCCTTTTTCTACTGAATCTAAATGTGATCCCAACACAATTGGTGGAACATCCTTTTTTCCTGGTAGAATGCCATAAATATTTCCCATATCATCTATCTTTATTTCCATCCCTAATTCTTCACAACATTCACAAAAATAGTTTCGTGCTAAAACATCTTCATTTGAAAGAGACAAACGGGTTACGCCACCATTTTCAGTAGCTCCAAATTGACTAAATTGTTCAATTAACTCTTGCAATCTTCTACTATTACACTTATACATATGCAAGTCCTCTCTTTCACAGTAGTTAATAAACATTCTAAAATAGATAAAAATTGAGAGATATGGATAGAAAACTAAAAAAATCTGTGCATCTGCACATGATATATGGTAAGTTATGTTCATAATTAAGGGGGGAAAATATGGGGACGATTCGCAAAATTGTAGAGGGAGATCAATTCCCAATGCTCACATTAGTAGCTGGCCATAGCGGAACGTATCGTAGAGTGAATGGAATTAACGTTGTAGAGAGTAGCGAGTTAATTATGTTTTGCAGACCTAATGAATTAGTTGTCACTACAGGTATTAATTTATCTTTACAGGGAGAATCCTTAGAACAGCTTGTTAAACTAGCATTCTCTAAAAAAGTAGCAGGTTTTATTATTAACCTTGGTCCTTACATTCCAGATATACCAGAATCAGTCATCACTTTTGCCAATGAACATGATTTCCCTATTTTTCAAATGTCATGGAGTTATCGGATCGCCGATTTACTCAAAACAACCTTTCAATTTATTGCCAATCAACAGCAAGAACTTTCAATGGAAGAAAAAGTCCTTTACAACTTACTTTTTCACTACAAGGACAACGACAACAGGCTGAAGGATCAATTATTACAGTTAGGATTTCCACAGGGTAGAGAGCTAGCTATTATCTCTTGTACAACCATTGGAGGTCAGGCTAGTATTGATCGCTATGAGGTCATCCTTCAATTTGCATTTCAAAATAAATATCAACGCTTTCTAAAACTAAAGCATAAAAATCACCTCATCTTTCTTATCGATAAAGCGCAAATTCACACATCAAATACACCCTTCTCAAAAATAGTTGAAGAAATCTACGAAAAAATTACACTAAAAAATGGTTACTTAGATCTTTTTATTGGTAAAGGAAACTGCTATAAAGAGCTTGATAATGTCTACAAAAGTTATAAAGAATCCTTAACGGTGATTCAATTAGCCAAGCTTCATAACAATCGTTTCTTATACAAATATAAGGAAATTGGTGCCTATCAAATCATCATGGCTGTACAAAATCAAACGCTAATTAAATCTTTTAACGAAGACATCTTAGGTCAGCTCTATCGCTACGACGACTTGCATGACACGGATTATGTACAATTTTTACGTATTTTTCTTGAGGAGAATGGCAGTACTAGTAAGATTAGTGAACGTCAATTTATCCATAGAAATACAGTTCTGTACAAAATAAAAAAAATAGAAACACTTTTAGATATGGATTTAAGCAATCCATTTACAAAAACAAATCTCTATATCGCATTTTTAATTGAAGATGTACTAGCACACCAATAACATTGGATTTTCAATCAATAGACCCCTTCTAAATCATTCTATGTATTCATATAAAGTACAAATGGAGGACTTTGTACGTTGTTGCCTCGAGTAAGTTAGCTTCAAAATTACTATATCAAGAATAATGTGGCGCTGTTTAAATAAAAAACATCTAATTTTAGGAAAAGATGAATTTATTTGCACGCTCTAACGGGGTAGGCTTTTTATCGAGGGAAATTTACCACTTCCTTAAAGACCCTTCTTTCTTAACCAAATTTCAGGGGGTATTGAATGGTAAGAAATACGGAAGTAAAAGAATTAGGTCACTTTATTAATGGTAAGGTTGTTGCAGGTAAAAGTGGTCGCTTTTCAGATGTATACAATCCCAGTTCAGGTATTGTAATTGCAAAGGTTCCGTTAGCCACTAAGGGGGAAGTACAAGAGGCAATGTACGCTGCTCAAAAGGCTTTCCCAGCATGGCGCACCCTATCTGCTGGTAAACGCACTGAAATTATACTCAGGTTCCGAAGTTTACTAACTGATCGTAAGGATGCCTTAATAAACATGATATGTACAGAAAGCGGAAAAACTATTAAAGAAGCTAAGGGGGAAATAACACAGGGATTAGCATCTGTTGATTTAGCTATCAATGCTCCTCATTTACTGAAAGGTGAGTATTCTGTCAATATTGGTGGCAATATTAATGCCTATTCAGCTAAAGAGCCGCTCGGTGTAGTGGCTGCAATTTCTCCTTTTAATTGTCCTGTAATGGTACCACTCGCAATCACAAGTATGGCAATAGCAGTTGGTAATTGTGTAATCCTAAAGCCATCCGAGCGTGTTCCCTGCTCTGCCCTTTTTTTATCTGAGCTTTGGAAAGAGGCCGGTTTACCAGATGGTGTATGGACAGTTATAAATGGTGATAAGGGAACGGTACTTGAACTTTTGGCGAACCCAGCAATTCAGGCTATATCATTTGTAGGTTCAACACCTGTTGCTGATATCATTTATACGACAGGCTCAAAATATGGTGAACGTGTTACTGCTTTAAGAAGTGGTACTGATATGGTTGTCTTGACTGACGCCGAAGTAGAACAAGCTGCAAATGCATTTTTAGGTGTCGCCTATGGAGTTGCCTCTCAACACTGTATGGCGATTTCAACAATTATGCCTGTGGGTGAGGAGACGGCTAATAAACTTTCCAAAAAATGGATTGAACAAGACAATGAATCTGCTTCATCTTTTGCCTTTCCAAGTAATCATTAAAGCAAGGCGTAAGCTGCTCTTCTGCTTACGCCCTGTCTAGCGCAAAAAACTGACGAACCAAATTGGTCACCAGTTTTTAAATCGCGATTACTTTTTGTTTTTAGACTTATTGGAAGGCTCTCTTTTTTCTACTTTCTTCACTTCAGTTGTTTCTACTTCAGTGAAATCCGCCTCTTCGCCAGCCTCCATACCGTAACTTGGATTTCTGTCTATACGCGTATGCGGATCAAAGTCTTCATCCTCCTCAAAACGCTTCATAAGAATCGGTATGGTTATGATTCCGGCTATCCCGACTAATGCATAAATCCATCTTGATAATACTGCCGTTTGCCCACCGAACAAATAAGCCACTAAATCGAACCTAAAGAATCCTATGAGTCCCCAGTTGATGGCACCAATAATGACTAACACTAAGGCAATTCTATAAACTACGCTCACATCTACACCTCCTTCATTTGTAATAAAAAGCCCGAATTGCTTCTAGACAAAAAAGTCCAGAAAAACTGTCATAACAGAGATAAAACTACAAATACTGATTGTAATCAAATCGCTTATTTTGACGGTCTTATTTTTTGCAATAACCGCTGTTTTATACAAAGGGCATTAGTTCTTACAACAAAGATAGGTATAAAGTTTTTTCGTTTAAAAAATATCCTAGAATTTAGAAGTTATTTTGGATTCAGATGTAAATTTTCATGCTGAAGTAGCCACTCTTTTCTCCATAGCCCACCTTCATAGCCTGTTAACGTTCCATTTGAGCCAATTATGCGATGACAAGGGACAACGATACTCAATTTATTTTTGCCATTTGCACTACCCACAGCTCTTACCGCTCTTTCATTGCCAATTGAAACAGCAATGTCTTTATAGCTTGCTGTTTCACCATAAACAATATTTGTTAAGGCATTCCATACATTTTTTTGAAAGACGGTTCCCTCAAAATCATAGGGAAAGTTAAATTCTTGACGCTCACCCATAAAATACTCATGTAATTGATGATGACATTCAACCAAGATCTGCGGTGTATCTTTATGAGGGACATTTATAAGCTGCTCCTGCTCTGAAAACAGAATAGAAACTATATGTGTAGCTGTTCCCTCTATTTCAAGTGTACCAATAGGCGATTGATAATCTAATTTATAGCGTTTCATCATATAAAGACCTCCATAAATAGAAAGTGGCATATGCCTGCCAGCCTGTCCAATGCATGGCGTAACCAGTGATTTCTTCAATTGTTGGCTTCTGATTTAGTGCTAATTGCCTTTTTAATGCATTATGAAGTCCCACATCTGCTATGGGAAATGACTCCGGTTGCAGTAAGCATTTCATGAGCACATAGTCAGCTGTCCAAGCACCGACTCCCCTAATCGATACTAAACATTTTTTCATTTCATCATAGGTTGCTTTTATACGCAATTTTTCTTTCGATAATTGTCCAATGGCCATCCTCTTAGCGATATCGATAATATACTCTGATTTTCTATGGGTAAACTGTAATTGACGTAAATCATCCACCTGGATTGTCGCAATTCTTTCGGGCAATGGGAATAGCCAGTAGGTTTCTCCCTTAAACGTCACGCTTTCCCCAAATTGCTCCACAAATCTTCTCTTTAATGAGTATGCAAATGTTAAGTTAATTTGTTGTCCACTAATTGCCCAAACGAGTGCCTCAAATAAATCCGGCATGCCAATTATACGTAGTCCATAATAGTTTTGTACAAGAGGCTTCAATATACGATCCTCTTTAGCCATTTCATAAAAACTGCTCAAATCCTTTTCCAAATCAAACCATGCCCAAATATACCGAGCAATTTCTTCGTGACTTCCTTCAGATGGAACATGCATAGGAAATTCGACTTTGATTGAGTTTGATTGTAATTTAATTTGACATAAAATCGGTAGTCCATTTATTTTCAGCAATTTAAATAAATATCCATCCTTGATCCGATGCAGCACTTCCTGATTAGATCTTTTTAAGAAAATTAAACACTCTTCTGTATTGAATTCTTTTGGTGGATAAATCTCTATAAATTCTTTCTGACTGATCCAATTCATCCTCTTCGCTCCTTTTCACGATACTCATTAGGAGAGCATTGCTTCACATTTCGAAACACTTTATAGAAGTTTGAGGAACTTTGAAAGCCCGCTTCATAGCAAATTTCAAGATTAGAATAGCATGAGCTTTTTAAAAGGTAGGCAGCCTTATCTATTCTGATCTTGTCTAAATAGCTTCGAGGTGTTTCACCAGTTTCTTGCTTAAATAGGCGTTCTAGATGAAATGGACTGATCCCGATATGATTCGCAATATCCTGCAAGGTTAGTCTTTGTTTATACCCATTGATTAAGTAGGCGATTACATCTTTAATGAGCTGTGCATGGGGGGAATGCTCAATCTCAGGCTTGCACCTTTTACATGCTCGAAAACCAGCGTTTTCAACCTTTTGTCTATCATCGTAAAATTCTACATTTATTTTTTTGGGCTTTCTCGATTTACACGAGGGGCGACAGTAAATTTTAGTGGTTTTTACAGCCGTATAAAAGAGGCCGTCATACGTTTGATCACAAGCTATAATTTTTTCCCACTTTTCATCAAATGAAAGGTTAATTTTCGTGCCCACTACCATTCTTCCCCCTTTATGTTATTTTTCATATAAGCAAGCTGTATTTTGCTCCTTCAGTATTTGGGAAGCATTCATTTTTAAATAGGCGATTATTTTATCTGACAATGCATTGCCGAAGCTAAATCGTTTAACCCCTATTTCTTTTAGTTTATGACAATCCGTTAGTCCTGGTAAAGAAAGTAGATTGATAGGGGCATCTATATTGGAGGTTATCGCCTTAATTTCCTCTTCATCTACCAATCCAGGAATAAATATACCACTCGCTCCGCTCTCTACATAGAACTTAGCTCTTTCGATTGTTTCACTGAATGGTTCCAGCATCTGAAAATAAGTATCTGTTCTAGCATTAATATAGAAATCATGATAACCTCGATTATCTAACATCATTCTCATTGCTTCTAGTAGATGACAGTGCTCCTTTAGACTTCGTAAGCCTTTTTGCTTTTTTAATGAATCCTCAATATTGATACCAGCAACACCGATATCTGCTGTTCTTAAAACATTTTCTAAAATGGTTTTCTGATCACTTCCATAACCTGCCTCAATATCTGCGGATACAGGTATTTTTACATTGTCTGATATGGCTTTAATAATTGACAAGTGGCGATCAAAATCTATTAGCTCACCATCTGCATACCCTAATGAGTTCGCAATGCCCCAGCTTGTTGTACCAATTGCTTTGAACCCAGCTTCTTCTAATAATAATGCAGATAACAAATCCCAAGCATTTCCTAGTATTAAAAGCTCCTTGCCTGTATGTAGTTGATGGAATTCCTGAATTTTTGACATTATGTAGCCTCCTAATATTATATTAGCCATCATATTATCAGGAAATATACATTCAACTCGACCTCAATCTTGCTCTTATGGTCATTTCATTTTTATGTTTTCTTTTATTGTCGTTACTAACATATAATATATTTACATAAAAAACTGGATTGATAGTAATCAAAAACGAATCCTTGTAAATCCAAAAGTGTGTGTTGTAGCCCATTGGAAAGTCTATAGACTTTCCAATGGGCTACACCTAAAACCAAAGAAATCTGTATTTATCCGAGTGCTTGGTCGCTTTTTGGTCGCCCAAGTCGCCTCTTTTTTCTATTGAAACAAACTTTGAAGAACGTGATAAAGTTAAGACTCCTGATTAAGGGGTCTTTTTTATTGCATAATAAAAAGCCACGCTCATAGAACGTGACCTCTTCATAACCTTTACTTCTCATTAGATATTTAAATAACTTTAATATCATCATCTCGAACTAAAATTACTTGAGAATTAGATATTGGAGTCAGTGGAACTTTATTGTTGTAATTAGTAATTACCTCGTCAATCATACTACTAAAGAATTCATGTCCATAATGAGGAACAGGATATGACGAAATTAGATTTAAGCCCATAGTTGATTCTAATTGTGGTGCTTTGCTCATTTCATCAATATATTTTACATATTCAATATCAGGCGCCATTATTATTGAACCAGCAGACTCACCTATATATAGCTTACCAGAACTAACTTGTTCAATAATTAATTGATCTATCTCTGACCTTTTTAATTCTTGAAGTAAGAAAAATGTATTACCCCCAGATACATATATAAAATCATTTTTCCTTAATATTTTTTCTGCTTCAAATTTATCAGCTTTTGATATATCGAGTATTTCTACAATCATTCCCAACTCTTCAAAGGCCGTTTTTGCAGACTCTACATAATGTACTGCCTCTTCAACTATACTTGCAGTTGGAATAAAAGTGACTATTTTCCCTTCAATGTTCTCTCCAACGAAATCTTTCAAAAAATGACTTGCATCATAAAATGACGAAGATAAAAACATTCTTTTCATAAAGAACCTCCTAAAATAAGAACTTACGTTTCCGTTTTTAGGGTAACAGGATTTTTTTAAAAAATCAAACATCATTCAATATGCATAACTCTTTAGCATTATGTCACAACCTTTTGTAAGCATAATAAAAAGCCATCTCAATATGAGATAGCTTATAGCTACAACATTGGTTTGAATAAAAGAAATCCATAGGCTAGCCCTTTTACTCCATAGAATAGGATTGGAGTGAGAATAAACCATGCTAATTTTCCATCCAATTCTTCAACCTTTTCTTTACTAGTCTTTTTCTCTATAATTTTTTCTATCAATAAAGTAATGATAATAATTATACCTGCCAATAGTAATGAAAAAATCATTTTCCACATTAATGACGAAGCTAAGAAAAGATAAACTTCTGGAAACAGTATGAAATCAAAAATAGGTATGAACCAATCTATTATCGTTCCATCTATAGTGTTCTCAATTGATGGTTGTTCGTTTGTTAGTTGCCTTTTAACTTCTTTAATAATTTCCTTAAAAAATCTCTCACTATCTATTCACCTACAACTCCTAATATGTTTCCTATTATTTCTACGGAATTAGAAGTAAAAAGTTTCGTTGTAGATTTCAATATCACCTCTCAAGGCATAATAAAAAGCATCCCTTAAAAGGATGCTTAAACTTTCTATTAATCTTCTTTAATACTTTTTAACTTGAAGCCATACAATCTTATCTTTAATGATGTAATCTTCTATAGAATTATAAGACGGTTCTGGAGACTGTTGCGTAAACACATAGAAGCTCTCAGATCCTGAAGCAGACCAATTAAGAAAATTGTTTAGCTCACTACTTGTTAAGTTATATTCTTTGATTTGATTATTTACTAAATGTAAAACCAGTGTAGCATTACTATTCTCAATTATAGGTATTGTCACTTCATTTGAATTTTCACTTTCAGCTCCTTTAACTACAGTTGATACTACATAATAATACTTTTTTCCTTTTTCGATATCTTTGTCTAAATATGAATTTGTTGTAACATTACCTGCGATTATTTCGTAAGGACCGCCAGCATTTATAAACCAAAAAAATGAAATATATGTAATAACTTTTTTGCTCTCAAAACCACACCAAACTCCTTCCTCTCAACTCATAGTGTTTTGACTGTTTGTTGCAGTTTTCAAAGCACATTAAAAGCCACGCTCAATAGAACGCTGACCTGAAAGCTTATTGATTAGCACTCATAAGCTCATCTATATTTCTTATTGCCTCATCTACAATATCTGCACCAAGGACCAGATGACTTCCGACACCCATTATCTCATCAATATTATTCATTTCTGGTAGATGGTCCAAGCTTTTAAAAAAGTACAATAGTTCTTTTAAAAATTCCTCAACTTTATCTGCCTTTTCTGCTGGATTCATTTTAACATCCCCTTTAATAGAAATTGATCTTACTTTATTTCGACTTCTTGAATACGTGCTGTTTCGAATTTTGCTTTTTCCTCTTCGGCTCTCTCTTTTGTGCTATAGCAGCCTACTAATACTTCATGAAATGGGAAACCACTTACTAATTTGTAAACTAAATAAACAATTTCTATTTTTTCGTCATTGTCCACACCTCATCTCAACCTAATCATAGATTAAAAGGAAATGTTTGTTATAGATTATTTTCATAATAAAAAGCACCTCATAATGAGATGCCTTAAATTAACTATTAGAATATTAATATTAAGTCAAACTTGTCCTAAATCTATATCTAATCTAGATCACTACATTGATTTTTTATGAAACAATCCACTTATACCCATCCTTCAAACTGTTAGTCAATGCCTGATGAACTTCTGCAGTAATAGTAGCCGTATCTTTTACCTCGATTACAGAGACCGTTTGTTTCTTTCCTGTTCTATACTGTATCTCCACTTTGAAGTTTTTCGTATTTGGTAATTGTTTAGAATCTAAATGAAAATTAGCTGATGTATAAATACTATCTGCAGTTCTTCTAATATCATTTATATTATTGATTTTTTCTATGATGTCGTCTTGTATTTCTTTTCTTAATTCTTTGTTTGTTTGTCCCATGTTGCGTCCTTGTTCACCTTTTGTACAAGTCATGAGTCTCCCTCTCTTCATCATTAGTTTTTAATTTTACAATTACTTACAATAAAAATTATACAGGAAAAAATTTACTGTCACAAAAGGAAATTATCTACAATTTCAAACAAAATTATACCAAATATTACAGATGAACTAAATATATACTACGAAAATTTGCTCTCATAATAAAAAGCCACACCTGGTTAGATGTGACTTTAACTAGTTTTATAAATAATAAGTGCTGTGTATGTTTTAATGTTGTTACTATTATGCAAAACAGTAGAAAGCTTTAGATCGATGTATGTTCCTTCTTGTAAAGAATCCAAGTATGCATTTACTTTGTCTTCTATATTTTCTATATCATGTATATCATTGGCTTCAAGAATTTTGGTTCTTACTTTTGCTACTTTAATCATCCCCCATCTACCTATAATGATAGATTAGATGGAATGTATTATCAATATAAAAAGAGACTACCAATTTAGTAGTCTCAATTGCTTGTTTCTTCCATATAAAAAGATATAACTCATTGTGAAATGAATCACTCATTACAAATATTATTAATCAAGAAAATCATCTTTGAAAAAAGGTTCGATTCCAACTTCTCTAAATAAGTATTTAATTGGATGACAATCATGGACATAATTACTGTTGGGAATTAAAATTTTCTCCCTAAGTTCTTTAAATATTTGCGAATTAATTTCAGGAAACCAATCTTCATAAGTCAGACCTTTTTCTTCCTCAATCAAAATTAAGTACAATATAATAGTTTCAAATATATAAGGAAATTCTTGTTTAACTTTTTGATGGTGATCTAACAATGAAGTTAAATAGTCCTCAAAATTATAAAAGTTATCATTTTTACCAATATTGTATTTTAAACGTTCCTTCTCCGGTTTGAAGACAAAAGTTGATTTACTATACCAGTTTCCTAACATGCAAGCAAAAAGAAATAACGCATATTTTTTAGTCTCTCGATCATCATCATCAAAATATTTAAAGTACTCATCATAAATATAGGATTTCGCAGTGTCAAAGTAACCTATTTCAATTCCAGATATAGTTTTTTTAACTTTTTGAACAATAATGTTTTCTGTCATAATTTAGTCTCTTTCTATGAAATTATAAACTTAATAAAGTTATGTTATAGATATTACCATAAATTTATAATTTTAGTAAAATAAACTTACTCTATATGCATCTGCAATCGTGTTTATGGAAATATTTATTAGGTTATTTTCATAATAAAAAGCCATACCTGGTTAGGTGTGACCTATTTATATGCTAAATACTAACATTTCGATTTATAGCTTTTTCTATATTAAATTGCGTAATAGTTAGTAATATTAAAATAAAATGCTTTGGGCTATTAATAATATTTCGAAAATCATTAGAAATTTGACTATATATCTTTTTAAATTCTTCTGTATCTAAATTTTTATTAATATCAAATTTTTTATATAACTCTAACCATTTTTTCAATACTTGTTCTTCCATAGTCTTTATGTCTTTAGTTATATTTTCAAAATGAAAAAACCGTTTACTTTTACCATCTACACGCTGCACCTGATGAAATGTGTTTAACCATCATTCGTTCAATGTCTTCCTCACGATCCGAATACACACCGTCATGGTAAATATGCAGTACATTCGCTATTTTACAAATGTGATGTTCATTAATTAAAAAGTCACCGAATTTATCATGATGAAATACACCTTTGATGAAAAACGATTCTTTCATAAATGCTTCATCACGTAAAATAATATTTAATTCACTCTTATCAACTGGTTGTTCTAAAATATAGTTGTTGATAATAGAAATGGTTTCTTTAATATCTTTCTTGGCCATTCCCTGCGACTGCATTTTTAATATATAAGTAAATAGTTTATCGTTACGTCCGTCACCATCTGACAGCTTGGCCAAGTTAGGATTTTTCTTGTTATATGGATACAACCACGCTGGCAAAGGATCATGATCTTCACACTTTCGGAGCCATTTACGAACCTGACCATTTATTTTAAGTAGATCTGCAGTATTCTTTATTCCTAATTTATAATCACAATGAATGCCAATGTTGGAATACCATTTAATTTTATTTGCTGTTAAATCGTAGCCTTTAAAATAAAAATGCATGCCATTGTTTGTACAGAACAATTGATATTCTTATCCTCTACTATGTCTAGTAGTATTTCTGCCTCCTCTATATCATCCACATCAATCATAAATAAAGTCGTCTTCTAAAATACCGACATAAGAATCTACCAATCTAACTGTATTGTAGGAAAGTAGCTTGCTACCATCTTTGAATGATGTGGCAGTATGCTTACCATTTCCTTTTAAATATCCCTTGTAAATTGCCATCACCTACTTTCGAAACCTTTTCACATTTGCAACGTATAAGAAAAAAAGGAGTGGTAAAAATTATGAAAAAACTTTTACTAATCGCTGGAGTCACTTTTATCCTAATCGGTATAGGGCTTTCTTTAAAAAATGGTAGTTATAATGATACGCAAAATTCTCTTGACAATTTGTTTGGATTGCCAATTGAGGTATTAAATCAGATGCATGAAAATCCTACAACATTTAACCAAGATGAATTTACTTTTAATGTATTATCCAAAGGCGGGATACTTATGTTCGACATGTATAATTTAGAACGTGACATAATACTAGCATTGGCTTGTTTTTCACTAGGTATCACTCTGATAATAACTTCTGCAAAAAAAGATTTTGATAATTTTATTAAGAGTGTTTTTGAATTTTTATTCTAATTGCCCTCCCCAATAAATGCATTAATTCATTCATTGGCCAAGTCTAAGTACCACCAGTAATCAAGCTTTGTAGGTATTTTCATATCGCTTATGCCCTCATTTATGATGAAACACTTTTCAGGTACATACGGTATCTTTTCAGGGGTACCGTTTTTCACTTTTTTCAATTCCAAGGTAAAGAAACGGAAACGTACGGGACAACCGGCTCACATTGCTCCTAACTTTATTAGCCCGTGATTTTACGGCATCAAAACCGCTAGAAAGGCTCGTAACAGATATTACTTACTTGCCTTTTGGACAATCCATGATGTACCTTTCAAGTATCTTAGACCTATTTAATGGCGAGATTATTGCGTTTACAATTGGTTTTACACAAGACACCGACTTTGTTTTAGATACGCTAAATCAATTACCCGATCTACCAGAAGGTTGTATCCTGCATAGCGACCAGGGTTCTGTTTACACATCTTATGCGTATCAGAAGGCAGTCAAAGAAAAAGGAATTATCATGAGTATGTCTCGTAAAGGCACGCCCACTGATAATTCCCTAATTGAAACGTTTCACTCCTCGCTAAAGTCTGAAACGTTCTACCTCGATGGTATATTTATCGCACAACAAATGCGTGTGTAATAAATATTGTCGAAGAATACATTTACTATTATAACAATATTCGGATTAAAACGAAATTAAACAACCAGTCGCCGGTTCAATACCGTCAACTGGCTGTAAAATAAGGTGTTTTCATACTGTCTCAAAAATGATACTCAGTGCCGAACTAAAAGGGATTTTATCATTTATTTTTGCCAATGATTCAACTCTTTCAACAGCTCCGGTAGCTGCAGTTTCTTTACATCAATCGGTGGTAAAGCTTTGATGAATTCCTTACCGTACGATTTAGTCGTAATGCGGCGATCCAGCACAATAAAGGCTCCTTTATCTTGGGATGAGCGAATTAGACGACCAAAGCCCTGTTTAAAGCGCATGATGGCTTCAGGTAATGATAACTCATTGAAGGAATTATGACCCTGTGCGGTAATATGTTTTGCCCGTGCCTTAAATATAGGCTCTTCCGGAGAGGAGAATGGCAAACGTACCACAATAACTGATGCAAGCGCGTCTCCTGGCACATCCACGCCTTCCCAGAAGCTGTTGGTACCAAAGAGGACAGCATGGCTAAACTTTTGGAATGACTTTAGGATTCGCATGCGACTGCCTCCAGATACGCCTTGTGCAAATAGCATATAATCATCAAGAAGTTCGCTATCCTGAATCAACTCTACTGTTTTACGAAGCATTTCTTGTGCAGTGAAAAGGACAAAGCATCGCCCCTCTGTCATACGCACTGTTCGGGTAATCGCGTGGGCGACCGCTTCAATGTATTCATCCTGTGATACATGTTGAATATCTGGCATATCTGTGACAATAAAGGCTTTTGCGCCAGCATAATAAGCTGGAGGTGCTTGTAGCTTTGTTATTTCAACACGATCAGCAATACCAAGCTGCCGAGTCACAAATCGCTCATTCCCTGGGACCGTTAACGTTCCTGAAGTCCAAATAATACTTGCCTGCTTACGCAATGGTGCAAGCACTTTTTCAATAATCGGTGTAACATTTACTGGCTTTTTAAAGGCATGAAGACTACCTGGAACACTACGCACATCAAATTCTAGCCAAACAGAATTTTCAGTCTGAGGGGACAAGAAAATTTCTTCCCATTCAGCAATTTTCATCTTCATTTCACGAATCCAATAATGCCACTCCGATAATAGATAAAGCTCATTATTATCCAATTGCTCAATATTATTCTCAAATATCTGCCCTACTTCTGCTGCTAAATCAAGCCACTGCTGTGTGAGCTTACTCACCTTTAATAGTGGTTCTTTAGCTAAAGGCACATCCTCTAAAAATAGGGTGTATTTGCTGCTTGCCTGTTTACTTTTGATTTGTTGCTGCATTTGTAGAACAGCGCGCTGGACAGTTTCATCAAATGTACGTTGCAGACGTATAAATTGAGTATCTAATCGCTCCAAGCTTTGCATAGGGACTCGCTGTCTTTTCTTAGCGGCTTGACTAAACTGCTGAAATAAAGCAGTTTCTTCCATTGTACCTATTTGACCAAAAATATACTTCCATTGTGTATACGAGAAGACAACTTCATCCTGCTGCATTGTAGCTTGTATAAATTGATGGGCCTCATCAATAATCCAGCCATCAATTTGAGTAAAAATTGGTGTTTGCCGTACTAAATCACTGAGCACCATAGAATGATTGGTCACAATGCAATCAGCTGTCTCACTATTTTTTAATGCCTGCTCATAGAAATCAAAGCCCCTTGTTTTCTCGTCAGGCATTTTACGGATTTTCTCGATAAATAATTGCCCTCCACCTGAAACATTGAGCTCACTCAGGACACCGGTTTCGGTTTTCGTAAGCCAAACTAAAATCTGTAAAATTGTAAAAGTATCATCATAGGATTCATCTGCGTAGGCCATACATTGCTCAAACCGTGCAATATCAATATAATGTTGCATCCCCTTTAAAACAGCAATATTGACTTTTGTACCAAGAATTTTTTCAATCTTTGGTAGCTCCTCCTCTACAAGCTGTTCCTGTAGGTGTGACGTATATGTGCTTATGGCAATTTTTTTATTCATAGCTTGGGCATATAAAATCGCAGGTAATAAATAACCCACTGTTTTACCAATACCTGTGGAGGCTTCAATGACACATTCTGTTTTTGCATTCAGGGCCTGCCAAATCGTATCCATCATTTCAAATTGTGCAGGTCTTTCTTCAAAATTTGGCATAGCCTTTGCCATTAACAATGTTTTTTCAGCTGCTGTCTGTGGAAAAGATACAATTTCCGCAAGACTAGTATGCTGTTTTCGTCCATCACATATTGCTAAATTCCGGTAGTAGGAAACATTTTCATTCCCCGTTACATGCTGACGTTTAATTTGAAGAGCCTCAAAAAACAGTTGAGATACATTTGATTTTAATCTAAATGATCGTCTATGCATTTGCTCCAGCGTTAGCTGTGGAAGCGTGAGTAGCTCCTTCCAGCAGCATATAAAAAGTTCAGCTGTTGCCAGGGCATCATCATCAGCACGATGTGCATTCGCTAATGGTATATTTAGATCTGCTGCTAAATCACCTAGCTTAAAGCTTAATGACATGGGGAACAAGATTTTGGCAAGCTCAACCGTATCCATCTTTTTCCCTTGCCATTTTGGTAAGCCAGCACGCTTAAACTCTGCTTGTAAAAAGGATAAGTCAAAATCTGCATTATGCGCAACAAATACACACTCAGCAAGCAGTTCATATATGTAGTCGGCATATGCCTCAAACGGCAATGCATCCTTTACATCCTTATCCGTAATATGCGTTAAATCCTGAATAAAAGGCGGAATGGCTTTACCAGGATTAATAAACTTTGTAAAGGTACGCTCAATTTGCCAATCTTTTATAATTACAATGGCGATTTGAATCATTCGATCCCCATTTGCTGGAGAATGACCAGTTGTCTCCAAATCAACAATTGCATATTTTTGACTTTCCATCATACATCTCAACTCACAGTTCACATTAGATAGATGAATTTTATCATATATTTAGTTTAGCAGCATCCCTTTGCCTTTTAAGTATAGGCATAAAAAAGAAGCATGCACAATTTGTACACGCTCCCTTTTATGCTACATCACGGTTGCCTCTGGCTCATGGGTAATCATTTCTTTTATCAAATTGCCCTCACCCATAATTGCCACAGTTGGCTTATGCTCTTTGGCCTCTTTATTATCTACATACACATAAGAAATAATAATGACAATATCTCCACGCTGTACTAGACGTGCTGCTGCTCCATTGACACAAATAACGCCTGATCCACGCTCTCCTGCAATAATATAAGTTTCAAAGCGTGCCCCATTGTTATTATTCACAACATGCACTTTTTCATTTGGAAGCATACCTACTGCATCTAAAATATCCTCATCAATTGTAATCGATCCAACATAGTTTAAATCTGCTTGTGTCACTGTTGCACGGTGGATTTTACTGTTCATCATCATTCTTAACATTTTATAATCCCTCTTTCACATTAAAGATACAATTATCAATTAAACGAGTGCTCCCAATATAGACAGCCGTAGCTAATAATACTTGCTCAGTGTTAGCAGTGACTGGTGTTAAATCCGGATACGCTAACAGCTCCATGTAATCTATCTTGCCATGAGTCTTTGCAGCAATATGTGCTTTCGCTTTCATAAGAGCGTTCTCTGCGTCTCCATTTGTTAAGAAGCTATCGCGGGCTAGCTGTAGTGCTTCATAAATGGCAGGTGCCTCCAAACGCTCTGCTTGATTTAAATAGACATTTCGAGAGGATTTTGCTAAGCCATCCTTCTCACGTACAATTGGAACGACTCTCATTTCTAACGGATAGTTAAAATCACGAACCATTGTAGCAATTAGAGCAACTTGCTGTGCATCCTTCTGACCGAAATATGCTTTTGTTGGTTGTACTAAGTGAAATAATTTTGATACGACCTGTAAAACGCCATCAAAATGCCCAGGGCGACTCGCGCCACAAAGAATGGTTGCTTGTTTACCCGCCTGAATACGAATGCCACCATCATAGGGATACATCTCCTCAACACTTGGTGCGAAAACAATATCTACGCCTGCTGAAGCTGCCAATTCCGTATCTCGCGGCAGGTCTCGTGGATAGCTTTCAAAGTCTTCGTTTGGTCCAAATTGCGTTGGATTAACAAAAATACTCATTACAACTACATCATTTTCAGCATGAGCTGTCTTTGCAAGTGTTAAATGCCCTTCATGTAAGTAACCCATCGTTGGAACAAGGCCAATTGATTGTTGATCTCGCTTTATTGCTTGGATTTCAGCTGTTAGTGCTTGAATCGTTGTGACTACTTTCATTACTTTACGCCCCCGTATAGCTGATCCAGTGCTTCCTCTTTCATCGTGAAGAAATGCTTTGGTGCTGGGAATGTTCCAGCCTTCACTGCAGTTACATAATCTGCAATTCCACGACTTGCCTCGTTCCCCATATCCCCAAAACGCTCTACAAACTTCGGTACGTGATGGGAGCCGTAGCCGAGCATATCATGATAAACCAATACTTGCCCATCAGCCTCTACTCCTGCACCAATACCAATCGTTGGGATGATTAGATTAGCAGCTAGCAACTCTGTAAGCTGATGTGGAATACATTCGACAACAACTGCACAAGCTCCAGCCTCTTGGCATTTTTTTGCATCTTCTAGTAGCTTCGTTGCCTGCTCTGCGGTTTTACCCTGAACCTTATAGCCGCCAAGCACTCCTGCTGATTGTGGCAGCAACCCTAAATGTGCTACTACTGGAATACCAGCTGATGTTAATTTACGTATTACTGGTATAACCTCATCAGCCCCTTCTAACTTTAGTGCATCCGCACCCGTTTCCTGCATCATGAATACTGCCGTTTTCAACGTCTCGTTTACATCACCATGATAGGAACCAAACGGCATATCCACAACGACAAACGTATCCTTGGCACCACGCCGCACTGCTTTTGCATGATGGACCATATCTGCTACGGTGACTGGCATTGTGGAGTTATAGCCCAGCACCACCATTCCTAGTGAATCGCCCACTAGAATCATATCAACATCCGCTTCCTCCGCGAATCTTGCAGCAGGATAATCATATGCAGTTAGCATAACAATTTTTTCACCTGCTCCCTTCATCTTTAAAAAATCTGAAGTCGTTTTCATCATGTAGTCCTCCTTTTTTAAGGGAAGAAAACAGAAAAACCCTTCCGTTCCTAAATGGACAGAAGGGTAGTGTTTCGTTCATAGTCAAAATTACCTCCTAGATTGCAATATCCATAAGAGGCCGTAACTTGATTAATTTATAGGCATATTGAACATTTAATAGCCTGTATTTTGAATCAGGTTACATTTTTGAACGTTCGTTTTCTTCCGTCCCTGTCTTCAAAAGATCAAGGCAGATATTTATTAGAAATAGGTCTTACTTTTTGAAGGTGCCGTTCACAAAGGATACTGCCCTTCAGCACATACTATAACAGATTTTCCTACTAATCTTCAATTATTATTTTCTTATAATTACATTTACTTTATGGTTTCAATTAAAAACCTCTATGTTCTTACTATGCGAAAACTCTTTTTTCGATAGGCTTCAAAAATTGTGAAAAGAAGGAAAGCCAATAAAAAAGTCCATAAGCCAGACGTCACACTTGTAACTGGAATAAAAACATTCCAAAGTGAATTGATGAAAGCATGGAAAATAATACAGAGAAAAATGCTATTAGTGAAAAGATAAATAACGGTTAATAAAAAGGATAATGCCAAGGCTGTTAAAGTAAACCAAAGGAAGTTCATATTCATTTGATTAGAGCCCACGACAAACCATAATGGCAAATGCCAAATAGTCCAAATAGCACCTACCATAAATGTGCTGAGTAATGGAGACCATCTTTTTTGCAAAGTTGGCTGTAAAAAACCACGCCAGCCGATTTCCTCTAAACCCCCTCCAATGATCATAATTGGAAGTTCAATAAATGCTAGGTATAGTGGTTCTTCCATTACTGCTCCGCCCCAGAGAGTTGGTAAAAAGCAAGCGATAAATGCCAAGCCTATAACAAATATGTACCATGATAAAGGGTGTTTAGCATTTTTTATATTATGGATAAAAGAATGAAACTCTTCTTTCGTTGAATATTTCTTTTTTAACCAAATCTCACAAAATGCTGGCGTGACACCGCCCAGAATAAATAATATCATCGAAACCGCACTGCCAAATTTCAGAAGATTTAGCTGTGTTAAGAGGGCTAAGCCTCCCCATATGAACCATGAAGTTGCAAAGGTTAGAAATAAAAATCTTCTTATCTCTACGCTCAATTCTTTGTCTCCCCTTCCTTAGATCCTAGTAGTAATAACACAGATTTACACAGTGTATTCATCAATTTAATTTCATCAAACTGCATTTGATCAATCGGAAAAACGCCATAACATTTTTGCAATAAAACATCTCTAACAATACCATCAATTGAGGTAACCATAAAAATAGATAGGTCCTCAATCGAAATTGCTGGTTGAAAGCAGCCTGTAGATATTCCCTTACGTATGGCAATAAAAAGATTCTGCATTAAATATTGGCCACTTTCATTCTCAGTAATGTTTGATAAAATTTTCTCTTGTCTTTTTGGATTGTTGGCAAATAAAATAGTGAGTTCAAATTGGAATTTTCCCACCGTCAATAGGTTTTCCTTTATATACTGCCCGAGAAAAGTAAATAATTGAAATATTGATGTTTTGGGGGAATCACTAGTATCCATTATTTCATCAATAAGATGTTTATAATCTGCGTTAGCATTAGCCTGGTTAATGACATCAACAAGTATTTCATCCAAATCTGAATAATAACGGTAGATCCCCCCTTGGCTTACTCCTGAAGCTTTAATAATATCTCTCATCGTAATATCGTAGAGTGGCTTCATTTTACAAACAGTTAAGGCAGAATCTAATATCTTCTTTTTCTTTTCCTGTACATATTCTTTGCTTACCTTTGGCACCTAATTGTCCTCCTTTTTCAAAAATGACACTAGTATCATTTTCAGAATACTTTAGCAACTATTCGAAGTCAAGAAATAAATGACAATAGTGTCATTTATTTTTTATAGAATTTGACAATTTAATGCTATACATCATATAATATCCCTATACTATATGATATATAATATAAACCCTTGTATAAGTAACCCATTGAGAGGTGAAAAAAAATGACATTTCAGCTTGGTTCAGCTTTGCTTGATGCTTGTGTGCTTGCTATTGTCGATAAAGAGGATGCATATGGCTATTTATTGACACAGCAAGTCCAGTCTGTGATGGATATTTCGGAATCAACGTTATATCCGGTGCTACGTCGATTACAAAAAGCAAACTACCTAACAACCTACGATCAGCCATATCAAGGTAGAAATAGACGGTATTACCAAATTACTGAACAAGGTCGAATACGATTACTAGAGCTTTTAAAAGAATGGAAACTCTATAAGGAAAAGGTTGATTGTGTACTATTAGGAGGTAATGTAAATGGATAGAGTAAGCTATTTAAAAAAGCTTCGAGGAAAATTACGTCGGCTTCCTGCGCATGAATTAGATGCTGCACTTGCCTATTATGAAGAATACTTTGAAGAGGCTGGAGAGGAGAATGAACAAAAGGTTATTGTAGAACTCGGCTCCCCTTCACAAGTAGCCTCTCAAATATTAGCTGATTTTGCACTGAAAGATTTGGAGGCTTCTTCAGAAAAATCAGCTAAAAAGAATATGACAGCTATTTGGCTCATTATTCTAGCTATATTGTCTGCACCACTTTCTCTACCATTACTTGCAGCGGCTATTGCACTGATTTTTTCATTTGGTGCGGTGATTATCAGTTTTATCTTTGCAATTGGGGCTGGCATCATCAGTATTTTTTTCGGTGGAATTGCCGCCCTTATTTCAGGTTTCTTTATTTTAACAGAGGATTGGCCCACTGCTTTACTCTTTATGGGTGTTGGCTTTATCGTAACAGGTTTGGGCGTTTTACTCTTTCCTGTCGTCGCTCGTTTTATCAAGAAAATCGTCCTTATTTCAGTTGAAACATTGGGAAGATTATTCCACAAAATAATGAGAAAACAAAAAGGAGGTTTTTAAAATGACTTCCAAAAATACTCTTTTAGCAATGACAATGATTGCTTTTGGTATTTTATTAGCAGTAGTTGGCTATTTTTCAGGCGGTCGCTGGTTACTTATCAAAGATGAGGATGGCCTACATGTACCAGGCAATAATACATTAGTTAGTCAATCACATGATTTGGATGCATTTACGAGTATAAATATAGTGAATGACTATGGCGATATTAGCATTATTGCAAATGATAGCAACTATAAGCTAGAAGCAAATGTACTTGAGCAACAAGATGTAACATATCATATTGAAAATGGAACTTTAACAATTGAAGCAAAAGCGAAGAAAAAGAACCGCATGCAATTTGGCTTTGCTAGCTTTTCTTCACCTTCTATCAAACTCTATGTCCCAGCAGATAAAAAACTAGATATGATTGTGATAGACAGTAAATTCGGAGATACAGCACTACAAGGACTACATTATCAACAGCTTAATCTTATTCAAGATTACGGTGATATTACATTTACGAATACGACAGGCGAGAAAACAGAGGTTGCCCAGGACTTTGGTGATTTAACGCTCCAACAATATTCTAGTAACGGCATCAACATTGAAAGCAAGCACGGAGATATAAATATTGATGGAACTTTAAATGGTCAAACCACTATTACTTCTAGCTTTGGCGATGCAACGCTTCACTTACAAAATAAACAAAGTGATATTGGTTATGCATTAAACACAAGCTTTGGTGATGTATCCATCAATGACGAAGAGCAAAGCGGAACAGTGACTCAATTAAACAAGGGTGATCATCAATTGAATGTTTCCTTGTCGCACGGTGACTTAGATGTGACTTTAAAAAAGTGAAATTAAAAAAAGCTGCAAGGATTAAACTTGCAGCTTATTGTTATATGATTTTTATATCGCCTGCATAGATTGTACGGATAGTTCCATCATCTTGGGTAAGCTGTAGTACTCCTTCTTCTGTAATTCCACTAGCAATGCCTTCAAAACGTTCACGTATCGTTGTAACCTCAATGCGTTGACCAATTGTGCAGGACATTTGCTCCCACAGCGCTTTTATACTTATAAAGCCCTCTTTGACATATAACTCTGTAAATTGCTCTAAGTACTGTAAGATTGTTGCAACAAGTGCAGCACGGTTAATCTCCTCGCCCGCTTCTAAGCGTAGAGATGTTGCAATATCAGCTATATCTGGTGAAAAATCTGATGCCACCTGATTTGCATTAATGCCGATACCTACAAGTAGAGCTTGTACTATATCCGCTTCTGCCTGCATCTCCGTTAAAATACCAGTACATTTTTTCCCGTTAATCAGAAGATCATTTGGCCATTTAATAGCCGGTTCAACCTGTTTATATAATGTCTTAATTGCCATTGTCACTGCAACTGCCACGACAAGCGTATAGGAAGAAGCTTGCTGGGGTGTAACATCTGGCCTCACAATAATAGTCATCCAAATGCCAGTGCCATTTGCAGATTCCCACATACGAGCCATACGGCCACGGCCAGCAGTTTGCTCTTCCCCAATTATAACCGTGCCTTGTGGTGCTCCCTCCTGTGCAAGCTTATGAGCAATTGTTTGTGTTGAATCGACTACATCAAAATAATGAATTTCCCGTCCAAATTGTTTTGTATTTAAAAAAAGCTCAATTTGGGTTGGATTTAAACTATTAGGTACTCCTGTCAGTACATAACCTTTTTTCTTAATTGTTTCAAATGTGTAGCCTTCCTCCTGCAGTGTCTGCATATGCTTCCAAATGGCTGTACGCGATACACCAAGAGAATCTGCCAGCTCCTGGCCAGAAACCGCTTCACCATCAGCTGCTAATATTCTTTTTAAAATTTCATCCTTCATGGAAATACTCATGCTCTATCCATTCCTTTATCTGTTGTCGGTCATTTCGAAGTTCGCCATTTACGACTGCTTCTAGCATCTTCTGTAATGCTTCCTTTACCCATGGCCCACCCTTTTTTCCAGACCATGTTAATAGATCAGAACCATTTACTACTAATTCCTGCTGATGTTTTATAGGAAGCTGAGCCTGTAATTCAGGTATACTTTGCTGTGGTATGTGAACGCTAAGTTCTCTAAGCTCTGCAACATAGCGAGCTGTCTCAAGTTCTTGCTGCGTAAACATCAAGTAATCCATATTCGACCAGCCTTTTTTTAAGGCATCTAAAGCGGCTATTACGGCCTTGACAAAACCGATTTCCTTATTCGATAATCGATAGCTACGTAATACGTCTTGCCAACATTCACCCTGTAACACCGCAAAATATGCCCAGCCTATTAGCTTATGATGAGCCTTAAAA
This sequence comes from Lysinibacillus sp. DFXJR4, assembly GCF_057196045.1. Classification (NCBI taxonomy): domain Bacteria; kingdom Bacillati; phylum Bacillota; class Bacilli; order Caryophanales; family Bacillaceae; genus Lysinibacillus; species Lysinibacillus sp. DFXJR4. Next base: position 707,563 of record NZ_JBXUNW010000001.1, on the reverse strand, counting down.
TCACACCATTGCTTAGCCTCAAAAGAACCTTGCAAATAATTGGCTAAACTACTTTTCTCAAGCATTGTAATACCTTTAAAAACATCTTTCCCTGTCCACATCTTATCAAGCTCTGCCTTTATGCGTTCATTTGCAATCCAAGAAATATCAGCGGCCTTATTCTGAATTGCCAACAATGTTGCAGACTCAATTTCAAAACCAAGCTGGGCTGAAAATCGTACCGCTCGAAGCATGCGTAAAGCATCCTCAGTAAATCGAATCTGAGGATTACCTACAGCGCGTATAATACCAGCCTCAATATCCTGACGTCCGCCGTAAAAATCAACGAAAGAGCCATCGCGGCACATCGCAATGGCATTCATCGTAAAATCTCGTCGCTGTAAATCATCCTGGAGCGAACGGACAAACTGCACTTCCTCAGGTCTACGGTGGTCCGTATATTGTCCGTCGGTACGAAATGTCGTTACCTCTACAGAACCGGCAGGCACGATAACAAGCACCGTCCCATGCTGAATACCTATATCAGCCGTATGATGAAAGACGGACTTCACTTCTTCTGGCATGGCATTTGTCGCTACATCTACATCGTGGGCAGGGCGACCGAGTATTGTATCTCGTACCGCGCCACCAACGATGACTGCTTCAAAGCCTGCGTTTTCTAATTGTTCTATAACTGAATAGGCTGCTTGCCAATCTTTATTGTTTTGCATGATTTCTTTCCGCAACCTTCTCGTACAATTTTTCATATTGCTCTACAATTTTAGCTGAGTGGAATTTTTCATCGACAGCACGAATAGCAGCTTCACGGAAACGTTGTAATTTCACTTCATCCTGCAATAAATTTACAGCGTACCCTGCTACAGCATCTGTATCCCCTAATTCCACTATATAACCATCCACATCATGTTCGATTACCTCAGGGATTCCTCCAACATTTGAGCCAATACAAGGCACGCCACACGCCATTGCTTCCAATAATACCAATCCGAAAGATTCCTGCTGTGAAAGTAATAATTTTAGATCACTAATGGCATACAATTCAGCCAAGTTTTCCTGTTTCCCTAAAAACAAAACATCTTTTACATAAGGACTTTCCTTTACTTGGTCCATTACACGATGCTTTTCTGGTCCATCCCCTACTAATAATAATTTTGCCTTCATATTCGCACGTATTTTCATAAATGCATCCACAATATGCGGAAGATTCTTAATTTTACGGAAGTTAGAGACGTGAATAATGACTTTTTCATCATCTTGAATACCAAATTGTTCCTTTAAATTACCTGAATTACGAGGGAAGTATTCACGCTCATCTACAAAGTTGTAAATCGTTTCAATAGGCTTTACCGTATCTATTAGTTCATAAGTTTGTTCCTTTAAAGCTTGGGATACTGTAGTGACAATATCAGATTTATCAATGCCATACTTTATCGCCTGTGACAGAGTGGAATCCTGCCCTAGCACCGATATATCAGTGCCATGTAAGGTTGTGACAATGCCAATATCCCGCCCGCTCATTTCACGTGCTAATACCGCACATACTGCATGTGGAATAGCATAATGCACATGTAATACGTCCAGCTCTTCATCCTTAATGACATCAGCCATCTTACTTGCTAAAGCAATATCGTATGGAGAATATTGAAATACCGAATAGTTATTCACTTCTACTTCATGGAAAAAGACGGTTGGATAAATTTTATTCAATCGAAATGGTACGCTTGAGGTGATGAAATGAATTTCGTGTCCTCTCTCTGCAAGCATTTTTCCTAATTCTGTCGCAATGACACCAGAGCCTCCAACAGTTGGGTAACAGGTAATGCCTATTTTTAGCTTTCTCATTCGATGATCATCCTTTCTAAATCGCGTCTTTTTTTAATTTCTTCTTTCTTGAATCAATCTCCAATCCACAAAGCCCTCTTGTAGGCCTTTAAGTAATATTTCTGCAGTTCCCATATTTGTTGCCAGTGGTACTTGGTAAACATCACAGAGACGGATAAGTGCAGAAACATCTGGCTCGTGTGGTTGTGCGGTTAAAGGATCGCGGAAAAAAATAACCATATCCATATCATTATTGGCAATCATTGCGCCAATTTGTTGGTCTCCACCAAGTGGACCTGAACGAAAACGGGTAACCTCTAAACCTGTAGCCTCAATTACGCGCTGCCCTGTTGTACCAGTAGCATACAAATTGTGCTCATTTAAAATATCTTTGTAAGCAATAGCAAACTGTACTAAATTATCTTTTTTACGATCATGTGCAATTAGTGCGATTTTCATAAAGCGTCCATCCCCATCTTTAGATGATGTTTTCTAAACCATATACAAGTTGATCCATTTTCATGACCTCTTCTACGCAAAAGGCTATCCCTGACATAAAAGAATTTCGATTTAAAGAATCATGGCGAATCGTTAATAACTGCCCATCCCCACCAAATAAAACTTGCTGGTGTGCTACTAGCCCTGGTAATCGGACGGAATGTATGCGCATGCCATCAAACTCTCCCCCTCTAGCACCAGCAATCGTTTCTTTTTCTTCAGGATGTCCTTGCCCTTTTGGTGCTCGAACTTCTTGAATCAATTGTGCTGTTTTAACAGCCGTCCCAGATGGAGCATCTAGCTTTTGATCGTGATGCATTTCAATAATTTCTACATCTGGTAAATATTTTGCCGCTTCCTTCGCGAATTTCATCATCAATATAGCACCGATTGCAAAGTTTGGGGCAATAATACATCCTAGCTCTTTTTCTTTTGCAATTGCAGATAATTCTTCTAGCTGTCTATCTGTAAAACCTGTTGTTCCTATGACAGGTCGTACATTTAAATGTAATGCTTCTTTTGTATGCTTATAGACGGCATGAGGGTTTGTTAAATCCACTAATACGTCTGGTGCCGTTGCTTCTACAAGATCATGCATTTCTGTAAATACAGGTACTGTATAGCTCGCCGGAAACATGTCTAAATCAGCTAATGTTTTTCCTACTTCCTTATAATCTAGTACAGCTACTAATTCCATTTTGTCATGTTTCATGACTGTATGTACAGCTTCAGCCCCCATTTTTCCCCTTGGTCCTGCAATTGCTACACGAATCGACATTATTCCTCATCCTTTCTAGTCCAGCGATCCTTATCTCTCGTTTCAAATTTATGTATGACGCGTAAAAGTGCTTCATCTAATTTAATGCCTTGTGCATTGGCAAAGCAAACTAACACAAAGAAAAAGTCCCCTAACTCTTCTTCAATGCTATTTGTGCCCTCTGTACTCTTTTTCTTTTTTTGTCCGTAAACATCTTGTACCTCTCGTGATAATTCACCAAGCTCCTCTGTTAATCGTGCCAATAATTCAAAGGGTGGGAAATAACCTTCCTTAAATTGTCCTATATAATCATCAACACGCTGCTGTAAAGCTTGCATTGTCACTTGTTCAGTCATTATAATCACACTCCTACATACCATCGTATAAAATTTACACCATTGTTGTCAAAAACAATAAAATGTCAGATAATAGATAGCACTACTTCATTTGTTGGAACTACAGGAGGACACATGCTAAAACAGATTAAAATTCGCAATATCATCCTAATTATGCTCGGAGCTGCTATTTTTAGCTTCGGCTTCGTCCACTTTAACATGCAAAATCAGCTTGGCGAAGGTGGCTTAAGTGGTATCACTCTTATACTTTATTTTACACTAGGCTGGGACCCTGCCTTAATGAATTTACTATTGAATATTCCTATGTTTATCATAGGCTATCGTTTACTTGGAAAAAAGTCATTTATTTATACACTTGTGGGAACCTTATCGGTATCCGTATTCCTTAAAGTTTTCCAAAAATATCAATTCACAATTCATTTAGAGGACGATATGCTACTTGTTGCTCTTTTTGCAGGTGTATTTGTTGGACTAGGACTTGGCATTGTCTTTCGTTTTGGTGGTACGACTGGTGGTGTGGATATTTTAGCGCGACTAGGTCATAAATATTTCGGCTGGAGCATGGGTAAGACAATGTTCATCTTTGATGCCATCGTTATTATTCTATCATGGTTAACTTTTTTAGATGCACGCTCTATGATGTATACGCTTGTTGCGGTGTTTGTTGGAGCTCGTGTCATTGATTTTGTTCAAGAAGGAGCTTATGCTGCACGTGGGGCACTTATTATCTCTGAGAAATCAAGTACGATTGCTGAAATGATTGCACTACGTATGGAACGCGGAATCACAATTCTGGAGGGTCATGGTCATTTTACAAAGCAGCAAAAGGAAGTCATATATTGTGTGATTGGCCGAAATGAGGTAGTACGGTTGAAATCAATTATTCATGATGTAGATCCACATGCCTTTGTATCCATTATCGAAGTTCGTGATGTTGCAGGAGAGGGCTTTACCCTTGACGATCAAAAACAGCCCTTACATTAAACGAGCATGGACTTTTCATTAACAAAGTCCCCTTCAAAGAATTCAAACTGCTAGCTATCTGGCGAGCAGTTTTTTTCTTTGATATAGATAAAAAACTTGCCATAGTGGCGATTTCACCACTACAGCAAGCCTTTACGTTAATCATCACTACGCATATTTGTAAAGATTAACACTAAACGTAATAATTCTAAGACAGCTACTGCTGCGGCTGCAACATATGTTAATGCCGCTGCACTTAACACTTTTCGTGCTGGTCGCTCTTCCTCATTTGTAATGATACCTAATGAATTCATTTGCACTAACGCACGCTTAGATGCATCAAATTCAACGGGTAAGGTTACTAATTGGAAAACTACGCCTGCTGCCAGTAGGACGATACCTAGTAATAACATATTGGACAAGCCAGAAAAAATACCAATCATTACAAATATCCAAGATGCATTGGATGAAATATTTGCTACTGGAACTAGCTTACTACGTAATGTTAACATGGAATAAGCTTCTTTATGTTGGATGGCGTGGCCTACCTCATGGGCAGCAACAGCAGCACCTGCAACACTCGCTTCATGAAAGTTACTTTCTGATAAAGCAACTGTTTTTGTTGCCGGATTATAATGGTCCGACAAAACACCTTGCGTTGGAACAACTCGTACATCATATAAACCGTTCGCATCTAAAATCGCACGCGCTACCTCTGCACCTGTTTGTCCCTTCATTGTACGTTCTTTCGCAAACTTATTGTACGTGCCCTTAACCTTCATTTGAGCATATAGCGGCAGTAACAATATAATCGCAAAATAAACAATATACATGCCTGTTGACAATTTACTAACCCCTTTCTACCTCGATACTATAATTCTATAATCATTACCCTAATTCGGCAAATATTTGCGCCACCTTATTGAGAAAATAGCTAAAAATATACATGCAATTGATAACCAAAACGTAAAATAGCCAATATAGCTAGTATAATCTGCTAAGTCACGGTACATGGGCATCTGTCCAAAAACATAATCAATAACATCATTATGCAATGTCCAAACCGCTGCTACAGCGATATGCCAATATGTAAAAACATATTTCCCGATATAAAGAATTGCTTGAACAGCCATTGCAAAATGGGAGCCTACGAGCATCCATCCTTGCCAGCCAATCGAACCTGTTTCAATCAGTGTCCAAATATTCATAACGTCAGCCCATATCCCATATTTCACTAACGTAACTAGAGCAAGCACTTCCATCAATGGCCAACTTTTTCCCATAATCCAGACTATCAAGACAAAGCAAAAGAATAGGCTGGCAGTTGGGCTATCCGGCACAAAAATATAAAAAATGGGCTTTGTTATTGCTAGCTGCCAGCCATACCAATAATAGCCGTAGATTGTTCCAAGTAGATTAATAATGAGTAATACAACTAAAAATGATTTATGTGTAAGGAGATACCAGATATTTGCACGTGTAATTTGCATGTTTAACACTCCTTTATCTTGCGTCTTTACTAAGATGCCTTTTTTAACTGTAATTATGTATCCTATTGTCCTTAATCGTCTGTATTTTGTAATGAGGAGACAGTATTTATTCTAACAAAAAAGTACAAACTATTCAGCTTTATTGGAACAGAAGGTAGCTATAAAACAGGAAATTCAAAACACAAGCATAAATGAAACAAAATTATTGTAATAAAATATATTTCACGGGAACTTTCTTGATGCTGAAACAGTCCCATATAAAGCGAGAAAAAAGAGTCAGTTTCCTGACTCTTTTAAACTATGCTTATTTAGCTTTTAAGCTTGCAATAAATTCAGCTAATTGCTTCGCTTCTTCATCTGTACCATTAAATAATCCTTTTGGCATTTTGCCGCGACCATTATGGATAATATCTTCAACTTCTTCAGCTGTTAATGTATTTCCAAGTAATTGTGGAGCAGATGGACCACCTTTTAAGTCAGCAGCATGACAACCGATACAAGATTTAGCTTGTTCTCCAGTGTCACCATTCCAAATTGCAAAACCTGGTAAAGATTCATCAATATCAACTTCAACCTCTTCTACAATGGCACCCATAGCTTTTTGAGCTTCCCAGTCGTGGTTCACAACTGACTCCCAAGTTAAGTAGAACATAGCAGCCAAAGTTAATAACATAAACGCAGTCGGTAACGGACGTTTAGATGGACGACGTTCTGGGCCTTTATCTAAAAATGGCATTAATAATAGCGCTCCAAATGCAAGACCTGGAATTACAAGAGTCCCAATGATTTGGTATGGACCAGAAGCAAATGAGTATTTTAAAAGTTGATACATAGATAAGAAGTACCAGTCTGGTAGTGGTGTATATGCTCTAGTTGGATCAGCCGGCCCTTCAAGTGGCGATGGATGAGCAACTGTTAATAATAAATAAGCAATTAAGAATACAGCACCAACCATCCATTCTTTTAGTAAGAAGTTTGGCCAGAAGGCTTCCGTCTTACCTGGATATTCGGAATAATCCTTTGGAACGTTCGGCATTCTATGATTCGCTTTAATACGAGAATCACCAACAAATTTCATTCCTTTTCCGCGATGCATTGTTTCCCCTCCTTTAAAAAATCATCGAACCGTCAAGAACTATTACAACGGCCCTGAAATTCCTTGACGACGAATCATGATAAAGTGTGCTGCAAGTAACCCAAACAATACTGCAGGTAAGAAGAATACATGAATCGCAAAGAATCGTGTTAACGTTTGAGCTCCAAGAATCGTTGAGTCACCCGCTAATAAGACTTTAATCATCCCACCGATAAACGGTACAGATGCAGCAATTTCGATACCTACTTTTGTAGCGAATAATGCTTTCATATCCCAAGGTAATAAGTATCCTGTAAAGCCAAGACCCATCATTACACCAAAAATACCTACACCAACCATCCAGTTTAATTCACGAGGTTTCTTATAAGAACCTGTAAAGAATACACGAAGCGTATGTAAGAACATCATTACGATTACTAATGAAGCTCCCCAGTGGTGCATACCGCGTACGATTTCACCGAATGCTACTTCGTTTTGTAAATAATAAACTGACTTCCATGCATTCACTACGTCTGGTACATAGTACATTGTTAAAAACATACCAGATAGAATTTGTATAACTGTAATGAAGAACGTTAATCCACCAAAACAGTAAACGAATGCTGAAAAATGATGTGCAGGGTTTACGTGCTCAGGCACTTCGTGGTCGGCAATATCACGCCAAATCGGTGTAATATCTAAGCGTTCATCGACCCAATCATAAATTTTATTTAGCACTGTTTTGTACCCCCTTACTTAACTAGAGTGTTTGCTTTAGTTGGACCAAGTGATAAGTAACCATCTTCTTCTTTAATTTCATATTCATCCAACGGACCTGTAGGTGGTGTTCCTGGTACGTTTTTACCATTTTTCTCGTAACGTCCAGCATGACAAGGACAGAAGAATTGATCTGGGTGTCCTGAATCTCCTCCCCAGTTCACCATACATCCTAAATGCTTACAAACAGGAGATAAGGCTATAATTTGATCGCCACTTTTGTAAACCCATGCCATATTCGTTACTTCTGATTTGTACCATGCATCAACTTGTTCAAATTTCAAATCAACTTTAACAGGTTCTTCAGTAATATCAGCGATTTTATGCTCCGTTTTTATGAAATTCCCACCACCATGATTTTGTAGCACTGGGTCAATCGCAAAGCGAACCATCGGCATCAGCATACCCGCCGCCATAAAGCCACCTACACCAGTAAGTGTATAGCTTAGGAATTGACGACGTGAAACTCGATTATTACTCATTTTTTTCCCCCCTCTAACTTAAAGGTCAGTCCAACGGACATACTTTTACAAATAGTAATACTAGGACATATCTATGATATATCAAGTCCATAGCTTGGTCAATATAGCATTCTGTGGAAAGCTGGAGAATGTGAACATTTATTGAAACAAATTGTTAAATCTGTGCCCATTTAGTCGAAAAAGTCGGAATCACTTGTCGTAGTTGATCCTCGAGAATAGAGTTTTTCACACCTTTATCCATGCTTTCTAATGGAATCGCTGGTAGCCAAATAACATTTACTACATCTCCAATATTTGTCCAAAAATGATCACAAGTAATGAAGAACACATGCTTAAAACCAGCATTATGTAATTGTGATTCTAATAGCTGAGGCAATTCTTCGTTTTTCATAATTGTACTATATGAAAATGGTGGCAATAGTAATAACCGTCCTTTAAATTGTTGCTCAATAAAAGACGTCAGCGATAACAAAAAATCTGCCTCTGCTCCGCTCTGTTTTATTTTTTCAGAAGTTAAATCGATGGATACGAGTGGGACAATTGCTGTATCGATAAATTCCTTCTGCGCCATAAACGATGTCACATCGTTCGCATTAAAATACATTTATTTAAACCTCCTTATCTTACCAACATCAATTTCGCCTTGGCGTAATTGCGTCTGGATTTTGAATTATGCCTGCATAATTCATTCCTTTGAAAATCCGTGACATCCGCCGGAGGCTTTGGGCCAACACGATGTTGGTCACTCAGTCGTTGCCACAGGACGTGGCGTTCTTAGACTGAGTTCCGCTATTTCAGTAGGTGATTGGACACCCACTGAAAAGAAACCAAAACCGCATTCATCTCACCACCTTTAGAGGTGGGAGTCTTCTGTATCTGCCGCTGCCGCTACGCTTTCGCACATAAAACATCTGCCACTATGCTTTCGATACAAAAAACATTTGCTGAATGAAGATAAAAATGCCCTTTTCCACCTTTAAATAGGATAGCCAATAAAAAGTGAAAACAATCATTCACTAGTTATGTTACCATATCAAGGTGGATAAAGGACATTCAATTTTTAACTATTACTATTGTAAATTAGCCGTTTCCTTTAAAGCTTGTAACAAATTTGACAATTCATAAAAGCGCTCTTCATCTCCCTGATCGAGGGCTTCATCAATTTGTGCGAGTAATTTTTCTTCTTGGAATACGAGTAAGCTGTTGGAAAGCAGCTCTTCTGCCAGTAAACGGTCTTTTTCACTAACAATCAGTGTTTCTGGCATATAAGGGTTTTCTTCAAGAACTGCTAAGTATTGTGCACTTGGTGGTGTATTCGGAAAATTCAATTGTATATACATATCTTCATGTTCATGTAAGCGTAAATCATGAAAGGATTTCTCAGCATCTGCTGTCATTACATTGCCTTTATAAAAACGAAATGGCACACCCGTTGAGTCAACAGTCGACATCACCATTGCTCTTGGGCAATAATGTGCTTCTTCAACAAATCGGATTCGCTTTAATAGTTCGTCATTACTTAAAAGGTAATTTAAAATCCATACACACTCACGACGTTTCAATTGATAATTTTTTAAAAACCATCGAACAAATGCTTTTTTATCGACAACTGATACAGAAGCAGTCATACCCACTCCCTCCTTTACTCAAATTCTAAGGATTCTAACTTCTCTTGCCACTCTGTTTCACCTGGTTGAATAGCTATTAATTGACCGAGTACTTCCTTCGCTTCTGAACGCTTTCCTTCCTCTAATAAGAAATAAACATATTTTTCTAAAAATGCTGCGTCTTCCTTAAAATCATTATATGCCAAACTGTAAAATTCGTATGCACGGTCGTACAATTCTAAATTTTCATATGCCTCTGCAGCAAACGGATATAAAGCGCTCCATTCAAAATCATTTTGCTGCAAGGTTTCAAATAATTCGATGACATCTTCGAAACGTTCTTGCTGTGCCAAAATAGAGATTAAGGCTAATACTGCCTCCATGTATTCCGGATCTAATGCTACTGCCTCACGTAAATACTGTTCTGCCTCAGCTGGTAGTCCATTTTTTAGTGCCATTTTGCCTGCAAACAAATATAAAGTTTTATCATATTCGTCACGCTTTAAACCTTCAAGAATGGCGCTATACGCTTTTTTATTATCCTCTGTCATGGCATAGCTCTCGGCAAGTAATAAATAGGCAGAGAAATAATCAGGATCTAATTCTTTTAACTCTTCCAATTGTTTAATCGCCATTTCGTATTTTTGTGATTGGAATGCAGAATAGGCTGCACCAAATAAAATATCTGGCTTTACTTCATCCTCAAGAGCTGCTAAATAGTAATCTAAAGCTGTTTCATAGGCAGCTCCAGCCCGATATACCTCAGCAAGGCGTTCAAGAAGATTTACACCTGCAAATTCGCCTTGTTGTTCATTTAACTCTTCATATAGTCTGGCAGCCTCTAAAAAACGGCCTGTTTCAAATAATAGTTCTGCTTTGGCAAAATGCAATAAAGGCTCATCTGGTAAAATAGCTAACGCCTCATTGATACGCTTTTCCGCCACCTCATACAGTCCTTGCATTTGGTAATAATCCGCTAATACTACTAAAGCTTGCGGATATTCTGGTGAAGTCTCCTCAATTTCTAATAATAAATCTAATGCATCATCCTCATTACCAAGCTCCATTAAGACATTTGCACGATCGATTTTTAACTGTGCCTCATCTGGGAATAAAAATTGCAAATGCTCCAGTACACGGTCAGCTTCTTTCATATACCCATACTGCATAAAAACCTCAGCTAGTGCATAAATTTCCTCGGGTAGCTCCTTCATTAAAAAAGATTCCAGTAGCTGATCAATTAATGCTAAGTCCCCTTGTTCAAGTGCTTGCATCATTTCAGTCATCGCATTGTTCACAGTCATTCACCTATTCTTTCATTGATATCTTTATGCTACAAAACATTTTCTTTCGAAACAAGAAAAAACTCCCCAATTACTTGGGAAGTCTTTCATCATTTTTTACTTTACAGACTCAATATGTTCAAAAAATGTTGGATAAGACACTGCGATACAATCAGCGTCGTCTAATGTAACTGCTCCATCTGTTATAAGTGCTGCTATAGCGCCCATCATACCGATACGATGATCCCCATATGTTTGGAGGCTAGCACCTTGTAATGGTGTTGGTCCTTCAATTATCATACCATCTTCTGTAGCTTCAATTTTTGCACCAAGTTTTCTCAGTTCATCTACAACAGCCGCTATCCGGTCTGTTTCTTTGACTTTTAGCTCCTCAGCATCCTTAATGACCGTTTTGCCATCTGCCTGAGTGGCTAATAAAGCAAGAATCGGAATTTCATCGATAAGTCGAGGAATAATTTCCCCCTCAATTGTAGTGGCTTTTAATGATGAGGTTTCTATTGTAATGGTTGCAGTCGGCTCTGACTGACTATCTTCATTTGGAATCACCGTCATTGATGCACCCATATTTTGAAGAACTTCAATGATACCGTCGCGTGTCGGATTAATTCCGACATTTTCAAGCATAATCTTACTATTATGACAGATAGCACCAGCCACTAAGAAAAAGGCTGCTGACGAAATATCACCGGGTACAGACACTTGTGTTCCCGTCAACGTTTGACCTCCTTCAAATGATATAACACCATCCCTTACATCAATTTCTGCCCCAAATTGACGGAGCATACGTTCAGTATGATCTCGAGAAATTTCCGTTTCTCGTACGATCGTAGTACCTGCTGCACGCAAGCCTGCCAGTAAAACAGCGGATTTCACCTGTGCACTAGCAACTGGCATATGATAATCAATCGCCTGTAATGATGTCCCCTGGATAGCTAATGGGGTGTATTGACCATTGGCTCTTCCTGTAATGTGTGCACCCATTTGACGTAAAGGATCGATAACACGACGCATTGGTCTCTTGCCGATTGACGCATCCCCTGTCATTACTGAATGGACATTAGAACCAGCTAGGATTCCTAACATTAGGCGTGTCGTGGTCCCGGAGTTACCTGTATATAAAATCTCTGTAGGCTCTTGCCATCCGTCGATTCCTGGACTGTCTATGGAGACAGAAGTGCCTTCCACATCTATTTTTACACCGAGTTTTCGGAAGCAATCAATTGTACTTAAACAATCCTCTCCTAATAAAAAGCCATCTACTGTCGTTTTACCTGTAGCAATTGCTCCAAACATAACAGAACGGTGAGAAACAGATTTGTCACCAGGGATCGTCAAAGTTCCTCGCAAGGTAGGTTTATTATATTGTAAAACTTTTTCATTCATTGTTTTTTTCCTCCAATATGAAGATAGAAAGCGCCCTAATTCGACGCTTTCTTGTAAACATGCATTTCTCTTACTAAGAAACGCCTATGAAATATATGTTTCAAATTTTGCACGCTTTTGGATGCATGCGGCTGCACGTTCCCGGTCACTTTCATTTTGTAAACTTATCACAAGAATCCCGAAAACATCCTCTCGTGATTCTACGATACGCAAATTCGTAATACTAATCGCTTCCTCTGCAAGCAGGCCTGTGACTTCAGAAATGACCCCTGGATAGTCAGGAACATCAACATATAAGTCAAATGATGTAAACATTGCGCCTGCACTTATCGGTAATTCGTCTCTAAGCTCTTTCGCTACCGCAAAATAGCTTTCAATATCCTTCGAACTTCCGTGTAAGAGGAGCTCCTTCACACGCCCCATTTCCTTTTCCCAGCCCTCTAGCTGTGCAATGAGTTCATCACGGTTTTGTAATGTAATATCTCGCCATAAAATCGGATTGGATGAGGCAATACGTGTTACATCACGGAAGCCCCCTGCTGCAAGTGAACGTGTCATCGGATATTCCCCATTTTCACCGCCTAATTGATGCACAAGAGAAGCAGCTACTACATGTGGAAAGTGACTAACAACAGCTGTCATATGATCATGCTCACGAGCCGAAACACTGACTACCTTTGCATGTGTGAATTTTAATAAACTTTCAAGTTGTGCCATATTGATAATTTCTTCACCAGCTAGTGGTGTAAGCATATAATAAGCATTTTCAAAAAGATGAGCTTTCGCAGCTAATACACCACTTTTATGTGAGCCTGCCATCGGATGACCCCCAATAAAGGTAATGCCTAGCTCCCGTAATTCCCCAGCCTTTTGCATAATCATTTTTTTTGTACTTCCTGTATCTGTAACAATAACTTTTTTCTTTAATGGCCATGTTTTTAATTGTTCCATCCACTCTAGCGTTGCATTAACGGGTGTGCCAAAAATAATGACATCTATGTCAGCAGCTACTGATTTGGGATCTACTACAATATCATGAACGATATTTAACGTTTGAGCATGCTCACGCGTTTTAGCATCCATATCATAGCCAATAATTTTTGTTTCTGGTGCCTTCTGTAATGCCAAAGCAATTGAGCCTCCAATTAGGCCAAGCCCAATAACGAGTACTTTGCGTGTCATGCAAAAACCCCTTGCTCTTTAAGGACACTCTCAAGGTGATTGAGTAACGCTTCATTTTGAGACTCTGTACCAATTGTTACACGGATAAATCCAGGTAAGCCTAAAGCTTTTCCACTTCGGACTATAAAGCCTCGTTTCATTAGCTCTTGGAATACAACATCACTATCAGCATTGATATTAAAGAAAATAAAGTTTGTATCAGTAGGGAAGTATTTTAAATTATGTTTTTCACAGAATTCAATATATTGCTTTTTACCTTTTTCATTCGCATCACGGCATGCCTGTATATAGTCTTGATCACTTAAAGCGATTGCCGCCACCGCTTGGCTTAAAATAGTATTGTTAAATGGCGCTCTTACCGGGTCAAGCTTAGCAATGACATCTGGTTGTCCAATCGCATAGCCAACCCGAAATGAAGCAAGACCATATGCTTTTGAGAATGTGCGCAATAATAGTACATTTGGATACTCGTTAATTAATGGTAGCGTATCTTTGTGTCCAGGATGTGTCACATATTCGATATAGGCTTCATCTAATACGACTAGGACATCATTTGGTACCTTTGCAAGAAAAGCACGTAAGTCAGTATCCGGAATAACAACACCTGTTGGATTATTTGGACTACACACCCAAACAATTGATGTTTGCTCATCAATTGCCGCTGCCATTGCATCTAAATCATGTGCACCTTCCATACATGGAATTTTTCGTACTTCTGCACCTTCTATTTCAGCATTATGCCAGTATTGGGAGAAGGATGGGTCAGCCATAACTGTATTTACCCCTGGATACAACAAAGCACGTGTAATAATAGCAATGATATCGTCAGAGCCATTACCAAAAAGAAGCTGTGTTTCTTTCACACCTAGAAAATTCGCAACAGCCGTACGTAAATTTTGCGCATAACCATCTGGATAGAGTGCATGATTCACTGCATTATTTTGTAAATAAGCTGTCACCTTAGGTGAGCATCCAAACGGGTTTTCATTCGATGCTAATTTAATGACTTCCTTTAAGCCATATTCCCGTTGTACTTCTTCAATTGGTTTCCCTGGTTTATATGCTTGCATACCGTCCAATTGTTGTTTCCATTTCATCTCAAACATCTCCTCTACTTATTTAGCTTGGGTTAAATCTGGTCTTAATTTCACTGCATCATTCAGATACAAATGCTTCACATCTTTTTGTGCTACATCTACCTCTGCATGAATTAATACACGAATACATAATGGTAATGCATTTGGTACATCCATTTCATGTGTGCACATAACAGGGACATATTGCCACCCATCCATTAATCGTACAGCACGTGCTGGAAATGCAGACGTAATATCAGGTGTTGTGGAAATAAGAATTGAAGCGATATTATCCACCTCTACATGATTTGCTGCTACTACCTCTCGCACTAATCTTGCTGTCTCATCCCATACAAGCTCCGGCTTGTCAGATTCAATTGTAATTGCTCCTCTAAGTCCACGAATCATACAAGCACCTCCGCTAATAGCTGTCGAAATTCTGCATCTACCTCTTTGCACTCTACTAGATCAATCGGCTGTATAAACGGTTTGCCGATTTTATCCAATAAAACAAATTGCAAAATTCCATACTCTGCTTTTTTATCTTTCATTAAATACTCTGTTAATTGTTCAAAAGTATAATCATTTACTGCTTTAAATGGATAGCCATTCTTCACTGCAAAATGTAAAAATGATTTCGTAAAATGACGATCCAGCTCACCATATCGCTCACTTAATAATAAGCAATAGACAAGCCCAATCATAACTGCTTCACCATGCGCAACTTTCCCATAACCCGCTGCTGCTTCAATGGCATGTCCATACGTGTGACCTAAGTTTAAAAACTTTCGTACAGATTGTTCTGTTTCATCTTCTGCAACAATTTGCGCCTTCACTTCAATACCCTTTCGTAGCTGTATTGCTAATTCTTCTGTACTAAAATGAATGACGGTATCCGCTGCCATTAACTCCTCTAACCATGCTGGATTCGAAATCATGGCATGCTTTATCACTTCTGCAGTCCCCGAACGTACCTCACGTTCAGGTAAACTCTCAATAAATACAGTATCGTAAATAACTCCCTCAGGTTGGTAAAACGCACCAATCATATTCTTTCCTAGTGGATGATTGATGGCTGTTTTACCACCTACTGCTGAGTCATGTGCTAAAATTGTTGTTGGAATTTGGATAAATGGTACTCCACGCATAAATGTAGCAGCAACAAAGCCAGTTAAATCTCCCACAGCACCTCCACCAAATGCAAAAATAAAGGATTTGCGAGAGCATTTTTTTTGTAATAAAAACGTCTGTGCTGCATTGTATTGTTCAAAGGTTTTGCATGCCTCACCACTTGGTAAGATAAATACCTCAAACTCATATGGAAAATTTGCCTTGAAATAATCCCCTTGAGCAGCCCATACATTGACATCTGTAAAAACAATGAGTTTATCAGCTTTTTGAAGTTTATCCTCAAATGATTTTACTGCATTTGCTAAAAAATTATGGCCAAGAACAACCTCATATTGGTGTGATTTCGTTGTTACTGGTACTCGCATACATCAGAACCCCTTTGTATAACGACGTTGTTCTTCTATTTGAGCTTTTAGTTGTGGTAATTGATCACTATGGAATTGCTCCAAAATTGCATTGGCAATTTCCCAGGCAATAACGTGTTCTGCTACAACTGATGCTGCTGGTACTGCACAGCTATCTGAGCGCTCTACACTTGCTTTAAACGGTTCTTTTGTTTCAATATCAACGCTTTGCAAAGGTTTATATAATGTAGGAATTGGCTTCATAACACCACGTACTACAATTGGCATTCCAGTAGACATGCCACCTTCTAAGCCTCCAAGGCGATTTGTTGCACGACTATAGCCTTGTTCTTCAGACCAAATAATCTCATCATGCACTTCAGAACCCTTGCGACGTGCCATTTCAAAGCCAATTCCAAATTCAACGCCTTTAAATGCATTAATAGATAGCATTGCGGCTGCTAACTTGGCATCAAGTTTACGATCATAATGAACATAGGATCCAACACCTGCTGGCATTCCTTCAACGATGACCTCTACAATACCACCAATTGAATCGCCAGCTTTTTTCGCTTCATCAATCGCCTCTACCATTTTGGCAGAAGCCTTTGGATCTACACAGTAACATGGGTCTGCTTCAACAATTGCACGAATTTCATCAGCAGATTTCCCCTCCACTAATGAAGTATCTGCCTTAATTCCAATAATTTCTGTTACATGAGACACAATAGAGATGCCTAATTCATTTAATAAAGCTTTAGCCACTGAACCTACAGCTACACGAACAGTTGTCTCACGTGCAGAGGAACGTTCTAGCACATTCCTTAAATCACGATGTCCGTATTTCATGCCTCCTACTAAGTCAGCATGTCCTGGGCGTGGTCGTGAAATTTGACGTTTGATGTCTTCCGGGTTCACATCTTCTGCTAATGGCTCTGCTCCCATAATTTTAGTCCAATGCTTCCAGTCATCATTTGTGACTACAAGTGCTACGGGAGAACCAAGTGTTTGTCCATGACGAACACCAGCAACTATCTCCACTGTATCTGTTTCGATTTGCATACGTCGTCCGCGACCATGTCCTCCTTGGCGGCGCTTTAAATCATGGTTAATTTTTTCTGCTGTAATGGGCAAGAGTGATGGTAACCCCTCAATAATTGTTGTTAATTGGGGGCCGTGAGACTCTCCCGCTGTTAAGTAACGCATAAACGCT
The DNA here is from genome assembly GCF_057196045.1 of Lysinibacillus sp. DFXJR4. Classification (NCBI taxonomy): domain Bacteria; kingdom Bacillati; phylum Bacillota; class Bacilli; order Caryophanales; family Bacillaceae; genus Lysinibacillus; species Lysinibacillus sp. DFXJR4. Next base: position 690,104 of record NZ_JBXUNW010000001.1, on the reverse strand, counting down.
TTCTCCCTTCAACTCGCTAAAGTATGTATTTTTCACTATAACATATATTCTCTAAAAAAACAGTCCTTTTGCAAATGTCTTTCAGTCTCTCGTTCATTGTTTACAAATTTCAAATTACTCTATCAACATATGAATGTAAATCAATTATACCCAGACCGAAAAACATTATTTTAAATGCGAATATTCTGAACGATTAACATACATCACAATTCAATTTCATCTATTTAGTAATTATTCACGAAGCTATTTTTGTGATTTTTCATTCGCTCATCTAACTAGATAAAAAATACGCCTTTTGCTTATGACAAGCGAAAAGCGTATGATTTATCTATATCTATACCTTCAAATATGTACATGACATTCATGTTGTCTATTGTACCAGTGCTTTTCTCATATTATTTATTATTTCCTTCTATAGAAGAATGTATCCTCTACATCAAATTCATAGCGTGATGGATTAAAGATTTGCTCTGTTGAACCAACAAACAATACTCCATCTTTCCGCAATGCTTTACTAAAATTCCCATAAATCTGATCCTTAGCATCTTCTGTAAAGTAAATCATCACATTGCGACACACAATTAAATCATAATTTGAGTCGTAGGAATCATTCAGAAGGTTATGCTTTTTAAAGGTCACACAGCGTTTAATTTCATCTTTGACTCTAAAAAAGGAGCCTTCTTGTTCAAAATACTTGGCTTTAATATCATTTGGCACCTCTGCTAAAGAACGCTCTGGATATACACCTAACTTTGCCTTTTGAATGACATTCTCATCCAAATCTGTGGCAATAATTTGGATTTGAGATAAGGGTACTAATTGAGATAATACCATCACTAGTGAATACGGTTCTTCACCTGTTGAACAAGCAGCACTCCAAATTTTCAAACGCTTATTTGATTGCAATAATTTCGGAAATATTTTCTTCTGCAACACTTCCCAGCGTTTACCATTTCTATAAAATTCAGAAACATTAATCGTCATGCGATCTAAAAACTCATTCATTAAATCACGATCTTGTTCAAGTGCCCTTAGAAAGTCTACAAAATTACGATATCCTTTTTTCTCATAGAGAGAGGTTAATCGTCTTTTCATTTGCGCTTCTTTATATAACGCTAAATCTATTCCTGTTTTGCGCTTGATACCTTCTATAAATTGTTCATAATCAGACATACGGTTATCTTCCCCTCTAGCGTCGTATTTCCATTATAGCGGAAAAGTGCCAATCCTGAAATAGTCTTTCAGCTGTAATCCAAGTTACTTATTCGAATTTTGTTTTTCCTCTAGTAATAACACTTTCGACTGTTCTAGTTCTAGACGCATTTTTTCTGTCTCCATCGTATATGTCTCTAATCTGAGCTTTTCCAACTCAAGCTCCTTATCGATAGACTTTAGTTTAATTTTTTGCTGTCTTGTGCGGGCGTCCGTAAAAATGCCGGCTAAAGAAATTATGACTCCTCCAATAATCGCAACAATTGCAATTGACAATACGTCCACATCCTTTCATTAATAATGATTATACGGCAAAATGGAAAAAATAGTTTCATTTTTTCTGTTCATTCTTCCATCAATTTATGAATATTTTTTCGGGCTGAAAAATTTCCATAAAAAATGAAGGTAGTTGACCACCACCTTCAAAGTCTTAGTCTATTATACCTCTACTCGATAATCCTTCAAGTCTTCTCGTAACTTTGCTTTTAAGAATTTACCGACAGAAGTCTTCGGTACTTCATCTAAAAATACAACATCATCTGGTATCCATGTTTTATGGAATTGATTTTCTAAATCAGTTAGTAGCTCTGCCTTCGTGATAGTGTCTTTATATTCGGGCTTCGGTACAACACATGCTAAAGGTCGTTCAATCCATTTTTCATGAGGAATTGCGATTACTGCTGCCTCAAATACTTTAGGATGTGACATTAAAGCATTTTCAAGCTCCACTGACGAAATCCATTCCCCACCACTCTTAATTAAATCCTTAGTTCGGTCTGTAATTTTTATATAACCATCAGCTGTCATGACCGCAATATCCCCTGTATAAAGCCAGCCATCTTTAAAGGCTTCTGCTGTGCGTTCATCCTTGTAGTACTCTCCAGCAACCCATGGACCTCTTATTGTCAGTTCCCCCATTGTTTTGCTGTCCCAAGGCACTTCACCATTTTCATTAACAACACGTGTTTCAATAAGTGGCACTGTGATGCCCTGAGTAATTCGTACATCCATTTTTTCATCCAACATATAGTCCTGCATATGTGTTAAATATGTTGATAAGCTAACTAACGGAGATGTCTCCGTCATACCATAGCCCGTAATGTAAGGAATTTTAAGCTCCTGCTCAAAACCACGAACGAGCCCTTGAGGTGATGCAGATCCTCCACAAACAATTAAACGTAATGAGGATAAATCACGTGAATTTTTTCGTTGCTCCTGTAATACACCCAGCCAAATTGTTGGCACACCAGCAGTGAGCGTAACCTTATATGTTTCAAATAAATCCAAAAGTAGCTGCGGGGTAAACATCGGTCCAGGTAGCACCTGCGTGGCACCAAATAAAACGCTAGCGAATGGGAATCCCCATGCATTTGCATGAAACATTGGGACAACAGGTAATACTACATCTGCTTCACCAATTGCAATACTATCAGAGAGTCCGGCAGCAATACTATGAAGAACTATACTGCGATGCGTATAAACGACACCCTTTGGCATTCCTGTAGTTGCACTTGTGTAGCACATGCCAGCGGGTGTATTTTCATCTAAATCCTCAGGAAATGTAAAACAATCATTTGCTTCTTTCAGCAATGCTTCGTAGGAAAGCGCATTTGGTAAGGGGATGGTTTCCAGTAGGACTGCATCCCCCATTACGATAAAATGCTTCACGGTTCTCAACTGTGAGACAATTGGTGCAATAAGCGGCACCAAGTTATCGTCAATGAGTAGTATTTCATCCTCCGCATGATTGATAACATAGACAAGATGCTCAGGGGCTAAACGAATATTAATCATATGCAACACAGCTCCTGCACATGGAACTGCAAAATAGGCTTCTAAATGTCGATGGTGGTTCCAAGCAAAGGTCCCCACCTTTGTACCACGTTCCATCCCAAGTTTTGTAAGGGCATCAGCTAATTGCCGAGTTCTTTTTACATAGTCTTTATAGGTAAACTCATGAATAGTAGTAGGGCTTGTCCGGGAATATATTTTTTTTGCATGGAAAAATCGTTCTGCTCTATTCAAAAAACTTGTTAATACTAAAGGTGTATCCATCATATGCATAACCATACTCTCCCCTTTGTTCACAAAATTTTTGAAACATCCAAGGCAACTGCTACAAGCACAATACTAGCTTTTCTATGAATGCCTTACTTCGGCTGCATACGAATAGCGCCGTCTAAGCGTATTACCTCACCATTTAACAAACCATTTTGGATAATACTTTCCACCAATAGTGCATATTCAGATGGTTTCCCAAGACGTTTAGGAAATGGCGTCATTTTTGCCAGTGCCTCTCGTGCTGGCTCTGGCAGTGATGCAAACATAGGTGTCTCAATCAACCCTGGTGCAATAGTCATCACACGTACACCTATCTCTGCTAATTCTCGAGCAATTGGCAATGTCATCGCTGCTACACCGCCCTTTGATGCACTATAGGCTGCTTGTCCTATTTGCCCATCAAATGCCGCTACCGATGCAGTATTGATAATAACGCCACGTTGACCATCCTCATCCGGCTCATTATGCTGCATTTTCTCAGCTGCAAGACGAATAACATTGAAGGTACCGATTAAATTGACAGCAATGACCTTTTCAAATAAAGCAAGCGTATGCACACCACGCTTTGAAATTACTTTACTTGCATCAGCAATACCCGCACAGTTTACAGTTACGTTAATGGAACCGAACATGGCTAATGCTTGCTCTAGCCCTGCGATTACATCGGCTTCTTTTGTAACATCAACGCGTGTATATCCAACATTGTCCCCTAATTCCTCTGCTAGAGCATGTCCTCGCTCATCATTGACATCAAAAATTACTGCCCTACCACCCTCTTCAACGATTTTACGGACAGTGGCTTCTCCTAATCCAGACGCGCCCCCTGTTACAATAGCTATTACCTCATGACACTTCATCCATTACAACCCCTTTTAAATTTTTTCAATAATAGTGGCATTTGCCATGCCCATACCTTCACAGATAGCAAGTAATCCATAGCGTAAATTTTCCCGCTTCATTCGGTAGAGCATCGTAGTTAGTAGCTTTGTACCCGTTGCTCCTAATGGATGACCTAAAGCAATTGCTCCCCCATCTGGATTGAGCTTCTCAGGATCTGCTCCAATTTCATGCAGCCAAGCAAGTGGCACAGGCGCAAAAGCTTCGTTCACTTCATACGTATCGATATCTTCAATCTTTAGACCCGAACGTTCTAATGCTCTTCTAGTTGCCTCTATAGGACCAGTTAACATAAGGGTCGGATCTGAGCCAACAACTACTCTTGTGGAAATTTTAGCAAGAGGCTGTAAACCAAGTTCCTGTGCCTTCTCTAAGGACATAATGACCACTGCCGATGCACCGTCACTCATTTGACTCGCATTACCAGCCGTAATTACACCATCCTCCTGAAAAACTGTTTTCAAACCATTTAATTTATCAACTGATGTCTCAGCTCGTGGTCCCTCATCCATGGAAAAAGTTGAAACAGAGCCATCCTCTTGTGTAACTTGAATCGGTAATATTTCATCTGTAAAATAGCCAGCCTCCATCGCGGCTAATGCTCGCCTATGACTATTATAGGCATAGTTATTTAGCTGCTCCTTTGAAAGGCTCCATTTTTCTGCCATTTTTTCTGCTGATAAACCTTGGTGAATAATGGCATAGTTATCCTGTAAGCGTTTACCTTCATGAGCATTCTGCATATTAGCACCCATTGACACTCTTGTCATACTCTCAACCCCACCAGCAATAGCGATGTCCATATCACCCGCTAAAATAGCTTGTGCTGCAAAATGCACGGCCTGCTGACTTGAACCACATTGTCGATCAATCGTTACACCTGGAACAGTCTCAGGAAAGCCTGCCATTAATAAGGCTGTTCGAGCAATGTTAGCCCCCTGCTCAGCTGTTTGTGTCACACAGCCTAAAATAACATCCTCAACTTGATGCTTTTCGATGCCTGCGCGTTGTACCACCTCTTGTAAAATATCTGCGGCTAAATCATCCGCTCGTACATTGCTTAATGCCCCTTTTCTTCTACCAACCGCTGTACGAACAGCCGCTACAATCACCACTTCTCTCATCATGAAAAACCCCTTTACATTATCCATCACCCTAAAGTGTATTTGGAAGTTATGAAATATATTCTCGATTATTAAACTATTAAAAACCTTAATTATCAGAATATTATAGCATTTATTGTACATGAGGAAGAAGTTTTTAACAATTCTATATGTATGTTGAGATTACCTTATTTAAGTTGAAGAATCTATCCATTATTTTGATCGTTCCATCTGTTAGTTTTGGATACCTATCCTGCACTTTGATGATTCTATCCGTCAGTTCGTGGCTTCTATCCCTCAGTTATTTATTATCGGGAAGGGGATAAATATTTACGAAATAGTTTACTACATTTATAACCATATATGTATATAAACTTCAATTACTATTGTAAAAGAGATTTTATCTCTGAAGTTGTAATGCCTTAAATTTTATTTATTTATAAATATCCATTATGAACAACAAGTGCTCTTACATATTTTCGAAGCTTATTGATAAAATTTATTAATTTCATGTTTCTCAGTTTTAAACCAATGTTTTCATTAACTTTATTAAATGATTTTGACAAACAAAAAACCCTCTAACATTTTTTTGTTAGAAGGTAAAAGTAACATCGAAAAATAGATGAATTTTTTATTAAGTTCTATCCGTAGTTATTTCGCTACTCTTCTTAGAATTGCGAATTAAACTAACTCCTCACCGAAGAATAAGCCGATTTCGCGCTCTGCAGACGCAAGAGAGTCAGAACCGTGGATGATGTTGTGAGAAACAGTTGTTGCGTAGTCACCACGGATTGTACCTGGGTTTGAATCTTCAGGTTTAGTAGCACCCATCATTGTACGTGCAAGTTTAATGATATTTTCGCCTTCCCATACCATAGCGAATACAGGACCAGAAGTGATGAAATCAACTAATTCACCAAAGAATGGACGTTCAGCGTGCTCCGCATAGTGCTTCTCTGCTAATTCTTTTGGAATTACCATTAATTTAGCACCTTTCATTTCAAAACCGCGACGTTCAAAACGATCTACGATATCTCCTACTACTTGACGCTCAACGCCATCAGGCTTAACCATTAAAAAAGTTTTTTCGATTGCCATGTTTAAAACACTCCTTAAATTCGTCTAACAGGTTTTACACCTACCGATAAATATTAACAAAAAATGAGCCTTTGTACAACAAAAAGCTAGAATTTACGCTTACCCATAAATAAAGCAACATCACGTAGTTTTTTCTTAACCGGATGTTTTGGTAAAGCATCAATTTCTTGTAAGGCTTTTTTCAAATATTTATCACTCATACGATTAGCTTGCTCAATTGCATGAGATTTACGCACATACTGTAACATTTTTTGCCGTTCCGCTTCTGTTAGCGTACCAGCAAATACTTTAACTAAGTATGGTTGCATCTGTGGATCATCTTTTAATAATAAAATCGGTAATGTAATATTGCCTTGTAGTAAGTCACTGCCTGCTGGCTTCCCTAATTCTTTATCCGTTGCCATAATATCTAAAACATCGTCTATAATTTGGAAGCTCATGCCTACAAAATAGCCGAAGCGTTTCAAATGTCTTACTGTTTTGGCATCGACACCTGATGCCACCGCACCGAGCTCACAACTTGAAGAAATCAGCAATGCAGTTTTGCGTTTAATTCGTCTAAAATAATCCTTTAAACCCTGATCTAATCTAAATTTATCTTCGATTTGAATGACCTCACCGTTACAAATCTCCACCATTGTTCGTGCTAAAATTTGATGCACTAATGGGTCCTCAAGCTTCGTTATATATTCTAATGCACGCGCAAAAATAAAATCGCCCGTGTACATTGCTACTCTATTATTCCATTGGGATTTGACAGTCGGGCGTCCTCTTCGCATATCGGAATCATCAATAACATCATCATGCACAAGTGATGCCATATGAATAAGCTCTAAAGGCACAGCAACATCCTTCATTTTCTGGATATCATATTCCCCAAATTTTGCACCAAGCAATGCAAAAATTGGCCGTATCCGTTTGCCACCAGCTTGTAATAAATGGAGAGAAGCATCATTGATCAAATAGGAAGAAGAGTTTACTGCTTTTTCTAGTTCTTGTTCAATGATATCGATATCTGATTTCAAATCGGAATAGAGTAGTTTTAACTTCATCTTTTCCACGCGTGAAAACCTTCCCCCATTAACGTATCTTTTTAAAGCCCATATGCATTGCCGCAGCACCGCCACTGTATGCTTTGTACGTTACTTTTTCTAAACCTGCTTGCTGAAACATTGCCGCTAACTTTTTCATACCTGGGAAATCATTTGCAGATTCCTGAAGCCAAGAATATTCTTTATAGCTTTTCGCAAATATTTTACCAAATATCGGCATTATATATTTAAAATAAAAACGGAATAATTGTCGATAGCCCGGAATTTCTGATTGTGATGTTTCTAAGCAAACAACCATTCCTCCTGGTTTTACAACACGATTCATTTCTTTTAGCACCTGTAAATAATCTGGAACATTACGAAGACCAAAACCAATCGTTACATAATCAAATGTATTGTCGGGAAAAGGTAATTCCATGGCATTTCCATGAATAAGCTCAATTTGAGGATACGGCTTTACCTTCTGCTCCCCAACCTTCAGCATGTTTTGGCTAAAATCAAGCCCCTTTACCTCTCCATTTTCACCCACTGCATGTGCCAAGGCAATCGTCCAATCTGCTGTCCCACAACAAACATCCAATGCCTTTGATCCAGGTTTTACAGCCATGTGCTTCATCGTATCATTACGCCAGCCAACATGCATCTGAAAACTAATAACACCATTCATTTTGTCGTAGTTTTCCGAAATACTTTCAAATACTTCGTGAACGTGCTCTTCTTTCGTTTTAGCCATTTTGAAAAACCTCTCTTATCCATTAGTAGAAGCAATAGATGCCTCTACACGTGCTTGTAGAGCTTGTTTCACATCACCTTGTAAAAACGATGCCTCAGTAATCTCCTGTAATAGCTCTTTTTTTAATTGCACAATTTTATCCTGGATGACACTGTAATAGGTTGTGCCATCGAACCTTGCACTCTCTTCAAGCGCCTTGCTCATTAAAGACACTTGTCCACGATGATAAGCCACCCATTCTCTTTCTAAACGTAAAATAATTAAGCTTTTTTCCACTATTGGAATATACTTTTCGAATGAATAAAGCTCAAAAAATTTGGCGATTAACCCTGATTCTATAGTGCTCATTGAAGCAATCCATTGCTCAATCGATCTTTTCGTTGCCTCATACACCTTTATTTGGTGTTCACAGCGTGCCACAATGCCTTGTGACAATTTTCGAATCAAAGCAACATTTCCAGACATCGCTAAAATCTCATAATAGCGTCCACTATAAAAGTCTCCAGCTAAAACGGTTAGCTGCTGCTCTTTAGATGTGGCATCTAATTCTTTTATATGATCGTGCGCCGAAAGAGCTGCGTACACAATACCAACTGTAATTGCAGCTTCTCTTTGCTCTTGTTGCCACTCCTCACCATTCAAAAAAGGAACTAACAAGTAAAACAATTGATTTTCATCAATCACAGGTGTCCCTGTGTATTTTTGCAAAGTTCTATGACGAACATCCATGAAAATCTCTTTTTTTAACTGTGCAATTGAATTTTGAATGTATGTTGCATTCATAGACCTTACTCCATTTCACTTTCAAATACGTTAGTTGCTTTTATCTCCTAACGTTTGCTTACTGAGTCATTATAGCATACGTGACGATTTGTCATAAAAAAATTTCGCTTCTATCAACATGATAGGCAGTAGATTTTTCACCATCAAAATGGCTGGAATCCAACTGCCTTTAAAATCGAATTAAAACAATACTAAGTTTTACACATCTAAGCAAGTTTATGTACCATTGTAATGGACATTTCAGCTTTTATTTTTTAGCCTCACTATGAATTACACCATGAGCTGTATGAATTTGTGCTTTTCCACGAATTTTCATAGCAGATGTATGTTCAGTGAATTGAGCAATCATCACTTCGCCCGCATCTAATTTTTCAGAATGGTGGAATTTTGTATCCGTCCCACGTGTTAAACCGATTACATGCACGCCATCTTCCTCTGCTTGAATAACAATATAATCTTGTGACATTATTTGTACACTCCTTAAATCCGACAAATTCTTAGTCCATCATAACATAATTAGACATGCAATTTAAGACATTTGAATAAATGATAATACTTCTCTTCGTTTTACTTCATCTTCCTCATAAATGCCACGTGCAACCGATGTCACTGTTTTCGAGCCAGGCTTCTTTAATCCTCGCATCGTCATACACATATGTTCCGCTTCAATCACTACATAAACTCCTTTAGGAGAAAGCATTTCCATAATCGTATCAGCTACAGAGGAGGTAATACGTTCCTGTAATTGTGGGCGACGGGCAATTGTTTCTACTGCACGCCCTAATTTACTTAAGCCTGCAACTATTCCATCGTTCGGTATGTATGCCACATGCGCTTTTCCGTAAAAAGGAACCAAGTGATGCTCACACATTGAATAAAATGGAATATCCTTCACAAGCACTAATTCCTCATGATCTTCGTGGAAAACTGTTTTAAAATAATCTCTTGCATCCTCATGTAAGCCACTAAACATTTCAGCATACATTTTAGCAACTCGTTTTGGTGTGTCTAGTAAACCTTCACGATTTACATCTTCTCCTACAGCTTCTAGTATCATTTTTACTGCTTCTTCTATTTTCAATAAATCAACATTTGACATTCGTAAAAAACCTCCTGCATATCAAAACATTACACATTTCCCTATGCATCGTAGCATATCCAAAAGGTTAGCGCAAAACGACTTACCTGATTGAAAAAATTTTAATGCTTTACGAGCAAATGAAGCCATTCTGAATTTCCGAAACAGAGCATATTTTCGAATTATGCATATACTATATTAGAATGCTTCATTAACAATAAAACATCCTTTTCAAAATCACTATGTATAATAATTATCTTGCATAAATATTGTAAGCCCTCAATAAGAGCTAAAAAGAGCAGCCTTCATGTTCGATTACATGAAGACTGCTCTATGTAACTACTAGACGTGTATTATTTTACAGCGTCTTTGAGCTGTTTACCTGGTTTGAAAGCAGGTACCTTGCTAGCAGCGATTTCGATTTCTTTACCAGTTTGTGGGTTACGACCTTTACGAGCCGCACGTTCACGTACTTCAAAGTTACCAAAACCAATTAATTGTACTTTGTCACCCTTTGCAAGAGCATCTTGAATTGTATCAAATACAGCTTCAACTGCTTTAGAAGCGTCTTTTTTAGAAAGACCTGCAGCTTCAGCAACAGAGTTTACTAATTCTGTTTTATTCACACCATTCACCTCCTCTCAAAGGGTCATGAACCAATTCTGTAAAAAGAGTAACACATAGAAAACCGCGACGCAACTGTATTCATTCATGATTATAACCAAAAAGTCAGTTTTTCACCCAAAAAACAAAAATAACAGGACTTTTCGCATAAAAACGAAAAGCCCTGTACTAATTTTTTGCGCTTTATTTTTCTTTTTGTTCCTACAAAATAAACGTAACTAATCCTCTGTCACCCTCGTTCACCATTCGTTCAATTGTTTGACGCATGCGTTTTTTGGCTGTAGGTGGAACAGCATCCATTTTATAGCGAATTCCTTCTTTTAACACTTCATGCAATGGTGTTCCGAAAAGCTGTGTATTCCATAATGCATCACGATCATGTAAATAAGCATGATTTAAATCCTTAAGTAACTGTTGACTATGGAACTCAGAGCCAATTAACGGAGCAAATTCAGATTCCATGTCTACTCGAATAATATGATAAGATGGTGCCTTTGCTTTCATACGGACTCCAAAGAAATTATTTTGTTTAATGAGCTCAGGTGCTGTTGGCTCAAATTCCTGCATCATCGGCAGTGTCACACCATAGCCAGTGGAATCAGCATCGTTAATAGCTGTTTTAAAACGTTTTTGTGCTTCCTTTGCCTCAGCCGCTTCTTTAATAAAGAGTAGCCAATCTTTCTTTGTTTCAATTGGTTCTTCTAGCCATTCATTACACACCGATTTATATAGCTCTCCTTGTAATGAGACTCGTATAACTGCGGTTCCAGCCCCAGAGTCTACATGTACCACTTCACTTTGGTCAATATAATCGATGGCTTTAAAGGCATCTGACGCCTGCTGTACATCCCGAATTCGCATCACTGAAGATAATACTTCTTCCATCGAATCAATCAGTGCCACATTCAATGGATGTGATGCATCTAAAACATCTAACCAATCCGGCTTCTCCACCTCGATTGTACGGATTGGGAATTCAAATAACGCTTCTTGTAGGATATATTGAACATCCGTTGCGCGCATTTGATCAATTGAAATTGCAATGACAGGGACATTGTAACGCTCAAATAATTCATTTCTGAGCTGAACCGTCTCCTCTCTTGCTGGCATTTGACAATTTAACACAACAACAAAGGGTTTTCCAATTTCAGTAAGCTGTTCTACAATCTCTTCTTCTGCCTTCTCTGCTGCACGACGGCTAATACCATTCACTGTACCATCCGTTGTAACAACAATTCCGATATTGGCATGGTCTCGAATTACTTTATCTGTCCCTATTTTTGCCGCTTCTTGGAAAGGAATGGGCTCTGTGTGCCAAGGTGTATGCACATATTTTGGTCCATTTTCGTCCTCATATCCCTTTGTCCCATCAATAATATAGCCAACGCAATCTGCTAAACGAATTTGGAATGTCATTTCATCTTCACCGACCGCAATACGTGTTGCTTGGGCAGGCACAAACTTCGGCTCAGCAGTCATAATGACTGGCCCCGGTGAGCTTTGCGGCAATTCATCTTGTGCTCGCATTCGTTCCGTTTCATCCACAATATTTGGTAACACAACTGCTTCCATAACCTTTTTTACAAATGTAGATTTACCTACCCGTACTGGACCGACAACACCAATATAAACATCGCCATTTGTGCGCTCTGCAATTTCTTTAAATACTGCTTCACTCAAGGTTTCTGCCTCCTTTATCTACGCTTTTTCACTATATGCAAGTCCTCAGACAAATATGAAAAAGCCCCCTACAAATGTAAGGAGCTTATGAGCACTATTTTTTATTCGTTTGAGATTCGGCCTCTTTCTTAGCCTTTTCTATCGCTTTTTCTCTAGCTTTTTTTGCATCACTATCATAGGCTTCCATAAAATAGGTTGGTTCGCCATTTTCATCGACTGTATATGGCACAGAATATGCTGGTACCACTGGATATTTATCAATAAGTAGCTGACGGATATCTTCTCCTGATTTCACATCAGGATTGTCTCCTTTTAGCAATTGGCCTAAATCAATTGAGTAGTCGACATGTATTTCACCATCACCTGTCATAAATAAAGGTAATTCGGCACCAGAATAAGGACTTTTGACAGTAACATCTTTTTTATAGCCTAATTTCTCAAAGTCAATTTGGAACACATTATCTGCAGTGTTTCCTTTTATCGGTAAATATTGGGTTGACAATTTACGAATATTAATTTCACGGATACGCTCCGCTGCATTTAAATCAACTAATTTAACTTGTGCCTTATTCTCAGGGTCCCAAATAATATATTGGAAAATACCACCTTTTTCATAGGCATTCCCAGGTATTTGGGCAAGATGTTTCGGCATAAGCTTCTCAAAATCAATTAAATATTTTATATAAATATCAGTATCTAGCTCACTATTTTTAATAGGAACTAGCCCACCAGTGGCTTCACGATATTCATCCACCGCCCGCTGAACCGCTGCTAATTGGTCTACATCAGGGACTACTTTAGCCCTCTTCTCATCTTCAGGAGTTACACACCCTACTAGAAGTATTGCGGTTGCAAGTACCATTATAATAGCACTTAATTTCTTCATGTCACTTCCACCTCATTAATTTTTATGCTGGCCATGTGGCAACAATCAGTACCATTAAGAAAGTACCAAGCCCAAACAATATGTATGCTGATAAATTTACGATTGTACGTAAAAAAACATTTGAAATCTTATTTCGCGCTAAATAAATTAAACCGACTGAGATAATCATAAAGCCGATACAATAAAACGATACCCACATTACGTCTAGAGCAGGCATATGTGCTAACGGACCCATTTAAGACAACCACCTTTCTTCAATGTCACAAAACAATCAAAGATTATTATACTATGTGCTTTCGCTAAAAAGAAATAGTTGTCCAGTAAACTATCATCAAATGGACAACCTTTTAATAGGTATACAATAAAAGTGTCCCAGCATTACCGCTAGAACACCTTATTTATGTCCATATTATGACAAAAGTAATCAACGATTGAATCTATGAAATCTCATCAATTTCTCGCTTTTTCATTCGCATCATTAATGCATCAACAGCTATTTTCGGTTCTACATCATTAAAGAGCACACTATAAAGCTCTGTTGATATTGGCATAGCCACATTATATTTTTCTGCTAATTGAAAGGCTGCCTTCGTCGTACGCACACCTTCTACCACCATACCCATTTGATCAAGGACCTCTTGTAGCTTCATCCCTTTTCCAAGCAGATGACCTGCACGCCAATTTCGAGAATGTACACTTGTACATGTAACAATCAAATCACCCATACCTGTTAGTCCTGCGAATGTAAAAGGATTCCCTCCCATTTTAACACCAAGGCGTGTAATTTCGGCTAATCCTCGAGTAATCAAAGCTGCTTTAGCATTATCACCATAATTTAAGCCATCTGTAATTCCAGCAGCTAATGCAATAACATTTTTTAGTGCGCCACCAATTTCTACGCCGATAACATCTTCATTTGTGTAAACACGGAAAAATTGATTCATAAATAGGTCCTGTACTTTTTCAGCAGCCTCAATATTAGCGCAGGCCGCTGTCACGGTTGTTGGATGATGTAAGACAACCTCCTCCGCATGGCTCGGACCAGAAAGCACTACAATTTCCTCTATAAATTCAGCTGGGAGACTCTCTGCTAGAATTTCTGAAATTCTTTTTAGTGAATCTGGCTCTATTCCCTTTGAAACATGAACAAATAGGATTTTTTTATCGAGAGATACTACCATTTTTTCACACACTTCTCGAATGGCCTTTGTTGGTACAGCAACAATAATTATTTCTGAATGAGCAACTGCCTGAGCAATATCACTTGTAGCATGCAAATTTATTGGTAATATTGTTTCTGGTAAATACTTTTTATTCGTATGCAGGCTGTTTATTTCTTCAGCTTGATCAGCTCGATGAGTCCAGACAAGTGTATCATGTCCATTCTCTGCAAGTACCATTGCTAATGCAGTTCCCCATGAGCCTGCACCTAACACACAAACTTTTTCCATTCAAAATCCTCCCTTTTCATAGTGCCTGTAATAGGTTTTCAATGATGCTTGACCTTTTTTGTAAAAAGACGCCATCCAACAAAAAACGTCGGATAGGCGTACTGTCTGTGTATCATTTTCCTAGGCACGAGCACGAGTAATTAAACGTATTGGCGTCCCTTCAAAATCAAATGTTTCTCGAATACGATTTTCTAAAAAACGTTCATAAGAGAAATGCATCAATTCAGGTTCATTTACAAAAATCACAAACGTTGGTGGCTGTATCGCAACCTGTGTTGCATAGTAAATACGTAATCGACGACCTTTATCAGTCGGCGCTGGATTACGTGCCACAGCATCTTCAATTACTTCGTTTAAAATGGATGATTGAATGCGCATTGAATGATTTTCGCTTACACGCTGAATAATCGGTAAAATTTGATGTACCCGTTGTTTGGTATTTGCTGATACAAAAATAATCGGTGCATAGTCTAAGAATAAGAAATGCTCTCGAATTTGTTGTGTAAAGACGTTCATTGTTTTCTCATCTTTTTCAATCGCGTCCCATTTATTCACAACAATGACAACAGCTTTCCCTGCCTCATGTGCATAGCCAGCAATTTTTTTGTCCTGCTCTTGAATACCCTCTTCAGCGTTTAGCACAACTAGCACAACATCGGAGCGTTCAATGGCACGTAGGGCACGCAACACTGAATATTTCTCAGTCGTTTCATAGACCTTCCCCTTTTTACGCATACCTGCTGTATCAATAATGACATATTCTTGTCCATCGTACTCATATGGAGTATCAATTGCATCGCGCGTTGTACCAGCAATATTACTAACAATAACACGTTCCTGTCCTAAAAATGCATTCACTAACGAGGATTTCCCTACATTAGGACGACCAATAAGCGAGAATTTAATAACATCATCCCCATATTGCTCTTCATCCTCTTTTGGGAAATGTTTAGCACATTCATCTAATAAATCCCCTAAGCCTAAGCCATGAGAGCCTGAAATCGGCCAAGGCTCACCAAAGCCAAGTGCATAGAAATCATAGATCATCTCGCGCATATCCGGATTATCGATTTTATTCACTGCTAAAACGACTGGTTTCTTTGTTTTGTATAAAATTTTAGCCACTTGTTCGTCTGCAGCTGTTACACCCTCACGACCGTTTGTCATAAAAATAATAACATCAGCTTCGTCAATCGCAATTTCAGCCTGTTGACGAATTTGCTCTAAAAACGGCTCGTCTCCTATCTCGATACCACCTGTATCAATAATATTAAAGTCATGTGTTAACCACTCTGCCGAACTATAAATACGGTCACGTGTAACCCCTGGGATATCCTCCACAATCGAAACACGTTCCCCAACGATACGATTAAAAATCGTCGACTTACCTACGTTCGGACGACCTACGATGGCTACTACTGGTTTCGTCATCTGTACTTCATCCTTCCAAACTTCTTGTCTTTCGCTATTATACACGAAAAATGCCATTATATCATATCATATCCATTAAATAGAGCGCTATGTATCGCTATAACGTCTCGTTCGATTTATTTTACACGGGATAACTCTGTCAAATTGTAATACTTTATGAATTCTATCCATCGTTTCGAAGGTTCTATCCTGCACTTTAGGAGTTCTATCCTTTGCTTCGAGAGTTTTATCCGCTACTTTAAATCCTATCCTTCACTTTGAAGCTTCTATCCGCTACTTTCTTCGTGCTATCCTTCACTTCGAGAGTTCTATCCGCTACTTTAAATCCTATCCTTCGCCTTGAAGCTTCTATCCGCTACTTTCTTCGTGCTATCCTTCACTTCAAGAGTTCTATCCACTACCTTAAATCCTATCCTTCACTTTGAAGCTTCTATCCGCTACTTTCTTCGTGCTATCCTTCGCTTCGAGAGTTCTATCCGCTCTTTAAATTCTATCCTTCTCTTCGAAGTTTCTATCCGCTACTTTCTTCGTGCTTTCCTTCACTTCGAGAGTTTTATCCGCTACTTTTAATCCTATCCTTCACTTTGAAGCTTCTATCCGCTACTTTCTTCGTGCTATCCTTCGCTTCGAGAGTTTTATCCGCTACTTTCTGCGTTTTATCCACCACTTAAAAACTTTTCTATCAGAAATCCCATAAAAAAGCGAGGATACAACATGCATCCTCGCTCAACTCGTTTATTTAAAGTTTTTTAATTTATCACCAATGACATCACCGAAAGAGAAGCCTGTGTTTTCTTCTGGTAATTCATAGTCGATTACTTCTTCTGCCTCAGGATTTTCAAGTAAATCTTTAATGCTTAGAGCTAGGCGACCTTCCTCACCATTGACGTCAAGCACTTTTACTTGTACCTCTTGTCCTTCCTTTAAGGCTTCATGTGGTGTATTAATATGCTTATGGGCGATTTGCGAAATATGCACTAACCCTTCTACGCCCGGGAAAACCTCCACAAACGCACCAAATGATGTTAGGCGTTTTACTTTACCATCTAATACCGTTCCTTTAGCTGCACGCTCCTCGATATTCGACCAAGGGCCAGGAAGTGTTTCCTTAATGGACAGCGAAATACGCTCATTTTCTGGATCAACAGAAAGAACTTTTACCGTTACTTCTTGTCCCTCTGATAAAACCTCACTCACATCGCTTATATGCTCATGCGACACTTGTGAAATATGCACAAGGCCATCAATACCTCCAAGATCAATGAATGCTCCAAATGATGCAATTCGTTGAACTTTTCCGTTTAATACATCGCCTGCTTGAATTTCGTTAATGACTTGTTTCTTTTGCGAAGCTTTTTCTGCTTCTACCACAGCACGGTGTGATAAAATTAAACGATTTTTTTCCTTATCCAGCTCGACAATTTTAAAGCTTAGTGTCTTGCCTTTATAGCCTTCAAAATCATCGACAAAGTAGTCTTCTACAAGTGAAGCTGGTACGAAGCCACGTACACCTAAATCTACGACAAGACCACCTTTAACAATATCTTTAACTTCCGCTTCAAATACTTCTTCAGCGGCGAATTGTTGCTCAAGTGTATCCCATGCTTTTAAAGCATCTACTTTACGTTTTGATAAGACATAGTTCTCTTCTTCAACCTTTGTGATCATCAACTCTAATTCATCTCCAGCAGAGATAACATCAGACGCTTTTTCAATGTGTAAGCTTGATAATTCACTGATTGGTACGATACCATCAAACGGTGCTCCTGGAATTGAAACAGTTACCGCTTTTTCATCAACCTGCTCAGCAATACCTTTGACGATATCACCTTCGTTAAACGTTTGTTCTGCATAGTTCATTTCTTCAGACATATGTAACCCTCCTTCGCATCTTCCCTTACTATTTTATTCGATATTGAAGACAAAGACAAAAATAAATCCTTTAAATTCAAAAAATGTCTGAAATTTTAGGATTTATACCATTTTTTCTTGCGCTAATCTTAAAATAGCTTGTGCTGCATCATCAATGGACAATGATGTCGTATCTAAAAATATAGCATCCTCTGCTTGAATAAGTGGAGATGCTTCCCGTTCACTATCCATTTTGTCGCGCAGAGCAATTTCTTCCTGAAGCTTCTCAATGGAAGACGCTATCCCTCGTTTTTGATTGTCAATTAAACGGCGTCTTGCTCGCTCCTCTACTGTAGCAGACATAAAGATTTTTAATTCCGCATTTTTTAATACATGTGTAGCAATATCACGCCCATCCATTACAACACCACCATTAGCAGCCAGTTTTTGTTGCTGTGCTACTAGCAGTTCTCGAACCTTTGCATGAGCGGCTACTTGTGACACAGAGGAAGTTACCTCATTTGATCGGATTTCCGCTGAAACATTATTACCATCCAAAAAGACCAGCTGCCCTTGCGGAGATGGCTTTAATTCGATTGTGCTAGCTGCTAGCATTTCTGCTAATTTTGTTTCATCATCTAAATGTATGTTCTGTTGCATGGCTTTATACGTAACTGCACGATACATAGCACCTGTATCGATATAGGTAAATCCAAGAGTTTCTGCAACTATTTTAGCGATTGTACTTTTTCCTGCACCAGCAGGGCCATCAATCGCAATTTGAATATTTTTCATCATTTCCCCTACTTTCTATCACACCATATTGTAACATATAAAGATAAAAAAACCCTCTAACTCGCAGAGGGCTTTTCTTAATCGTGACAATTAGTACGCCACTTAAATTTCACAATGTTTGTCACTCACATTTCAAAGGTCAAAGGGATTTAATTCTTTACGACGATTGACTAGTTGACGTTCAAAACAGAAACGTACAATATGCTGCTGATCAACATCATCTGTATCAATTAACCGAATTGTTGCAATGGTTTTGTCATCTTTTTCAAAAATTCGCACAATAGTTGCTTCGGTAATGACATATTTTACATCCCCATTGGCGTATGGTAATACGATTGTGAGCTTCACCTCATCATCATCTTTGAAAGCCACTTCACCTTTTAACATAACTGCTAAACCACCAGCACTAATGTCTGTTGTTACAAGCTGATATTTATAATCCTTAAACTGTATTGCCACATCTACAGGCGTTTCCACACGTACATATTCACGACGTTGAATTTTGATAAATTCTTCTGCCTTTGGACAATGCAACATAATCATTGGTATGTTGCCAGCTTTACGCCCAATCACTTCTGTATTAAAAGCAAAGGATTGTTTGTCTTCGGTGCGAAAAGTTGCTCTAAATTCAGAGCCATCTATTAAAAATGCTGTTTTCTTTGTTACAATATTTATTGGATAATCAATATAAAGAATATTATCTTTTTGTTCTACAACTTTACAGCGGAATTTTTCAACACGCTCTGTATAAGTAGGTTCAAGTTGTAAAAGTGTACCAATTTTTATTTCCATGAGCATCTCCCCGAACAAAAATATAATTTCATTATCGCATGAGATGCTCATTTTGGCTATATGAACTGGTAGTTTTTTCTTGGATTAAGTTAAATATTCCACCTTTAAAACATTGTGATTTTCAGCATCAATGACAATCCTAAAGGTTTCAGGTGATTGACCATCTCTTACTGCAATCACTTCATAACAAAGGCGCTGTTCAAATTGGCCGTTATCTGTATAAATATTTTTTACTTCCTCCACTTTAACATCCTTGTCAAAGAAAGTTTTCCAGTCAATTGGTTTTGCCGTTTGTTGTTTAATTGTCTCTTCCTGTATATATTCCATTGCATTTGCTCCAAGCAATTCTCCAGTATCCTTCGCTAGCTTTAACTGAATACCATCTGCATAAATAATTGCTTTATCGCCAGGGTGCACACGTGCAAATGTGACATGCCATGCTTGATGGTTTTCACGAGATTCTACAAATGCCACATCATTTATACCAAGTCGTTTTAAATGTTCCTCAGCCTTGTTCATTATCTCTTCTTGTGAAAGCCTTGCTTCATCTACAGGTCGCTCAACTAAATAGGATAATAAATGTCCACCCTTTTCGGTAAGATCCACATATCCTAGACGAATACCTTGGTGGAATTGGATATGATAAAACGGATATGGTGCTGTATCACTGCTTCTCGTCACTGTAAATGTGGCATCCTTAATGATAGGGAACATATTCTTCACTTTTTCTAATGCCTCTTTTTCCGTAATAACCGAATCCTGTAATGCTTTTAGCTCGATTTTTTTCTGCCAATCGGATTCACTTAATGTCAGTGGGAAATCCTTTTCACTGTAGTCCTTTAGAGTCTTTTGAACATTATCAAATGTTGTATTTGGATTTTTTTGATCTACTTGTCTCAGCCAGACATCCATTTTACCGTTATTTTTATAAAAATCGACTGTTGCCGCTGACCATTCATCCGAGAGTGATTGTAAATTTGTAGAGATTTTCGGCATTTTTTCACGCCACGCTTGGTAATCACCCGTTTTAGCTGTTTTCTTTGCTTCATCTCCTAGACGTCCTAGGTAACTTAGCCATTGATTAGAAAGTTCATGTCCGATCGGAATATTTGATATGGACGATCGAACATCAGAGCTTAATCGCCAAACGGAATCTAATTCATTGTGAATCGCTTGGTCATTCTGAAACAGTAATGATTGTGAAACTGCTCGTTGTAAATGCGATAATTTCTCAGAAGCATCTGTTAATTTATCTGTATACTGGGCAAGCACGGTACGTTGTAAACTTGCCTTTTCACCATGTAAATGTATGCTGTAAGCACCTAAGCCAATAACGGCTGCTGTAAGTATAGCCAGCATGGTTCTCATTTATTTTCCTCCTTTCTATGAACAGAAAATGTGTTCTCCAATTTGTTTAATTTGAGGTCGTGACCAAATCCACTTACTTGTAGCTGTTTTCGGGTTAAAATAATAAAGTGCATTTTCTGAAGGGTCCCAGCCATTCATAGCATCAATGACTGCCTCTTTTGCTCGCTGGTTTGGCTCAAGCCAAATTTGTCCATCCGCCACTGCTGTAAATGCTAAAGGTTGGAATATGATACCAGAAATCGTATTTGGAAATTCAGGACTCTCCAAACGATTTAAAATAACGGCTGCTACTGCTACCTGTCCCTCATAAGGCTCTCCCCTTGCTTCACCATAAACTGCATTCGCCATTAGCTGTAAATCTCTCTCTGTATACTTTGGAGGAACTTGTGTTTTAGTCCCATTATTATTACTGCTACCACTGCTTTTACCGCCACCACCGCCACTGCTGCCAGTAGTATTCTTAACCTGCTGTTCTAGTGGTATGCCTCCATAATAGGTAAATTGATTTCCTGCATTTAATTGGGCTTTTACCCATCCTTCATCGTAATCAGAATATCCAGACAATGTTTTTTTCGTTTTAGCGCCAGCTATTCCATCTACTGGTAAGCCATATTTTTCTTGAAAATTTCGCAAAGCCCAATATGTGTTATAACCAAATTTTCCATCAATTTTACTTTTATAAAATCCTAAGTATTGTAGCCTTGCTTGCAACTCAATGACGTCATCTCCATAAGCACCACGGGTAATCTGCTGCTCAGTAAATGCTATCGCGTCATTTTGCGGAATCGTAAATATACTGATCGCTAGTACCAAGGCAAAAACTATGCTTATTAAACGCATGATTATCACTCCTTTTTTTAATAGCTTGAAACAAACGACTCAATTTATACATTTTAAAAATAGAAAAGCGCAGAAATCTTTTATTGATTTCTACGCTTTATATTTTTTTATGCATATGCAAGTGTTGCACAAGGTGATAGTGAGCGAGTTTTACTTTCCTTAGTCCAAACCACCATAAAAATAGCATAAACGGTATCATTAAATATACCCAGTAACCTTTAAATGATAAAATTGTATTATATAAAATGTGTAATACTACCGGTGCACAAAGCGCCATAGCAATCATTTCATTCGTCTTTGCAAGCTTCGAGAACTTGGCACGTCCATAATAATAGCCCATTACGACACCAAACAAGGCATGACTTGATACAGGTAATAAAGCTCGCATAAATGCTGTATCTAAACCGAATGAAAATAAATATAATATATTTTCAACCGTTGCAAAGCCAAGAGATACACTTGCACCATACAGTATGCCATCATAGGGATCATCAAATTCAACATGATTATAGATTGCAATTAAAAGCACAAACCATTTAAAAAATTCTTCAACTACACTAGAAAATATAACATCCTGTAGATAAAGATATTGAAAAACCCCTTCCTCTGTTAAGACATATTGTAAAAACAAGATAGGAAATGTTAAAAATGCACCATACAAAAACGTTTGAAGTAAGGTTTTTCTTGGCTCCGTTGCCATCTGATTGCGCAAATAGAAATAACTAAAAAGCGCTAGACCGGGAGCAATGGCAGCTGATAATAAAATGATCATGTTGCCGGCTCCTTTCAACATCAATTTCGCATTGACATAATTGTGTTCAGTTTTAAAATTATGTTAGCATAATTTAATAAAGCATGACATCCTTTTAAGGCTTTGGGACAGCACATTAACGCTGATATAGGATGTTAATCTTTATATGTCTGTAAATACCTTTTATTGAGAAAATATATTTATAAATCTAAGATGAAAAATACCTACGACATTAACCTTTCATTTTCGACAAAAAAATAGCTTTTAACTAAAGTTAAACTGCTATTATTATACCATGTAATGACAAAATTTTTTAAAAGGAGCTATTATTTTTATGAAAAAAACAATTTTATTAATTCATACAGGTGGCACAATTTCTATGGCTATGAGTGACGAAGGTGCTGTTATGCCAAATAAGGAAAATCCTCTTATGCAAGAAAGTAGCAAGCTCGACTCATTAGCAACTATTATTGAAATGGAAGCCTTTAACCTTCCATCACCACATATCACGCCAAAAGAAATGCTAATGTTACGCAATCTAATAATTGATAAAGTTTCAGAGGAAAAAATTGATGGCGTTGTTATCACACATGGAACAGATACATTAGAGGAAACAGCTTATTTTTTAGAGCTAACAACGGATTTATCAATTCCTATTGTTTTAACGGGTGCAATGCGTTCCTCCAATGAACTTGGAGCAGATGGTATATATAATTTAATGGAGGCAGTTCGTGTTGCAGTAGATGAAGAAGCGCGTGAAAAAGGTGTGCTTGTTGTCATGAATGACGAGGTCCATCTTGCTGTCAATACAACAAAGACAAGCACTAGTTCAGTCAACACCTTCCAATCTCCTCAATATGGACCCATCGGACTTATTACAAAATCAAGAATATTATTTCACCACGCTCCTATCCGCCGGCAATATGTTGACATAAAAGAATTATCAAAACGAGTGGCCATGCTGAAAGTCTATGCAGGCATGGAAGTCGATTTACTTGATGTTGTCCTCGCATGTAAATACGATGGCGTAGTATTAGAAGGACTTGGACAGGGCAATGTACCCCCAACCGTTGTAAAAGGAATTGAGAGTTTAATAGAACGTGGTATTCCTGTTGTACTCGTTTCCCGTTGTTTTAACGGTATTGCAGAAGGTGTCTATGGCTATGTAGGCGGCGGCAAAATGCTGGAAGACCTAGGTGCAATATTTGCCACTGGTATTAATGGCCAAAAGGCACGATTAAAATTATTAATAGGGCTCAATAAATCAGGTACTCCACTCCATTTAAAGGATTTTTTCATGTAAAACAATATATTCCCTTCTCCTAGCATCTTATGCTTCAACAATCTGTTGATAGTAGCACAAAATCTCTTGGAGACGAACAATAGCTTGTTCAAAATCTGGTTGTATTACTGATAGCTGAATGAAATTATTTTCACGTAAATAACGGCTGTCTCCATGGACAAATAGTTGATTTAATGTTAAATCCGTATGTAATTGAGACAGAGCCTTTGGACATTTTAACGTGATGAGCATCGGATAATAGGTTGTTAATAGTTTATAGTGCATGAACGGTAGCTGCAGTAGAGTATCAAAGCGCTGCTGTAGCAGTTCATAGCGGGCTGGATATGCCTGAAGTGCCACCTCTACATTTCTAACCAGGCTCGCAGGTAATGTGAATGGAATGGCTCCTTGCTGATAGTTCGCTAAATCC
Source organism: Lysinibacillus sp. DFXJR4 (assembly GCF_057196045.1). Taxonomy (NCBI): domain Bacteria; kingdom Bacillati; phylum Bacillota; class Bacilli; order Caryophanales; family Bacillaceae; genus Lysinibacillus; species Lysinibacillus sp. DFXJR4. Next base: position 665,906 of record NZ_JBXUNW010000001.1, on the reverse strand, counting down.
ATATAAGCTGGTATTGAAGTTGATGGTTTCGCAAGCTTTTGTGAAAAGACAAATGCTAGACCGCTTAATGCACCTATTGCCTTACCACTCACAGCTGTTGCTAGATAACAATCCTTTAAAGAGAATGGCAATGCGCCAAAAGTACTAATACAATCAACGCAGAGCTTCATATTGTTGTGTTTTGTTAGCTGCACAAGCTGCTCTAAGTTATTACAAGTGCCTGTTGAGGTTTCACCATGCACAGCAAGCAACCACTGATAACTTCCCTTTTGTAGCATTGTATCTATACTCACAAAATCAAAAGCTTGCCCCCATCTCTGCTCTACAACATTAAAATCCAATGCCCAACGCTCTGCCTGCTTACGTAAACGTTCCCCAAATTCTCCATTTGTTAAAATAATGCCTTGTCCTAATTGCTGTGCCTTTATTTGCCCAAGCATTACTTCATTTGCTAACGTACCAGTCCCAACAACAAGGGCAACATGGTGAGCCTCCGATAGTTGTAGTAGCTTAGAAGTCACACGTCCATAAAGTGATCCAAATGTAGCAGTACGATGGGATAAATCTGAATATTCTATCGACACCCTCTGCTTTACTGGACCTGGATAAAATGTATGACCTCCCGTTACAAGTCTATGCTGGAAGGACTGTTCAAATTGCTGTCTAGTTAATAACATTGGCAAAAACATAGCATCCTTCGTACCGATAGCAGGGGCAAATTGCTTGAATCCTATTTGCTTATAAAGCTTCTCTTCACGAGTTGTACCAGAAATGACAGCTGCCGTATACCCCTTTTCATAGGCAAAGGCATTCAACGCTTGTGATAATCTTAAAAGAACTCGCCCTGTTCGATAAGCCTTCTTTACAGCAAGTAAACGAATTTCGCAAAGCTTGGCACATTGTTCTTGTGATAAATATTGTTCCACCTTTCCAATCTTTTCATCAATGGAAAATGGTCGCTGATCTCGAAAGGCTATCATTCCAATTAATTCAATTCCTTTATAAACAACGAGATATGTATTTTCCTGATGAAAGCGATCGATCTTCTTTTTTGTAGGATTAGGCTTATGCTGCGGAATTTCCTCCACAAAGGTTTCATAATTCAAACGAGCAATCGCTTCAAACTCTTTATCAGTTTGCGCTATTTTGCACCAGTACATCTTGTCACTTCCTTTTTTCTAATGTTTCCTTGATATTTGGCATATGCTTGATTAGCATACAAAGCATTGCTATGAGTATCGGTATGTATAGCTGAAAATTTCCTGTTTGGATAAGAGCCACACTATATAAAACAAAGCCACCAACCATACCTAGAGTAAGACTTCTAGTAAGACCAAACACAAGTGCGCTTCCTAAGATCATCCAAAAAAATAGACCTGTTGAAAGGGCAAGTCCAACTCCAATAAATGTAGCTACGCCTTTTCCACCGTTAAATTTCAACCAAACAGGGAATAAATGACCAAAAATAACACAGGTAGCTCCCACATTTATAACCCACTCTTCAAGGTGCCATATACGTCCCAAAAGAACGACTGCTACACCCTTCAGTGAGTCGCCAAAAAATGTCCAAACGAATGCAGCTTTGCCAATTACACTCCCTGCATTACGGGCTCCCAAGTTTTTACTTCTTTCATCTTGAAGGTTAACCCCATATGCTTTTCCAACGAAAAAAGCCGTCATAAAGTTTCCTATTATATAACTTAAGAGCCAGTACACCCCACTCAAATGCGCACCCTCCATTCATTTTTCACGTTGCTTTCACCTTCATTTACTTAAAAAAAGCTGTATAAGCCACATGCCTATACAGCTTTCATTTATTTTGTTCTTTTAGCAATAGTTTGTGCAATACTATCGCCATGGAAGCGGCCATTCTCGATAAAGATCTCATTGGCATTATTTCCTGCTGCAATCACACCAGCAATAAACAAACCCTCTATATTCGTCTCCATCGTCTCTGGTGTAATAAACGGACGCCCCGTTTCATCATCAATAGTTACACCCATAGCACGAATAAACGAATGATCTGGATGATAGCCAGTCATTGCAAATACAAAATCATTTTGTAAAACTTCTTCTTGTCCATCTATCTCTAAAACCACCTCATGCTCACGAATTTCTAGCACATTTGTATTGAAGTGCATCTTCACTTCTCCATTTCGTACTACCCCATCAAATTCTGGTAATACCCATGGTTTGATGCTAGGTGAATACTCATTGCCACGATAAGCTACCGTCACTCGAGCACCAGCTTTATTTAGCTCAAGCGCTGCATCCACCGCTGAATTTTTTCCGCCTATCACTAATACATCTGTATCAAAAAATTCATGTCCTTCTTTAAAATAATGGAAGACTTTCGGTAATTGTTCTCCCTTTATCTTTAAATAATTAGGATGGTCATAATAGCCAGTTGCTATCACGACATAGGGCGTTTCATATACTTCTTTATCTGTTGTTACTGTAAATAAAGCATCATTTTTCTTCACGCTATTTACTTTTTCAAAGCGATTTACCTGAATATTTTTCAAACGCACAACTTCTCGATAATACACAAGTGCTTGATTTCGTTTTGGCTTGCGTCCTTCAATAATAAAAGGTACATCTCCGATAGCTAGACGTTCACTTGTACTAAAAAAAGTTTGATGTGTAGGATAATTGTAAATCGAATTTACAATATTCCCCTTTTCAATCACAATTGGCTGTAATCCAATATTTTGCAAAGCTATTGCTGCTGCTAAACCACATGGGCCGCCTCCAACAATTATGGCATCTGCTTGCTGCATTTCTTGACACTCCTATCAAATTCGATTAGCGAAAGGTGCTAATCCTCTCTTTTACATAATAAAAATTAGATCCATTCTCATTATACGCCTTCTATCAGAATTTGGTTGTTTATTTACCCGAAATTTCAATGTCAATAATATGACACTGCGGTTTTGCACCAAGTCTTAAGGGTAATAATGTTGTCCCATAGCCATTACTTACTAACGTCATGACACCTTCTCGCTCTCGATAAGAGCCATTTGGATGGGCACCATAAGGGCCAATTCTAATTTGCCCACCATGTAAATGTCCTCCAATCATTAAATCCGCTCTAAATTTTGCTCGTACTCTCGCAAAAACACCAGGATTATGAGAAATAAATACAACTAAATCATTCTCATCAACTTTTTCAAATGCTTTATCAAAGCTATATTTTTTTGTAGATGTGTCTTCAATCGCACTTAACCAAAAACGATTTTTTTTCGGTAAGAGAACAGCATCATTCGCAATAATTTGAACACCATGCTCCTGTAATATATCACGTAGCCGTTGCTCACCTACTTCTCTATCATTATTTCCCCAGACAAAATAAGTCGGTCCTAAAGGGGTTAGTAATTTTAGATTATCATGAATCCGTTTAATCGGTGTACGTCCATCAGCAAAATCTCCACCAATTATTACCGCATCAAACTGGTCATCTAATTGTTCAATCATACGGCGATTAATTTTGCGTAAATGTGTATCCGAAATAAAAAATAGTCGAATTTTTTCCTGTTTACCCTTTAATGGTAATTGATGATGTAAGACATTGTTTTCATGTGCTACCTTCAACATATAGAGCAGGAACACGATGACTATTAAAATCAATAATCCAATATAAATCATTCTCTCACATCTCCTTACGAAAGCAAAAAGACGATTCGTTTATATGAAGAATCGCCTTTTTACTAAATCAGACGAACGCATCAACCTTTTTGTTGTTAACGTTTGTCCATTATTTTATACTAGAAAAACTTCATTGCCAAAGAATGACACCCATTTTTCTTATGGTAATTTAATTACTTGCCCAACCATTACTGTATTCGAAGACATGCCATTTGCTGCACGAATTTTTGCAAGCGTAGCTTCACTTCCATCACCGTAATGATTCAAGGCAATACGATATAAATTTTCATTTTCCTTCACTGTATGGGTACTTGCTTTTGCAGCATTTTTTGCCTCTTCAGCCTTACGTGCTTGTTCCGCCTTTTTTGCCTCTTCCGCTTTTCTTGCTGCCTCTGCTTGCTGTTGTGCTAGTTTAGCTTGCTCAGCTTTTTTAGCTTCCTCGGCCTTTCTAGTTTCTTCAGCCTTTCTAGCTTCCTCAGCCTTCTTTGCTTCCTGAGCAGCCTTTTGTTCCGCCGCTAATTTTTCAGCGTCCTTTTTAGATTGATCCTCCGCTTCCTTTTTCGCTTTATCATCTTCTTTTTTATTGCCAGTCGACCCAGTGGCATCCGTTTTATTTCCTGATTTATCAATTTCTAAAACTTGTTCAGAAGTATTTTTTTCAGCCTCTTCAATCGATTTACCTGGTTCGTAAAATTTTAAAAAATAGATTAAAATTGAAAATGGAATTAAGATAAAGATTACAAAGAGAATCGTCATTAAAGGCATTTTCCGTTTTGTCTTTTTTGGCTTTTTATTAGGACTTCCATTTTTATTCATTCTTGAAACTCTTGATAAATTTTGCTGATCCTTTTGCTCATCTTCAAATGATTGTCGATGCTCTTCAATTTTATCGCGGTAATCTTCTTTACTCATTCGACTTTCCCCCAACCTTACTACGCTTTCTATCATTCTATTATGACGAATTTTGCGAAAAAAGTAAATGACCGTCAATTGTAGCCTAAATACCCATTAAGAGTAGCTTTAAACGGCTTTCCCATGGGATCATTTCTATTTTCCTTTCTTCCTCCAAGCGTACTTTATTGATTTCATCATAATGGATTCCACAATTTTCACAACAGTTTTCCGGTTTTTTCTGCAATTTTTGCCCAAAATACCCGACTAGTTGTGCGCGAATACAGTCTTTTGTCTGAGTAACTTTTTTCATTTCATCAACGCCCCTATATTTTTCTACTGCCAATTGATTTAATCGTGCCTTTACCTGTTCCACACTTTCTTGTTGTAACCAAAAATCTAGCACACGATAGGCCGTTTCACTTAGCTCCCCATTTTTCAGCATTTGGGATGGTTGTAGATGTTGATTTAGTAATTCTTGATAGCGTTCGACATGACCAGAAGTCGGTAAATCTCCTGTTACAACAAATTTCGCAAGCTCCTCGTCACCTTCACTATACAGTAAAATGGCAATCGCTGGCTGACCATCACGGCCTGCACGACCTATTTCCTGCATATAGTTTTCTACATTCGCAGGCATCGTTTCATGAATAATCTGTCGAATATCTGGTTTATTAATCCCCATCCCAAAGGCATTTGTCGCCACAATCCAATCGAGTTCACCATCAATAAATTGTTGTTGGATAAACTGACGATCCTCTGCACCGTGGCCAGCATGATAAGCTGCTGTACGAATACCTGCTTGAATCAGCACCTCACAGTATTGTTCTGCACGCTTCCTTGAGGACAGATATAAGATACCTGGCCCTGCTGTTTTTTTTATATGCTGCAATATCCACTGCGCTTTATCCGCTTTATCTTCAAAGGTAACACGCCCTATATGAATATTAGGACGATCTACATCGTACATAAATTCAAATGGGTTATTTAACGACAATGTTTTAGATATATCCTTAACGACCTTTTCAGTTGCAGTTGCCGATAGGGCTAAAACTGGGGGACGATTTACCTGAGAAAACCATTGGCCTATCCGTAAATAATCCGGTCGAAAATCAAATCCCCATTGCGAAATACAATGAGCTTCGTCTACAACAATAAGACCTAGCTTTATTTGCGATAGCTTTTCCTGCACTTGCGGCTGAAGCAGCATTTCTGGTGAAGTAAAAATAAAACGATATTGCTCTAAAAAATGCAGGGCATATCGTTTTTCAGTGATAGTTAAAAAAGAGTTTAGGGCAACAACTCTCCTTTCACCAAAACGTTTTAGCTCCTCTACCTGATCTTGCATTAACGAAAGCAAGGGAGAAACAATAAGTACTGGTTTTTGCAAAATATAGCCCGATAATTGATAGCATAATGACTTCCCCATTCCAGTCGGCAATAAAGCGATCACATCTTTTTCTTGCAGAATCGCTTCAATGACCTCCTTTTGTCCGGGACGGAATGTTGTATACCCAAAATATTTCGCCAATGCTTGTTCAAGATCCATCTACACTTCTCCTTTCGCAAGGATAAGTTTTAACTGGAAATAACTCATGCCTTCAACTACTTCATGTAATGTTTTTAACTTCTTCGTTTGATATTGTTTTGAGGCTTGCCAAACCTTTTCCGCTTCCTCATAAGAGACGAAAGAACCAATCGAAAAGTTCGGTTCATACATGGCTAATTCTACTAAATGATCCTCAATGGTACTTTGTTTAAGTTTTCTTATTTGCACAATTTGCTCAATGGAATAGCCCTGCTCATATAAATATGCTGTTTGTTGTGCAGAATCGGTGATTAATGCCTTTACCCTTAATCCTTCAGCAATTTCACTAAGCAAAGGATACCCCTTTTGATGCACTTCATTTAATAATGTATGTAGAAGTTCAATAAATGCCAATTGACTATCTAAAACGGCTTCCTTACGTTCACTAGCAAGCTGCTGCCACGTCCATCCTGGTAAATTATGACCGCTTAATCGATAAAGGACAAGCTGTTTATTGGGATCTGCTTGAGGCAATTCTGCAAGTGCTCTTTCGCATTCTACTAATAATTGTTCCTGTAAATGCCGATCCTGATAATTATGCTTTAGTAAAAATGAGCGAACCCATGACTGAATCGTTACATCTCTACTGATTGGGGAAAAAGAACGTATTCCAGCATTTTGATAAGATAGGCTTTGTACAATCAAAGACAATCTTGCAAAAAAAATATGTTCATTTCCTCGATAATGCCACCCATCAAATAAAAAAGCAGGCGTTTGCTCCGCTCGCTGTAAACCGAGCTTTTTCAGGGAATAGTGACCAGATTCTTGCATATCTAACCAACTATATTGCGAAAATAACTTTACAGCATTATCAAATGTTGGTCTCGGTAGCTTTGCTAATAACCCAAAGAAAGGATGTAGCTGAAATAGCCCAATGTCTTGTATCGTCTGACCTGAGCGCTTTCCTCTTAATATATGATAAGCAGCAGAAATTGTTCTTTCGTTATTGAGCTTTTGAAAGATTTGCAATAGAATTTGATGAAACATAGACGCAAATTCCTCCAATTCCATAGTATTTATGTTGAAATGTCAGATAAACATCTTTAAAATGAGAATGAAGCTTTGTAGGAACATTGTAAAAGGAGAGAATAATAATGGCTAAATTCACAATCGTTGATAAAGATACATGCATCGCTTGTGGCGCATGCGGAGCCGCAGCACCAGACATTTATGATTATGATGATGAAGGTATTGCCTTCGTTATTTTAGATGATAACATGGGAACTGCTGAAGTTCCAGAAGATCTATTAGAAGACATGCAAGATGCTTTCGAAGGGTGTCCAACTGACTCTATTAAAGTTGCAGATGAAACATTCGAAGGTGACGCATTAAAATTCGAATAGATGAAACGTTGAAGGCATCCAAAACCGGGTGCCTTCTTATTTTAAAACGCTTTTAAAATCTTCAATTCGTCTCTAACTAAACAAGAGATGAATTTTTTTGTACCTTTTTTGTAAAATTGTGTCTCCCTGTCATCTTGTTATTGCAACCATTTTTTATGTATGATAAGATTTTAGTAGTTGGTACTAATAACAGATATTATTTCATAAAGGGGTTCTTATAAATGATGGATAATTTATTACAATTAAAAGATAAAAATATTGTGGTGATGGGTGTGGCAAATGATCGTAGTATTGCTTGGGGCATCGCAAAACGTTTATTTGATGTCGGCGCAAATGTTATTTTCACCTATCGCCAAGAACGTTCATTAAAAAAATTACAAAAGCAATTAGAAAATATCGGACAATCTAATTCATTGATTGTGCAATGTGACGTAAACAGCGATGATAGCACAAAGGCTGCCTTTGATGAAATTGGTTCAAAAGTAGGCATTATTCATGGTATTGTACACTCTGTAGCGTTTGCCAATGCAGAAGATTTACACAATCGTTTCTTAGAGACAACTCGCGATGGCTATGCATTTGCACAAGATACTAGTGCGTATTCCCTTATCTCAGCAGCAAAAGCGGCACATCCTTATATGACTGAAGGCGGTTCAATAGTAACTATGAGCTATTTAGGCGCAGAACGTGTGCTTGACGGTTACAATGTAATGGGTGTAGCGAAAGCAGCATTAGAGGCTTCTATGCGCTACCTTGCTGCAGATATCGGGAAGGATAATATTCGTGTCAATGCGATTTCAGCTGGAGCAATTCGTACACTTGCAGCAAAAGGCGTTCCTTCCTTCAACACAATTTTACACAAAATCGAAGAAACAGCTCCATTAAAGCGTAATGTTCAGCAAGACGAAGTAGCAGATATGACAATTGTGATGCTTTCTCACCTATCTCGAGGCGTTACAGGCGAAACAATTTACATCGACGCTGGCTATAATATTATGGGATAATACAAAGAAGCATGGAAAATCGTCATTGATTTTTCATGCTTCCTTTTCTTAATTTGCACGATCGAGAGTGAAATCCTTTAGCATTCACATAAGGAGAATCAACATGGACAAAAATAACAACAACACTGAAATCATTTATCTTTCTGACCCATCTGAATGCTTCATGCATCCATTTTATAATAAACAAATTGTCTTTACAGGGGCTCTTTCCACGATGATTCGTGCAGAAGCTGCGAAAAAAGTGAGGGCTTGTGGAGGGATAGTACAAGGTGCTGTTACAAAGGAGACAGATTTCGTTATTCTTGGAAAGAACCATCGAGGGTTCAGTACAAAACAATTAAAAGCCGAGCAATTGATTAGACTCGGCCTAGACATTCAAATGATTGTTGAGGATGATTTTATTTGGCTTATTTCGATGCAAAGAACTTAAAAAACCAATTTAGTTCACAATTATTAAGTGCAAAAAACCAATTTGCAGCACTTCTATTATTTTAAAACCTTTGGAGCTGGGTAATCAAAGCCCTTTGTATCCACTTCTACCTTTTTCATTCGCTGATCTTCCAATGGTTTTTCACCATCTCGTTCAACAGCAACAATCGCATCCACTGTTTCCATGCCCTCAATCACTTTCCCAAAAGCAGCATATTGACCATCAAGATGTGATGCTGTATCTACCATAATGAAAAATTGTGATCCCGCAGAATTCGGGTCATCCGAACGTGCCATTGAAATAACCCCACGTTCATGCTTCAAGTCGTTTTTAAAGCCATTAGAAGAAAACTCACCTTCTATCGAATAGTCTGGTCCACCCGTACCATTACCTGAAGGATCTCCCCCTTGAATCATAAAACCAGGAATAACGCGATGGAAAATAAGACCATCATAAAAGCCTTTGTTAACTAAAGAAATAAAATTAGCTACTGTGTTCGGTGCTGTAGAAGGCTCTAATTCGATGGTGATTTTTTCGCCATTTTCCATCGTAATTGTCACAATTGGATTTTCCTTCACTTCGGAAGAATAATCTACTTTTTCTTCCGATTCCTGTGCATTCTTACCCTCAGGTTGTCCTTGTTCTTTAGCTGCTCCGCAACCTGTCACAATAAAAGTCACTGTAAGCAACGCAAAGACAAGATAAATTCCTTTAAAACGCGTAAACATAGTATTTCCTCTCCTCTTTTTAGCTCGTCTATTTATTATACCGATTCGTTCGCTTATAACAAATAGTAACTCTTAAAACATAGCAAATATAGTTTGAATTAATAGAATAACACCTGCAGCGAATAGCATCATATTAATCAACCTTGAAAAAAGCTTTTGGTCAAGCCTATTAAAGAAAATTTGCCCTACAACTAAACCTATTAGTAAAATTGGCAATGCATACAAACTGTTAACCCAAACTGTTTTATTTGTACCTGTCATTGTTAATTGGAAGAGTAAACTAATTAGGTAAATAAAAATATAGTAGGCTAAAGTTGTAGCTCTAATCATTTCCTTACTTTTCATTGTACCTGCAAAATAAAGTAATAATGGGGGTCCAGCCATCCCAATACTTGTAGTTAACAATCCTGATAAAAAGCCTACTCCATAATCTCCTTTTGTCGTTGGTTGAATAGACCAATTTTTAATAAGTAGAATTGTTAATCCTATTAAAGTGATAGCAATAATTAATTTAAAAGTGATGATGTTGACAATTGAAAATATCACACTGCCAAATGGTGCGCCAATTAAACTACCTATTACAATTTTTTTCAATAAACTAAAATCAACATCCTGTCTGATCTTCCATATTAATGTAAATGAAATAACTAAAGATAAAAGGATATTGATTTGTATGGCTTCCTGTGGCGAAAATAGCACTAACAATAATGGCGTGGCGATAATAGAAAAGCCAAAACCTGAGCTTGTTTGCAAAATCGAGGCAAACAAGATAATTAAAAAAAAGATAATAAGTTCGAACAAAATAGCACCTCACAATCAATAATTCCTAGTGATCCACTGCTATATGTTGTTTTTTAATAAAGCCCTTTAATAAAAAAGATAGGAAGCAGGCAACGGCTAAAAATACAGCAATCATCGTAATAACACCTATCCAGCCGAAATGCATCCAAAATATGCCTCCTACTGTCCCTCCAACACTAGAGCCAAAATAATAGAAAAATAAATAAAGTGAGGAGGCTTGTGCTTTATCATGAGTGGCTCTTTTACTGACCCATCCGCTAGCAATCGAGTGTGCCGCAAAGAAGCCAAATGTAAAAATGATAATGCCAATAATCTTCAAACTCAGAAGGCTATGTAATGTAAGGATGGCCCCTATCAGCATAATAGCAATTGACAATAGCAGCATTTTTTGACGTCCATATCGATCAGCTAAACCACCGAACCAAGCAGAACTGAATGTACCGACTAAGTAAATAATAAATATCCACCCAACAATTGTAGCACTTAAATTATAGGGCGATGCCATTAATTTAAAGCCTATATAGTTATACAGCGTAACAAAGCTTCCCATTAAAACAAAGCTAATGCCGAACAAACAAAGCATTGATGGGTCCTTTAAATGTTGTAAAAGTGAGGTCGTTAATGCTTTTATTTGCAATGATCGAGCCGTAAAATGCTTGGAATTCGGCAGCATCCAGACAAATATCAGACTAATGAGTAGACTAATTATACCAAGTACAATCATGCCCACCTGCCAATTATAAAGATCCGTTAATGTTCCGATAATAACCCGTCCACTAAGTCCCCCAACTGAGTTTCCACTTATGTACAAGCCCATAGCCACACCTAAACTAGATGGGTCGATTTCCTCTCCTAAATATGCCATGGCAATAGCAGGCAAACCCGCAAAAACGACTCCCTGTAATACTCGGAGCACTAAAATCATTTCAAAATTAGGTGAAAAGGCAAGAGCTAGGGTAAGGATCGATGCAGCAAAAATTGAAATAGTCATTAATGATTTTCTTCCCCAAGCTTCAGACAATGAGCCAACAATAATCATGCTGATAGATAGTGCAAAGGTAGTCACTGATAGCGATAAGCTCGCAACGGCTGGTGATACATGAAACTCCGCTGCAAACGTTGGCAGTAAAGGCTGCGTTATATAGAGGTTGGCAAAGGTAATAAAGCCTGCTAAAAATAAAGCCCAATTTGCTTTATGAAACGCCTTTGTCCCCTTTTGAATAAAGTCCATGTGTCTCGCTCCTTAACATACAAACCAATAATACTATTTATTCTAATACAATTTTCATTAAAACACACGATAGACCGTCAAAAAATCGACAAATTTATTTCTATTTTTATTTTTATTGTTATATTTTATTTGACATTTTCACTATAAATAATTTCTCTATTTTTCTTAATAAAAAATTTGGATTTAGTATTTTGAGTTGGCAATTATTGTGCTACAGTGAAAGTAATCATCTAGCTATCATTGTCAAAATGAGCCGATGACTAGACTATTTTCGTTGCACAGACTTGGAGGAATTTTTATGAAAATTATTGAAGCACTATCCCTTTCAGTACCGTATATCCACCTTGCATTAAAAGAAGAAGCAATTGTAGCTGTTGTTGAAAAAGAAAGTCAAATAGTTGTGAAATATTTAGCAGGCAAGCGAGTAGATTCAGGCTATAAAGATGGTCAAAAAGTAAATACAAACGACCAAAATGTTTTCATTGCTTTTAATGGTCAAAATGCGGATGTTGTGATACCAGAGGATGTGTACGGCGTTGCCATCAATGCTTTTTCATTCCCAATTCGTGAAAATGGTAAAGTCGTAGGTGCTCTTGCATTTGGGCTGCCAATCGACAATGAACTTAAACTCGAAGATTATATGAGCACAATGGATACTATCGTGAACAGTTTACAGGACAAAGTACATACAATTGCCTCACATTCTGAAGAGTTAGCTGCTACAAGCGAAGAAATTAACAAACAAGCACAGCATGCCCTTGAGGATTCTGAGAAAACAAATGAAGTCACTGATTTAATAAAGAGCATCTCACGCCAAACGAATTTACTTGGCTTAAATGCATCCATTGAGGCTGCTCGTGCTGGTCAGCATGGCGCTGGCTTTAACATTGTGGCACAGGAAGTTAGAAAGCTTTCCTTCGAAACCTCTAGCGCCACTGAAAACATAGAAGCATCGTTAAGAAACATCAATCGGAATCTCGAAAATCTGAAACAAAATATGGGGCAAATCAATGATGCTACCAATGAGCAGGCCCAGCTTGTTCAGGATTTCAGTGAAATTATTGAAGAGTTATCAGTTCTTAGTCATGAAATGAAGAACTTTATGCACGATGCCTTAAAATAACAATGAGATGAAAGTTATTGATTATTAAAATCAAACCAAATTTATACTTACGTACTATTACCCTAGAAGATACAAATGTCGTTTTCGAATTAACGGACAAATCCCGCTCCTATTTACGTGAATGGTTACCATGGCTGGATTTCACCAAAGAAGTCGCTGATACATCAGCCTATATTGAAGGGTGTATAAAGGGGCAGGAAGCACAGACCAGCCATTCGTTTGTTATTGTTTTTCAGGATGAAATTGTTGGAATTGCAGGCTTTAATACCATCAATCCTAGTAATAAAATTGCGGCAATTGGCTATTGGCTCAGTGAAGGGGCGCAAGGACATGGAATTATGACGAATACCGTTAAGGCTTTACTACAATATGCATTTGTTGTTTTACAGCTCAATAAAGTTGAAATTCGTGCTGCTGAGGGTAATGCGAAAAGCCGCGCTATTCCTGAACGACTAGGCTTTACTGCGGAAGGTACGATTCGTGCTGCAGAATGGCTTTACGATCATTATGTAAACCATGTTGTTTATGGAATGCTCGCAAGTGAATGGCAGGAGAAAAAGTAGCCACTTGAGCTTATACTACCAGGGTATATCATAAAAAAACTCAAACAAGCATAACCCCGTTCTACATTTAGGACGGGGTTAAAAATATAGTTATTAAAAATCCAAAGATTTATAGATTGACTCTTTTATATATTTATTCTGGAACGCTTATACATATTCATAGTAACAAAATAGCTAACAACGATAATCCCAGCAAACAGCAATAGTATATTACTATACAAATAGGCAGGTGGCTCAGCATTTAGAGGTAATAATTTTCGATTTAGCAAACGTACCGATAATAATCCACCTACAATTGCAATGCCTATTCCTTCTGATAAAAAGCTTGCGAAATTAAGCAAACTCATACCAGCACCAGCTTCCTTTTGTTCCAAACTGCTTGCAACAATGGTTGATATAACTGTTTTCGTAAAAGAAAGCCCCCCAAAAACAAAAATAACTATAATTGTGATAAGCAATGGTGTCGTTTCTATAAAAAGGGCAGCTGCTATAAAACTGATAGCAAGAAATGCACTTCCAGTAGTTAACACAAATAAAGAACCTTTTTTATCTACAAGCAATCCCCCTATATAACCGAAAACAATAACACTCATTGCCCCAGGAAAAATAATCCCACTTCCGATTGCAACAGTACTTAAATGATACACATCTTTCATCATATAAGGAACCATTGAAATAAATCCGGCTACAGTTCCAAATATTAGTCCTCCACAAACAATTCCAATCATAAATGAGATATTTCTGCCTAGCGCAGGATCAACAAAAGGATTAGATACTCTTCTAATATTTTGAACAAATAGTAGGAAAAAGATTAAGCTAACGATTAAAAAGGAAATTTTATAAAATGTTGTAAACATCATAAAAAATACAATCCCCAAGGACATAAATAGTATGCCTACATTATCCAAAGAGGCTTTTATTACCTCTTCCTGTTTCAATAATTGTGCAAGGAATGGGACTGAGATAATCGTCACAATTGGCAAAAGCAGTATATAAGACCAATGGATATATTCAGCAATTGCTCCACCAATAAATGGCCCTACACCTTCTCCCATAGCTACAATGGACCCAATAAGACCAAATGCCTTTCCCCTATTTTCCTTTGGAATATAGCGGGCAACAACAACCATTACAAGTGCTGGAAATGCAGCGGCACCGGTTCCTTGTATTAACCTAGCCAAAATAAGTACCGGAAATAGAGAATGTCCAACAAACCCGATAACCGATCCAATGCAGTTTATTATAATCCCAAATAGTAGTAGCTTTTTAATGCCTAGCTGATCCGATAGTTTTCCATATACCGCCGTCCCTATGGAAAAAGTCAATATAAACGCTGTATTTATCCAGTTAATACTTGCTGGTTCCTTATGAAAATCTCTAGCAATATCAGGTAATGAAACATTCAATACCATTTCATTTAAAACACTGAAAAAAGAAAGAACACAGAGCCATAATAAAATTTGATTATGATGCAAATTTATCTGTGAATGAGATGTATTCACATTTTACCCTCCATTAATGAGGGTAGACGTAGTTTATAGGGTTATTGATACGCTTTCCCTCTCTAAATATACCCAATTATCTTTATTCCACTTCATATAAACCCCTCCTAAATATGATTCATATATTTTACCATATATGTTACAATTTTTAACCCAGATTTTTTGCGTAAATGACTGACTTTTTTTAAACCTACTTTATCACTTTACAATAAAGACCTGATGACTATAGTCATCAGGTCTCTATTTCTCATTATTGCTCGACGGTTTCCTTCTCTTCTTCTTGCTCAGCTATAATAGGTGCCTGCTTTTTTTCTAAGCCAGCTGCAATTTGCTCTAGCTCCGGACGCAATGTATGCTTACCTGCATAGCTTTCAATAAGCTCCTTAACGTCAATCCCTGATGTTTCCTTTAAGGATTCTTGTAATGTGGACATAAGGTTTGTTGCATAGGCAGTTACTTTGTTCGCGCCACCGCCGCCTTCTCCACCACCAGTATCGACAACCGTAATCTTATCAATATTGCCAAGAGGACTTGCAAGCTCCTTCGCATATTCCGGCATCATGCGCACAATCATATCTAAGACTGCCGCTTGACCATAGTATTCAAAGGCCTCAGCAATTTTGCGTTTTGCCTCAGCTTCTGCAAGACCACGTAGACGAATAATTTCCGCATCCGTTTCCCCTTTTGCACGCTCTGCATCCGCTTTTGCAAGACCGTCCAGACGTATTTTCTCCGCCTCGGCCTGCGCTAATGATTCAATTCGGTATTTCTCTGCATCAGCCTGTGCAAGCTCACGCATTTTTTCGGCAGCTGCGTTTTGCTCAACAGCATAACGATCCGCATCAGCCTTTTTCTTCACTTCTGAATCGTATTGCTTTTCACGACGTAAAATCTCTTTTTCCTCTAATTCAATTTGCTTTTGACGTTCAATAATGCGAATTTGCATTTCCTGCTCTGTTACTTCCTGCTTTGCACGTGCCGTCTCTAGCTCATACGCTTGGTCCGCTCGGGCTTTTGCGATATCCTGCTCACGACGGAACTCAGCTACTTTTAATTGATTTTCTTTTTCCGCTTCAGCAATTTCTGTGGCACGCTCAAGCTCTGCCTTTTGTGCTTCTTTCGATGCCTCGGCACGCTTAATACGTGTCTCTTTTTCTGCATCTGCAGTCGCAATATCTGCATCACGCTTAACTTGGGCAATACGAGGCTTACCAAGCGATTCCAAATAACCATTTTTATCACGTACATCCTTAATCGTAAAGGAGACGATTGTCAGCCCCATCTTTGCTAAGTCTTGGGATGCAACACGTTGTACCTCCTGAGAAAATTTATCACGATTCTTATAAATCTCCTCCACTGTCATTGAGCCTAAAATGGAGCGTAAATGCCCTTCTAATACCTCACGTGCTTCATTTTCACGCTCATCTTTTTGCTTTCCTAAAAATTGCTCAGCTGCAGTTGCAATTTCAGAAATGGACCCACCGATTTTAATAATAGCAGTTCCATCAGCCATCACCGGTACACCCTGCTCCGTATATACTTCAGGTGTAGTTACATCTAGCTTACTAGATAATAAGCTTAATGGCTGTGCTTGCTGGAAAATTGGAAATACAAATGTACCGCCACCACGAATTATTTTAATACGATTTCCTGACTCATCCTTATGTACATTTTTTGAGCCAAGATAGCTACCTGTTACAATCAGTGCTTCATCAGGACCCGCTGTTCGATACTTTGTCACATACAGTGCCACAAGTGCAATTAAAATAAAAGCTACAATACCTATCACAATTAAAATTTCCATGGACATATAAATATCTCTCCTTTAGACAAATTTCTTCTCATAGGATCTTACAAAAAGTGTGCCTTCCTTGACCTCTACAACAAGTACCGTTGTATCATAGTCGATTGCCTCATTGTCATAGCCAGTTGCTCGCTTAGAAATCATACCACTTGCTGTTTCAATGACAACCTCTCCAAAGCCGTCACTTGGAATTGGGACAATAACCTTCCCAAGCTGACCACCAAGCGATTCTTCTGTATAGGCTAACGAAACATCCGCTGATCTGAGCGGAACTAGAACGAATAAATAAAATAATGCACTTAAAATAGCTCCGATGATAGCAGCCGCAAAAATATTCCAAACGCTAGGGAAAAAGGCTAACTTTTCTAAAATAAATCCTGCTGCTGACATCAACGTAATGAAAGATAGAATGACACTTGGATTAAAAATCGGTAGACCCTCACCGATGCCCTCAACAGCATCACCAAAAAACATAAATAATAGCGTTGCAAGGCCTGCGAAGATTAATACCACTAAAAAGATTTGCTCGAGTGAATAGCCAAATAGCGTCAAGTTGTTCACCCCTTTTCATTGTATTACCTACTATACGGATGTACGCTTTCAAAAGTTTCATAATTTTTCTCATTTTTCTAATAAAAGAAAAGGAGCATACAATATTATGCTCCTCATGATATGTATTAAATGTATGTACTATTAGTTTATTATGCGTAATTGCACGTCATGTCTGCCATATTGAACAGAAATCTCTTCAGATTCCACGAGTATATCAAGTCGATGCCCTTTGATTGCACCACCTTTATCCGCAGCAATGGCCTTAAAGTTTTCATTAGGTGTTTTAATTTCAACAATCGTTCCTAATGGGATAATGGCGGGGTCCACAGCAACAATTCGCAGCTCCTTAAAATAGATGGTCCTCTGTACATTAATCCCTGTAGCAGTAATGCCGCTACATCCCCTACAATCTCTACCGTAGTAAGTAGCGTGAAATTTTAACCATTTATGCTCTTGTAAACTATTATTGTTTAGCTTTAGTCGCTCTTTTCGAATTTCCTGTTCCCGCATTATTCGATTTTGCTCTAGTTGCCTTTGATGATTTTCCTGTCTGATCCTTTCAGCTTCCCTTTGAATCATTTTAAATGCATGCTCAAGATTGCTTTTTGGTGTATTCTGAAGAATCGTTTCCAAATCTAATTTCTTATCAATTTCGCCTTGGCATAATTGCGTCCGGGTTTTGAATTGTGCTTGCACAATTCCTTCCTTTGAAAATCCGTGACATCCTCCAGAGGCTTTATCTTCATTCAGTAGGCGTTTGGACACCCACTGAAAAGGAACCAAAACAGCATTCATCTCACCACCAAGGTGGGAATCTTCTTCTGAATGAAGATAAACGATATCTTCTCTGGTTTGTTCTAACATAAAAAATGATAGGAGGAAGCTAAAGCATACTATCAAAACTACTTTATATTCATTCATAAGATCTCCAACTATATTTTTAATTATTGAATATGTATTTTTCATAGTTACTAAGTATGTATAATTTCTCAAATCTCTAGTGCATTCATTTTCTCTAAAAATGACTCAATAATTCTTATCGCTTCCCACTCCAGATAATCCATTTCCTTTGCAATCGTTAAATTCAAATCCCCCATCTCCTTATAAGCTAATGCCATCGCAAGACAATCAACCTTGAAACCCTTTGTATGTTCATTCTTAACAGTACTCATTTAACTCATTCCCTTCATTAAATGATGCATAGTATGATAAACTATGTTGTTTTTTTATTGATTGCTAACAAAAGGTCATCTAGCTGCCTAAGCTTTGATTCACTATCTGACTCAGTAGCTAATAGAGCTTGATCACGCTTCGATTGTAATTCCATAAATGTTAATTCAATTAATCTAATAGAATCCATCAATTCCAATTGAAGCTTTTTACACTTATTGATACATTCCTTTACATTTGTTTCATTTTCGAATACTTTTCCTTGATTGATCATACTAAAAACTTCCCCAAAATCTTTCATTACCTGTTTCATCTCCGTTAAAATTATTTTCTCCATATTTATCTCTCCTTTGTATTTTTTAATTAATTTATCTAAATAGTTTTAGCAAAAGGCTCTATGCGTAGTTATGAATTATTTTTTGAATGACTTTTTCCTTATAGTTTGTCAACGTACAATTTTTCATCTTACTGATGGAAACAATTGCAAGAGCTTCTGCCTCTAACATGCTAATTCTTCCCCTCGATTGCTCGACAATCTCAGATGCTAATTCTTTCATTAAATGCTTGTCCAAGCGTAACACCTCATTTTTTAGATTTCTCCCAACGTTGCTCTTTATAACCTTTCGAGAATTTTATAGGCAGGGTAGTGTTTATCTAAATATTCTTTAAGACTTCTCAAAGATGTGATCGTTTTATCAATAATAGATTTTCGTTGTATTCCATTGTATAAATAAATAATATTTTGAAATTCGACAACATAATAAATACTTTCCTGATCTGCATCTAATTGCACTAAGCTGTCAAAATGGATTTCCCAATTGGGTGATTTTTTATAAATAAATTTTTTATCCCCTATCTCCTTTATTAATTGATCCTCCTCCTCCGTTTGTTTATCCATAAGTATTAAACTAGTTACTGAACTATCCATACATTGACATTCGAGAGCATGTCCTCCTTCATCATTTAAAATTACATTCGTTATACCGCCGTAGAAATCTCTCATTAGCTCTTCGGAGATATCTCGATCATTGTAAAGCACTAATTCTATTACTGCCGTTGTTTCTCTTACATTCATTTACATCCCCCTTTAAAATTGTGCGGACCGACTCCATACAAAATTAGCTTGTTTTCATTCTATCACGAACATCTGTTCGTTTTCAAGTTTATTTTTAGAGAAATATTTACAATTATTTAGAATGGATATTCTATGAAAATAAAAAAAACTGGTATTAACCAGTTCTAAACGTCCATTATTATCTGTCCATAATTTGTATTTATAAAATCTAGGTCTATTTTGTGCCGAAGTATAGAAAAACTAACGTACTGGTTATTTTTATCCACATACCCAGTATCATATTTACTTGCAACCTTCTCTAATATTTCTTTATTGACGACTTTCATCTCATTCTGGCGGACCAATTCCCAAATATACCACATCATCCCTGATGCCTGAATTGTACTTGCAATTAAATTATGATTATCAAAAATTACTTTCGCTAAATCCAATGCTCTATTGCCAAAGGATGCCCTTAATTGGATATCCTCACTCTTTGCATTTGCCTTCTTAAAAATGTAGGTACTATCGGAAAAATATTTTTGTCCCTGTTTTGGCTTCTTACTTGTAGAGGAAATCTTATCTAATTTTTCTAGCCTCCAATAGAGCTCATCGGAAATTTCAATAACCCTTCTATAGCCCTTATTATTCGTCAGCTTTGCCAAGTATACCCCATTGCTATTTTCTAAATCAGCCATTTTTAAATTTAAGATTTCACTGTAGCCTTCCCCCTTAATTCCCTCAAATAAACAGAGAAGAAATACAGCATGTCTTTGATCATCAAACAGGTTCATATAGCTAAACAATTGCTCTCTAGTATAGCGAATAATGGCTGCTTTATAGACAAATGTACTGCAATAGTCCATAGTAATGCTGGTAGGAAGCCGTTGCGAACGATTATTCGTATAGCCATTGGCAATTGCCCATTCTATATATCTGATGATAAAACCAATTGATGCACTTAAAGATTGTGGACTAGGCGATTTCAAGCTGTAAAATAATTCTTCAAGCTCTACCTTATTCATATCAAATATATCTTTATTTTTTTGATTTTCGAGTACGGTTGCTTTATTAAACAATGATAAATAAGTAGTTAAACTGTTTTCTTGGATGTCTAATGAAGTTAAATACCATTCTTTAATATCTTTATTAAAAACATTATCTTTAAGGATCATTTTTTACACCTCATTCTTTTAGTAAATGATGAAATACTGTTTGAATTTTAGTTCTGCTACGCGCGCTCATGCTGCCATATTTAAGAATTCCAATTTCCTCCCATAATGGATTATCCATTGAAAAATCGATTTTATTGAGATATTGACGTAAATTATCAAACGGAATTGTATGCTCAAACATTCTTGCCGCTAATTCAATATGGCCTATAAACATTCTACTTTTAAACATTAAAGAGTTTTTATCTGATAAATTTGATTTATAATAGGCGAAAAGATACATCATATAATCATTTATCACCTTCGCAACCTCGATGACTTCTAGACGATTCTCTAGTTGGAAGCTATGATCGATGGCATCCGACAATTCCGAGAAAGTAACAACTTCCCCATATGAATATTTAACATTTGAATTGGAGGTAATTCTTCCCTTTAATTCACCATCCGCTTTTAATTCAATCACAACCTCATCCGCTAATTTATCTTTTGCTAGCTCCCGTAATCTCGGTTTAGGAATTGGATTGGCTTTTGCCATATCGACCTGAACTCTTTTACATTGTGCCTCTGTCATATTCGAAAAAATTACAATCATATTCCCTTCCAAATCAACCTTCTTCATATAGGCATTATAGATAGAGAATGTTCGATGCGCACCATCTAAAACATCTATTTGTGTGCCCTCTAACAATGTGAGCGATTTTTCTCTTTCATCATAAATTAATTCAACTCCATCTTCCCCAGTACCAACCTTGGCATTATAGCGTAGTGTAGAAGTTATTAAATCACCATCTAAGGTTTGCTTTTCAATCTCGCGCAAAGATTTTGGATTTAAATTCATAACCTCTATTATTTCGTTTTTAACTTTCTTCTTTTTTGCCTGTCGCTGAATATTGGGATTATACATGGTAATCCCACTCATCCACAGCTTACCGATGATTGAATTAGGGATGATTGCAACATATTCATTGTGCCCTGATTTTATAACGTTCTCGAAAGTATATGGTAAAGTGATAAGCTCATCATAAGGTGATTCTTTTATGTATAATCTCAGCTCTTTAATTTCTGAAGGATTGAGCCATTCTTTGATCCAGTCTTGGTCACTATCTGCAAATTTTAAATGAAGCTGCTCACCAAGCAATAATAATTCCTCCAGCTGTGCCTCTATTAGTTTATTGTGATCATTTATCAGTTCAATAATATTGCCTAAGCTTATGTTATATTTATTAAGCTGTATGGCAATCTCATCTAAAATCCCATTATGTTGCACTAACAGAGGAATTCTAGCTTTTATTTGTTCAACTAATAATTCTTTCGTTTTGCCAACTCTCACCTCTACACGCTCCCTTATTTTTGACTATAGTCAATAGTAGCATAAGCAATTTTAATTTGTAAATTTTTAAATTATTTCATTTAAATTAATTCTCAAAATTTAATAGATAAATTAATTTAAAATATTGATTTATTTTTAAACTGAATTATAATAGGCTAAAGTATAAAAATAAAGGGGGATGTAGTAATGGCTTATCAAACTTATAAGGATACAAAGTATAGACAACTTGTGTTATCAGATGTAATCGTTATTAAAGAACTATTAACTTTTAGAGGCTCTATTGATGATACCAGCTTAAATCAAGGGGCATGTGCGACCAATTCATTGAAATTAAACACAGAAGTTATTAGCCTATTTGCCGATTTAGATGAATTAATTAAAAAGTCCTTAAATAAAGAACAAATTAAATTACTTCATTATATTGCTAAAGACTATTCCTACTATACTATAGGTAAAATTTTGGGAATACCTGTTAAAACAGTAGGAAGTAAATTTAACACGATTTGTTTACGAATAAAACAAGAAAACGATCGACAATGGCGCAAAGCTACCTATATTAACAAGTTGCATTTAAAAACAAAAAGCTGTAGTAAATGCAAAGATATCCTCCCTGCGACAGATGAATTTTTTAGTGTCAATAGCAGCAGTAAAGATCTTCTCCATTCACAATGCAAAAAATGTAAAAAATAGACCTGGGCGAAAAAGGTGGATTTTACCCTGCACTAGCCAACCTAATAGGTAGAAGGAGAAATAATATGAAATTACAATTACCTAGTTTAATCATTGAATTGCGAATGGAGCTTCCTATTGAAGACAGAGTTCAATACATACAAACGCTTTTAGAAAAAGAAAAAGTGGTTTACCGAGGGAAAGAGATCACATTAGATGACTATTTCAGCATAACTGCTCAAACCTATCATACTACTATTATTTTAGACATGCTTGCCTATTACATAACAAAAGGATATTTTACTAGGGATGAACTTTTACTAGAACAAGAAAATTTAGCGTATATAAAAGAAGCAAAAAAGCGTCATAAAAGAAGCAGGCAAATTACGAAACTATTAAGAAACCATAATACGCCCCATCGTTTACAGGATAATTACGTGCTTTCTCATCATAAGCTGAAAGAGATGGCAAAAGGCTCTAGCAGACATAACACATTTTCAGGTATCTCCTATTTTGAAGCGATTAGCTTTGGGATTGAAGATGTGGAAGAGGATTTTACCTAATAAATGAATTAATACAAAATATGAAATTTTCTAATGGGGCTGTTCAGTTTACAGCCCCATAATGAAGGTTTCATATAATATAGAGGATCAATAAGAAGTAGATCTCATTTGACTAACTTCTATTAATACATGAAAGAAGGTGATGCCGATTGTATGTTTAAACTAATGTAAAAAATACATATTCTATTGTTATTTTCTATATTGAAACCTTCGAAAATAGCACTCTTCTTTAGGAGGATAAAGGAGAATGAAAATTGTAAAAACAATAAATGAATTTTATCACTTATTAGTAAATGATGAGAAGCTCCTCCGTTTACTATACTACATGCCCAAAGATACAGAGGATGATCCTCTCGATCCTTTAAAAATGAATGTCTCACAATTACCTGAGAAAGATCATATTCTTCAAAATGTACTAGTTATCGGTGATAAAACAAATGATTTAGCGTTGGAAACCAATACTTGTAGAATTTGTTTCTACACAGGTTCACGTATACCTCAAAAAAATTATCTAAAAAGCATCAATCAATTTACGGATAACCCATATTCAAGCACCCAGCAATATATCTTTGATATTTATACCCCTGCTTCTGCCAACAATATTGATTTTCGACTAGATTGGCTTGGTGAAGTACTAAATGAGGTATTGTTTCAGGAGGACATTGAGGAATTTGGGGATTTAAGATTCCATAGCGGACTCCCAATAACAACTGTTCCAAATGGCTTTGTTGGTTATCGTTGGACCTACATCATGCCTTCTGGTCAACAGCCTATGGGATTTAAATCATGAATATGGTCACAAAAAAGGCGTTTGGCAAACCAATTACATATAAAGGGTTATCTATCTACCCTGTAAAAATGAAGGATGCAGATGAATTTTATGAGGCTGTACAGTGCTTACTTTTACCTAAAAACGACTTTCAGCAGCCAGAAATTGTTAGAATGTCTTACTTATTGTTTTTGCTTACGATGGCGCAGAACGAGGACGGCTATATCCTACTTGAAAAATTAATTGCCTTATATCGTCTAGTCTTTAAAACTGAGGACATACAAATTTCAATCAATGAAAAAGGTATGGTCTTGATAACAGTCAATGGCATTTCATTGCATGAGCGTGATTTTGATAAGATTAAAACTTTAATTAGTGAGCAAAATCTAATTGATTTAGAGGATGAATTTATTGATCCAGATACAAAAAAGGCCATTCAAGAAGCACGGGCATTTATGACAAAAAGAAAAACAAAGCAGGCAGACTTAGAGCAGCAAATAATAGCTTACCATTGTAAATCTGGACTCCCCTACCATGAAATTGAACAATTAACGCTTTACCAATTCCATAAAGGATTAATTCGAATGGACTATATGGTAAGCAGTGATGCCATTCTCAACGCTCGATACTCGGGCATGGTTGAATTTAAAAATGAGCATGAGCTTCCTCATTGGCTAAGTCATATCGAGGAGCCAAAGAAAAATGAGGATGTTATTATCACAAAATCAGCATTTGATCAACAAATGAAAAAACTGGGGCTTGCCTCTAGTTAAAATAAAAAACAATTACAAAAAGGACGGTAATCTTTTATGACACAACAAAATCAATTTTTAACTTCAGTAGCAAATGTTCGTTTATTCGATCGCTTAACAGATGAATTAATTTTAAATGGTAAAACATTACTAAATTCATCCATGACACAGGCTATTCAAACTCAGGCCATCCATGCTGGAAAAGGCTCTAAAAAGGTATATGAACTGAACTATCAAAAAGAACTAACATTCTCTATTGAAGATGCTGCTTTCGATACAGCATATATCGCCTTACAAAACGGTACAGAAATCAACCATCAACTAGCTGAGTACTACACTGACGAAATTATTTTACTTGATGCCAATGGTAAAGGAACGCTTGCCGAAACACCTATTGGTCAGGTTCATGTTGAGCAGCTTAACGGCACATTCACACAATATGCGCCTGCTGGCAAAGAGATTACGGTTCCTGCACTAGCAGGTAAGGAAGTACAGGTGGTCTATGCTGTTCAGGAGATGATGGATACAATTGAAATCTCTGCTGATTCCTTCCCTAAGGCTGTACGTATGGAATTAAATGTAGATATCCGTTCGAATAATGGTAAAACAGGTGAAGTTATTATTGAAGTGCCAAACTTCAAGCCGAATGGTGCCGTTGAAATTTCAATGACACATGAGGGTGTAGCATCTTCTTCTCTAGCAGGTAGCTCACTTGCAGATAAAAAAGGAAACTATGCATATATTAAGCTTCGAAATTTATCTGAGGAAAAAGTACAATTTACTGCTCTAGCTGCAAATCCATCACGTCTAGTTCTAGATTCTGCTGTTGCCGGTGATTCTCAACGTATTTCAGTATTAGGTATTCGTGGTGCAGGCTATAGCAATGTACTTTTACAAAATAGTGATTTAACGTGGACATCAAAAGCCCCATCAATTGCAAGTGTTAATGCAGATGGTGTCGTAACGTTAGGTGCCTCCGCAAAAGCAAATGATCAAACAATGATCGAAGTAACCGATGGAACATTCGTTGAAACTATTGCCGTAGATATTATTTAAATAAATTAATGTAAAATGGGTAGAGATTAAATTCTCTACCCTTTCTATTGAACATAAAAGGAGCTTAAAAATGACAAAACGTGAAACAAAATTAACGTTAGCGGATATTCAAAAAAGTGCTGATGCCATAAATAAGAAGCAAAAGTTTTATATCGATAAAGAACAAGGAAAGTTCATCTATTACTATCCAAAGTTTAGTAAACGTAAAATTACGATATTGATCAATGATTTAGCGAATTCGCTGGAATATGCTCAGCAACATAAGCTGGAATATTTTGAAAATGATTATGAGTTAAATAATTATATCTTCTTTTTAATCATTAAGCATTTTACGGATTTACAAAGTGAATTAAAGGATAAACCCATTGAAACGCATTTTGCCACGATGAATTATCTCGTGGATATTGGCTGGTACGACATATTTTTAACAAAAATGTTCACCATGCAGGAAATCTCCAATGCATTAGAGGAAATTAATAAACGATTGCACTTAAGCATTAAATTTTTAGAAATGGAAAAAGAGTACTTCAATATTTTACAAGCAACTGCTGCTAAGGACACCGAAGGAACTTCAGATGATTTTTAGCCTCTGCCCATAAATAGTTAAAATTTTGAACTACTCCCCTACCTTCTTTGGGTGGGTATTTGAATATTTTAGGATATTTACTGTTTTATACAACAATAAAGAAAGATGAATCGATCACTGCCTTGTATTGATCGATTATCTAAAATTAGGAGGGAAAATCGATTGAGTACTGGTGGTGGACAAACAAAACCAATAGAGCTATTAGCTGCTCTAAGTATCAATGACGATATTTCAAAAAAAAATATACAGACCTACATCAAAAGATTAAAAAACATACCTGCTATTAAAATGAGCTTAGATGTAAAAGGACCCAACACTCAAATATTAATAGAGTTTGAAAAACAATTACAAGCCCTGGAGCAACAACTACAGAGCGTTAACCAAAAATATCAAGAAATCGGAAGTGGCTCAACCCCCTCTCTCTCATTTTTCGACGAATTGAAGCAGCAGATCACCCACTCTGTGAAATCAATTAACACACTATCTCAAGCATTTGGAGATGCCAACATCAATGTCAGCAAATTTTACAAGCAGCTAGCAAAAACCCCGGCTGGTGACCTACGAACATTAGAAAATATTGTATCTAAACTAAAAACTGAAGTAGAAACTATCAGCTTTAATCATATTCAATTCGGGGGCATTCAAGAAACACTTGCAAATCTACAAGCTTTAGAATCCAATTTATATTCGATATATGAATTGAATAAGGCCTATGCAGATACAGCCGATTTCGAGCAACTAACTTCCCAGATAACAGATTTAAACACCCAGCTATCCAATATTCAGCTTGGTGAAGGCTTAAACATAGCAGGATTATCAGACATCCCACAACAACTAGAAAAGATTAACCAAGGTATCGAGGCCTTTGGAAAAAATACAGCAGCTGCAGCTCAAAGTTCGACTTCTTTAACATCTTCTATTATGACTGGGATAAGTCAAGCTTCTACATTAAAAACACTCGCGGATGATATAACAAGAACAACTTCCACTGGTTTACGAGTTCTCAGCTTTAATGCAATTGGACTTGCCTTAAGTATCGGTGAGTATGTTTATAACGAATATAGTAAAAAAGCAAAACAAATGCAAGCCGAAGTTGAAGCTTCTCAAAAAGAATTGCTAAACAATTATGAACAAAATTCAGCAACAATTGATGATTTAATTCTTAAATATGAAAAACTTGATGAAGTAATTCAAAGTGGTAATACTGATAATAATGTGCTTGCTGAATATAGAGATATACAAAAAGAATTAGCTCAACTACTACCTTCATTAGTTAGTGGAGAAGATGATTTTGGTAATAAGTTAATGGGCAACAGTAATGCACTTAAAATAAAAATTGATTTGCTTAAAGAACAATTAGCAATCGAAAAGGAAAATCAAAGACTTCAATCTCAAGAAACTAGAAATGAAGTAATAGCAACAACAGAAAAAGAATTAAACTCGATAAATAAAAATAAATCACAGAATATTAAAATTACAAATAAACAGCTGGATATACTTAACAAAAAAGCTGTTGATGATAATATCCGTATTGATATTTCTGATAAAAATGGTAACTCAGTTATACAAACATTAGATGATATAACTCTAAAACTAAATGAAGTTGCTAAAAAAAAGAAAGATGCTGAATTAAGTGGGGATGAAAGTGCTTTAAGATATTATTCACGATTTGAAGAAATATTAATTTTTTCAACCAGAGCTTTTAAAGAATATAATAAAGAAGCGTATGATAAAAGTGTATTTTTAAAAACACAGTACATTCCTACGATAGAGGATTTAATTAGCGTAAATGATGATTTAAATGATAGTGAAAAGAATGCTGCTCAAACAATATCTTCTCAACTTTTCTCATTAGCTGACTCCAATAATGTCAATAATTTAAAAGATGGTCTTGAAAGTCTATTCTCATCCAACTTTGATGACGAGATATCTGCAAAGGCGAAAGAAATAACTTCGAATATTTTAACTATCTTTAATAGCATGTCGAATGCTTCAGAAGAAGATTTTGAAAAAATTTCAACAAGCGCTAGAAAAATGTTAGACAGTTTACCTAAGGATTTAAGTAAAGTCATTACTAATGATGAGGATAGAAAAACCTTAATAACTTTATTAGAAAAAGTATTTGATAATGAAGTTAAAGAATATAATAGATTAGCGGAAGAAGCAAAAAAAACGGGAAAAAGTATTGCAGATATCAGGTTTGAAGAAGCTAGCAAGATAGTTGATGGACTAACTTCATCATTAGCAAATCTTGTCTCTAAAATAAGAAATGGTACAGCTAGTATTTCAGAAATAGCTGATGGATTAAAAGAACTCACTCAAGCAGGTGAAGAAGAGCAAGTTTCCTCGCTATTAGTTGGTGATATTTATAGAAATTTAGCAAATGAAATTGCTCCCCTCAATTCATTATTAGAGAAAATGGCAAGCGGTAAGAAAATATCAGCACATGAAGCCATGGGATTAATAGCTAAGGAAGAAGATCTGGCTCATGCAATCTCTATTGAAAATGGCCAAGTAAGAGTTAATCAAGAAGCTGTTAAACAATTAAGAGATGCAAAAATCAAATCATATACTGACATGTTGAACTTAGTAGAAACTGAAGCCATTACAACGGCTAATGCTACTATTAAAAAATTGAGAATTTACGGAATAGAGATCCAAGCAATTCAAAATTTACAAGATGCTAAAAAACGTTTAGCAGAATTAAATAATGAACGTAAAAATATTCGTAAACGTGATGAAGGAGTTATTGGCGGAGGCAACTATGCTGAGGACATGTATGCAGTAGAAGATGCTGCTTCAACAATTCGAGATGTTACTGATTTATTGACTAATATTGATGTCTTAACAAATTTAGCTTATGAAGGATTAGGAGAAGTCGGAAAATCCTCTAAAGGCACATCAAAAGCAATAAAAGAACATAATGATACAACATCTAAATCCATCTATATCACAGACACATTTAAAAAATCTTTAGAAAAGCTCAATTCCGAAATTGAAAATCAAGTAAAAATTCAATCTACTTTCCCAAAGCATTCTGATGAATATCGAAATTCACTGCAGGCTCAGCTTAAGCTTGAAAGGGATAAATTAAATTTACTTGAAAACCAAGAAAAATCTCTTAAATCTCAAATTTCTTCTGGAAAAATTAATAAGACAGGCACTGTTTCAGGTAATACATCCACTACTACTTCTTCTACTAAACTAAATGGTTGGAGTGGTAAAATTACCAGCAATTTTGGCAACCGTATTTTAAATGGAAAGAAGGATTTTCATTTAGGTGTAGATATTGATGGCACTAAAGGACAACGATTAGATGCTCCTGTTAATGGGACAGTAATAAAGAGTGGTTACGCAGGCAATAACGAAGAGGATTCTACATATGGCAATATTGTTATGATTAAGGATGACTCGGGTATAAAACATCTATTTGCACATATGGAAAAAACGCTCGTTAAAATTGGAGACAATGTTACAGCTGGCACACAAATTGGAACTATTGGGAATTCTGGTTTTTTTACAAAAGGTGGTGGTGACGGTTCTCATTTGCATTATGAGGTTAGAAAAAATGACAAAGCCATCAACCCTATGGATTACTTAAATAATGCAAAATCAAGCACTGTAAGGTCTACAAATTATACTGCTATTGACACATCACAGCAGGCTATTGATCAAGCTACTTCTGAATTAAATTCCCTATCAAATAATATTCTTCAACAGAAATTAACCATTACAGATTTAGAAAAAAGAGATCTTGATACAAGTTTAGACAAATTTGATCGTAAACGTTCTGTTATCGATGCTAATCTATCTCATGAAGAAGAAAAGATAAAATTAGTGGATAAATCATCTGACAGATACACTAAAACATTGGATTTGCAAACAAAGTATTTGGAGCAAAAACAAGCCGTCAATCAGCAGGAGCTAGAATTTTTAGAAAAGATAACTACTACAAAAGGTTTAAATAGTCAAACTGTAGAAGAATATTCAAATCGAATGCTCGAACTCAAAACTGAAATGCATTCTGTTAATTCAGCATTAGGTGAGATGTCTCTGGCTTATTTAGATGTATACGAAGCTCAGCGCAAAACCGAGGACTCCAAAATCGAACTTGAAAGCTCCAAGCTGAAAGAACTAGATTCTAATTCTAATGCTTACATTCAAACTCTTCAATCGATTACTTCTCATATGGAGAAGAAGCAAGCTATTAATAAAAATGAATTAAAGTATTTAGAAGCTCAAATAAAATCTGGTAAATATTCAGGAGAAATTCTAGAGCAATTAAAAGACAAATATGCTGCATTAACTGTTCAAATTCAAGATTTATCAGTTGAATTACGTCATAGGAATTATGAGATTATCATTAATCTTCAAACAAGATTCGATGAAAAAATTAAGGAAAAAGAGTTCAAACTGCAACAAAGCAAAATCATTCAGTCCATGTATGAAACTGTGAGCGATTCAATGACTGAAAACGAAGCAAAAGTTAAAGAATTAGAGCGCTCTGGTGATGTACTAAAGGAGCTAAACTCCCAGGTTTCTTTATTGAATGGATTAAGAGAAGACATTAATAACCAAATAATAATTACTCAAAATCAATTAAGAAGTGTAGAGTTGAATCCTGATGATATTAAAGCGTTAAAAGAAGATCTTCAAAATTATAATTTAGAACTAAAAAATAAGGAATCGGAAATACTTAAAACAGAAACACAAATAGAATCTAAAATTATTAAACAAAAAAAAGACTTGGCAGAAACACTCATCAAGGTCTATAAAGATTACATTCAGGAACAAAAAGATGCCGTTATTCGCCAATATGAATTAGAAACTGAAGCTGAAAATAAGCGTCATGAAAATATCATGAAAAATATCGACGATGAGAGAAATAAATTTCGAGAAGCTATAGAAGAACGACTTCGATTAATTGATCGACAAGAAGCTGAACGGGATTACTCCATGGATATTGACAAATTAGAGAAAGAGAAAAATGATATTCAACGTCAAATTGCGCTCCTCTCTCTTGATGATAGTCATGAGGCAAAGTCTAAACGTAAAAAACTTGAAGAGCAACTCTTCAACATTGAAGAGGACATTCAAGAAAAACGTCATGATCGAGATATAGAACTACAGAAGCAAAGTCTAAATGATCTTCTTGAAATGAAAGACAAAGAGATTGATGGTAAATCTAAAGCTGAAGATGACTATCATAATCAAGAATTGAAACGTATAGATGACCTAAAGAGTTATTGGGAACAACATTACAATGATTTATTAAATGATGAACGAAAGTTTGCACAAATACGAGAAGATATTGTTAGTGGTAACTTCGAAAATATCCGTTTGGAATTCGGTGGTTTCATAGACTGGCTAGAGATGACCATGCCAGAATTAGGAAACACTTTAGATGGGACTATGAAAGCAGTTGGTCTAACTATCCGTCAAAACATTATTGATACACTAAAAGAAGCTATGAACCTTATGACGCTTGTACAGAATTCTTCTATTCCTTCAGGTATTTATGGTTCTTCTGCTGACAACGATTCTTCGTATCAAAATTCTATTAAAAATAGTAAACTCAGTCTTGGAGATATGCAGGTTTTACTAGGAAAATATCTAACTGATAATTTAGCATTGGAAGTTGATAATCCCATAAGAGCTGCTAATATTCGGGAAAAAGCTCATACACTAGCCTCACAAGGTCGGGAAAATGGTTCTGAATTTAAAGCTACAGATTCATTTGATAGTATAATTAATAGCTTATCTAAGTCCGATTTAACAGCATTCAGTGAATTTTTAAAAAGCAATGCTACTGTTGTTATGACACCTGAATATCAAAGAAAGATTATAGATTTAGCAAATCGATTATATTTAGCTGGGATGAATTATTCACCAGATGAACTTCCTCAAAATACAAATTCAACTTCACAAATTAGACATTTATCTGATGCTGACTTTAAAGTAATTATGGGGAAATATATGACAGATGTATTAGCTAGCAATGCAACTCCTGTCAGAGCTGCTAATATTCGTGAAAAAGCTCATACGATAGCAAAAGCAGGACGCAGAGAAGGCTCTTCTATTGAAACAAATTCTAGTTACAATACTGAGATAAGTAAATTAAGTAATGATGATTTGGTACGTTTAAGTAACTTTGTCATGAAAAATTATACTATTTTTGATAGTACAGAAATGCAAAATGAATTAAAAAATTGGGCAAAATTACTATTAGGAAATAAAGCCTCTGCTTTACATGGCGGGATGACAAAATGGAGTGGGAATGGTATTGATGGTAAAGGAGGCAAAGAAGTAATTGTTCATCCTAATGAATTAATCAACTCCCCTATTGATACAAAGCGCCTATTAGATATGGCAAATATAATGGAACGAGCCGCAAACTTCTTCACACCAATGATACATACCATTAGTAATCCTACAAGCTTAATTAGTAATGTAGCTAGTATGGGGGGTGATACATATGAATTCAATTTTGATATTGGTGAAATGATCGCCAATAAAACAACTGCTAATAATTTTGCAAAAGATATTTGGAATGATTTAAGAGTTAAGAAAGGAGTGAAATAATGCTCGAAAACACTAGCTTTACTTTCAATAGGACATCATCTGAGGATATGGGAGTAATGATGATAAATCCAAGCAGTGGACTTTACGAAGAAACATTCCTTCCTTCAAGGAATATAGTTGAAACGTCTGTTTTTAAAGGAAAAAAGCGTTACTTTAAGGGAGTGGAGATTGAGCCACTCTCTTTTTCTATGGCTATTTGGATTAAGGACTGGAGAGATAGAAATAATATTCGAGCTATTGCAAGATGGTTATGGACGGATTTCTATTGCCCCCTTTGGTTTAATAATGAACCTGAGAAAATCTATTATGCAATGTTGACAGGCGAACCCAAGCTTATTCATAACGGATTGAGGGAAGGTTTTATTGAATTAACCTTTAGATGTAAAGATGCCTACCGCTACTCCCCTAAGAAAACATATGATTTTCATGTGGATGGTGAAGAAACTTGGAATTTTTTCAATGAAGGTGATGCAACCATTCGACCTTTTTTAAAAATAACACAAATTGGAGATAAGATTCCGATTATTATTCGAAACATCACAGATAATAAGGAATTTATCATTACAAACGTTTTAGCTAATGAAATCGTTACAGTTGACTGTGAAAATGAAATGATTGTGTCCTCTCAAGAATATAATTCTCGTTATTTATATGATTTTCATAATGACTATTGGTTAGATTTTCAGGGGGAGGAAGCGAGAGAATGTAATTCTAATTATGAGATACAGTTCCAAGGGAATTATAAAATTGAATTTAGTGTTGAATACAAATACCTACAGGAAGGAGGTGAATTAACATGGGAGCTATAAGCTATACAAATACGGTAAGTGATCATACTTGTCCACTATTAAAACTTTGTAAACCTGACCGTACTGTTATCTCACCATTAAAGGAAATATATGGATTAAGTTTGACTATTCGCCTAGGAGCTATTAACGAAATCAGTTTTACGATTCCTACAAAAATTGAACGACAGCATATTTTAATCGACAATCCTTTAATTGATCTAATCAAAGATCGTTATTATTTAAAAATGACCTACAACAATCAAGTAGAATACTTCCTTTTTTTAGATAAAAATAAGCAAGTAGGCAACGATGGAAATTCAATTTCTTATACAGCCTATAGCTGTGGTATTGAATTAGCAGACAAAAACATTCGCGACTATGAAGAAACCTCTAAAACTCTATCTGAATATGTAAATTTTTTCTTAGCAGAAACGGAATGGAAGTTAGACTATGTGGATGCTGCATTTAATTTGAAATATCGCTCATTTGATGTAAGTTCTGCTACAGTTTTACAATGTTTATTTGATATTGCGGAAAGGTTTAATGCATTAATTGTCTGGGATACAAAGAATCGTAAGGTTAATCTTCATCAGCCTAATCATATAGGAATGAATCGCGGTGTTAGGCTAAAAGAGGGCATATTACTTGATTCCCTTTCAGTAGCAACTAAGGCCGAAGATATGGTTACACGCTTAAAAGCTTATGGTCAGGACGGCTTAGAATTTCGAACGCTCTCCCCTACTGGTTCAAACTACTTAGAAGATTTTAGTTACTTTATGTATCCTTTTGAATGTGACACTAACTACAACGTAATTAAACAATCGGATTATATGTCCAATCAATTATGTATAGCCCTGACAAAATACAAAAGAAAATTACAATCATTCCAGGGTCAATTCGATTCATTAGTAGCACAGAAGAAAACAAAACAAGATGACATTCAGCAAGAAGAACAAGAATTATCTAATTTAGAAACTCAATTAAAAACCTATTTAAATGAACGAGATGTTATCAACTATACCTATCAAGATCAAGCACCTGGTAGAGCTGATTGGTTAAATGTTATTTCCCGCATCAATGCTAAACAAAATGAAATTAATAATAAAAATTCGCAGATCGCAACTTTGAACATACAATTAATGAATATTGAGCAGCAGATGTCGGATTTAGGTCTTCAATTAAAAATGGAACATAACTTTTCCCCTGAAGAAATCACAGAATTAAATAAATACATCATTGTCAAAGAACACCACAACGATTCTATTACGGATGAAAAGGATTTGTTGGAAGAGGCTAAAGAAATATTTAAAACGCTAAACGAACCACCTATTCATGTCAATGTCGGATTAGAAGGTTATTTAAGCAATCTTCATGAAACCATGTCAATGAAACAAATTGCAATTGGTGACATTATCCGAGTTCAAAATGATGAACTTCGTGTCAGGCTAACATTAAAAATTATAGAAATGCAATTTGATTTTAATAATGACTCTGTCAATTTAACGATTGCTAATGGCAAAGATGTTGTGGATGAGAATGGGAAATTAAAGAAAGTCATTTATGACATCTCCAATACATCTACCACAGTCAATATGGATAAGTACAAATGGAATCAAGGCAAAGATGCAATGGACGGTGTCACACAAATTCTTAATAGTGAATTTGATACAGCTAAAAATATCCTCATTGGAGGTTATGCAAATTCTACTACAATGAATGAACGAGGACTATACTCCAAAGATTTACAAGATAACAAAACCTACCTCGTTATTAATAACGCCTTAATGGCCATTACTCCTGACGGTGGCAACTCTATAGCTGTGGCAATTTCTAAGCGTGGAGTACACGCAGAGGTAATAGCTGGACGACTACTGTTGGGGAATAAACTACATATCGAAGATGAATTAGGCATAGTTACGATTTATAACGGACTTCAATCCGTTTATGATACAAATGGAAAAATTAAAGTGCATCTTGGCAGATACCCTCATCCAGACGCCCCTTCCCAATATAAATATGGGTTACGGGTATATGATGGTGCAATTGATATTCGATCATCCTCCAATGCCTATCGAGGCACTCAATTAGATGGAAGCGGCTTTAGAGCTTTTAATAACAACGGTGTACGTACCTTTAATGTCGATGCAACAACTGGTCAAGTTGAAATTATCGGCGATTTAACTATAAAGTCCTCCCCTTCCTCTTATCGAGGTGTAGTTATTACCTCTTCTGGAATTACTGGGTATAACGCTTCTGGTGGTATAACTTTTGAGCTAAACGCTAATTCAGGCAGAATGACATCTCAGGAAAACTTTCTTATTCAGACTTCTACCTCTCCAAATCGTGGAGTTAAAATGGATGACTATGGTATTCGTGGGTATAACACAGGTGGGACAAAAACATTTGAAATTGATATTTATGGGAATGCTACCTTTAGTGGAAATATCACAGCTTCGAATATTTATGGAACTACAATAAATGGTGGAACTGTGAATGGGACAATTATTAATGGTGCAACAATAAATGGTGGAACTATAAATGTTGAGACAGATGTAAATGTAGGAAATATCATAAGATTAGGAGATAGTTTTTCTAATACTAAAAAGACCATATCATTTAATAGTGGAACTGGAATACAAGCAGATAATAATGAAATACTTATTTATAGCAATGATTTATATTTTAGATTAACTAACGAAATGACTGTGGATGCAAATTATATAAACTTAGGACATTGGTACTCTAAAATTAACTTGAAGGGAACTATAGATGTTAATTTCGCTAACTTTGTAAATACTGATCATATCAATGTTGGTTCAGCAAAAAGAGCTTTGACAGCAGATACTGCTAACCAAGCAACTAATGCAGACGAATCACAATATGTACAAGGCTTATGGATAGCTTATAATAGTACATTTGTATATATACGAGACAGAAACGGAAGAAACGTAGCACAATTAAGACGCTCAGACGCTTAGTAATCACTGATATAAGGAGAATTAAGAAATGCAAATTAAAAATAAAGATATTTCAAATATATATAAAATGCTTTTTGATTTAGAGCTTAAAGGTAAAACATCTAGATTGCGTTCAAGATTCAATCGCTTGTTACAGGATCATTACAATAATACTGTGCAAATTGAAGAAAATGAGTTAAGAAATCAATATGCCATTAAAGACGAAAATAACGAAATCATTATTGATGACAAAGGAAACTTTAAAGTAACAGAAGAGTATTTAAATGAAATGAAAATTTTATTAAATGAAGAATTACATATTGACTTAGATGATGCAAATAAAGAAATGTTACTTACTGTTGCTTCCCTATTCCTAGATGAAGAATTGATTATAGCGTCAGGAGAATTGGCAGAGACACACGATTACATTTGTGAACAATTCGAAAATGTAATTAAGTTTTACGAATCACAAGATTAAAAAATACATAAATAAAGGAGCTTATTGATGTCATTTAAAAATGAATATACATTAAACGTAGATATCAAAAGAAGAATGACGAGTGTTGTTCCTACCTTTAAGCAAGGAGATTCAGCAACATTAAAATTTAAAATATTTGATGATGGCAAAAAATTTGATTTAGCAGCTTTTACAAGAGCTGAAATTACCTTTAAATCGCCTTCAGGTCAAACAATTGTCGGTGAACCATACATAGACGTTAACACCCAAATGATTGTTTATAATTTCGTTGGTGTAGAGATGAATGAAGCCGGAAAGCTAACAACCATTCTTTCTATATACTCTGGTACTTCAATGGTATCAATTCAACCATTCTCTATTTTCATATTTGACCACCTAAAAGATAAAGACCTAAGCTATATCGGTATTCTTCAAGATTTGATTGCCGAAGTTCAATTACTTAATGAAGAAGTGAAAAGTACCCTATCTGAAGCAAATAATTTAAAAGATGAATTAAACAACGTACTGATTGAGGCAAATAATGCAGAGCTAATAAGAAACACAAATGAACAAAATCGGATCACGTCAGAAAATACTAGAAATTCTAATGAGAGTGCTCGACAACAAAATGAATTCGATAGAAAAAATGCTGAAAGTATACGTGAATCCAATGAAGCTACCAGAATTGAAAATGAACAAAATCGTCAGAAAGAATTTGATAACAAAATTAATGAAGCTGAGGTAGCTATTACAGATACTAAGAAAGCTACTGTTGAAGCCAATCAAGCTGCAGAATCTATAAGAGGTTGGGGTCAGGCTACTGTATGGAATAGCACTACTACTTATTCTAAAAATAACGTTGTAACTTATAACGGTAGTACATGGCAATCTAAGGGAGATAACAACCTTAATTCTATTCCATCTGAAACGAATGCAAATTGGATTCTACTAGCATTACGTGGTGTAGACGGTACTGGTGCTGTCTCAACTGTTAATGGTAAAAGTCCTGATGGTGCAGGTAATGTAGAGCTAACAGTAGATGAAATTGGAACTTATACACAACAACAGATTGATGATAAAGACACAGCAATAAAAGAATATTTCACTGATAAAGGTATCGGTGATAAGGTAATCGTTATTTCAGAACAAGATTATATTGATGCTGATTATAATGGTATGTTTTGGGTTAAAAATGACGCCCTTGATTTTCTTCCTACAGAAGCAGACCATGCAGCTACTTTACTAGTTTATGAAAATCCTGATAACGAAAATGTTGTTAAGATATTCAACGTAATTAACCCCACTACTGCTATTTCCTATATGCGTACTTATACGTACGATCATACAAGTTCATTAATCCATGATTCCGGATGGATTGAAGGTGGAGGTGGATCAGGTACTGGTGGCGGTGGAAATGTAAGTGTTAATTCTTATCCATTAGTTACTGACAGTGTAAGTCAAACAATATGGGAATTACCAATAGGAATATACAATCAAGTGACTGACTCAGTAATGGTATTCCATAATACAGTTTTCCTTGAGCAGGTATCTTATACACTTACTAATAACCGTCTCTCTATTCCTGATAATCCACATACTGAAATTGAAGAGAATAATGTTGTATTAGTTGTATTCCGTAACATGCCTAATATGAAAGTAGAATTTGATGGTAATAACATTATTGATGGTTCTATTCCTCTATCAAAATTAGGTCAAGACGTGCAGGACGCTATAGATGCAGGTGGCATTCCTGATGGTTATGAGATTGTTAAAGAGAAAGCAAATAACTCATGGCAAAAGGATGTTTATAATAACGCTAACATTACTAATTTAGGCAGTAAAAAAGCTATTAGAACTTTTACAGTAAACCAAGCAGATTGGAAGAATACAGGTAATGTAGAACTATTAGACATTATCATTCCATTCAAAGGAGCTTTCTCAGGAGTTATTAAAGTTACCTATTCTGCTATGTGGGGAATGTCAGGTACGTGGGGAAGTACTGAGGTAGTTTATAATATCGGTAGCTTTGTTCCAGAAACTAAGTTAAATGAATTTACTATAGTGACTGCTAGTACCGAAATGTTAAGAGGATTCAAGATAGGGAAACCTTATATTGACACAAGTAATGGCGATATTGCTATTCAATTATTTAGAGCACCTGACGCAAACAATCCTTTAGAAATAACTGTAACAATAGACGGTACTTATAGTAGTACTGTGCATGGAAGTAATATATTTAATGCATTAAAGGCTAGCTTTACACATGCTTCTGATACAGGTTCACCAACAGCACAGGGTTATCCGTGGACACCGCAAACAAGCCAAATACCAACGTATGAAGCTATAGGAAGATGGGATAGAAAATCAGATTCGATAGCTTTTGATAAGTCAAATGGCACTACTTACCCTGACCCAAATACTTTCTTAGATACGACATTTATAACTAATCATCCTAATGTCCAAAGTGCTGGAGAAAATAGATTTTGGTATATTGAACAAGTTTTCTATGGTGGCAATGGTGCACCCAACTCTCGTTCACAATTTGCAAGGACATATAGTCATGGTGATGCTGATATGAAAGTGAGACATTTTTATGCAGAACAAGGTTGGTCTGCATGGTCACCTTCCATACAACAACTTTTCACATCTGTAAGTAATGGTAAATCTCAAGTTGCAAACGCCATTACCCAAAAGGGAGTGCCCACATCACCAGATGCAGAGTTTGCAACGATGGCTAATAATATTGGACAAATACAGACAGGAGTTAAAAAAGCCGATTTAAATATCTCATATCCAAGTGTTCCACCTAATCAAACGGTGACGGTAACTTCTCAAGCTATGAATTTCCTTCCTATGAATACAACTTCTCCAATGGTAGGAGCATGTATATTAAACAGTATAGTCATGAATATAGGAGACCAAGCAACTTATATTGGAGTTCCTTATATATCAGAAATAACTCCTAACGGTTTAGGGAATGGTCAATTTTCATTAACATTTAAAATTAAAAATCCAATGGCAGTTGTTGGAACGAGCAATACATTTCCAGTAGTAGCACATGGATAATATAAAAGAAAGGAAGAATTTTATGCAATTAGACAATCGTATTATTTACAACAAAGTAACAGGAAATATTATTCACCAATCAGGAGAAGCGAAAGGTGATGTAGTACCACATGATAAAGATGTGGAACTTGATTACATTGATGTGCCTTATGGCTCAATTGATTACTCTAAGCAATTTGCTTTAAAGGTAGAAGATGGAGAAGTAATCTTTGAAGATTTTCCTGTCAAAGAAACAGAAGAACAGAAACGTATAAAAGAATTAGAAGAAGATATTCGCTTATTGAAAGAAGAAACAGGAGGTATTATCTAATATGGCAAAGAAAAAAGTAGTCGTAGATATGGAAATAGTTGAAATCGTTGCTAGACGTATTGGTACTGGTGGATATAATCCTCGTACAATGGAAACGTATTTAATTAGTGATGTAACACATGAAGATTATCGTCCACATATTATTAATCATTTAGTAGAAGTATATGGATGGGAGTTAGATGCTGATGGCATACCAAGGAAATCAAATTAATTACAACAATCTTAATGAAGACTTAAAAGTAAAAATTGATAAAGCAGAAGACATCAATGCAATTAAAACTAAAGTTGATAACTCATGGCAAAAAGGTGTTTATAACGATACTGATATTATGAATCTAGGTGACGTATCACATACTAAAGTATTCGGGGTCAATGCTGTTGATTGGAAGTCTACATCAAATACAGAAGTATTATCAATAGTGTTTCCTAATCTTAATGTATTCTCAGGTATTATAAAACTTAATGTTGCTTCTAATTATAATTTCACTGATGCAGGTGGTGGAGCTACAGTAGAGTACACTACACAGTTTTATATGGGGACAATACACAAATATAGTAAAACTATAACAAGCGTATCTCCAACATTTGCTAAAAACTATTATCTTGAAGATTTAGTTTTAGATATTACTGACAAGCACTTGGTTGTACCAATATTTAAAGCACCTACAGCAAATAATGCTGTATTCATAGAAGTGTCACTTATTGGTATCAATATTCCAAATGATGTTATGTCAAAGGCACATTTAGTTACTTATGATAGTGGCTCACCTACTGGATTAGGTTATCCTTGGCCACCACAAAAAAGCCAAATACCAACAAATTCAAAGATGAATTTTTGGGATACGTCAATGTGGAATGATATTATTGACGGCAGGACTTTTACATTTGCAGGCGGTACTCATAATGTGGCACAATTTTCACCTGAACAGTTTAGAAATGTTTTAGATAGTTATTTAGTTAACAAAATGGGTACCTTTAAATGCCTCCTGCCATCAAGTGATTTAGGTTTAACAAATTTAATGGATATGTACGGTATCTTAACTACCATTAAGCCTTGGACAGATGAAAGTGGCGGTGGCTTAAAGCAAAGGTTCGAAACATCTGACGTTATTTTTAAAAGGTATCAGATTAATGCAACTACATGGTCAGCGTGGGTATGTATGCAAAGTAAAGACGTAGACATAATTAAACTTTTTCAATCTGCC
This sequence comes from Lysinibacillus sp. DFXJR4, assembly GCF_057196045.1. NCBI lineage: Bacteria > Bacillati > Bacillota > Bacilli > Caryophanales > Bacillaceae > Lysinibacillus > Lysinibacillus sp. DFXJR4. Next base: position 624,215 of record NZ_JBXUNW010000001.1, on the reverse strand, counting down.
AGTGATGTTAAAAAGAACGTAGCGCAGGCTATCACTGACAAAGGTGTTCCAACAAGTCCTGATGCTACAGGTGCTCAAATGGCTAATAATATTAGAGCTATACAGACAATCGGTGGAGCAAGTGGAAATGGTACAGCGAATGGAGCAGGATATACCACAACCTTTAGTGCAACAGGGCTGGCATTCCAACCAAGAGTTATAAATATCTATTCATCCAATAATGGAGCAAGGGTAATTTATAATCCAATGGTCAATTGGCAAGCAGACGTGTTTGCATTTGATACGGTGTCTCAAAGATGGCATAATTACATTGGAGCGAATGTTCAGATACTTCCTAGCGGTTTTGTGATAAGTGTGCCAGTAGATTTAACAGGGTCTTATCGTTGGGAAGCGTTTAAATAAAGGAGGTGACGCAATCGTGACAATTCCAAATAGAGTATATTTCAACAAAGAAACTGGAAAAGTGATATTTCAAACAGGAGAGATTTTAACTAGGGGTATTCCTAGAGATATGACAGAGGCTATTGATTGGGTTGATATTTCAGTTGGACTTGTAAACTACTCAACCAGTTATATTTCGTCGATAGATCCGACCACAAAAGCGCCTGTTATAAGTCATTACAAATTATCTGATACTGATAAAAAGAATACATAAATTATAATGAAGTGATTCAATCTGCAAAAGTACCTATAGAGAAAGACATATACCAAGTAATTACCCCTATTGTAAAGAAAGTAGAAATTAATGGACAAACAGAAGTTGAAAGATATGTTGAAATTGCTATTCATGATGAACGTTTAAGCAACATTATTACTAAATGTTCTCAGAAAGAAATTTACCATTCGCAAAATCATTCTCTAAGAATCAAGACCATGAAAATGTAGGAGTTGTGGCTAACTTATACGAAATAACTCTACATGAGCATATGGATAAATTAATTGATGAATTAAAACCGGATGTAGACAATTTCAGTGGTACAAGCAAGTACATTCGATAAAAGGTACATATTAATACTTTACTAGAGTAGGTGCGAGCTATCCCTCCCCTACTCTTTTATTATTTTGATAAAGTCGGTGATTAAAAATTGATTAATGAAAAACTAGGTGAACGATTAGCCAGTGCTGAGGTTGAAATTAAGAATCAAGAGAACCGAATTTCAAAATTAGAAGGTAATCATGAATTATTATATCGTTTAACATTAGTATCCGAACAGCAGCAGGAGATGAATAAGCATCAGCAAATCCAATTACATCGAATGGATAAAACCTTTAATAATATTAATATCAATCTTACAAAATTAAATATGACCCAGGTTGAATTACAGGAGGATGTTAAAGGTATTGGTAAACGTGTGGATAGTATTGAGGAAGATCTAAAGGAGGAATCTGAGAAGGATTATATCTCTATTGGTGACATCATTAAACAATATCTGCATTGGTGGATACTTCTTCCTACAGTTATTATCGGTGCTTTTATTTTAAAATTATTTGGCTTATAAGAAAGGAATGGTGCCCGATGAAAATTAATTGGAAGGTTCGCATTCGCAATCCTCAATTTTGGATGACGGTAGGATTATCCGTAATCACTCCCCTCTTTGCCTATTACGGCATTACTGGAGCAGATTTAACTACTTGGCAAAGTGTTTGGACTTTAATTATGGATGCAGTTTCAAATCCATATGTTTTAGCGTTAATTGCCGTTAGTACATATAATGCCATTCTTGATCCTACAACGGCTAGCCTAAGTGATTCCTCAAGAGCATTAACCTATAATAAACCGAAACGAGATGAATGTTAATGGTTGATTTTATGAGTCCTGTGAAGAATGCTCGGTTAACTAGTAAATTTGGTTGGCGAAATATCGGCTTTGGCAAGGAATGGCATCAAGGCATCGATTTAGCATCAACAGGAAAAGTTCCGATTGTTGCCAGTGCGACTGGCATTGTTACGCGAGCACAGGCATTCAGCAGCTATGGAAATGTTGTGATGATTAGGCATACAATCCATGGCAAAACATATGAAACAAATTATGCTCATTTGGATTCTTCCTGCGTTCAGGTAGGACAAAAGGTGAAGCAGGGACAGCAAATCGGAATTATGGGTAATACAGGACGTGCATTTGGTGTTCATTTACACTTCGAAATACATAATGGTCTATGGCAAACGGGACAACCAAATGCCGTTGATCCTATGAAATACATAACATTAACGAATGAAGCTAAAGGAGAGCTAACAATGTCACAATACAATGAATTGCTAAACAAAATAAAAGAACTGGAAAATGCTTTGCAAACAAAACAAGCTATTATTCCAACGCGTAAAGCCACTGAAACGCATAAGGCTGCATGGGATTGGCTGCAATGTCAAGGTATTACGGACGGCTCGAACCCTCAAAATTTCGTAACTCGTGAGCAATTTGCAACAATGCTCAAACGCTATCATGAGTCCAACTTATAATTTTTCTCCGCCAGTAAAACCATGATACAATGAAAGGAATACTGGCAACTAAGGAGATTTTGCATGAGGCTTTCTACTATTTTAAACTTTTGTATTCTTGTATTTTTTACCCTACTTTTCGTCAATGATTTTTTCCCTGATACTACATTAGCTGCAGTACTAAGCAAAAAAATAATTCTGCTTATTTTAATAATTTTGGTCATTGTACAAATCACAATGGATAAGGGGCAATATAAAAAGCTATCTAAAAAAGCATATGTTAGCGTAACGCTGTATACTGTAGGACTATGGATTGTTTTAACATTGCTTGGTGGCAAATCTCAATTTGGCCTATCCTTCGACAGCCCTATATTTTATATCATCGTACTATTACTAGGGCTGGATTTGCTTCGAATATATCGCCAATCTAAGTTGGAACAAAAGCAATAATAGCAGAATTTGAAGCGTTAACCATCACTTTGATGATTCTATCCATCATTTGAACTGTTCTATCCATCGTTTCAATCTTTCTATCCGTCACTTTGGCGTTTCTATCCATCACTAAGCATGTCACCGATCTACTTTATTCGGTGGACATGCTTTTTCTAAATCAAATAAACAACCACTTCATTATTCTTCAAAGGATAGATTTGTGGGTTCATCCAAAAGAATGGTTTCAACACTAAAATTTGTTGTCGGCGTATTTTTATCAACTACCTCAAAACTAAGGCCATCTAACCAAACTTCTCCTTTCCCTGTTAATAAAATTCCGAACGAGATGATTGCGCTGTTTTCTGGTACATCTAGAACTATAGAATAGCGATTCCAATTATTAGTACCAATGATGGGTCTATTATTCATATTATCAAATTGAAGAATCTCGTCTGAGGCACTATCTATTCGCATCCATAGACCTGTAAATTGTTGGACATTTTTGGTTTGAATAAATCCTGAGAGCATAATCCTTTCCCCCCTGAATTTATCAGCCTTAAATTCCTGCATCATGGTTGCAAATTCTCCTGGTTCTTGTACAGTTTTCGACTTTAAATAACCAGATGCTTTCCCTTGATGTATATTTCTTCGATCTGTTCCTATTTCATAATTAAAAGGATGACTTCCACTTAAAATCCAGCCCTTCACTTTTTCCCCCATTATTTTCTCCTCCTTGTTTTCACTTATATTTTTCATAACACTTCTATATCGACCTGGTGGTAATTTATATTGTTTTTTGAATGCTCGTGTAAAAGATTCTTGTGATTCAAATTGATAATAGACAGCTATATCAATTATTCTCTCATTCGTATAAAGAAGCGTACTTGCCGCGTTTGCAAGTCGTCGCATTCGAATATATTCTGAGACAGACATTCCTACTGAATTTTGAAAGATTCTATGAAAATGATATTTTGAAAAGCCTGTAATATGATCAATATCATTGACAGAAATTTGCTCATGTAAATGAGATTCAATCCAATGTATTGTTTTTTGAATTACCCATTCATATTTCAAAGCATTTCACCTCCTCTATTCATCATCATAATGAATCATTATTAATAATTTTTGATCTTTTTTGCGGTGTTTTTAAAGACTTTTGATGATAAACCGGCATGGCATTGTAAAACTGGCGATTACCAAGAAATAAACGCCAATCTCTCGAACTAGTCTATTTATAGTGACGATCTATCTTGAAAAGTCTTAGAGTCCCTTCTTGGGATGGTTGGATTAACATTAAAAGTTCTTTTGAGATTGATTTTTCAGAGGACGATGGTTATTTTGATTCGGTTAGAAGGTTATTCCGCACCTCAAAGGAGAATGAGTGAACCCCGATACTGGTAGTGCGATAGCGAATGGCTACTTTGGAGAATAATGTTAAAAAAATTTTAACGTCCTAGAATTGCCTCTGACAGCAGTAAAGGCCTAGAATTAGGAAAGAGTTTCTTGAAGACGGAGCTTACCATAATAATAAAGTCGGTGCTTTTACAGAGGTTACCATATATATGAAGATTACTTAAAGAAATGCTCTTGAATTAATGTATAGGAACCCAGCTTGAGTATGTGCTAATTATTAACCTTATGTTGTTCTGTAAGTTCTTTTTGATTGCCATATATTTAAGCTACATGATAAACTATTTCTGCACTTCAAAGGGCATAATCAATTCTAGGCTGTAGCGTCTACCAATGCTACAGCTTTTTTTCTCTTATCTTTATATTGTTAATACTACCCATTAAAGTTTCCTTGAATACAGTCTTGGTCATACAACCACACAAAAAAAGCATCTACTCTCATGGAGCGATGCTTTTTTTGTACAGAAAGTGGGACTAGCTCATTGCTAATCCCCATTCAAACTGCTTTAAGCCATCATGATTCTAGTACGTTTAAAATGGAATGAATGCATGCAATATCTAAAAATATCTGCAAACATTGATATATCAATACATCTGTTATTATCATGTAATTTTCAACTACACAAAATAAAGCATTTAAAAGCACCGTTTTAGGGCTAAGTGGGGCTAGATTGGGGCTAATAAAATACGGCGAGCGTGTGTACAGGAATGTGTGAGTTTTTTAGATTGGGGCTAATTGCTTCAATCTTTTTATTTGATTGCATTATAAAAGCACCCACATTATTAAATTGTGGATGCCCTCATGATCTATTTAATAATCTGTATATGCTGTTTCTTATTGAGCTTTAACTTTACAGTCTTGCCATGCCTTACATACATAACATCGCCTTTGCTGTTTCTGAACGTGTTCTCGGTGTCCATGCCCTGTGTAGCCATAAACTCTTCCATCAAGTCTAAATGACCGTCAAAACGCCTCATAGCACTCATAGCTACCATGCTTTGTACAGCAAAATCCATAATGTCACGATTCATGTATTCCATGATTAGCTTCAGGATGCTTTCACCTATCTTTTCATGTGGCTCTAGCCTTAATTCGCTAATGGCTTCCAGTGTAGAGTAATAGTCCTTCATTTCATATTTAGCACCATCAAACACCTTCTCAATGGGAAATAGATTCATAAACTCATGCAGCGTTAAGAGACTCATGATCCCCTGTAAGCCTGATATAAACTCAAAGCAAGTTTTAGCTTCATCTGTAGTAATTAATTTTGGGTATGTGCCAACTGCCTTCACCCCATAATACACAATCTTTGGAATGTACTTTGATTGATCAGTTCCTTCCTCTGTCGGACATGCTTTTAATGAGCGAATGTAGGCTTTTATATAAATTCTATGTTTATTCATTTCTTCTATTGATTGTGTTTCTGGTGCGTATTCCATGCTTCATCACTCCTGTTTGTATAATTAAAAGTAAGAAGCAGCCACAATAATGGTTGAAGCTGCTCGTTGTTTTTGATATAGTCAATTTGCGATATTTTTACTAGTCTCTGTTCCAGTAGTGGCTTTTTTATTTTCCTCGCTTTTACCCACAACTTTCTCTACCGTTTCAGTTATATAAGTTAACACTTCCTCAAAGCTTTCAGGTTCTCTACCAAATTCTTTAGTGAATGTTTTTATGTTTCCTTCCATGGCAAAAGCGTTCCAACCTTCCTTACTGTTGATATCAAGTTTATTAGTTACCTTACCTGATTGTTCTGATTAACTTTTAATCACAGCCTGAAACAATTCATCTGCATGACTGTTAAGGGTATTGACTTCTTCTGAAATATTTTTAAATAACGGATAGAAAGCCATATCAATTAAACGAACTGTATCTTGAATTTGTAAAATAGACATATAAGCCATCCCACTGTCTTTATGACAGCCTTTATTTGTTATTTCATCAATTTTAGCCATTAATTGCGCTACAGCACCTTGTACAACTTCTAATTGAATCATTTGCGCTGATAATCCATAAACACTGTGGCTATTTTCTTGAACAACTGTTTCTAATGTGTGTTGTGTATGTTGCTGCATGTTTTCAGTCCCCTTTTTCGTCTATGTTTTATTTAGTTGCGACTGCATTCAAAAGTAATTGTTTGTTTCGATCAGACATTACACGCCATTCCTTTACCGTTACTTTCATTTGTATTCACTTCCTTTCTTATTAAAATACTTTTGCTGATCCATTACGTTCTGATAACCAATTGTAGAAAGGTACCGGACGTACATTTACAGACTTTTTCTTCATATATGTTGTGTTTGTCGTTGGATACTTACCTATGCGATGTACTGCTTTGTTGTGGGCTCCTATGAATATGGCTCGTATTGTTTTAGTGACCGTCAGCACACCATCTTTAATATCATTGACCATCTTAAAAATGATGTTCTTTGCCTTTATGAATTCTTGAATTCTGCTTACATTAGATGCTAGTACCACTTTATGCAGATCATCCTTAAAGTTATCCGGAAGAGGTAACGAATACATAAAGTCATATAACATCACTTGATAATCATTCATAAATTCTTTGCATGCTTCCCTATCAACATGAACCTGGTTGTAGACTTCTTGTAATGGAACAATCTCAAAAGGCTCATATTGGCTTTCACATGATTCAGATTGGACAGGTAAAATAATATAGATGTTTGCACCACGACCTCCCTTTTCCTTAGTAGTTGTTTCTTTCTTAATGATTCCTAGCGATTCTAATTTCTTGATAGCACGATAAACTGTCTTCGTACTGATCTCTAAACTCTCAGCAATTGTGGATGCTTTCAGGTGACACACTCCAGGATAATTAAGAGAGTGAGAAGCAAGCTTATAAACGATGGCACGTTCTGATTCTGTCAGTTCATATAAATGTTGCTGGATATGCTCTTCCACATGCTGGTCCATTTCCTCTATTGAATCGAATGTTGTGTATTTTGCTAAGTATTCAAATGCCATCGTTTTTCACCTCGCTTTCCTACAGCATGTCGGCTATTTCTTGTCCATTCACCGACTAACCTTTGATGGTTTTTGCACACTGCTTTTTACCACAATTAACTCTACAAGGTTAATATATCACTCCAAAAAGTTAATGTAAAGTTTTTTTAACCTTACAAGGTCATTTTTTTGTATTTATTAAAACTATTTAGCCTCAAAAGTGTTATAATTAACCTAAAAAAGGGGTTTCTCTATGGTTATAAAATCAAACTTAAGAATTTTAATGGCTGAACATCGTATCGATGGAATTTCAGAATTAATGGAGAAATCGGGACTTAGTAGAAATGCTATTAATCGTTTATACAAGGGATCTGATGAAGAAATGAAGTCAACAAACTTAAAAACGCTTATCACACTATGCGAGGTATTTGATTGCAAGCTATCTGATCTATTGGAATTCACTCCCGATTCTAAAGAGTAAACAAAAAACACTTCCGGCTCATCGTGCAGCTGAAAGTGTTTTTCTTTTGACCATAATAAAAAGCAACCACATATCTGCAGCTGCTTGATTATATATATTTAATTATTAATAGCATGTTTTAAAAGATTAAAAGAATTAATGATTAAGATACAAAATTTATAGGCTCATGCTTACTCACACAAAAGATTTAAGCATTTCAACGGTAGGACATGACGTTTGGACATTAAAAGCATATTATCTATTATTTCCACCCATCACGGAGTGGTCTTTTATGAATTATTGAAACTAAAGCACCCGTTAGCGTAACAAAATACTGCCGATTGCGGAGCAATAACGATACCTATGGTTCCCAACGTTCTCGACTCAAGTAAAAAAATATTAGGTATCTCTCTTAATTCGGGTTCCTTCTCCATGGAAACATGGGTTGGAGCGATAGTTGAACATGAACGTTATCAGAAGCGTTCTACTAGTCATATTGTGAGTACAGCGCAAGCATATCATCAGCACAGCCAGCTGTGATCGTATTTGCTTGTTCAGCATGTTTTACGGCCTCAGCGTAAAGTTGTAGATTAAAACTAACAGAAGCCATTATTAAATGCCATTCAGCGTCCGTAATTCCCTTATCAGAAACAGTTTGCAGCAGCCTGTATGCTTGCTCAAATGGATTGGTCTGGTCAGAATAATCTTGCAGATAATTCAATGCCCTTGCAAATGCTAAAATCATTTCATATGACCACTGTTCCTGGGGGTACTGTTGCAGGATTGATTTTATTTCATTATAATTACCTACAAGCTTCATTACATCCGTCTCTGCCTCAAGATCGTTTATATACTGCATGTCAATCATTCAGCTTGCTCCCTTCTATATTCATGTGCCAATTTTACTAATTATTGATACATGATGTAAAAGAGGATTTCGTCCTATTTTTTGCAATCCTGCCCGTTAGCTTAATGCCGTTCCCAGTCTAGTGCTATATTTTTTCAGTCTACAACTTTATTTTTCAGTCTAATACTTTATTTTCCCAAGACACCTGCTTGTTCAACTAACCTGCCCCTTAGCCATCCATGAAGCACAAAAATAGTACTTCACCACAGAAAATGAAAGATGATTAAGTTCTTTCATGGGAGCTTAATAAGGCTTCTCTTTACTTTTTAAATATCTTCGCTTCGATTTAATACAAAAACGCCTCAGTTTACTATCAAAGATTATTTTTATTACTTATAAAGGAAATTTGTTCAGCTGATATAATAAAATCAATTAAATCCATCGTTTCATTATGTAGCAAGACGTGAAATTCATATTTGTCATTCACTTTATATATTTCCTCATACAGCCACCATGAATCTTCTAACAAATCATCCTGTTTGATAATATTAAAATTTTCAAATATGACCTCATCTATATTTGTATAACTCCCTTTATTATCAAGGAGTAATTTTAAGGATTTATCATTCTTAATTGATTTTATAATTTTGCAATAATGGAAGCTAAAATCCCCATCAATTTCTATATCCAGTAATGTTGAGTTTTCTTTTATATTTCTTTCGTAATCTTCAATTACTGTGGTTACAATTCTTTCATTTTCCTCGCAAAATTGAGTTACAGCATTTATTACATTACGAGTTGCCTTATCTAAAGCAAACACCCTTATATCTGCAATCTGTTTTACTATTGTTTTTGGTAAATGCTTTTTTAAATACATATGATTATGTATGAAAATATCATGAAATTGTTCTATTCCCTTTTCTTTATTAAAAGGTTCATAGTTATTATCATCATCTCTGTTTGCTGTTTCGTTAGATTTTAATCTTAAATTTGCTTCTTCTTGTACAGTAAGCCAACTATTTAATTCAATGTGGTAAAGCTGTTGAAAATATTCTTCTGAGAATGTTTCAGCTTGCTTTTCTTCCTCTAAATGCAGATGGATATTATTTTTTTGACACAATTCATGCCATTCTTTAGTAAAATATTTCATTTTATTACCTTCATCTCTCTAAGTAGATAATTTTTCATTAACCTGCCTCGCTAGCTTAATAATCCAATAACACTCTAACCTGGTGAGTCTGTAGTTAAAAACCACATAGCCAATAAAATCAACCAAATTACTGCAATACCTATAACTAAACGCTTCATACACAAGCCCCCTATCAGTCCATACTTCCATTAACCTGCTTTGTAATTTAATATTACCTCATAGCACTTTCACTTGGATAACAATTTCCATTCACCCTTCAAGCCAATTGTCTAACGATGGTTCACCATGCACTACTGAACGCAATTTTGCGTTGAGTAAAATCCCGTTCATTGAACCAATTATAGAAAGGTACTGGACGTTTTTTATACGGTGTTTCTTCTATATGTGATGATTTATCCACCTTACTACTTAAACGCTCTACTGCCTTACTATATGCCCCTGCAAATACGGCTCTTTTGATATTTCTAGCAAACTTCAATATTATAGATGTGGGAGATAGTAAAAATATAAAAGGCGTTTTTATAACAATGTAAAGGTGGAAGTAAACGGAAGTTGCTTCATAGCAAATTCTTTGAACAAATAAATTGATTAAATACAAGTGGTGATTAAATTTGCAGAATAAATTTATGGAAATAGATATCGTTGTACAGAAGATGCAGGTTGCTTTAGAAAAGATTCAGAGTCAAGATCCTGAATTTTATAGCAAATACCCTATGTATCTTAAGAACGAGGCAGAAGAACAAGCTATACAAAATGCTTCTGAAAACTGGCAATTACCCGATGAATATTTGTATTTTTTAAAGTACTATGCTCCAGAAGCGGTTTCTTGGAGTACGGATGAGTATATTAATCTTGATATTTATGGAGCTAAAGACATACTGGAAGGTCAATGGGGTTACAACTATAATCCAGTTACGAATGAAGATATTTCGAATTGGCCAGACAATTATTTAGTTATAGCTTCAGATGAAGGTGACCCTTATTGCATTGATCTTACAAGAGGAGATACCGTTATTTTTACTGCTGAGCACGGTACTGGTACTTGGGATTTTTCAATTGCTTTTGATGATCTTGTTGATTTTCTTTATAGTGCCTTAATACCTCCTCGTTTCAATGATTCCGAAAAAGCTGAAGATATCAAGTACGATTACTATAAAATATTGATTACAGGAGAAGGTAAAGATAGGATAAAAACATTGTTGTTTATCAAAAAAACATTGTCCTGCGACTATTCACAAGCGAAATCCCATTTGGATGCAACGCCTTTACTAATATATAAGGGGATTGAGCTAGGTGCTAGGGGAGTTGAAGATGAATTAAAAAGAATTGGAGCAGACTATGAAATGTATAAAATCAGTTTGGATGAATTTTTGTCATAGTTAATCTAGGGCGGTGCTAGTGGTACAAATGAAGCCATTAATCGGTCATTTTAAACTACAACAACTAACAAAAACGATCTATCAAAAACATTACATTAATGAATTAGAAAAGAAATATAAACCTAGTACGGTCAGATTACTTCACGATTTATTTAAAATTGCTATCAATGCAGCGGTAGAAGAAGAAATCCTAACACGAAATAAATTACATGGAACTGTTTTGCCTTCTCTAAGAGGAAAAGAAGCAGATAAAAATTATCTTACACCTGAGCAGTTAAGTTTATTACTAAATCATATCAAGCAACACGAAGATATTGCCTATTACAGTTTATTTTTAACGATTGCTTATACTGGTATGCGTAAAGGTGAGGCATTGGGGCTTCAATGGCGGAATATCGATTTTACCAATCAAATGATTTCAATTGAGCGTTATAGAGGTAGTAATGGTGTAGACTCCACGAAAACAAAGAATAGTGAACGTACCATAAAAATAGATGAAGTTGTTTTGCAGCAGTTGAAGAGTTATCGAACAGCTGTTAAAGCGCTGTTACTGTCACATGGTCGAAAATTACATGACGATATTACGAAAGATGATTCGTTTATTTTTTATATCACCTAATAATATCGAACCTTTTGCATCTACAGGATTAAATGCAACTTTTACGTATTGTAGAAGCAGATGGGTTGCCAGCTACAACTATACATGGTTTACGGCACACACATGCTACAATTTTGATGAATAATGATATTCCTGTGAAAGCCATTGCCGAACGATTAGGGAATACTCCCGAAATAATCCATACAACATACGGACATGTACTTAGAGAGATGGAGGATAAAATTATCGACATATTTGATCGTGCTATTGAAAGTGGGGCTAGCTCATAGCTAACCCCCACTCAAACCGCTTTATCTAGACATTATCAAAGCCTTTAAGATTCTAGTACGTTTAAAATAACATCAAGTTCATTGACTGCAAGATCAAGGCGTTCCTTTGCCTCGATGTTTTGCTGCTTTAATTGACTAAACTCTAGCAAATTTTTTTCATGCTTGAGCTTGATAGAGGACAGACGTTCAATTCGTGCCTCCACCTTTTCAATCGCTTGCTCACAAACAGCGGACCAAAGCTTTTCAGACTGCTGCATTTCAGTCGTGGATGGGTTGTGCTGACGCATAATTCGTGCATAGATCGCTTCAATTTGCTCAATTAATTCTGAGTAAAAATGTCGCTCGACACGAGTGGTTTGGAATGTTGGGTGCTCTACCTCTTTTGCATATGGGGTAATTTGACGTAGTAGCTTCCCTGCATTTTCGCCGAAACCATGTGATAGATTAAGGACATTCATCAATTGCAATAGTAAACGGATTTCTTCAAGATTGATTAGCTGTGAATCGATGCTTTCCTTAAGCTTTAATGATTCCATATAGCGTCGATCAAAGTGCTCAATTTCGCCATTGCGTTGCTCTACTAAATGTACACTTGCATTGTCCTTTAAGCTTTTAATATAGCGGATGGCATGGCTCTTTAGCTCTTCCATCGACAGCAAGTTGTCATTGTCTTGTTGTGGTTTTCCTCGTTGAACATACGCAAATGCATCCATTTTTTTGGGCCATTTTGCTGCTGGGGTTTCTTCTGAGACATTATAGCGTATATAAATTCCGTGCATTCCATATCCTCCAAGTCCAATTAACAAGTATCTCTAAAGACAATAAATCGAATACGGCAATTTTTCAAGTAAAAAACTTTTAATATTTGAAAATCTTCTTTTAAACAATGCTAAAAAACCCGAATAGTTGATACTATTCAGGATTTTAAATATTAAGAGCTTGCTTGGTTTATCCTTTGACAAGCTTTGTTCTCACACGGTTTGACACATATTCCACAATTAAAATAAGGAAAATTAATCCTATTAAAATAGCACCTACCTCAGACCATTTATATGCATTCATCGCAAAAATAAGGGGTGCACCTATTCCTCCGGCTCCTACTAAACCAAGTACGGTTGCATCTCGTAAATTCATATCAAAACGATAGATGACAATCGATAAAAATAATGCCGTCAATTGCGGCCATATACCAAAACGAATCTTCTCCATCAGCGTACAGCCTAGAGCCTCCATCGATTCTAATACACTCTTATCCAAATCCTCTATCACATCAACATATAGCTTGGACAGCATGCCTATGGATGTTAACGACATCGTAAGCACACCAGCAAATGGCCCTTGACCTGTAACTCGAATAAACATAAGACCATAAACAATCGCAGGAATAGTACGTATAACGATTAATAGCAAACGCACCACAAATGCGATAGGTTTCGGTACAATATTGGAGGCTGATAAGAAGGCAAGTGGGATTGCTAGAAATGCTCCTACAATCGTACCAAGAAAGGCAATGGCCATTGTTTCAATTAATAAATAAGGAATCCCACCTGTAGTAGCATTAAATAGTAATGTCCAATCTGGCTGCAGCAGTCCTACTACTATATTTTTTGCGATTTTTGTCCCATTGTTAGATATTGAGTCAACATGTAACGTCGATAGGGACCATATAAATAGCACACCTAAAATTAAAAGGGTTAGAAAGTATGACATCCGTCGATTCGGTTGTAATTGTAATTGCTTTTCGATGGCATTCATAGCTTCACCCCTACATTAATCTCTTACGAAAATATTCACTAGTTGATTCAATGATAAAAACCGTACAAACAAGCATTAGTAAAATCATACCTACATTAGCATAGCTTCTCCACCCGATGCTTTCATTAAGAAGCAAACCAATTCCACCAGCACCGACATACCCTAGAATGGATGCATAACGAACATTTCCTTCAAAGCAAAATAATGATGTCGATATGTAATTTGGGAGAATCTGCGGTAAAATAGCATAGCGAAATGCCTGAATTGTTGGCAATCCCATTGCCTCCATAGCTTCAAATCCCCGCAAATCGACATTTTCAATTTGTTCATATAAAAGCTTTCCCACATAAGCAATGGTGAATAAAAAGATGGCAATGGTTCCTGCCATTGTTCCAAGCCCAAATATAAATGTTGCAATTAGCGCAATGATTAATGTTGGTAATGTTCGAAGTAAGCTCAGCATAAATTTGCTCCACATCGCAATCCATTTATTTTTGGTAATATTGGCTGCAGCAAGCATGGCGATAGGCAAGGCACATATAGCACCTACTACAGAGCCAAGCAATGACATCTTAATGGTATCAAATAATGGCTGCCATAGCTTCGCTACATATCCCCAATTAGGTGGTACCATCTGCTGGATAATTACGAAAAACTGATCAATTCGATCCCTCAAGACTTCAAGACTAAAGCCCGTGATACGAATAGACAGCAATGTTAAAACAAAGAGGATAAGCCATAGTAGAGGCATGACGGAGCGTTTTTCCAGCACTTCCTTCCCATTAGGCAATACTATTTTTTTCGGCAATAATAGCTTGCATTGCATGATGGTTGACACCTCTCCCCTCTTTTGTATCATTATAAATAAACGCAAGCGTTTCCTCGTTGATTTCATTCACCTTTCCATCAAAAACGATTTCCCCATTCCTTACCCCAATAACACGTGTTGCATAAGCCAATGCCAAATCAACGTGATGTATATTCATTAAAATTGTCATGTCTAATTCTTGATTAATGCGTTTAAAATCTTCCATCACTTGCTTAGCTGTTACAGGGTCCAATGATGCGACTGGCTCGTCTGCTAGTATAATTTTGGGGTTTTGAGCAAGTGTACGTGCCAAAGCTACACGCTGTTGCTGACCACCTGATAACTGATCGACTCGTACATAGGCCTTCTCTAAAATGCCTACCTGATCCAGTGCCATTAATGCCTGAAGCTTCTCTTTTCTTGTAAAAACACCAAAGATTTTTCGCCAAAAGGGCATATTAGGAACAAAGGAAACTAGGACATTTTTCAAAACGGATACACGTGGTACCAAATTAAAAGATTGGAATATCATACCAATATTTCGACGAAGATTTCGTACCTCCCTACCCTTTAACTGACCCACATTTATAGTATTTACCCGCAAAGTTCCCCCTGAAATATCATGCATTTTATTAATACAGCGCAATAGGGTTGATTTTCCTGCACCGGATAAACCAATAATCGCAACGAACTCCCCCTGCTCAATCTCAAGGTTAATGTGATTCAATGCAAGAAAGCCATTAGGGTATCTTTTTTCTACCTCTTTAAACTCAATCATAGTAACGCTCCATTCCTGATAAAGAACTGCATCAGATTTTAAAAATTAAGAATCTGCGAGGCTTTCTACGGATAAGCCGCAAGCCTCGCAGATTTCGTATATTTTTTGATGGTTAGTCCTTTTTCATGCTATTTACTTGGAACCAAGATTTTGAACTAGCTCCTGTGCCTTACGTTCATTGTCATAGTCACTGTCTTTTGCTGCCTGATAGCCCTCATGGCTGTAAATAGCGATTACTTCCTTCCCTTTTTCTGAATACCCAATATTAATAAATGCTTGCTGAATAGCCTTCTTTAAGTCGTCGCTCATGACTTTTGAGTTTTTACTTACACTAATTGTGTCATTATAGATTGCAGGCATAACACCAATTAAATCTGTTTCCTCCCAAATAGAAGCGTCGCGATTAAATTCTCCTTGCCAGCTTTCTTCATAATCGCGACGTGCATCAGCGTACGTTACAAGGACATCTGTTTGACCAGCAGCTAATCGTGCAAAAGCATTACCATAGGAATCAGCCTGTACAACCTGTGCTAAATCAGGAATTGTTTTATTAAATTTCTCATGTAGCCATAATGTTGGATAAATATAGCCTGCCGGGGATGAGCTTGACATCACATTCCAGGTAACAGTATTTAAGTCCTCAAATGTTAATTCCTCACCATTATTTACTTTCGCTGCTAAAGCCTTTCCTTTCTCGGATGGACCTGCAACTAAAATTGCTCGATAAGATGTCGTTTGTGCTGTTGTTGGTGCAGTAGGTTCATTTTTATTCCAATCAATAGGATTATCTGCATCATTGCTTAAGCCTGCACGTGTCGCTGTTAAAATTACTTCAGCGCCATCATCATAAAGTACATATGTCCCTCCTGGAATTAAACCAATATCCGTAGTCCCTGCGGACAATGCTTCACCAACCGCTTCAAAATTTGTTCCTACAGTAATATCAATTTCACCTACATCAAAGCCTAAACCTGCTAGCTCGTCCTTTAGTAAGCCCTTTAAAGGTTCCGTAGCTGTAATAATTTCATCAGGATCTCGTGAAGGTACAAAGCCAATTGTTAATTTTTTTATGGACTCATTCCCACCTGCATCTGAAGAAACATCTATGGTTTCTTTGTCATCAGATGTTTTAGAGATCTCATTTCCACATGCCATCAGCAATATGGCAAGCATGAATGTTATTCCGAAAAATAGTAATTTTTTCAAATTATTGTCCTCCTCATGTTTGAAATGCTTCCTCAGTATAAACAGTAAATATTTTCCTAGTATGAATAGGACGTAAATATATGTTTCTCTTTCGTAAATCAATATTTTGATATCGTAAAGACATGGAAATGAATAAAAAAAACCTTATATACTATACTTATACTAACTAATGGAGGGCTCTCTATGACTGTCAAAACTATACAAATATTGGCTACTAGTGATATTCACGGTTTTATCATGCCTACTACCTTTCGCAATGAGCAGAATGAGGCACTAGGATTAGCCAAGCTAGCATCCATTATTCAAGAGAAACGACTTGCAGGATCGACTCTTTTACTTGATAATGGTGATTTTATCCAGGGTAGTCCCATGACCTTTTATCATCAAAAATTTCAAGCGCACTTACCAAATCCATTTATTCAGGTGGCTAATGCTCTTCAATACGATGCCATGGTATTTGGTAATCATGAATTTAATTACGGACTACCTACGTTACAATCCGTCATCAACCAATCGGATTTTCCATGGCTAGGTGCAAATATTTTAACGGAAGACGGCAGGCCTTTGACAAAGCCTTATATCATTAAGGAAATAGAAGGTATTCGTATAGGAGTGTTAGGAGTGACAACCCATTTTGTGACACACTGGGAGGAGCCACAGCATATTTCTGGGCTTCATTTTGAAAACGCCTTTTCAAGTGCAAGCTATTGGGCAAAATGGATGCGTACAAATGAACAAATAGATGTTCTTATCCTTTGCTATCATGGAGGATTTGAGCGAGACCTAAAAACAGGGGAATTACTGGAAGATGAAAATGGAGAAAATCAAGGGTATCGTATGTGCACAGAAATTGAAGAAGTAGATATCATCATTTCTGGACACCAGCATCGTGAAATATGTTCGAACATCAACGGAAAATCAGTTGTTCAGCCTGGCACTAAGGGCAATTGCTTAGCTACTATCGAATTAACTATAATACTGGATAACGAGCAGAGAATTCATTCTATAGTTCATACACCATCTCTACTGTATGTGAAGGAAGATACGGTATGTGAAGCAACTGTTTGCGAGATGATCTCCCCTACTTTTCTAAAAACAGATGCATGGCTGGATGAGACAATTGGAACTATCCAAGGAAATATGCTAGTAGAGGATGCGTTTCTTGCCCGTATTCAAGAGCATCCCTATATCGAATTTATAAACCGTATTCAAATGGAAGCATCAGGAGCCGCAATTTCTTCTACAGCACTCTTTCACGATGAGCATGGTGGTTTAAAGCAAGCGGTAACAATGCGAGATATAGTCACAAATTATATTTACGCAAATACCTTAAAGGTGCTGCGCCTATCTGGGCTGGACATCCTCCTGGCCCTTGAACAATCAGCGACCTATTTTACAGTTGAGGCAGACGAGCTAAAGGTCGCTAAATCATTTCTATATCCAAAGGCACAACCTTATAATTATGATATGTGGGAGGGTATTGAGTATATCCTAGATATTTCAAAGCCTATTGGAGAGCGCGTCACTATGCTAACCATTCAGGGTGAGCCTATAAAAATGGAGGAAGAATTTGAAGTGGTGATGAGCAGCTATCGTGCAACAGGAGCAGGTAATTTTGAATTTTTAAGAAATCGACCTGTTGCGAAGGAGATACAAATAGATATGACAGAGCTGATTGCTGATTATCTTCTAAGGCACCCTATCATCCAAGCCACATGTAATCATAATTGGCGGGTAACATTTTAACGAACCTTTATAAAATAAATTCGCCATATTCTTTGGAAATATGGCGAATTTCATGTTGTTGAAATACTATTATGTCAATGAAATCAAGGTGACAAAATTAAAAAGTATATCCCTTTTTCAAAACAACGGGTTAATCTCCGTTCTGCTTGAGTGCTTTGTAGCTGTCGCTTTGCTTTCGCTACAGAAAACATTTGCCGCTGACGCTTCGCTTTCGCGCAGAGCTTCCTGGGGAGCGTCCGATCAGCCGCTTGGGGCAACAGATGTTTTTTGCGCGTAAGCGAAGCGTCAGCAGCAGGAGGTTGGTCACGAAGGCGTTGTCACAGGACGTGACGATTTTAGCCTTTGTTCCCCTAATTTGCTCGCTCTATGGTCTCATCTGTGACGCTGAATCCCCGAGGAGTTACTCAGTCTACATTCCAATCAACCATTGCTCATTCATTGGTATTTCACATAAATGTATAGTGATAAATTGAAGTCTTAGCCATCACTATTTTGCGCAAAATGGGGCTTTGATAACATTTTTCTATGCGAAAGCAGCGCGACGGCCATAAGTGGCTTTATGTAAAGGTAGAAATTTGTTTTATGCATAAAAATAAAATGTAGGTTGGCAGTTATAGAATTGTACCACTATTCTTTCAATTTAATGATGGTAAGTAACATGCTTTTACTTTACTTTTGAGGGAAGAAAATATTTAAAGTTCTACACTATTGCAGATTGGAGTGCAAGGCTACTCTACTCCCGTGGGATAGCGAGACAGACGAGACCCTGCACGGAGCGTCAGCGCAGGAAGCGGCTCGTCGCTCGCCCACTGGAAAGCGAGTAGCCTGGAACGGAAATCACCTTCATTTTGACTAAATATTCACAAAGAGTCCCTTGACCATTTAGTTTTTCAACACTATGAAATTCGCCATACTCTTTGGGAATATGGCGAAATTATTTTATATCGAATTAAGAATTTTGTCGTATTTGATGAATGCTTTTTCCTTCTGTAAATGCGTGAATGGATGTTATTTTGCCTACTGATTTAAAGTTTGCCTTGTCATAGACCTTTGCCACCTGCGCATTTATTGGCATAATCCAAAGATTGTCTAAACCTAGCTGGATTGACTGCTGTTGAATATGCTGAAGGATATAACCAATTAGCCCTTGCCCTCGATAGCTTTCGAGTGTGGCTACACTTTCAATCCTCCCTTGGTTTCCTGAGACAAAAAGCTTAGCAGTACAGCATGCCTTTCCGTCTAGTTTTAATACATAATACGTAAAGTATGGGGAGCGGTATGTTTGCAGAAAAGCCGTCTTTATTAATGAAGGTTCTCCAAATGTTGAAATACTCATTTCAACTTCCATTGCTTCCTCAACATTTGTATCTGTTACACGTTCGATACCTATAGCTGGATTATGTGGTAGTAATACGGATTCACCATTCCAACATTGTATATCATCTGTAAAGCGTTCATATTGAAAGCCATGCATTTCTAAAGCGTTTATACAAGGCTGATTTTCCTCTAGGTTGTATAAATATAATCTTGGGATAAGTGATTTCGATTGATAGAATTTCTTTATTTTGCTCAATAGCACATTCGGATTATTTATTTTGCGCCAAATATGTGCATGATTTGCATCGTAATATGTTGGGTTATCCTCATTGTAAAATAATACGCCATCCTCACATGTCTCCATCTTGCTAAAACCTTTAAGATAATGAAGATCTAGCTCTATAATATGTTCTAAACTATGCATGTTCTGCTCCTTCCTCAATCCATCTTTCAAATAAAACCTCTAACTGCTGTTCAAGCTTTTGACGTTGCTCCTTAGCAAGTGTTGGTTCCTTTAATTTTAGTTCAAGCTTTTCAATTTGTTGCTCAATAGGCAGCTCTTTCTTAGCACTCATGGTCTTTTCTGTTATTTCTTTGATAACAGGTACTTCTACTAGTTCAGCAAGTTTTTTCCTTGCCCACTCATAGTCACCCTCAAATACTTGAATGGTTTCATGCCTGATCCATGCGACTTTTGTAAAAATCTTTTGAAGGAAATAGCGGTCATGAGAAACGCCAATAATAGTTCCCTCAAAGGATTCCAATGTATCCTCCAATACCTCTCTCGCCTCAATATCTAAATGGTTGGTCGGCTCATCCAGTATCAATAAGTTAATATCCTCATGCATTAACTGAGCTAGACGTAAGCGCATCTTTTCACCACCACTTAGATCCTTCACCTTCTTAAAAACGTCATAGCCATAAAATAAAAATTGAGCAAGTAAATGACGTGCCTCCGCCTCTGATACTGAGACACTTTCTCGAAAGGCATCAATTAAACGAATCGATGGATGCTCATGCTCAAACTGCTGCGAAAGGTAGCCTATTTTTACACTGCTACCAACACGACAAATGCCTTCGTTTGGTATGACCTCACCAAGTATCATTTTTAATAATGTTGATTTACCACTGCCATTACCACCTACAATCGCCAGTCGTTCTCCGAAGTAGACAGACAAATCGCATTCCTTTAATAGCGGCTTATCAAATGCATGGCTAACTGCATTCATTTGCACAACCTCTTTACCACTACGCTCAGCCATTGTCAGGGCTAAATTCATTTTCTTCTTCGTTGACGGCTTCTTGACCCGATCGATTCGAGCTAATGCTTTTTCCATGCTTTTAGCACGTCGATGCATGGAGGCGTTCGGTGGATTCGCTTCATTTGCCCATTGCTTTAAACGCTTGATGGTTTCCTGCATTTTTTTTATTTTCTTTTGCTGTTCCTCAAATTCAGCAAATTGCTGTTCAACCTTCGCTTCTTTTTGTTTAACAAATGCATCGTAATTGCCAATATACGTAAATGCCTCGCCATCTTCAATTTCTATAATCTTCTGAGCCATTTGATTCATAAAATGGCGATCATGGGATACAACAATCACTATCCCTGCGAAGTTCCGCACATAATTTTCCAGCCATTCAATTGCCTGCATATCCAAATGGTTGGTTGGCTCATCTAATAACAAAATAGAAGGATTACTTAAAAGGATTTGCCCAAGCATCACCTTTGTTTTCTCTCCACCGCTTAGGCTAGTAAAAGGTTGCTCAAGTAATGGTGTAATACCAAGGCCATTAGCAATCATCGCCAATTGCGCATCAATCTCATAGCCTCCCTGCAGCATAAATAGTTCCTGCACATGACCATATTGCTCAAGAACCTTATCAGATACAGCTTCCTGCATTTCCTGCTCTAGCTTTGTCATCTTTGCCTTCAATGCATAAATTTCAGTAAATGCCTCCTCTAGCACTTGCTTTACAGATAGCATAGGATATTGCGGAATTTGATGAAGATAGCCAATGGTCGCTTCCTTACTTTTTATAATCCGTCCCTTATCTGGTGTATCTAAACCAGATAATAGCTGTAATAAAGTCGTTTTCCCGCTTCCGTTCACACCAACAATAGCAACATGCTCTCCAGTATTCACTTCTAATTGAAGTTCTTCAAATAATACGTTCCCACCAATAATTTTTTGTATTTGTTCAGCTTTAATTTGCATTGTTTTTTCCTCCAATGAAACGTGCGAAAACATCTATAGACACAAAAAAAGACTGCTCCATTAACAAGCAGTCTTTTCCTCATTTATTTGTGAAAAAGAATGGTTAATCCGCTACGTTTGTTATTATTTGATTTTGCTTAAAAATGGACAGACCTCTCCCGTTGTTCGCAAAATCGAAAGTAATAACACGTGCAAAATACATAGCTGTATCCACTTTTACACATGTTTTTGTAGCGTTTTGTTTCATTCCTTTTCACCTCCGTTCATAGTAGTTAAATTTATAATACCATAATTCAAGGAATTTAGAAAGGAAAAAATGTCAGTTGTCACTTTTTTGTAAATATACAAATGTTCTATGTAGCTATATACTAATTAAAAATAGGAATGTTTTCCTGAATTATTTCAATATTTAGTAATTTGACAGTAAGCTTTCTCAGCAGTAGCTTACTGTCTATTTTATGTGGCAAAATGTGGAGGGGCATTGATGAAAAAACGAAGTATACAAAACAAAATGAGTTTGTTGATTGTTGCGATTATAGCCTTTGTTCTAATTGTGATTGGTCTAGTGAATACAAGCGAAATGAAAACAGCTTTACAAGATGAATACAATATACGTCTGAATCAGATTTTAGATTTAAGTGTACATAATCTCCATCAAACCTTGCCAGGAGATTGGCAGCTAAAAAACGGAGAGCTTTATAAGGGTGATGCGAAGGTAGCGGATGAGACTGTCATCATCGATAAATTAGGAGAATTATCACAAGCGGCAATTACAATTTTCGCCAACGATACTCGTATTAATACAAATATTATGGTGGATGGGCAGCGAGCAATTGGAACAACTGCAGATCCAAAAGTAACGGAAGCTGTGCTATCACAGGGAAAAATATATACAGGCACAGCAGAGGTTATGGGTGAACCCTATTTGACAAAGTATGAGCCGCTACGTAACGCGGATGGAGAAATAATAGGGATGATTTTTGCAGGCGTACCTTCCTCTGATATCAATGCAGTAGCCCAAAAAATGCTCTTTAAAATGGGGATTTTCGCAATTATTACAGCGATCATTGCCGTAATTGCAGGTATCTTATTTGTACGGGGAATTGTTAAACCATTAAAGCACTTAAATGCTCAACTAGAAACCATCTCTGCTGGAAAGGGCGATTTAACACAGCAGCTTATTGTTAAGTCTAAGGATGAAATCGGTGAGCTGGCAAATTCCTTCAACGCAATGCTTGCAACATTACGTAAAATGATGCAACGAGTAGATGAAACAGCTAATCAGGTATCTGCATCATCTGCTGAGCTTTCTGCAACTGCTGGCTCTACGACAGACACGACGGAGAATTTAACAGCTAATATGCAGGAACTAGCAAGCGGTGCCAGCACGCAAAAGCATAGTGCCAATGAAAATGCTGAGGCCATGCAAGATATTGCTGATGGTATTCAACTAGTCACTGAAACAAATAGTGAGGTTTCATCTTATGCTTCTGATGCCTTTGATACAGCTAAGCATGGAGAACAGACAGCACAGGAGATGCAAATGCAAATGCAGGCTATGGCAGTAGCTGTGCAAGAGAGTGCCAACTCAATCGCTGCACTTGATACACATGCTAATAAGATTGACGAAATTGTAGAAGTGATTCATGCCATTGCAGATCAAACGAATTTACTGGCGTTAAATGCCTCAATTGAAGCGGCACGGGCTGGAGAACACGGTAAAGGCTTTGCGGTGGTAGCCGAAGAGGTTCGTAAATTAGCAGAGCAATCAAAAACATCTGCCGCAGAAATTACCAAGACGATTCATACGATGCAGCAGCTAGCGAAGGAAGCACGGGAGCATATGCAAGAGAGTGAACAAGAAGCTGCTTCAAGTGCCAAGGTTGTGCAGACAACAAGTATTGCATTTGAAGAGATAACAGCAAAGGTCTCTCTCGTAACCAATAAAATTCAAGAGGTTTCAGGGATTGCTGAAGAGCTCTACGCGCGAATAGAGCAGGCCAATGCTTCTACACATATAGTGGCTGAAATTGCCGTTGAGGCACGGGAGCAGTCGAAGGTCGTAACACAAATTGCAGAAGCAAATCTTGAATCCATGGGGGATATTAATAAAGCAGCCTTACAACTTACCAAAAATGCAGAGACACTGCAGGATTTAATTCATCAATTTAAATATTAAAGACGGTAAAGATTGTTCATTGGGTAAATGCCAATGGACAATCTTTTTATACTTAGAGCTGATTTGTTGTGATAACGCTACTGGCAAGAACATTCGCAGTCTGTGAGAATGATTAACACGGTTCATTTACCTGTTGCCATCCTGCTCGTCTCGTTGCCTACTATACTCTCACCTTTTTCACAAACATTTTGACAAATGGAACAAGGAAAATCGATACGACCAATACACGGAAAAGCTGAAAGGCTGTGACAATCGTGACATTGGCATGAACAGAAGCAGCGATTATACCCATTTGATCAAGTCCACCTGGTACAATACTTAAAAAGCCAGTCCTAAATTCAAGATTGTACAAGCTCTGCATAACAAATGTTAAACCATAGGCACCCCCTATAAAGATACCAGCTGATACAAATGCATAAAAAACATGCTTCTTGGATAAATGTAAATCCTCTTTTTTTAGTAAAAGCCCAATATAAATACCAAGCATTAGCTGAGCAATATGAAGTAAGGATATTGGCATTTGCGGGACCTCTACTCCTGCTATATTGATTCCCATTAATAAAAATACAGGACCGAGCATATAGCCTGTTGGGATTTTTATTTTTTGCGCAAGCCATCCCACAGCGCTACATAAAACAAGGACTCCTATAAGGCTCCATGTATATGCCCCATCTATAGTGTTACCACCTCCACTGGAACCTGCTACCATTAAAGGTACAAAGCCAACGATTAGCAGTACCCTCAGAATTTGAAAAAATGTTATGACGACCATATCCATATCCCCTTGCTCCTCAGCAAAGGCCACAACCTGTGACATTCCTCCAGGTACACAGCAAGTTAAGGCGGTCGCAAAATCTAAATCAGTACGCTTTGCCACAATGTAACTTACAGCAAAGAACAGAGCAATAAATAGAAGATTAAGGACAATCATGCTCCCTAAAAATTGTTTAATATCCTGTACAGCTTCTGGTGTAAAAGCAAACCCAATGGAATATCCTGCTACGATTAAACCAAAATTTCGAAAATACGGATGCCATTTCAGTTGAACTTTTGTTGATAACTGAACAATCAGCACTGCCGCTATGGCACCTAGTAACCAGGGCATCGGAATATGGACAGCCTGAAAGATAAACGCACCTGCTAGCCCAATACATAATGTAATAAACATGTGTCGATCAAAAA
Organism: Lysinibacillus sp. DFXJR4; assembly: GCF_057196045.1. Lineage (NCBI taxonomy): Bacteria > Bacillati > Bacillota > Bacilli > Caryophanales > Bacillaceae > Lysinibacillus > Lysinibacillus sp. DFXJR4. Next base: position 599,061 of record NZ_JBXUNW010000001.1, on the reverse strand, counting down.
CAAACATAATAGAAGCAACCCCTCATGACTGACTGAATAAGTCCATTATGCCGCTAATTCCCCTCTTTTTCTACTTCGCCGCTTTTTGCAAGATCTATATTGTGAATAATAAACCTGTCATCATTAAATTTTGACCTCTTATCGAAGAAATTGTCCCAGCCAATTTTTTCTATGCTACATTATTATTACCTGATTCAGTGTTATCCCGGTAATGGGGATAGGTAAAGGAGGCCTCTAATGAAGATTCATTTAACAATTAATAGCGCACTAGAAGAAAATGAGATTCATATACATGCGAAAGAATATAACGAACAAATTGAGCGACTGATGAAGCAGCTCCAAACTTCACAAACAACGATGATAGATGGCTATATACAGCAGGAAATTCATATGCTAAAGATTTCTGATATTTTCTCGATTTATGCAGAGGATGCAAAGGTATTTTTGCAGACAGAAGAGCAGGAATTTGAATCAAAACGCAAATTATATGAACTAGAAGCGCAGTTTGCAAAAGATTTTGCACGAGTGAGTAAATCAACACTCGTCAACATTCATAAAATTGCCTCTATTCAAATGGGGAAACTGGGAGCGACTGAACTAATACTTGAAAATGATGTTACCGTGCATGTCAGCCGAAAATATTTAAAAGAGTTAAAACGCCATTTAGGTATCGGGAGGGATTCATAATATGAAAACATTGCGCATGATGATTATTGGTCTACTTATTTCGCTGAGTTCTTCCTATACATTAGTAACCATAAGTGTCTTATCTCAAAATACGATGATTTCGGGAACGGAACTACTTGAGCAAATTATCATTGCCGCCATTTTGGGTGTTGTAATAGGTCCATTGTCATTCATCTTTGATGTAGAGCGATTGCCATTTATTCTACAACTTATTTTGCATTTAGTGGCTGTTACATTATGTGTTATTACCGCTGGCTATTTCGGTCGATGGTTTGAACATTCTAGCATTATGTGTGTGCTTGTATCAGAAGCTATTATTTATTTCATCGTCTGGTGTATACTTTATGTTTTTCAATTAATTGATATTGCGGAAATCAATCATGCAATACAAAAAAGAAAGGAATAACCTATTATGAAATTTGCTATACAAGTTGACAACTTACGTAAGCAATATGGTGAGCATCAGGCTGTCAAAGGGATTTCATTTACTGTAGAAGAAGGGACCCTCTTCGCATTTTTGGGTGCAAATGGTGCAGGTAAATCAACAACCATTGAAATACTTTGTACCTTATTACAAAAATCAAGCGGTACTGTGAAAATTAACGGTCATACCCTTGATGCAAGCAATCACAATGCTGACATACGGAAATCCATTGGCGTGGTTTTTCAGCAAAGCCTACTTGATGAGCGATTAACCGTTCGTGAAAATATACTGCATCGCGGCAAAACATATGGCTTATCAAGAGCACAGCTGGCTGAAAACTATCAATTTGTTTCTACCTATTTACATTTAGAGGATATAGAAAAACGTAAATATGGAACATTATCCGGCGGTCAAAAAAGACGCGCTGATATAGCACGAGCGCTTATTCATCGACCGAAAATTTTATTTTTAGATGAGCCAACAACCGGATTAGATCCACAAACACGTCAATTTGTTTGGCAGGCAATTAAACAACTGCAACTTGAAACAAATATGACTGTGTTTTTAACTACACATTACATGGAGGAAGCGGCTGTTGCACATCATGTCATTGTTTTAAAGCAAGGAGAAATTGTTGCTGAAGGAACACCAGATGCTTTGAAGACTAAGTATGCCTATGATTCGATGGCACTTGTTTTTCATAATAGTGCTGAAGGCAGTAAGTGGCTCAAGGACAATGCCATTTCTTACACAGAAAAGCTCGGTATTTACACTATTCGAGTTGACTCAACGCTTCATGCTTTGGACTTATTAAAAAAGGCAGAGCCGTTCATCGCCTCCTTTGAAGTAATAAAAGGGACAATGGATGATGTCTTTCTTCATATTATGGCGGAGGAAGGTGCTGCATAATGGAAGCATTTATTAGCCTAGTACAACGAAATAATAAGGTTTTCCGTAGAGATAAAACACAAGTTTTCTATTCACTGCTTTCTGTCATTATCGTAATTGTGCTATATGCTGTATTTCTACAAAAAATGCAGGTGGATGCTATTGAGCAAATGACAGAGGCTACACCTGAACTAATTACAATGGTGAATGAATGGCTTGTAGCGGGGCTATTATCCATGATCGCTGTAACTACAACACTCGCAGCCTACGGAATTGCCGTACAGGATTTGGAATCTAAAGCACAGGCAGATTTTTTAACCGCCCCTATTTCAAGAGCCACTATTCAATTTAGCTATGTGTTCAATGCCTTTATTATTGGCTGTATCTTTTCCTTTATTGCCCTCATTGGCTGTGAAATCTTTATTGTATCCACTGGCGGTGAGCTTCTCAGCATTGGAGATTTCGTTCATGTAGTAGGCCTATTATTTTTATCAGTATTACTTGCCAGTGTTTTTAATCTTTTTCTAGTATTATTTGCGACGACTCAAAACTCCTTTTCAACATTAAGTACCATTGTCGGAACTGCACTTGGCTTCTTATGTGGCGTCTATGTCCCTATAGGTGCATTACCAAGCTTTGCACAAAATTTGATTATGTATTTCCCTATCAGTCATACAACCTTACTATTACGCAATGCATTTATGGGAAGCTCCATCACCAAAGTTTTCGAGGGTATACCTGCTTCAAACGTGGAAGAATATAAAGAAATGTATGGTATTGTTTATAATCTACATGGAAATATTCTCAGTACCTCTACAAGTGTCATTATTATTCTAGCTACTATTCTTATACTAGCTATCCTATCTATTATCCTTTTCAAAAAGAAAAATAAATAGATTTTAACACATCGTTGATCAAGCGATGTGTTTTTTATTGATTTAAAACAAACAATTTGTTATTTTTAATATATATAAGCAAACGAAATAATATTTTGTTTATTTTTAGGAGGATTTTTAATGGATGTTAATGAACTGTTTTGGCAAGCATCGATTGAGGACATTAAAAAGGGTTACGTAGAGGAAACAGCACATTTTACTTGCTTGCTTTGCGGCGAACAAATTGAAAAAGGTATTATCTATCCCTATGAAGACGTACTTTATGAGGCAGAAAAATTTATGCAGCATCATATTACTTCTGCACATCATTCCGTTTTTCATTATTTAAATGGATTAAATAAAAAAATGACAGGGCTAACAGACCATCAAAGTCATATCATGCGTTTATTCTATGAGGGACATACGGATCAAGAAATAAAAGAGAGGCTTGATATAGGTAGCGCAACAACGATTCGTCATCACCGTTTTACACTCAAGGAAAAAGAGCGACAAGCAAAAACATTTCTTGCCATGATGGAACTATTAAAAGAAAAGGATCAAAAGGAAGATCATTTTATTCCAATTCATAAAACCGCAACAATGGTGGATGATCGCTATAATATTACGCTATCTGAGGAACAAGAGTTACTCGAAAAGTATTTTCCAAAGGGAATTGGTCAAGAGCTTACCCGGTTTCCAAAACGAGAAAAGCATAAAATTATCATACTACGAGCAATCACAAAGCTTTTCGACAAGACCAAACAGTACACAGAAAAAGAATTAAATGAGGCAATCCAGCCAATGTATGAGGATTATGTACAAATCCGCCGTTATTTAATTGAATATGGTTTTATGGACCGTACAGATGATGGCAGTGCCTATTGGATAAAATGAAGCTGAATCAGAGGGGATTTATAAATGACTGCTTGTTAATGCAGGATAAAAATAAGAAAGAAGGGTTTTCAATGGACCATAAAAAAGAATTAAAGGAAATGTATAAAGAAATGAAAATTGAAGCAGGCGTTTTTACAATGACCAATAAACAAAATGGAAAGGTGTTTGTTGGTAGCTTCAATAATTTAAAGCGCCTAAACGGATTTCAATTTTCGCTTAAAACTAATTCATATACCAATAAAAAACTACAAGCAGATTTCAATACTTTCGGTCAAGATGCTTTTGACCTTGAAATCGTTGAATACTTAAAGAAAAAAGAAGAGGGCTATTTTGATGCCAAAAGAGAGCTAGAAAAACTAGAGCAAAAATGGCTCGATACGCTACAGCCTTTTGGTGACCGTGGCTATAATGCATAAATTGATTTCTTCTTTACTGTGATTTGAAGAACGTTTTTTGTTTGAACCCGAGCCGTTTCAATGGGCTTGGGTTTTTTTGTCCGATTGTAGACTTATACCTGAGCGTTACTTCACCCTACCTGAGCACTTTTCCCTTGGACCTGAGCGTTGCTTCACCCTATCTGAGCGATTTCCTCTTGGACCTGAGCGTTGCTTCAACCTACCCGAGCGATTTCCACTTGAACCTGAGCGTTGCTTTGTCTCACCCGAGCGCTTTTCTCTTAAACCTGAGCGTTACTTCGACCTACCCGAGCACTTTTCTCTTGGACCTGAGCGTTATTTAGACCTACCCGAGCGCTTTTTTCTCTGACCTGAGCATTACTTCGACCTACCCGAGCACTTTTCTCTTGAACCTGAGCGTTGCTTCGTCTGACCCGAGCGCTTTTTTCTCTGACTGAGCGTTACTTCCTACCTGAGCGATTTTTTCTCTTACCTGAGCGTTGCTTCACCCTACCCGAGCGATCTCCCCTTGGACCTGAGCGTTGCTTCGCCTCACCCGAGCGCTTTTCTCTTAAACCTGAGCGTTACTTCACCCCACCCGAGCGATTTCTCCTTGGACCTGAGCGTTGCTTCGTCTTACCCGAGCGCTTTTCTCTTAAACCTGAGCGTTACTTCACCCTACCGGAGCGCTTTCCTCCTGCACCTGAGCGTTACTTCACCCTACCCGAGCGATCTCCCCTTGGACCTGAGCGTTACTTCACCCTACCCGAGCGCTTTTCTCTTAAACCTGAGCGTTACTTCACCCTACCCGAGCGCTTTCCTCCTGCACCTGAGCGTTGCTTCAACCCATCCGAGTGCTTTTCTCTTAAATCTGAGCGTTTCCTTTGTCTTGCCCAAGCATTTCTCTCTCGGGCATGAGCATGTTTTTGGCTAAACAAAAACTACCCTTTTTCTCAATATATCTTAGAAAAAGGGTAGTTTTTTAACCTTCCATATTACATATTGTCTCTTCAAGTAAAAGGACTTCCTGCTGTGCTTTTTTTGTTAGCTTTCCGAAAACTAGGTCATAGGAATGTTCGATAAGCTTTTCTACCAAATCAAGGGGTACATCATCTGAATCCATGTAAATGGAGTTCCAATGAGTTTTATTCATATAATAGCCGGGTATGATACTTTCGTAAGCTTCCCTTAATTCTTCTGCACGCTGGGGCTCGCATTTCAAGGTAAGAACTGGCTTTCCGGTAGCATTCCCGCCTATCATTGCATACATTTTTTCACCAACTTGGTAGCGGTCAGCCTCCCACTCCAGTTTATAATCATGTGTTGTTCCTCGAAGCTTTAAACAATACGCATGAATTGATTCTTTGTCCATTTTGAATCTCTCCCTATCTATCCCATAATAAAAACACACGTTCGATTATATTTATTATAACCGATAACGTGTGTACAAGAAATATCATTTTAATTTACTTTGAGCCCCTATCAAAAACACCAATTACCTCTGTTGTTTGTAAAATATTAACAAATGCTTTTGCATCTGTTTCCTTAATCATATTTTTAACTTCGGCAAGCTGATAACGTGTAATTACCGTAATTAAAACCTTACGCCCTTCCCCAGAGTAAGCACCCTTCGCATCCATTACCGTTACACCTCGATGAAGCTTTGATAAAAGTTGCTGCTTTACTTCCTCACCCTCACCTGTAATAATCATCAGCGTCAATTTTATATGGCTTGTATGAATGGTATCGACAATCTTGCCCGTAGCATAAATCGATACAAGTGTGAGTAAGGCGGCATCCCAGCTAAAAACGAAGCCTGAGATAGCTACTACTATTCCATTCATTCCAGAAATTAATGCACCTAATGGGAAATCGCGTTTTCGACTTAACAGCATGGCTATAATGTCAAAGCCACCAGAGGAGCCAGACGCGCGAAAAATCATACCCGTGCCGATTCCGACAATAACACCACCAAATAAGGAGGCAAGGATGGGTTCTTGTGTAGCCTTATAAATAGGAATAATATACAGGCTAATTGACAAGACAGCCACTGATAGTATCGTATATCCAATAAACCGCTTACCAAGCTTCATAACGCCTAAAATAAGAAGCGGTAAATTCAATAGTAAATTTAAAACCCCTGTATTTAAGGGTGTTACAATACCAAGCATAATAGCTATTCCACTTAATCCGCCACTTAATATTTCATGGGGAATTAACAAAAAATTATAGGCAAAGGCCACTAAAATCGATGAAAGTGTAATGATGATAATATTACGCATAACGATTCCCCTATCATAAGAACAAACAAGTTTTCAATCCTTCTACTAGGATACCCAACTTTTACGTCCAAGAAACCTTACCTATTTATTGCTTTTGTTGTTCTTTTTTCTGCTCCTCTTTAACAGGAGCCTCCTTTTTTTGCCCCTCTTTTTCCGCTACCCTATCAATTCGATCCAGCATCGGTGGGTGTGTATAGCGGAACCATTTTACAAGAAGCTGTGGATTTACCTCGCTTAAACCAGATATCGTTAGCTTTTGGAATGCAGTAACGGCAGACTCTCGATCACCCGTAAGTGAAATAGCGTATTGATCGGCTCTTGTTTCCTGATACCTTGACACATAATTTGTCAGAGGGTTAGAAGCAAACAGCAATATGGAGGTAATAAGTAAAAATAACGGATAAGAGGCTATATCACCCATTTTTTTTATTTTTAATACCTGTCCATATCTTCTAATCACCCATCGCATACATCTGGAGGTTAACCACAATCCTCCTAAAGTTAACACTAGGTACCCAGCAATACCAAAATAAATATGTTTTTCAACGTAATGTCCCATTTCATGTGCCATGATAAATAATATTTCATTGTCTGTGAGCCGATTTAAGGTTGTATCCCATAAGACAATCCTTGAATTACTTCCAATACCTGTGACATATGCATTTAAGGCATTTGTTTTCTCTGCCATATTCACTTCATAAACATGCTCTGCTGGAATATTAGCTTGGTCAGCGATAGAGAGAATTTTCGCTTCTAGTTCCTTATTTTTTAATGGATAAAAATCATTATATAAGGGATCAATGACAACTGGCTGGATAAACATCACAAATATTGTAAATGGAATCGTTAAAAGCCAAGTATACAGCCACCATCTTTTTTCACTCTTTTTAATAAGCCAATATATGACTGATACTACGATGAGGCTCGTGCCAAAATTAACCCAAAAATCAATAATGCCATCTCGCATCCATGACGAGAATGCTTGTGTGCTTATACCGTAGCTTTTGCTTAAATAGTAACGATAATAGTCTAGAGGGAATAGCACAAGATACAGTAGCAATGATAATAAGAATAAATAACCTGCGTTCCGTAATAACTTCCACTTCGTTTGTGCTGTCGCCACTTTTTCGAAATAACGTGAAATACCTGTTAGCAAAATGAAAGCGTACACTAACCATTCCAATGGAGTTGCAACAAAGAAAAGGAAGTTTCTTATTTTTGAATATTCACCACTTAGAAAAAGTTCTTTTTCAGACATAAACATAACTGGATCTGCAACGGTTCCCTGGAATGCTCTTGGTACTGTACCACCACCGCTATGGAATATATACCAATACATACACAGCAAATAAACACCGAATAATAGTAGCGCGACAATTCCCATTTTTTTCGCTATGTCATTTCCTCCCTTGTGTTAAAGCTAAGAGTTCGTCCTATAGTAAGTGTAAGCGAAATTAAAAAAGTTAGAACAAATTTTTCAGTGTTTTTATTTGCCTTTTAGCCAATTACATACAAAATTCAAAGTAATTGCAAAAAAACAGCAACAAGCCTTGTACAAGTCAAGAGTACAAAGCCTGTTCACAGTCTTCAGATGAATTTTAGCAAATGTTTAACTGGAAATCGGAAGCATGGTATTACATACATGCCATTAATGTTCTTAATGTAGGACATCATGTTAGTGCCTTCTTATTTTTAAGTAATTGCAAAAATGTAGTTTCTCTGTTCGTAAATGAACTATGAAAATAAATGGTCGTTTGAGCATGTATTTTTTTAGAAAGCGTTAAAATATCATGATAATCAGGATGTGTTTTATAAAAAAATTCCTTGTATTCCGTTTTAGATAAACTCATTTTATAGTTATCTTTTTGCCAATAGCCTGTAAAAATAACGATTGCTTTCGGTATTTTTTGTAGTAGCTCCAATAGCTTTGACGCATTACGATCAGGCACAAAATAAATATCCCCAAGATCAGCACTCTTTGTCGAACATTGTTGTTTAAAAGATGGCAAAATAGCTTTAGTAGGTAATAAATTTTCAGATGCCTTCTCATACTGTTCAAATAGCGATATTAAATCCTGATCGATATGCAGGGTTCGTTGTGTATGTTGATGTAGGTAGGCTGCAATGTCGACCGTTTTTCCTGAAAATGAAGATGGAAAAATAAATGGTTGTTCTGGATAAACGCTTATATATTCCATTATTTGCTGCAATGTTTGAAAATTATTGATTTGTTTTTCAACATGACCACTGTCGATAAATGCAATATCATAAATCGTCCCATCCGCTACTGGCAGCGTAGCCTTCAATAAATAGGAATCCATGACATAATCGCCAGAGTAAAAGAGCATCTTCCCCCAAAAACGAATCTGATACCAAACGCTTCCAATAAGATGACCACTATACCCCCACTGATAGGCCATATCCTTATTCACAAATATCCATTCTCCAATGGATTCTGGATGGAAAATACTAATATTTGGAAAGGTCATTTTTAGTTGCTGTGCTGTCATATCACTCATTATAATTGGCCCATTATATCCCCACTTTTCGAGTAACGGAATAGCACCTACATGATCAATATGGGAATGGGAAATAAATACTGCCTCAAGCTTTGCTACGTGGGCCTCTGTTAAGTTTGGCAAGGTCTTTTGAGGATTGTTCATCACCCCACAATCCAGTAAAATAGCCCGCCCCTCTTTTTCAATATAAAAACAATTACGGCCATATTCACCGACTCCACCTAAAATCTCGATATTAAACATTCTCATGTCCTCCCCGCTTTTGCAGCCACTCGAGTAGAAACATGAAAATAACGGTCATGACCACAGTAATGACTGCAACAGCCATTCCTACCCCAACATTTCCTTGCTCGAACTGACTGTAAATAAATGTTGCCCCAGTCTCCACTGATGGAGGCAAAATTAATAATCCAGCTACAAGCTCACGCATGGAAATAATAAATGTCATCATCATACCAGCGAGAATTCCTTGCATTAATAAAGGAATTATAATCTGTCGATAAACCTCCCATTTACTTCGTCCAAAAATAGCTGCTGATTGAAAGATTGACGAATCTATTTGGGATAATGAGGATTTTGTGTATTGCACCGAATACGGTAAGAAAAGAACACAGTACGTGACAACAACCATTGTCTTTGTGTTATATATTGTTGCTGGTAACCATGGCGCATTCCAAAACATGATTAACCCAACAACAAAGACAATTCCAGGTACAATAGTAGGCATTAAACTAAAGAAATCTAGGAATTGCTGCTTTTTCGTTTCACCCTTTTTAATATATAGTGCGATACACAATCCAATAATAGCCGTCACAACAGCTGTTATAACAGAGAACATCACACTATTTAAAAATGCTGATAATCCTGCGCTTCCCCCTGTAAACACCTCTTGATAGGATGCAAAGCTAAAATTTCCTGCTTGCAAGCCATTTCCTCTTACTTTTTGCAAAGATGTTACGACAATGGAAAAGTAAGGAATACCGATTGACAATAAAAGAACAGCTCCCACAAACATCCATGAGCCTAATTTGATACACCATTTATCCCTAACCTCACGCATTGCTGGTGTTTTACCAGATAGAACGCCATATGTATGTTTGCGTCCAATAAGATTTTGAATATACCAGATGACAAGACAAACCGATAGTAAAAATAAAGACAGGGATGTCGCCATGCTAATGTCTACTGGCCATCTTGATAAGTAAGTATGAATTTCTGTTGTAAATACTTGAAATCCAATTCGACTTCCAAAAGTGGCAGGTGTTCCAAATTCCGCAAGTGTTTTTATAAAAATAAGCAGACTTCCTAAGACATAGCTTGATACCACTAAAGGTAAAACGATTTTCGTCCAATTTCTCCAGGGGCTTCGTCCAAAAATGAGTGCTGCATCTAAAAAGGAGCCATTCATACGAAGGAGCGTATTTTTCAACATTAAATATAAAAAAGGAAAGAGATGTAAGCTCATAATCATCACCATACCGAATAAAGAAAAGAAGGTTTCCATCAACCAGGCTGAGCTTGGAAATAGCTGTTGAAGAAAGCCATTATGCTGCATAAACAAAATCCATCCCATTGAACCAATATACGGAGGAGTCATAAATGGAATGGTTAAAATAATATCAAGCCAATCATAACGATATAAGCTTGTTTTCGTTCTGATAAGTGCCATTGGAAATGCAATAATGGTTGTTCCAACTATTACAAGTACCCCTAATAGTATGGAGTTCCCAAGCGTCCTCCACACTCTTTCAGCTTCCAGCATTCGATTGATTTGTGAGATGTCAAATTGCCCATCCTTCAAAAAGGTGTAACCTAAAATAGCTATTAATGGGGCAATAGCAAATGTGACAACTATTGTCAGTAAAAAACCAAAAGTTCTTCTGCCTTCCATCATCATTGATGTTTCCATCCTTCCGTGCCAAAACTTAAAGGAGGTCACAAAACCTCCTCCTATTTCTTATCGAAACATATCATTAAATTTCGTTAATATCTCAAGCTGGTCTGCTTCTGCACCTTTCCAATTCACAGATAACTGTGGAATCTCATCTAATGCAGCACGATTTTTTACAGGTATTTCTTTGTTGCCAGGCAGTAAGTAAGCCTCTGTTACAAGCTTTTGTCCCTCATCCGATAGTAAAAAATCTACGTATTCTTTTGCAGCCTCAATATGCTTTGCATCCTTTAAAATACCAACTGCTCTTGGGCTAACAACTGTTCCACTTCTCGGATACATAATTTCCACTGGCTCGCCGTCTGCTTTTGCCTTATAAGCCATATAATCTACGCCTGCAATCGTAGCATTTTTATCACCTGTTATGACGGCATCTAAAGCTTCCTTATTCGCACCATTTACTTGTAAGCCATTGTTCTTCCATAGCTCCATCGTTTTCCAAGCATTTTTTTCCGTTAGCGCATAACCATATAGAAAATCTACAGCAGAGCCTGACAAGCTTGGATCGGGTATATTGATTTTATTTTGCCATTGTTCCTCTGCTAAATCTGACCAATCTGTCGGTACTTCTTGCGTATTTTTTGTGTTATAAGCTATACCTAATGCAGAAGCACTGTATCCATAATAATAGCCCTCAGCATCTGACCAGTCAGAATTGATTTTTTCTGCCTGTTTAGCATCTTGATAGCTTTGTAGCTGTGACGTTTCCTTTAAGCCATCCATAGAAGCGACAGATGCCAGTACAACAATATCAGCTACAGGATTATTTTTTTCTGCCTCTAATCGTGACAAAATTTTACCTGTTGTCCCTTGAAACATCTCAACTTTTATACCTGTTTTTTCTTCAAATGCTTGTTGAATATTTGCTGCTAATCCATCTGGACCGGCTGAATATACTGTTAATATTTGCTCTTCTTTTGGCTGTGCACTTACTTTCTCTGTTTTCTCTACTTCTTTGTTACCACATCCAGCTAATGCCAATGTCAATAGAATACCAGCAGTCGTAAAAAGCTTTAAACCTCTTTTCTTCAATGTGAACCCTCCAATTGATATATTTGTTTTTTGTCAATAAACACTTCAAGTTTTAAACCATGCTCTATGGGCTGTGTCTCATAAAAGCTCCATTGCTTACCTTCTACCTCTGCCTGCACTAAATAACGATCCCCAACAAAGGTGCTTTTTATGATTGTTGCAAGCTTTGCAATTGTTCCTGGGCGTTGTATTCTGGAAACCCCTTCAGGCCGCACAATATAGTTACCTTTTTCAAACCAATTCACTTTACCAATAAAATCAGCCACATATGGAGTAGCTGGCGCAAGATATATTTCCTCAGGTGTTCCTATTTGTGCGATTCTGCCTGCCTCCATCACAATAATTTGATCAGACATTGTCATCGCCTCTGTTTGGTCATGAGTGACAAAAATTGCCTGACAATCTAGTTCATCAATAATTTGCATAATTTCAGCCTGCATCTGTTCTCTAAGTACTGCATCAAGGGCTGATAAGGGCTCATCAAATAAAATAAGCTTGGGATTTGTCGCAAGCGCTCTCGCAAGTGCTACCCGTTGCTGCTGCCCTCCTGAAAGCTCCCCAGGTTTACGTTTCTCATATCCCTTCATTTTCACTAAGTTCATTACATACTGCACTCGTTTAGGCATATCTTCCTTTGGAACAATTCCCTTCAAGCCAAACGCAATATTTTGAAAAATTGTCATATGGGGCCAGAGCGCAAAATCTTGAAAAACCATTGCAATATTACGTTTATTTGGTTTGATATTTTGATGAAGCTTAGATGAATAAATCATCGTTTCATCAAATCGAATCTCTCCACTTGTTGGTTGTTCAAGTCCGGCTAATATTTTTAATAATGTAGTCTTCCCGCAGCCTGATTGACCTAGAATCGTAATAAATTTACTTTCTAATTCCAGGTTAATTGGCCATAGCACCTGAGCATGTCCAAATTTCTTCTCGATATTTGTTAGTGAGATTTTCATCATATCCTCCTCGCTAATACAACTATAAATCCTAGATATTTAGAAAATATTAATGTTCTATTAATAACTCGTTAAAAAAATTCTAATAAACTTAAGCAAATGCAAGATTTTTTCTAATTTACTTTAGGAGGATAAAATGAATAATGTAAAATTACAGGCATTTTGCCTACTCGTAGAATTAAAAAAATTAGCCCCTGTTGCCAAAGTGCTTGGCATTACTGCGCCAACAGTTTCCTTTCATATCCGCTCGATTGAGGAGGAATATGGGATTCATTTATTTCGCACAAATGCAGGGGGATATCGTTTAACAGAAGCCGGCGAAGGACTCTACCACTATGCCCGCCAAATTGTTCAGCTTCAAAAGGATATGAATCGCTTTGTCGATAATCTTTTGGCAGGTGATATCGGCTCCATTCGTCTTGGTGCTAGCGGATTACCTGCCCATATTTTTATGCCAGAACTTATTCATCAGATTTCGACAGCTTATCCAGAAATCCGAATATCACTTGAAGTAAAAACAGCCCCAGACATTGAAAAAATGGTAGCTCTTCAAGAGTTAGACTTTGGTTTGATAATGGAAACAAAGCAAGAAAACGCGGCACTTGTTTATGAAACAATTGGAGAAGATTCACTTGTTTTAGCATTAAGCCCTCGTCACGAACTTGCAGCAAAAAAGGACATCACCAAATCGGATGTCCTCAAAAATAAAGTATTGTTGCACACTTCCTCTAGTTCAACGAATCATTTTATCGAAAAATGGATGGACCCAATCCACCCATCCATTCATACAATCGAGTTGGATTCTGTTAGTACCATAAAGAAAATGCTTACTTTCGGAAAAACAATTGCATTTCTGTCAGTTGCACTCATTGAGGATGAATTAAGATCAGGTCTATTAATGAAGAGAGATTTAGAAGATGATACACTAAATCGAAAAATTCAACTAATTCATCCTAAATCTCGCTTAGATAGCAAAATAGATTCATTTGTCAAATCGTCCATTTACGATTTAGCCAAACAGTTAAAAATATAGCAAACTTTGACATAAATTCTACTTATATTATTGGGTAATATCAGTTATGAAGGAACAACTTTTGGTGATTCTAATTTCGACATTGTAGGGATTATTACCATTAATGTCTTAAATTTATTTGGTGCGGTTTAGACGGTTAAGCTAACAAGAAAATCCCGAATTCACTTAGAAGATGAAATTCGGGATTTCTAAAAATTACATCACAATCTCTTTCACACTATCCCAGTTTTAGCACTAGAAAAAGTTGCACATATTAGAATTTTTTCGCACCTCAGCATTTTAAAAAACTGTTCCATCCATGACAACACTTGAGGGAATAGCTATATGTTAACTTCTTCTGCTTCACCTAATCGCTCAACTAGCGTTTTTTTGAAAGAGGCTGATAATGGCAATCATAAAACTTAAACTGTAACTTAATTGTTTCAATAAAACGCTAAGGTCCATTTAATTCTGCCCTGTAATCGGCACTGAAGAAACCTGAGTTATGGATTGTAAAGTTGTTCAACCTGGCCTAATGTTTATCGACTAGTAATGTGATCGTCAGGAGCTTTGCATTCTTCGCTAGCTACTTGCTATTCACACTATCCCAACCACTGATTCATGTTTTGCTTTTGCAATTTATCGCTACATAATAAAAGGCAAAGCATGTGTTATCGCTTTGCCCTTCATCTCTATTTAATAAATTAAGTATCTAAACCTAAGTGAGAGCGCAATGTATTTCCTTCATACTCAGCTCGGAATAACCCCTGCTCCACCAGCGCTGGTATAACATCGCTAAAGAATAAATCTAAGGATTTTGCAGGACCACCTGGCACAGCAATAAAACCATCTAATGCTCCTTTCTCATAAAATGTGACAATTTGCTCTACAATATCTTGAGGTGTACCAATTGCTACAAGATGTGCTGAACCAATTACCTCTGGACGTGCTAATAATTCGGCTACTGTCGGTTTATTTTCAATAATATAACGGCGTACAAGCTGAGCATGTGTTTTACTACGTACCTTTTGATCCTCTGGCGGTAGCATCTCTGCTGTTACATAATCCTGTAACGTTAAATGACGAATATTCATACCAATAACAGATTCTAAAGCACTATGACGACGGTCAAGTGTTAAATGAGCGTGTGCTTGACGGTGCATTTCTAGTGCCTCTTCATATGTATCACCAATAAAGAAATAGAGCCCTGGCAATAATCGAATATCATCTGCTGAACGTCCTACCTCAACAGCACGCTTGCGTAAATCGTTACGCAGTTCAATACCCACTTCCATTACTGGCGTAGCAGCAAATATTGCATTTGATACTGCTGCAGCAAATTGACGTCCTGACTCAGAGGCACCAGCTTGGAATAACGGAATATCTCCTGCTGGATGCATCGGTATATTTAATGGTCCTTTAATCTGGAAAAACGCTCCCTCATAATCGATTGGCTTTACAAGCTCCTTAATTTTCTCAAAATCACCATCAGCCTCTAATGCTTCATAAGGATTACTGTGCCACAGCTGTTCTACAACTTCCTTACATTCCGCTGCCTTTGCATATCGCTCCTCTGATGAAGGCATCAAATCATTGCTGAAATTATACGCCCCATCAATGGATGTGACAAGATTCCACCCTATACGCCCCTCACTTATCCAATTCAAGGATTGTAATTGACGTGCAATCAAATAAGGTGGTATGAATGATGTGGATATGGTCGTTACTAAACCAATTTGTTTCGTTTCTCTTGCCACCATTGCCAATAAAAAGCTAGGATCTAACCCTACCGTCCCTTTCATTTTGGCAATTAACTCTGGATGGGCTATTAAGTAATCAGCCTTAAATATAAAATCTAATTTTGCCGCCTCTGCTCGCTTGGCAAATGCTATATGCTCATCAATTAACGTACCTGTCTTACCTTGCTCACCATGTACAGCTAGGTGCATGCCAATTACAAGATGTCTTTTAGTCATCATTAACTCTCCTTTTTAATTGAAAATGATTATCATTACCATCTTATAGATTATTTTCATAGAATGCAATAAATATAAGCGGCATTAGCTGTAACTGTTCTACGTGTGAAAAGAAAAAAGCCCTGCTACACGAACGTAGCAAAGCTCTTGTAAATCCTATATTTTTGCTAGTATGATAGGCTTCCCTCAATAATTAATCCTACCGTAATGCCAACTGCAAATAAGCTGAAACCTACTGCCGTATTTCCATAAAATACACATCTACCACTAATTTCACTGGAAAACCTTCTAATACTTTTTGTTAATCTTCTGTATCTATCGTTTGCAATGTTCCTTGGGAATAAGTAAACGATTTACCATTGATGGTAAACGGTTTACTTAAATCAAGCCCTATCCCTTTTGCAAATTTTGGGAAATGTTGCATAAACATAGCATCATCATTCATACTAGCCACAGATTTTTTTCCTTCGGCTAACCGAGAGAGGCTCATAAAGACAGCCACAAGTTCATTGGCTTCTTGACGTTCAGGTAGTGAGTAGGATTGTCGCATTTTAAGCGCTGCTTCTTGCTCTGGTGTTACAATAGAAGAACCTGGTATTTTCCATATTTTAGGACTAAAATTCGAGTTGAATCCTCCACTTGCTAAAGGCGTACCATTCAAAGGTTTGCCATTTACTGTTCCTAAATTATAGTAAACACCTGTTACAATATTAATAGAATTTGTTTGTTTGTTGACAAGTTGAGTTGGAGTTGCCTCTTGATAAATAGCATTGCTAGATTGAATGAATTCTGCATATTCTTTACGTGAGGTTTCAATCTCAGCTTTTTTAGAATCTATTTCAGCTTCACCTTCTTTTATTTTAAAAGGATGAAAGCTTTGATTGGTTTGAGAATTAGCAACATATCCTAGATTTCCTATTGAATTCACTATAACTGCCATCAATTATTCCTCCTCTATATTAACCAACATCACTTCTTGTTTTTCAACAAGGCTATCTTTATCAGCAAGAATTCCATTAGGTGATTCACTTAACATAAACGAACCAGATTTCCCACTCGCAAAATCTTCTCATAATATAGTTAAATTAGGTTGAATATATCCAAAACTATTAAATTTCGTTCATTTGAAGCTATTCTTTGATTTAATAGGATTATTAATTATTACCATTAACTTATTTCTGTTTCAAATAAATTACTGAATAACTATAAATCACCCCTATTATAACTTTATTACCATAATATGTATTTGTTTATTGTAGTATAATACTACATATTTGTAGTGTCGTCAATATACAAAATACCATCATTTTGTAAATATTTCAAATTAATAGTAAATACAGTCATCAAACAATAAAAAAGCTTAATAAAGACTTTTTATACAACATCTCTAAAAAAATCACTATAATTTTCACCATTTTAATAAAAATAATTGCTGGCGGTTATGAGATAGGAAATCACCAACATCTTTTCTATTGTGAAGGAGGGTAGAGCAAATACTATAAATATTATTTGGTATCTTTGGCGTTCAATATTTACGAAAATCAATAATCACCTGAACCTCTTATTTGACTTCATTATTTGATAAACCTGCACTTAAATGAAACAATAAAGAAAAACATGCCAAAATGAAAGCATGCTTCTATTTGAAGTTCTGAATTGTCGCCAGCTATTAAGCAACGGGACAACAAACCATTTTATTAAAATTTACGTATTAAAGCTATTTCAGTGCTTTGGACATTATAATATCAATCTGCTCCTCATCCCCCATATAAAAAGAATGTGCGCCCGTTTGGACAAAACCCAACTTTTTATAAAAACCAATGGCATTATCATTCCTTTCCCAAACTCCTAGCCAAATCATCTTTTTGTTTTGTTCAATAGCCAGTTCTATCGCTTTATGAATTAGATATTTTCCGAGCCCTTTACCTTGAAATTTATTTCTAATATAAATCCTTTCAATTTCAAGTGACTCATCACCCATTTTTTCGGATTGGGCATCATTTATATTTATCTTTAAATATCCAGCAGGCTCTTCATTATAATAGATGAAAAAGAAATTCGAAGAAATCGTAGACAATTCTTTTTCCAATTGTTTAAGGTTAAAGGCAGTGTCCAAATAAGCCTTCATATTTGCGGCTGAATTCTGATCTTTAAATGTATCATTGAAAGTTTCAATACTTACTTCTTGAAGTAATTGTAGATCTTGTTGATTGCACTTATTTATTTTTATAGTCATTTACGATCAGCTCCTATAGATCAATTTCGTCTTGGCGTAATTGTAGCTGCCGCTTTGCTTTCGCTACAGATAAACAATGCGTCCGGATTTTGAATTGTGTCTGCACAATTCATTCCTTTGAAAATCTGTGACCTCTGCCTGAGGCTCTATCTTCATTCAATAGATTTTTTTGTCATTATGCTTTCGATACAAAAAACATTTGCTGAATAAAGATAAAATTAATAATTTCTCTTGTTCCCCTTTTTTACAAACTCCCAATCAATTTCTATATTTTTTCTAACTTTTTGGAGAAGTTGAAAAAGGACTTCTCCTTCACTTTCTGAAAGTCCCGCTAATGCGACACGATTTGAATGATCATTTTCCCTTTTTATAAATGGAAATACCTGTTTTCCCTTATCTGTTGGAAAGAGTTTTTTTATTTTTTTGTTGTGTTCATCATCTTTTTTTTCAACAAAACCATGAACCTCCAGCTGTTTTATTGCACGGGCTGCGGTTGTTCGGTCTACTTTAATCATCTCAGCTAACTTTTCTTGAATGATTCCCGGGTTTTCACATATTCGAACAAGGTACAAATATTGTCCTTTTGTAAGATCTAATTCTTTAAATTCTATATTACTTATAGAATCTAATGCCCTAGCAATCATTCCAATCTCTCGTAGGATTTCTTTCATCACTATCTCCTCACAATTTTTTGTTGTAAATACAATAAAAAAGGAATATATTTAATATAACCGATTTTTGTTGTATTTACAACAAAAAAGTAATGATAAAGAGGTAAAGTGCAATGAAATATATCTTTTACGTGGTAGGAATATTACTATTAACCTTTGGTATTTCTTTGACAATACAATCAGACTTGGGGACCTCACCTTTTGATGCCCTATTAGTAGGGCTGTCCAAAAGTGTAGGACTTACGGTGGGTAGCTGGGAGGTAATAATCGCTTTAATAATAGTAGGCTGTAATTCACTTTTACTAAAACAAAGGCCAGAAGTTTTAGGGTTGCTAACAGCATTGATCACAGGTATAGGAATTGATATGTGGCTGTTCTTATTGCACAATTTTGTAACACCCGAGTTATGGTACAGTAAAATTGTCTATTTTAGTATCGGCTTAGTAGTTATCGGTTTGGGAACGGCAACTTATTTGCAGACAAATTTTGCTCCAATCCCCTTGGACCGATTAACATTCATCATCCAAAAATTAACTAGAACAAATATATTTTTGGCAAGGACAATCATTTACCTTGTATTCTTGATAATGGCAATGATTTTACATGGACCAATCGGCATTGGAACTTTATTAACCGTTTGTTTTGGAGGACTATTACTAAATTATTTTATGCCAGTTACTAAGAAAGCTCTCGAACACATTTTTAGTTACTCCAGTACATTACCAAATGACTATAATGATTAGATAACTCAAAATGATTGATTCGTAAGTTCCTCCATACTTTAATCCATTTCTCTCTATGAATAATGCTATAATAGAAGAAATTTATTTAATAAAAGAAGGTACGTATATGGAAATACGACAGCTTGAATATTTTTTAATACTGTGTAGGGAGCTTCATTTTACAAAGGCTGCCGAAAAATTGAATATTTCTCAGCCTACGTTAAGCCATCAAATTAAAGTATTAGAAAATGAACTTGGCATCCCTCTTTTCGATCGTCTAGGGAAAAAAATAGCTGTTACAGATGCTGGTAAAATTTTATATGAGCAATGCACCCATATATTTCGAGCCATTGACAATACAACAAACCAAATTATTGAGCTTAAAGAGGTAAAAGCAGGGAAATTAGTTATTGGAACTTTACCTGGTGAATTAACAAATTTAGTGTCGGATTATTTGTTAGACTATCATCTGGAATATCCAGATGTGCAAGTCTGCATAAATAGCTCGGATGATGTGCTAAAACAATTTAAAGACAATAAAATTGATTTTGCTATAACCTATAAGCAAGAGTATTTCGATTATGAGGAGGAGCAGCTTAAAATCATTCCCTTGTTTACAGAGGAACTACGGTTTGTTGCTCATAGCAATCATCCATTAGCAGTTTCTAATACAATACCTTTTCAGGATATTTTAGAGCTCCCACTTATATTATTTCCAACAATTCACCAATGTAGAAAAGTAATTGATCGTGCAGCTCATAAAGAAAGGCTTCATGTCAAGCCCAAGACAGAGACAGCAAGTATAGACGCTATTTTTAAATTAGTAGAACAAAATGTTGGGGCAACAATTATTTCCAAAACACTTTGTAATTTACATCAATCAACTGCAATTTGTGAGCGCCCTATATGCAATCCACCATTAACAAGAGAAATTGTACTTCTTTATAGAAAAGATAAATTTATTAATTTTGCTGCGAAAGCTTTTATTCACCTTATGGTAGAGGGGCTTGAAAAAACAGGAGTGTCCATTTCAGAAAACAGTAAACGGTTAATTCAAACATTATTAAAGTCTCCATAAAAATGAAAATCCATTGCACTAAGCATATTTGCTGAATGCAATGGATTTTCATTTTGTCTTTGCTAGTTGAACAGATAAGTGCCTTTTCTAATAAAAAATGGTATGCAATGCTGCAAAATAATTATGCGAAAGCTGACAGCCATCCCTTCATGTCATTGACCTAATAGTTTTTCGACAACATGAAAAGCATAAGATTTTCAATAGATAATCAATATTGCTTTCACTCTACCGTATTTCGATAGAATAATTTAAGCTGCGCAACAATCATGATGCTTATCACAACAAGTAAAAACCAAGAGCTTATTTTACCAAAATGGACGATTTCCCATGAAATTTCTTGATTGGGATAAGACCATGCCCCAAAGAACGTTGCAATATTTTCGGCTACCCAAATGAAAAATCCAATTAAAAAGAATGATATAACGATCGGCATTTTATAAATTTTTTTGCGCACTGTAAATTTGACAATCGTACGGTAGAATACAATAAAAAGAGCAGCCATTAAAAGCCATCGAAAATCATAAATAAAATGATGGGTAAAAAAATTTAAATAGATCATGGCTCCAAGTGGGATTGCAAAATAACTCTTTGGCCAGTTAACGATTGCTAAATCAAACCTGCGCCAGGCTTGACAAATATAGCTTGCCACACTGGCATACATAAAACCACTATATAAAGGCACCCCCCAAATTTTTGTCCACGCTTCTTCTGGATATGACCAAGAGTTAAAATTCACTTTATATATTTCTAGTACAAGCCCAATCATATGAAATAGAAAAATAACTTTCAATTCATCTTTTGATTCCAATTTAAATTTATACATAAGATATTGTGCCAAAAGACAAATGATTAATATAAAGTCGTATCTTGAAATGCCAGGTATTTGGATTGCGTTTGAAAGTGCAAGTGTCATAAATATCACAACAGGGAAAATACAAGATAATGATTGATGATAAATAAAGTAAGCTAAATCTTTAAAAAAACTCTTCAAATTCATTCACCTCAATAGAACTAACTTCAAACTCTTGTTAGAAGAATATAAGATATTTTATCAAAAATCAATATATTTTTATTGATAATCAATAAATTTATTAATCTATATCTTGGAACTAAAATATGCGAAAAACGTCTTTTGTTTTCTTCATTGGTGGTACGTCATAAAAAAACCCGATAGTTAGATTTTTTTCTAACTATCGTTGCATTGTTTATGGTGGCAATAAAAAAAGAATTAAGTTCAGTAATACCGAACCTAATTCCTTTTCAGTTATAGAATTTCTTTCAAAATTTAACTAACCTTATTTTACACCACTCGCCCCAAACCCAGACGTTCCACGAACAGTAGGCGATAATTCATTTACTTCTAGCAATTGAATTGTAGGCACAAGCTGAATGACCATTTGAGCAATACGCATTGATTTTTCTACTATAAATGTCTCTTTACCATGATTGATTAAGATAACACCTATTTCGCCCCTGTAGCCTTCATCAATTGTGCCTGGACTATTTAGAACTGTTATACTATGTTTTAATGCTAGTCCGCTTCTTGGACGAATTTGAGCTTCCGTTCCTTTTGGTAATTCAATTTGTAAGCCTGTTTTAATTAGTTTAGCTTGTCCTGCTGGTATCTCTACTGCCTCAATTGAATAAAGATCCATTCCAGCATCACCTGGATTGGCCTGCATCGGAAGCATTGCATCAGCATGTATTCTTTTGATTTTCACGTCTAAGTTCATTATTTTTCATCCTTAACGATTAAAATTAAATGTGTCGTCTGTAATCGGTGCTACTTTTGCCTTGGCATAAGTCGAGCCCTTTTGTGAAAAGAAGTCATATGTGGAGCCTTCATTACGAATACCATTCATCACAATCGGATTGACTTCTTCTTCTGGGAACATTGATTCGAAGCCGACATTCATTAACGCTTTATTAGCATTATAGCGTACATAGGCTTTGACTTCAGGAGATAATCCTGTTTCCGCATAAATATCATCCGTATATTTCATTTCATTTTGATATAAATCTAGTAATAATTCATAGCCCCATAAACGTAGCTCTTCTTGTTTTTCTTTTGAAAATTTCTTGAATAGATTTTGAGCAAAAAATCCAACTGCGACACCATGGATGGATTCGTCGCGTAAAATAAGCGAAATAATTTCAGCACTGTTTCGTAGGAAGCCTTGTCCTCCTAAGTATAGCGGGTAGAAAAAGCCAGAATAGAAAAGGAAAGATTCAAGCATAACGGAGGAGAACATCGCCTTCCATAAGCTTTCTGGATTGTCTTCTTCAATACTATTATAAATAGCTGCAATTTTATTGGCCTTATACTGTAGAAATTCATTTTTCTTAACCCATTCAAATAGCTCATCTATTTCTTCGTTTGTACAAAGTGTTGTGAAAATATAAGAATAAGATTTGGCATGGATGGCCTCAAATGCATCAAAAACAGTTAGGACCGCCTTCTCCTGTAAATCGTCTGTATAAGCGGCCACACGATTCATCCCTATATTTGTTTGGACGGTATCCAGTAACGTTAATCCTGCGAACACTTTTTTATACGTGTCTTGATGCTCAAAGCTTTTCCACTGTTTAATATCTTTGCTGACCGCAATTTCTTCAGGAAACCAAATTTGCTTCCATTGCTGGTCCCAAAATATTTGTGCAAGTTCACTCGTTGCCTTATTCCAATTGACTGCCTCATATATTATATTTGACATGCTACACACTCCTCTAAGCTTTGTAAACGTTGGCGAACATAGTAAACGGACTTAATTCCCTTTATCCATGCATAAATATATACTTTAGCCAATTGTTCTGTAGTCCAATTGTCAGTTACATAAAGCGTCATCGAAATGCCTTGGTCAACATGTTTTTGAGAGGCTGCATATAAATCAATTAAGTCATATGGATCAATATCGTATGCTTCTACATATAAATGACTGTTTTCATTTGTTAAATGTGGCATTGGATAAATTGTTCGGCTATCCGCATAATCACGTACCTCTACGCGCTCTGTACAAGGAGCAATAGAAGCCGTACAGCTACGGATGTAAGAAATACTTCCAGTAGGTGCAATCGCCAAACGATATGAATGAAATAATCCATATTGCATAACATCCTGCTTTAAATTCTCCCACATTTTTGCTGTTATGATTGGAATATTTCCAAGCGCTTTTAGCACAGCAGGTGACAGTTCTTCCTCTGTTTTATTTATATATTGATTAAAGTAAATACCTGAAGCATAGTCACTTTCCTCAAATCGGTAGAATGTTTCGCCTCTTTCTTTTGCCATCACCATTGAAGATTTGAGTGAAAAATAATTCATCGCCTCCATAAAATGATCCATAAAATCAATAGAATCCTTTGAGCCATACATGATTCCCTCAGTAACAAGATGGCCGTGGAGATTCATACAACCAAGCCCTACTGAATGCATTAATTTATTTGCTTTTGCAACAGGGGGTACATTCTTGATGTTCGTCATTTGTGACACATTTGTTAATAGATGCATAGCTGTATCGACTAATGTTTCAAAATTAGTTACTTTGCTTGCTGCATGGATATCAATTGAACCTAAGTTACAGGATACATCTAGCCCATATTCATTCGGCACATCTTGGTCAGTAATAATACTTGTTTCTTGAACTTGCAATATTTCTGTACATAAATTTGACATTTTCACACGACCAATATTTTTAAGCGGATGCACGTTATTGACATTATCATCAAAAATTTCGAATGGATAGCCCGATTCAAATTGCGCTTTTTTTACCTCTGTATAAAGCTTACGAGCATTCAAACGCTTAATTTTACGAATTTTCTGATTATCTAGTAGCTCGTAATACATTTCTGTAATTGAAATTTCAGACATACGCTTACCATATTCTTTAAAAATATCATAAGGACTAAACAATACAATATCTTTATCACGTTTCATAAGTTCAAAGAAAATACTTGGTATAATAATGCCTGTCGATAGAGTTGCAAGACGAATTTTATCATCAGCATTTGGTTTTTTGGATGAAATAAAATTTTCTATATCAGCATGAAAAATATTTAGATAGACTACGCCCGAGCCATTTCGTTGTCCAAGCTGATTGGAATAACTGAAAGAATTTTCTAATAGTTTCGCTACTGGGATTACACCACTTGCACGATTTAGAATCTCTTTAATTGGATCTCCTAAAGGACGTAAATCTGTTAAGTTTACTCCAACTCCACCACCAAGGCGTGATAGCTCCAAACAATACCCTATATTTTCAGCAATACTATTCATAGAGTCATCCATTGATAATTTAAAGCAGCTTACTAGTTCTCCACGTGCTTTCTTTCCACTATTTAATGCTGTTGGAGTTGCAGGCTGATACGCCTCCATCATCGCTTCAACAGAGCGTTCTGCTAATATTGTGTCGCCTTGTGCTAAATACAAAGCAATAATGACAATACGGTCCTCATATTTTTCTAAAATTTCTTCCCCATCACGACTCTTCATGGCATAACTATCGTAAAATTTACTTGCACTCATAAAGGATGGAAAACGGAAATGATAATCATATGCCTTTTTGTATAGCTTTTTAATAAATTCCATCTCATACATATCGATAAATGCTTTTTCATAATAACCCTCATCGACTAAATAACGGATTTTTTCTTCAATATCAATAAAGTAACGGAGACGCACGTTTACATATTCTAAAAAGTAACGGCGTGTTGCTTCTCGATCCTTTTCTAACTCTAGTTGACCTGTTGTACTATAACGATTTAGTACATCATTATTAAGCTTTAAATATGTTTTCACGCGATGACCCTCATTTCATAAAACGTTTGTATTGCATCATAATCAGTTTGATTTCCTCGTAAATCTAATTTACGCACTAGAGGCACATGATACTTTGCTGCAATTTTCTCGCCAGCAGCGCCAAATACTGTATGGCCGAAATTACTGTTGCCACTTACAACTACTCCCTTACAGTAATTTCCGTTTTGTTCTAAAAAACGAGCTACCTTTGCAGGGATATCACCTAATCCGTCTGTGTATGTGATTAAAAGGTAGGGCTCACTCAACTGTAATTCCTCAGACAGCTCCATTGATTTCCCCTTTAATTTTGAGACAACATTTCGGACATTACCTGTACGACTAGCATAAATAATCATAGTGAAATCAGCTCGATTTGAGAAACAATTTCCTTAACATCCCCTATAAATGTCTCATTATATTCAAGAACTGGCACGCTTAAAAATCCTGCATCTATAATAGTTTGCTTTGCTTTTTCATCATGGTCAATATTTACAATTTCTGCTTCAATTCCTACTCGTTGTAATTCAGATTTTACCCAAAGACATTTAGGACAAATTGTTTTTGTATAAAGTTTCATATAAATCCCTCTTTTCATAAAATAAAAGGCTATCTCTTCAAAGAGAGACAGCCTAAAATGGAAACGTTAAAAACACATAAAAATAGCTACGTCCCCATTCCTTAATCCCCGAAGAAATGATTGTTGTGTTTTATATAGGCAGGTCTCCTGGCTTTGCTTCATTCTCTGATTTCCTTCCCATGCGAAAGCACAGTGGCTTAAATCATCGTCAGCTTTACAGTTGCGGGGACAGCGTCGGTATTGCACCGAACTTCCCTATTAAACTACATATAGTAGTACCTTAATAAAACAAACACAATATATTGTTTTCCGATAGAACTAAGTGTACCATCCTTCAAAATAAAAGTAAATCTAGATTAGAGACTTCTTAATAGTAAGATTATTCGATATTTTCCGCAAAATGATAGTAAGCAAGTGGATAAATAGTTCCTAACGCTATAAACAATAATAGACATCTGATAAAGAATTATTTTTATGAAAGTAGTAACACTATGTATTTAAAATCATTTTCCTGCCTTTCCTTGCAAGAAGTAATTATGTAAATACTTTTTTGGAATATACCATCAAAAATATAGGCATAAGCTAATACAATAATTCTTTACATAAAAACAGTCCTTATTCCGAAGAATAATAGACTGTTAAACTTTTGATTGTTGATAAATCCTTACATATTATTCTAGCCGATAAATAAAGATAGTTCCTTATTAAATTCAGACGTCCGGCGCATTTTATGTTCTCTATCATAGACTTCCTTCACTTTACCATTTTTTGAACTACAAAAGAAATTATTAGCCTCTTCCCTCTTTAAATTATCATTTTTCCATTTGTAGTAAATTCTATTTGTTAGGAAAAGTATTTTCATTCCATTTAGGCACGTATCTATGCTGCCCTACTTAAATGTATCGCACATCCATTGATAAAATTTTTCCTTCTCCTCAAAATTTGGATAATGAGCTGACTCCTCGAAAGAAATAAACTCCTTTTGATCCGCTTCAATCCTATCAAAATAATTTTTTGCTGCATTAGATGAAGTCATAGCGTCGTATTTACCCATTACAAAATAAAATGGTAGCTCAAGTTTGGTAACGATCTTAGGTAGCGGCTTTTCCAAGGTTTCTTTTACAAGCCGTTCTTGTGAATTAGCAACTCCATATGTATAGCGAATTGAATCTAATAAATTATATTCACGACTTAATAGTATATCGCCATCCGACATATTAATAAGTCTTGTAGCGCCGCCGTACTTATACACATAACCTCTTGGAGTCACTGCCTCTCCAGCATGTATTTTTTCAGCGACCCCCTCTAAGTACTTCACATCTTCTGTATTTCCGGCTTTTTTCGCTTCACTTATCGTATTATTCAAATTATCTATTTCACTTTCTTGCATATTGCTCATCTGACCAATCCCAATATAGGCTTCATATTTTTCTGGAGCTTTATAAGCAGCCATTGTCCCTAAGTATGTGCCGTAAGAATGACCTATTAGGATCACTTTCTCTTTACCAAATCGTTTTGAAATATAATCCGTAAGTTCTAATAAATCATCTACAAGTACATCTGCCGTTAAGTTAGAATAATCCTCATTAAAATGATACGATTTGCCGCTTCCTCTTTGATCGTAATTAACGACAGTGAAATCCTTTTCTAATAAGTCTTCGTACTTGGCATAAGGAATTTCGGACACACTCGGTCCCCCGTGTACATATATAATGACCGGGTTATTTTGATCACGACCTCTAATCATGATTTGCTGTTTTGTACCATTGATCTTAACTTGTTCTAAAACGCTAATACTGTTATCCCCTTTTATATTCGAAGTCCATGTGGGACGAAAAAGTACTAATAACAATATTATTATAATAATTACTCCCATATATTTTATTATTTTCTTTATATTTTTCATCTAATTCTATTAATTCCTTTCTGCTAATGTAATTTAATTTATGATCCAATACATGCTTTTAAATGATTGTGAGGGCATTTTTTAGCAATCCTTATTATGAAATGGATTTAAGCTTGTGTATTTTTACCTCCCTTATTCATTACTCTACCAATGAAAGGTAATATGCTGTAGTGCCAGCAAGTCAATAAAAAGTCATTAAAAAACGACATTTTATGACCTTTGGCTAATACATATTACTTCTTTAAAAATAAGTGGCTTTTGCCATGAATTTAAATCTACTAATATAAAAAAAAAGCGTAGACAAAGTCAGTTGAACTTTATCTACACTCTTTTACTTTAATGTTTTTTTATCTACTATAAGACTCTCTTCCATTGCTTTAATAATAGCTGAAGATCTATTTCTAACGTTTAATTTTGAATAAATGGTAGAAATATAGTTTTTTACAGTTCCAATTGAAAGAAACATCTTTTCTGAAATGTCTTTATTGGATAATCCTTGGGTTAAATATTTTAAAACCCTTAATTCTTGATTATTTAAATCATATGGATGATTTATGAGGTTATCGTCAAGATGTTCTGGGTGCTCGTTTTTCTTTATTTGTATCTGGCCAAACACCTCTTTTGCTAATTGTTGAGGGATGAGGGAACCTCCGTGGTAGACCATTTTAATACCCTGAATTAAAAATTCTGGATCAACAGCCTTTAATATATAACCATCTGCACCGGCGTTTAAAGCATCCAAAACGTGAGTAACATCTTGAAAAGTAGTCAGTATTATCACTTTTATATGTGGCCAACGTTTTTTTATTTCATCTGTTGCCTTTACACCATCCATCACTGGCATTTGAATATCCATTAATAGAATATCAAGGCTTTCCATTCCGCATAAATCAATTGCCTTTTCCCCATTTTCTGCAGTACCCACAATCTCAATGTCAGAAATACTTTCAATCACAATTTTTAAGCTTTTTCTTAAAATCTCTTGATCTTCAACTATTGCCGCTTTAATCACCATCATTAAACTTCCTTTGCTATTGGTATGTTACACGTTATTCTCATACCATTATTCAATTTAGAATAAAAGGTAACTGTCCCCGCTAATGCCGATATTCGATCTTTCATTGAGCGTAATCCAAATCCTAAATTCAATTCATCACAACCATTCCCATTATCTTCAATAAGCACAATTAATTCTTCTTGTTTAAACGAAATATTTACCATAATAAAAGTTGACTGACCATGTCTTTTCGCATTTGTAAGCCCTTCTTGTATACAACGAATAATTACAAACTTTACTCTTTCACTAACTTTGATAGCTTCCCCTTCAACACTCAGCTTTATATCTGTTGCTGTATGTTTCATAAAATCAGCAATCAATTCTTGCACCAATTCAACAAGTGTTTGATGGTTCATTGGCGACATATGATGAATTGTTTTCCTCACATCATTCAATCCATTTCGTGCTAAATCCGAAATCTCTTTTATACTTTTTTCTGCTTCTTTTTTATCTGCCTGATATAGAAAAGGAAGGGCATCTAAACTGGTTATGACTGATGTAAAAATATGGCCAACTGTATCATGCAAATCTTGTGAAACTCGATTTCGTTCCTCTCTAATCGTCAGTTCCTCAATCCTTTTTGAATAGTATTCCAAATGCTTATTTTTTTCCTCAATAGAGGCAATTAACTCTTTATTAGCGGTAATGACAATAGTCGTTCTTCCTAGGCAAAACCCAATACCATAAAAAATAATTGTGTCTATAAAAAGTGCAAAGAAATCCTTATTAATGAAAAGACTGCTGGCCCATGTACCAACTACTAAGAAAGGACCTAACCAAATTAATGGCTTAACTTGACAAGCATAGGCAACAGTTAGGATAGGCACGAGTAGAAAACTATAAGTCACTGCTATTTCATGCTGACTTGATAAGTAAATAAACAATGAACCAGTTAACAACACCTCGGTCATTATATAATATTGGAACTTTATAAGCCCAGGTCGATAAAATAGATGGGGTATTATATAAGAACAACTAGCCCATAAAAGTAAAATCCACTTTTCTGAACCAATCGTACTAATGAATATTGAATTGCCATTATATGCAAACCATATCGTACGCATTAGAAATAAAAAATAGTCCAACCAATGCCATTTCCTTTGATCTTTTATTGCTTTCATACATTATTCCCCTATCTTCGGTGTGTAGACCATCATTCCTAATTATTTTCAACCCATAGTTGATGATGATAAAGTGACTGTACTGTTGTTCACATTAGACAATATTACCCTATTTTTATTTATATGTACTTGACTATATCTGCAAACTATACTTCTTTTAAGAGATACATTTTTTATAGAAAAATATTCATTATGTGTATTTTAATAATAATTTTTTATTTTTTGATTAGACCATTTCCTTCCTAAGCTAATAATAAACCAATACATACAAAAAGCTATTCTTTCTGATTTTAAAATAGAAAGAATAGTTTTTTCTATTTTGCAAGTTGGTAATAACAGATTTGCTTCCTTTTTTCATATCTATTGTCTCTTATTTAAATTAGCGTCTGAATGTTTTTTCTACAGATAACCACATTGTCATTTTTAGTTCTCTTCTTTACTTGGACTATTCTTTAAATAATTTCTATCCTATCTGCACATTATCTTTATCTATAGCAGCTAGTCTATGTTTTGTAAACGGCAGTTGCTTATACAATGACGATCGCTTACAAAATATGATTTGAGAGGAAGAATAAAATGATAAAGAAAATATTTATTTGTGTACTAATGGGAGCTATTGCATTGTGCTCAGTAGCCTGTGTAGACAATGGGACCGAAAAGACATCGAATACAATCACACAAAATACGGCTTTTAAGAAGGAATCGGAAAGTAGGAAGTATGAGTCTATTTTTAAAAATAGTTTATTTTTTGGAGATTCTATTACAGAGGGACTTAATTATCAAGAATTAATCGATGATACAAATGTTATCGCTGACGCAGGTAAAGTTACAGCTATAGCATTAGAAGATGATGTTGACAAAGTAGTAGAAAAAAATCCTGAACACCTTTTTATGAGTTTTGGTATTAATGATTTACTAATGCCAATGGATCTTGAAGGAAACCCTATCGATCATCCAGTTAACTATTCAATAGATAATTATTCCAAACTAATACAAAAAGTAAAGGAAAAGCTTCCTAATCTAAAAATACACATTTTATCTGTAACACCTGTTACAGATAAAGCATTACAGGAGTTTCCACAATATCTACACATTAATGAATATAATCTGAAGCTTAAAGAATTAGCAACAGCTGAAAAAGTAGAGTACATTGATTTATCTCCAATTTTTGATAAATATACTGATTTACATGATGAAGATGGCGTACACTTTAAAGCTAAATATTATACGCATCTACTCGATATTTTAAAAATTTCTGTTAAGTAGTGTCCATATTCTAAAAATTCACAGTTCTAATAGAGGAACTGTACTTAAAAAAAGTGTAATTATTTAGGTGGTGACAAATCTTGGTATTCAGTAGCTTAATTTTTCTTTTTGTATTTTTACCATTAGCCATTCTTCTATATTATATATCTCCTAAGACTCTTCGGAATTTTATATTATTTGTAGTTAGTCTAATTTTTTATGCATGGGGTGAACCAGTATATATAGTAATTATGATATTCTCCACCCTATTTGATTATATGAACGGAGTACTTATAGACAAATATAGAAGTCACAAGGGAATTACAAAAGCTATATTCATTAACTCAATCATTATAAATTTAGGAATACTTGGATTCTTCAAATATTATGGTTTCGTAGTGGACAACATCAATTCCATTTTTCACTTAAATATTCATGTTGACACTCTCCCTCTTCCAATTGGAATCTCTTTCTATACATTTCAAACTATGTCTTATGTGATAGACGTATATTTAGGTAAAGTATCTGCACAAAGAAATATTATTTCTTTTGGTACTTATGTAACGATGTTTCCACAACTGGTCGCAGGGCCTATTGTAAAATACAGTGATATTGAAACCCAATTACAACATAGAAAAGTAACATTAGATCGTTTTGGCGAAGGAATGGAGCTATTTATTAGAGGTCTTGCCCTAAAAGTACTTTTAGCTAATAATATAGGACTTCTTTGGACGAATGTTAAATCAACCTCAATGTCAGAACTAACTATTTTAACAGCATGGCTTGGGATTATTGCTTTTGCCTTCCAAATTTACTTTGATTTTAGGGGATATTCAGCTATGGCGCAAGGTTTAGGAAAAATGTTTGGTTTTGATTTGCCAGAAAACTTTAACTATCCCTATATATCTAAAAGTGTCACTGAGTTTTGGCGTAGATGGCACATTTCATTAGGCTCTTGGTTTAGAGAGTATGTATACATTCCTCTTGGGGGAAATCGGTCAGGATTACTCAAACAGCTTAGAAATTTGTTTATAGTTTGGTTCTTAACAGGATTATGGCATGGAGCTAGCTGGAATTTTGTTGTATGGGGACTTTATTTTGGATTATTTGTAACACTTGAAAAGCTTTTTCTTTTAAAATGGCTTAAAAAAAGAATGCATGTTTTTGCACATGTGTACACACTTATCATCGTATTAATTGGATGGGTATTTTTTGAATTCGATAACTTATCAGTAGCCATTAGCTTCATTGGAACAATGTTTGGCTTTAATCAAACTGCTTTCTTGGATAAAAATACACTCTATTATCTCACAACTAATTTTACATTATTTTGTATCTTAGCAATTTGTTCAACACCATTCCCTCAAAAGACACTTGTATATTTAAGAGAAAAGTTGAAAATATCAGGAGCTATTTGTATGCCAATCTTTTATGTGATACTAGTAGTTCTATCAACAGCATATTTAGTAAACGACACATATAATCCATTCCTATATTTTAGATTTTAAGTATTAGCTATATTTAGTTTGAAAGAGGTGAGTTGCTTGAATCAGTATGAAAAAATATACAAATACACAATGGCGAGTTTGTTGTCGCTATTTATAGGTGGCATGTTCAGTATTAATTTATTAACTCCAAACAAATCATTTTCTGATTCAGAGAATAGAAATTTAGAACCGTTACCAACGTTCTCTATTCAAAATCTTTTAGATAAAAAATTCACTTCACACTATGAAACATATATGTCTGACCAGTTTGCATTTAGAGATTTTTGGATAAGCATGAAATCTGATATAGATCGAACAATAGGGAAAAAAGAAAATAACGGAGTATATATCGGTAAGAATGGTTTTTTACTTCAAAAATTTAATAAACCTGAAGATCAAGATGTGAAAAGTAAAATTGCAGCAATAAATGATTTTCATTTAGCAAATCCAAATGTGGAAAAGCACATAATGTTGATTCCTACAGCAATTAGTATTTTAGAAAATAAACTTCCTAATTTTGTTTCTCATGATGATGAGCTTACGTATATTGACAAAGTAAAGAAATCCTTGAATACGGAAATCAATTTTATTGATGTATACCCTACATTGCGTTCAAAAGAGAATGAATATATCTATTATAAAACCGATCATCATTGGACTACTAAAGGCGCATATTATGCCTACCTAGAGTTGAGTAAAAATTTTAATTTTACTCCCACCCAAAAAGAGTCATTCAACATTAAAAAAATTACTAATAGTTTCTATGGTTCACTATATTCTAAAGGAGGTTTTCGACATATAGATCCTGATAGCATTGAATTATACGAGCCTAAGGAGGGTATCAAATATAAAGTAGAATATGTTGATGAAGATAAAACCTCTAGCACCCTTTATGAGATGAATAACATCAAGAAAAAAGATAAATATACCGTCTTTTTCAATGGAAATCATCCATTAGTGAAGATAACAACTGAAAATAAGAGTGGGAAAAAAATAGTAGTTGTAAAGGATTCTTATGCAAATGCCTTACTTCCTTTTTTACTACCACATTTTAGTGAAATTCAAGTGATTGATCTAAGATACTATAGCGATAGCCTACAGTTATTTATTCAAAAAAATAAAATCGATGAAATGCTACTAATTTACAATGCAAATACTTTCTTTGAGGATTCATCTATATCTGACTTATCCGAATAAACGACAAGGAGAATTAGCCCTATGAGAAATTTAATAAAATCCGGTATGACTATTTTTGTTTGCACTATTATTCTAGTAGTTTTAAGTGGTTGTTCAGGAAAACAAACGAATCCGTCCGCTGCAGAAATAGGAGAACAAATAGGTCACACTACAAACTTAGAAGAAATGAAAGAAGGAGATCATAAAAAACTTCAAAAGTTATATCACATAAATACCGATGAAGTTGAAAGCTTTGTTCTTTATACTGCCCCCACAAACATTAAAGCTGATGAAATTGCTGTGATCAAAGCGAAAGATGTGAAAAATGTAGACAACATGAAAGAGAAAATTTCCAATAGAATCGAAAAAAAATCAAAAAGCTTTAAAGACTATCTACCAGAAGAACATTTCTTAATAGAAAAGCATGTCTTGAAAACAAAAGATAGCTATATTCTCTTAGCTATTTCAAAAGACTCTGAAGAAATAGAAAAGGCGTTTGATAAAGCGCTTAAATAAAATTGACTAAAATAGAAAGTGCTCCCCACTCTTTATTTTTTTCTTGAATGAAGGACTTAAGTCATTCATCACCACCCTTTTTCTTTTCATATTCTTTAGAATTAGCTTGATTTTGAGGGAAAACATATGGGGATTGAATTCACAGTTCTCCAGTGTTATCGCCGTATAATTTAGCAATTTTTGAGGATAATAGCTGGGGATTTTGACAATGTTTTTTTAAAGCTATTGGCTTAAGTATGTGAAAATAATTGGAGCTCTTGGAATATTAGTGAGCATAGGCTTTGACTTTGAAAATATATTTGTACTAAAATTATCTCGAGCTCGAGATATATTGAATAGAGATATTAATTGAATGTTCACTTGTACTGTCTATCATTTTGACAGAATGACTGATTACAATTAGTAGCATCATATAAGATATATTGAAACCTCAACATTTATAGGAATTACTAGGAGGAACAAACATTATGGCAATTGAATTTTATTCTGCATTAAAAGAAAGACGCTCTTACTATGGAATTAATAAAGATGTACAAGTATCTGATGAGAGAATTAAGGAAATTGTTGAATTTGCTGTTCAGCATACACCTTCAGCTTTCAACTCGCAAACTGCTCGTTTAGTAGTATTAACAGGTGAAGCTCATGATAAATTATGGAATATTACAACTGACATTTTACGTAATGTAGTTGGAGAGGGAGATTTCACAGGAACTCAACAAAGAATGGATTCATTTAAATCAGGATACGGGACAGTATTATACTTCGAAGATGAGTCAATCATTAAATCTCTTCAAGGGCAATTCCCTTCTTACGCTGATAACTTCCCAATCTGGTCTAACCAAGCATCAGGGATGCATCAGTTAGTAGTATGGGCTGGTTTAGAGGCAGAAGGACTAGGAGTCTCTGTACAACACTATAATCCGTTAATTGATGATGAAGTGAAAAAGGAATGGAATATTTCTGAAGACTGGAAATTAATTGCGCAAATGCCGTTTGGTAATCCAGTCGCTCAACCAGGTGAAAAAGAGTACCAACCACTTGAAGGACGCGTAAAGTTTTATAAATAATTATTTTTGAGTAGTAGAAAGAAAACACTATTCAGAATGATTAAAGAATCTAATAATTTCGAATAAGATATTATAGTTCCCCTATTTGTATTATAGTACTATAATAGATTTGTAATAGATTTTATCGTTAGGAGATGCAATATAATGAAAGCATTAAGATGGCACAACGCTAAAGATTTACGATTAGAAAATATTGAAGAGCCTTCTGCAAAAAAAGGCGAAGTAAAACTTAAAGTTGAATGGTGCGGTATTTGTGGTAGTGATTTACACGAATATACAGCAGGTCCTATCTTTATACCAGCAGATCAACCACATCCTTTAACTGGCGATAAAGCACCAATTGTTATGGGACATGAATTCTCAGGACAAGTTGTAGAAGTTGGCGAAGGTGTAACGACAGTACAAGTTGGTGATCGTGTTGCAGTAGAGCCAATCTATAATTGCGGTGAATGTGAGCCTTGTAAACAAGGGTTATACAATCTTTGCGAAAAAATGGGCTTCTATGGTCTTGCTGGAGGCGGCGGTGGTTTCTCTGAATTCACTTCTGTTCCAGAGCACATGCTACACAAATTACCAGAAGGTGTTTCATATGAACAAGGGGCACTTGTTGAACCATCTGCGGTAGCACTTCACGCTGTAAAACAAAGTAAATTAAAAGTAGGCGATAAAGCAGCTGTATTTGGTACAGGTCCAATCGGTCTACTAGTAATTGAAGCATTAAAAGCTGCTGGTGCATCTGAAATCTATGCTGTGGAATTATCTGAGCAACGTAGAGAAAAAGCGGCAGAATTTGGTGCAATTGCAATTGATCCTGCTACTGGTGATGCGGTAGAGCAAATTCAAAAACTTACAAATGGTGGCGTTGATGTTGCATTTGAAGTTACTGGTGTTCCGCCAGTATTAAAACAGGCCATCCACTCTACAAAATTCAACGGTGAAACTATGGTTGTTAGTATCTTCGAAAAAGAAGCACCAATTCATCCACAAGATCTTGTGCTAAGAGAGCGTAATCTTACTGGTATTATTGGATACCGTGATGTTTTCCCAGCTGTTATTAATTTAATGGCTCAAGGATACTTTGCTGCTGATAAATTAGTGACAAAACGTATTAAACTCGATGAAGTCATAGAAGAAGGTTTCGAAGGACTATTAAAAGAAAGAAATCATATTAAAATTTTGGTAAAAGCGGAATAGTTATTTACCATCGAAAGATTAGATTTCCTACTATAGTAGCCGCATAAAAAATAGTATTGGGCATGTTTTGAATTTTTTTCAAAACATGCCCTTTTTATGTATACTTGACATGCGCAACAACTAGGTGATGAAAGACTATTTCAGGCTCAGCAGAAAGAACAGTTAGCGAAGGCATAACAAAGTAAAGTTCAATACAGTCTGATTCACCTCTTAATGCTTTTGCTACTTTATTTTGACGATCATTTTTGAGTCATAACTGAACAGTAGTTGTATTGTTTAAACAAGGAATTAAAAAAAAGGAGTGGGTAGGGAAATTTCCCCAACACTCCACTCCTTCTTTCCATTCTCTACTTAATAGCTTGAAGGGCTTCTAGGATAATACATCTACCCATCCCATTTTCCGCGAACCATTCCATTGATAATACTGATTCATCTTTCTGAATTAGCGTAAGTATGCCCACTACCTACTAAAAATGCTGAAATACCAAACGCAATGATTACATTTTTTCCTTATCTTATTCTTATGGTTTTTTGCACCAAACCCTTCAGAAAAATAGCTTTCATTTTATATTATTGATACTTTTTCAATTATCCATTTATACTACCTTTCTACTTAAACGAAATTTTTCAAAATCGTCACCAACTTTTTTTCACTTCATATTCTATAGAATCAGATCGAATATTGAGGGGGAAACATATGGGGATTGAATTCACAGCTCTCCATTGGATTTATGTTATTTTTATTGTGCTTATCATTGGATTTATGGTTAAACGTCGCGATACCACCCTCATTTGTGTACTAGGCATCTTCATGCTTGCGATTGTTGCTACTGGCGATTTAACTTCATCCATTAGTGGTGTTTTTAATAGCTTTATTTATGCTATTACAGAGCTGTTATCGACCATTCTCATTATTTCTATTATTGTTGCCATGAGCCGGGTGCTGATGACTGCTGGCATTAATGAGGTCATGATTGCTCCTTTTACAAAGTTCATTAAAACTCCTGCTCTAGCCTATTGGACGATTGGTCTTTTAATGATGTTAATCTCCTGGTTTTTCTGGCCATCACCTGCAGTAGCATTGTTAGGGGCGGTCCTGTTGCCTGTTGCGATTCGAGCGGGCTTACCAGCACTGGGAGTTGCGATGGCTATGAATTTATTTGGACATGGAATTGCACTATCGAGCGATTTTGTTATACAGGGGGCTCCAAAGCTTACTGCTGATGCAGCGGGGATTCCAGTCGGTGAAGTTGTTTCAGCTAGTATCCCTCTCGTTATCACCATGGGCGTAGTAACGACAATTACTGCTTATATTTTTTTAAGACGAGATATGAGACGAGGGACTTTGCTACTAAACATGGCCAATGACACATCTGAAAATACAGAACAAGCAACGGTGGAAAATTTACTGTCTGTTGGGCAAAAACGTTTCTTTGCCTTGCTTATTC
The DNA here is from genome assembly GCF_057196045.1 of Lysinibacillus sp. DFXJR4. Classification (NCBI taxonomy): domain Bacteria; kingdom Bacillati; phylum Bacillota; class Bacilli; order Caryophanales; family Bacillaceae; genus Lysinibacillus; species Lysinibacillus sp. DFXJR4. The sequence continues at coordinate 560,868 of NZ_JBXUNW010000001.1, read as the reverse complement.
CAATCGCCTTTATAGTAGATGTTATCGCTATGTCGGTTTTCAAGCTACAAGGTGGGGATGCTACAGCCTTAATCGGTGGGACCTCTGTTTTTATCTTACTTCTGCTTAGTGTTGTTGCACATAAAAAAGATGGGCTAGAAAAGACTACAAGCTATCTGATTCAAGGATTCCAATTCGGCTTTAAGGTTTTTGGACCCGTTATTCCCATTGCGGCTTTCTTCTATCTTGGAGATGCTGGCTTCACACAAATTATTGGAGACCATTTACCCGCTACCTCCCATGGCATTGTCAATGATCTCGGTGTTGGTCTTGCTGCAGTAGTTCCGTTAACAAAGGAAATCGCAGTCATCACTTTAGCAGTTGTCGGTGCCATTACTGGGTTAGATGGCTCTGGCTTTTCAGGTATTTCCTTAGCCGGCTCTGTGGGCAGTTTGTTTGGCAATGCAATTGGGGGCGGTACAGCTACCTTAACAGCTCTTGGGCAAATTACAGCGATTTGGGTTGGAGGCGGGACTCTTCCACCTATATAAGACACATCAATTATGACCCCCATCACGGAGTGGTCTTTTTAATTTATCCGCTTATGCCCGTGACATCGATAAACATCCTATCCGCATGTCAACAAACCATAAAAAAATAGCCCCCTTATAAATAAGAGAGCTATATATAATTCATAATCTATCACTTATCTCCAACTGGCTTTAATAAATCTACTGGAAGCCAAATAAATTGTTCTTCATTTCCTTCCAAGCCGTTGCGTACATATAGATAACCATTAATTTCAGTATCTAGGGATATAACAATGCTTCCCTTTGCATACATTGTTAAAGGTTTCGCTTCATTTAAGGGAGTGCTTTTCCCACCTGCATCTTTTGTTAATTCAAAACGTACATTGCTTTCTCTCGATATTGTCTCAGCGATTTTAAGATCTGTACCAGGATATTTATCATACCATAACCCTTCACCCCCATAGCTCTCGGAAAACTTCAGCAGTTGTCCATTATTTGTATCCAAGAAAGAAATACCACCAATACCACCATCTTGGAAGTATTTCCCGTAATATCCCATATTATAAATACCATCACGATTGATAACAATATAAGTTGGATTGTTGTAGAAAGATGAGCGAATTTTTATTGGTACTTCTTTGAAAACTACCAAATCCGTTGCTTGTACCCGATATTGCCCCATTTGATAAAATGTTTTACCATCATATTTTTCAATATCATACGTTTTAAAGAAGTTATTTCGCTTAACCACTAAAGATTCAAACGTACCATCTGAATTTTTTCTATATACCTTGATGTCTTTTTTAAAGGTCATTTTTCCTGTTTGCCCTTTTACAACTTCCGCTCCATCATACATCACTTTTGCTTCTGAATTTGTTGGATTGACTACTGCAAATACAAATGCTGCTAGTAACACTATAAATAATTTTTTCATTATTCTCCTCCTACATAGTTTTATTTTAGAAAACTAACATTTTAATATTATATACTAGTAATCTAATACTCTACCAACGAATGTTAAAAATCCAACAAAAGTAGCGTGTTTTCACATAACATAACTTTACTTCTTACCACTCCAAGCAATTATCTAAAGATGGTGCACTATGTACTATTGATTGTGGAGAAGAAAAAGCAAAAGAAGAATCAGGAGAAAAGGAAAAACCAGTTACTGAGATATCAAAAGAGGATGCCACAAAACAAGAAACGGCAGCACAATGAAGAAAAGTTTAAACAAATTAAAGAAGGCATGACGTTTGAAGAAGTATTTAATATTGTCGGGTCAAAAGGAACAAATTGTGATTCGAATCATACCGTTTAATATGAATTTAAAACAACTGGAGCTTTCTTAACTGCTAATATGACATTTCAAGGTAATAAAAACTCAAATAGGTTTAAGTTCACAGCTTTAGGTTTCAATGCATCGTTAATGTTCAAGGTGGTAAATTAATAAATATCACGAAACGTTGATTTAACAACAATTGTGGCTTTTAAGGTAGTTCCTATCTTTGGAACGTTATTAGGTTTATTTATGATACGTTATAAACCCTTATTGTTAAATCCCAGTTTGTGAAATTGCACTTTACTAAAAAGCCTGAGTTATATGCTTATTGATTTGAAATTCAAGCTCTCTAATGTTTATATTTGTTTCGGCATCGAGAATTTTTATTTCTATTGTAGTTTTGTTCCATTCTTTTAAATAAGTATGCTTTACACACTTTTGAAAACCTCTAACTACAGAAAACTTCTCCAAATATTGAGGGTTTTCATGAGATAAATTATAAATGCTATCATCAATTTTCCATTGACCGAATTGAATATTTATATTTCGGTTAAGTCTATTTTGTGTATCAAAACTAAAAAACATTTCTTCTGTTGCTTCGTCAAAGTAAATATCCATTATTTTTAAATAAAAATGGGTATCATTCATCAGCAATATTTGTATGCCAACATGATCCTTTTCTTCTCCAACCCATTCCTGCCACTGCTCTTTAGTCCATGAGTCCATTTTAGTTGTATCATATGTTTTCATTGGTAAAACAACATTAATAATTTCATTTGTCATTCCCTACACTCCTCTTAATTATCTTAAAATGGTTACCCCTTTCAACAATCCTGGCGTCATTAGATGAAGGAAAAATGTCCCCAAAGCGTATTTTGGAAGACTTTTCACTCAACGTTGTAATCCGCATTTTTCTATTGCTACCCCATACCCATCAAGTTAAGATAGCATAATACCCCAAAACGAAAATTTCTTCGTTTTGGGGTATTACCAATTTCTTAAGTTGATGGGCATATATGGTGACCCCATATAAAGAAATTTTAAAGATCTTAATCTGCCTTTCCTTTATGTAAATATGGGAATAATGAAATTACCCCAAGGATAGCTAAACAAGCTCCAATCCATAGCGGAGATACAAAACCATATCCTTTACTGATCCCAAGACCACCTAGTGACGAACCAATAACAATACCTAGCGTAATAAAAGAACTATGAACGGTATTTATCATTATTCCATTACTAGCTGTTTTCATCACCCTCGCAACCATAGCTGGATTCAATGCTACACCAGTTAAACCAATAAAAATCGTAGAAATAACTGCAATGTATTTATTTTCTGCACTTAAAGCAAATAAAGACAACGCTATGATTAATATAATTAATCCACCCATAAGTATTTTCATTGTAAATTTATCAGCGAACTTGCCAATTATTATATTCCCAATTACCGTCGCACTACCATAGAGAGCAAGTAAATATGGAATACTTGCACTTGAAAAGCCTGTGACATTTGTAAAGATAGGAGTGAAATAACTAAATGCTGCAAACGTACCACCAATAATGAACATACTTGTAACGTACGCTGCCCAAAGATGAATATTCTTAAATCGCAGAAGTTCGTCTTTCCAATTTAATTGCTCTTTATTTGAAGATGATGGTAACAACCGTTGAATCATAATCCCTGATACTAACACAAGAACAGAAACAGCCCCAAAACTAATACGCCAGCCAAAATATTGAGAAATAATGGTTGTTATAGGTAAACCTAATACAGTTGCGAACATTAAACCTGCAAGTACAATTGATGCAGCTTTTCCCCTTGAATCAGAGTGAACCAATGTCGCAGAAAAGGAAATCGCAACTCCAAAAGCTGAAGCTGAAGCAATACCAGTTATAATACGTGAAATCATCATAATATCATAGTTCCAAGCAATAGCTCCGAGCGATTGACCAAATAAAAATACGAACATTAAAAACAATAATGCTTGTTTGCTGCGCATTCGTAAGAGGATTGCAGTTAAAATGGGGCCTCCTATTACCATTGCTCCTGCATAAGCTGAAATTAAATACCCAATAGATGATACAGAAACCTGGAATGCAAGAGCAAGTTCATTCATCATACCTGCAACCATAAATTCTGATGTAGTCATACAAAAGATTGCTAAAGCTAATAAATAAATAATCGATGGCATAAAAAAACTCCTTATTCATTATTGTAATAATCGGTACAAAAATGGTGCGAAAAAAGAGCGCACTAAGCGCCAAAAATAGACTCCATTGTTCCTTTGATAACTTGTTCAGCTAACATCCGATTTTGCATCGATACATTAAGAACACGGAATCCGTAATAACTGCTTAAAAGCAGACTAGCTAATTCCTCAGCTGATTGCTTCTTTGAAATTTCACCTGTTTGCAATCCTTCCTCCATCACTGTTTCAATAGCTTGTTTAAGAAGTTCAACATGCTTCGAGAAAATTTCTTGTACCATTAAATCGTTTTTAGCACGTTCTACACTGGCATTAATCAATAAACATCCTTTTTGATCAATATTCTCAAAGTCTTCTTTCAATGCCCATTCAAAAAAATTACTTAATCGTTCTTTAACTGGAATTGGAGTCTCTAACAATTTCTTTTGTTCCCTAATCCCAATTTCATGGTAGCGTTCTAATACTTGTTTATACAGTTCATGTTTACTACCGAAAGTATTGTATAAACTTCCTTTTCCAAGTCCTGTATCACTGCATAAATCTTGTGTAGAACACCCCTCATATCCTCTTAACCAAAATGTTTTCATTGCAACATCTACAATTGAGGAATAATTAAACTCTCGGGGTCTGCCGCGTTTATTCAATCGTATCCTCCTCTTATGTTAAAGATAACATTAATAGAATACTCTTTTTTGTACCACACGGTCAATAATTTTGTTTTATTGTTACTGTAAAATAAAATTTGATTATTTTAGATTACGAATAATTAAAAATAGCTCCCTTATTCTGCCATACCTAAACGTATTGGTAATTCATTTACACTCATTTCTCATGGAAAAAAGATTTTTTATAGATTGGTTTGAAATCTTATAAATAATATGTAATTTGTTTTGCTTTTAACGTAATGTTGTAACTACCACAGTATTCACAATTATTTTGTTAGGTTAAATACTTCAGCACATCTGGGACAATTCAAAGTTTTAACCTTGCTTCCATGACCCCTAATATTTACTACCATTTGATATATATTGAATTATTAAATACATTAATAATTTAAATATAAAAAATCCCAGGCTCAAAAAAGTTGAGTAACTGGGATTTTTTAAGAGAATCAACATTTATAAATTAACACTTCAACCTATACAACTTCTTAACAAATGTACCATACTGATTTCGATTACTTTTTATCATTTCTTCGCTATTGAATCGTAATATGTAACCCAGTTTAAACGATCAGTGGTCATTGTACCAATCTGCAAATCCAAATGGTTTCGGGAATAATGACGTTATTAATCGCCTGTACAATAAAATTCTCTATTTCAAATTTCAAAGCAGGCAAACCTGGTTCCACAAAAAACGGTAAGTATAATAATGCCTATTTATTGCCACCCATCGAGGTGTGGTCTTTTATGTTTAATCAGCTAAGACCAAGACATTGATAAAGATCGTATCTGCAAGTCAACAAGAAGGCTTAATATAATGCCTAATCAATTACTTATCTCCAACTGATTTAATAAATTCACTGGAAGCAAAACACTCTAACGTTACGCTCTTGATAGTGTATCTTTATTTTTAATTTTTTTCTTAGACCGTCCTAAGATAAATATCGCGATTCCTTTCTACAACTATGCATATTATAGTCATAGAAAGGAGGGAAAAATTATGTCTCAATATTGTGGTAGTGGTAGCGGTAGTGGTTATGGTTCCTCATTTGCTCTAATTGTTGTTCTATTCATTCTTCTAATTATTGTTGGCGTTAGTTTCATCAGTTATTAATATTGATTACCACCGCTTCTATGCTCATAACTATTAGAAACTTATACTATGCACCTTCAAATCTTTAGTAAGGGTCACTATCCTCCGTGTGACCCTTTTTATATTGCCTTTCTCAAAGTCTTTAGATTGTTCATTAGTTTGCTGTAGCATGTGACGACGCTGCGGCTTTTTTTATCTATTGTTCAGGCTATGAACTATACAAACTTTGCTATCACGTCATATTAATAGTAATGTAAGCTAATTTAGTCTTACACCTCCGAATTTCGTTACTGAGGGTCACTCTATCCCAAGTGACCCTTTTAATATTTTTCCTTTTCAATTTTGCACTGAACCTCTCAAGGCATAATAAAAGCCACAACTCATTTAGAGTGTGACTTAATACATGGATTAATCAAATTCTACAATATTTTGCACTACTGATACTTTATAAACATCTTTCGTATTTATTAATATTGTTTTAAAATTTTCTGTTTCAGTAAATGAATACCATGACTTCTCATTCAAGCCATTAGAAATTTCTTCTGCGAATGTTTCTTGTCCAATATTAGTCTTAATTTTATATTCTTCTTCGCGACTTTCGTCAAAATAAAACTTTACTTTATATTCATAATCCATTAACCAACACCCCCCATCTACCTATATCATGGGACAAATGGGATTGAAGTAATCAATAAAAATAGGAAGCAATATAAAAAGCCACACTTAGTTAGGCATGACCTTCATTTCTCTTAATGACCTGTTTAGTCTTCCAATGTACAACAAAGCTTATAATCGACACTACGATAGGTACTACATATAATGTGAGGTTAAATAATGTACTTATTTTATTCCTTTACTTAGGAAAAGCTTTATAAAAAAGATAGTTGAAACTAACATAGATATTACTAACCACATTTGAATATTTTCCTTTATTTTCCACACTCATTTATTTCACCGCCTTCAATATCAAAAGCACACCTAGTTAGTTGTGACCTTAATTAGTTTTATTAACATTATAAAAAGAGACTACCAATATAGTAGTCTCATAGTGTGAAAAACTAAATGGTCAAGGGACCCTTTGTGAATATTTAGTCAAAATGAAGGTGATTTCCGTTCCAGGCTACTCGCTTTCCTGTGGGCGAGCGACGAGCCGCTTCCTGCGCTGACGCTCCGTGCAGGGTCTCGTCTGTCCCACGGGAGTCGAGTAGTCTTGCACTCCAATCTGCAATAGTGTAGAACTTTAAATATTTTCTTCCTTCAAAAGTTAAGTAAAAGCATATTACTCACCAACATTAAATGGATAGAGTAGTAGTACAATTCTATAGCTGTCAACCTACATTTTGTGCATAAAACTACTTTATAAATATACATAAAGCCACTTATTGCTGACATATTGCTTTCGCATAGAAAAATGTTATCAGCTTCATTTTTGCATAAAATAGTGATGGCTAAGATTTCAATTTATCACTATACATTTATGTGAAATGCCAATGAAAATACTATGAGCAATGGTTGATTGGAGTGTAGACTGAGTGACTCCTTGGGGATTCAGCGTCACAGAGGAGACCCTGGAGCGAGCATGCGAGTGAAGCGGCTCATCGGACGCCCCCAGGAAAGCACTCAGTCGGAACGGAGATCAACCCCTCGTTTTGAAAAAGGGCATACTTTTTTATTTGTCACCTTGATTTCATTGACATAATAGTATTTCAACAACATGAGACTACCAATATAGTAGTCTTCATTATTTGTTTGGGACATACACGTACAAGCGAAAGTGCTCATTACTATAAGACGTTCCATAGCTTTTGAATAAAACTTGATAATATCTAATTATTATGTTTTTTAGAGAACTTTGCTAGTGTTAGGAAGTTCACTATATTGAATACTAGAAATTTCTATCTTCTACACAAACACAAAAAAAACAAAATATACGAATGCTGTAGGAACTGCGTAAGAAGATACCCCCCTTAAACTCCATTTGTCTTCATCAGTTGACCAAAGAAAAATCAACAATGTTATCATCGTAATACCGAAAGCGTTCATAATAATGTCTAATAATCCAATAACCCCCAGCCCCTTTTCTATCCTTTCCATTTACATTAATATATTCACCATATATTAAGCCCATGCTAACCGCTTGGCTGTTTCATCCATTAATGCATTGCGTTTACGTAGCACCTTTATTACAATCGATCTATAATGTTTTCCCATTCAAAACAGTTCCTTTCAGCATCCCCATACCGCATGTCCACAATAGTTTTTAAATCTTGGTCTAACGATGAATAGATTTCTTCAATCGTTTCAACAATATCTTTTCGCTTTTGATAAAGCTTGTCTTCAGCAAAAATTACTACTTGATTGGAAATATTATTAGAGTTCCCTTGGCTTCATGTTGAGCCAACGCTTTATTAGGATGTTCAAAGCTTCATTCCTTTACATGGATAAGAATGCTTGTCCAAAATAAGACATGACTGCGCTATTTGGCGCAATCTTTTTTATAAACTGTAATGCCTCCTACCGTTAGATCCTTTAAAGTCACCTTTCTTCCGTATTCCCTTGATAGAATACTTTCAACGATTGGTAATAGTTTTCGAACCTTTTCTTCTGTCATTTTTACTGCTTTCATCACCCACACTCCTTCTTTATCAGAATATGTCGATTGGGCTTGTCACTTTCATACGTGAAATATTAATCTAGTTCATTTCTGACATCGTTCATTAATTGTGCGCAATCTTTGCACCAAAGAGTACCTGATTTTTCATAACAAATTGAACACGACTCGCCTTCGGATAACGGATCGAATTCTTTATGTTATTTGCAGAGAATTCAATGTAAAGAGTACTGGCTTCGTACAGATGAGGGTGAAATGTTTGTTCAACCCGAAGCTTTTTCACTGGATGAATACGCAAAAAAAGCAACCTCACAGAATTGGAGATTGCCATCATGAAGGGCTTTATGGATCATGATTTAGATGTATTAGAAACATTACTTAACCATATGAAGGAATTATTAAAAACTGCTCCGAAATAGCGGCCACCGTTGAAAATAAAATGGATGCTGAATTCGACAGCTATCGCCAAAAATTTGAGGCTGAGCAAAAGGCAGGCACATTATCGGCTTCCTAAGGGAAGAAATAATAAAGCAAAAATTATTGGAATGATATGCAATTTTAGCGCTATATATAAATTAAAGAGCAAGGTTCCTTTGTCTCGCTCTTTTCTTATTATTAGGAGTGAATACCTGATGAAATGCGTCATCTATGTTCGAGTGAGTACAGATGAACAGGCCAAGTATGGGTTTTCAATAGGTGCCCAGATTGAGAAATTAGAAGCCTATTGTGTTTCACAAGGATGGGAAATTGTTGAGAGGCCCTATATCGATGATGGTTATTCTGCTAAAGATTTAAACAGACCTCATTTCCAAAATATGCTCAATCGAATTAAGCAAGGGGGCATTGATGTCCTACTAGTATATAAACTGGATCGATTAACTCGATCTGTGCCTGACCTGCATACTATCTTAGCAGAGTTGGATCAATACGAATGTAAATTTAAATCTGCTACAGAAGTCTATGATACTACGAATGCTATGGGGCGTTTGTTTATCACACTAGTGGCAGCTATTGCGCAATGGGAGCGCGAAAATACAGCTGAACGAGTGCGTTTTGGATTAGAAAAGAAAGTGAAATTGGGACGCTGGAAAGGTGGCACCCCTCCTTATGGCTATAAGGTCATTGATGGTGAATTAGTGGTAGATGTAGATGAGGCTCAAATTGTAAAAGAAATATTTAAGTTAGCTAGATCAATAGGCTTTTACACACTAGCTCGTCAACTAACTAGTAAAGGAATACCTACAAGAAGAGGTGGAGGATGGCATGTAGACAGTGTGCGAGATATTGCCAATAATCCTACATACGCTGGCTATTTAATGTTCAGCTCTAATCCCAAAGACATCAAAAAGCCTCCTCGCGAACGGGAGCTATTCGAGGGAAATCACGAACGTATTATAGACCGTGATGAATTTTGGGAGCTACAGGATTTATTGGATAAACGGAGGACCTTTGGCGGAAAACGTGAGACAAGTAATTACTATTTTTCTTCGATTTTAAAATGTGCCAGATGTGGTCATTCGATGTCAGGGCATAAAGTGGGCAAGAAAAAGAATTACCGGTGTTCAGGCAAGAAAGCAGGAAAAACCTGTACTAGTCATATGATTTTAGAAAGCAATTTAGTACAAACGGTATTTGCCCAGTGGGATGACTTAGTGGGTGGTCATTTTAAAAGTAATGAAGGCGAAGCCAATTTTCCTAAAGCACAGCTCTCCTCATTACAGCATGAACTGGCCTCCATACAAAGGCTTTTACTCAAGAAAAAAACCATGTTCGAAAGTGATATTATTGATATTGATGAATTAATACTTGAAACCGAAAAGCTACGTGGCAAAGAAAAAGAAATTCAACGTGAGTTAAAGAATATTCAGCAGCAGGACACCCGGCATCATGAGGAAATCAGATCCATTATTCGCAACATCAATACTCTTTGGTTAAATGCTGATGATTATGAACGGAAGCAATTAATGACGACCATATTTGAGCAAATTGTAATTGATACAAAGAACGATTATACAAGCAGTAAACAAGCCAGAGAAATCATAATTGTTACAGCTAAATAATATGTCTTTTATTGGTGGAGGCACTTTAATTCCTTGGGCGTTAATTCCTGCTGCTGCTATATGTAATGTAAGTCCATTTGAACTCGCAAGACGTAATTTATTGCCCGTAGTGATTGGCCTTTTTATTACGACGATTGTGGCGGTGTTTTTGATTTAACCATATTGAAGGGTGTAAATAACATTATGAGATGACTTTTATAAATTGGAAGTCATCTCATATATTGAATACTAATCTTCAATATAATACTTCCCCACCCCCTCCTGAAACACCTGCTTAAGCTGCTGTTCACCAATCCCTAAGACACAAGCCTCAATTATAATTTGTTCCAATTTCATAGCAATTTGCGAAAGGTTGGCATTCTGGGTTTCAGTAGCATTTTCATTAATAAGAAATGCTTTTGAACCTGGTTTTATTGTGATAACGCCCTTTTTTTGCAGCTCCTTGTAGCTTTTATGAACGGTGTGAAGATTGAGGCTTGTTTGCCCAGCTAGATCACGAATCGAAGGTAGCTGGTCACCATGTTGCAAATTTCCTGTCGCTATTGCTAATAGAAGTTGTTGTGTTAGCTGCTGATAAAACGGGATATTACTGGTTATATCTATTTTTACATTCAATTGGTTACGTATCCCTTCCTATTTTTATAAAATAACGTGATTGTACTTATAGTTACAATGATTAAAATAATGACTGCTGAAATCCATGGAGAAACATGGAACGTAAGCAGGCTGAAATGGAGAAGTGCAATAATTATTAATAAAGGTAATCCATAAAGTAAGCTAATTAATACTGTAGGGTTGGACTTAATGGCCTCTGATGGATTTGTCCAGTCAAGTAATGGATGCCTTTTATCGTAAAGCGGAGATAATACATTATAAGAAAAAACTAATAGTAATGTTATCAATAAATACAGCATCATTATGACGTCATTTTTTTCAAATAGCATATAAATGATATAGCTTATGATGACTGATAGTGCACTGATGCTTGAAGAAATCACTACTTTTGCCAAATATATTTTGTGTGGCTCCAAGGGCAATGTTTTACTTAAAGCATAGTATTTCCCCTCTCTAGAATAGGGTGTACCACTAATATTGTTCATACAGCTCATAAACAAAATCATGTAGACAAAAAGGGAAGATTTATTGTCAACAATCCAGTCAGCCTTTAGCATATTCATCTGAATCACCATTAGGTAAATGACTGTGCCGATTGGTGCCATAATGACACCTAGGATCGCTTGCAATTTAAAATAAGATTCTGATTGGATAATCCAGTATTCTCGTTGTAAGTAATTGCTCCAACTGGTATTTCCCTTCCAAACTTTGGCTGTTTTTTCTATTCTGTTTACAACTGAGCCATGTTCATAATACTTAGACGCTATGATTGTTATAGTTATGTTAAACAATACAAAGCACAGTAAGAATACTATCGAGAAATAAAGAACACTTTGAGCAGCCGTCAGTGGCAATATTCCCTCAAGCCATGGCTGCTGCATTGCGAAGCCATAACCTATGTCGAGAATATCTGATGTGGAGGCACTTAGGGATGCGATGGTTGATGTATCTATTTTCGCTAAAACAAGCTTAATAGTCTCAACATTATTTATCCAAAAATAAACTATTGGGCAAATGCCAATTCCTAAAATTAGCGTCATTCTAACCATTAAATACATGACTATATTCATAAAAATTGTACGAAAATGATTCAAAATAGATAAAACACATAGTAGGAATAAAGTGATCAAGATGTTTATCATCAGTAAAAATACAATAGATTTTGTAGCAAATCCTATATTAAACTCTATTAATAGCATAAAAAATGTTGGTATGGAGAGTATTCCTATGACCGATATTGGTAAAGCTACAGCACTTACTATTTTCGCCATTACAATCCGCTTCGCTGAAATCGGCAAATGAGCAAAGATAGAAAAATCACTTTGACTAAATACTACTGAAATCGCAAAATAGGAAATCAGTATATACGTGATACTATTCGATAGTATAAAGCTGTAAAATAAAAATACCTCTGGGGTAGCCATGAAATAGATCATAAAGGTAAATACACAATACTGTAAGGCTATATAAATAAAGGCTAGTATTAAAAGCACTTGCACAATTGGATGCTTTGGTTTTGTATAAACGGATGTTAAGAAAAATTTAAATAATAGCAAATTATCCTTCATTAGCTTGTTTCTCCATAAAAATAGTTTCTAGGCTTCCATCGACAAGCAAATTTTCTAAAGATTCATGCAAAACGATCTTGCCATCTTTTAAAAAACAAATAGATCGGCAAATTTTCTCAGCAACATCCAGCAAATGAGTGGAGAATAGAACCGTTCCACCATTCTCAACATATTCCTTTAAACAATTTTTAAAAGCAACGACAGCAAGTGGATCCAATCCATTTAGCGGCTCATCCATAATAAGAATTGGTGGACTAATCGTAAAGGCAGTTATTAATGCCATCTTATGGAGCATTCCATAAGAAAACGTTCCCATTGGCTTATTTATACTTTTTTCCATACCAAAGATATGGATGAAGCTTTGTAGTTTTGCATCATCCATCTTTTCATATAAGCTCAAAACAAAGTGTATCCAATCATAGGCAGCTATATTTGGAAAAACATGAATAGTGTCAGGGATAAAATAAAATTGCTTTTTATAGGCAAGTGACTGCGACTTTAGAACATTATTAATCATCACTTTTCCACAATCCTGCTCTACTAAGCCAGTAATACAATTTAATGTTGTTGTTTTACCTGCTCCATTTCCACCTACAAACCCCAATATCTCTCCCTTTTCTATCTTTAATGCTACGCCCTTTAGTACTTCATGCTGCCCATACGATTTCTGTAAATTTTCTATTAACAACAAGCCTTCATCACATCCCTTTTAAAATTTTTTCTTCGCAATGAAACCGTGCATGGTAGTAATCATTAATAGCACCAATAGTAGTGTTACGATAATATGAATGCCGTACCTTGCTTCCAAATTACCCGTCATCAGTATATTTGCAGCAGACAAACTATTACTAGCAGGGTTTACAGCATCTATGAAAGGATGTAATCCCGCGATAAAGCGGCAAACTAATAGGATAACGATACTTATTAGGGCAATAAATGCAGGACTATTAAAAAATGTACTCATCATCGCAACAAACGTTATGATGAATAACAGCCAAACACAATAAAATACAAAAGCCCACATAGCTTGTGTCATAGGAACAGTAGTAAATAAATACGCTGAATAGCCATAGGACACTGCATAGCCAAGAGCTATACATATAACAGCTAAAATATAATGGATGATGATTTTACTATTTAAATAAGAAGATATTGAAACTGGTCTTGTTAGGATAAATGCCATCATGCCATTTGCTTTCTCTCCTTGGATAATACTCATAGTGGCAACGACTAGAATAATAATGCCTAGCTGATCAAACTGTGAATTTAATGTTGAGGCAAGTACCTCCTTTCCTTCAGGCTTTGCCATCGTAGGATCAATTATTATACCTTCAATACCACCCGCTGATTGTAAAATAACAGGTAAATAATACATCATAATCGGCTGAGTTAGCCCTAGTAAAATAAATACGATTGGGAGCCACAATATTTTAAACTCCCTTGCCATTTGCTGTACTTCTTTTTTGCTTAATGCAATAAAAGCACTCATTCACTTACACCACCAATTCTAAAAATATTTCTTCTAGATTGCTTTGAATACCCATTTCAAATTTAGTAAACATCACTTTTGAATCCAGTCCGTGTTGTATTAGTCGTCTAGCATCTTCCTCCAAATTTTCAACATGGATGTTGAAGCCATTTCCACAGCTTTCGATTCTCTTCACATACGGTAAATGTTCAATCATTGTGAACCACTTACAATCTTGTTCACGTAACGTCACAAAGATAGCTGATTCTTGATGGTACTCAAGCAGCTCTAATTTTGTCGCATCCTCTATTTTGTGACCATTTTTAATGACAACAAATCGCTCACAAATTTCCTCCGCATCGCTCAAAATATGCGTTGATAGCAGAATCGTTGTTTCTTTTTTTATTTCTTTTAATAGATTTAACACTTCTCTTCTGCCTATTGGATCTAGCGCGGATACTGGTTCATCCATAATCATGAAGGCTGGCTTATGCAATAAAGCCTGTGCAATGCCCAGACGCTGCTTCATTCCACCTGAAAATGTCCCTACATGTATATGTGCTTCTTTTCCTAAGCCCACTTTTTCTAATAGCAATGGTATCTCTTGCTGTAATTCATTTTTTGATAGACCAGAAAGTGTCCCCATAAAGGACAATGTTTCATATGCTGTCATCCACGAAAAATAATTAGGATACTGAGGTAAATAACCGATTTTATTTTTCATCGATGCAATTTTTTGACCATCCAGTAAAACTTCTCCTTCCTCTGCATATAAAATATCAGCAATGATTTGGATTAACGTAGATTTCCCCGCACCATTTGGCCCAATTAACCCAACACACTCATTCGCTTCAATAACCATTGAAAAATCTTTCACGGCTGTTTTTTGTTTAAACTTTTTCGTAATATTTTTAATCTCTAAGCGCATGTTTATTGACATCCTTTCTACCAATAATGAAGTATAGAACAGAACCAATGGAGTTAAAGAACAAAATAATAATTGTCCACATCAGTATGTTCTCCCGCGTATCTCGGTGCCGATATAAATCGAATAAAGCAACAATAATTAGTACTAATCCTACGAATATCAATGGCAGAATGATTGGAAGTATGCTTGCCCAATCCAGTTGGCCTAAATCATCAAAACCATAGTGTAATTTCATTCTTAAAACCTCCATTCATTATCATTATCGATAATGATAACATAAGATGTGAAAAATTTCATTACCTTTTTACTGTACATCTTTTTAAAAAAACTATAGTATATTTTTTGAGAATGTTCTCATATTGATAACATTTGATTGCTTCCCTTGATTCCATCTGATAGGAGGATTGTTTTATGCGGAATAAAGCAGAAGTTTTAATGCACCCTGTGAGAATGAAAATTTTACAAGCTCTCATGCACGATAAAGAAGAAGGCTTAAGCACTTTGGAGATGATTTCAATCATAAAGGATGTACCTCAAGCTACTTTGTATCGTCACATCCAAATTTTAGTGGATGAAAATATTATAAAAATTGTGAAAGAGCGAAAAGTACGTTCTGTTACAGAAAAATTCTATGCAGTAAATGAAGGAGCAGCAAAACTTAGTAAGGAGGATTGGACACAACTAACAATCAAACAAAAATTAAATTACGTTTCCTACTATCAATTAGCTTTGCTATCTCAATATCAAAACTATTTACATTCACTTGATGAAGAAGAAAGACTTGCAGATTTAGCAACATTTTCATTTATTGATTTAACATTAACAACTGATCAATTCAAGAACTTTGAAAATGAATTAAACAATTTAATAAATAAATACTATAATATGACCGACTCAAGTAAAGAGACTGAGACAAAAACTATAGCTATAAATATTATTCCAAAACCTTAGGTATGATTTTTACGCAAAGAAATGGAGAAGATTTATGAAAAGAAGAAAGTCAGTAGAAAACACACGAAAATTTATCATGATTATAATTGGTGCCATCATCGCAGCATATGGACTAGAAGCGGTATTAATTCCGAACGATGTCATTGATGGTGGCGTGACTGGTATTAGTATTATGGGCGCACACCTCTTTGGTATTCCATTAGGCGTACTGCTCTTTGTATTAAACATTCCTTTTATTTGGATTGGCTACAAACAAGTAGGTAAAACTTTTGCATTGATGAGTAGTGCTGGGATTGCAGCTCTATCTATTTCAACAGTGCTTATGCATGATGTTAAAACCATTTTAGGTCCAAATGATCCGTTATTAATTGTTTTATCTGGTGGTATGCTACTAGGTGTTGGAATTGGGATTGTCTTACGTAACGGTGGTGCTTTAGATGGCTCTGAGGTTTTAGCCGTGCTACTATCACGTAAGATTCCGTTTTCAGTCGGGGATATTATATTATTTATTAATGCCTTTATTTTCTTAGGGGCAAGCTTTATTTTTGGCTTAGAGAGCGCATTATACTCTGCTTTAACATACTATATTGCCAAAAATGTTATTGATATCATTCAAGTTGGTTTAGAAAAATCCAAAGATGTTCGAGTAGTCAGTGCCAAATCAGAAGAGATTGGTGATGCGATTCAAGCTCGTTTAGGACGTGGTGTTACATATACTAAAGGTCGCGGCGGATTTTCCAATGAACCCACGGATATTTTAAACTGTGTTATTAACCGCATGGAAGAAAATAAACTTGTGTCGATTATCAAAGATATTGATGAGGGTGCCTTCGTAGTTATTTCTGATGTGTCAGAGGTCCGAGGCGGGAACTTTAAAAAGCGGGATATCCACTAAATCAAGACCCCCTTTCGCATTATTGCGAAAGAGGGTTTTTTATTGACTTAAAAAACTTCAATATCTTGCTATTACGTTAGAAAGGACTTATGTTTTTGTTCACATGCAGTTATACTTTGTTGTACAAAAGCATGAAGCATTTGGATTGTTTTTATAGAAAAGGGTGAAAACACAATGAAGGATAAAAAAAGCATGGAAGTACCGCAGGATAAAACTAGCAATAAACACCATGTAGAAATGATGACAGACGAAAGATGGCAAGCAATTATTCATAATGACGCAACATACAATCAAAAATTTTTCTATGCTGTCGAAACGACAAAAATTTTTTGTAAGCCTTCATGTAAATCTCGTGTACCTAAAAAAGAAAATGTACGAATTTTTCGAACAGCAGAGCAAGCCCTCAATGAAAACTTTCGTCCTTGTAAACGCTGTAAGCCTACAAATGAAAACCTGCCTGATTGTGAATGGGTTGCTCATGTGACTGAATACATTGACAAAAATTTCGCCGAAAAGTTAAATCTTGAGTTATTAGGGATGATTGCTCATGGAAGCCCCTTTCATTTACATCGAACATTTAAAAAGATTAAAGGAATTACTCCTGCTGCATACATCCTACATGTCCGATTAGACGCTGCTAAAAACTACTTGATTGGAACAAATAAATCTATTGCAGATATTTCGATATGTGTAGGTATCCCTAATTCAACTTACTTTATTACCCTATTTAAAAATAAATTTGGTTACACACCAGTACAATATCGAAAACTCTATCAATCGTGAGAGAAAAAGGAGAAATGAAAATGAACAGCATTTATTGGTCTTTACTTCAACATAAGGATTGGCATCTCTACATCGCAGCAACGTCCAAGCATCTTTTATACGTTGGATCACAAAATCAACCTTTTACAGCAGTAAGTGAATGGGTTAAGAAAAAATACCCTAAAGCTACACTAGTTGAAAATTCAGCCCCACTCGCTTCTTATTGTGATGAAATCATTGAATATCTTGAAGGTAAACGGACAACATTTACTTTTTCTATTGATTACAAGGGGACACCGTTTCAGCTTTTAGTATGGAGAGCATTAAATGAAATTCCCTATGGACAAACAAAGACCTATTCAGATATTGCCCACTATATTAATAAGCCAGCAGCTGTTCGTGCCGTTGGTGCAGCTATTGGTGCAAATCCAATTTTACTAGCTGTTCCTTGCCATCGCATAGTAGGAAAAAATGGCACATTAACAGGCTATCGTGGAGGGCTTGAAATGAAGAAAAAGCTATTGGAGCTGGAGAAACTGAATGCCCAATTGTAAATGGTGATTTTACGTAAAGGAGAGTTAATCGAATGAAACAAAATGTAAGCTATAAAGACTCAAAGACCATTCTTAATAAAGGTACAGGTTTTCTTTCAGGCTATTCACATTCCTTAAATCCATATACAGGCTGTTCCTTTGGCTGCTCTTATTGCTATGTACGCCAGATGCCCGTCTCGCTTTTTCACCATGAAGAATGGGGTGATTGGGTAGATATCAAAAAAAATGCTGCATCATTACTTGCTAAAGAGCTTCATAAAGCAAAAACAAAAGGAAAAGTCACAATTTTTATGTCATCTAGTACAGACCCCTATCAACCTATCGAGTATAGAGAAAAAATAACTAGATCATTATTAGAAGTCATGGTTGAAGACTCTCCTGATTTTTTACTTGTCCAAACGCGAAGCCCTCTTGTTTGTAGAGATATTGATTTATTACAGCGGTTACACAATCACGTTAGGGTTAGTATGACAATTGAAACTGATTTAGAGACTATTCGGAAACAGTTTACCCCACAGGCACCACCAATCCAAGCACGATTACAAGCAGTAGAAAAGCTAGTAGCTGCCGGCATACCCACTCAAGTAGCAATTGCCCCTGTATTACCGAGCAGCGAATGCTTTCCATACAAATTACAGCATATTGTCAATAGAATTTGTATAGATGATTATTTTATGGGTGATGGTCATGCAGGGAAAAGAACTGAAAAAATAGGTATAAAGGAAAAGTATAATGAGCTAGGCTTGGAAGAATGGTACACACCGCAAGCCTATCAAAAAGTATATACACGCTTTTTAGAGGTTTTTCCTAAAAATCAGATTTATATTAGTCAATCAGGATTTGAGCCGTAACAAAAATGCCATTGTAGAGGCTATCCCTACAATGGCTTTACTTAATTTAAATAGACTATATTTTCCGCTTCATTTGTCGGATTAAATTTTTAGCCTCTTTTTCCACTCGGTTAGATTCTGTAATTTTTTGTAATGCTTTGTGATAAGTAAAATCATCCAGTGAATTGTTTCTTAAATAGTTCATTGTTACAAGAGGATCTTTAACATAGCAAATTGAAATAGCCCATGCGACAGCCATTTTAACATAATACCCTTCATGCTTTATAGCATTGATTATGTTTAAAACGCATTGTATATATTGATGATCGATAAAATAATTTAATAGCATGACTACTCCAAAACGTACCTCATATTCTTTATTGGAAGAAAAATAAGGCTGTAAAAATACCCATACTTGCTCTTGATTTTCCTTTGTAAATTTTAAGCCTGTACAAAAACTATCACATACTGACCAATTATCAATTTTCGGAACAAATGAAGCCACATAGGAAAGACGCTCCTCACTATTTGTCTTTACATAACCAATGATCATTCCTTGTAGCATCACTTCTTCAAAAAATTCATCACTCGCGGCTGTTAAATAGTTCTGCCAATCTTCCTTGGCAATGTTTTTAGCTATTTTTCGAAGCTCTGGTAACCGAACACCTAAAATATTTTGGCAATTTGGGATAAGTGAGGACGAAAACTTTTGATAATCCTGGTCAGCTAAATTTATAAGTTGTTCTCTTATTTGTTGATGCATCCATATTCTCCAATCATTTATTTTTTTATCATACTATAAAAGATGAGTATTTTATAAAAAGATAAATGAAATAGCAAGATTTCAAAGTGTTTCCAGAGAACTAATTTTTTCATATTTTAATCCGCTAATAAGGCATAAGGCTCCAACTACGATAACGGCTGTTGCGCCAAACAATGCATATTGGTAGCTGTTTGTATAATTGGCTAATGCTCCTGCTAGTGAAGGACCAATCATTTGTCCCAGGGCATACCCAGCAGTTAAATATCCTAATATTTGATGGCTATTTACTGGTGATATTTGTCTCGCTAATGTTGTTGCAACTGTGGTGATGCCCATAAAGGTTGCCCCAAAAATAAAGGCACTTATATAAAGTGTTATTGTATTTGTTGCAAAGGCAGGTAATACAATGCCAAGCCCTTGAAATAGCATGGAAATCAATAATGTTCTAACATAACCATAGCGCTGTGCCAGTTTTGACCAAACAATGCACGAGGGAATTGCTGCAACTCCAACAACAAACCATACAAATGCAGCGTCCCCATGAAAGCTTGTAGACTCTTCTGCAATGGATACGATAAATGTCCCTGTAACAATATAACCTAGCCCCTCTAAGCTATAGGCAATAATCAGCCATTTCATCCATATTGCAGGAGGTGCTTTCGGTGAAGCTTTGGCTGTACTCTCCTTTTGTTGTGCACTAGATGTAACAGGTTGTATAAAAATTATAATGAAAATAAACAATATGATACAAAATAGTGCTAAGGCAATCCATGTACCATTCCAATTAAAAATAGCATGAATGGGAGATACAATAATCGCACTTAAGGCAATACCCATCCCTACACCACTATAAAAAAGCCCAGATAAATGTGCTTTGCCTATCCTTGCTAATTGATCAAGCACGAGGCTAGCAGCAACTACAAAGATAAACGCGCTCATTACGCCTGAAATAAAACGGAGTACATACCAGACCATAATGGTATATGTAAAGCCCATGAAAGCTGTTGTCAAAATACTCATGACAAGTGCTATTTGTAAAAAAGGAATACGCTTATCTGCTAGTTGTAAACGACCAGCTACCAATGCCCCTACTAAGTAACCTAGATAATTACTAGTGGCTAAGAAACCTGCTGTCGCTCGACTAAAGGCAAAGGTTTCTTGCATATATGGCAGTATCACCGTATAAGAGAATCGTCCAATCCCCATAGCAATCACTAATGTGAAAATGCCTCCTATTAAATATTGAAATGTTTGCTTATTCATAATTCCCCTCCCCTCATCCTCACTATAACGAAAATTAAGGTATCACAAATAGAATGAATTTATTATAATAGATATCAAATAAATTGATGGCTGGTGGAATATATGAATATGAATGATCTCTCTATTTTTCGGACAGTCGTGCAAACTGGTAGCTTTTCGAAAGCTGCTGAAGCACTTAATTACACACAATCCAATATCTCTATGAAAATACAAAATCTTGAGACCATGTATCAGACAATATTTTTTTATCGTGGACATCGAGGTATCCGCTTAACACCCAAGGGAGAACAATTTTATGAGATGGTATTAAAAATGCTACATCTCTATGAGAAATCCTTTGAAATCCTACAAAACCCACATGAGCAAAGGGGTCTACTACGTATAGGTTCTATGGAAACAACTGCAGCACTTCACTTACCTGGACTTTTAACCTCTTTTCATAAAGCCCATGAACAGGTAGATATTACAATAGTAACAAATCCAACGCAGCAAAATATAGAACGATTAGAAAACTATGAATTAGATGGAGCCTTTGTAACAGGGCCAATTTATAAGGAAAATATTCTTACAAAGGAATTTGTATGCGAGGAGCTAGTAGTCGTTTCATCCAGCAAGTATAGGCAGATTGAAAGCTTACGAGATTTAGAGGAAAGTACCTTGATTACTTTTCGCAATGGTTGCTCCTATCGGGCCATTTTAGAGCACTGGTTGCACGAGGATGGAGTGCGTCCACAAAATCGTATGGAGTTTGGTACACTTGATGGAATCATTGGCTGTGTTGCTGCGGGACTAGGTGTAACCATATTACCAAGGGCAATTGCTCAAAAATATATGAAAACACAATCATTATCCCTGCACATACTAACAACAAAGCAAGCTCAAGTGCCTACTTGGTTTATCTATCGTAATGATGAAGTACAATCACCTGTTCTAAAAGATTTCCTTGAAGCAATCGATGCATATGACTACCCATCGATGTAAAATCTCATTTCAAAAAGGAGCTGTTCGACATAGGAACAGCTCTTTTAGATTGCTTTTAAACCATTTTCTATTAAGTACAAGTAGCCTTCTATCCAGCATGAATACTAGTCAAACATGCATATTTTCTCCTCAATGAAGCAAGACCATCCTCAAAGTAAAGAATTCCTATTGTATTCGACAAAATTAATGCTCTCGCATGAATTTGATTTCTTTTTCCCTATCCAAATCGTTATCTTTTGACGATTTACCTTATTTCCATTACGCTTTTATTAATACGCCATATAAAGGAGTAGTACATGGATATATTAATCGCAAGTAATCGCCAGCTACCGATTCGTTACTATGTAGATAAAGCCATTTGGATTCGTCGAGGCGGCTGCTCTATACATCCTCAAATGACACTACCGTTTTTTGTGGAAATCGAAATTAAAAACAGCCTTAACTTACAAATTATCATTGACTATATTTTTGAGTTTCAGCGGCAGTATAAACAGACTGAGCTTCAAATTTTGATAAAAGATGCACATATCTTAACAAAAATAAATGAATTGCTAACTTATAATGTACCTCGCCAACACACGATTACTATTCAGCAGCTTTAGCAGGCAATATGATGATAAAATGTAACATCTTATCTGAATATTTTGCATAGATGTTGCCATCATGCAGTTCGACAATACTTTTAGCAATGGCAAGACCAAGTCCTGAGCCTTCTGCGACATTAGTTCTTGATTGATCTTTTTTATAAAATCGCTCAAATAAATTTACCAGCTCTTCTGATGTAAATTCATCACTCTCATTCGCGATAGCAATTATTACATGCTCTTCTTTTTGCTCAAGGGATACCAAAATTTGACCGCTACCTGAGCAATATTTAATGGCATTCATAAGTAAATTATCAAAAACTCTGACCATTTTTTCAGTATCAATGGAAGCAAAGATACGTTCCTCCGAAAAATGTTTGGCGAATGAACGATTGTTTTCCTCTGCTTGTGGAATCAACTCCTCTATTAATTGATCGAGTAGCTCATTGATGCAAACCTCTTGTTTCCCCATAACGATATTTTCATTTGTTAGCTTCGTATATTCAAATAAATCATCAATCAAATTTTTCAACTGCTCGGATTTTGAAAATGCGATTTTTAGATATTCATCATATTGCTCCTTTGTCTCATATCTCCCCTCTCTTAACAATCGTAAGTAGCCCATTATCGAGGTTAGCGGTGTCCGTAAGTCGTGTGATACATTTGTAATTAATTCATTTTTTTGTTGTTCAATCTTTCGTTCCATTTCGATATTGGTCATGATTGCTTCAGCCATATGATTGACGTTCTCTGTTAATAATGCAATTTCATCGATGCCTTTTTTCTTTACTCGATAGCCAAGGTTTCCTTTTGCGATTTCCATGACCCCCTTTGCCAGTGCCTCAATCTGTTTCATTTTTCGTTTTGTTAAATAAAAGAAAGATAAAGTAAAAACAGCAATCACAATAAAGTAAGAAATCGGGTCCCCCTCCGTTGTACTTGTATACAATACCCCTTGTGGAATACCACTAACAAATAAATATAAATTTTTATCCTCAATCGTTATTGGGTAAAAGGTAATATATTCTTGTCGTGATTGCTCAATCGTCTGTGCATTGAGTGGCTGAATAATAGCAAATTCCATTACGCGCCCTATCTTATTATGTAAATTAATTTGTTCCTCCTCAGCTTGCTTTGTCTTATACAGCACCTTTCCGCTCTCATCTGTCACTAATACTTTTAATGCACTCAGCTTCATTTTAAGCTTGACATTTTCATCCTCAATCAATTGTCTTAAGGCTTCAATACTATTGTCGTTGATGGCTCTGTCTACTACATGCTGTACCTGATAACGAATTTGCTGCATACCTGGGCTATAGTCAATAGTAGTTCTCTCATTCATATTTCCAAGGAGAGGAAGTGAAGCTCTTGTAACAATTAGCCCTAGAAAGGCACAGAAAATAAAAGTGGTTAATAACTGAATTCTAAGGCTTTGACGCACCTTTGTGATGGCTTTTATAATGAGCATTTTGATTTTTGTGAATAAGTAAAAAGCAAGCTTACTGATCTTTTTCAATTTTATAACCTACTCCCCATACAGTTTTTATATATTGAGGATTTCTGGGATTGGTCTCAACCCTTTCTCGTATTTTTCGGATATGCACCATTACTGTATTTTCAGATTGGATTGCCTCTTCCTTCCAAACCTTTTCATAAATTTGCTCAGCACTCATCACCATACCTTGATTTCTCGCAAGTAATTCAAGAATGGAAAACTCCCTTGGGGTAAGCTTTACTTTTTCATTATTGACAATCACCTCATGAGTAGCGGTATTTATGAGCATATCCCCAATCTCTATCTCATTTTCGTTCATTGTATCGTGTCGATTCATTTTTATGTATCTGCGAAGCTGGGATTTAATGCGTGCCATAAGCTCTAAGGGGTTGAAGGGCTTTGTTACATAATCATCTGCCCCTAATGTTAACCCAACGATTTTATCCATATCCTGTGACTTCGCTGATAGCATAATAATGGGCATCTCTGCTATTTCTCTAACTTTCATACACATCTCAATTCCATCTATCTTCGGCATCATGATATCTAAAACTATGAGATGTACCTTATGCTTTCTTAACAGACTTAAACCTTGCTCTCCATCACCAGCCTCTAGTACATGATAGCCTTCATTTTTTAAGTAAATAGCGATTAGATTTCTAATTTCTTTCTCATCATCTACAATCAGTATTGTTTCTTTCGTCATCCAATCCCACCAATTTCAATCATTATAATTCCTAATTTTAACTATCTTTTAAATTTTCGTATATACCAATAATACAAACAACCTACAGTACCAACAGATATACCAAAATAAATACCGTAACGTGTTGCTAGATCAGATATATACTCAATGTGCTTGCCAAAGAATAACCCAAGTGTAAAATACAGCAATGTCCAAATAAAACCTGTTGTGTAGGAATACATCGCATATTTTAGAAAGGGCATCTTATTCATGCCAACTAAGTAAGGAATAATATGTCTAACTATTGGTATAAAATAGCTGATAACTAAAGCAAAATGTCCGTATTTATCTATTAGCTCCTTGGACTTGACTAAATACTTAGCCTTTTTCTTTTTCAACAATTTATCTACTATTTTATGGCCAAATCCTTTTCCTAGGAAATACCCTAAAGACAATCCAGATACTACACCTAGATACGTTAGGATAAAGGCTTTCAAGACCGACATTTTTTCCATGGAACCTAAAAATCCACCACTCATTACAATCATCTCATCTGGAAGCGGCATCCCCACTATGCCTAGCCAGAGACTGAAAAACAATGCCCAATAACCGTATTGCTCAATAAAGGATAATAACTCATTCAATCCCATCTAACTAACCCTCTTCGTTCCCTGTCTACAGTTTAGTACATAGGCTGGTGGAAGATTAATCCACACTTTTTCATGCGTAATAGTATCAAAAAATTGATGGATAAATGATTTCTTAACTAGTGAATATTGGAATGTAATAAATTCTCCTTCCTCTAAACACTCTTTCACATTTTGTAGTATTCGAGAAGCAACGACTGGATTTAAGGATGTAAAAGGCAAACCCGATACAATATAATCGATTGTTTCGATATTTAAGTTCTTCATATACAACCCTAAATTCTCAGCAGAGCCGTAGATTATGATAACATTTGGCTCATGCTCATATTGTTGACGTAGCTTATTATAAAAAACGGTATTATTTTCAATAAGTATTAGCTTAGTAGTATGCGCTTTTCTTTTCATTAATTCTTTCGTAAAGGAGCCTGTGCCAGGACCAAGCTCAACAATACATTGTGCCTTTTTAAAACAAATAGCTTCGACTATTTTTTTAGCTAATTTTTTAGAACTAGGTGAAACAGCACCGATATTTTTTGGATGTTTTATAAATTCAGTAAGAAACGTTATAAATTGCATTCATGTTCTCCCCAATCTGATGAAATCTGAATGTCTTAACTATAACGAGCATTTCTTAAAGATTTAAGAGGAGATTCCTTAAATTTTTCTTAAGAGTTTACATTATTTAGTTGTATTTATAATAGGTTAACTATGATTATGTCTTTGTTTTCGCGGCATCTATGTATGTAATATTTTAAGTTAACTTTATTTACTTGTATTTCACCGTATTCTCATGCGGGGTACAGGTGGGGTACGAAGCATTTTATTACTGGGGTACTTGGGGTACCGAAAAAATACGGACAGGTATATATTGAATCTGATAATTTTAGTTAAGTAAATTAAAAAAGTCACTCATTATTTTTCAAATGAGTGACTTTTATTGATTTTCTTTAATTATTGAGCTTTTTATTAAAATTAAAATAATATGCGTAGGCTGAAGCATAAATCACAAATAATATAAATAAAACTCCAGTAAACAAAAAACCTTGAGATACATTTTTTAATAACTCTTTGTAATTAATTATATAAGATGATGCTCCTGTAATTGCAACTGATAATAATAATGTAGTAATAATAAATAAAGTAGGGTGTTTTTTGGTAATTGAACAATAACATTCTATGTCATTTGCACAACCACAACTCCGAAGATTAATTTCTGTTAATTTAGAAATTCCATTTAGTAATAGGAATACTATTAAAATTATCGCCAAAACTGTAAAAGAACCAAAAAGGAGTAGTTTTCCTGTAGATGCTTCTTTAATATTTGTAAATACGCTAGTTAACGCTGAAATACCTCCAAACGTTCCAATAAGGATTGAGGCAAAAATGCCAAGAATAGCAACGAAATCTTTTTGAACTTTCTTGGCTTTTTGTAGAGATTTTTCTTGTTTATAGCTTATTTTATCAATATCCTTAGAAATATCAATGAATTCTTTTTTCTTTATTTCTATTTCGTTCTTTAAATCTTCAACTTCTTTAAAAAGTTTATCTTTAATAACTTCTATTTTCATTACACCCGAATCCATACGATTAATTTGGATCCCGATTAATTCAATGTGATCTTTTATTTTTTCAATAAATTTATGAAATTCTTCAAGTTCTTCTAATTCTCTTTCTATTGCCATTTCTTTAAGAAAGGAAATATTTCTTAAAAAAATTTCAACATTCTCCCCTGCTTCGTTTATGCCATATGGTTGTAAATAGAAAAAATGTGCACTTAATGTTGAATAAATTCTTACTTTACTTTTAAATACTTCATACCAAATATCAAATGTCTCAACTAATTGACTTTTCTCGGAAGCACTATAGTATTGTATTAAGTTGTAAAAAGTATCTTTGAATTTTAGTTTCAGTTCAATAATTGGTTTTTCTATTTCATTATTTATATCAATAGGATTCAATTTATCACCACTTTAATTACTATACTTGTTTTGAGGCTTCTAATAAATCTTCAAAAGTATATTCTAACTGGGATACACCCTTTTTTATTTCATTTTCATTTCGTTTCCATGAATTATGTTCGTGTGTCATATCAACTAAATCAAACGAATTTAATTTTCCGAACCTTTCAATGATTCTATCTACTAATTCTTTTTCTAAATTTGAAAAATCTGCTGGTTCATGTTTTCCTATTATAATTCCACCATTTTTGAAGAAAATAGTTGTAGGTGGTTCAGTAATCTGACTATAACCATTTATACGATATTCTGAATAAACTTCCCTTACTACTGGACCTAGTTTCCACATCTCTGAGGGCTGTTTATAGGGATAAATATCAAATTCTTTTACCCAATCAAGAGTAACAAAATACAATAGTTTCTGTAATTTTAGGTGATCCAGGTATCCTTCTACTTCATTCATTTTTTTTACGATGTATGCTGCAACTTCTAATGCATCAAATTTACCATTTTTATTTTCTTTCATGAAGAATCCCCCTTCTCGATTTTTTATACACACAGTATGTGTATACAATGTATACACATTCATTATAAAGAACTTATGCGAAAAAATACATACATATAATCCTAGATGATTAATTTTAAAACAAAACCTCCAAATAAGAACATCTGTTCTAAATTCATTATAGAACAAATGTTCCTTTATGTCAATTTATAAAACTTATTAGTTCACGAAAAAACACCCTCAAATGAGAGTGTTGTTTTCTAAGCAATTTTTACTTTTTCTATTTCGCATATTAATATTCCATCACAACTGTTTGCTTCTCTGTCCACCGATTTTCAATCTTGTTTGCGACTTCATTTACCTTTTATACATGACGATCTGATGGAGTTGCAAAGACTTCAAGTACACCTACGCTATTACCATCATTCTTTCTGCGCATTATTAAATAATTATAAATATCTGTCCATTTTGGTACGTCCGTAACAGTAGCACAACCCAAAGAATGTTGGCCTGTATGAAGATAGCGATCACCATTATGACCAATTCGAAACCAAGAACAAGCATAAATTGATTGTGATTCATAAGATTCTGCCAATTTATGAACTTCATCTGGTATCTCAAGATCGTGACTGCCTACAGGAACAGGATTAGAGGGATCTGTCATAATACTGATAGGTCCAACCCAACCAGGACCTAAAAAATAAAAGAGTTCACCAGTGCTTAGAATATAATGAATTAACCCTTGCGATATTGTAGAATCACCGTCTACTAAATACGAACCACCATCACTCTTAAGTTTAACGCTAGCATTCTTTGTTGCCGAACGTCCTTCCATAATTATAAAATAATCCCTATCACCTTGTGTTTGCTGAAAATCAACACGTACGAACTGAGGCAAAGGTGGATATGTTGAACCATCACTATACTTAACAATTAACCAACCTTTTCCATCAGCATTGGAAATATATTTTGTGCTCATAAAACTCCTCATTCCTTATAATAATTTATTGAGTATAGATTTCTAATTATTACTTATAATTGACAAGGATTATTTAAATTATCCCTCAAGTATCTGTATAAAAGCTGACGTTGCTCTGGCTTAATCATCGCCATCGACTAATGAAGCTTTTTGGATATTATCGAATGAAATACGCTTTATTGATAAATCAGCATCTAATAGTAGTTCCTTCTTATATAAATCTGTCCGAGTTATTCTCCCAATCTCATCATGAAATTTGTTATGATCCCACAGTGTCAATTTGATTAGTTTTCTCATCTTAAAAGCTCCCACTCCGTTAATTCTCGCTTTTTATCGTAAAATTGCTCTTTTTTCCACTCCTTCAACTGAACTAAATGTTCTGGCAGCATCATCGCTGTCCATTTCATATTGCCACGGTCATTTAACATCACAAATCACTCTCCACTAATCAACATCAGAAATACTTAAAATATCAAGGAAATGTACCTTATGGACAACCCTATATTTATCTTTAATGTGAATTAATTTAGTGTTTGCATCCATTTTTGTGACTATACCCGAAAGTGGTTCTTCCTTTCTATAGATAGAAAAGGCTTTGTACTTTGAATCATTCATTGCTTCTGTTAATGCGTATGCGATTTCTTCTAAATCAAACTCATCTCGGTCTAGGTGCTTTGGTTCTTTTTTCTTTGCTGGTGTTTTTGTTTTAGCTGCCATCTTTACGCCTCCTCAAAGTAAGAACATTCGTTTGTATATATTATAGAACAAACGTTCTTGTTTTAGCAATAAAAAAATGACCAGGCTCACAAATTTTTGTGATTACCTGATCATTAAAGTTAAACAGCTATTATATTTGTGACTTGTGCAAGTTTCGCTGTTTTAATTTTATTTGCTCCTGCTTTCGCTGCTTCCGCACCTGTAAAAGTACCTGTTTTAACACGCCATAACTTGCCATCTTGTTCGATGTAAGCCACCCAGCCAAAACGGTGTTTTAATACATCCAGTACATTTTCAGCAGCTTGAATTGTGATATATGTGCCTGTTAAAACACGATACTTATTGTTGTCTATGACTGGCTTCGGTTGCTGAACAGCACCAGCATTTTTAACCATTTGCAAGAAAATATTCCAAGCAATATTACCAGCACGAATTTCACGAGGGCAGTTTTTACCACTATAGTAATTATGCTGTACTACATCATCGACTGTTAGACCTTCATCTTTTAAGATTTTCGCAACTACCCTAGCAGTATTTTCTAACGTTTTGTTGTAGTTGCCATCAGCATTCACACACATTTCAACATGGATGCCTTCCAAATTACCTTTAGCTGTTCCAGCAGCCCAACATTGCCAAGTATGTTCAAAAGATTGTACTGCTTCTTTATCATCTACTTGCCAATGCCATGAAGCAGAACGACTATTGCCATTTGCTTGTAAGCGGGCATGTGCATCCGCATCTGCCCCTGTACGGTAATTATCTGTGCCGTGAACAACTACTTTTCGTTTAGAATTACCTTTTCCATTTGTGACCTTTGCAGCTTGAGCATCAGATACTAGCTTTTTACGAATTACTACCATTATTTATTACCCTCCAAATCATCACGCGGTTTGTTATATCCAAGTGCTTGTTCACTGTCTGCAGTACCAGTAGTCGTTGGATCAATAACCACACCAATCAGCACTAAAAAAGCGAGCACAGTGTTAAATAACTCTGTTACTCGCTCGTTATAGATAGTCGTATCGTAGCCAAATAATGTACCAATTTGCTGCACCAATAATAGTATTAATGCAAATGCTGCCACTAAAAATGGTTTGTGTTTTAAACGTACTTTCCAGTTAATCTTCATAATGTTATCCTCCAAAAATTGAATTTTGTAATGCTATAAATACAATACCTATGACACCACTAACTGCTGCAGCTAGAAAATAACCTTTGATTTTGTCACTGTTCTTCTCCATTTTTTCAACAGATTTTTCGATTTGTTTAACACTCGAAGCTGTGTTATATACAATTGGCTTAATTGTTGATACGTCCTTCTCTAGTTCCTGCAATCGCCTTTCGTGGTCAGCCATCGTAACAGATTGTTGAAAGGTTGTTTCTTGACTCATGCCCTATACCCTCACCTTCATGCACTCATTGGAAAATTAAAAGCTATGAGAAGCATCGAGATTTAGTAACATGTACTGTTGCCCTTCTCGATTGTTCTCATAACTCACTTGTTTTGAAATTTTCCCAAAAAAATTTTTTATAAAAATATGTCTTAGAATTTCCATTAATAGTTAACAATACTCTTTACCTTTTAATCAAACTCCCTTACTTGTTGCCAAGAACCTTTTAAACAAGGTGATTCTCCTTAGTTTTTTCATTATCTCCATAACTTTAGATGTATTTGACGAATGAAACTATAGCTCCTATTATACTGAGTAAGGCCGAATAAAATTATGGAGGTGAAAAGAGAAATGGAATTATATAACTCTATATATTCAGATATTGGTTATATTGCTATTTATTCCATAATTATAATTGTTGGATTAATTGATTTAATCCGCAACTACTAGAAATAAAAATTATTAACGACCTGGTCATTATTTAAGTCATACACGTGTATGTTAATTCTCATTATCAATCATTCATTAAAAAATAACGCTAAGCCTCTGCTTGCGTTTCTGCGTCATCTACTGGTAATACACTAATGATGATATGCTTATTAATAATCGCCCCGCCAATATTAACGAAGTTGATTTTTTGATCGTTTAATGTTGACGTGAATACACCTGCATCAAATTCCGCATTTTTTAAATTAATTACCTGTCCGTTGTTTAATTGTACTTGATAATTCATAGTTATCATTCTCCTTTTTATTTAGATAAATCAATATATCCCACATTTGAGCCATTTATCCGGAAGTATATCCTCGGTGTTGTCGGATTGTTATTATAAGCTATCCCTATACCAGGTGTATGACCTCTTGCTACACCATTCAGAGAATCAGCTCTAGAAAAATCAATAGCTCCATAAAATGTTATATAATTTGCTTGTAAATCCATATTATGATTCGCGTAAATGCCAATGTTCCCCTGATTAGATGTGATGTTGGTCATATCAGCGAAGTATATTGTGCTGGTACCACTGCCTGACATTCTTATATTTTGTCCAACGGTTATTTCTTTGTTCACATTAATATTTGTAGCTCCACTAATATCACCATCGACTACTACAGCACCATTAAGGTTTATCTTATTGGCATTAATTGTCGCAACACCTGGGCTCAAATTAATATCAGTAATAGAGCCACCTTTGTCTACTTTTAAGTTGATGCTATTTTGCATTACATTTATAGAAGATTTAGTGTCTCTATCTAAATTAGAAACAGCTATTTCAATTCTTCCGGCTCTTACGTCAATTGCAGATACTTCATTTGTAATACGATTATTTACTGAAAGATTGATATTGTCTGCTTTTAAATTGATAGCCGCCATTTCGTTTGTGATACGATTATTCACGGACAAATTAATATTATCAGCTTTAATATCAATAGCAGCGATGGATGTATTGATATGCTCTACCTCTAACGTTATACGATCATCTGTTTTCTTTATTTCACTTCTAAATTCACCCTGCAACTTATCTTTAGTTTCTTCGATTTCTTCCTTTAATTCTTCTTTTGTATCGTCAATATATTCATTGGTGTCGCCTATTTTTTCTTCCTGATCCGCAAGCGTATCTTCTATTGATTTTGGAAGTGAATTCCCGAAAACAACACTAGATGTTATTAATTTACCGTTATACAAAACTTTCGTTTGCTTTAATATTCGAGTTGACATTTCAACGCCTAGTGGCTCATAGATAAGCCAAACACGTTCGCCATTTTCTCTTGCAACAAGCTCTGGAATTGTTGTTTCAATCGCTAGTTGTGGCTCATCTTGTAGCTTGCTTTTGATGTAATTAAGCAAAGCCGTAGCGTCAGTAAAACGCTCATCTTTAACAGGTTCTTCTTCCCTCCGACCGAAAATATCGATGTTAGGTGACGTATAATCAACTGTTAAATCATCTTTACCAAAACCTTTAATATAAGTAGCAAGGTTAGTCGTATCTTCTTGCAAAACGATTGAGGAAATATTGTGCTTATAACGATATTGATAGTCGTAATTACCACCAATCTCCTTTGCAAAATATAGTTGCTTGTTCGGCAAAATTTGAAATTCGCACTCATGGTACTTACATATTTTTTGTACTAATTTAATAACGTTATCATTACCAAATGAACGTATATAATTGGTGACATTTGCGATATTGGCATCTGCTGTAAACGTCCATCCTGTGCCTTGCAAAGCAAAATTAATGTGATTATTTAAAGTGTGACTACCCTCAAATATGCCATGCCTATATGTTTTCAAATGATCATAAAAAATACTTAATGCCGTTACTGATTTGCTATAAACATTGTCAGCAAAAACCTTCACACGAAAATCGTTGCCATCCACAGCGATGATTGATTCAGACTTTAGTAGTTCGTAACCAGGATTATTTTCGCTTGGAAAACAAGAAAACGATACTGTAAAAGTACCGTCTACTATTTGCTCCATTTTAAAGTCTGTGCCAATTTTTATTAAAGGCTCTACCTGTGATCCATCTGTAACAGTAAGCAAACAACCACCTTCTTTCTAATAAAAATACGCCACTCTAAACGAGTGACGTTACTGAACAATATGGAACTAATGTTTTATTTCAAATAATTTGTCTCTGGAATATTGTTTCCCGAACAAAAGATCGTATTGCAACATTCGGTAAATTTCTTCAATTTCATTCAAAGAACTAGGAGTATTAGCTGACAAAGAACCATCTCCGTCAATCGATACTAAAGAAGTGTAACCAGGCATAGCCTGATAAAATTCATTCAAAAATTGAAAGTATAAGGGGGACTCTAATTCTGCCCACTCTATAATCTTAGGAGCTAAAAACGATGCACTTATGGATTCCAACTGTGGTATATCTTTTTCGTAATTATTCCAAACAACTAAAGGTGTTTGTTTCATTTTTAATTCTTCCTCTAATGTCTTTTTATCCATATCATCAATGTATCCTAAGTCAGTATAAACATCACCAAGTGATGGTAAATGGTCTCCAAAGAATACAACTATAGTCGGTTCATCGATTTCTATGATTTCATTAAATAATGAATTCAATGCCTCGTCAGAATGGTTAATACCTGTACCATACGTATTAATTATCTGATTTGTGTCAGGTGAGTAAGCGTCTGTAATATTTATAGTCTGTTCCCCAAAACGTGTATCTAAAAACGGTCCATGGTTTTGCATAGTAATTGCATAGATAAATGTTGATTCATCATTTTCTTTTATTTCCTTTAGTATTAAGTCATTTATCAAAGTATCATCTACATAAGCACCATAATGATCTGGTTCAACTAGGTCATCTAAACCAATAAATTTGTCAAATCCTATATGATTGTATACTTTATCTCTATTCCAATAGTATTTGTAAAAAGTATGAATAGCAACCGTTTTGTAATTTTGTTCAGCCAAAACAGTGGCTAAAGAAGGCGTATCTGACGCTACATATTGTTGATAAGGAATCGAACCCTCTGGGAGATTTTTCATTGAGAATCCTGTTAGAACCTCAAATTCTACATTCGATGTTCCGCCTCCAAAAGTAGGAGAAATTAAATCTCCTTTTTGGAATTTATCAACGGTAGGTGTTAAAGATTTACTACTTATGTTTAAATTATCAATTTTCCAAAAAGCTTCGCTCATTACTATGACTATATTTGGCTTTTTATCGCTAACAGTGTATCTATTTCTCTCCTTTATTCCCTCTATATATTTATTGATGTTTTGTTTAGAATACTCCGAAGGTTCATCTATCATAACATTCGGCATATTAAGGATAAAACCCATTATAAATCCATTTTCATTCTGGTTTCTCTTTTGATCGAATGAAATTAAAATAGTACCACTTTTTTGAACAAATTTGTTTGTTATATTGCTCGGATAGTTTACTATCATCACAAGAAGAACTGTTGATACAATAAACAGAATCGCCCGAGATCGCCAATTTATTATTCCAAATTTAGTGTATTTAGACAATAAGAATAGCAATAGGGAAAAAATAATCATCCCTATAACTATACCTAAGATATTAATGTTCTTATAAAGTACAGGCAACAAATCAAAAACTTGATTCATAAAAAACAAATCCCAAGGTAACAACGGGTTATCAAGAATTTGTAGTTTAGTGTTATTAATTAGTAACAATATTAAAATGAGTGTATAACTACACAAAACAGTAATATATACATTATTCACTAATGAAAAAATCAAACTTTGCAAAAGGAGAAATATTAATACCGATATTATAAATATACCAAAATTTTCATGAATCCAAGTAAACGTTAATTCATGATTAGTTCTTACAAGTAACTCGATTAAAAAAACTCCTAAAAATGGTGACAAAAAAAAGAAAAAAAACTTAGATAAGAGATTTACATTCACTAAATCTACACTCCCGATATATAATTCGACATTAATTACTAATATCTTCTATTAACATTACTAAACTCTTGTACTTTTTAAAATACAAAATTTTTATAATTAAATAGAATTTTAATTTGGAGATAATTCAATTAGAGTTTTTTAATATTCAGCTCGTTGTTTACCTGCATTGTTTTAACAACTCAATTTTAGTAGATTTAATTGGAACAATTATCGATGCATCTATTTCCTCTTGTGACATATCTTCTGTCGATTAACGACAGTTAACGGCTAATTTGCGGGGTTTCTAAAATCATTTCATTTTCATCGTTTGTAATACCACCTTTTGCTGTCTGTCCTGTTAAATACGCTTCATCGACCTTTTTCATAATCCACATATTTAATAAAAAACCGAATGCTACTGATTTATTTGTTTGTGTCATTTTACATTACCTCCATCATCATCATTAAAATCATATTTTCTAATTGTTCGCGATTCTTACAACAATTTGTTTGACCATTATAATATCCCTCCTGTCTCTGCATCAGCTTGTAATAAAATAATATCTTCTTTTAGTTTTGTATTTTCCAATTCAAATGATGTTAGTTCTTTCATTTTGACTACTGGATGTCCTTCAGGATCTATTGACTCTATAAAGTGAGTGTCGTAATTAATTTCACCTGCTGGAATCTCTAAAACTGCAAATTCAGTTACAAGTTCAGGCTCCTCCATAAACAATTGATATAATATTTTACCTGTTGGTACATCGTAAAACACTCTATTGAACATGTACTATAATCCCCCTATCTATTCAGATGCAAAGTATGCTCCTGTTCCTCCTGCAAAGCTACCTGTACCACCACCCATAGCAAATGTGAACGTTAAAGTGGTTCCAGCTACAGTGATATTGCTGGTATAAGGACCTGCCACCCCCATGGCTCCATAAGGGTAGCCGTTTAGAAATACTAAGCCTCCCATATTGTTTAAGGCATTTTTAGCTACGAATGGTAAATAAACATTTACAGAAACGGTTTGCGATCCTGAAAATGCTGGAATTTGCATAGAGCCTGATTGGGTTCGACTTCCTGTTGGTATAGCTCTAATATTATTAGCCATTGTCTCAAATGTAGCATCCGAAGCAGTTTGAACTCCTTTACCAGTAATGGCAGATGCTACTTGAGATTTACCATCACTTACAGATTGCTTTAAATCAACACCATCTACAAGTAGTCTACCTTTGACACTAACATCTCCATTTGTGAAAAACTCTGTGGCTAAATCCCATCTCCAATCGGTGGTTTCAACAGAGGCAGATGGAGTAAGATATAGTCTATCATTGTTCTTATGGAACAAGTGTGACGGTTGACCCTGTACTTTCATAACTATAGGACTTTGATTAGTAAAAATATTTTCTTCGTTTTTTACGGCAAAACTAGTTGTTTGTGGTGTCCAAGGATAGCCATGCCATGACGTCCCAAAGTCCTCATACACTACATACGCATTTTTTAATGGTTCGAAAGAGGGAAACGTAGTTAAAATCTCTACTTTTACAGTAACCCTATTGAATGCGTGGGGAGCACGTACAATAGGAATAGTGAAAAGTGACTCACTTTTATTAAAACCAAGAAAATAGTACTGACTAGCTATATTTTCATCTGCCTTATATATCGTTCTTTTATTAGTGTAAACAGCGTCGCCTACTTTTAAATAAAAATTTTCATACTCAAAAGCTCCAGAGCCGTTTGTATTATTAAAAGCACCCGCAACGCTAATTTTAACTGTACCGTTAAAATTTTCTACTGGAATTACTATAGATGCCTGTTCAATGTTGTTAGCTGGAGCAGTCCAGTCGTTCATATAGAATACTCTAGATATACTAGTACTGCTAAGATTGGTAATATCAGTGTCGTTATAAACACCTTTTTGCCATGAGTTATCCACTTTAGGTTTCATTTGGTCCAATTGTTCAGTAACTTCCGTCAAATCTGCATCTTTGCCAGGTGGACCTGGCGGGCCTACAGGACCACCAGGACCATCATCACCCTTTAATGATTCAATCCATTCCTCCAACGTGCCTTCAAACCCGTTTTCTACAGCTAAATCATAGGCTGATTTACCTTCTGGACCTTGGATTGGACCTACATTCTTCCAACTACCTGTGTCATCCTGCCAAACATAGAGATCTCCACCAATCATATAAGCATCACCAGGTGTTCCTACGGTTGGTAATTCATCCTCGCTGGTTAATCCCCCAATGATATTTACTCCCGTGCCGTCCTTGCCATCCTTACCAGGTAAACCACGCGGCCCTTCTGCTCCTTGTACACCTTTATCTGCAAACAAAGACCATGAACTCTTATTTGTAACAAGTGTGTTGATATTTTCTTTTAAAGCAATATAGGTGCGTCCATCAACCTCGGCTAAATTATTTTTATAGTATTGCGTGGCCGAAGACCATGCTCCTCGATGACTAAAATTATCAATAAGTGACTGCATAGTATTGATAGCCTCTTGAGCATCCTGAGTCGCTTGGATAGTAGCATTTTTAGCGTTAGTTGCATCTTCCGTAGCCGTTTCTGCTTTGCTGATAGCTATGTTAAGCTCATCCAACGTTTCTGACACAGTTTGTAGAGCTGTTTGTAAAGCGTTGTTATTTTCTTTAATCGCTTGCTGTACAGACTCATCAACTTGAATAATGTAATTTTGCACATCGATTTCAGCAGACTTAATTGCTTGCTCAAGTCGTGCAATTAATTCATCAACTTCCTGACCTCCAGCCAGAATATTGATTTGCCGTTGGAGATTAGCAAAACGACTTAAAATATCATCCCATGTTGCGTTAATATTATTACGTCTTTTACGGTCAATCGGGGATTCCGTATTATATAACTCTGTCATTTACTCACATCCTTACATGTATAAAAATTTAAAATTAAAAGCGATACTTTGAATAGTACCGCCTTCCGCAGAAAAAATATTTTCACCAATTGCTAAAGTGAGTAGTTTTTTGTTTGTATTTTTAAAAACAGATGTACCATTTTTAAGTGTACGAATACCACTTAAAACGAGTGTGTCGCTAGTTGTTAGTGCACCATCGTAACGATAAACGTCACCTGTTCTTTGATTTGTGATTTGTAGATATGTTGTAGCTGTGGCCTTAATCGTAATTTCTAAAAAATGTTCGCGTGGATCAATAGCTACATTACCGAGATTTTCGATTACAAAAGCATTGGAATTGTGAATATATTTATATTCCTTATCCCAATTAAGTCCCATGCCCCAACTCCATAAATCTACATCCCACTCTTTACGATTTTGTAAGTCAAGGCAACTACCTCTGGATTGTGCATATGGTAACTCACATATAAATTTGACATTGCATACACCATTTTTTAATGTACGTTGCAAACTAAATTTCCCATCGTTGCGTACGTGCCACCACAAACCACTCTCCCTTGTATCGATGATATGAAAATCTTCTCTACTACTGAGCAATGAAAACAATTCACGTCTAAACAGTGCGTAGTCAACTATATCATAGCCCTTTATTTTAAAAGTAGCGTCAATGTAACGAGTGTTGTAACCATTGTTGGTGACAATATAGCTACCGCCATCTAAGTTATGCGATTCATTCATATTGTCCAAGGATTCAGGCTCAAACTCCATAACCCGAATCCCTGCATCACGTAAATTGATTTGTGACCCATCTTTTCTAACAAATATTAACGTCATAATGAGGCCACCCCTTTCACCATAGCTGCCATATTAGCGCCTCTGTATTGCTTTCCGCTAACGATTTTATACATGATTTCTCCAACTTTTTCACCATATAAAATAACATCTGATGTTTCTACTTGGATGCTATTTTCTTCAGCATTACCTGAAATATTATTGATAGTCGAATAGTTATTAATCATCGATGATGGCTTGTTTAAGCCGAGGTTCACTTTAGCACCACACAACGGATTGACAATGGAAGGTTTGATAAAATCACCGATTTTTTCAGATGCATTTGTTAAAAATGATTTTTGGCGATCTACACCAATATCAAAACCACGCGCAAGATTACCAGCGATGAAATCACGCATCCATCTTGAAGGACTATGAATATCTAAAGCATCCTCAATTGTCCACTTAATACTATTGGCAATCGATTTAGCTTGTTTTTGTAATTCTCCATCCATTGACTTTAATCCATCTAATAAGCCTTGAGCAGCGTCAACGCCCACCTGTTTTAGAGAACTCATTTCATTTTGAGTAGTAGTTGTAAGTGCTTTGATTTTTTCACGCCACTCGGTTTGTAAAGTCGTTAATTGCTTCTTGGCTGTTTCACGCAATTCCTTAATTTGCTTGTCAGTGTTTTCACGCATTGACTTCAATTCGCGTTCAGTTTGATTACGCGCATCTGCTGATTTTTCTTTGTACAAATTGCTGTACTTTTCTAATTCGACTGCGCTCAACTGGTTTAGTGCCTGCAATTCTCCAAGTGCTTTCGGGCCCATTTCACTAAGATCTTTTAATAGCTCTTCGCTTACGCCCCTCATAGCTAAATCATCCATAGCCCGGCGCCACTCACGGAACCCATAAACTTGACCTTGTAGGTTGTCTAACAGCTCTTTACCTGTGATTTCGGTGTTTCGCTTAAATTCAT
This sequence comes from Lysinibacillus sp. DFXJR4, assembly GCF_057196045.1. NCBI lineage: Bacteria > Bacillati > Bacillota > Bacilli > Caryophanales > Bacillaceae > Lysinibacillus > Lysinibacillus sp. DFXJR4. The sequence continues at coordinate 520,879 of NZ_JBXUNW010000001.1, read as the reverse complement.
CAAACAGACCTGTGGAATTGAATAGTTTGTCATATCGCTTGTTAAATGCATCTTCATACTCTTTGTTTAAAGCTTGTTCTTGCTTAATAAGATCATCATTGATTTTTTGCATTTCTTGTTGGTATGACTTATTTATCGAAAGAACTTCTTTATTAATCGCATCTACAGCTTTTTTATGCTCTTGCTGGGCTCTTACTCGTTCCTTACTACCATCAGCATATAACTTTAATGACTGTTCCCAAATTTTAGCTTCATCGATCAATGATAGTTGGTCTAATGATTTTTTATCATCTATATACCGTTTAGTTTCCTCGTACAAATCTTTGTACATTTTATCATCTAAGGAAACGATATCTTTAGTCGATTTTTCTTTGATTTTTTTTATTTTGGCAGCTGCCTGCTCTTCGATTTTCGCGATTTTTTCATTTGTATCCCGAGAGTTTTTAGTACGCTTTGAGCTTGCTTCATTTCTAAGCTGCTGTACTTTGGCAATTTCATCTTTAGTTAGATTACGTTTTTTCTTTTTAGCTGCCGCATAAATCGCATTAATTTTCTGCGTTTCAGATTGAGCAGCTTTTTGATTCGATTCAGATGCATTTCGTTGCAACTTCGCAATCGAATCATTTTTATCTTTTTCGATTTTCGCAATTTGATCAGCTGCATCTTTGCGTAGTTTTTTTTCTTCTGATGCATAATGCTCGGCGATATCTTGTGCATTGAGTGCTATGTCACTTACAGCATCGACTACTCTATCGCCAGTCTCTTCAATACCAATCGCCCAACCTTCAGATGTCCAGTTACCGATTTGTTTGAAAACCCTAGAAGGTGAATGAATACCGAGTAATGATTTAGCTTTATTAATAACGCCATCTACAACACCTGTAATTGCCTCAATCGCATTAGATCCCATATTAGTAATACCTTTGATTAGACCACTAACCAAGTCTTTACCGACATTGATCATATCGTTGACTTTACTGAGTACACCATCTATTAGATTGCCTACTAGGTCTTTCCCAGCAGTTAATATTTTTCCTAAAAAACTCAAGATTTTATCGATAAGACCTGTGATAAGTTTTGCTCCAGCGCTTATAATATCACCAAGCAATGATAATATCCCAGATATTAACTTACCTATTAGAGTTACACCAGCAGCAAGCAATTGACCTACAAAACTAAGGATTTTACCTAATAGACCAAGAATTAACTTGGCACCTGCAGCTAGAAGTTGTCCTAAGATGGATAAGACACCTTTCACTAAAGCGACAATCAGCTCTTTACCTGCTGATAATAGCTCTGGAAGAAGTTGAATAATCGCTTCTACTAATGCAACAATAAGAGTTATACCAGCCTCAATAAGCTGGGGCAAAACTTGTATTAAACCTTTTACAAGAGCCATAACAATCTGTACACCAGCATCAAGCAATTGGGGTAACAATTCAATAATCGCTTTTACCAATGACATAATCAAGGTTACTATTGCTTCTAAAATAGCTGGTAGAGCTTTTATCAACCCTTGGACCAAAGCCATGATAATTTGTATGCCAGCCTCGATAAGTTGGGGTAAAAGTAAAATTAACGCTGCTACTAAGGCGATAACAATTGTAAGTGCAGCCTCGATTATTATAGGTAATGCTCCAATAATTCCTTCTATCAATGTATTAAGGACCAACAAACCAACTTGAATAAGTTGAGGTAACGCAGCAGTTAAAGCATCCACAAGTGACATAACGATATTTAGGGCACTTTCAACAATTAGTGGCAATGCTGTTACTATGCCATTTAACAGTGTTTCGACGATCGTTAAACCTGTCTCAATTAACAATGGCAACATCGTTGTCAAAGAATTTATTATAGTATTTAGCAATTGTACGACTACTTCTATTAACATCGGTAGTGCTGTAATGATGCCGTTTATAATGGTTGTTAGCAAAGAGACTCCAACTTCAACAAGTTGAGGTAATAACGTTCCTATTGTTGTTGTGACTAATTCTATTAAACTAACTATGGCTTTTACCACAATTGGCAAATTAGCCGTAATGCCCTCTGCTAATTTTGTTACAATATCAGCAGCCAAAAGTATTATTTGCGGCACTATCATAATTAGTGTGTCAATGATAACAGGCAATATCTCTGCAAATGCAGTTGCGAACTTTCCAATATTACTGCTTACCCCATTAATTAAACTGACAACTAGCTTGGCTCCTACTGTGACAAGTCGAGTCGATAGCTCTGTGATATTTTCTATAACACCACTAATAGATTCAGTAAAATTGCTAGCAACCTCATCAAATGTCATTTCACCTTTGAGCATCTTAAAAGTATCTTGCAGTAAAGTAGTGTGAGTAAATACTTTTAGCAGAATATTAGCTAACATGCCCCACGGTCCTAATAACATCAATATCGATGATAAAACTGCTTCTGCGGCAAATTTGAGTAAGTTAAGTGCTTTTTCAACATTTATAATATCTTTGACGATACTTAGTTTCTCTTTAAGGCTAGACAATCCAGTTAACAATCCGTTTATTGCCGTAGTAAAGCCGCTGGATATACTAGACCATACAGCACTCAGACTGGTACCAAGTGTTGTTGCTATTTCTGATACTACTCCGGACATTGATGCCGCGAATGATTGGATAGCAGTTAATGCAGTATTAAAAGATTCCGTAACATCTGCCCATAAATCTTTGAAAAATTGGGTTATAGGTTCCCAATATTGAATAATGAGCAACACTGCTGTAATTGCGGCTAATGCTACCCAAGTCCAAGGATTTGCCAAGACAGTTGCATTTAATGCAGTTATAGCTTTTCTAACATTACCGATTATTGTGATAGTTGTGTTAAATGCCGCAAAAGACAAAACCATGATTCCAACCGCACCTGCAATTGAGGTGATTAGTGGGATCCATGGTTCAAGATTGTGGTACAGATTCATTATCATATCTACTGCTGTTGGAATTCCAGCCGCGATTGCATTTAAAACGTTGCTAAAAGCCTTACCTATTAACCCTAGAATATTCTCAATTGATTGTAACGGGGTCTTAGCTAGTACATCTTGTAATGATTGTATGATGTTGGCCACACCACGTACAACAGCAGTTCTCATATTCGCAAAGGCTGTTGCTATACCGGCACTACTAGCTTTAGCAACCTCAGCAAAGCCACCTACGCCATTGTTCAATTCGATTAATTTTGCGTTAAAATCTTCAAATGTAATTTTACCTTTTTGGAGCGCACTATATAAATCTCGTTGTGCCGACTTCCCTGTGAAACCGAATGCCTCAGCCGTCTTATTAAGCGCAAAGCCCATCGTTTCTTGAAGGGTTTGCCATGAAACCATGTCAACTTTGCCCTTTGCCAGCATTTGTACGTATTGTACAAGACCACGTTCTGCATCTGCTGAACTTGAACCAGATGCTAAAAAAGCATTATTAAGCGCAAGCGCTGTATCAGTAGCAACATCTAAGTCACCGGTCATAAGCGCAATACTTTGCGTACTCTTAACAATGCCATCTAACGTTGTTGGTAGACCTGAAATACCCTCAGAAAGTTTGTCAATACTTGCTTTAGCTTGGTCGCTGCTAAAGCCCATACGTTCCATAACAACTGGAAAACCACTTAATGTATCGACACGAGCTATAGCGCCACTGATAGAGCTAGTGACCATATCAATCCCTTTTCTAGCTGCTGCTACTAGCCCTAAAGCTGTTACAACTTTACCGATAGACAGCGCACTAGATTCACTCGTCCGGCCTAGCCCACCGAATAATCTACTTAAATCTGCCACACCATTTACGACACGACCATCATCCAATACAACGTCAATAACTATTCGACCATCACTAGCCATTACATCACTCCTTCGGCCACATCAAAAAAAGAAGCCTGCTAACGCGGCTTCTAATTGCATGTTTCTTTCAATTTTTCATTCATGTTCACCACCTTTTTCGGCAAAAGAAAAAGCACTCAAATCGAGTGCTTAAAACATTTTTTGTATGAATGCTTTATAAATTTTTTGATCAATTTCTATTAAACTTTTTTTACCATCCATAAACTCGATTGCTACAACGTGAGTGCTTTTTGATTTTGCCGAAAGACCAGCGAGCCAACCAACTGGACCTAAGATAACTCCACCAACAAATGCACGTCCTACAGCACTTGTTGCACTTTTACGTGATTCCTCATCTAGTACCTCGTATTCTTTAACTGTTGTTTTATTCAATTCAACAGTTTTTAAAAATCCTATATTGATTGTTGTTATTCCAAAAGCAGATGAAACCACCTTGCCTTGATAATCACCAGCAATTACCTTGTTTTTTGCCATTATCATCCCTCCTTATACACAAATATACATAATATGGAGAGATTTCACTATATCAAATTGGTATGTCTTTCTTCTCTAACGTATAATAAATTCATATTCATTCTCGCCTACTGTAAAAATAAATTTTAATGGTTTATTATCATGCTCTAATTCAGATGGTAAAAAACCTGTAAAGTGAAAAACACCTGTTTGTAACGGTTCAATAATAGTTTCTAGTTTAATATCAAAGTTTGATCCACCATCTTTTTCAATTGTAACTTCTGGTACATACTCATACTTGTTATCATAAATATACTTATAATCTGAAATAAATTCATTTGCGACTTTTTTTGATATAGATAAATTTTTTAATGAAATAACAGTATTAAGTAAAATTTGTTCTGAATCTTTTAAATGAAAATAAACGGGATCTTCCCCTGGATTAGAAGGAAAAACTTTTCTTGTGAAACCATTTTTTTTTAAAGAAAATTCTCCTATGTCTTCTATAATTATTTTTTCCTCTAATTGAATTTTTAAAACTTCTGATTCTTCTACTTCATCTTCCTTAGTATCTGTATCAGTTTGTCCTGAAACGGCTACTTCTTCATCTTTTTTACTAGATTTAGAATTATTTTTTTCTACTGAGTTACCGCAAGCGGCTAAGAATAAAATCATGCATAGTAGCATTAAAAATTTCTTCATTATATATTCCTCCTTAACCATAAATATACATGGGTAATGGAGGGATTTCTATTACTATTTTCATACCTTTACATAATCCTCACCCCTTTCAATGAAAAAACACCCTCATATGAGAGTGCTTTAAATAGCATATCTTTTTTCAGTTTTTATGATTAAATTACTGTTCTCTAATTCATCTAGCATCATTTTTGAAATATCGCCATTCAACATATCATTCTTTCTCGCTTTTTTTAGAGCTATATAATACAGATTTATTTCCCATTTCTCTAGTTGGTTAATAGCATTCTTCCACCAAGTTTCTAGATTCAATGTAATAGGAGGAGATACATTATATGAATTTGAGAAATGCAAAACAGCTTTATACATATCTTCTGTGATTTCCATTCTTTGCCCTCCTTTAATTGAGGACATCCACTTTTAAAAATACACCAACTAGTGTATAATGTTACCGATGATTAGAGTAGATGTACTCAAATTTATGTCATGTTTTAAGTTGCAGCTTAAAGCATGGCTTTTTTGTTTTCAATTACTTGTTTATTGTACATACTTTTCATACACTTTCTTACTGACTGACAAATCAAGTCGGAATTTTTCTTTTGCAATCATTAAATCAACTGTATCGGCTAAGATCGGCTCTCGTTCAATCAACATCTCAGGTGTCATCTGATTTTTCTTTAACGATTTCATGTGTCCGTGGCGGCTTGATACTGCTTTGTTAGCAATTGTATTAGCTTTTATAAAGTTCACCTTTGTCGGGTTAATTAATGACTGATTAAGTTTTGCCATCGTTTCCTTTTGATGTTCCTTGTCCAACATACGGAAGATTTGAAAACCTTCTAGGCCTGATGACTGGCGGAGTTTTTTCAGCATTTCAAATACCCAACGTTTAAACTCTTTTGCTTCTTTCTTTCGACTTTCAAAAACTGTCTCATAAATACCATACTCATCAACAATTAACACATCCTGAATACCTCCTGCTGTTTGAAGGGGGTAATTTGAAATTACCTCCTTTGGGAGACGCTGCTTTACGCCTTTTGCGGTTAATTCCATAGCTTCTGCAATGTCTTTTAATACCGCCCACCACTCGTTAGGCTCTTTCTCCACAAAGCGAATTTCAAAACCATTCCAATTTTCCACTTTAATATTCATTAAACTGCCTCCTTTTGAATTTCAAATAAATCACTGACTTCGCAATCTAAAAACTTACACAACGCCACAAGCGTTTGAAACTGGATACCTTTAGCTGTTTCATAAAATAAAGCCCTTATGGTATTACGCGATAAACCGGTCCCTTCGACAACATCAGACATTTTGAGTTTCTTTTTTGCGAGTATTATCCGTAGATTATTTTGCACATTTTCACCCCCCATTTGTTCATACTAATAACTTATTGTCCAATACTCTGAACAGTTATTGGTTAAATCATACATCATACCCAATTTGGTAGTCAAGTCATTCTATATAAAAATATTGAAATTTGTTCAGACTGCACTACAATAGACATTAAGAGGTGATAGAAATGATTAAATGTAATCTAGCTGTATTGCTAGCAGAAAGAAATATAAAAATTAGTGAATTGTCTAAACGTACAGGAATTTCTCGCACTACGTTAACAGCATTAAATCAAAATCAAAGTAAAGGTATCCAATTCGATACATTTGATACCCTTTGTACCTTTCTAAAAGTTTCACCGAATGACTTGTTCATTCAAGAAACTTTAGAATACGATTTTACAGTTATTGATATAACTCAAGTACAATCATTTCCTCAGCTTGTATGTGACTTGAGTTTAAATGGGGAAATTAAATATAAAAATCAAAAATTTAATGAAACATTAGCTTGTCGTATTCAACTTTATACTTCTACTGTTAATGAGATTGAATTTGATACCATGGCAGTTACTGTAATTTATCCAGAAAATATATTAGAAATACTTAATTCCATACCAATAACTTTTAGGACTTCTTTAGAAGAAGAATTGGTTGAAACAATAAAACCAGAAATCATTCTAAGATATAATTTAAAAGAGGATATTGATACTCATTTCGTTTAAGAAGTAACATCCACTTCAAATTGTAACAATTATATGCTACAATTTATTTTGACAATTGGTTTGAGTGGATGTTACTCAAATTCGTATCACGATCTAAGTTGGCGCTTAGATTGTGATTTTTTTATATTTATTCCTCATTTAGTTAACCAACTTCCCCTGTACAATCTCCTCTATCTTCTTACGACCTTTCTCAAAATAACGAAATGACTCAACTTGTTTATTACTATAAGGTGACTTGTCCAATGCAAAATAACCATACTCATTCGTTTTAAGGTTATGTTTATTTGCGATACTTCCAACTTTTTGTGGTGAGATTCCTAACTCTGTTCCTATATCAGTTGCTGTATAGGATTTCTCCACTTCTGGACGATGTTCAATTACTTGCTCCGTTAATACTTCTAGTGCATTGATATTTAAAAGCTCAACTGCAACAGGTGATAGTATTTTGTTCTTTTGCATATCTAGAATTAATTTAGCCTGTTTAGTACGACTGTTATTTAACATTGCCTCAGCTCGCATACGTTTAATTTCTAATTCAGCATCTGCAGTTTGTGGTTGCACTAAAATCATTTCACCCTTACGTAATGCTTTGAGAGTGTTACGAACAAAAGCTCTAAATGCTCTAGCTTTCGGTTGTTTAGATAACATTGTTACCTCATAGATACCATCCTCAGTGAAAATGCGCACTTCTCGTTCAACTTTTCTGTTCCCTTCAACTAGGGACAAATTGTCCTCTGTTGAAAATTCAATTTCTTTTAGATACTCATTACGATTTACAATCTTTTGTACACCACTACGATCTGCGTATTCAAGTGCCTGAGCTAGTTGATTGATTGTCATAAAAACTTCATTGTTTTCGTTTTGCCAAAAATCGCACATAACCGAATTAAATTGTTGTTGAGTTGCTAATGAAAGATTCATAGATTTACTTCCTCCTTTTCTTGTACAAAGAATTTAGTCCAATCAAACTTTAAAAAAGTTGCTATTCTTTTAGCGACAGTAACAGATGGTGTTTTATCGCCTCGTTCAATATTAGCGTAGTAACTTCGCGAAATATTCGCAGACGCTGCTACTTCTTCTTGTTTCACCCCCTTAACTTGTCTAATATCTTTTAACCAAATTCGCATTACCTCACCTCCTATAGTTCCTTTAAGGAACTGTCATAACTATAATATAAGTTACCAAAAGGAACATGTCAATAAAAAATAACACCTTAAAGAACATTTACAAGATAATCATAGAAGTTCTTTTAAGTAACATATACAATCTTATTTAATGAAATACATAAAAACATAAAGGATGAATAATATGGATGTACTTGCACAGCGTTTAAAAAAATGCCGTGAAAATATAAAAAAATCAGAGCCTGAATATACCCAATCATTTGTTGCTAATAAAATAGGTGTTGCAAGAACCACTTACACGGCATATGAAAACGGCACTAAGATGCCTCCGATTGACACACTAAGTAACATCGCTAAACTTTTTGATGTATCGATTGACTACCTTACTGGCTTAAGCAACCATCCTAAGCTAAACCACGAAGTGGACAAAGAAGTCGATAAAGAAGTTGAAGAATTAATGCAAATCCTTGAGTCCATGCCTGATGATAAACGTAAAGAAATGGAAGCAAGGATATTGGCGTATGCTCAAGGTTTGGCAGACGCCAATGAAGAGTAAATCCTTCAACGCTTAATATCCAAAATGAGTTGCTGGGCTTTTCTATCATGCTCACTATTAATAACTATTTCTTTTAGTATCATTTGTATATTTGATGTCGTGTTTTTAATAATTGTTTTACTCATTTTCTTTCTCCTTTTAATGTGTTTTTCGAAACAAAAAACCCCCAAATTTAAGCAGATTATCAGTTGATAACCAAGCTAAATTTGGGGTTTTCCCTTTTTTATATGCGATTTTGATGTTTTTTAAATGATACATACATCATACCGCGATAAAAGCCTGGTTTCAAGTCTATGGAAATTTAGAATATTAATATCTGCCTTTAACAAAACATATATTAAATTTGCTTAATTTTTTAAGTACTCAATTCACTCTATTTTTTACTTACCAATGTCTCGTATAATATCAAAATGAATAACTTCCATTTTTATACTCTTTATTCCAAAAAAGTATAATATTTTCTGTTTTTTGTTGTTTATTATTGTTTTAAATTGTTTAAAAATATTTAAATATGTTTATTAATTGTTGAATGAAACACTTTTATAACTGGAAGAAAACCGAGTTATGCATGTCAAGCATTTTTTATTAATAATTTAAATTTATTTAAAAATAGTTACTTGCAATCCACCAGCACCTGAGAAACAATCTATACAACCTCCTGCTCCATTGGATTGTCCTAATCCCATTCGAAATAGTGACAGTTTTTTCAGATAAAATTTAAAACTAGATTTTTTAAATAATATGCTTATGCATTCGACAATATTCGACAAAAATAAAAACACCCCACGAAAAAAGCTAAATTATTAGCTAAATCACGTGGGGTGCTCCCATCTGTTGTATATTATTAAAATACATAATATACAATGATTAGCTTTCTTGCAACATTATTTTCCGAAGTACAAAATTATTGTATCTAATACATATATTCATAAGACTAACAGTAACTTATACATCATTTTACTTTTTTACCTTACACCCTCAAAACATTACTAAAGGCATTTCATCCTTTTCTGTCGAATATTGACATTATTGAGGAGGTGATACATATGACTTATGTGAATTTAAGACAAGCTAATTTTCCTTTTAATGAGGCAACTGCATTAACTATGCTTTACTTAGAAAAACAAGATTTATCTGATCTAAGCCCATCGCAACTAGTTGAGAAATATCATGAAGTTTACGAGGAGATTAATAAAAAACTGGATGAACGATATTAACAATCTTTTAGAACTTTTAAAATATCCACCATTACACTACTGATTATGGGTAAATCAATGGAATTAGCTTTTTTAGAACGCTCTGCCAATAGCTGCAACTGTTGGCGGAGTAGTTCTTTATCTGTCTTAACTACTTCAATGCTTTTGTTCATGTCTTCACTCCTTCCTATTAGTTAAGAACACACTACTTATTCATCTGCTTCCTGCTCACGAGGCTTCAGCGCATATGCTTTCTTCAATTCCTCAACCTGTTTACGTTGCTCACCTGAACCTTTACCTTTTGGCAGTGGCATCTGACGTATTTCGAGTACCTTTTTAAACTTAGTGTCATCTCGTAAACCAACTAAAAGGGCTTTGAATTTATCCCAATGTAAAATGCCTTGTTGTTCAAATAGATCCATGCCGTAATCCTGCAAAAAGGAAGCATAAATATACTCTGCATCTTGTGCAATATCATATATGTCCACTTCCTTTTCCTTTGATTGTACTGGCATTGGATTGCCTTCAATGTCGTACTCAACATCGTCCTCTTTATTACCATCAATCAAGGTTTCATATAGTTTAAAAAAGATTTCAGCCTTATCCTCAATTGGACATTCTAAAGGCTCTGTTACTAGCATCTCAATGCCTGTAAGTATCTGAGTTACATCATCAAGCTCTTTGTCGTTTAACATGTCGATAAGGCTTAAAATATTGTCAAAAGACATGTCTAAACTGTACATACGGCCATTTATCTCAACTTCATTAATCAACGTATCCGTCAATTTAAACATGGCAATAACCTACTTTTTGTTTTTATGTTTAGGTTTTCTTTTTTGACGAATATATTGTTGTGCTTTGTCCTGTTGAGTAGCATTTAAATTCATCTTTGATAACTCTTGATTTATCGATTTGCTTAGCTCACCAAAAATACGCATACATTCAATTAAACTTTTAACTTCGTTGTAAACTTGGTCAAAAGTACCTTCACCTAAAATTAAATCGTATCCTTGTTTTAAAAGGTCTTTAGCTGCATCGAAATCATCGTCATTTATCTTGTCAGCATTTTCTAAAAGTAATTCACCTGATTTTTTTAAATTTTGAATCCCTTCATCAGATGTATCGAATGCGAATTTTAAATCACCAATTTGTACAGGTATTCCAGCTTTTTGCGTTTGAATTTTGATTACCATTTATCCCACTCCTTTTAAATAAAAAGAGGACGATTACTCGCCCTCTTCTTCGATCAATTCTTTGGTTTCTTCCTCTTCTGTTTCTTTGCCCGAATCATCGGGCTCATCAGGGTGTAACTGGTAGTACTGTCATAGTTGGTTTAGCATCCCAAGAAATACGGCAATTGAATGGTGCGTATTCTGATGCTTCGCCGCCAGTAATTTTGATTTCTGATACTGTAGCACGTCCTACAAATTCAGTGCCGTCTGTGCGAACTTGCTTAAATATGATTTTACGAGCTTCTCCTGTTTCGAACTCAAGGTCTGCAATCAATTTTTGTGCTGCATCCTCAATATCGTGCATACCTTCGAATGTGTATGCCTTTTTCACCGAAATTACATCTGTTTCTTTCGTGCCATCGCCATCATAAAACGCATATTCCTCTGTTTCTTCCTCACCATCATCTGTAACAGAAGATATCCATTTCGCTAACCGTAAATCTGCTTTGCTATTTTCATCTTCATATTTGCCTACCCAGTACTCCGTTAAGGCGTTCTTTTTACGTGCCATTTAAGCCACTCCTTTATGAATTGTTATTGTTGCACTAATTGATAATTCGTAAATAAAAAAGCCCTGCTCATCTATCATGATGAGTGAGGGCAAAGAAGTTATTTTTGTTTGTTGGTAGTCGTAACTACCATTATCAGATGGTAAATCAGTTAAGTTTTCGAGATTTTGAAATAGCATGCTTAAAGTGTTGATACAATTATCTTGTTTCTTGCTTTTCGCATTGATTTGAACTTGATAAGCTTTATCCCTAGTACCGTCGAAAAATACTTTTTCAGCGCCGCCTGGCATTGCCATGATGGATAAGCTTTCTTCTTCCCCGAGTACACCAATTACGCTTTTAGCAAAGAAATTTTGTTTGTTTATATATCGATTGAGTTGTACTAAGAAATCTAATTCCATTTACCTCATCGCCCTTTTTACGATATTCACCCAACTAGCACCATGTATTGCCTGTGCTTTCGCATCCCATTTTGGACCAGTACCTGGTGTAGAAAATTTAGCACCATAATTGTAATACTGCTTTCTAGCATAAGGAACGTTCCAAATAATAGATTTGCCGTCTGCAGCGATAGTTGATTGGTTACGTAGATCACTAGAAAGCTTTGGTGCGTATATATTGGAATCAGCGTGTACTTGATTTACAAAAGCAATTTGCCCACGTCTTACTAGTTCTTCAGCTCTCACACGTACGCCGTTAATTTCCGTACTTACTCTAATTCTCGCTGTCATTAAATCACTTCCAATTCGTAGTGATGGATTTTGTTCTTGTTAGGATGATAGCAAGGCACTATTTTCTTTAAAATAAGCTCTCTACCTTCAAAAATGATGATAGATTCCTCTTTAAAATCTGGAATCGGTGAGCTGTTAACAGCATCCACAAAGATTACACCCTCTGCCACTATTTTTGTTTGAGTATTATCACGACTAAACACTGTAGTAGGATCATAACGCACAAATTCGATATCGATCGGTTCCTTATACATGGGATTCCCGTAATCGTCTTTTTTATTAAGGATTTCTTTATAGGTGATGTTGTGTATAAGCCAACTCTTTGGCAACGGCTTAATGTACATTAAATCACCCCGATCCCTTTATATAAAAGCCCCGTGTTGCGTAAATACATATAGACATCATCAGCAACGATGTTATTAAGTTTTGCTTGGTTTCTTGCACCACTAGATATAGAAGTACGTCCTATCGAAACAGACAAAGGATTATTTAATTCATGAGCGCTTGTGCCACCCATGTCATTAAAATACTCAATTTGAGCAGCGACAGCCTTTTTGAATTTATCTCTACGTAATGGAAAATCAGACACCAAATCATTAAGTTGATAAAAGTCACGAGTGATACTATCTAACACATCACTCGCTTTTTGTTCTAGTTTTGGAAAGTCATCTGCTGTTACATCAGAAAACCCAAAGTTTTGGTATTCATCGTAAGTTAGGTATGGCATATTAACACCTACTTTGCATTCGGATCGGGTTGTTTCGCTTCTAGCTCTTTTTCGAGCTTTGTCACTTTTGCTTTAAGTGCTTTATTTTCTTTGGTCAAATCTTCATTTTCTTTTGCTAGATCTACGCTTTTTAACTTTTCTAACTCATCAACTAACACATTGTATTCAGCAAGTGATACGCTACGCCCACCAGTTGCACGTTTAACAACTTTGCCTTCGCTGTCAATTTGGTCATAACCTTGTTGCAAATGTGCCGATAAACGTCCTTCATCTATATCTAAAATGCGATTACCTTTTCGTACTTTTACTACGTTACCCATGTTTGTTCCCTCCTAATAAAATTAAAAGAGGACTAAAAAAAGTCCCTTTAGGCTTCAGTATTAATTTTTATTCCATCAACTTTTTTAGCAATTACGAAAAGATCCCAGTACTTGCGTTCGAAGTATAAATATTTACCACCTGTCGCTGCGGATGGATTATCCAATGAAACGAATTCATATTTTTGCGGTGTGATAACTGTTAATGGATGAATTAAAATCATGTTAATTTGTTTAGCAGTCACATCTGCTACTGCACCATCTGTAAAGTTATAAACTGTTTTCATACGAGATGATGGGACAACTTTGATCGATACATCGTCAAGTGAGTAAATGCTACGTTTTACATTACCAGCGTTCCCACTAGCTACATCTAATTGACGTTGGAGACCTTGAGCAGTTTTTAATAACTTATTAACAGTTGGTGTTACATATAAAACACGACCGGTTTGCGGTACTTCCGCATCGTCCATAGCTGCCATAAAGTCATCGAATATGTCTAAGATATTTTCTGTAGTTAATGCTGTAGTATCTACAGTTCCACCATGAGCAGTAAATTCAGTGACTAATTTCGATGCTGCGTACTTGTCCATTTCAGGAATCTTTTGTTCATCGTTAAACACGCGCGTAATGTTAGCAATAGTAAGTGCCATGTTCGTTTCATCAACATCCATTGGATCCACTAACGTTTTAAATTCACGATCGTGATCGATTGTTTTTGGCTCAAAATCGTTATCAGTACGACGAGTGAATGAACCAACTACATCACGATCCACATCAACAAAACCACCTACTGTAATACGTGGGATTTGGATTGTTTTAGCGCTTGTCCACTTGATGTTTGCGTTGTTGGTCGTGTTGTATAGCTCGACAAACATTAATCCAGTTGTGAATTTTTGTTGTAATGCTTGGGTATACAGTTCTGCATAGTTAGGTGCTGCAAAATATTGAATATCTAATTTTAATAACATTTTCATACCTTGGTAATTTGGTAATGATTTAATAACATGTTTCATAGTATTTGTTCCTCCTAATTTTTAATTACTTAAATGCGTTTAACCATTGCTCTGCTTCTGTTGTTGATTGGGTACCATGTTTACCTTGGGAAAACTTTGGCTTTGATTGTTCTTGCTGTTGCGATTCTTCTTTTTGAGCAAAATGAGGATACTTTTCAACCACTTTAGTAATAGCCGTATCCATGTCCATATCATCACTCACCATTGTTTTAGCAAGTGTCACAACATCCGCGACATAATCAGCAATAACACCTGCTTTCATTGCACTGATTTGAGCTTTAAGTACTGAGTTTTCATCTGATAATGTTGATTGATTTGTTTCTAATTCTTTCAAACGTTCAGCTTGCTTTTCTTGCTCTGTTTTCTGCGAATCTTGCCACTCTTTAAATTTAGCTAGACCTTCTTTAGCATCTTTAAAATCGCTAATACCTAACTCTTTCAACATTTTTTCTTGCTGCTTACTTGATTCACGCTTAACGAGGTTATTGACATCCTCTTGTGTAAATGTCTTTTCAGGTGGTGTTTGTTCTCCTCCACCATTATCTACAGGCGGTGCATCTGCGGGAGGTGTTGGGTCAACAGGTGGTGCATCACCTTCTCCTGCGAACATCTGAATATCTAAAGGTCTCCACCCAGCATCTGGTGTCGGTAGCTGGTAAACCGGTTTTTGCATTTCTTTCTTCATAATAAAGCCCTCCAATATTGGATATTTTTCCTTCCGTTCTTTATGGCGTCTACGGATAAAGACAAAAGAAAAAGCATTCGATAATATTGAATGCTGATTGATATGTTTTAAAAAAGTAGACCACTTTTTCTAACTTCTACTTAAAAGTCACTAAAGGTTTTCCTCCTCAAATGTAGAATATTTACAAGAAGGAGGAGGTGTTAAAAATGGGAGTTAAAATCAAAGGATTAAATAAACTAGAGAAAATGCAAGATGATATTAAAGATTTATCAAAAACCGAATCAATTCAAATTACTGAATTACTTACAGATTCTTTTTTAGCTGAAAACACCAAATTCAATAGCTTTGTTGAATTTGAAAATAGTGAAATTTTCTCTAAATATAAAACAATTGAAGAAATTCCTGATCAAGAAATGGATGAGTTTATAAAAAACAACTCAAAGTTTGATTCTTGGGAAGATATACTAGGTACAGCAACCGAAGAGTATATCGCTAAAAAACTCGGCTTTTAGTTTTTTCAATTGAAACCTCTAAGTCGAATTAAAAAATTTCAATATTTTTTCTTGTAGTTGCTCCATGAGATAGAAGTTTCTTGGAGCAATTTCTACATTTGAGCATAATAAAAAGCTGTATCTCTACGACTTAATTACTCGCTCTTTATCATATCTGCGTGCAAGATCATGTTCGTTTACAAATTCACGAACTTTAGTTTGTCTATTACGGACTAACTGTTTGTACTTTTGAATTGCAACTTCATCACCAATTTCCTCGGCTAGACTAAGTGAACGTTTTGCCTTTCGGACTTGGCGCTCAAAGTACCGTTGTTGTTGTGATAGCTTATACTGCTCTCGCATCTCATTTTCATCGTACTGAATTTGGTTATTTGTATTCAATCCTTCAATGAAAGGGTACAAAATATGTCGACACGAAACGCCTCTTATCCCCCATGGTTCACCATATCCAAATTCATAGATTGACGGATACTTAGGATCACTAGAAGGATTGCTCATTGAACAAACTTTACCCTGTATCTTTGCACATGCTGGTCTTGGGTCTGCATAGCTGTTAACTAGCACTAAATCAATACCGTATTCATCCATTCGAGACAATCGCAACTCGTTGTAAGTATTGTTGACTGTATTTCGAATAACTGTGTCAGCATACTGTTCTAACTGCCATACTCGACCCCTTTTATCAATAAATCCTGTATCGATACCTTTATTGGCCCATTTAATGACCGTATCAGCAACGGCTTGATTTATGGTCATATTGCCTGCTAAAACCTGTGCTGTGGTCTGCTCAACAATTTTACGATACATAATAGCCGCTGTACCTTGACCGTAAGTAGTTGTGATAAGTGTTTGATTAACATAGTTGTCTAGTTCCAAATACGCTTGTTTTACATAACTTTCTAAGGTTAAATCCATTTGAGTAGGTAATGGCAATGGCCTATATTGTCCACTCACCTCATCGTCGATGCTCTGTACCGTTTTGTATCCGACATCTTCTATCATTTGTTTTATAGATTCGGCTGCAATGCCAGTAGCTATTGAAAGTTCTCTGATAGTCTCAAGGTTAAACATCCGAAGCTGTTGCATTTTTTCTACTTGCCATTGTAGAACATAGTCTTTATCATGCTCAGGAATCGTTTTAAGGCGGTTTGCAATCTGCCTGAACAATTCATCCTCTAAAGCCACATAAATGTCTGTAATCTGCGATGTGTACAGATTAAATTGATATGGAGTGATGACTGGTCTTGGCATTTAATCACTCCTTCTTTCCAAAGAGACTAACTTCTTTCACAATTTCATCATGCTCTGGAGAAGATCTATTATTCTCCTCTCTAATTTCTTGCAATATCTTTATAGCTTCTTTTTCAGGTACTTTATGCACTTTCATAATCGCTCTTACTCTTGATGTTAATTCAGCGCTAACTAATTGGATTTGCTTATTCATTTCACTTGCAGCATCTTCAGCGATACTATCATCAAAGCCAATCGTTGTATCATATCCACTTGCTGGACGCTCAAATAATTCGTACAACTCACCTAAATCGATAATAATTTCGACCAGTTGTTTTAAAGCCTCACCAACCACGACTTCATGAGTTTGTTTAGTGCGGAATGTCTTACTATCTTGGCTAATAACTTCTGTAGCTGTTTTAACTGATTGACCATTAAAAGTGAAGGTACCACTTGAAAATCCTGTTTGCATTGATAGGAGGTTTAATAAAGCATTTATGGCATCAACATGCTCGGTTACTCGTAGACCTACAGTACTATCGTGGATTTTATTAGCATCCATTTCCCCACCTAATGCCTCATAAACCTCGTCATTTTCATCGAAGAAACGTCGAAATGTTTCATTTTTTCTATCCAAAACTGTGTTAATCATATTTTCAGGTACAATGATCCTTCGTTTACCAAGCACAAATTCACGTTGGAAACTATCAAATGCAATATCTAAACTTTTTAATGTATCGAGCGCATTCGCATAAATTGGTACACCAAGAGGGCTGGTTAAATCAATATTATTAGCAATATTCGGATGGATATAAACAAATAAACTTCTTCGCACATTTTCCATCGGTACTTGTTCTTCTAAATCTTCATACAAAGTTGATAAAGGAATCTTCTTTCCAAGCTCATTTATGTTTTCACTTACATAAAGCTCGTTTTTAACAACGTATCGCCCCTCTTCCCATAGGTGCCATTCAAGAAGCGTATATGTTTTCTTTCCTTCAATAGTAACGTTGGTAAATACACCTTCATAAATGCCTTTACTATTCCAGGAGATTGGAATAAAAGAATCTGCTTTTACGTATGACAATTTGATCTTGTCATCATCAACATACGGTTTTACGACCATGCCACCAGTGGCGAAACTATATTCTAAGTAACGTTGGAATTGCTTGTAGAAATTATTATCCTCTAGTACTTCATGGATGAACTTAGATGTACCCTCATCGGAAATATTAATCTCACATTTCTCGTTAAAGATTATCTTAGCCATTTCCTCACTGAGTATTTTAGCCATGTTTAACGATGCCCTGCGTCGCTTTTGTTGACCACTAGCAACCGTGTGATAAAAAACATCATGCCATTCGCTGAAGTAGCCTTTATATATTTGCTGCCACTTTTCAATTTCTTTGTAGGTTTCATCTGACATCGGTATCTTTTTTATATCCGAGACATCTTTTATTTTTTGCACTAACCCCAATTTAACCATCACCCCTTTCATCCAGTTTAAAGCCCTGTTAAACATGTCATCACCCACCTAACTAAAAAGAACCACTCATACGAGTGGATCTTTAATCAAATTGATATTTTCTTCACTACAGTTAGGGCAATCACTGTATACCCTTTTTACTGTTGAAGAATCCGAAAATCTTTGCAACGCCACTTCTTTAGGCGAAACTTCATTTTCGTTCAAAACCGTGTTATTTTGGTCAAGCAACACCTTATATTTTCTTTGACAGATACAAGTTGTAACAGTAAACATGTTTACAACCTCCTATAATTTTTATTAAATGAGATTCGGTTTCTCATTCATAAAGAAGTATAAGGTTGCGCATTTGTCTTTTAACAAAAGTGTGTAGAATTTACTTTATATATCTTTTGAAAAAATAGTTATTTGCATAACGACACTCATCAAGAGCGTGGTTAAAGTCATCGATTGGTTCTCCATTATCTAAACGGACATACATACCAATCTCTTTTAAAAAATCGTAGTGATCGTATTCACTATCTGTCTCCACAATTAAAAATTGCTCGTTAGTCATTGAGTTTTGTAGGCGTTCAATACCTACCTCAATCCCTTTCGAGCTTCCCTTAACGTCTTTATTATTATTGTCTGCTGCCTTTGTTTGTATGCCTAACAAATGTAATTCCTCGCGAAGCGATTTACACGCAGGGTCAACAAAGAACTCTGTATAACGCATTTCAAACGTTTTAACACACCAATCTTTAAATTTAACTAGTTCTTTGGCATAAGTGGACATAGCTTTAACTTGCCCTGTCTCAGCACCACTATGGTAGTAGTTAGCTACACGTAATAGCCTGAATTTACCCTCATATTTAACAACAATATTGCAACTACATGAAGTAGCATCGGATTGCCCACCATCGGCCACGAAAAACATTTCATAAATTTGTCCTCGTATCTTTGGTAGTACATTAGCTTTCATATTGAACATACTGTAAATAACACCTTGAGGCATCACTCGCTTACCTTCCCAGTCACGCTCAAACAAATATGGATTCTTGGATAAAATCTCGTAAATCTCTTGTTTACGTTCTTCAGTGATAATCGGATTATCTTGTATTGTCCAATGCATCCAGCGAGTGTTCTGAACATCAAATACCTCTGATATAACGGGGTGATGCGGTGCTGGTGGGTTTAAATCAGCTAAATGATAGCGATCTAATGCAGCGAAGGTACGACGAAAACATTCTTGAATCATCTTCATGTTAAGTAAATTAATCTCGCAAAATACCACACTACCAAGCGACATACCAGTGATTGCACCAACACTATTAGATTTGCCTCCACCTTTGTAATAAGCCTTTTTAACGCCATTTGGAGTATGAATTTCAAGGTGTGAACCGTGTTCATCGTGTTTTATTTCAGCGAGATTACCAAAGATATGTTTAATTCCTGTGCCATCACCGTCAATAAAAAGACGATAAGCTTGTTCCTGGTTGTAAGCAACAATTAAATGGTTTGTGTCCCTTGTCCATGTTAAGTAATCAGCATAACGAAAATGTCCTGCTGTTGTCTTTCCAGATCTGGGAGTTCCCTCGAGAACATCGAACGTGTAATTATAGTCTCGGTAAATGGCTTCAAGCTGTTTAGGACTAAATTTAATATCAACCTTCGCCATGTTGTTCACGCTCTTTCATCATCTGCTCATACCGCTTACGACCTTCTACCAATGCATCAAGCATCGAAGTATCTTTCTTATCGCCCCGTAGTTTAGCAGCTCGCATTTCTACAAAGTCGGTTTCTACTTTGATTTTCTCTACTTGGAACTGCTTCAACTCACGTTCGTTTAACAGGTCCATATGTTTTGATAAGAACTCTAGGGCTTTCATCTTGTCTGCAAGCTTAACGCTAATACCGTCCTTGCCTTGCTTAACCTCAGTAATAAGCGTTCCATCAATCTCAGCAGATTCATTAAGATGCACATAATTAAATGCATAGGTCTTAACGTTGCCATGCATATCTAGCTCTGGTTGACCATCATCGTTGTATATGACTTCTTCCTGCCTCCCAAACTTCACGTAATCAGTTATATCAGCGAATGCTATGTCTATCCACTTTTGAATTAGTGTTCTTTTATCAAGTAGTGCATCCTCAGTCAATCCATCTCGAACCTTAACGATTTCTTCTCGAATCTTAGGGTTTCTGAGGTGCTTACTACCTTCAACCATTGCTGTTGAATAAGCACACCCATAAGCCTTCTGGTATGCTTTGGTAGCATTCCACGACTTAACGTAATACGCAATAAATAGCCGTTGCTTATCATTCAGACCACTTTCGTCATCATCAGTAAAATAAACGATTTCATCATTGGGTGCATCCTCTTTTATAGTTGCAACCTTTGTTGTTTTGGTTGCATCCTTTTTAGTTGCATCCCTAGACCATTTCTCACGGCTCTTTCGGCTCTTTAATGTACCAAGCTTTATCTCATGCTTTTCAGCGAGATCAGCAAGTATAATCTTTGTGGTTTCCCACTCCTGTTTTATTTCATCCCAATTAGCCATATCTCATACACCACCACCTCCATCATCATTTGTTTGTTTTGTAATCACCCCATTATGCTAGTTGCCTGCTAAAATAAAAAAGCATCTCTAATGAGATGCGGTTACTTTTCAACCCAAGTTGAATAATTAACATTTATTTCATTTAATAATTTTTCCTTCTTACCTAAAAGATAATGCTTTCTAATTAATTCAACTTCTGATTGATAACATTTAATTTTTTCATTTTTTTCAGTCCTATATTCAACTGTTAAGTCTTTAATATACGGATGAATTTCATTCAACTTTCTTGAACAAAGGGGAATCAGAATTTCTTCATCTTTTTCAAAAAAATCTATCCATGCCTTAATAGTATCTGTTTCTATAAAATCTTTGTCTTTCGATACTATTACTTCAATGGAGCAATCCCAAACAACTTGACTTCCGCCAAATCTAACAATGGAATAATACGGTGTGTCTTTTCCTAGTGCATTCATTTCCTTTGCATCTTCAGTCACTAATATCCTATGTTTTTCTCTTCTATTTATCTTTTTTGATTCAAAAAAATTTCTCACTGGTGTTGCAGCAGATAGGTATGTACGATGATTTTCTAACATCTCTTTTTTAAGATTGTTAATTTGGACCCAGGCCACACCAAAGGCAATCAAACCTCCTATTACTCCTCCAATATAACTACCAAAAAAAGAAACCCATGCATTTTCGTCGCCTATCGTTAATTCTCCTAAAGGTAATTTAATTATTTGGCTTAATATCATTGGTGTAATTAAAATAATAATGATAATACTAAATAATATCCAAATTTTTGAAATTTTCATAAATAAAACCTCCTACATAATAATAATCCAGAAATTTTAAATATGAAATGTTTTTCTATAAATTTCACTCTCAAAAGTAAGTACCAAATAGTCAGGGGAGGAGGAAACTGCTCGATACTCACTTTTCAGGGCAAAATAAAAAGCCATATCCTTCGACATGACTTTTCCCAAAAACTATTTGCCTAATTCTTCATAAACTCGCTCTATAAAATCTTCATATTCTATCAACCCTTTGTCATGCAACAATTCAGCTAGTGTCATAACAGCACCAAAAGTTACAGTGGCTGAGCTTGTCTCTTCAACTTTTTTTACGAAACGTTCTTTGAAATCCGGATATTTTTCCTGAAAATCACTCATGTTTATTCACCTCCAACCCAATCATAAACCAGAAGATGAAATATATGTAACAACTTTTTGCTCTCAAAACCACACCAAACTCTACCCTCTCAACTCAAAGTGTTTTGGCTGTTTGATGCAGTTTTCAAAGCAAAATAAAAGCCACGCTCATAGAACGTGACCTGAAATCTTATTGATTAGCACTTATTAACTCATCTAAATTTTGCATTGTTTCATCTACAATATCTGCCCCAAGAGCTAGATGACTACCAACACACATTACATCATCAAAACTATTCATTTCTGGTAGATGGTCCAAACTTTTAAAAAAGTACAATAGTTCGTTTAATATTTCCTCAACCTTTTCTGCTGGATTCATTTTAACATCCCCTTTAATAGAAATTGACCTTACTCTACTTCGATTTCTTGAATGCGTGCTATTTCGTATTTTGCTTTTTCCTCTTCGGCTTTCTCTTCAGTACTATAGCAGCCTACTAGTTGCTCATTAAAAGGGAAGCCACTTACTAATTTGTATACCAAATAAACAGTGTCTATTTTTTAACCATTTTACTCACCTCCTCCTAACCTAATCATAGTTTAAAAGGAAATGTTTGTTATAGGTTTTTCAAAAATAAAAAGCACCAAAACGGTGCTTAATATTCTTTAATTTCAAAGTAAACAATTTTGTCATGTACTATATGATCTTTTCTAGATTTGAAAGGACCCATGTTAAAGTCTTTATTAAACACATAGTATGACTTTAAATCTTCTGATGGCACATTATCATACCAATGAATAAAATCATTTATCTCATCTTCTGTTAAATCATACTCAAACCAATCGTGATTCACGGTTCTGATTACAAGTAATACCCGTTTGTACTTAGGAGGATTTTCAATTTCAACAGAGACTTCGTTTGAATGGCAGCTAATCCCCTTCTCATTCACACTTCTAACTACATAATGGTATGTGTTCCCTTTTACCTGATTATCGTCTACAAACGTTGTATCAGTGATATTTTCAGCGATTAACTGACAAGAACCATCAGATACTTTTCTGTAAACGTTATAGCTAGTTGCTCCTTGTATCGCTTCCCAATTTAAAGTGTTCTTGTCGATGAGTTGGATTATTGGTGCATCTAGTTCAATTGGAGTATATTTATATGCATTATTCGATATTCCAGATGAATTCAGTCCTCCAAAAATATATGTGGATGACAATACGCTAGCGGTTCCGAAAGCGCTGATATTTTCTGGCATCTTACAATTTAAGAGAATCCAGTTATCTTCTTCAGGAAGATACTTTTCGATAGTACCAGCTCCAAAAGCATAAAAATAGCCATTATGTTTCGTGATACCAAAAGAATTTCGTTCTTTATGCATCGAAGTAGCATTCGACCAAGTATTAAGCAACGGATCGAATACTTCAACAACCGCTGTTGATGTGCTATCTGAATAACCACCCACAACATAGATTCTATTATTGTAGATAAAGGAAGATGAATACCTTCTAGGTGTTGGCATATCCTTTCTTCTTGACCAAGTATTTTTTTGTGGATCATACACTTCTACTATTCCTACATTTTTCCCTGGTTCTGAACCCCCTATTACATAAATCAGGTCATTCAGTTCAATAATCGACATCCCAAATCTGCCTGAGGGTAGATTCGCAATTTGTTCCCATTTATCTGTTGCTACATTATATCTATGGGCCGAATTAGTTGTCATATCTTTTCCAGTTATTCCCCCAATCACATAAATATATCCTTTATATTCAATGATTGAATCTATGTGACTTTTACCAATTGGCATATCTGCTTTTTGACTATATTTATTTGTCTGCGGATCATACACAAACGTATTTCGCGAGGAGTTCCAACTATTATCTCGTCCGCCAAAAATGTAAATTTTCCCTTCGAAAGCAATAGCACTAGAATAATGAATTTCTTTTGGGAAGGAAGCAATTTGTTCCCACTCAGACGATACATTTGCTCCGTTTATATATAAGCCACCACAACAATTTGTTTCTACCATATTCATCCTCCTAAAATCCCTACTTGTAGTAAGTATAAAGCACTTAATCCAAAATATGTAATGAAAAATTAATACAAAAAAGCCTTACCGTGCTAGGGATAAGGCTCATCTACTGCGGTAAAATATTTAATTGTCGAGTTAGCTCATTTCTCACACACGTTGAGCTGAGACGTGTTTATGTGTAAAGCAGAAAAGTGTTTTAGTTTTATAGTGCATTTCCGTGCACTTTGTTGCTAGTTAGTTTTTTGACTGAATTATGGAAAGTGGACGAAGTTCACATAAAAACCACTCCTTTTTCCTGATTTTTAGCCTTTTATATTAATTAAGATACCTAATCTCTTAAAAAATATGGGCCGGCCGTGTTTGTCTCGCTCCGAACTAGTCTGTCAAGCGCGGGTCGGTCGTCGGTCTGTCCGTCCCTGATATTTAGTAATTTATAAATACCAAAGGAAGAAAGATTTACCTGTCCGACCTCCCCTTAATTTTACATGTGAAAAATATACCAATTCAACAATTCGTCATATGCGTTTTTTGCGTCATATGCGACATTTAACTTCTGACATCATTTCTAAAATATTTTCTTTTAGTCGTCTAATTGTTGCTTCTGATAGTCCCATTGTTTGCCCTATTTTACGCAATGAAAATCCATCTAAGATACAATTGAGCACGAATATTTCACGTTCTCCTGTAACGTTGCTTGCCCTTTTTTGGATTTCTCTAACTTTCCATTCGTAACGCAAAACTCTTTTTACATAAAATTGTGAACGTCTTGTTGCTTCATAGCTCACTGGATCACTAGTTCCTCCACTAGCTTTCGGTAAAGTTGCTTCAATTCCATACGCAGCTACTTTAGCGCCATCGTACTCAATATCTTTTGCAAGCTCATTCTGCATTTTACCTAATCTGATTTGTTCAACCATCCAGTGATAATCTTTCAACCATTGATCTACCATATACTTTTTTACTTCTGTAGTTTGCCCTTGTTTCATAGGTTTGCCCTCCTACGGTGTGGTATAATGATGTTGTAAGCACCGTCAAAGGGCATAAACCAATTCGAGCTGTAGCGTGTGAAGACGCTGCGGCTTTTCTTTTTTGAATCTACTAATATGTTATAATTTGGTTAAAAAGAAAGCAGGTTAATTATGTCGTTTTTTCTTGATCTTGTAGTTCACATTGTTTATATTTTTTGGAATTTAATTGTCTTACCATATAAATTTATTTGGATAGGTCTTGCTATAATTGTCCTTGCTTTATTATTTTTAAAAAGATCTCGATCTAACTAATTCCTAAGTTTGGTAGGTATATCCCCACCAAACTTTTTTCGTTTAATGCTCAAAATGTTCATTAAAATGTCTGTCCTATTTGTGGGCTTGTGTCTATTTCATAAAGTGGTGCAATATCTTTAGCTGAATCAATACCCTTGGATGTAACAAGTAATGTATTATCATCTAATTCCTGTACCCATCCTTGTTTTATACACGTTCTTAATAAAGTTTTGTGTGCTTGAATGGATGACATTTTAAACGGTGTTTTTTGATGTTGATAGATGACAAGAAGAAATTCCCAATGTGAATACTTCATTATTTTCAACTCACTTTGCTGTTCATTTTCTTTCGATTGCGTTTCTAGAAAACTGAAATTAATTACGTTGTAATAACCCTAAATCAAATCCAGAATCAATAAATTTAACAGTTAATTCACGGTTCACATCGTTGCCAAGACGATCATAAATTAAGTACATTTCATCTTTAGTGAATTTTGTTCCCATAAATTCGTTAAAGCTTTTCAGAACCCTCGGCCACCAATATTTATTCAAACTTTTTGCAATCGGCCTTGATACCCAAGCGAACATCTTGCACTTGAAATCTAAAGCTGTATAACAATCTTCCAAGCGAAAATAAACATTGTTTCTAGGCTCTAAAATGATTTCGTCACTACTATTGATAAATGATTTTGGGAAGATTTCTAAAGCCCGATTAATCATTACTTTCACGTCATACATTTCAGATAAAATTCTGTCGGTAGCAGCATCTCGTTGTTCTTTATATTTCTCAACGAATGCTTCCTTGTCCGCTAATGAAACGCCTTCAAACTTAATGTTGAACAGTTGCTCTGTGAGCTTAATATTGAAGTTTAAATACTGCTCTCTTACTTCGACTTGATTCATTTCCCTTCTCTCCTTTTATTGAACAAAATTTATCAAAAGTATGGATTTAAATTATCCCCAATGACTGTTACGTTTTAATATCTCGATTACTTCATTCACATACGGTTCATCTGTATTAATTACAATGTATTTAGAGTTCCCTCGCCCTTCTAACGCCCTACCGATCTGGATTCGACCAACACAATCCTCAAAGACTGCTTGATCACGTTTGTCTAAATATTTTTCTACATCCGTATCCTTTATTACCGTATGTGTAATTTTCATTTCATCAATATTAGCCATCATTTTTTCACCCTTTCAGTACAATATCTTTCGATTACTCACACAACCCATACTGACTTGAGCATACTGGTACTTCCTCCATCAGTTTCAAAAGGTCATATTGTACCCCCCCATAAGTTGTTTTTGACCATTCAACAACATCGTGGATTCCATGACCTCTGTCATCACTAGTAAAGAACGTTGCTGATCCACGCTTAGATGCTTTTGAAACAATTTCTTCCCAGCGTGCTACCCTCTCGATTTCTTCAGGGAATCGTCTAGCAATCTCATACAATTCTTCTTTTTTGCTATTGATACATGGCATACACCCGACACGACCCATACCTTGTTTGTACAATGGATTCGGCTTTATTCCATGTTTGTCGTGCTGCTTAAAAACGTCATAGACATCCCAATTGAGTATTGGCCGATAGATTGTGTACCCTTCTGGTGTTTCTTCTGTTTCGACCATTTTAGATCGGCTCAAACTTTCATTAGCTCTTATGCCTTGCCAACTTACAACATGATTCCCTTCCTCAAAAATCGGTACATATACTTGGTCAAACATCGGTCTTACTTTTAGTTCAACCGTGCAAAATCGCGCCATCGTTGAAGGAAAACGACCTTTCCACATACATAAATCTAAAAATGGGTTTCCTGTAGGATGCAGTACCTCTAAAGCCTGTTGGATCATGGTTTCAGATACACCATCTTTACGCCATTTCGTATCGACTACTTCACGTTTTCGTATGATCTGCTGGCTAAAATCAGGTTTAATTCTTGTAATAGGTCCTAATTCTTTTTCAAGATAATCAATATATTTATAGGTTTCAGGATGTTCGTGTCCAACATCGCTAAATACCACTTTTAAGTTTGGTGTGTCTCGTTCTAGTGCCAAGAGCCACATTGCTGTACTGTCTTTGCCACCACTGATTGATATTACATTTACTTGTTTCAAGTCATCACTCCTAACTGCACATTTTATTTCATTTACGAACAATGGTATGAATCTAAATAAAATTTTCAGGATCCATACACGAACATTACCTGGTCCTCATATTGTGCAGTAATCTTTATTTATCGAAATCAGTTTCTTCCCACTTGCACCATCCATCAAAACCCTTTTCTGCTGGATCATCTTCTCTATCCTTATCTTCAACAATGCAAGCTACTTTTTTAACCTCTAAAATATATACCTGTTCATCTCCAGATAAGCTCTCTTCCATAATTGACTCCTTAGCTGCCTCATAATCAGCCAAAGCACTTTTATAAGTATCATGTAAGCTGAATTCGTTAAAAGTTGTATCATATACAGCAAACTTATCAGGTCTAAGAACTAACTTGCTATACTCTAATTCATTTGCATAGCCCTCGCTGAATGCTAATGCCAAAATACAGAATGTTTCTTTATCACCATATTTATTAATGGCTTCACTTGGAACACCTACTGCATTTAACTTTTCATGATTAATTGCATTATTTTCAACTAGAATATAAGCATCTTCTCCACCATTTTGTTCGATCACCTCTAAATTGTTTAAAATGTCTAAGATCGCTTGTTTATCAATTGTTTTCATACTTGTTACCTCCGATTTTTTATTGTTTTTTTGAACAATAGCTTTCAAATGTTCATTAAATCAGTTTTTCAACTAACAATTTTCCGTTTCCCCATTAGTCCACCAGCCCTTGGCTCAATGCGTCCAGCCATCTCTAAATCCATCACAATTAAAGCTGCATTAGCATTACTAATACGAAACTTTTTAGCTATTCGATTGATGGGAATATCTGCATTCCATAAGCTGATAAATGTTTCAATCTGCTTTAATGTAAAATCAAACTGCATATTTTCGTGTGGTTCCCCGGTGAATAAGATATATCTTTGTTCTGTTTTTATCCCTCTAGCCATTCAATTGTCACCTCTGCCCTTGGATTATCTGAATACAACTTACGAGCAACTAGCTCTGTTACTTGGCTATCGTCATACCATAAAACCTTACTAAGACCGTCTTTAATGCCCTTTACTAAATTGTCAATGTCAGGCTTAGTTGTTGGTCTTAAAACACCATCTACAGCTTGCTGATGCTTTTTCTTGCTGAATGATTTAGGTATCTTTCTATAAACAACGATACTTAGTTTTATTTCCTCAGTAATTAATTCATCAGGAGCTATTTGCGAGGCTACCAATCTCACGAATGACTTATAGTCTTTGGATTCCTTTGGATCGAATGTTCCATTTCGTGTCACTCGTGGTCTTTGTTGTGCCTGTACATCCCCTGGTATTTCAAATGTGAGTACGTTCATTTTTACCTCCTGTTAGCACTCTTAGAAGTCTGCTGATAAAACAACCTGATGCCGTTCTACCAGCAGCGTGTATTTAATCCTCAAGTTTAATGAGTTGTAATCTATTATTTACTTCACTTTTCGAACGTCTTTGATAAACACCTGACATGTAAAATCTAATAGTTTCAGGCTTAACACCACGTTCTGTAGCGATTTCATTTATTGTTCCGATGGCTACCATCTGTTCACCTTTATATAGTGCGTACTCCTTCATTTTTACGCCCCTTCGCTAACCATTTTTTCTCTACTAAAATCTGATATGGATACTTTTCATATTCATAAAACTTAACCGCGCTGATTGGTACATAAGCTGTCTTTTCTTGAAATTTAATTTGCTTTTGTAATTCTCTAAGTGTTCTGCCATACAATATTTTGCGTTTTTGTGTATTTGACATATTAATCACTCCTTAGAACGGAAGGTCATCACTGCTAACCTCAATCGGTCCCTTACTATTAGCAAATGGATCTTCATCTACCCTTGTATAACTTGGCTGGTTGTTATTACCGCCGTATTGCCCTTGTGGAGCCCCTGTATTTGCTCCATGATAATTTGTACTAGATTCGTAGTTTGATGTGCCTTGCGAGCCTCCTGTGCTGTTTTTAGAGTCAAGAAACTGTACACTGTCTGCTACAACGTTCGTAAAATAGATTTTTTGCCCATTTCTCTCGTACGAACCAGACTGTAGCTTTCCATCAATTCCAACCAGTGACCCTTTCTTGAGATAGTTAGCCGCATTCTCAGCAGCCTTACGCCAAACTTGGATATTGATAAAATCTGCTTCTCTTTCACCACTTTGATTAGCGAATGCTCTGTTAACTGCTAATGTAAATTGAGCCTTGGCAACTCCTTGTGGAGTAAAAGAAAGGTCAACGTCCTTTGTAAGTCGACCAGTAAGACAAACACGGTTTATCATGCTGTTGCCTCCTTGAAGTATTCCTTGTTGAATGTGGTATCAAAAGCTCTAAGACTGTAATTCAAATTCTCTATCAAACTTTGGAAAATGAATGTTTTCATCGCCTTTGGATTCGAAATATATACTCCATAATCCACTCCATTTAATGCTCTGAATGGCACTACACAATACCCCTTGGATTTAGTAAAACCTTTTTCAATCAACACATTTTTATAAGCTTGAGCTTTTTTAATATTGTTCTTTTTTCTCTGACGTCGTTTCATGCAGCCTTCGCCCCTTCTAGTTTTTCAATCGCATAATCCATAGCCTCATCCTGTGTATCGAACCCTTTAAGCTTTCGCAGGTCCTCGAGATTCTGATAAAACCCCATCGCATTTTCGTTGTACTGGTATTTCTTGTAGAGCCCTACATGCAGGACCATTTGATCTATAAAATATTGTTCATTCATGAGCTTCACCACCTAGTGCCTGATGTGCATCCGTTACAATTTCCGCCAAAGGTCTAGCATCATTTGTAGTAGACCAATAATCTATAAATTCTTTTACTACTTCACGCAACAGTATCATCTTTTTTTCTTGTTCTACTACCAAATCACACAATTGACCATACCCAGCAACGTTTTCCAAAGGGAATAAATGTTTTACTTTTTTAGATTGTTCTCGAACAAACTCGTCAGTTACTTGATAAACGTGGATTTGATTGTTTAACCTCTCAACCTCCGTAACAAGTGCTGGAACATCTGTAATCGCATGTTTAATAAATTCTGTATCACCATCATTCAAACAATCGTAATTTTCGTTACCTGTTTGGCAAATGACGTAAGCTTCGTCAGGATTAAATATGTCATTATGTCCTTCGAATGTTCCTTCACTTTCCCAAGGCCCAGGAGTTGCCTTTGCCACTCGTTCTTTAATAGCATTCAACTGTTCTTGATTCATTCCCAATGCCCCTTTTCACTTGATTTTCCGAATACGTCAACACACGCTTAGGCATCCCATACATTTTGCCAACTTCATCCCTTGTCAAGCCGTGTTCTAACCTACAATGAATTTTTGTGATGATGCTGCCTATGTGATTGCAACCAGGTACAGGACATTTCAACAACTCGCTACTCGGTGCATACCAGTTAAATTTTTCAGCCATTTACATCACTCCCCACCAGTTTGTTAAAAGCCTCACGATCGCCAGTAGCTAAAGCCTTGTCAATGGCATTCATCTTATGGAAATCATTTATTTCATTCATAAGTTCATTCGTTTCTTTTTCGCGTTGTTCTCTGTGAAGTTCCTTCGCCGCCTCTGCTACATTACTTACAAGCTTCCAAAAGTCCATCCTTCACCCTCCATCAAGGGGCTGTTGCCCCTCATTATTTCAACCGCCAATCAATACCTTCCGTTTCTAAAACCTCACCATTTTTATCTAGTAATCTACTAGCCCCTGCATATCCAATACGCTCGGCTATAGTAGCTCTATCTTCATTGCTATTAAAAATGATGGGTAATTTACGTTTATAACGTTCGTCAATAATGTGGTAATACAAACCTTCGCGGGCTTCCGTCCACTTTGCTTTTCCGACATCATCCCAAACGAGTACATCTGCTGATAACACATTGTTCAATAGCCCGTAATACGTTTCGCTATTGTCATCCATTCTTTTAGCAGCCATCATTTCATCCATGAATGAAACATCTGATACAACTAGCACATTAAAGCCTTTTTTAATCAATTGTTTGGATAAAGCAATCTGTAAATGCGTCTTACCTATACCGAAGTTATTATGTCGATTCTTTAGCTCTAATCGTTCATTAGGTGGTAAAGAGCGTATACGCTGTTCCCCAATAGTTGCTATAAAACCAATGTTTTGAGCCCCTTGCTTTTTTAGTGCCTCACGATCAACAGGAAATGATTCTAAGTAGTCCTTAACCATCGAGAACATTCGCTGTTGCATATCCGTTTCTCGAACATAATTATCAAATTTGGCATGTACAAATTCCTCTGGAATCAATGCATTTTTAAATCTACGTTTCCAACTATTAACCTCTCGGCAATCACAAGGTTTATGAATCTCATATTTTTGGTTCCCTTTTTCTTCGTAATGAGAGAAAACGAACTCTGTTCCATTACATTTAGGGCATTTATCCTCCCCAGGCTTGTTTGTCTCGTTCGAGCTGTTCATAGAAGGCATCGATGCTTGTTCCTGCATGAACTTTAGAATTTGCTGAAACCGATCCTTTTGCATTTTGTCCTTTAGTGATTCCATTAGGCTTAGCCTCCTTTACTAACCAGTCGGCATAAGTATTGATGCCTTTTTCGATAGACCAGTTACGTAAAATACCTTCTACATATTCGATACTTGATTTTCCTAAATCAGCAGTAAGTTTAATCGCTTCGATAACGAGTAAATGGTCTGGATATAAATCAAGAAGTTTGTCCATCTTTCGATGATCCGTAAAGTTACTGATTCGGATTGTTGTATCAAAGCAATTTTTAATCTCTAGAAACAGATTGACCGACTGACTCTCTTCTCTCTCTTTCAGTACTTGGTTATTATCAGTATTTGGTTTATTCAATACTTGGTTATTATCAGTACTTAGTAGTGGCGGATTTCCCACTGGTGGTTTTTCCATCAATGGGTTTTCCACTGGTGGAATTTCCACTAGTGGCTTTTCCGTTTGTGGAAAAGGTACTTCGTGAACTATCGTCTCCCAAGACACAATTCTCTTGGTTTTTTCATCTTTGATCGCCTTACGCTCAACATAACCATTATCTTTAAGCTCTTTAAATCCACTCTTGAAAGAATCTTTGCCATCTGTTGAATGAGTAATTAACTCGTCCATATAAAACACCCAATCATCTGGCATTGAAAGCATGTACGCCATTATGCCTTTAGCTTTCCAAGATAGCCGGTTATCGTTCAATGCCGTTCGATTCATCACTACATAGTTGCTATTCTTAGCTACTCGGATGATGCCCATTTGCCCTCACCTCTCCTAGAATGGCAGTGGTGTGCCATCAATAAATAAATAACTAACATTTTTATCATGAATTACAGCTTCTACAGCTAAAGATTGCAGTTCTTTATAAGTCGCATTATTGATTTGTTGAATAAATTTAAAAGCTGTGTTTGTATCTAGTTGTTGATTATTTTTTTGAGCAATAATTTCTTTGATGATTTCTTTTCGAATTAGTTCAAGTTTTAATTTAATTGTTTTATTCATGATCCATCCTCCTAGTAAGTTTTCACTGGCTCCCAACCATTCGCTTCACATGATAGGTTGAATTTATCTACCAGCATGTCAATGTTCACTGGTTCGTAAGTTTTAAGCCATTCCGTTACGTCAAAACTGATAAATGCTTGATTACCATATTTTTTAAACATACCTCGCTTATGTGTCTCTGATAACAAACGCACTTCTTCGACATCTTCTGGACCTGGCTTTTGACGATCATTACGAACGATGATGAAAGCATCTTGGATATCATCCAATGTTACGTCTCCATCAGGATCACTGAAATCTGCTACTTCAATATCTGCTGCTAAATAACGACCTTCTTTGTTGCGGTGTTTTAACACAATGACAGGAATGGTTGAAATAACTTCATCCTCTCCACCAAAGATGTTTTGTTGAAATACTTTCATGGTTCGGCCTCCATATTTTCAATATTCAAATTTTTAATCACAGACTTATTCACAATCTTCAGTAAGGCTTTTTAAACTGCATCGACTGTTTCAATATTTATCAGTTGTCGAGACATGCACATTCTATGATTCACTTCACGTATAGCACGTTCTTTAGCTTCTTCTTCATTCGATGCCCATACATTTTCAGTGCCGTTATAATTAAAGTCCATTCCTCTAGCGTTCCATGTAACTTTGTAATCACGATTCTTCATTTTTACTTCACCTCATCAAGTTATTTTCCTTTAAACACGACTTTCAGAATGTGCATTAATGAAAATCGACAGCCCCATTTTCCGAAGCCATTTCAAAAGCTTTTTTCCAAGATTGATATTTATTAAACCACCAATCTCCATCCTTGAACGTTTCTGCAAATTCTTTAGCTTTAGCTTCATTTTTTTTGAAATCATCTGCTAATTTTCTTGAAATAACAAACCCAATTACCCCTTCGTTATCAGCAAAATTTATCAATTCATTAAAATCCGAACCACATGCAAATTTAGCAAGTTTTGATCTCCACATGTTGTATCCACTATAACTACCTGCACGGAATGTGAAATCCTCTTCCCATGTATATACAGTATTTGAGTTGATTCCTTCTCCTCGTCCAGGGAAATGCTTTTCAGACCATTCCATACTTGCACCTGGTTTCCATTCTGTATCCCAATTTTCAAATTCTCCGTATTCATCAAATTTGGGTTTTTCGACAACCTTTAAATTTTTGTAAGCAGTAATATCTAATCCCATTGTTTATTCCTCCATGAAATATTTATTTGTTACGCATTTCCTTTCATAAAAACCCATCTAACTTCTCACAAACCGCAAAACTACCACTCACTTTGATAATTCGATAGTTTGGATACCTGGTCATGTAATCCAGCACCAAGCGTCTGAGACCATTGTTATCCTTCGCCCGCTCAAATATCCAAGCAGGCAGAAGGACTTTGTGGGGTGCGTTATTCATCTATCCAACCTGTGATTGAACTTTTGGTTGTAATTGATTAATAAAATCAATCATTTGACTTGCTTGAGTACGTGTCAGTGATTTATTTTCAACATTTGCTGGAATGTTCAATGACTGTTTTGCATAGTCAGTTACTTGAGAAACCTCAGTATTTGTACGCTTTGCTGCTGTATTGATAGATGAATTTAAAGCTTTCAACTGTGGTTCTGTTATCAGGTTATTATTTTGCGCCCCTTGCTGTTTAGATTGTGTATTTTGGTTAGGTAGTTGAGCACTATTGCCATCATCGTCCTCATCACTTGTGATTCCAAATATCGCTGATAGCGAATAGCGTTTCAAATAAGTAATGACTGAACCAGCACCCTGTGCATCCTGTTTAGCTGGCGTAGCGAAAATCGGTTCTGATTCAATCCATTCTCCTGATTCGTGCATCAGTAGTGTCATTACGCCTACACGTCCATTTACATCGTTTAAAGGGAATTGAATGAATGACAATCCAAACTCTCCTGAAGTCTCTGTAATAGCCTCTACAACGTTTTCTAGAGGTACATATTTAGATTTAAAGAAAGGGTTGTCCCTATCTTTAAGAGGCTGTTTAACCTTTGCTTGAAACTGAGACAAAGCTTTAGCTAATGCCGCAATAGATTCTGACTTTTTCATTTAGTCATCCACCTCCACTTTAAATGTTGTATTTCTAGGTTTCACTGTTACCCCTGGTACAGCTTGTCCATTTGCATCCACTACGATTTGCTCATCACCTCGTTGAACTACACTCAATGTTTTTTTGAGTTCTCCCCACTGTAATTTTCGAATAGTGTCCACTTCAGCATAAGGTAATTGATTCGATACAACATAATGGAGTATAGCTTTATCATCCAATCTTTCTGGTTGAGCTTCATGAGTGAAAGACCGTACTCGTCCATGGGGAGTCGTAATGCTTTTTTGTTCAGGATCAGCAACTAGAACATGGGAATGATATTCAAAAATTTTATGTTCAAAATAGTTAACATCACTAATCAATCCAGCACTTGCTTCTTTTTCCCAAGCGTTAATACGCTCTCGCTCAGCATCAGCTAATGATTTAATTTCTTTTAATTTAGCGTTGGCTGCATTGATTTTTCGTAATACCCAATTCAATCCATTGATGTCTTTAATGATGTACATCTGTTTTTCATGTGGTTGCATTTCATAGAGTTCCTGTAGTTCAGTTTCCTGCAACAAATTCATAAGATACCTCCTTCGATTTGTATTTATTGCGCCCATGCGTTATAATGAGCGCAAATATAAATTTTGTTTAAGCCACTCTGCCAAGTGGTTTATTTTTTTGTATGAGCAAATCCATAATGCTCCTCCACATAAGCAATGACCTCAAGATCACTCATGTCGTACGTTGAATCATCCCTGTATCCAGCAGCCAAGTAATCACTGATATTTTCGATATGGATGAACGCATCACCAATTTCGAAGTACACATCACCGCATGCTATGAAACTACCAAAATCATCGTGCATCTCGAAGGTTACAACAGGCTCATAACGAGGCGTTGGATACTCAATGCGACCAAGTACCATTGGATTTTCTACCTCTGCAAGTACATTCACGCTATCGCCTCACCCTCACGTTCCCAACAGACAAATGAAATTCCATTTTTAACAATTCTGAAATGAGTCCACTGTGCACCATCATGACCTATCGTTTTTTCTTCATCACAGATACCTAGTTTTTGAATAGTTTCTTTTTGGTGCAAATTCACAAGAATATCAGCGTTATCTAGTGCCCCGTAGTTGTATTGAACACTCAAAACATTTTTATGCGGAATACCATGTTGCTCTAAAACCAGTGGTAATTCAGCAATCTTAGATACTGCATTAGCTAATTTCATACATATCAATCCTTTCGATTATTTTGATGGCATCCCATCAAGCAGCCTGCAAATTCCAATGAGGATACGGCTAACCAACCATTTGCAAACTGCTTGACGAGAGCGAGATTGTTCTCGCAAGCGTCTATATTTGTTGACATTTTCCTTTTTAATGTTTTATATTTACAATATCCATGTGCTGTTTAACAGGTAACTGTTAGGCAGCTTTTATTTGATAACATGATGTGCTATAATGGATTTGTATATGATAGTCGCTGTTTAATCGATGCATCCGATTAAGCAGCTTTTTTATTGCTATAGAAATACAATAAAATCAGCCTTTGTTTAAGCGTCATATGCTTCCATGCTCTAACTTTGATACGCATATTTTTTAATCACCTCACTAAGTAACCCTCTATCTTGTAAATCTTTAATCACCCAAAGGAAATTTTGTTGATCAAGTAAATGAGCTTTTAATCTTTCGATTTCGTATGTTGTTTTCTTAATTTTTCTCATGCATTCTGCTGAAAGATCGTATTCCCCACGCTTGTTATGCACTCCTATTGCTACTAACAAATCCTCATTGCAAGCCTCTAACATGGC
The DNA here is from genome assembly GCF_057196045.1 of Lysinibacillus sp. DFXJR4. Classification (NCBI taxonomy): domain Bacteria; kingdom Bacillati; phylum Bacillota; class Bacilli; order Caryophanales; family Bacillaceae; genus Lysinibacillus; species Lysinibacillus sp. DFXJR4. The sequence goes on along the minus strand of NZ_JBXUNW010000001.1, from coordinate 483,995 downwards.
TATTTTCAGTTTTAATTTTTCTACTATATCCATATAAAGAACCCTCCTATAAATGCTGGTACTAATTGAAGTAATTGAGATACTAGACTCATGTCAATGTTTAACATCATCGCAACCATTACATCCATTGCGTTTGTACTTTGCGCTATTTGTAACAGTGTATTAACATCGCAAGTGATTTTATTTTTCTCAAGACGACTTACAGTCGATTGCGACAAGTTATTGTTTAACGCTAGTTCCTCCTGCGACCAGCGCTTTTTCTTCCTGCACTCTTTAATGATTTCGCCCACGTCTATATTCATTTATTTCACCTTCCGATTATGCAGTTTTTGCATAATGCACACCCTGCATAGTAAGTAATTGTATAACTTGGTAATATTGAGACAAGAGGTAGTTGCCCCTACCTCTTTTACTAGATTGGTAGTTTGACTTGAGGCCATTTGCCCTGGCCTCTCCTAACTTCAAAATTTATCGTTTTATCACACATGTACCTGTCCGGGGTAATTGTGTTATTTTTAATTCCATTCATTCACAATGATTTTTTCTATTACTTGGATTGTTGGCTCGTATAACCAAATCCTTTTACTATGCGGTCCTCGTTGACGTTGATGTTGTTTAACTCGTGGATCATTTAAAATGTTTTTTTCTAAGAAATCCCGTTCAAATGGAAGAATTTCTTTTAACTGTTCCAAATCAATAAACAGTACCTTTGGTCGAGTTATTTCACGTATATACTTATCGAAAATCTCTTCTATTTTCTCTTTTGGAAAACCAGCATTTTCAAAAATTTTTTGAATTAAAAAATTATCATTTTGTTGTGTTTTAATCATAGTATCCCTCCAAAATTAAGATACTTTTCGCGGAACCCAGGAACGAATATAATTGATGACTGTCTGCAATTCTTGTATACGAACATCCTTATAACTAGCAACTGCAAAACGGTCTTTAATTTCACGATGTAATTCCCTAAACAATTTTGGTCGAATAGTTGTATCACTTTCGATCTCGTAAACTTTTATAGCAACTTCCTTTTGTACTGCGCGTTGTTCACCTGAAGTTAAAGTAATTTGTTCTTCAACTTTTTCGTTGATAATGGAAAGTTCTTTCCGGATTTCATGTTGTTCTATTTTGATAGCTTGTGTATCTTCAACTAAATCTGCTGTAGTTCGTAAAACAGTTACGAGTGCTTGTTCTTTGGATAAAGGAACAACATTTTCTTTGATGGTGTAGTATTCATCTACAAGCATTTCATATGCGTCCCAAGCTTTATCAGTATTTAGAGATTTTGCATGTAGCCAGGCTCCTTTTTCAGTCCAAAGATATAGTGAAGATACGAATTTTAGGCTTTCATCAATTTGATGAATGGCTTTGAATTGTTTCAAAATTTCGCCAGTTAGATAAATAAAATGTTTACCTTCTTTGTAACGATCCTTGTTACGAGTGAAATTGTTCGAAATTACTTTTACATCAGCTTCATAATTTTCTGCTAATTGGTTTGTTGTTAAAACTCGACGGTTGTCATGTACGATGATTTGTAATTGATTCACATTTATTCCTCCTTAAAATTTCATCCAACACAACAAAATGTTGTGTTGTTATTCAAAAAAATTTTTGATGGCTCCATATCAAATAATGCTGATATAGCTAATGCAACATCTAAAGATGGCGTTCTTACACCTTGTTCAATCATTCCATAATAGCTTTCAGTTATTGATATACCATAATCATTTAACAATTTTTCTACTACATCTTTTTGTAACCAATTATTTTGTTTTCTGGCGTTAATAAGAGTAAACCGACGCTTTGTTGTTTCCAAAATCGCACCTCCCAACTTTTTGTTGTCTTCATATTACCCAACAAAAAGTTGTTTGTCAATAGAAAACTAGATATTTTGTTGTTTTTTATTTTTATTTATCTACTTACCCAACAAATAGTTGTATAATGAAGATACATATTTAAAAGAGGTGTAATTATGTCTAATGTACCGCAAAGGCTTAAAGAGTTAAGAAAAGAAGCTAAATTAACACAAGCAGATGTTGCTAAATTCTTAAATATTTCTGAAAGTGCATACGGTTACTATGAGCAAGGCCGCAATGAAATTTCGATTAGTAGTATTCAAAAGTTAGCAGAAAAGTACGATGTTAGTGTTGCATATATAATGTGCGAAACAAATGAAAAACAACCTTTTGATATAGATGAGTCTGCTTTTCGAGCTTTCGCTAACAGTCCAGAATTACAGGTCTTTTATAAAGAACTTCCTAAATCTGATGAAGAATCTGTTCGTCGTTTGCGTGACATTTGGGAAATTATAAAACATGAGAAAAAATAATAATTTTGTTTTTAGCCCTTCTTCCTAGAAGTGGGGTTTTATTGTAAATTAAATAAGAACATACGTTTTATTACAAAGAGTTTGGGGATGGTTTAATGTCGTATTCTACATACACAGAAGATTTTATCGAAGGTCTATATACAAAGTTAGGTATTTTGATACCACATCAACTAGATTTAAATGAAATTGCCTACAAGTTAGGCATTCTAGTTTATTTTTGGGATAATCCTAGTCAAGTTTTATTTTTAGGTGGCCGAGCTTATATTTTTTTAGACCAAGATTTATCTCCTAAACAATTGTGGCAAGATTTTTGTCATGAACTTTGTCATGTTTTATTTCATAGTGGTAGCCAGGAAAAGATGCCATACTCATGGATTGAGTATCAAGAATGGAAAGCCAATAATTTCGTGTTACAAGCATGTGTACCAACATTTATGTTGAACAATATTAACTTACCGGTAAACGAGGATAAAGCTATTCAACTAATTCAAGAGCTATTCAATGTTGAATGGGATTTAGCTTATAAAAGATTAGAACAATATAAAAATAATAAATTTATATTTGAATTAGATTCAAAAGCAACAAAAAAGTACTGAAAGGAGTGATGTTGAATTAGTCTAAGATTATCGTTTCCTCTTAGATACCTGTCCGGGGATTACTGAGGTGAAAAGGATGGCTAGACAACAATATAACAAAACAAAAAAAGAACATATTTATTGGTATAAGGATGGTAAGATGAAGAAGTTTGCATTCCGTTACCGTTATTACGACACATCTGGTGCTCGCAAAGAGAAAAGTAGAAATGGATTTGAAACTGAAAAAGCTGCTGAACTAGCATTAACGCAATTGAAGGCAGACATTTTATCTGGAAATCTTGCAAAAGTTGAAAATCAGGGTTTAACAATGGAAGAATGGCTAAACATGTGGTATCAAGCAAATCATCCTAAATGGAAAGTAAGTACTCAACATTTGTATAAATACTATATTGAGCATCATATCCTACCTTCATTACGACATTTGAAGCTAAATAATCTAACGAAAACATCCTATCAAGACTATATTAATAATCTACTAAAAGATTTTTCACAGTCTACAGTATACGGTGTCCATGCTGTGTTAAATCATGCTATTAATGCTGCAGTAGATGATGAAATACTAACTCGTAATAAAATTTCCAAAGTTATTATTCCTAAGGATATTCATAAACCTTTTGAAGAGAAACATTTAGATTTGCATGAAATTGAAGAATTGCTAACCTACATTAAAAGGAATGAAGGATTTACTCATTTTGTATTAATTTTAACTCTTGTTTCTACTGGAATCAGAAAAGGTGAAGCGTCTGGTTTAAAATGGAATGATATTGATTTTGAAAGTAATATCATTACTATTCAAAGAACTAGAGATCACTTAGGAACTCGTTCGACAAAAAGCTGGAATAGTATGAGAAAAATTGATGTAGGTAATCACCTAGTATCTTATTTAGAAAAATATAAAATCTGGTCTAAGAAAAAATTTCTTGAGCATGGAAAAGTATTAGCTGAGGATGATTATATTTTTATTAACGAAAAACTATTAGAGCCTATTTCCAGACAATTCCCTAATTACATTTTAGAACGTGCTTTTGAGGCAGGAGTTATAAAAAAAATCACACCCCACATGTTAAGGCACTCTTGCGCTTCCGTTTTAATTTCTCAAGGCATTCCTATAACTACTGTTGCAAAAATGTTGGGGGATTCTGTAGAAATGATCTTAAAGGTTTATGCTCATTCTTTACGAGAAAAAGAGAAGGAAGTTGTAAAAGTAATGGACACATTACTGAAGTTTGGATGATTTATTGTATTTTGGGGTACAAATTGGGGTACGCATTAAATGGGTACCTTTCTCCCCCTTATATATCAACACAATTCCACTTATTACAACTTATATTTTTCTTAAGAGTTAAAGGGGGAAGCTTTCACATAATTGATGCTATTGATTTTTTCCTACATAAAATAGGCATACAAATGCTTCCAGCAGAATAGAAACCTATATAGAGGTCATTTTTTTCGAAAATTAAAGTGGGGTGTAAAGGATGCTGAAACTACATGATACAAAAGAAATGGTACTCGGAATTGTACAACATGACCCATTATTTGTTATCTTACAACAAGAACCGCATTTAGAAGAAACTCTTTATAATGATGCTTATTTAGCACATATTAAAGAATCAAGTTATTATTCTATTTCAGAAGTAGCTGGTTGGTTTGACATCACTGATGCGATGCTTCGGTACTATATTAAACCATTTGAACAGTACATTTTTAATGATGCTACAATTAGCCCAAACACCAATATTCGTTTAAATCTTTCTGCCATTTTAAGACTTCGGATGATTTTATTATTAAAGGACAAGCACCGTGTCAAAGGTCTAAAACATTTACTAGGGATGGATGATAATGGTCAACTTCCCAACCATCAAATAACTGCAACAACGATGACGAATGATGATTTAGCCAATAAAGTTGATGTTCTCGGTAATGTTCTACAGCAGATAATCCAAACAGGACTCTTTACCATTCAGCCAAATGAAGAGCAGGGGGCCTTACAGGTAACCATTAATCAAGAATTTCTTACACAAAAAGTTCAATTACTATCCGCTGAGTCAAGTTCTTTTGAAGACATACAAAAAGAAACAGCTGAACTGAAACAAGAAAACGAAAATTTACAAAAACAAATTCAAGAGCTGCAGGAAGGAAACGTGAAGACCATCGTCCAAAAAATACGGGAGCGTCATATTGAGAATGAAATTGTTTCCAAATTGCGCACAGAGGCCCTACAGCAATTCTCTCAGGAAAGAAAAGTAGGCTTTTTCGCAAAAATGTTTCGTTCCTCTCAAATTGAGCTAGAAAAAGAGCAATTTACATTGAGCTATATTTCAAAGAATTTAGAAGAACGCTTAGAAGCAACATTGAATAATTATTATGGAAAGTAGATTAGACGTTTGCAAAAAAGTTTTAACTCCTCAGGGTAATCCTACGAAGGTTTTGTCCACATGGAAATAATAATTTCTGCCTTCGTCCCCCACCCTGTGGAGTTCCACAAGTTTGTTCTTCATTTTTTAACAATCCTCTTTTGTTCTTCCCTATCTATATCTCTAGAAAAATTATCCACCAATTTTATTGACCAACCCGGTCAATGCGTATATAATCGGCTTAAAATACACAATAAGGAGAAAAAAATTGTTTCAAGCATTTCAAAATTTAGATGATGAAAAACGTTATAAAATTATAAATGCTGCACTACGAGAATTCTCAATTCATAACTACGAAACCGCTTCAACTAATAAAATAGTGAAGGATGCAAAAATATCAAAAGGAATTTTATTTCACTATTTTGGTAGTAAAAAGAATTTATATCTTTACTTATATGACTATGTAACAACAATTTTCACTGATGCCATTAATAACAGCTTAGATTTGGAAGAACCAGATATATTTAAACGCTATAAACAAATCATGATGATGAAATTGGCATTAATTCAGCAATACCATACACTTTTTGATTTCTTAAAAAAGACATATGCTGAAACAAGCTTAGAAGTAAGAAATGAGCTTGATCAATATAATAGTAAGCTGCAAGATTCTTCCTATACTCGGGTGTTCGCTGGAATTGATTATAATTTATTCCATGAAAATATAGATAGGACTAAGGCATTAGATACAATTAGATGGGTAACGGATGGAATCAGTGATCGATATGAAAAGCAATTAAAAAGCAACTTGGATAACACTGAAGCCTTTCATCAACTACTAGAGCAATGCATGGCAGAGGCAACGCATTATTTTGAATTTTTAAAACAATTATTATACCGAAACACAAAGGGGTGAATAGGATGACATTAATTGAGATTAATCAGTTAACTAAAAAGTTTGGGGATTTTTATAGCATTCAAAATGTGAACTTACAGATTGAAAAGGGTGAGGTATTTGGATTTTTAGGTCCAAATGGTGCAGGTAAATCTACAACAATTAGACATTTAATGGGCTTTTTACAGCCAACTAAAGGCATTTGTACAATAAAAGGGTTAGATTGCCGAAAAGCTACAGCTGAAATACAAAAATTTGTAGGGTATTTACCAGGTGAAATAGCATTTATTGATAAAATGACAGGACAGCAATTTATTCAATTTATTGCCAAAATGCGAGGATTACATGATCTAACAAGAGCCCATGAGCTGATGCAATACTTTGAATTAAATGCTACAGGTCTAATAAAGAAAATGTCGAAGGGCATGAAGCAAAAAGTTGGTTTAGTCTGTGCTTTTATGCATAGCCCTGAAATAGTCATTTTAGATGAGCCGACAAGTGGATTAGACCCTCTTATGCAAACAAAATTTATTGAATTGATAATAGGAGAAAAAGAAAAAGGAACGACTATCTTCATGTCCTCTCATATGATTGAGGAAATTGAGAAGACCTGTGACAGAGTAGCCATTATTAATGCTGGTAAGATTGTTGCCATAGAAGCCATTGCTGATCTAAAAAAACGCAAATCAAAAAAATTCTTAATTGAATTTCAAAATGAGCAGGAGCTTTCCCGCTTCCTAGAGGAACCATTTACGACTGAGCAAATCAGTCCAACTCAGGTGATTATCAAGGTTCAGGGGAATGTCCAAACATTACTTTCAACATTATCACACTATCAAATGATGGATCTCGATGTTATTTCACAATCACTCGAAGATATTTTTATGCATTACTACGATGTAGGGGGACAGGAATCATGAACTTTCCTTTGCTAAAACATGAGATGCTAGCCACTGCTAAATTATTTTGTATTATACTCGCAGTATTAATGCTCTATATTATCAGTATTGTTTATATGTATAATCCAGAAATGAACAACACCCTAAAACAGCTTACCGCTACTATGCCAGAAATGATGGCCGCATTTGGAATGGGTTCTATTGGTGATACGTTAATTGAATTTTTATCCACCTATCTCTATGGATTTTTATTATTAATTCTCCCATTAGTGTTCATTATCATGTTAGCGAATAAACTTATAATGGGCTATATTGATAATGGTTCAATGGCCTATCTCATTGCAACGCCGAATAGACGCTTAAAAATTGTATTTACACAAGCGTCTTTCTTAATTGCTAGCATCTTTATACTGCTCGCTGTGACAACTTTAGTTGCCATAATCTTTTCAGAATTTCTATTTCCTAGTGAATTAGACATCCCTGCTTTTCTTACATTAAATCTAGGTCTATTTTTCTTACACTTTGCCATCAGTGGCTACTGTTTTCTCGTTTCCTGTAGTAGTAAGGATTTAAAAACCTCCTATGCTTATAGTACGGGCTTACCAATTATTTTTTATTTAATAGAGGCGCTAAGCAATATGGGAGGTTCGTTAGAAAAACTTCAGTACTTTACAATCTATTCATTATTTGCTCCAGAAAAATTAATGGCTCAGGATAGCTCGTCTATCTGGATGCTTGGAACATTATTTTTAATTGGGCTACTATGCTATACACTAGCTGTTCGCATTTTTGTGAAACGTGATTTGTACTTATAAAATACATGCCAATCTATAAAGCTTGGTTTGAGGTTTAAACCAAGCTTTCCTACATATATGCTACATGGTTGGTGGTAAATAAATATTGAGAAATGTTAGCACGGTTAAATTACCAATATCTACAATAAAATGTGAAAAAATAACCCACCTTAAGCTCTTTGTTTTAAAATATGTAATAGCCCAAACAATACCAGCTAGGCTTAGATAAATATATAAATGATAGGATTTACTGGCAATTGAAAATACACCCCACATAAACGGATGGCTTAACACAAAAAATAAAGTGGAATATACTATACTAAACCATTTTGACCAATCTTTTTTTAGCCCATCTAGTAATACTCCACGCCAATAAAGTTCCTCAAACCAAGGATTAATGAAAGCAAATAGTAACCATAGTATTAGTAATAAAGCGGAATCAAATAATTGGTAGTTCATTAGTAGAATACTTAACGGAAACATCCCCACTATTAAAGAAATAGTAATCCATAATTTTGATGTATTCGACTTCCCCAGCCAGCTTTTAATTGGTCTATCTCCTTTAAATAGGATAATACAGATACCCATCGAACTCCAATAAACTACTGCCAAGGGAATCCAAGCCCACCCATCTATGTACTGACTAAAAAAAGTTGCGGTTAAAAATCCTATGCCAATAATTATGAATGGTGATAGTAAAAGTGATATATTCTTTTGGCTACTCATTATGATAACTACTTCCTTTTTCATTTATAAAAATTTTCAACAATAAATTGGCGTCAGGGATGGGGCATTCAGGCCATTGAATTTTATTAATAGCTAAGCCTTGTATAAAAGCGTAATAGGTAACAGCCAAAGTTACTGGATCTGCCGAAATAATTTCTCCCTTTTCTTGCCCTGCTGCAATAATTGGCAATGTACACATAACTGGTGATAACGATTGATCTCCAGTTAGTAGCTCTTTGACTTCAGCTGGAATAGCATCCGAGGTACTTGCCTGGATCATGATTAAAAAAAGTAATGTATGCTCTGAATCTACAAAACTATTTAATATCTGCTCGGTCATCCATCTTAATTTCTCCAGTGGTGTTCCCTTAATTTCATTTGCCTGTTGAATAATCTCAATGGAACTATTCGCCGCTTTTTTTACAAGCAATGAAAAAATCTCTTCTTTCGAATTAAAATAATGATAGACAAGACCATGACTTAATCCTGCCTCTTTAGCAATATCACTTATTTTTGTTGCGACCATACCCCTCCTTGCAAAAACGATCAAGGCAGCTTTTAATATTTGTTCTTTTCGCGCATCCCTTAATTCTTGATTAAGCTCTGATTTCCTTGGCATTTCTAAACACTCCTTTTTTGATTGACTAGTCAGTCAATATTATTCTATTGTACATTTTCACATTTGTCAATTCAACAAAAAATAGGAAATTCTGTATTATAAATCATTTACGTTAACTTGTAATGCAGCCAAGTTCCCGAAAAAGCGTATTAAGCGAAAATGGATGATGGCCATTTCTTCAACATCCTCATTGCCACTATCGAGCCACTCCTGAATTACTCCTAATATCGCAGAACTTAAAAAAGCCTGTAAATATTGTCGAAATTCTGGATCTACCGTTTCCTCTTGAATAAGAGATAGGCTATTTAAAAGTTGATTACTAAAAACCTTTTTCATTTTATTTATAAAAATTGGACTCCCCTGTTCCCCTAAAAAAACGCGAAAAACCCTTGCATGCCTTTTAATGCATTGAAATATCTCAACAAATGGTTGATAAAGCTGTCCTTTTTTTACGGTGTGGAAGGCTTCTACAGGCTGAACATTTTTAACATAGCCCTCTAATTCATTTAATAGCTCCTGCTGTAAATCCTCCATTACTTCAAACTTATCCGTATAATGTAAATAAAAAGTGCCTCTATTGATGTTTGCCGCTAAAGCTAGATTTTTTACGGTTACTCGTTCAAAGCCTACTTCCTCTATTTGTTGGATTAAAGTCTTTTTGATTGCCTGCTTTGTTTCAAAATTCATCTTTTCATGTATAGACATCGTTAACCTCCTGCTGTTTGATTCTTTACTTCAATCCTTTATATGCTAGCGAAAAATTCCCCTCGTATCAATATAGTCTCTTTTTATCTTTTGTACATTTCCCATAAAATCACTTAACACATTTTCTTTATCTGTTGATTGTAATTCCCTATACACTATTTTAAAATTTCATGTATCAACACTGTGTTCAGTAAAGGAGATGGAGATATGGGAAATAATGCGATATTATTAAATTCCATTGAAAAAAGATTTCATCAAAAACAAGTGATTGCACCCCTTTCCTTAGAAATTCCAAAGGGTCAGCTTATCGGATTACTTGGTCCCTCGGGCTGTGGGAAAACAACGTTAATCAAATTGATTATGGGCATGATAAAACCTGATAACGGTAGTATTCAAGTATTGAACCATATTGTTCCTCATAAGCAGTTACTGATGGATATCGGCTATATGGCACAATCTGATGCACTTTATTTGGATTTAACAGGTAAAGAAAATCTTCATTTTTTTGCAAAGCTTTTTCGTTTATCCAAAAAAGAACGTGCTGAACGAGTAGCCTATGCGGCGGATCTCGTTCGTTTAACAGATGATTTACATAGTAAGGTCATGAATTACTCTGGGGGTATGAAAAGAAGATTATCTCTTGCCATTGCCCTACTCCAAAATCCACAGCTTTTAATTCTTGATGAACCGACAGTTGGCATTGATCCTGTCTTAAAAAAGGAAATATGGCAAGAGCTTATTCGATTAAAAGACGAGGAACAGAAAACAATTCTTGTCACAACACATGCCATGGACGAGGCAGAACGATGTGATCAATTAGCGATGCTAAGAAGTGGACAGATTATTGCATACGGTACTCCGCATGAATTGAAAGACCGTTATCAAGCACAAGATTTTGATGAGGTATTTGTAAAGGCTGGGGGTGATGTGCGATGAGGATTGGTGCGATCGTAACAAGAATTATGCAGCAGATGAAACGCGATAAACGGACACTTGCTTTATTATTTATTGCACCTTTAATTATTCTTTCCTTAATGTATTTTATTTTTAATAGTAATGAGCCTGAGATGACGCTTGTTGTATCGAATGGCCCAGCACCATTCATCGAAAAGCTTAAAGCTGTAGATGTTAAAGTAGTGGAAAACAATGATTATTCCTCAGCTCTGTTAAAGAAAGAACAATATGATGGATGGTTAGCATTTAAGCAAAATAATATAAAGCTCACATTATTAAATGATGACCCTTCTAGTACTAAAGCTGTTATTATGAAGCTTTCACAAGCCTTACAGCCTGAACAAGCTTCTAGGATTAATCTAAAGACTGAGTATGTATATGGGGATGAAAATACTGCTATCTTTGATATTTTTAGTCCAATGCTTACTGGCTTCTTTGTTTTCTTTTTTGTCTTTTTAATTACAGGGATAGCATTATTAAAGGAACGCACTTCTGGGACACTGGAACGTTTGCTAGCAACACCGATTAAACGCTCAGAAATTGTCGCAGGCTATATGATTGGCTACGGTTTTTTTGCCTTCCTTCAAACCATTATTATCGTTGTGTTTGGCATTTATATATTAGATATTGTTCATGTTGGCTCTATTTGGCTTGTTTTGCTAATCAATATTGTTGTAGCACTTGTTTCATTATCGTTAGGGGCGTTGCTATCAAGCTTTGCAACGTCTGAATTTCAAATGATGCAGTTTATTCCCCTTGTTATTGTTCCTCAAATATTTTTTTCAGGCATTTTTCCATTGGATAATATGGTTGAATGGCTGCAAAACATCGGGCGTATTATGCCACTTTACTACGCGGCTGATGCATTAAATGGTGTCATGTATAAAGGCTATGCTTTTCCTGACATTGCTATGGATTTAGTGATACTTGCTTGCTTCGCCCTTGTATTCATTATTCTAAATATTATTAGCCTAAAAAAATATCGATCCTTATAATGCATTTAGAAGAGTTCTACCATATCCCGGGTAGAGCTCTTTTTTATAGAATGACCAAAAATAGAAAATTACCCCACCATTTTCATAGTAAAAGAGCAGATATTCATCTATACTAGTTTTACAATTAGTGTCATCATACATAGGTGTTTCTAAATATCAATAAAAGTAAAGGGGTATAAAAATGAAGATAATGATGGAGATACAGAACATCTCTAAACAATACAAAGGCAAAAAGATTTTAGAGAATGCTTGCTTATCAATTTATGCCCATCAAATCATAGCTCTTGTAGGAAAGAACGGATCTGGAAAGAGCACTCTTTTAAAGATCATTGCTGGATTAATAGATGCAGACAGTGGTGCAGTTATTAAACACCAGCAATCTTTAAAGATTGGGTATGTGCCAGAGGTGACACCTTCACATATTTTATTTACGCCAGAAGAATATCTTTTTCATATGGGCCGAATTCGAGGAATGGCGCCAAAACAATTACAGCAAAAAATTGATGATTTACTAGAAATGTTTCATTTACAGGAATCAAGGAATAGTCGAATCATTCATTTTTCAAAAGGTATGAAGCAAAAGGTAATGATTATGCAAGCAATGCTTGAACATACAGATTTACTAATTTTGGATGAGCCATTATCTGGTCTTGATCCAAAGGCACAGAGTGATCTAGAAGAAACCCTTTCTATTTTAAAAGACAACGGTTTGAGCATCGTTCTCACCTGCCATGAAACGAAATTGCTTCAGCATCTTGTTGACACCGTTTTTGTTATTCAGAATAATAAAATTATCCAGACAGATTCATTCTCTTCCAATCATACACAGCGCAATCGATTAATTTTTGAGATTGCCGATCCAGCACTATTGGAAAACCTTTTACCTTTCCTTGATATTCAACAGCAAAATCAGGTAAATTCTGACCATTTTGAGATTGTTACTGTCATCAAATTAGAGGATACCAATCAAATTTTAGAGGACCTTCTACGCAAACATGCCTCCATTAAACAATTAATGCCAATCAACTATCAGGAGGAACATTTCTATCGCCAATTTTAACGAGGAGGAATAGATAATAGAATGCTCAGTTTATTACGCTATCAATTTATTAATTATTTAAGGACTTTTCAATATGTCCCACCTTTTTCAATTTTTGTGTTATGTCTTGTCGTCAATTATACCTTTGTTCCGAATCCTATATTAGATAGCTATTCATTCACAGCCATTATACTCTTTTTTCTAATGGGATGGTTTACGGTCACACTGTTTCACGCGGAGGACGAGGAGCAAAAAGTAATCACAACGATACATGCTAAAAGTCGAACACAATACAATTTAGCCATTTTTAGTATTTGTGGACTGCTTGCATTAGGCTTCAGCTTGATATCAGTACTTTACCCTATTTTAATTGGTGCCTTTGGAGAAACACCAAGATCAATACATCTTTTACTAGGCTTCCTCTCTCACTTTAGTTTAGCTATACTAGCCATTGCACTTTCAGCTATCTTTACAAGAGAGCTTATAAAAAATAAGCACAATACTTGGTGGGGTGTGCTAGGCATCTTACTCATCTCTATTGTAGGTGCTACCTTACACGACACAATTTCGCAAGTGAAAGGTCTTACTTGGCTGCTTCCACCTGTCCGTCTTTCGTTAGAAATGATGGATTCAGAAGATTCCATAAAAGCCATACCAAGCATTTTTTATTGGCAGTTTGCTTGGATCTTTATTTATGCGTGGCTAGTCATTATGTTATTCTTCCTCCTAGCTAATCGAAAACTACTGAGGAGATAAATGTCTATGTTAAAAAAAGCAAAAGTCCTAATTATAGAAGATGAAGGTGATATTGCTACTATCATTAGGGACTATTTAAGTGTCAATCATTTTGAGCCTTATATTGTTCAAACTGGACAAGAGGCTATTCAAACTATAAAAAATTGCCCTCCTGATTTTATTATACTTGACCTATCTCTCCCTGATTATGATGGCATCGAATTATGTCGTCAAATTCGTGAAAATTGTAATGTTGCCCTATTAATTTTAAGTGCTCGTAGCAGTGATACTGATAAGGTTCTGGGTCTGGGATTCGGTGCAGATGATTATATGACGAAGCCCTTCTCGTTAAGTGAGCTAGTAGCAAGGATAAAAGCGCATTTACGGAAACAAGATCGATGGCTGCTAGATAATACAGAAAAGGTGGATCTGATTCAAATCGATCAGATGATTATCAATAAAAACGAGTATACCTTTTCCCTTAATCAAAAGCATATTCCTCTATCGGCAAAAGAATTTGAAATGCTTTATTTTCTAATGAAAAATAGTAATCAGGTGTTCTCCAAAGCGCAGCTGCTTGATGCTGTTTGGGGCTATGACACATACGGTGATGAAAATACAATAACCGTTTATATTAGACGTCTACGTGAAAAAATTGAAGTCAATCCATCTTGTCCAGTCTACCTTCAAACTGTTTGGGGTGTTGGTTATAAATTTAGTACTCAAAATCATTCGTAGGAGAACCTAATGTATTTAAAAATTTGGATGAAGAAATGGCTATGGTCTATACTAATTTGTGTTTTTCTATTATTTACTTGTTTCCTTCTATTACTGCTTACTACTGTTAAACAAAATAAGGCACCTTCAAATGAATACGTTATCAATCAAATTCGCTTACAGGTAAATAATGTTTTATTGTACATAGAAGACCATTTTACAAGTCTTGAACAAAATTTAAATTTACGCAATTCCCTTCAAGAAATGAGCAATAGCCAAGATATAGAAATCATAGTCGTTCAATTAGATGGGAGGGTTATTTTTAATTCCATTGAAGAAGACCCTTCACAGTTTATCAGCTTAAAAGACGATTTACATTATGATTTATTTACGTCACAACAACTCGCTGGAAAAATTAAAATTGCTTTCCCCATTATTAATGACAAGCAAGAACAAATTGGTAACGCTGTTTTCACCATTGATCAAAATATTCTCTTACCTGTAAAGCGCTCTAATCATTTTATGATAATCGTTATAAGTGGTTTCTTATGCTTGTTTATTATTGGGCTTGCCTTGTACATGATACGGAAGGCTAATAAGGAAATCTTACTGCCTTTACATACTTTGAAGAAAAGTACAGAGGAAATTGTCAAAGGTAATTATGAACAGAAAACGGTGTATCCGAGAATAGATGAAATTGGAGATTTGTATGCGGTATTTGATCAAATGCGCTTAGAAATAAAAAATCTTACGCTCCAACGAGATGAACAGGAGCAAAACCAAAAAAAGCTTATATCTAGTATTTCACATGAAGTAAGAACACCTCTAACAACAATAAAAGCTTATTTGGATGCTATTTCGGAGGGAATTTGTCCTGACATGGATTCGCTTATGTCATATATTCAAATCATGCAAACAAATACTGAAAAAATGTCTAGACTCATTGATGATTTATTTATTCACACGTTGAAGGAGCTTGGACATATCCCAGTTAACTTAACAGAGCGATATAGCAAAGATGTTTTTACGAACATTTTGCATCCCATTCAACATTACGTCCAAACGACTGGCATTCATTTTATCGAGCCTGAGTATATTCCTAATGTCCTTATTCGAGCAGACGAGCATCGACTAGAGCAGGTGCTTTCAAACCTTATTACGAATGCACTAAAGCATACCTCTAAAGGCGATTCCATAACCGTTTCCATCAATATTAAAAACCAATTACTATACATTAATGTCATAGATAATGGTAATGGAATGCTACCTGAGGATATGCCTTTTATTTTTGAACGCTACTTCAGAGGTATTCAAGCAACTGGTGAAACTGCTGTGAAAAATGAAGGAGCTGGACTCGGGTTGTCTATTTGTAAGCATATTATGGACGCGCATAATGGTTCTATTTCATTTAAAAGCAAACAAAATAGAGGAACAATATTTACATTAACCCTGCCTATTATTTAAATTTCCAAGAGGGTAATTTCGAAAAATTAAGAATATAAATAATGAAAGTCAGAAAAAAATTGGAGAGTGAAGACATGATTCATGACATAAAGGAATATGTAAAATATTTAGATGGTATTCATAAACGAACGATGCAATATATGAAGGCAATACCTGATGAACTTTTAGAGTGGAAGCCCTCTGAAGATAAATTTTCTATAGGTGATTTATTGCGGCATATCGCATCAGCTCGTTTAATGTTTCTTGGAATATTTGAACATGGCTCGTGGACGTATACAGGACATGATACTAGTAATGGGGCTTCCCTAGAGGAAATTTCTAATTATTTAGAGTCATGTCAAACTCAATTAACAGAGGGGCTATTGAAAATTGGGAACGATATGTTGTCAAAAAAGGTTTTAACCCTTCATGGTCATGAGGTAAGTGCTTGGAGAATACTTATGTCGATTCCCGAACATGAAATTCATCATCGTGGACAAATCTCAGCATATTTACAAATGAACAACATTGAACCGCCTCAAATTTTTGGATTAAAAATTGAGCAAGTGAAAACATTATAATTTTATGAAAGAGCTTTGGACATCATCTTCTATCCAAAGCTTATTTTTGTCTTTATAATCATGTCTCTACATAATTCATGTTGTTGAAAAACTATAATGTCAATGAAATTAAAGTGACCTTTTAAATAAAGTATGACTTTTAAGCAAAAATAGGGGTTGATTTTTCCGACTGGTCGCTTCGCTTTCGCACAGATAAACAATGCGTCCGGAATCGGCTTTGTGCTTTCACAAAGAACGATTTTCAAATCTTCTAGTTCTTGTAATAATTTATTAATAATTTAATAAGGACCTTATAATAAATCCCCCTTACACTAAAAGAAATAAAATCAAATGGAGGAGGTATTCTCGTGGAAAAAGAGGTACTTATTCGTGCTCAAAATCTATGTAAGACATATTCCACAGGGAGTGAGCAATTTCATGCAATAAAAAATATTAATATCGAAATATATAAAGGAGATTTTACAGTCATTATGGGCAACTCTGGTTCGGGTAAATCAACACTGCTTTATCTTTTAAGTGGTCTTGATTCTATTACGACTGGTGAAGTTTATTTTCATGGAGAAAGGCTGGATACATTTACCGAACAGCAGATAGCTACATTTCGCTCTAAAAAGATAGGATATGTCTATCAAAGTAGTAATCTCGTCCCGGATATGACATTGCTAGAAAATATCACCCTCCCAGGATATATTGCAAAATACCCTAAAAAAGATGTGATAAAAAAAGCGGAGATGCTGTTACATAAAATGGGACTTGAGGAGCAATGGAATCGTTTACCTTCGCAAACCTCTGGTGGACAGCAACAAAGAGCTGCTATTGCTAGAGCATTAGTCAATGACCCAGAGATTCTATTTGCAGATGAACCAACTGGTAGTTTAAATTACGATCATGGTGTAGCTATCTTAGATATTTTAACGGATTTAAACAAAAAAGGTCAGTCTGTCGTAATGATTACGCATGATATTAAAGCGGCCTGTCGTGCAAATCGTCTTATTATCATTCAAGATGGAAAAATTGGAGGTATTTTAGACTTCGATCAATACGATGATGCTAGCATACAAGAGCGTGAACATATTATCTTTTCTTATGTCACGGGAAAGGAGTAAAACATGCACGCAATACTTACTCTTTGCTTTGCACATATTAAGAAAAGGAAAATCCAAAATGTACTATTAGCAATTATAATTATGCTATCCACCCTTTTATTAGCTACCTCTGTAACGATTTTGATGAATACAAACAATATTTTTGAAAAAACACATCATGATTCAAATGGGGCGCACCAAATTTTAACGATGGGCAAGGATATTCATAATCCAAACACTGTCAACAATTGGTGGCAAGGGCAACAAGGGGTTTCTGCCTCGAATCTCATTCCTTATAGAAATTTATCTGGCTTCACAGCGAATGGTGTAGAAACGCCAAATCTCTACTTATTCATGATGAATACACCCAAAACGCCCTTTGTTGTTGATCGATTACTATTTTCGGAGGGAGAAAATCAGGACTATCCTACTGAAGGAACGATTTGGATTCCCACATCGATGGCTACTACATCGAATATTTCACTTGGAGATACTATTGAATTTAACACCGGCGAAAGAGCTTTTTCATTAAGCGTTTCTGGTATAGTTGTAGATTTGCCATATGGTGGACCCTTTACAGGGAATGCTCGTATTTGGATGAACGACTCTGACTTCCATAAACAATTTGATACGATGATAGGGTCTGAACAGTATATGATGGCTCTTCGCTTTGATGATTATCAGCAAAGTGCAAACTATTGGATAGAATTCGAAAAATTTTTAAAAGGCCCCTACCTTGAATCAAAAAAGACATACGAGAGTATCGCTGCGTTTTATTTAATTATTAATAAAATTATCGGCTTTATTATGATCGCTTTTGGTGTAGCAATGTTATTCATTTCATTGTTTATTGTTGGTTTTAGTATTTCTGATGCCATTTTAACGAACTATAAAACGATTGGTGTTATTAAATCTCTTGGACTCACTTCTCGGAAAATTAGTGCGACCTATGTTTTACAATTCGGTTTATTATCAGTGTTCTCAATTATTCTTGGTCTTATTGCCAGTACAATCCTTTCCAGAGTGATCATAGAAAGCTCTTTATCGTATTTAAAGGCCGGAAAGCATTTAACGATTATTCAAGATTTTAGAATCACTATGCTACTTGCTGTCATAATCCTTGTCATTGTTATCCTTACTGCATTCATTTACTCAAATAAAGCACGTCACGTTGAACCCGTACAGGCAATTAAATACGGTATGTCTGAAATTGCAAACAGTAAGTTGAATCGGCGTTTAAACAACTCTAATCGTCTTTCTAATTTAGGTCATTTGCCGATTCAACTTCAAATTAGCATTAAAAACATCACTAAAAATATGAAAAGTTCCATTCTTATTATTGTTCTTACAGCTATTACTTCTGCAATTTTAGTGTTTAGTGCAGTCATTTATAATAGCTTTATTTCCAACATCAAACAAAACACACCAGCATTGGGCTACGATTCATCACATGTTGTCGTAGAGGTTTCAAATGATGCAACATTTTCAAAACAACAGTTTGAACAATTTTTACGCTCAGACGACCGTATTAAAAATCACGCTTGGCTAGATCAATTTACAGGGGTTCTCCCTAATGGAACAAATCAGCCGTTAAATATTAATGTTGATACTATTGAAGGTAGTTTTGAAGATGTTGGATACGGGACAATTTCTGGCCGTAATCCTGTAAATAAAAATGAAATAGCGATTGGCATTAATGTAGCGAAGGCTTTACACAAAAATCTAGGGGATACTGTGGAAGTCTATATCGAAGGCAAACAGCATCATTTGATTGTAACTGGTATTTATCAATCGATCGCCAATATGTCTAATACAGCGAGAATTACCGCTGATGTGATCAAAGTTTATAATGCTACCTATTCTGCTTCAGAACAAAGTATGATCAATTTGGTAGATGAGACATTATCAGCTCAAATCGTTGATGATTTAAACAATAAATTTAAAAGCTCTGTTTCAGCTGTCACACAACAAACATTATTAGATGCTGTCTATAAAGAAGTGATCGCTGTTTTAATCATCCCATTATCTATTATAGGAATCTTATTTATTGCTGTAACATTCATCATTATTTTTAGTGTTTCTAGAATAAACGTAAGAAAAGAAAGCGGAACTTATGGAATTTTTAAATCTATTGGTATGACCTCAAATACTATTCGATGGTCGATTACATCTGGAATTCTATTACTTTCATCACTAGGGGCTATGTTTGGAATTTTTATCGGTGTAAAAGTAATTCCCGTAGCTTTACAAAGTATTGTTTTAGAATATGGCTTACTAGAATTACCTCTTTTGATAAATTGGCCAATAACCATCGGATTATCCTTCTTAAGTGTTGTGGCAGCCTGTCTTGGTTGCTGGGTATCCACAAAAATCATTGCCAAAACATCACCTCGAATTCTACTCGTTGACTAAAAAACTGCCCTTACTCTATAAAAGAGCGAGGGCAGTTTCATCCTTTCATATCTTACCTATTCTTTCAATTCAATAACAATCGGTTCAAGATTTATTTCTTTAAAGTCCTTTATCTCTACAGTGCTATTTCTCACAACAGTTTCTCCAAAAGCATTCTTTTCCTCTATTGGTTCATCATCATTTACAGATGACTTCATGAGCCGGACATGTGGCATAATCTTCAGTGTAGTTGCCCTTTCGTCAACTTTTCCAAACGTCTTACCTGTACGAATATCATGTGGATAACCGCGACCCCCATGATTCAAGCCATCATAGTTATTCCCCATATCATCTGTCATTGTAAAGTCTAGGTCAATATTATCCCAATAATCTAAAATATGCTGATCTAATTGTTGCCTTACATATACAATGGTGGACATCGGTGTATGGGTGATTTGTCTAATTGTCACGTTGATACCATCAAGAGACGAAGATTTATTCACTATTTGCGTATACTTTGAGGTTGCCTCTACAGAAAAGGCAAAACGCCAGTGACCATTAATAATTGTATTTGATTTTTCCATCAATATTTTATCAATATTCCATACTAAGTATGCTGTATCCCCAACATTTGTTCCGAAATTCCCAACTGTTAACAAACCAACATAATTGTAATCGTCTACTCTTTTTATTTCTGAGCCCCAAGCCATGCCATCTGCATCCTTTAAAGATGAAGATGTATCATGAATTCTTAGTTGGTCACCTAATTTCTTTTTACTCTTGAGAGAATAGGTTATAAAAATTGTTTCACCATCGTAAAGGGCATCATTAATGGTAATCTCCACACCCTTGCTCACCTCAGATAAATCTATAGCTGTTGAAAATTCTTTATAATTTTCATAAAGAAAAGATCTATCTCCGTCTATAAATTGAAAGATGTTTTTCACAATAGGAATGCTCCCTGCTTGAGCTGGAAAAGTATATCCTAATATCGTCCCAGATAGTCCTATGAAAAGAAACGCTACAGCAATTTGCCGCCATCGTCTCACTCCTTTTTTCTTTTTCTTTAAGCTTTGCTTCAATCGTTTTTTTACCTGTGCTTTTTCAAAATCACTAACATCAAGTTCGATAAATTCCTTCTTATCTAACTGCACGTCATTGAAAAATTTATAAATTCCCTTCATGTCGGATTACCCCCAAGCTTTAATTCAATTGCTTGCTGCTGTAATTTCTTCTTGCCTCGATATATGCGATTATCAACAGCTGCACCTGTCAAACCAACTTGCATTGCAATATCCTTTGTGTTCATACCAATGAAAAATTTCATGATAAATATTTTTCGATCTATAGCATCGAGTGTGTTAATTAATTTTACTAATTCTTCTTGATTTTCAAGCTGAATGATCACTTCCTCAACTGAAGGGTCGATTAGTAAGTCTGGGTGCTCAGAGGATACTTCTCTATTCTTTACTGCTCTTCGGTAATAATCGAATGCTTTAAACTTAGCGATGACACATAGCCATTTTCGAAAATCATCAGTACCTCCTTTAAACTGTTCAATATTGTCCCAAATACTTAAAAAGACATCATTGATACATTCATCAACTATGTAATCCTGTTGCAATGGTGCAAGCACCTTATAAATAACACCTTTCACAAGCGATAAGTACTGATCCACGACATATTCTAGGGCATCCTCTTTCTGTCGTTTTAATCGCTTGATGAAATTTTTCTCATTCGATTTCATGGCACCAATTCCTCTCAACTTCTTGTTTAGGCCTCTTTATCCTATACAACGAACATATCAAGCATTTTCTCTCAAAAAAAAGAATTCCTTTATACGCAAGGAATTCCATAGTGTTGAAAAACTAAATAGTCAAGGGATTCTATGTGAATATTTAGCCAAAATAAAGGTGATTTCCGTTCCAGGCTACTCGCTTTCCTGTGGGCGAGCGACGAGCCGCTTCCTCCGCTGACGCTCCGTGCAGGGTCTCGTCTGTCCCGCTATCCCACGGGAGTCGAGTAGCCTTGCACTCCAATCAGCAATAGTGTAGAACTTTAAATATTTTCTTCCTTCAAAAGTAAAGTAAAAGCATATTACTCACCATTATTAAATGGATAGAATAGTAGTAAAATTCTATAGCTGTCAACCTACATTTTGTCCATAAAACTACTTTATAACTAAACATAGAGCTACTTATTACTGTCGCACTGCTTTCGAATAGAAAAATGTAATCAGCTTCTTTTTTGCGAAAAAAAGTGATAGTTAAGACTTCAATTTATCACTATACATTTATGTGAAATGCCAATGAAAATACTATGAGCAATGGTTGAATGGAGTGTAGAATGAGTGACTCCTTGGGGATCACAGCGTCACAGATGAGACCCTGGAGCGAGCAGATTAGGGGAACAAAGGCTAAAATCGTCACGTCCTGTGACAACGCCTTCGTGACCAACCTCCTGTTGCCCCAAGCGGCTCATCGGACGCCTTCAGGAAGCTCTGCCCGAAAGCGAAGCGTCAGCGGCAAATGTTTTCTGTAGCGAAAGCAAAGCGACAGCTACAAAGCACTCAGTCGGAACGGAGATCAACCCCTCGTTTTGAAAAAGGGCTATACTTTTTGATTTGTCACCTTGATTTCCTTGACATAATAGTATTTCAACAACATGAAATTCCTTTATACGCAAGGAATTCACTTTATTATTCTGTAAAAAATTCTTCTTCTGAAAAAACCACTATATGATTTCTTCTTAGTAATGCGGTTGTAACACCTACACCGATTCTCTTTGTAGCATTGAAATGACCATTATAAATCATTGCACTGCCACAGGATGGACTATACTCTTTTAAGATAACCTTCGTCGTGCCAAGTTCAAGCGCTTTATGTAAAGTTGCATAGGCACCCTTTAGATACAGCTCCGTTACATCACGGCCCGATTTTTCCACTACAATCGCTTTTCCATCAAGAACGTCTTCCCCATCTCCGCCAACTATTTCAGCGGGCTCACGAGGAGTAGTAAAGCCACCCATCAATTCAGGGCACACAGTTATAGCCTTATTTTCTAATACAAGCTGTTGTATTCTTTCATCTAAACAATCTGTCCCATTATAGCGTACCTTTAATCCTGCTAAGCAAGCACTTATTACTATCACAACGTTTCCTCATTTCCACAGTATCAACACAGCTTCTTTTAAATATCACGTTAAATTTTTGAATCTTTGTTACAATATTTTTATCCCTATACGGACTGGTAAGACACATTTATTATAACTTCCAATTGACACAACTGCTATAGTAGACTTAAGACCTCTATGGCATATTTTTAAGGAGGAAAGAACTTGGTTGAATATACAATTTGTTTTCTTAAGCAGGGAGACAAAATATTATTACTGAATAGAGAGAAGCCACAATGGATGGGCGCTTGGAATGGTGTCGGTGGAAAAATTGAGCAAGGTGAAACGCCAATGGTCAGTGCATTACGTGAAATTAAGGAAGAAACCGGCATTGCCTTGCAAGACATTACATACAAAGGAAAAATAACATGGACTGATGGAAATATTAACTTTGGTTGCATGTATGCATTCATTGCAGAACTACCAGAATCCTACCCATATGTGACACCTATTAAGGTCGCAGAAGGTATTCTTGATTGGAAAGACCTATCTTGGATTTTGCACCCTCAAAATGTAGGAATAGCAGATTTAAAATATTATTTACCGAAGATGCTTGATGAATCAATCAACTACGAATATATTGTTACCTATAAAGATAGTACATTCATTGATATGACCAGTACCCCGTTAAATCAAGCATTTACTGTCTAAATCTAAAAAGACCTCGTAAACGTGATAGTAGCGTTTACGAGACTTAGATAATTATTTTTTTGGCTACGCAAATCCCATTCTGCACATCGATCAATTTATTCTGTAAAGCTTTCTGCAAATTGATTCCAACATTTCACCACCTGTAGAGATAGGAGTCTTCTGTTTCTGCCGCTGCCACTCCGTTTACGCGCATAACACATCTGCCGCTGCCACTCCGTTTACGCGCATAAAACATCTACCGCTATGCTTTCGATAAAAAAACATTTGTAGCTGTCGCTTCGCTTTCGCTACAGAAAACATTTGCTGAATGAAGATAAAACATTCAAGCCTGAAATCCACTTGGAATTTCAGGCTTTTCTTTAGGAATTCGATTGTGTTTTAATGGTCAATACATTTTCTGATGTAGCCTGCTGCTTCATTGTTAACCATCGTCCACATAGCATGACGAGCAAGGCAAGAAATACTATACCACCTGCAAATACTAGTGCTGCCTTATAGCTACTATAAACTTCCACTAGCTGTCCTGCGATAATTGGTCCAATAATTTGCCCAAATGCATAAAACGTTGTTAATAAAGACACAACGGGGCCACTTTGAGTTGGGAAAAGCTGACGAGCATAGGAAGTTGTCAGCGTCACAATCCCTACAAATGTTAAGCCAAATAAAAATGAAGACAATAAAACGCTCCATACAGTTTGTGAAAATACTGGTAGCAGGATGCCTAACACTTGTAATATGTATGCCACAAACAGGATTTTTATTGCAGAAAATTTTTCTAACAACACAGTCCAAACTGGTGCTGAGGGTATGGCTGCTACCCCAACGATAACCCAGCTATAGGAAGAATATGCTTGGAGTGAAGGAATATTATGAATAATATCGACTAAAAATGTCCCTGTGATGATATAACCTAAGCCCTCTAGACCATATGACACGATTAACCACGGCATAAAGCCCTTTGTCATTTTTGTATCGGAGGATTTTTCAGCCTTCTTGCTATCTTGTACATCTAATCCTCTCCAAAGAATGTACGTCATGCCTAAAAACAGCGCTGATAAAATTCCTAAACCTATCCATGTACCTTGCCATGCAAAATGTCCCTCAAGAACGGGTACGAATAAGCCGGAGATTGCAATTCCTAAGCCTATCCCACTAAATAAATAGCCTGACCACCGTGAAAGTGAGCGCTTTGCTAAGTAATCCATAATAATGCTTGATGTTAAAACAAAAATAAGACCGCCTGTAATGCCTGCAATCAAACGAAGCACAATCCAAACACTATATATTCCAATAATGCCCATTAGAACAACGGAAAGGACATTTAAGACAACATTTAACAATAAAAAGTTCTTCCTATTACGATGGATAAATCCCGCCCATAATGCACCAATGAAATAGCCAATATAATTACTTGATGCTAAAAATCCTGCTACTTCAAAAGAAAATCCGACATCATGCCGCATAAATGGCAAAATTGGTGTAAAGGCAAATCGGCTAATGCCCATTGCCACTACGAGCAATAGTACCCCTCCAAATAAAATTCCGATGTGCTGTCGGTTCATCTCGTCCCCTCCCCTAAAACTTTATAGTAATTAAAAGGATACAGAGTGCAAATTAATAAATCTAATATATAATTTATATAAAAGGATAAATAATTTTTATATAAGGAGAAATTTCATGAATTTACATGCTCTTAGACTCTTCACAAAAGTAGCCGAGCTTAAAAGTGTATCGAAGGCAGCACAAGCATTAATGATTAGTCAGCCTGCTGTTACTATACAAATTCGGAATTTAGAAAAAGATTTAGAATTAACCTTGTTGGAATCTAAGGGAAGAGGAATCACGTTAACACAAAATGGGGAATTTTTATTTAAACAGGCACAGCGACTATTTGATTTAGAATTGGATATTGAAAATAAGTTAGAGCAATTAAAAAATACTGGGAATGAAGAATTACAAATTGCTTCTACCCATGTGCCATCCCATTTTTTATTACCAAAATGGTTAGCTAACTATAAGCAAGCCTTCCCGAATTCTTATATCCATATAAAAACCGCGAACTCCCAGCAGGTTATTGAAGAATTGCTTCACTATAAAGCGGATTTAGCCTTTATCGTAAAAGAGGATGGTCATCATCCAGATATTAATTATAAATTTCTGATCAATTTGGATTATTGGTTTATCGTGCCTTATGGACACCCAATGGCAGATCAAACTGTGACATTAGCAGAATTAATGCAACAGCCCTTTGTTTCTAGAGAAGACGGCAGCTCAACAAAGGAATTTTTAAATGCACTATGCAAGGTTCATAAAATTCCGCCTCCAAGAGTAGGTCTGCAACTTGATGGCATTAATGAATCGATCCATGCCATTGCAGCTGGCTACGGTACAATGCTAGCACCGTCCATAGCTGCTTCAAGCTTTATTCAAAGGCAACAAGTAGCCAGAGTCTTTATAAAAGATATTGATATTCAAAGACCCATCTATCTTTGTACACGAAAAAACGAACAAAATATCTCTGCGGCCTTTCATTTGTTTATGGATATTATTAACGACTCTATTAATCGTATTTGAGATTTTATTCTCAAATACGATTCATTTATTAAGATGAAGCTGTTTCTGAAACAAAAATACAATAAATCGGATAATTAATACATAGATAAATGCTTCTATAAAACTTATTGCTAAGACAAGGACGTAACGACCAAAATCTTCAAATTCTTTAAAATAATACTTTTGTATTTGCCAGTCAAAAAATAATGACTGATAACTTATTCCTAAAAAAATCGGAATGAACAAAAGCCAATAAAATAGTGATAATTTAAAACTATGCCCTTTGACCAACATATAAATCCTCCTCCTTGACATTCATTAAGCCTTGTTTTCCTTTTTAAAAGAAACTTTTACATCATTAATTGTATACCATTGAATTATGACTAGTTCTCTAATTTTACCTAAATGCCTGTCAAAGCTGTAAAAAAATAGCTAAAGTCATTCTAGTAACAATATTTAATATTCGTTTTTTTATAGACTAAACAATTTAAATGACCTATAATAGTCCAAGTAATTATCAATAAACGAACATTAGGGTGGTTTTTATGTCAAAATATACGCAAATTTTTAAAGGGACAGCTTTTTCAAGTAAGTCTTCTAGTGAAGTACAAATTTTAAAAGAATATCTATTCTTTATAAATGAAGAAGGTATGATTGAAAAAACTGTTGCTCCCGATCATGTCGACTATCAAAATCTCCTTACTACATATCAAGGTAAAGAAAATTTCCATTCCTTAGGGGAAGGTCAATACTTCTTACCTGGCTTTGTCGATTTGCATGTACATGCTCCCCAATGGGCTCAGGCGGGTACTGCATTAGATATTCCACTTTATGATTGGCTAAACACATACACCTTTCCTATCGAATCCAGATTTTCTGATTTAGCATTTGCACAAGAGGTTTATGAAGATTTAGTTAGCACGTTACTTGCAAATGGTACAACTACCTCTCTCTATTTTGCTACTGTTCATAAGGAAGCAAGCTTACTATTAGCAAAAATCTGTGCGAAAAAAGGACAACGAGGCTTAGTTGGTAAAGTTGTTATGGATGATCCTGAGCAAAATCCAGACTACTACCGTGATTTAGATACCCAAACAGCATTAAAGGATACAGAAGAGTTTATTTTAGCTGTGAAAGATCTAGCAAAAACGACAAAACAGGGTGTTTATCCAGTCGTTACACCACGTTTTATTCCAAGCTGTACGGACGATGCCTTAAAGGGCTTGGGTGAATTAGCTGCTAAATATGATACGCATATTCAATCACACTGTAGTGAAAGCGACTGGGAGCATGGCTATGTGAAGGAACGATTTAAGAAAAATGACGCCTTTGCCTTACATGATTTTGGTTTATTAGGCGCTAAATCTGTGATGGCACATTGTAATTTTTTAAGCAATGATGACGCACAGCTATTTGCTGAAACTGGCACTGCAATTGGTCATTGTCCTATCTCCAATGCTTATTTTGCAAATAGTGTTATTCCTATTGCACGCTTCCATTCAATGGGTGTGGATATAGGGGTAGGCTCAGATCTTTCAGGCGGTTTTTCTCCAAGTTTGTTTGATAATGCAAGACAAGCTGTTATGTCATCTAGAATGCTAGAAGACGGCGTTGATACTTCACTTCCTGCCGAAAAACGAGGCGTAGCAAATTCACGTATTACGATAAATGAAGCATTTTATTTAGCAACAGCTGGTGGTGGCGAAAGCTTAAGCTTACCAGTCGGTCGACTACAGGAGAACTATACATGGGATGTACAAATCATCGATACAAAAGTACCAGCAGCCAAACTACCTATTTTTGAAAACAACGAAGATTTACAGGATATCTTCCAAAAAATCATGTATCTTGTACGTCCCGAAAATATCCGTGAGGTGTGGGTACAAGGAAATAAAGTTCACACAAGAGCATAACTCGCGACTCTGTCATTTAACAGTATAAATTTATATTTAGAGGTGGACATCTTAGTGGAAACGCAACATAATCAATTAAACGAAAAAAGAAAAACACAATTAACTGTTTTACCTGATGAAAAAGTGTCATACAGTCAATCAGCCTTACTAGGTTTACAGCACGTCATGGCTATGGATGTCTATGTAGTTCCTTTTCTAATTGCGATGTTAATTGGGTTACAGTCAGGACAAGCAAGTGCATTAATTCAATCTACCTTTATCGCAGCAGGGATTGCTACGATTATCCAAACTCATTTTTGCATGAAGCTACCTATTGCGCAAGGTCCATCCTATGTCCCTCTTGGAGCCATCGTTGGGATTTATGCAGCAAGTGGCAGCGGACAGCTTGGCTGGAACACTATCCTAGGAGCTAGCTTAATCGGTGCCATTTTCGTTATTATTTTAGGCTATACTGGGATTTTCAATAAAATCGTTAAAACCTTTATCCCTCCAATTGTTGGAGGAACGATTATCTTTGTTGTTGGTCTTTCTTTAATGCCTGTTGGTTTAAGTGATAATATCTTTAATGGTGCAGGTGCGTCGATTAACCAAAACATCAATTTAGCGCTTATCTCAGCTGCAGTCTTAATCATTTGTGTAATGTTAGGCTCAATTTTCAATAAAAAAGGACGAATCTTTCGTATCGCCTCAGTTATCATTGCTTTAATTGTGGGTTGTATTGCAGCCAATGTAATGGGTGTCTTAGATTTATCAGCCGTATCACAAGCTAAATGGTTTAGTATGCCACAAATTCCTTTTGCAGATTTCGGCTTCACCTTTAATTTTTCAGCCATTATAACAATGGTGATTATTTATATCGTCTTACTGGCAGAGACAACAGGTACTTGGTTTGCCGTGAGTAATGTTATCGATAAACCATTGACAGATAAACAAATTAATCGAGGAGTTATTGGGGAGGGAATTGGATGTTTCGTGGCTTCATTGCTTGGTTCAACTCCTGTTACTGGATACTCAACAAATGCAGGTGTTATTTCCATTACAGGTATAGCAAGTCGTCGAGTATTTATTGCCGCTGGTGCTTGGTTTATCTTATTTGGTTTCTCTGGTAAATTAGCTGCTCTAATTTCTGCAATTCCTTCAGCAGTAATTGGCGGTATCTTTGTAATCGTCTGTGGTATTATCGCAATTAGTGGTTTACAGGTAATGAAAAATGAAAGTATTGGTGAAAAGGAAATGTATGTAATTGCTATTCCTGTCATTTTAACATTAGCATTAACGTTACTCCCAGATGATTTCCTCTATTCTTTACCAACAACCGTACAATATCTACTGGGCTCACCGATTGCAACAGCAGCTATCGTAGCCATTTCATTAAATAAAATATTGCCTACAGTGAAATAAGAAATGAAGCACAATTCTTCTTGAAGAGTTGTGCTTTTTCCTATAAAATTTTCGAAAATTTCTGTCTTCCTATCTATTATTTTGTTATACTAGAGCAAAAAAGTAGGGATTATATGATATATGATGTGATAATCATTGGGGCTGGCTCAATGGGTATGGCAACGGGCTATTATTTAGCAAAGGCAGGAAAAAATGTTCTGATGCTTGATGCCCTTAATCCTCCACATGAAGAAGGTAGCCATCATGGAGAAACAAGAATTATTCGCTTTGCCTATGGTGAGGGGGCTAGTTATGTACCTTTTGTCAAAAGAGCAGGTGAATTATGGAGGGAATTAGAAACTTTATCAACTGAATCCCTATTTCTACAAACTGGGGTTGTGAATGTCGGAGAGCCAAGTCATTCTTTTATTAAAAATGTAAAAGCTAGTGCCGAGCTTTATGACTTAGCACTAGAACAATATTCTGCTGATACAGCTATGAAAAAATGGCCAGGATTATTTGTCCCCGAAAACTTTGTTGCTTGCTATGAGCCAACTGCTGGTGTTCTTCGTGTAGAGGCCTGCATTCATGCCTATAAAAAATTAGCAATGGAGGCAGGAGCAGCATTACATACGAATGAAAAAGTACAGTCTATTCAAGCGGGAAGCATTGTAAAGGTACAAACCGAAAATAATATTTACGAGTCGAAGCAGTTGATTGTCACTGCTGGTGCTTGGATCACAGAGCTATTACAAACAATGGGCATTCCTATCCCTGTTACACCTACTAGAAAAACCTTTGCTTGGTTTGAAGCAGATGAACAGCTCTATGGTGAAAATGTATTTCCAGCCTATTGTTTTGAATTGGAAGATTCCACATACTATGGATTTCCAAGCATTGATGGTGTTGGACTAAAGCTTGGTCGCCATGATGGTGGCGAGGTAATCAATCCAAATGATCCACTTCGTCCGTTTGACGAACAGGACTCAATTGACTTACTTAACTTTATTCAGCAATTTATGCCACAGCACGGGGCGTTAAATTATGGAAAAACGTGCAAGTATTCAATGACACCAGATGAAGACTTTATTATCGACTTTTTACCTGAGCATCAAAACATTATCGTAGCAGCGGGCTTTTCTGGGCATGGCTTTAAATTCAGCAGTGCAGTTGGTGAAGTACTCACAGAGTTAATACTAAATGGACAAAGCAAGCAGGATTTATCCCTTTTTAAGATAGATCGTTTTAATAAGTAAACTTATTTATATAAATGCACTAGAGAGTAGCCTAAACTACTCTCTATAGTTGTTTACCAAAAGGCTAAAGAGCGTTTCTTCATTGACTCTCTGTATTGCTCTGTTGAAATTGGTAATGCTTTATTTGTTTGATAATCCATCACAACGCCATATCTTCGGATAACATCCATTTGATTAATTTCTCCATTATTATACATCTGCTCCACTAGAAGAGGATTTGTCTCTAGCCATCTATGACGATTTTGGCGAATATAGTCGCGTTCTTTTAATGTGGCAGCTATATCTACTTCAAACGCATCGATATCACGATCAATTTCATGGATCACAACTCCATAATCAAGCTTCGCACGCTCAATTGAAACATATTCATCAATAACATCCTCTAATACAGCATTTATATCTCGTGCTAACGGGTCCCCTAAGCCTCCTCCACCAGCCGAAGGACGAGTAAAGGAGTCTCCTTTTTTCAGTTCGATATTGGAAAAAATTGTACCTAAAAATAATTCATTTTTTTTACCTGGGTTTAAAATAGCTCCCTGTGCGATAGAGGGTAAGCCGCCCATAATTCCCCATGTAATAGAGCGTGAGCGATCACAGCAATAGGACATCACGGTTTGGTTAACATTTGTTAAAATGCCTCCCTTCTCGACACCACAACCACCACGGTACTTACCTGGACCTGCAGAATCTATTATAATTTCATGCTTTGTTGTAATAACTGGTGACAATCGCTCTTGCCCCTCACATGGCTGTACACTTAGCCCTACTCCAAACACTGGTGAGGTTGTATTGGCACCATCACGATCAATACGCCCACCATGCCCGCCAGCCATCCAGTCATACCACATAAAATATTCACTACTATCCTGACGCTGATCATACCCACCTATTAATAAATACTCTAAATTAAATGAACATGCGATAGCGCGTTCAGGCATAATGTTTGACCATAATTCGAAGCAAGCATTCATAATTTTCTCAAACGCTCCAGAACAATAGCCAGAGACGGCAACGGGGCTAGGAGCATTAACGACAGAGTTTTCAGGAAGATAAATTTTCACAACCCGATAGAATCCTGAATTTAGGGGGATATCCGGGAAGAATGTTTTAGTGCCTGCATAAGTACCAGAAAGGGCTGAGCCAAATCCCGCATTTAAAAAGCAGCTTATATAAGGATGAGAGTTACTTAAATCATACGCTATTTCCCTCTCAGTAATGGTCATTTTTACATGGATTGGGATAAGGCCATCTCCTACTTGTGGGTCCATGTCAATATAGTCCACCGTTTCCCATTGGCCTTTGGGTAAAGCTTTTATTTTCGCCTTCATTAATCGTTCAACATAATTTTGCACCTCTCCAAAGGCCACTAGCACTGTATCTATACCGTACTTTTCAATCATTTCCTTGAGCTGCTTCTCCCCAACTTTTGCTGCTTCCACCTGAGAACGTAAATCGCCTATCCGCTCCTCTGGTATCCGCATATTCATGACAATGATTTTTACAACATCTGCTAAATATTGACCTTTACTATATATGCGTACAGGTGGAATCCGCAATCCTTCTCCGTAATGCTCCCTTGCAGTAATATCAAAGGAACCTGGATTAGAGCCACCGACATCTGCCCAGTGTCCATTCGTTTGCATAAGGGCAATTAATTTTTCATCATGAAATACTGGTAAAATGACACGAACATCGCTAAAATGTGTGCCACCACGATAAGGATCATTCACTAGAAATACATCGCCAGGATGAATATCATCAGAGAAATCCTCTAAGATAGCTTTTGCGGTTAAATGTAATGTCCCGACATGTACTGAAATATCTTGGGTTCCCTGCATTACTGTATTTCCCTGTGCATCACATAATGCACAGCTGAAGTCTCGATTATAGATAACAAACGAATAACATGTACGCAGCATTTGTTCAGCCATTTGATCAACTAAGTTCACAAAACCGTTTTTCAACACTTCAAATGTTACTGGGTCTAAATTTTGGACCCTATGAGGTGTCTCTAAATTCGTTGTACTCATCACTCAATTCCTCCTTATGGAATATTAGTTCACCGTAATAATGATATTTCTATATGCATCAACCTCTGCTGTAAAACCAGGTGGAATAACAGTCGTTGTGTCGAGTTGATCGATGATGGCTGGCCCAGCAAATTGTGTGTAAACTGGTATTTTATCGCGATAGTACACGTTTGTTTCAAAATATTTACCCTCAAAAAAAACAGAGCGCGTTTCCTTGAATGCATCTTCTAAAGAGCCCTCAGGAGCATATTGAGGAAAATCAGGCTTTGGTACTGTTCCAATCGCCGTAACACGTAGGCCGAAAATTTCAACAGCTTGCTCCTTATCGGAAAATGCAAATTCTCGTTCATGCTCTTGATGAAAGGCTTCTAGTATTACATCTAGAGAAGTTATTTCATCTGCTACAAGTACAGCAAGAGATCGCCATTGCCCCTTATAACGGAGATCTATATAATTCGTCAAGGATGAGGTACTTTCTGCTATCCCTTCCTCTTCTAATAATGTTGCTGCTTCTTTACGTAATGCACCAAATTGCTTGGTCAGTTCTTCAGCAGTTACCTCCTCTACTTTCTTCACATACGTTTTAGAAATATCATGTCGAACATCTACAAGTAGGCAGCCCATTGCAGCAGCTACACCTGGATGAGTAGGAATAATAACCTTCGGAATGTTTAAATCCTTTGCCAAATAGGCACCATGTAATGGCCCTGCACCACCAAAAGCAACAAGTGCAAAATCTCGTGGATCATAGCCTCTACGAACTGATATTAGTCTTACAGCATCGCTCATATTCGCATTTGCAACTTCTATAATTGCACTTGCTGCTTCCTCTATTGTTTGATTGAAAGCGCTTGCTATTTTTTTCACAGCTTCTCTTGCCGCTTCTTTGTTTAATTGCATCGTACCATCCAATAAATCCACGCCAAGACGCCCTAATACTAAATTAGCATCTGAGTTCGTTGGTTCTGTTCCCCCTCGTCCATAACAGGCTGGACCTGGAACTGCCCCTGCACTTTGAGGTCCATTACGTAAAGAGCCTCCCTCATCCTTCCATGCAAGGCTACCACCCCCTGCTCCTATTGTTAGTATTTCAATACTTGGAAAACCAATTGGATAACCATATTCTATTGACCAATCCTTTGTAATGCGAATATCACCCTTATACATAAGTGAAATATCTGTACTTGTACCCCCCATATCTAAGCCGATTGCATTGTCAAACCCACACAGCTTTGCGATATGCTTACTGGCAATAGCACCAGCTGCTATCCCTGAGCTTGCTAGCCTAGCCGCATAACGTGGAACCGTACTTGAAGTCATGACACCACCACCAGAATGTAACACCAAAATTTCTTCCACATAGCCCTTTTTCTGCATTTCATTGCTTAACTTACTGATGTATTTACTCATAATTGGTCCGAGAACGGCGTTGATAATCGTCGTGCTCATCCGCTCATGCTCGAAAATTTCAGGAAGTACCTCGCTTGAAATACAAACATAGACATCCGGTAGTTCCTCTTTTAAAATTTTTTTGACTTTCAGCTCATTCTCTCCATTGACGTAGGCATTGAGGAAGCAAACCGCAATAGACTGTGTACCTCTACGCTTTAATTTCTTGGCTAAAATCCGAACCTCCTCTTCATCAATAGCTTGAATAATGTTCCCTTCATAATCTATGCGTTCTCCTACTTCAAACCGATCTCTCCGCTGAATATAGGGCCTAGCAGTATCCTTGTACGTATCCCAAATATCTTCCTTCGTCCCACGGCGAATTTCGATAACATCCCTAAAACCCTTTGTCGTTATCAGGGCTGTTTTCGGAAGCTTTCGTTCAATTAAAGCATTCGTTCCAACAGTTGTACCATGAGAAAAAATTTTAATATTCTTCCCATCTAACCCTGCTTTTACAACACCATTTAAAATTCCCTGCTCTGGATTTGAAGGTGTTGAAGAGGTTTTTGTTACAAAAATATCTCCCGTCTCTTCATTAAAAACAAATACATCCGTAAACGTTCCACCAACATCAATTGCTAAACGACTTTGTGCCATAGTTATACCTTCTTTCGTTTACTTGGTTTGATGAAATACACAAAAATTCTTCATAATAATCCTCTTTGATGAAGATAATGCCTCAAGTGAATGCTGCTAGATTTCCTCAAAAGATAGCAGTCACTATGAGAAAAATCCGAAATCATTACACTGAGGCATATAGAATGTGTTTTTGTTTGGCTACCATGCTATTAAATTTCAAGATGAGTTAGATTTTTATTCAACTTTTGTACCAATTGTAATTGTTTTGAAGGTTGTAAAAAATTCCTTCGCCGCCTGCCCCTGCTCTCGGGCACCAGTACTTGAGTTTTTCATTCCTCCAAATGGCGCTTGGGGCTCGGCTCCTCCTGTTTCATCGTTCACCTGTACAAGTCCCACTTCACTGCGATTAATAAAATCAAAAGCTTTTGGAATATTGGTAGTATAAATCGAAGCACTTAATCCAAAATCGGAATCATTCGATAAGCGAATCGCCTCTTCATAATCCTTAACCTTTATAACAGCTAGTACGGGGCCAAATATTTCTTCACGGGCAATCGCCATATCATGTGTTACATTTGTAAAAATGGTTGGATCGATGTAATACCCCTCTTTCATACCTTGAGTCGGACCACCACCAAATATAAGCTCAGCTCCATCTAGTTGTGCTTTTTCAATAGCGGCTAAAATAGAATCATATTGTCCCTTCGAGGATACAGGGCCCATTGTTACGCCAACCTCTATTTTTTTAGCCTCTTCTATTAACTGCTGGAGCACTTCTTCATAAATCGCTTCCTCAATATACACTCGACTAGTCGCTGTACAACGCTGTCCTGTTTGCTTCATAGCACCTTCTATCGTTAGTTTTGCAGCTTGTTTGATATTCGCATCCGCTAAAATGATGGCTGCATTTTTGCCTCCAAGCTCCAGTTGAATTTTTTTATTCGTTGGTCCAGCAGTATCTAAAATACTTTGCCCGACATTATTTGAACCGGTAAATGTAATCGCCTTTACTTCAGGTGCCTCCAATAAAACCTGCCCAACCTTTGAGCCACGACCTTGGACTACATGTAACACATTTTTTGGTAAACCTGCCTGTTGAAATAATTCTCCTATTAATTTTCCGGTTAAAGCTGCTTCAATAGATGGCTTCCAAACAACTGTATTGCCATATACTAATGCCGGAGCAATCTTCCACAGTGGAATGGCAACAGGAAAATTCCAAGGAGTGATCGCCGCAACTACACCGAGTGGCACACGCATTGTGTATAATATCTTTGATTCATTGGCAGAAGGTAACACCTCACCTACAGCACGCATCCCTTCTTGGGCAAAATAACGCAAAATGGAAGCCCCTCGTTTCACTTCTCCGAGCATTTCACTTTTCGTTTTGCCCATTTCACATGAAGCTATTTCAGCTACTTGATCTATATTTTTTTCAAGCAGATCCGCTGTTAGTCGTAAAATCTCTCCACGTGCAATAGATGATGTATTTTTCCAGTCTTCAAATGCATTATGAGCAGCAGTAACAACTGCTTTCGTTTCATTTAGTGTTAAAAGTTCTACAGTGCCAATACATTGGGTTGGTCTCGCTGGATTAAATTGTTCTCGTACCTCTCTAATAACTGTTGTCATATTACTCCTCCTTTATAAAGTGATTGAATCTATATTTCAACGATAGTTTTACGTATATATTCAAACGTTTCGTCTAATATACGCAGCATTTCGTCCAATTCTACTTTTGATAGAATAAGAGGCGGAGCAAAAACAACTGTATCTTGATCATACGTAACTGTTCGAAGAATTAACCCTCGCTTCATCGTTTCCTGTACAAAAATTGGGCTAAGAGGGGACTCAAACAATTCACCTGTCTCACGGCTTTTGACTAATTCAATTGCCCCAAGCAATCCAAGTGTACGCACACGTCCAATAAAGCTATACTTTTCCTGCAGCGCTTGGAATCCCTTTAACATTGCATCACCCATGACCGCTGCATTTTCAACGAGATTTTCACGCTCAACGATTTCAATATTTTTTAAGCCAACTTGACAAGCAAGTGCATGACCGCTGTATGTGTACCCATGCATTAATGTACCCTTGGAAAGCTCACAAAAGTCCTGATGCAGTTTTTCTGATATCACCACTCCTCCAAGTTGGGCATAGCCACTCGAAACGCCTTTTGCGAAGCTCATCATATCTGGCACTACACCATAGTGCTCCATCCCAAAAAATTTACCTGTACGCCCAAATCCTGTAATAACTTCATCCGCAATCAATAAAATACCGTACTCATCACAAGTTTTTCGTACTTCTCTAAAGTAGTCCCTTTGTGGAATATTTACTCCACCTGCTCCTTGCACAGGCTCAGAAATAAATGCAGCCACATTCTCAGGACCTAACGCTTCAATCGTTTCACGTAAATTACGTACCGATTCGCTATAGACATAGTGGAAATCTGGAGCATGTGAATTTGTAAAATCACGAAATGCTTGTAAGCCTGTTGCATTTGTAGCGCCCATTGCTACACCGTGGTAGGAGTGTGTACGTGAAATAATTTTTTGGCGCTTTGGCTGTCCTTTTAGTAACCAGTAATGACGTGCTAGTTTAATGGCTGTATCATTCGCCTCTGAGCCGCCTGAAGTAAAAAATACTGTGTTTAAATCTCCCGGAGCTAAAGAAGCAATTTTCGCTGCTAAACGAATCGCCGGTTCATTGCTAAATGTTGCAAAGCAGGAGCTAAATGCTAATGTGGACATTTGCTCCTTCGCAACATCTGCAATTTCTTGACGGCCATGCCCAATATTTACATTCCATAAAGAAGACATCCCATCAATATAGACATTTCCTTCGATATCTTTCAAATAAATTCCAGTTCCTTCTGTAAAAATAACTGCTGGTCCTTGTGTTTGCTGTTGCTCAATTGACGATGTTGGATGTAAAAAATGCTTTTGATCTAATGTTTTTAGCTCTTCCTTTAATTGAATTGCCATCAATACCAACCTCTTTTCGTTTAAAATTTCATACACTTTTTTACTAGCAACTCTCATGCCAACTGTTTGCTTTCAGCACAAAAAATAAAAAGAGACATTCTCTTATTCGAAAATACCTCTTTTCATCTCTTATTTATTGATTCATTTTAATGATGCGGATCATCATTTTTGTTGCATCACGTCACTAAACACCGTTGTGTTATTACTATTTACTATGCAAAATCGAAAATTTGATGCAGAAATACATCACTACTCCTTATAAGAGATATGCCTTGTTAATTGGAATTTTTGAATTTTACGCACTAAAGTTGACTGATCACAGCCAAGTGATTTGGCTGCCTGCCTAATACTTGGATATTTAGACAATGCCTGCTTTATAATTTGCTTTTCAAAAGCAGCTACTTGCTCCTTTAATGTGCCACTAAACATGGTTGTAACAGCTGATTCCTGTAATTTAGGTAGTTGCTCCACATTTTCGATATCATGAATATTCGTTGTATTACAATCTAATTCTTGTTGTACCGTATATACTGTTATTTCTGGCTGTGTAGCTAATAAGCAAATTCGTTCCACCATATTTTTAAGCTGACGTATATTTCCTGGCCAATCATAGGACACTAATATTTTCATGGCCGATGACTCAATTGTTCGATGAATACCGTATTTCTCTCCAATGACAGCTAAAAAATGATGGACTAGTGGAATAATATCCTGACGACGTTGTCTTAATGGTGGAATTTCAATGGGGATGATATTTAAACGATAATATAAATCCTCACGGAAACTACCTTGTCTCACCATTTCTGCCAAATTGCGATTCGTTGCTGCAATAATGCGGACATCAATAGAAATAGGCCTCCCACTACCAATACGATGAACCTCTGACTCTTGGAGCACACGTAATAATTTTGCCTGTAGTAGCAAAGGCATCTCTCCAATTTCATCTAAAAATACTGTACCACCTGACGCAATTTCAAATAACCCAGCCTTACCACCTCTCGACGCTCCTGTAAATGCTCCTCCCTCATAGCCAAAAAGTTCGGTTTCTAATAGATTTTCAGGTATTGCACTACAGTTAATCGTTAATATTTGCTTATGGCTACGTCTACTATTTGCATGAATTAGCTTTGTAATTTCTTCTTTACCAACGCCCGATTCACCACCAATTAATACAGTAGAATCTACCTCCGCAATTCTCATCACGCGATTTACAACATCCATCATTGCAGGAGACACAGCGATTAAATTACTTGGTGTCGCCTCTTTATTATGTAATGCTTGTAGCTTATTTTTAAAATTTTCATTTTGAACCTCTAATTTTTTCACTTCTGTCTCTAGTAGTTTTAACTGGGTCATATCACGTGTAATGGCTACTACGTATTGCAACTCACCCTTTTCATTAAATATTGGCTTGCCCGTCACTAAAAAGCATTTTCCATTAATGAACGTTTGCAGTATGGTTACTTTTTCTTTCGATTCGATGACTTTCATGGATATAGAATCACTCATTAATCCTTCAGCTATTGCGTCTTTTGCATATCTCCCCATTAAATTAATACCGACAATTTCGATATCAATATCATTTTGAAATAATATTTTCCCATCGCTATCACATATGGTAATGCCATCTGATATGGAATTTAATACTTTGTTTGATAAAGGATTCATAAAATCAAAATGGCTAAACTGCGTTAATGGTCTAATATTAAATAAGCTACCCTGTGAAGTCTCTAATACATGAATAAAATAGCCTTCTACCTCATATGTCTCTGTCCCTTTACTATACTTTTTTATAATTTTTTTAAGCAGCTCTATTTGGATATCACTTTTTACAATTACTTCATCATTTTTGACAAGAAAAAAATGTTCATCTTTATGAAGTTCTGTTATCGACATATTGACCACTTCCTCTCAAACTAGAAAATCAATTTCGCCATGGCGTAATTGTAGCGGCAGCAACATGTTGTTTTTTGTGCGAAAGCGCAGTGCTAACGCAGCGGCAGCAACATGATGTTTTTTGTGCGAAAGCGCAGTGTTAACGGAGCGGCAACAACATGATGTTTTTTGTGTGAAAGCGCAGTGCTAACGCAGCGGAAAGCAACATGATGTTTTTTGTGCGAAAGCGCAGTGCTAACGCAGCGGCAGCAACATGTTGTTTTTTGTGCGAAAGCGCAGTGCTAACGCAGCGGCAGCAACATGTTGTTTTTTTGTGCGAAAGCGTAGTGCTGACGGAGCGGCAGCAACATGTTGTTTTTTTGTGCGAAAGCGTAGTGCTGACGGAGCGGCAGCAACATGATGTTGGTCACTCATGTGTTTTCACAGGAAGTGAAGTTCTTAGCCTGAGTTCCTCTATTTCAGTAGGTGTTTGGACACCCACTGTAAAAAAACCAAAACTGCATTCATCTCACCATCTGTAGAGGTGGGGGGCTGCTGAGTGAAGATAAAATAATTTCATACAAAAAATTCGCTCTCCTTCTACGGGTAATTTGCAAGCCTAAAGGTGCTTAAGACCTTCGCTTTGTTACTTGGCTTGCTATCTCGGAGAATGGTCGCGAATTTTTTATATGCTGATATCAATTACGCCTCGGCATAATTGCGTCCGGAATCGGCTTTGTGATTAGGCCTGCGTGAGGGCCGACACGATGTCGGTCATTTCGGTAAAGCCACAGGACGTGGCGTTTTTTACCGATGCAGGTCAGTTAGCAGTTATCGCATGGATGCGATGATTTTAGGCTAACATCCTTTATTAACGCCTTTCCGATTCCGTGACATCCACCGGAGGCTTTGGGCCAACAAATGTTTTTTGTGCGAAAGCGTAGTGCTAACGTAGCGGCAGCAACATGTTGTTGATCACTCAGTCGTGTGTTGTTGTTGTTATTGTTGCTGTCGCTTCGCTTTCGCACAGTTAAAACCGTGTTGCTGTCACTTCGCTTTCGCACAGTTAAATGCCACAGGACGTTGGGTTCTTAGACTGAGTTCTTTAATTTAGCGGGAGTTTGGACACCCTCTGAAAAGTAGCTTAAATTCGCATTCATCTCACCACCTATAGAGGTGGGAGACTTCTGTACCTGCCGCT
The DNA here is from genome assembly GCF_057196045.1 of Lysinibacillus sp. DFXJR4. NCBI lineage: Bacteria > Bacillati > Bacillota > Bacilli > Caryophanales > Bacillaceae > Lysinibacillus > Lysinibacillus sp. DFXJR4. Next base: position 443,089 of record NZ_JBXUNW010000001.1, on the reverse strand, counting down.
ACGCTTACGCGCATAAAACATCTGCCGCTACGCTTTCGGTACAAAAGATATTTGCTGCAAGAAGTTAAATCACTACGATTAGGAACATCATCATATTTATTCTACTCTGAGGCTAGCTTTTCCTCTATTTTTTCTTCTGGTTTTGTCGACAGCTTTCGCATAATCATAAACAGGAAAACTGAGAGTATTAAAACTAATGTGCTTAAATAAAACTGAGAGCGTAAAGATTCTATGAGCGCTTGGCATAAATAAACAACGGTTAAAATTCCAATTGTGACATAAGAAAGATATGGGAATAACCACATTCTAATCGATAATGGCTCATTTGAAACTTTGTCATAATAACGTCGGAAACGAATTTGTGAAATAGCAATAAAAATATAAACCGCAATCATCAATCCGCCAACACAATTACCTAAAAAATAGAAGATAACTTCAGGTGAAATGAAATATAGCATCGCACAGATATACGCTACCAATGTACTTCCGATAATGGCAGGTACCGGTGCTCCTCGCCGATTTTTAATTTGCGAAAATATTTTCGGCGCATCACCCTGACGAGACATTTCAAGCAACATACGGGAGCTTGTATACAGTGCAGAATTTAAAACTGAGATTAATGAAATAAAAATGACGATTTGTATAACTTGAGCAGCAATAGGAAGCCCTGCCAGCGTTAAAATATTTGCATATGGTGCTGCCAACATTTTTGTATCATTCCAAGGTAAAATTAAAACCATAATAGCTACTGAGCCTACGAAAAATAGCCCTAATCGAAACACAACATTGCGAATGGCACGAACAATATTTTTCGCTGGATTTTCAGACTCTGCTGCTGCAATCGCCGCTACCTCTGCACCGCAAATTGAGAAAATGACAAAAACTATGGCAGTGAAAATTGGGACAATACCATTTGGTGCGAATCCACCAAATTCTGTTAAGATCCCTAACCCCTTTGCCTCATAGTTTGGCCAAATGCCCAGGATCATAGCTAGACCAACTACTAAAAATACGAGAATGGCTGAAACTTTAACGAAGGAAAGCCAATATTCGAATTCTCCAAATGATTTTACAGAGTAAATATTGATGATGGTCATTAACAATGTGATACCGATACTCCCAACCCAAATCGGTATAAACGGGAACCAATTATGCAGCATTCCCCCAATAAGTGCCGCTTCTAGCCCCACAATAAATACCCAACTTGCCCAATAAAGCCAGCCAACAGTAAAGCCTGCCCATGGACCAATATACTTCCCTGCATATGAAGCAAATGAACCTAACTCTGCAGAACCATTAGCCTTTTCCCCAAGCACAATTTCTCCTGCTGCCATTTCTCCAACCATTTGCATAATTAAAACGATCAGTAAGCATGCAATTGCATATGAAACGACTGCCGCTGGACCAGTGCTTAAAATGTTTTTCCCTGTACCAACGAATAGCCCTGTACCAATTACCCCTCCAATGGAAATCATTGTAATATGCCGTGTTTTCAGTGATTTTTGCAAAGCTCCCATTAAAGCACCCCTTTAGTGTTTTATGTAGACATTTACTAGCCCCTTTCCTCTAATTCAATGTCTACTGTTTAATGAGCAAATTGGATGCCAACTCTATTCAATTATTAAAAATAATAAATCACTCTCTATCCATACCTCTTTATTGATGCCTTTTAAAAATGATTGGTTCTTGAATAGCTTCATATGCGATTTCGAAATTTTGATGCAAATGTACATCATTGATACTTTATTTACATCATCTATCCATATGCTCGATTGAATGAGCTCATGATGTTCATTTCTTCTCTATACTTCGCTACTGTTCGTCTAGAAATTTGAATACCTTCGCCACTTAATATTTTGGTAATTAGCTGATCCGTTAAAGGTTTTTGTTTATCTTCACCTTCAATCAACTGTTTAAGTCGCTTTTTAATATACATAATCGAATCCATTTTTCCAGAACTATTCATCACGCCCTTTGTAAATAAAGTTTGTAAAGCATATACGCCGTGGGTGGTTTTTATATATTTTCCACGAACAGCACGACTAATCGTTGACACATGTAACCCTAATATGTCCGCAACATCTTTTAAACGCAAGGGCTTTATAGCCTCCATTCCTTGATGGAAAAAACCTTCTTGTAATTTCACTAGTAATCTAGTTAATTCATAAATTGTTTTATCACGTTGCTCAATTCCTTGTATCAATAACAGAGCATCTTTCATTGTGTCTTGGAAATATGTTTTACAATTTGGGTCATTCTTTAATATTTCTACATAATGTTGATCAATCGTAACGGCTGGTACATATCCCCGATTCAATTTAATCAACCATTCCTCATCGAATTTTTCTACTTCAATTTCGGGAATGATATATGGAATCGCTTCCAATTTGTCTCCTGATAGCACTGGTTGTAAATTTTTTATATAGTCCACAGTATTTTTTACTTCATGTATGGGTGTTTTGTATTTTTTACTTAATTGTTTGATGGCCTGTGCAGCTACTAACTCTAAATCATCTTTGATAAATTGGTAGGTCAAATTGGGTGCAAGTTCATCCCTATCTACCTGAATAAGTAAAAATTCTTTTGTATTCCGTGCTCCTACTCCTACTGGTTCAAATGTTTGAAGTAAGTCCAATAATGCCTCTACATGCAAAAAACTTGTTTTAAATTTATCAGCTACCAATTCAACATCCACATCTAAAAATAAACGATCGTCTAAGGATTGAATTAAAAACGTCAAGATTTTTAAATCCATAGTAGAAAGATTTTTATGCAAAGGCACCTGTTCCAATAAAAATCGTTCATAGCTTTCTTTTGCAGCTAGCCCCATCTCAAGGAAATTAAATGAATTACGTTTTAGCTCATAATAGCGCGAGGAAAAACTCTTAACGGAATAGCTTGCTAATTGAGAAATTTCCTCATATTGTCTTTTTACCGCTGCGTCAGTAACAACTAATAGAGGATTTTCATTGGCTTTGTCATAAATAAACTGTTCTAACTCATTTGTAGAGTATTGCAGTATTTCTAAATGCTGTACAAGCTGTGCTGATAAAACTTGCATAACCTTTTGTGAAGTTTTTATAGCTATTTGCACGCCCTTACCTCCTCAACAAAATTTTCTACATAGTAACATGTTTATTCTGCATTTTACCATTTTTTAATTAAAAATATTATTTTCTCTTCATTACTTTTTCCTCTGTGAAGAAATTTTTAATAATTCAAAAAAAATACATTGACTCCATTCATAAGAAGTCATAAAATACACATATAAAATAACAGTTACCACATTGCGGTAAAATAGGAGGAATGATGAAATGCTTCATTTACCAACGGTGCAATTTACAGAAGAACAGGAACAATTTCGTGTAGAGGTCAGAGCTTTTCTACAGGATGAATTAGCAAAAGGAACCTTCACACCGAAATGTGATTCTTGGTTAAGCGGAGACGATCCTGAGTTTTCCAGATTAATAGGTCAACAAGGTTGGATTGGCTTAACTTGGCCAAAAAAATACGGTGGTCAAGAGCGAAGTACTATTGATCGATATATTTTAACAGAAGAATTTTTAGCCGTTGGCGCCCCTGTTGCAGCACATTGGTTTGCCGACCGCCAAACAGGTCCTCTTCTTTTACGTTATGGGTCAGAAGAACAGCGTGAATTTTTCTTACCACAGATTGTGAAAGGCGAATGCTACTTTGGCATAGGCTTAAGTGAACCTAATAGTGGCTCTGACCTAGCTTCAGTCACTACACGTGCTGAAAAAGTAGAAGGTGGCTGGATTGTAAATGGGCAAAAAATATGGACGAGTAACGCTCACCTTTGTCATTATATGGTCACTTTAGTACGTACGAGTCCGTTTGATGGGAAAAATAAGCATGCTGGCCTAAGTCAGCTTATCATCGATTTACAAGCACAAGGTATAACCATTGTTCCCATAAAATATTTAACTGGTGAGCACCATTACAATGAGGTATTCTTTGATAATGTTTTTGTACCAGACAGTATGGTAGTTGGGGAAATCGGTAATGGCTGGGCTCAAGGATTAGCAGAGCTTGCCTTTGAGCGTAGTGGCCCAGAGCGAATATTGAGCACATTCCCATTAATTGATGAGCTTATTCAAGAGCTAAAGCGCCAAAATAATTCACAAGGATTAATGCAAGCATCTAAAATTGTTGCTCGTCTTTGGAGTCTAAGAAATCTATCAATTGGTGTGGCTCAGCTTTTAGAATCTGGCAATAGTGAGGACGTATCTATACCAGCAGCACTTGTAAAAGCACTAGGGACGAAATTTGAGCAAAGTATTCCCGAAATCACACGCCTAATCATACAGACTTATCCTTCACTTGATGCCGATCGTAAAATTGATCGCTTTATGGCCCAGTCAATTTTACATGCACCAGGCTTTACCATTAGAGGTGGAACTTCAGAGGTATTGTATGGCGTTGTAGCGAAAGGAGTTGTAGCACAATGAGTGAGATGAAAGACATGATTACGGAAGTTGTTGAACGTATGTTAAAGGAAAATGTCGATAAAGATTTAGTTGATACTGTAGAACAAGGTGATTGGGCACCGGCATTATGGGAATTATTGGCGGAAAATGGTATGACGGTTGTAGCCGTTACCGAAGAAAATGGAGGTGCAGGCGGCGATATTGAAGATTTACTGAATATTGTTCGATTAACTGGAAAATACGCTGCTCCGATCCCATTTATTGAAACAACCTTTGCGAACTATTTACTGGAGTATTTAAACTTACAGGTACTAGAAGGTTTAGCGACATATAGGTTATCTACGAACCAAGTCTTTACGTTAGAGAACGGGACATTAACAGGTCAGGCTCATCATATACCTTGGGCACGTCACGTGAAGCACCTAGTAACACTTGCTTATAGTACAGAGGGTACACATCTAGTAGTAATAGATTTAAGTCAGGCTGACATTAAACAAGGTACAAATTTAGCAGGCGAACCGCGTGATACTGTGACATTCCAACAAGCACTAGTTTCACAATTGTCTACTGTGTTATCTCCTGACGAAATACACAAATTAACAACACTCTGTACTGCCTTTCAATTAGCCCTGATGACTGGTGCTATCGATAAAATAAATGACTTAACCATTCAATATACGAAGGAGCGTGAGCAATTCGGTCGACCAATTCATCGCTTCCAGCTTGTCCAGCAGCATATTGTTCACTTAGCAGGTGAAACGGCTATTGCTTTAGCGGCATTTAATAATGTAACTGAAGCCCTTCTTACAAACAATGAAAATAGCGAGGTTGCATACGCCCGCATTCGTTTTGAAGAAATCATTCAAGCAGTAACAGCCATCTCCCACCAAGTCCATGCAGCCATCGGTACGACCCACGAGCATAGTTTGCATCAATTTACACGTAGACTTTGGGCATGGCGCGACGAAGGAGTAGATTCCTCTTATTGGACTAATATTGTAGCATTACAGCTAATGGAAAATAGCGAGGATAGTCTTTGGGCGTATTTGACTACTTCTAATAGTAGTTCCCCATTACTCAATGTAGAAGGATGAAGATTGCAGTAAGTACATTCAAACCAATAACCTAAAGGGAGTGTTTTTCAATGACTGATTTACTTTTTGAAGTGCGAGATCATATTGCAACCATTACTTTAAATAGACCAGAGGCGTACAATGCTTTCAGTGAAGAAATGATTACTGAGTGGATAAAAGCGCTTGAAATTGTTCGCGATTCTAACGATATTCGAGTTGTCATTGTGAAAGGTAATGGAAAGTCTTTTTGTGCGGGCGGCGATATTAAAGCAATGCAGGCTGGTGAGGGCTTTTTCCAAAGCGAAGCAGATATCTCTTCTACAGGTTTAGCACGAAAAAATTCACTTTGGAAAAAAATTCAGCGTATTCCCCTTCTCCTTGAAGAAATTGATAAACCAGTTATTGCACAGGTGCATGGCTTTGCAATGGGCGCTGGGCTTGATATGGCCTTAATGTGTGATATTCGGATTGCCGCTAAATCTACAAAGATTTCAGAAAGCTATATTAACGTTGCTATCGTGCCTGGTGATGGTGGAGCTTATTATTTACCAAAATTAATTGGTATTGATCAAGCATTAGATATGTTCTGGACAGCTCGTGTACTAACTGCTGATGAGGCAAAGGACAAAGGTGTTGTAACATTTGTTGTGGATGACCATGAGCTAGACGAATACACAATGAATTATGCTAGGGACTTAGCAAGTCGTCCAACTACAACACTACAATTCATTAAGCGTGCTGTTTATCAAAGTCAACGCATGGATTTACGTACTGCTCTTGATTATATTTCGTCACAAATGGCAATTGTCACAGAGTTGGATGATTTTAAAGAGGGTGTTAGCGCGGTTGTAGAAAAACGTAAGCCTGTTTATAAATGATGTGTGTAGGAGGAGAAACGATGCAACCTCTTGAAAATATTCGAATACTAGACTTATCACGCGTTTATGCTGCCCCTGCTGGCTCCATGATGTTGGCAGATTTAGGAGCAGAAGTAATTCGCATTGAACATCCAAAGGGCTCCGATAGTATGCGAGATTGGGGACCGTTTGTTCAAGAACAAAGTACGTACTATCTATGTGCTAACCGAAATAAAAAATCGATCCTACTAGACTTAAAAACAACAGAGGGTAGAGAAAGATTTAAAGATCTTGTCAAAGATGCAGATATCGTACTTGAAAACTTTAAAACTGGGGATATGGCACGAATGGGGCTAAGCTATGAGGAGTTGAAAAAAGTTAACCCACGTCTTATTTATTGTGCAGTCACAGGGTTTGGGCAAACTGGTCCTCTTGCACATGAACCTGGCTTTGACCCAGTTATTCAGGCAATGAGTGGCTTAATGCATGTCACCGGCTCCCCTGAGGGTGAAGCAACAAAGGTGGGTGTACCTATTGCAGATATTTTAACGTCTAATTATGTTGTGATTAGTATTTTAGCTGCCTTACGACTACGAGACCAAACTGATCAAGGTCAATTTATTGACTTAGCTTTACTAGATGTCCAAATGAGTAGCCTAGCAAATGTGGCAAGTGCTTATTTAAATACAGGCTTTTCCTCACAGCGTCTTGGGAATCGCCATAATAATGTTGCCCCGTATCAAGTATTTCAATGTGCGGATGGTCCCTTAATGATTTGTGTTGGGACAGATGGACAATTTGAAAAGTTTTGCGCGATGCTGAAGCATGAGGAATGGGCAAAGGATCCGCGCTTTTTATCAAATACCCTTCGTAAGCAGCATGAGGCTGAGCTTGTACAAATGATAGCTAATGTCACAATTACAAAAACTCGGGATGAATGGATCACATTATTACAGCAGTATAAAATTCCTGGTGGTCGTGTAAATACGATTGCCGAAGCATTAGCACAACCTCAGTTGATTGCACGTGATATGATTGGTGAAATAGAGCACGAACAATACGGGACCATCAAGTTTATAAAAAGCCCATTGAAATTTTCCAATTTAAATATTCAATACAAATTAGCACCACCGTTACTTGGAGAACATACAAACGAAATCCAAAAATCCTCTCTCCTCTAATCAATTTACGCTATAATAGAAGTAATTTTTATCTTATTAAGATAAAAGCTTCAGACAAAGGGTCAGATTTTCTGATATCCTGTAAATATGATTTTTAGTAGGTGTTGAGATGAATCAAGAGATCTTCGAAAAAAACTATACAATGTCATCACTGCACAAAGCTATTAAAGTATTAAAAGCTTTCACAAAAGATGAACCTAGCCTTTCTCTTACCGAGTTAAGTAAAAAAACAGGGATAAGCATCTCTAGTTTACAGCGCTTCGTTTCTACCTTTGTGTATGAAGGTTTTCTACATAAAGATGAACGTACAAAGCGCTATCAATTGGGGCATTCACTTTTATACTTAGGAAATTTAGTTAAAGAAGAATCAAGTCTAATTATTGTTGCAGAGCCCATTTTAAAAAGATTAAATGAAGAAATTGGCGAGAGTGTTTCCATGAATATAATTGATGGATTGGAAAGACGCTGTATATTAAACTATGATTCAACCTACCCGCTTTCAACAAAGATGTTCGTTGGGGACACTTCTCCCCTTTATGCGGGCGCTTCCTCTAAAGCATTGCTCGCTTTTATGTCAAATGCGGAGGACTATGTCGAGAGTATTGAGCTTGAACTAATTTCCGATAAAACCATTCTTTCCAAAGAACAGCTTTGGGAGGAATTACTACAGATTCGTAAACAACGATTTGCAAAAAGTAGAAGTGAACGTGTACGAGGTGCATGCTCGCTGTCCGCTCCGATTTTAAATGCTTCCGAGCAAATTATTGCCTCGGTGTCATTGGTCATACCTGAAGTGCGATACAATGACTATGATGAAGATACCCTAATCCGCACTATTCAAAGCGTTGGTTTAGAAATTGAAAAACAATTATTTTAAAAAAATCCCGAATGAGCTCATACCTCATTCGGGATTTTTTTATTCATTTACACGGATTATTTTAAGGAACTCATTCCAATGATTCAATCGTGGCAAATTTACTTGCTGATTATAGGATTGATTTTTTAAGATTACTTTTGTTGCTACATTGCCAAGTGTTTCTAACACTGCTGGTTTATCATCCACATAGACATCTAAGGCAAGCTTCTGAATAATCTCTACTTTTTCTATATCCTGCATACCACAGAAAAAGTGACTATCTTTGATTGGGAAGCCCTGTGCTACCATCCATTCCCTTGTGCGTGCACAGTACTGCTTTGGACGAGATGTAATGTAATAAATTTCATGTCCCTGCTGTGCTAACAATTGAAGTGTCCCAAGGGCTCCCTCAAAGGAAGGACAGTCTGTAAAATAGATTTCCTCCATGGAGTGATTCCACATTGTCGCCCCCTCTGTTTCTGTTAACCCAAACGGTTCATGAATCTCCACCCTTTGCAATGCTTGAAAAACTTCTTGCGGAATATTTTTACCTAATTTTTGATTATAGAGGGAAAAGGCGTGAGCACGTAAATTAATGAGTGTGTCATCAATATCAAAGCCAAATTTCATGTTTATTTTCTTCCTTTCAGGACGCCTTGTTGATAAAGTTTGCCGCGAATGTTTGCTCTTTCTCTAGTTGTTTTGCCAAAACTTCCTCAATAGCTAGCGTGCGCATTTCCTGGAATTGTTTCACCTCGAATTGAGCAAGTGATTCTTTCTTTAACAGCGATGCTAAACAATCTGCATCCTTTAACGCACTGTTAAGACCAAATGCCCCTGTTGGTGTCATCGTGTGAACAGCATCCCCTAGCAAAGCAATACCCTTTGTTCCCCAACTTTCACAACGGCTACTGAAAACGTCAAGCAAGACAAAATCATGCCAAGAGGTGATATGTGTTTTTACTGAGTTTGCTAATTCTGGAAATGCCTCTGAAAGCTGATGGATAAACGGTGTAAAATCCTGTTTTTTTAATTGAGCAAAACTTCCCTGCTCTATATTCCATCCTATCTGAATAAAGCCACCAACCTGTGTAAACAATGATAGCTGCTTATCTCCAATTAAGGCCATTTTTATAGACGGCTCCCAGCCATGTGGGGCAAGAATTTTTGCCCAAAGTAAGTCAAAGCCATGCTTGCGTTTTTGAATATCAATTTGTGCATGCTTACGAATAGTAGAATAACGACCGTCAGCCCCAATAATCAATTGACTACCAATTTCAATAGTCTCCCTATCTTTTGTTGCTACAACGCCTATATACCTACCTGAAGAGTCCTGTAGAAGCTGTGTTACTTTTGTATGTAGGAGACATGAAAAATGAGGAAATTGCTGTGCTTTTTGTAAAATTCCCTGTAATAAATTTGCTTGGGGTACATGAATTCCTAAATGCCCAACAGCTTCATCAGGAAAGATTGTTTTAAAAGCTTTCCCTTCTGCGTAATATTCAAGCTTCTCCATACGTAATATACCAAGTGCTTCGACTGCTTCAAAAAGCTGATGACTTTTCAAAACAGCCTCCCCCTCCTCATTTAAATGCTCGCCACGAAATGCCTGACCAAGTACTACATTTTGCTCTAATAGGATAACTGATAGGCCATTCTTTGCTAATAAATAAGACAGTAGTGCTCCTCCTGGACCTGCGCCTACGATACAAACATCAGCTTGATAATTCACTTGCCTTCACCCTTCTTTGGATAAGCAATAATACGTAAATCCTGACCAATCTTTTCAAAGGAGGCAACTTCAACATCCCATGATGCATCCATTGTCAAAGGATTCGGACCAGCAAATGGTGTTAAGGATAATTTTCCTCCAAGAACTTTTGGTGCTATATAAATGACAAATTTATCAATGGCACCCTGCTGTAAAAAGGAGGCATTTACTGTGCTGCCACCCTCCACTAAAATATCAGTAATACCATATTGATAGAGCTTATCAAGCATATCATCAATCATAAGGCCCTCTTGATTACGGCGCACCTTCATAACAGTTATACCTTGTTCTTGTAAGGCTGTTATTCTCTCTAAACTTGCATCCTCATCACAAACAATAATTGTGTCTGCTTCTTTTACATCTAGGACATGAGCATGTGCTGGAATACGGAGTGTGCTATCCATAATGATACGTACCGGATTTTTCCCGTATCCCTCTTGTAACCTTGTTGTCAAGGAAGGATTGTCTGCTATCACCGTGCCAACACCAACTAAAATCCCATCAACTTGATGTCGAATATGATGAACATCCTGACGAGCCGCCTCCCCTGTTACCCACTTAGAATGTCCTGTATGAGTCGCGATTTTTCCATCTAAGGTCATCGCGTACTTTGAAATGATAAATGGTCGTTTTGTTAACATATTATGAATAAAACGTTCATTTAAGCGTTGTGCCTGTTCCTCTAATACGCCCACAGCTACCTCAATCCCTGCATTACGTAGCAGCTGAATTCCACGTCCAGCAACAGCAGGATTGGGATCTTGCATGGCAACAACAACGCGCTTAACTTCAGATTCCTTCACTAAATTCGCGCAAGGAGGTGTTTTTCCATAATGTGAACATGGCTCAAGTGTTACATAAAGCGTGGCACCTTTCGCATGTTCTCCAGCCATACGAAAAGCATGTACCTCCGCATGTGGTTCACCCGCTTTTCTGTGTAAGCCTGTGCCTACTATAATGCCGTCTTTTACGATTACTGCCCCAACAAGTGGATTGGGGTTCGTATTGCCTCTTGCACTAGCGGCTAGATCCAGTGCTAATTGCATATATTTCTCGTCTGTCGTCATCGTAGCTCACCTCACTTCTCTTCTCGTATATGTCCAGATTTTTCAACTTTTGTATTTAAATAAAAACTGTTTGTTTCTGTCAAACCTCCCCATAATGGGACATGTCCTTCTGCTGCTAAGCCATGAGCCTGTAATGCTGCAAGCTTTTTCGGATTATTCGTAATAAGCGTAACTGGCTTTGAACGTAGGGCACCTAATACTGTAATTGCTTCTTCATAGGAACGAGTATCGTCTGAGAAGCCTAGTGCATGATTAGCCTCAACTGTATCCAATCCCTCTTCCTGTAATAAATAGGCAAGAGATTTGGAGAATAAACCAATGCCACGCCCCTCATGATCCGCTAAATAAAAAATAGCTCCACAGCCATGCTCCACAATCATTTTCATCGATTCATGTAATTGATAGCCACAGTCACAGCGCTGACTGCCAAAGATGTCACCTGTATGACATATACTATGCATCCGGATTAAAGCATCGTCTGTATGGGGAAAATCACCATAAACAAGAACCGATGATTGTTGTGAGAAAGCTAAATTAGCAGAAGCTAAACCGTCAATGATTTCTTCTTTCGATAAACTTGTATCCATTTTTAGCCAGTTATACCATTGAAAAACGGCTGAAAAATCACCTTGTTTCACCGGTAACTTGACTGGTCCAACTAGGCAAATATTTTCTGTTTTAGAGTGTTGTACAATGATCATTTTATCTTTCACTATATCCATAACTTTTGTTGTAATTGTCATTTTTTCTCCAACCTTCTATTGTAACAGCTAGTTCATTCCACTAACTGAGCACGTGTATTTTCACATTACTTACATAACGTAACTTAGTTTATAATAATAACTAAAAACTGTCAAATAACTGTTCCTATTCTATAGCTAAATATATATAGGAACGAAAACTGCTATAAGACATTTTAATGATATACTAATAGCTTATGGAGATGCTATTTTTTCTGTGCAGGCTAGTCTATAATAAGCTGAGGTAATTGTAATGGAAAGGAAGTTTAGAATGAACTTAGAAAAGAATGTTCAGGTGAAGCAGCCAAAATATCAGCAAATTGCGGTTGATCTTGCTTCAAAAATTGTAGAAAGAAAATATAGTATTGGCGATAAAATTTATGCTAGATCCTCACTTGCAAGTCAATATAATGTATCTGCAGAAACAGCCAGAAGAGCTATCGCAGTTTTACAAGACTTAGAAATTGTAGAGGCTTCCAAAGGCAGTGGTGTCATTATTAAATCATACGAAAAGGCAGCCCATTTTGTCCGACAATTCCAGGATGTACAATCTGTTCATGAGCTACAAAGTGAGCTGATGATTAGTATTCAAAAGCAGCATCAAGAATTATTGAACCTACAGGATAAAACGAAACAGCTGATTAGTCGAACAGAACATTTCCGATCCGTCAACCCGTTTATCCCCTACCAATTAGAAATGACTGCCGAAAGTCCTTGCATCCATCAAACAGTACAAGCTTTAAATTTTTGGCAAAATACATCTAGTACGATTGTTGGTATCCGTCGAGGAAATGAATTATTACTATCACCTGGACCATATGTTTCGTTTGAGGAAGGTGATATTATTTACTTTATTGGCAATGATGAAAGTTTCGCTCGTGTTCAGAGCTTTTTATATCCAAATTAAAATCCGCTTAAGCGCTGATATCACAGCGTTCAAGCGGATTTTTTCTTGGTTGTCGATTTGACAAAAGTAACAACTCTTTGTTAGTCTTAAGTTGTTACTTGTTTATTTTTGGGTATCATTATCCTCAAATAGTATTTATCTTCATGCAGCAAATGTTTGTAGCGAAAGTGAAATATCGGCTATAGAATACTCCCACCTTTAAAGGTGATGAGATGCAGATGTGAAGATATAGTCTCTGGCAAATGTCACGGAATTTGAGAAAAAAGAATGATGCAAACACTATTCAAAACCGGACAAAATATTTATTTATGTAACAGCATATTTACGCCAAGGCTAAATTATTCTTCGAAAGGAGTGGTTCTATGGAAAAAATAAAGGTGGAGCATGTTTCAAAAGTTTTTGGGAAGCATATTCCTCAAGCATTAGAACTCGTCAAGCAACAAAAAAGCAAGACTGATATCTTAAAAGAAACAGGTGCAACTGTTGGTGTCTATGATGCAAGCTTTACAGTAAATGAAGGTGAAATCTTCGTCATCATGGGATTATCAGGAAGTGGGAAATCAACACTTATTCGGCTTTTAAACCGACTGATCGAACCAACCAGTGGAAACATTTATATCGATGGAGAAAATATTTCGTCAATGGGAAAAGAAAATTTACGGAATGTCAGAAGGAACAAAATGAGTATGGTTTTTCAAAACTTCGGTTTATTCCCCCATCGTACACTTCTTCAAAATACCGAATATGGCCTTGAAATCAGAGGCATCTCAAAGGATGAACGTCAAGCAAAAGCGGAACAGGCACTCGCAAATGCTGGCTTACTCGCGTATAAAGACCAATATCCGAATCAATTATCAGGTGGTATGCAACAACGTGTTGGTTTAGCGCGTGCACTTGCCAATGATCCTGAAATCTTACTAATGGATGAAGCCTTTTCAGCACTTGATCCATTAATTCGGAAAGAAATGCAAGATGAATTACTCGATTTACAACGAACATTGAAGAAAACCATTTTATTTATCACCCATGATTTAAATGAGGCATTGCGTATTGGAGATCGTATCGCCATTATGAAGGATGGCTCCATTATTCAAATTGGCACAGGGGAAGAAATTTTAACTAATCCAGCAAATGATTATGTCAAAACCTTTGTTGAAGATGTAGATCGTTCTAAAGTATTAACTGCTGAAAATGTTATGGTTCGGCCTGTATATGTCAATGTTGACTTAGATGGTCCTGCTGTAGCTCTTAAGAGAATGCGCCAAGAGGCTGTTAGTTTGCTAATGGCGGTTGACAAAAACCGTCATTTAAAAGGCTATATTACGGCTGATGACGCCCTGGCAGCTGCTAAAAAGCATGAACAAACCGTGCATTCCATTGTTCAATCAGAGGTGTTAACCGTTCCACCAGATATGCTATTACAGGACATTTTAGGTTTGATTCATAATTCTCCTACTCCTATTGCAGTTGTAAAAGATGAGCGCTTACTTGGAGTTCTCATTCGTGGTGTTGTCATCGAAGCATTATCAACTAGCGATGAGGAGGCTGTAACACATGAATAATTTTTTAGACAATATTCCAACAATCCCACTTGCTCCATGGGTAGAATCAGCTATGGACTGGTTGACGAGTAATTTTTCAGTGTTATTTAACGCTATTCAAAAATCTGGAAAACTACTCATGAATCAGGTCACTGATTTATTAATAAACATTCCTGCCATTATTCTTATAATACTTGTCGTCATTTTTGCCTTTTTCATCACGGGCAAGAAATTTGGACTTGCTGCTTTTTCATTCATAGGCCTGCTTTTTATTTATAACCAAGGCTTATGGTCACATCTTATGGAAACAACTACACTTGTACTTTTCTCAAGTATTATTTCAATTATTATTGGTATTCCACTTGGCATCCTTATGTCCAAATCGAATGTAGCAGAAAATGTTATTAAGCCCATACTTGATTTTATGCAAACAATGCCTGGCTTCGTATACTTAATTCCCGCAGTTGCCTTCTTTGGCATTGGAATTGTACCTGGTGTCTTTGCATCTGTTATTTTTGCATTACCTCCAACAGTACGTATGACGAATCTTGGTATTCGCCAGGTTCCAAAAGAGTTAGTGGAAGCTGCAGATTCCTACGGCAGTACAGCTAGCCAAAAATTATTTAAAGTGGAGATTCCACTCGCAAAATCAACCATCATGGCAGGTATTAACCAAACCGTTATGCTTTCACTATCAATGGTGGTCGTTGCCTCAATGATTGGCGCACCTGGACTTGGTCGTGAAGTATTGACTGCACTGCAACGTACACAAGTTGGTAATGGATTTGTAGCAGGTTTGAGTCTAGTAATCTTCGCGATTATTATTGATCGTTTAACACAAAGCTTTAATAAAAAGAAGGCAGCCTAGAAAAAACATAGCGTTTTTTTGATTATATAAATAAGAAAGGAAGATTCGATGAAATTGAAAACTTTATCTAAATTAGGAATGGCTTTAGGTCTTGGCTTTATACTTGCTGCATGTAGTGGTGATGATTCTAACAAAAGCAGCGGAGACTCAAAGGATGTCAACCTTGCCTATGTGGAATGGGATACAGAAATTGCTTCCACGAATGTCGTAGGTCAGGTGCTTGAGGACTTAGGATACAATGTAACATTAACACCGCTTGATAATGCTATTATGTGGGAGGCTGTTTCAAAAGGTGAAGCAGATGGAATGGTCGCTGCTTGGCTACCTCATACACATGCCTCTCAATACGAAAAATATAAGGCTGATTTAGATGAGTTAGGTGAAAACCTGGCTGGTGCAAAAATTGGTTTAGTAGTACCAAGCTATATGAATATAAATTCAATCGAGGATTTAGCAAATGAAGCAGACCACACTATAACAGGTATAGAGCCTGGCGCTGGGATCACGGCTGCTACAGAAAAGGCGTTAGATGAATACGATAACTTATCAGATTGGAGTCTAGTAACCTCTTCATCTGGCGCCATGACAACTTCCCTGGCAAAGGCCATTAAAAATAAAGACGAAATTATCGTGACAGGCTGGTCTCCTCACTGGAAATTCGCCAAATATGATCTAAAATATTTAGAGGATCCAAAGGGTGTTTATGGCGGGGAAGAAACAATTAATACCTTCGTTCGCAAAGGCTTAAAAGAGGATCAACCAGATGTCTATTCTGTCCTAGATAATTTCCATTGGACATCAGAGGATTTAGAAAGTGTAATGCTTGAAGTTATGGATGGCAAAGATCCAAAAGACGCCGCTAAAGACTGGATAGAGAAAAACGCTGATAAAGTAGCTGAATGGACAAAGGATGTAAAAAAATAATATTTTCAAAAAGCACTTCCGTTTAATGTGGAAGTGCTTTTATTTATGATAATAATTTTAAGAAAATTGCTGCTCCTAGGACCAACGCAATACAGAAAATACGTCTCCAATCCTTTGATTCATTAAAGAATAGCATACCTAGCAATGCTCCTCCCGCCGCTCCGATTCCTGTCCAAATAGCGTAGGCTGTGCCCATCGGTAAAGTTTCCATAGCATATGCAAGGCCCGCAAAACTTAGGGTAAATGCAAAAATCAGCAGTGCTAAATTTTTAATGCTCTTAGTATCGTTATATTTGCTAATCATATAAACACCCATCATCTCACAGAGCCCTGCAATCACCAATGCCATCCATGCCATTATTCACTCACCTCTTTATCTTTTGGCTCTCCAGTCACAAGCTTTAAGCCCACCACCCCTGAAAGTAACACGACAATACATAAAATTTTAGCGATTTTCCACGGCTCTCCAAATAGCAAGCTATCCGCACACACCGTTCCCGCCGTACCTAAGCCTACAAATACCGCATAAACCGTTCCGACAGGCAAACTTTCCCCAGCTTTAATTAATAAATAAAAGCTTACAAAAATAGCAACGGCTGTACCTATCCATTCAATACTATTTCCCGCATGCTTTAGGCCTATGACCCAACCGACCTCAAAAAAAGCAGCAACGATAACACTTGCCCATTGTTTATTCATAGTGAATTCCTCCATATTATTGCTAGACACGGACTAAAGGCTAGTCTTAAAGTTTTTAGCTTTATTTTTGTTAAATGAAATTTTCAGAAATGTGTTTTTTTCTCTGGGTGGAGCGATTTTATTCAGGAGCCGAGCGCTTTTCTCCTCGAGCTGAGCGCTTTTCTCCTCAAGCCGAGCGCCTTTCTCCTCAAGCCGAGCACTTTTCTCCTCGAGCCGAGCGCCTTTCTCCCCAAGTCGAGCGCTTTTCTCCCTGAGCCGAGCGCTTTTCTCCTCAAGCCTAGCGCCTTTCCCTACTACCTGAGCCTTTTTCTCCATGAGTCGAGCATCCTTTTTAATACTTAAGTAGATTCGCTCAATCTAGCACACATCCAAATTTCCAGCATTTCTAGCATAACCTTATTTTAAGCCAAACAAAAAAAGCCTAAGGAACACTGTTGTAAACAGTATCTCCCAGGCTTTTATCCTTCCGTGTCACAAAACAATTTGTGGTTTTCTCTCGGACCAGACTAGCCAAGCTACGGAACCCTAGAAAACTATCATATGTTATTATGTCACTAGTATATCAAACTATTTAGTTAATTTCCACTGAAACATAGCCAACTTTTTCGACTAGTGCTTGTCCCTCCTCTGAAACAATCCAGTCGATAAATTTCTTTACATTCGAATTATCTGTTCCTGCTGTAACCGCATAAAATTCAGATACAAGGGGATATGTACCGTTACGAATATTTTCCCTTGTAGGCTCAATCCCATCAATGGACAATAATTTAATATCCTTGTTATTGACCATTTCCGTGGAATAAAATCGAAACGTGTAGCCAATAGCATTTTTATAATTACGATATTGAGATACCTCATGGATAATGCCCCCCATGCCTGTTGCAACATTTTCAGCAGGTGCTCCCATAATTGGTGTATCTCCCATAATTTTTTCTAATGCTGTTTGACTTCCGCTATCAGCTGGACGTTGAAAGGCACGAATCACATCATTTTTACCGCCAACTTCCTGCCAATTCGTAATTTGGCCAGCATATATTTGCTGAACTTGCCCCAGTGTTAAATTTTCTACAGTGTTCTTATGATTAACGAAAAAGACAAATGCCTCTCGTCCAATGGGAATCATATGAAAAGTAAGACCTTGCATCTCAGCCTGTCTTTTTTGGGATTCTGATGGTGCTGCTACAAAAATTAGATCCACATCTCCTGAGATTAAATTTTGATACGCTTCAGGTGTACGGCTTACCATTACTCTACTATCGTAATAAGGATAATCCCCCTTTGGATATGTAGCTTCTACAAAGGCAGCATAGAGTGGATACATGGCCGTTGCCCCATCTAAGCGTGGCAAAGGTTCAACGAGCTGCAATGAAGCTTTTGTGTCTAGCTTCATAACCTGATTAGATTCCGTAAATGGTTGATAGGCTGATACATCGATTTCAGCATCAACTGTTGGGATACTTATTTTATAGTAATGTTGAAGAGGCTCAACTAAGGCAAGGCAGAGTGAAATCCCCAATATTCCAGCTAGCCAAATCTTACGCTTCTTTGTTGATAACCAATTAAAAATTATACAAATAAAAAGAACAAATAAACAAAGTGGAACGACAACTAGTAACCCTCTAAAATGTATTCCGCCCATTAACAATACATATAGCCCAACAATCCCCGTAAAAAATAGTAATCCTATTAATACAAAAAACGTTTGCAGTAATTTCAAAAGCATTTTCCCACCTCCGAAAAGTGTAATTTTACACTATATATTTATAATAGGTTATTTGCAACTATTTATTCTGAAAATTATGTTAAAATAAAACGTAAATACATCAAGGAGGTAAGTACATATGGCTATTGAAAAGGTAAAAAAGCATTTAGCACAATGGAATGTGGAACACAAAATACTGGAGCTAGAAGAAAGCTCTGCTACCGTGGAATTGGCGGCACAGGCACTTGGTTGTGAGCCTGAACGTATTGCCAAGTCTTTATCGTTTCTAGTGAACGATGGAGCGGTATTAATCGTTGCTGCGGGGGATGCGAAAATTGACAACGCTAAATTTAAAACTGTCTTTGGTACAAAAGCAAAAATGCTAGCAAAAGATGAGGTTCTTGAAAAAATTGGACATGAAGTAGGAGGTGTTTGTCCTTTCGGTGTCAATGATGGTGTCGCTATTTATTTAGATGAATCTCTTAAACGTTTTACAACGGTATTCCCCGCATGTGGTAGTAGTAATTCTGCCATTGAGCTTACGATCTCTGAACTAGAAACCTACACACCTTACCAAGAATGGATAGATGTTTGCAAAGGCTGGAATGAATAATATAATTTTACTAATCGGTGAAACATTAAGGTCGTTTCATCGATTTTTTTGTAACTAAAAATAATATTTCAATATAATATATAATCCCTATTCATCTAATGCCTCTTAAAAAAAGCATAGTTATAATCAAAAATAAAAGAAAAAATCCCTTTTGAAAAGCCCTTTTTTTCAGAAAAAAATATTTTTTCTTTTTGTATATCTAAAAAAAGTCAGTACGCACAACATCTCACTACCCATAAAATAATTTTTCACAAAAAATCTAATAGTTTTACTTTTTAAAAAAAGTGTTATAATCGCCAAGAATTTAAAATTTTCAACTTTGGAGGTTACTTTATGGTATTACGTGACTTTTTTATTTACTTATCAGAGAACAAATTATTAAATAGCGCTGCGCAAAAATATGGACTAAAAATGGGGGCCCAAAGCGTTGTTGCTGGCACAAGCCTTCCTGAAGTTGTGCAATCTATCAAAGAATTAAATAAAGCTAATATTTCTTGTACAGTTGATAATCTTGGCGAATTCGTATACGAAAAGTCAGAGGCAACGGCTGCAAAAAACAATATTTTAGCTGTAGTTCAGGCTATCCATGATGAACAGCTGGACGCACATATTTCACTTAAGCCTTCACAATTAGGTTTAGATATTGATTATGCATTTTGCTACGAAAACTTAAAAGAAATCGTGGAACTTGCCTATCAATATAATATTTTCGTGAATTTTGATATGGAAAACTACGAGCGTTTACACAGCTCATTTGAATTACTTGAGGAGTTACATCAGGAATTTGATAACGTAGGTACAGTTATTCAAGCTTACTTCTTTGAGTCAGAGGAAAATATCGAAAAATACAAAAACTTCCGTTTACGAATTGTAAAAGGTGCCTACAAAGAACCAGAAAATGTAGCTTATCAATCAAAAGGTGATATTGATCGTAACTACCTAAAGCTAATTGAATATCATTTATTGCATGGTAAGTTTACATCTATCGCTACACATGATCATAATGTAATTAATCATGTGAAACAATTTGTTAAACAACATAATATTTCAAATGACAAGTTTGAATTCCAAATGCTCTACGGCTTCCGCAAAGAAATGCAACTAGACCTTGCACGCGAAGGCTATAATTTCTGTACATATCTACCATTTGGTAACGATTGGTATGGATACTTTATGCGCCGTTTAGCAGAACGCCCTCAAAATGTAGCGCTTGTTACAAAACAAGTGTTTAATAAAAATACAAACTTGGCTATTGGCATAGGAGCAGCAGCATTTGCCCTCGGTCGCCTTTCAAAAAAACGAAAATAACACTAATTCAAGCAAGCTATCCGTCAATCTGGTAGTTTTATCCGTCACTTTTGGGAGCCTATCAGTCAGATTGATACTTCTATCCGTCATTTTGAACAATCTATCAAAAAAGCGAAAACATCGTTAATCAATGTTTTCGCTTTTCTTATTGAGCTTATAGTTTTTTACACGGTATTGTAAGCTTTGTCGACGTATCCCCAACGCAGCAGCCGTTTTGGAAATATTACCTTGATGAAAGTCTAACGCCTTCGAAATATAATATTCCTCTACCTCTTTCATATAGACGTCTAGTGGTCTTATGTCCTGCTGATTTTTGATAACAAATAAATCACTCGTAGAGACTTCTTTTTCGATTTCTTCACATGTACTTTGAATTTTCCACTTAAAATGGACAGGCAACATATGTGGTTCAACGATGGTTTCATTCGTAATGAGTGAGGTGATTTCATCCAATAGCACTTCTAATTCCTTTAAATTACCTGGCCAGTCATATTTTAAAAAGGTCTCTCGCACCTCATCTGAAAGTCCCTGGATAGATGAACCAAAGCTGTCACGATGCCTTTTGAAATAATCATCAATAAATGGCATAATATCCTCTTTTCGATCTCGTAAAGGTGGCACATAAATCGTGATACCCGAAAATAGTCGGTAAAGCTTTTTGGATAGCTCCTGCTTTTGAATTAAATCAATTGGATCTTTACCAACGCTAGCAATTAAAACATGCTGATGATTTGGATGATTATTGAAAAGCTCAACAATCTTTTCTTGAGCTTCTAGTGATAGGTATTCAATTCGCTCAGCAAAAAAAGTAATTTTTTCCTTTTCAATAATATATTTTTCAAATTGCTTTAGCACTGTTTTTTCATCTCGACGGCAGATTAGAGCAATAAACATATCATTTTGCACCTTTAGATCATGATGAATTCCTTCAGCCACCATATCAATACCAGTACCTGATTCTCCGATCAACACAACTGGCATTCTGCTTAGTGCAACAATCTTTGCTTTTTCTATAACATCCTTCATGACTGCCGATACAGCCGTAATAATATCAAATGTTAATGGTGCCCCATACCTTCTTAATGGCTGGTACATCATGTATTCAAGCTGTGTAATATCTCGGGCGAATTCTACAGCTCCCACTAAAATACCCTCATAGTGCAACGGATAAATATTGCTTATATAGGTCACTTCTTGATTTTTTTTATTCCAATACGTTTTTTTCACATTCAGCACAGGTGTTTCTGAATTTAAGACCTTATAAATATCACTTTTTTCGATTTCGAAATCAATAATCTCTAAGGCTCGCCTCTCCTCGAACTCATCTTCGTTCACGCCCTCTAATTCTCTCATCTTTTTATTGTATATGAGTAGCTTGCCTTCTGTATCGACAACGCAAATTCCCATATCACCTTTTTCAATAACGTATTTATAAATACTTTGTAGTACATTATTATCCATCTTGCCCTCCTGTATTTCCTTAAGCCTATTCTAACACCAATACGAAAAACAGATGCAAAAATTAAAAAAGTTTTAATATTTGAGTTGATTAATGCCAAATAATATTGCATTATATAATTATCACAATCTTATAAGGTGCATAATCATTTGGCACCCTATATCCATGGGAGGAAAATGACATGATTCCATACAAACACGAACCGTTCACAGATTTTTCACAAGAGGCAAACTACAACGCTTACGTAGAGGCTTTAAATAAAGTTGAAAGTTATTTAGGGCAAGACTATCCACTTATTATCGGTGGCGAACGCATTACAACAGAAGATAAAATCGTTTCATATAACCCTGCAAAGAAAACAGAAGTGATTGGTCGCGTATCAAAAGCAAGCAAAGACTTAGCTGAAAAAGCGATGCAAGCAGCAGATGAAACATTTAAAACTTGGAAAAGGGTAGATCCAGCTATTCGTGCAGATGTACTTTTCAAAGCAGCCGCGATTATTCGCCGCCGTAAACATGAATTCTCTGCACTTTTAACAAAAGAAGCTGGGAAACCATGGGCAGAGGCAGATGCAGATACAGCAGAAGCCATTGACTTCATGGAATACTATGGTCGTCAAATGCTACGCATTAAAGATGGCCAACCAGTAGAAAGCCGTCCAGGTGAATACAACCGTTATGACTATATTCCATTAGGGATCGGTATTGTTATTTCTCCTTGGAACTTCCCATTCGCAATCATGGCGGGTACAACAGTGGCCGCTTTAGTAACAGGAAACACAGTGTTATTAAAACCAGCTTCAACAACACCCGTTGTGGCGTATAAATTTATCGAAGTATTAGAAGAAGCAGGTCTTCCAGCAGGTGCAGTGAACTTCGTACCAGGTTCTGGTGCTGAAGTAGGTGACTACTTAGTAGATCATCCAAAAACACGCTTCATCAGCTTCACAGGTTCACGTGATGTTGGCTTACGTATTAATCAACGTGCTTCTGTGTTAAATGAAGGTCAAATTTGGATCAAACGTGTCATCGCTGAAATGGGTGGTAAAGATACAATCGTAGTGGATAAAGAAGCAGACTTAGAGCTAGCTGCACAATCGATTGTGAAATCAGCATTTGGCTTCTCTGGTCAAAAATGTTCAGCATGTTCACGTGCGGTAATCGTAGAAGATGTATATGACCAAGTAGTAGAGCGCGTGGTTGAATTAACAAACGCTTTAACAGTTGGGGACCCAACAGATTTCAGCAACTTCATGGCAACAGTTATTGACCAAGCCGCTTTCAACAAAATTACTGAGTACATCGAAATCGGTAAAGGCGAAGGTCGTCTAGTTGCGGGTGGTACAGCAGACGATTCAGTTGGATACTTCGTTCAACCAACAGTATTTGCAGACGTAGATCCATCTGCACGTATTATGAAAGAAGAAATCTTCGGACCAGTTGTAGCGATTGCAAAAGCGAAAGATTTCGACCAAGCAATTGACATCGCAAACGATACAGAATATGGCTTAACAGGTGCAGTCATCACGAAAAACCGTGTGAACCTAGAAAAAGCTCGTCAAGAATTCCATGTCGGAAACCTTTACTTTAACCGTGGCTGTACAGGTGCCATCGTTGGCTACCAACCATTCGGCGGCTTCAACATGTCAGGTACAGACTCAAAAGCTGGTGGCCCAGACTACCTACAGCTTCATATGCAAGCGAAAACAACTTCAGAAATGCTTTAATTAACTACAGAGAATACCACATATATAATAGAAGAAACTCTTAATTATTAAAAAATCCCTAACAGTCTCAAAAACAGCTGTTAGGGATTTTTTACATGCTTTATTTTTTATTTGTAGTGCCCTTTCTTCCGTATGTCATAAAGCGCCATACCTTTTCAAACGGCCCCATTTTAAAGAATTTAAACCAAATAACGCTAAAGATTATTTGAATCACAAAGACTAGGCTCGCTATTAGCACAGTATCCGAGGGTGAAACAACCTCTAGTCCCATTAAAGATATAATCGCTAGCCCAATAAAGCTTTGAGCTAAATAATTGGTAAACGCCATTTGTCCAACCCTGCCAATGGGTTGAAGGAATTTAGCAATTTTTTCGTTCTCTAAAATAGTAAATAAACAAGCTAAATAAAAATAAGTGGTTGGAATGACACCTAAGCCTATTAGTAATGATAGATTTTCATTATCCCCTTGAGATGCAAACCAAATACATATCGAGATTCCTATAAAGAAAGGGAATGTTATAAATTGTACCCATTTTATTTGTTTGGAATAGTCACTTACATGATTAATCCACCCTGCTTTTGCTACTAATAAACCAGTTAAAAACATAATAAAAATAGTCACTGCATCATTTCCAACTAAACTAAATGCTGTTGATAGAGCACCGTTATTCGGCATGAAAATTTGTCCCAGAATACCAAGCACATGAATAGTTATAAACGCAAAGAGCCATTTACCAATCGTTGGAACCTTTGCATTATAAAAAGGTAATAAAAAGAAACCTATTACGGCATAAATGGCAAGAATCGAGCCCCAGAAAATAAAAATATGAATAATGCCTATTAGAAGCAAGGCTAATAAACGTCTTGCAAAACGCCATTTTGGTTTATCACCCCGAGCTTCTGCACGAGAAGCAAAAATATAAAAGCCTACACCAAACAGGAAGGAAAAAATTGAAAAGAATTTCTTCTGAATAAACATATCGACTAGTCTATCGATTTGACCATTTATTCCACTATAGTCAGGCATCGGTCCTCCCTCTATAATTAACTGATAGGCAGCCACATTAATAAATAAAATACCAAACAGTGCTAACCCTCGAATAATATCTAAGGAAACTATTCTTTCTTTTTGTGTAACGGATGAATTCATACAGTAAAACTCCTTATCTTTCAAACTTTTTTAGCATAAGTGAAGCTCTTGGGCAAGCCGAATTGAATCGACAGCTGCTTGTGCCCCTTAATCTTATTGTGCTATTGCTATCATAGCTTTCCATCCTTACACCTATTTTTTTTAAAGCTTACAGTAACCTTACAAATATTCGGTATTACCTTCATTTTTTCACCTTTACTAGTTTTAAATCCCCTTTTTCAATTCAAAATTTCATATTTTATAATAACTATTTCTTTTAGAAAGGGGTTTGACGATGAACAGACAGCGTAAGCTCAGTTTTTGTTACCCAGGCTATAAATATTGTGGACCAGGCTGTTCAGGACCAGGTGCTCCAACGAATGCTGTAGATGCATGTTGTAAGCAACATGATGAATGCTATGCTCGATACGGTAGTACAAAACATTGTGATGAATTGTTTCAAAACTGCTTACGGCCTTATATGAAGACAAATAATAAAATGGCTAGAGATGCTAAATTATTTTACAATATTTTCGAAATACGTAATCGCTTCTTTTAAGATGAAAAAGCTCACATTGTAGTGTTGAAAAACTAAATCGTCAAGAGAATCTTTGTGAACACTACTAAGTCAAATGAAAGTGATTTCCGTTCCAGGCTACTCGCTTTCCAGTGGGCGAGCGACGAGCCGCTTCCTGCGCTGGAGGAACGAAGGCTAAGTGCATCACGTCCTGTGACAACGCCTTCGTGACCAACCTCGTGTTGGCCTCAGGGTCTCGTCTGTCTCACTATCCCACAGGAGTCGAGTAGCCTTCCACTCCAATCAGCAATAGTGTAGAACTTTAAATATTTTCTTTCCTCAAAAGTAAAGTAAAAGCATATTACCCACCATCATTAAATGGATAGAATAGTGGTACAATTTTATAGCTGTCAACCTTCATTTTGTGCATCAAACTACTTTTTAACGATTCATAAAGCCACTTATTGCTAACAACACTGCTATAGGTAAATGTTGTGATGGCTAAAACTTCAATTTATCACTATGAGACCCTGGACGCGAGTGAAGCGGCTCATCGGAAGCCCCCAAGAAGCTCTGCGCGAAACCGAAGCGTCAGCGGCAAATGTTTGCTGTAGCGAAAGCAAAGCGACAGCTACAAAGCACTCAGTCGGAACGGAGATCAACCCCTCGTTTCAAAAAAGGGCTATGCTTTTTAATTTGTCACCTTGATTTCATTGACATAAAAGTATTTCAACAACATGAAAAGCTCACATTGAATTTCTCACTGCGGGCATTTTAACCAGTTATAATTTAGTATAAACTGTGTATTTTCTTGGATTTGTAAAGCCCAACTTAGTGACTAAATGATACGAGATCACAATTCCAGCAAGGCTTCATATTGTTTAAAAGGCAATAGTCTATAAAAATGTCTCTGCAATCATGTTGTCTGCGAACCCTTCTCCTCAATAATTCGGGTCAGTTACAATATATCCACCTCTGCCTATTGCATCGACCTAAAAATGGAAACTGCTTCACTAAACATTTTACCTTCATGCTGAAGACAAAAACCAAAACCATTTTCAAATTATATCCCAATATTTCTTGATAGTATTGATAAGTACATTCTATACTATGATCAATATATTGCTGATTAATCTTAAAGCATTCAAAATCGATTGAATGATGTTTTTCCCTCTCATTAAACATTCTTATCAATGCATAACGTATATCGTTGTAAATTTCATCCCCTATTAATTCTTGATTAATCTTTGCGCTCCAATCATCCGAATAAGTAAATAATGTGAAGCGTTTGTTGTGTTCATGCGATTCTTGTAGCAGCGTTACAATTTTACTTATATCAGGAGAATCGCCATAAATATAATATATTCCCGATTTTATATGTATTAGTATTTGAATGATAGTTTGCATTATCGGCATAAATGTTGCCTTCTATAATCTGTTTAAGTACACTGTAAACGAATGTGGGTGTCTCTTAAATAATCTCTCTTATTTCCAAAAAAACCTCTGCTTTTACTTTTATCATTTTCTTTTCCCCAATCTTATTATTATAATGTATATTGTAAATAGTAGAACTGTTGTTTACTATTGGAAATGCGTCTAGTATAAAACATTTGAAGGGACTGAATGATGCACAGATAGCAATATTTTTCATCCAAACAAAATGAAAAACTTGGAGGTAAAAGTATTGATAGAACAAATTGACACGAATAGACTGTATTTAAGAAAAATGAAAATAGAGGATGCAGATAATTTATTTCAAATTTGGTCTGATCCAGACGTAACGAAATACATGAATATTATCAATTTAACGGATATTAAACAGGCACAAGAGATGATTATACTACTTAATGAATTAGCGAAGGAGCAGAAAGCTATTCGTTTTTCAATTATTGAAAAAACATCTCATAAGATTATTGGCTCTTGTGGATTTAATTCATTTAATGTGGAGAACCATACCGCAGAAATTGGTTATGAGCTTGCGAAAGCTTATTGGGGAAAGGGTTATGCGCAGGAAAGTATTACAGCTTTAATTCATTATGCCTTCACAACTTTGAACATAAAAAAAATTGAAGCCAAAGTTGAGTCTGCAAATAAGAACTCTATAAAAGTATTAGAGAAGTTAAATTTCAGTTATGTAGGAACATCGCCCGAAGCTGAAACATCTGATGATATTAGTCTTTATGCTTTAATACAATAAATTCGTAAGGCCAAGAATCATCATTCTTGGCCTTTTATCTTACTTAATCGGTATCCAAATTTCAGAATAGCAATCAGGGCTAAATGGATCCTGTTCAGAATACACTTCAAGCTCTGCGGATGCTATCGGTTCGTAAGGATTAGATGGGAACCATTCAGAATATATTTGTTTCCAAGTATTTTGCATGGCATCAGGCATCGGACCATGCACTTCAAAGACAACCCATTTAGATGCTGGTATGTCCATTGCCAGTAAATTATCTGGTACATCTCCTACATGATCAGCGGCAATCCAATAATCGATCAGGCTATTCTGTGCATAGTTTGAATCAGGAACACAAACACCAAGTACCCCCTTAATTTCTCCATTATTTAATTGGATTAACTGCTTATCAAAATCTTTACTGTTCATTTCATTCCAAAATTGAGGAATCTCTCTCGTATTTTCACCACTTTGACAATTATAAGTTCTTTTTACCCCTACTACTTGAAATGCTTCTTTTTCTTCAATTCTATACTTCATTGGTTCTGCTCCTTTCAGGCTTACCTGGATGACCAGGCGATTGTATGATTGTAATGGACCTTGCTTTTTTCTAGCTTCACTAGGCGTTACATGATGTTGCTTGCGAAATGCCTTTGTGAAAGCTTCAGGAGAGTCATAGCCATATTTGTAGGCGAGATCGATTATTTTTTCATCAGTATTTAGCAACTCTTGTGCAGCCAATGTTAATCTTCTTCGTCTTATATACTCTGCAATAGACATATCTGTTAAAATAGAGAAAGTCCGTTGAAAATGAAAGACTGAAGAATGAACCTCTTGTGCAATTTGCTCCATAGTAATATCTTCTAATAAATGCACTTCGATATAATTGATTGCTTTTTGAATCGACTCAATCCAACTCATTGCTCTCACTCCTTGTATATAGATTAACGAAACGACAGTATTTAATCCTGTTTTTTTATGCTTTCTTTGGACAGATTCATTCATACTCTTTGAAAAAATGTTTACTAAATAAATTCTTATTGATATCCAGTTATTGGAGGGTAGATATACTCATTCTTAAGACGATATCAACAAATAGTTATCACTTAATTTTTGGATGCCTAATAGCGTTTCTAAACAATAAATTTTGAGTATCCGTATGTAAAATAATCGTAACAAAAAGTCACGCTCAATGAACATGACTTAATATTTCTTTATAGTTTTTTGGTACTATTAATATTCGTTTCTAGTTATGCATTGCTTCAAAGCTTTATTTTTTCAATGGCTGCTTCATATATCGATTCATTTTTGATTTTTATATATTGATTTTTCGCTGCTTTGCAATAGCCTTCCTTTTCTAAAAATTCCTTTAATGCAGATTTCCTGGGAAATATTTTTTCCATTACACTTTGTACTTCTTCAAGCTCATCTATTCTTTTAGTAACGGACAGCATAAAAATTTTTGACAAATGACATGCCCCTTTCAATTAGTTATGAAACGTATTATTTATAAATAATTAGAGCTGAATGTATAACAGTCTGTTCTCCAATGTATAAAGTATTATATTTAATATCGATTATTAGATATTCACTTAAATCTAAAAGTGCGTTATTAATATCATTTTCAAAATGTACAATATCATTATTTTGGATTGTTACTACTTGAGTCGGTTGCACCATATATTTTCCTCCCCCTCTATTTATATTAAATTAAAAGGAAAGGTTTGTCACAAAAAAACCAATCAAGCGGAAAAGAAGTGCTAGAGCGAAAAAGCTCTAACACTTCCTTTTAGTACATTCTTAAATATTCTTCACGTTCCCAGTTATGGACACGTGTACGGTATTTATTCCATTCTATTTCTTTAGCAATTGTGAACTTTTCAAAAATATGTTCTCCAAGTGCCTCACGTACAATATGATCCATTTCTAATTCAATTAGTGCAAATTCCAATGATGATGGTAAACTATCAATACCATTTAATTCCCGTTCATTTCGAGACATTTTATAAATATTTCGATCAACAGCGTCTGGAGGTGTTAAATCATTGCGAATCCCATCGAGCCCTGATGCTAAAATAACAGCCATCGCTAAATATGGATTTGCTGCAGGATCAACAGAACGAAGCTCAATGCGTGTCGAGAGGCCTCTTGCAGCCGGAATGCGAATGAGTGGTGAACGGTTTTGAGCAGACCATGCAATATAACAAGGAGCCTCATAGCCAGGCACTAAACGTTTGTAGGAATTCACAAGCGGATTTGTGACTGCAGTAAAGCCATGGACGTGCTTAATAATACCAGCCATAAAGCTACGTGCTGTTTGGCTTAATTGCAGTTCTGCATTTTCATCATAAAAGGCATTCTTACTTCCCTCAAATAAAGATAGATTGAAATGCATTCCAGAGCCGTTAACACCATATAATGGCTTTGGCATAAAGGTTGCGTGTAAACCATGTTGTGCTGCAATAGTTTTTACAACAAGTTTAAATGTTTGAATATTATCACATGCTTCAATTGCATTGGCATACTTAAAGTCAATTTCATGCTGTCCAGGCGCCACCTCATGATGTGATGCTTCAATCTCGAAGCCCATTCCTTCAAGCTCTAATACAATGTCACGACGACAATTTTCACCTAGATCTGTTGGTGCTAAGTCAAAGTAGCCTCCACTATCATTTAATTCTAGTGTTGGATGCCCTTTTTCATCAAGCTTAAATAAGAAAAACTCAGGTTCTGGTCCTAAATTAAATGAAGTGAAACCAAGCTCCTCCATCTCTTTTAATACCCTCTTTAGGTTAGAACGTGGATCACCTTCAAACGGTGTACCATCAGGTCTTGTGATATCACAAATAAAGCGCGCTACCTTGCCCTTTTCAGCTGTCCAAGGAAAAATGACAAAGGTATTAAAATCTGGACGTAAATACATATCTGATTCTTCGATGCGTACAAAGCCCTCAATGGATGAACCATCGAACATCACTTTATTGTCCAATGCTTTTTCTAATTGACTTACAGGAATTTCAACATTTTTAATTGTTCCTAATATATCTGTAAATTGTAGGCGAATAAATTTCACATTTTCTTCTTCCACTTGGCGTATAATATCTTCTTTCGTATAATGTTTCATTTTCCACCACTCCAATGTAATTTTAATTAACATCCATTATTAATAACTGCTTTTAAATTACATTACAAAAGAAAAAAACGCAATATATATGTAAACTTTTATTACATTGTTTTTTTCGAAGATATTTATCTTTTTTATAGATATATAGAGCCCTCATTTAAGATGAAAGAAAGTTTTACAACATAGATTTTTATAATCTGTTTTATGGAATTTAAATAAGAAATAATATTTCCGTATTTTTATATCACAATAGTCTTGTATAATGCCATATTTATTGGTAAATTTATAGCAAATTAGAATTTCTATATTGTTCATCAGCTAAGTAAATAAGGCGTATATAATATAGTTAGAATGAAACTTAAAATTCCTAAAAATCTTCTATTAAAGATACATAAGGCGGTGAATGTAAGAAGTATGTCAGTACTAATTATTGGCGGCGTAAGTAATGATGTATTGCGTCTACAAAAATATTTTCATCGTATAGACATCAAAGATATTCATTGCTTTTCCTCCCCTGATGCAGCAATGAATTATTTATTAGATTCTTTGAAAGAAGAGCTGGAACTAATTATTCTTGATGCAAAATTAACACTTAAAAATTGCGAAGAAATATGTCAGCAAATTAATCGTTTAATAAACTGGATTGATGTCCCAATCCTTCTTGCTACTACTTATGAAAAAACAATTACGATTGATAGAGTTTTTGAAGCCGGAATATTTGATTTTATTTTAAAGCCATTTGATTTCACACAATTTAAAACTCGAATTCAAGTAGCCACTAAATATCAAAATGAAGCAAAACTTCGAAGGCAGCAAGAGAGCATGATTCAAAAAGACTTAATCGTTGCAAAAAAGTTTCAAAAAAACGCTTTATCACCACCATTAAATCTCGAGTACATACAGATTGATGGGCTTTATGTTACATCCAATACATTAGGAGGTGACATGTACTGTTGGTTCAAGATTAATGAACATTTGACGGCTATTCTCTTATATGATGCTATGGGGCATGGCATCGCCGCATCGCTTGTTACCATGTCCGTTCGATCTCTGTTAAAAGGCATGATTACAAAATTAATCGACCCTGTAACAGTTATTCGGGAGCTGAATCGTCAAATTTACGAGCTTTTTTCTGATGAAGATATGGACCGTTTTTTAATGACCGCTATCTACATACTTATTGATACAAAAAATGGAACATTACACTATGTGAATGCAGCCCATCCAGCTGGTTTTTTATTCGGAAAGTACGGAGAGACAGTATTTCTTCAAGCGAACACACCCATTCTTGGTCTATTTCCTACAATTCCTATCATAAAAAAAACAATTCCTTTA
The DNA here is from genome assembly GCF_057196045.1 of Lysinibacillus sp. DFXJR4. Lineage (NCBI taxonomy): Bacteria > Bacillati > Bacillota > Bacilli > Caryophanales > Bacillaceae > Lysinibacillus > Lysinibacillus sp. DFXJR4. The sequence continues at coordinate 411,065 of NZ_JBXUNW010000001.1, read as the reverse complement.
TCTGGCTGGCATCGCATTATACTTTATACGGATGGATTATTGACATTAAATAAACAACACAATATCGATATGGATTTTTTCCATTCCTATGCCTCACAAGAAAATAGCTATGCCTTACAAAAATTTTCTCAAAAGTACAATTTATTCGACAATGATCACAGTGATGATATAACAGTAGTTTCAATAACAATTACATTACAGGGTAGGTGATTGGTGATGAAATTCACGCTCAATGTAAATCCTGATACACAAGCTATAGCATTCGTAGACCAAGTTATGGACAATTATGCAAATGTTTATAATCTACCTTATAAAAAAGAATTACGCTTTGTTGTACATGAATTAGTTATAAATGCTGTTGAAGCAATGGGGAAAATTGATGCATGCTCAGAAAAGGAAATTCAAATACATGTATACCAATCCAATGAAGAAATAAAAGTAACTGTTACAGATGAGGCAAAAGGAATAGCTGAAAATGATTGGGATAAGGTTCTTCAATACGATTTAAATGAACTTGATTATTCAGATCGAGGGCGTGGTTTATTTTTTGTTAAAAATATGGTTGACGATATTTGGTTTGAGCATATTTCGGAAACAAAATTTTTAGTTGGTATCTCAAAAAAAATATATATAAATGAAGGGCTTTGATGAATCTTTAAACATTACTCAACTCTGGAATAAGATTCAACATCACACCCTATAAACGTATAATTGGGAGGAGTTTTAATGAGAGTGTCAATCCGAAAAAAAATAAGCCTGCTAATCTTTAGTTGTATATTGCTACTTACTTCACTTTTAGCAGGAATAAATTATTATGTTGCGAAAAAGAATCTTTTAGAAAGTGCTAATACTAAGCTTCTATCAGATATTCAAGTAAGCTATGAATATTTAAATGCAAAATTCCCTGGAGATTGGTCCATCAAAAATAATCAATTATATAAAGGCGATGTCAATATGGTTGAGAATTTTGAGATTGCTGATAAAGTCGGAGAGCTAACAAACGGTAATGCCGTATCAATCTTCCAAAAAGATACACGAATTAGTACTAATATAGTTGAAAACGGACAGCGTGCCTTAAATACGAAAGTATCTGACGAAGTTGCCACTGTAGTATTAGGAGAAAAAAAACGTTTTATTGGTTCAGCGAGTGTTTTAGGAAGCATGCACCAGGGAGCCTATGACCCTATTTTAGATAGCAAAGGTGATGTAATAGGCGTATGGGCAACAGCCGTTCCAACAGCTCCTTATATAAGCATTGCAACAAAATCTGCCCTTGAAAATATAGCCGTTTCCTTAGGGATTGCCATTCTATTAATTGTTGGTATTAGTTGGTTTTTACAACGACAAATCATTAATCCAATTAATATCCTAAGTTCCAATGCCCAAGAGCTTGCAGATTTAAATTTGAATGTAAAATTATTAAATCCTAAAGGCAAAGACGAGATAGCAGATTTAGCACAAGCATTTAGTCATATGAAAGACCGTTTAACAGAAACGATAACAATTGTGGCTGGCAGCGCTAATCAGATCGCTAACTCTTCCCACTCATTGGCTGAATCATCACACCAAACAAGCGAGGCTTCTAATCAAATAGCATTAACGATGAATGAAATTGCTGTTGGAACAACAACACAATCCGATCAAGCTGAGCAAATTGTATCAATGATGCAAAAAACAATCGAAGAAGCATCGAGTAGTTTACAAAAAGCTGAAATGACTTTGACTAGTGCCATAGAATCATCGAAAATTGCACGTAAAGGAGAAGAAGCGATTAATGAAGCAATTAAGCATTTAAGCGCTGTAACGCAAACCGTCTCTTATGCAACAGACTCTATTCAAAAACTAGGTAAACGCTCTGAAGAAATTGGTGGTATTATCACCGTAATTACAGGTATTGCAGAGCAAACAAATTTACTTGCCCTTAACGCAGCCATTGAAGCTGCACGCGCAGGAGATCAAGGAAAAGGCTTTGCGGTTGTTGCCTCAGAGGTACGTCAGTTAGCCGAGCAATCAAGCCTGGCATCTGGACAAATTACAAATCTTATAAATGATATTCAAGCCGAAACGTCAGTAACAGTTCGTACAATGGAAAGTAATCTACTTGCGGTAGAGGAACAAGTAACAATTATCAACAAGGGGGGAACTGCCTTAAAAGAGATTGTGGAGAAGGTTGTAGAGACGGAAAAAGGTGTTGAACAAATGAAGTCTGCATTTTCACATGTCAATGACAACTCCTTAGGTGTTCAACAAGCTATTCAGGACATTTCTCGCATCATTGAAGACGCTGCGGCTGCAACAGAGGAAATCGCTGCTACCTCTGAGGAGCAATATGCAACCGTAGCAGAGATAACACAAAACTCAGATGAATTAGCAACAATTTCTGATAAATTACAAAACGAAGTCAATAAATTTAAGTTTTAATTAAGGCTTAACATGATACTATGTATGTTAGAATCAGTGGGAGTTTATTAAAACAATTGCTTATACGGACGTGCACGACTCCCACAATGCCAAATATAAATTAATCGATAAACATGAAAAGGAAAATGGAGGCGCTATAGTATGAATCAGAAGAAAATTGCGATGGATGTTGGCACAAAGGCTGATTATATCTTAATTGCGTTTACTGGCGATTTAGAATACGGGCTGATTGAGGATATAAAAAAAGATCTTCAATCCCTTAATTTAGAAACAAAGCATGGCTATATTATCGATATGCAAAAGGTAACAAATATTGATAGTACTGGCTTTGGTATGATTGTCAACTTTGCCAAAAAAGTATCTTTAAAAGAAAAGAAAATCGCCATTATTGTCATCGATGATTTCATCCGCAACTTATTCGCTATTTCACAGGTTGATAAAGTTTTTCCTATTACAAACAGCGAAGAGCAAGCAAGAAAGATGATTAAAGAAGACTGGCTAGGAGAATTATCACTTAACGAATATTAACCCTATCGTTGCCCCCATTATTACAATAGGGTGTATTCCTGAGAATGGAATACACCCCTGCTTTTTTAATATTGTAAAAGCATATTTAGTAAAACAACAAGAATAACTATCGGTACTACAATTAACATTAATAATCGATATGTAGAATAGTACCCCTGCCCCATCTGACTTCCCATCAGTAATTCCTTTTTCACAAATTCTTTATCGGCTATATGTGCAATGAAGAAAGCTATTAATAAATTTCCTAATGGAAGCATTAAATTCGATACTAGAAAATCTGTCGCATCAAAAATTGTTTTCCCGAAGAATGATACATCAGCTAAGGTACTAGATGACAGTGCTGCTGGAATTGCAGCAATAAAGACTACTATACCTAATAAAAGTGTTAATGCTGAACGAGACATTCGCCCCTTTTCTATAAATGCTGCAACGATAATTTCATATAAACTGAAGGAAGATGTTAACGTTGCAAATAAAAATAGTAATAAAAACAACGCTAAAAATACTTCACCAAATGGCATTTGGCTAAATGCTGTCGGTAGCACCATAAACAGTAAGCCTGGTCCAGAAGCTGGCTCTAAATCAAAGGCAAATACCACTGGGAAAATCGCTAATCCTGCTAAAAACGATACAAGTACCGTTAAAAGAACAACTGAGCCCGCCGAGTTAGGTAAGCTTACATCCTTCTTTAAATAGGAGCTGTAGGTCACAAGGCAGGAAAAACCTACTGCTAAGCCAAAGAAGGATTGTCCTAACGCTTCTAAAATAGCCTTTCCCGTAATATTAGAGAAGTCCGGCCATAAGAAAAATTTCACACCCTCCATCGCCCCGTCTAATGTTACTGCTCGGACAACAAGTACAATAAACATAATAAACAATAGTGGCATCATAAACTTATTGGCCTTTTCGATCCCATTTTGCACACCAAGAGATATCACTAGTACATTAGCTAGCGTAAATAACCCTAAACCTAGTAAAGTAATCCAAGGCGTACCTATAATCTTTCCAAATAGTTCACTAGGATTATTAGCGGGATCAATAACTGTTCCAGCCACACCAAGACCACTATAAATAAAAATCCAACCACCCACAACACTATAAAAAGTTAATAATAAAAAACACCCCAGTACACCCATGCGGCCAATCCATGCCCAGCCTAGCTTCGTTGGTGCCACTTTTTTATAGGCAGTGACCGCCTCAGATTGGGTGCCACGACCTAACACATATTCTGATAATAGCATCGGTAAACCAATTAACAACGTAAATAGAACAAAGATTAGGAAAAATGCTCCCCCACCGCTTTGACCAGTAACATATGGAAGCTTCCAAATTGCCCCTAATCCGATTGCTGCACCTGCGGATGCCAAAATAAAGCCTAGTTTACTAGACCATTGTCCCTTTTTCTCACTCATCTCTTCAAACTCCTCTAGCATTTCTAAACTCTTTCTTAATTCTACATGAAATTACTGGGCTCGACTAGATTAAGTTCATTTGATGAATCTATCCATTATTTCAAAGATTCTATCCTTCACCTTCACATTGCTATTCATTACTTCAAGCGTTCTATCTATAAAAAAACCTCGAGCCTATGAAATCACTCGAGGTTAACTATAATCTTATTTTGATAAATACATATGACGCTGACGATCAATCCATTTGCGCATAGTTGTAAATAATAAAGCCATGATAACAGTTAATAAAATACCTTTGACAATATTAAATGGCAAGATTCCAGCCACAATCATTGTATATAATGAATCCCCTACAACAGGCTCCATCCCTAAAAAGTACGTGTACATCGGTAAAAATACAGCATAGTTAAGAACACTCATACCAACCGCCATAACGATTGTTCCTGCTGCCAAGCCCCCAATAAGACCCCCAATGTTTTTAAAACGCTTAAAAATAAAGGATACTGGTAAAATAAATAAAATACCTGTTGTGAAGTTAGCGATATGTCCTACGGGTACTCCCGTTGGCGTGCCCGAGAAAATCCAATCCAATACATTTTTAAATAACTCTACTAGGATTCCCGCTACAGGTCCCATAGTGATGGCTGCTAATAATGCAGGCATATCACTGAAATCCACTTCCAAAAACGCCGGGAATGGTGGAATTGGGAAATTAAATAGCATTAATAAAAACGAAATACTACTCAGCATGCCAATCGTAATAAACGATTGAAGTTTAACATTTTTCTTCATTGAAAACTCTCTCCTCTTTGCTGATTCAATCTCGCAAGAAGAAAGGCTACGACCTAATCATATGTTTTTCACGAAAAAACCCTTATGCATTTTTCGCATAAGGGAGAATAGGCATGATTAATAAACGCCATTAATTAGCTATTTTTGAGCAGGCTTTAAAGCCATATTGAAAAAACGCTCGTTCATAACCAATGTAAAATAACAAATGACGATCGTACCTCCATCTTCTCCCATCCAGACTCTAACTGTCGGCCTTGGAATTACACCAAGTCAGCCATGCAAAAAAACTTTGCACAGGTCGCGGGCTGAAGAGTCTTTGGTAAATCCTTAGAGCCAATGTTTTTCACATTAGCGATTTACAACTCTATTACCGCCGGTCGGGATTTTCACCCTGCCCCGAAGATGAATCAATATATTATTTTTGTTCTACAGCTTTACTATAATGAATTATTTAGAAAAAGTAAATAGTTCTGCTTAAAAAATCCTATTAGATTTGTATGTTTTACGGATAGTTAGATGATTTATTACCACAAAATCAATAAGGAGTATTCTCGTCCCACTGTTGATGTACGAGAATACTCCTTAAACTTCACCATAAAGTTCTATGGCGTCTCCATATATTGCTTGTTTGGGCCAACTGGCTTGGGTAGGAAATTTTTAAAATCAAAGCCTTCCCAGCTTTCCTGAACTACATTATCTAGACGTAATTGTTTATCAAAGCTTGCAGCCGTTAGCATCATTGCTTCGATTAATTGTGTTGCCTGAACTGGGTCCATTGTTGTTAAATCAAGAGGATCATTAAAGGTTACAATTACACCCTCAGCAACCTCTTGCACAGTATAAGTCACATTTTCAGGAACGACAGGAACATAGAAATCATCATTTTTATTGCGCATACCCGTAATCGCTTCTGTTACCGAGGAAAAAGTTTGACGAAAATCAGGTGATAAATATTCAGCCCCATTATTCTGGTCCTTATATAAGTAATAATTAAAATGTCTTGGACCTGTTAACGACATTGCCTTACTCTGCTCTCCTTCTTGAGAGAACGCGTATGGTGTACCGTCTGCGTTTTCAAACTCAACCTCTGTATATTCTGAGTCTGAAAATGTATCCTGCAAGGTTCCCTTGTACTCATTCACAGGTGCAGAAGCTACATCATAATCATTTTTCTCAGGTAATACATGAATCAACTTATCATCCTTTTCCTTCAATTCACCTTGATATGGATGATAGTTCGTAAAGCCTTTTGCTTCCTCTTCAATTTGTGGTGCATATTTTTTATACATTTGTAATGTAGAAGGTTTTTCTTTCCCAAAATCTGCTTCAACTCGTTCATTGGGAATAACATATGTCATTGGTACACTTTCTACATCCCTGCTTGCTAAACCAATACGGAAGACAACGGCATCCGTTAAGTCTTCCTCATACACAGAGGTACGTAAAGACATAATTTTAGCATGTTCTGCAACAATGCTCGAATCCAAAAAACTATCATGATTTTCAGCACTTTTGGCAGCTGGCGCATCTTCCATAGTAGAATACGGAGCAATGTCAGGTGCCGTTTCCTGATCTAGCTTAGAATGATTATTATTCATAAACATAGAGCCTACACCTACTGTTAATGCGAAAACAGCGGCAACACTCATAAGGATTGGCCATTTCCGGTTTTTGCACTTTGTTGTTTTTGTACTTTGCTGTTGTTCCTGGACTGACATTTCATCTATTGGCTGCTGTACGGCTTCTTGCAGATGAACATTATCCTGCAAACGGGCATCTGCCAATAAGAGATTTAATATTTCTTCTTTAGAACGGCGGTCAGAAAGCTTAGGGGCATTGTTCAATACATGTTCTAGCTGGTCATCATCAAACTGGTTATGTGTCATTGCCGTTTCGCCTCCTGTTCTCTAACCTGTTGTAGCTGTTGCCTCAAAAATTTGATGGCACGATGCTGTGTCGTTTTTACCTTCGCTTCTGTCCAATCTAGTATTTGTGCTGTTTCTGCAATCGATAAATCTTGAAAGTAGCGCATAATGATAACCATTTTTTGGTCTCCTGTGCAGTTTTCAAGTGCAGACTCTACCTGCATAAATTCATCACTGGCTTCCAACATATCTTCCGGTGATGGTGTGTTTGAATGGAGTTGTTCCGTTTCCCAGTCAAAAAAATCAAGTGAATGCTTCTGGCGTACTGCCTGCTTCCGAAAGTGATCAATTGCAACATTTTTAGCAATGGCAAATAGCCATGTCTTTTCACTGCTATTTCCTGCAAATTGATCGTATGAGCGCAACACTCGTACATAAACCTCGTGCGCTAAATCTTCAGCAAGTGTACGGTTTTTTACTAAATAAATAAGAAACTGGAACACGTCTTGATGGTATGCATCGTACAGTCGATGGAACACGGAGTCATTCAATGCACTCCACCCCCGTTCTATTATATTTGTCGTCTTTATGTTTACAGAAGTTACAGCCAATTAATACCACTAAAAGGCAATAATATGAATTACTCGAAAGGTAAATAAAACGTAAAGGTCGTACCCTCTTTCAGCACACTGTCTACCATAATCGTTCCTGAATGTGCCTTTACAATATTTCTAGCAATAGCTAAACCTAGGCCAGTTCCGCCTTTAGAACGCGTTCGGGCTTTGTCAGCTTTATAAAATCGTTCAAATACATAAGGTAAGTCATCATGTGGAATGCCATGTCCTGTATCCTGAACAGATATTTTTGCAAAGGTTGGCTCCTGCTCAATTTTGACAGTAACTGACCCTTCATCGGTATGACGGAGTGCGTTGTCAACTAAATTGGTTAACACCTGTTCAATCCGATCCTCGTCAATACTTATCCTAGCGTCATCATTAAATTCACTATCAAATAGTAGACGAACATGCTTCTCTTTAGCGACTTGAGCAAATTTTTGTGTTATCCGTTCAAATGTAGAATTAATTGGAAGCTCATCCTTATAAAGTGTCATATGCCCCGATTCCATACGAGCTAGATCCAATAAATCTGTTACTAGACGTCCCATACGCTTCGATTCATCATAGATAATTTTTGTTATCTCGTTACGTTCTTCCTGATCCTGGATAAAATCATCATCCATTAAGGCCTCAGAATAGCCCTGAAGCATTGAAATTGGCGTTCTAAGCTCATGAGATACATTAGCTATGAAATCTGAACGCAGCTTTTCTAAGCGATGCTGCTCTGTCATATCACGAATAACAGCGACTGCTCCACGTATCAATTCCCCACTATAAAGAGGACTAATCGTAAATGTATAATAATTTCCATCCATCTCAATTTCTTCTTCCAATTTATCCTCAAACATCAGAACATGATCCAGCATATGATATAGCTCTGGTGGAATTGGCTTCGCACTTTGAGAGCCCTTATTAACAAACCATTTTTGCATTAAACGCTCTGCTGGTGGGTTACTTAATAATATTGTACGATCCCGATTAAATGTAATGACTGCATCTGTCATCGATGTCAATATATTTGAAAGTTGTTCATTTTCCTGATTGATTACTTCAAGATTATGCTTTAATTGTCGACCCATTTGATTAAAGGCAACGGCAAGCTGACCAATTTCATCATTTTGTGTTGTTGGCATTTTCGCTTCAAAATTCCCTTTTGAAATTTCAAATGCCAATTCACGCATTTTACGCAATGGCGAGGTAATACGTGAGGATAGGAAAAAGGCAAAGAATGTCGTCAGCACAAAGGCTATAAAGGCAGATAAAAAGACAATTTTAGTTGTTTCTTTCGATGTTTTATGAAGAGCATCCGGACTTTGATATATAAAGACGGCACCATGCACCGCATTCTCTACATTTAATGGGAAGCCGAGGACAACATACGATTCTATTTTTTCCTTTTCTGTAGATGATGGCATCATCATTTCTTTCGTAATCGGTTCATCTGATTGGAAAATTTTATGGAAGGATTTATTCGCTAAAATTGTATCCTGTATTTCTTTTTTATTAACACCCTCCTGTAAAGCAAACGATACTTCGTTATCACCAGTAGCAATAAGTGCATTCGTGCTTTCGGGTAAAATATCTTTTAATAATTCCGACGTTGACTCTGCTGTTTCATTATCAACTACTATACTTGCTACCGTTGCAGCAGTTTGACGTAACGAAATCTCTGCTTGCTGCATATGGTAATTTTGTAGAAATTCGAGCATCAAAACCGTGAAAACAAATAATACAAATGAAACGAGAAGCAATATGGTTACCCATAGCTTCCCGACAACACTATTCCATATTCTATTCATTGACAACCTCAAATTTGTAGCCAACGCCCCAAACAGTGACAATCATCTTTGCAGCGTTTTCAGATACTCGATTAAGCTTTTCACGTAAGCGCTTAACATGCGTATCCACGGTACGTAAATCTCCAAAGAAATCATAATGCCACACTTCTTTAAGTAATTGTTCACGGTCAAATACTTTATCTGGTGATTTCGCTAGGAAATAAAGCAATTCATACTCTTTCGGTGTTAAATTTACCTCAATTCCCTCTGCTGTTACACGATGGGCATCATGATCAATCATTAAATGCTGGAATACAACCAAATCTTTAGAGGAGGATGCATTTGTCGAAGGTGAGAATGCCTGTGAACGGCGTAAAATAGCCTTCACACGTAATACTACCTCACGTGGACTAAATGGTTTTACAATATAATCATCTGCCCCAAGCTCAAAGCCCTGTACACGGTTTGCTTCTTCGCCCTTAGCAGTTAATAAGATAATTGGTGTTGCTGCACGTTCACGGATTTCTGCACATACTTCAAGTCCGTCTTTTTCAGGCATCATGATATCTAGTAAAATACAGTGATACTCTTTTTCTAAAGATTTTTCGATCGCTTGTTCACCATTTTCTGCTTCGTCTACAAGGTACCCTTCACGCTCCAAATACATTTTTAATAAGCGTCGAATACGATCCTCGTCATCTACTACTAACACTGAAATATTTTCTGACACTTTCACGATCCCTCTCTTCCAATCTTTCTCTACATTCTATTGTACATGGTTCGACACATATTGAAAAGAAAAGAAAGCCCTCTTGCCACAAGCAAGAAGGCTTATCTTTCTAATACTAGCGACGTTGAAAATCCATATGTGCTTCCATACTAGTTCATCCTGCAAACTCTTAATGTAGACAGGACGTTATTATACAAGCGTTTTCATAGTAGATATAGGTATTAGCTTAAATTCCTCTACCCTAAGTACTGGTTTCGCTTTAGTTTGACGCGTATGAGTGTAAGCCTGCAAGAATTAAATTAACAGCAATTAGGTTAAATAAGATAATACCGAAGCCGATTAATGCCAACCAAGCTGACTTTTTACCTTCCCATCCTTTTGAAAGGCGTAAATGTAAGAATGCTGCATAAAATAGCCATGTGATAAGCGCCCATACCTCTTTAGGATCCCATCCCCAGAAACGACTCCAGGCAATTTGTGCCCAAATCATCGCAAAGATTAAAGCTCCTAATGTAAATACTGGGAAACCAATTAATACGGAACGGTAACCGATTTCATCTACTAATTGTAAATTGACACGTTTAACAAATGGTTGGAATATTGCACTAATACGTTGTCGTGCAATTAAACGAATTAATAAATACAAAATAGATCCTACTAATAATGACCAAACAACTGTTGTTAATTTCTTCGCATTAATAAGTGAAGGCATTTCTACAATTGGTGACATACCCTGTTCTTCAATTGCTTTAAATTCATTCATCCCAAAAATCGGTGGCATATTATAAGTAATTTGACGCTCCGTACCTTCTTTATCCACATAAGAATACTTAGATTCATAATCCATTGCATTAAATGTAGACGTAGCAATGACAAAGCCAACTACTACTACTAAGCAAAACATCACTGTTTCTAACCAAAAACGTTCTTTAGTAGGCTTCGTAACATCTACTACTTTTAATAAATAAATCAGTCCAGCTACTGCACTTATTGCCAAAATTGATTGCCCCAAAGCCGCAGTAATAACATGAATTGTTAGCCAATGACTTTGCAAAGATGGTACTAATGGACTTACTTCATTCGGGAACATCGCTGCATAGGCAATAATTAAAAGTGCCACAGGTAATGCCACTAATCCTAATGCTGTCATGCGATAAATAAAGTAAATCAAAATAAATGCAGCAACAATGAACATACCAAAGGCTGTTGTAAATTCAAACATGTTACTAACAGGTGCATGCCCTGTATGAATCCAACGAGTAATAAAATACCCGAGCTGTGAAAGGAAACCAATGATAGTTATAGCAATAGCCAGCTTGCCCCATTTATCTGTATTTTTGCCTGTAGCATTTGATTGCTTAATAGAGCCACCAAAGAATAATGTTGCTACAAGATAAGCTATAAATGCTACAAACAATAGATTTCCGCTTATATCAATCAAACTCATAAGGTGTTGTCACCTTCCTTTTTAGTAATGGCTGGTTTTGTCGACTTCTCGACATCTTCTGATTTTTCAAGCTGATCTATATACGGCGGTAAATCAGCGAAGGATGAAACAGCATCTAAATCTTTCTTCATACTGAACATATTTTTATTGACATGAGCTGCCATTATCACTTTTCCATCTGGGTCTACCTGTAACCATAAACGTCTGTGATTCCAATACGAACCAATTGCTACACCAATCATGAAAATAATACCCCCTACAAATAGAATAGGTATTGTACTATCTTTACGTATGGTAAAGTTTGCGGTATTTCGTGTGTCAGCACTAGCAAATTTCATTCGATATTTATTTTCTCCAAGCGGTTCAAGGGGCGGCTTCATAATTTCAACAAAACTTACCTCTCCCTCTGGTGTTTCAGGTGTTTTCATTTTAAATAAAAATGCTGGATTATTAGGGATAGAAGTTTTCGTTTGGGGTTCTCCATTCTCAAAACCAGAAAAATCTGGTGTATAAACGAGAATCTGTACAGAGGAACCATTTCCTAAGTCATATTCCTTTTTAGGATTTGTTAGATCAATTTCAGCCTTACCAAGTGATTCACCAGTTTCTTTATTCACCAAATCAAAATTCATCTGCTTCAATTCATTCAGTCGGTAATTCATTTGATATAAGGCAAAACCATCTTCTTTTAAAGGATGGTTCACGCGAACTGAATAATCTCTCACCTTTTCAAGATTATCTAAGTCACCAGGAAGGGAGCCTTCAGGTTGTTTGTACAATGTGACATCAGTTTGGAAGTTTTTCGCTACTACATTGACACCTTGTGCCACTTGCTCACCCTGTGGCTTGTTGTTATGAGTTTCTAAAATAAATTTATTATTTTTAATAAAATAGCCTTCCATCCCTGGTATAGCTCTTGTCTCACCTTCACGAATCCAAATCGACTCATCTACGTAAAATCCAGGTACTAAACGTATCATGACCCCTGCTAAAAAAATAATAAGGCCGACATGGTTTATGTATGGGCCATACCTAGAAAAACGGCCTCGTTCTGCTAAAAGTGCGCTTCCATCACGTCGAACATTATATTTTAAGTCAGTCATTTTTTGCTGAACTTTTTCGAGTGTTTCCTCAGGATTTGAAACTTGTCCTTCCGCTATAATGCGTTGACGTTTCAAGAAACTTTCATGCCGTTTAACACGTTGATTTTTCAAAGACTTATGCAATGGTATCCCACGGTCTAAGCTTGCGACAATGATCGATATAGCTAGCATCCCAACCAAGATTTGGAACCACCAAGTGCTATACAAATCAGATAATCCTAAATAATTATAAAGTTTTCCAAACCAGCCGTAGACCTTCTCATAATACTCGGCCTTTCCTGCATCCGGAGCATTTACATATATCTCTTGCGGTAGAATAGTTCCGATGGATGCAGCGACCAAAGTGATAATAATAAGGGCGATTCCTACTTTTACGCTCGAGAAAAAATTCCAAATTTTATCGATAAATGTTTTGTTGTATGTTTTGGATCGAATTGCTGATCCATCATAGCGCATATCAACAACTTTTGTTTGCTTACCTTCCTCAGTTAAAGGGCGACCACATTTTTCACAGAGCTTCGTGCCATATGGGTTACTATGACCACAAGCACAAATGATATTTTCCATAGTCATTTACTCCTTATTCGGCTTCACTAATTCCATGTACGAAGCGATATTTGCCTCCGTCATTTCACCCGTAATAATTTTTGCTACCTTACCATCTGGATCAATAAGAACAGTTGCTGGTAATTGTCCAACATTGTAGGCAGTCATAACACTTTTCGTTTTGTCAATAACTACTGGAAATGTTAAGTCGTATCTATCGACAAAATTTTGTACTTCAAAATCTGTTTGTGCAATATTGACAGCCAGTGTTTGTACACCTTGGTTTTTAAACGATTTATACTGACGGTCCATTGCAGGCATTTCCTTTTCACATGGCTTACACCAAGTTCCCCAGAAGTTCAAAAATACCCCCTGCCCTTTATAATCAGACAGTTTATGTTTCTCACCGTTTAAATCTACTAACGTGAAGTCCGGTGCTTTAGAGCCTATTGCTACTAACTCTACCTTCTCCTTTGTCGCTGTTCCATATACAGTGTACCCAATTGCAAAGACCAAAACTGCTAAAATTATGGTACGAATGACGAGACGTTTTTTCTTTTTCTCCAAGTTAATAAACCCCCTATACGGCTTAGAGTAACATTTTTTGACGCTAAGCTTTTATAAATATGTATAGATTCCTTATTAAAAGTTTTTATGTTTGTCGGATTCTATACAATGCAATTGCTTCTACGCCTAAGCTATTAGTCAGAAGTGAATACTTCTAAACTTAATGTAGGTGTACTGTTCTCACCTATTATAGCAAAATGATTCAAAAACGCTTAGCTAATAATTATGAATGATTTATGAACGATTACACCACTAAGAAAGTGAAAACATTACCATACGGATAGTGGTATGCTCACTTTCTACTGGTTTATGTTCAATTAACCGATTTTCCCTGTCTCTGCTAACACTCTTAATTGCTTTACTTCATGCTTTGTCAATTCACGATACTCTCCAGGTGCCAGGCCATATAAATCTAAAAAGGCAAAGCGCTCACGTTTTAATTTGACAACAGGTGTACCAATTGCCTCAAACATGCGACGCACTTGACGGTTTCGCCCTTCGTGAATGGTAATTTCACAAATTGCCTTACCTGCTTTCTCGTCAAAGGAGGTCATACTTACTATCGCTGGTGCCGTTTTACCATCCTCTAGCTTAATTCCTCGTTGCAGCTTTTTTAAACCTTCAATCGTCGGAACACCTTTAACACGCGCAATATAAGTTTTGTCGATTTTAAATTTCGGGTGTGTCAACATATAGGAAAATTCCCCATCATTTGTTAGCAACAATAGGCCAGATGTATCATAATCAAGACGCCCGACTGGGAAAATGCGTTGCGGAATATGCTTAAATAAATCTGTGACAGTTTTGCGTCCTTTATCATCAGTTACAGCTGAGATGGTTCCACGAGGTTTATATAATAGGTAATAAACCTTATCTTCTTTTTCAAGTTTTACGCCCTCAACTTCAATCGTATCTGAGTTGGACACCTTTGTACCTAGCTCACGCACTACAACGCCATTTACCTTTACTTTACCTTCTAAAATCAATTGCTCGGCCTTCCGCCTTGATGCAACACCTGCATACGCAATGACCTTTTGTAATCTCTCCATACTTTCACCTCTAGTTTTCATTCACACTGACATTCATGCCAATTTATAAACCTTATAGAATCAGGTTATTTTTCCCGCTAATCTGTGAAAATTATGTCATACTTTTGTGTATTATTAAAGAAAAACTAATTATCAATGAGTAATTAGAGTATTTGAAATAATTTTTTATTAGCTAGTTTCTATAATTTTTAACACCTAACATTTACTTTAAATCCTTTTTATCCAGGTTTAGTATGCTCGTTTCTTTAAATGACAAATCGACTGTACTTCTAAAAATTTTTTCTCAAAGGAATGTTCGAATGTCAAAAAAAATCAGCGTCTCGCTTTTAACGATCCGCTGATTCAACAGTTACTGCCTTTGCATATATTCGTTCCTCACCAATAAAAATC
The DNA here is from genome assembly GCF_057196045.1 of Lysinibacillus sp. DFXJR4. NCBI lineage: Bacteria > Bacillati > Bacillota > Bacilli > Caryophanales > Bacillaceae > Lysinibacillus > Lysinibacillus sp. DFXJR4. The sequence continues at coordinate 395,820 of NZ_JBXUNW010000001.1, read as the reverse complement.
GATAGAACAGCCTCCTGGCGTTTCCTTGAAACATGTAACACTTGCCTTACATTATCTTTTTCTTCTTTAGTTAGCTGTAAACGAATTGGTTGCTCTAAACGAATGGCTACCTTCTTGTTTACATTATATTTCCCTTTTTTCACCACTGTCTCAAGGTGATACTCTTCCCACACTTTATTAGCTAACCCACGATGTACATTCCAATCATCGGATTCATTCAGCGTGACAACGATACAGGTTTGCCCATCCTTTTGAAAGGCGGTAGCAAGTGTGCGACCAGCAATCTTTGTAAAACCTGTTTTTCCAGCAAAGGCTGAACCCATTGCAGTTTTTAACGAACTCACTGGCAGTTTGCTGTTGCTATCTAAGTCAGCGGCAGTCCCTGCTCCCTCTCTCAATAAACGATGCTTATTTTCCCAAAGCATGCCATTCTCTGTATTAGCTCGATATAAAACAGTTGAGGCGATTTTCTTGAATGTTTTATTTTGAAGGGCAATTCTCAGCATTTCTGCAGTATCCCTCGCTGATGATAGATGCTCATCATGATGTAAGCCAGAAGGGTTCATAAAAACGGTATTTGTCAGACCGGAGATAACAGCTCGCTCATTCATTAATTTGACAAATCCCTCTACTGACCCTCCAGCGTGCTCTGCTAAAGCCGTGGCCGCATCATTTCCTGAGCGTAGCATTAAACCATATAATAGCGTTTCAACCGTCACCTTTTCACCTGCTTGCAAGTAAATTGATGAGCCTTCTGCCATTGCAGCCCTTGGTGAAATAACCACTTCATCCTGTAGATTGCTATTTTCAATAGCAACAAGCGCTGTCCAAATTTTTGTTAGACTTGCAATGGGTAGCCGTGCATCACTATTTGATTCTAATAAAACACGGCCCGTATCCCCATCTAGGACAGCATATCCGCTCCCTCCTCTTGCTAGGCTGGTTTGCGGAAGCATAAGTATTAACCCGACTAACATGAACAATAGTACACGTACTAACCGAAGCAACGAGCCACTCCTTATTAAAAGTAATAGGAAAATATAAATAATATGAAATCCGATCTAATGGTGGGTTTTTCCAACCATTTGATAGCTCAACTAATGAAATTTCTAAAAAACGATCTTACACGATTTCAGCTTCCATTTAAAAGGATTTTACTAGATGTTTTGTTAGATACATATTTATGTTGAAAGTAATGTTTGATATGCCTTAAATATTACTTTACCCCACTAAAAGTTTCTTGAAATTTCGTCATAAATAAGTCTGTTTCCTGCTCTGTTTCCACGTTATCCTCTTCAGGTAGAGGTGGCATTTCTTCAATACTATTTAAACCAAAGTAGTTTAAAAATTCTTTTGTGGTACCATAAAGAATTGCACGACCTGTCCCTTCTGAACGCCCAACCTCTTTAATTAATCCTCTAGAAACAAGCGTTTGTATAGGTCTTTCACACTTCACACCGCGTAAATCTTCTATGGCTACACGTGTAATCGGCTGCTTATAGGCCACAATCGCAAGTACCTCAAGTGACGCTTGAGATAATGATTGAACAGTAGGGTTTTCTACTAATCTTTGAATAGACTCTGCTAGTTCGGATTTTGTTATTAGCTGATAAACGCCTGCCATCTCTTTGACAGTTATGCCCCTCGCTAAATCCTCTTCATAGTTTGCACGTAATGCCTGCATAGCCTGTACAACCAGTTCTTCTGCCTCGCCTAGTAGCTGTGATAATTGTTTGATGGTTAAGCCATCATCTCCGACAACAAATAATAAAGCTTCAATTCTACTCTGTAGCATCATTGTTTTCGTCATCATCCCAATCCTCCTTCTGTAAGGTAACCGTTAATTCTTCAAAGTTACCGTCTTGCTCTACGATGACGACCTGACGTTTCATCAGCTCAAGTAGTGATAAAAACGTCAGAATAAGCGTTGGCTTATCTTCATAGGGAAAAAGCTCGAAAAATGATGCACGTCCACCTGTGGAACGTAATGAATCAACAACTGAGCGCATTTGGTCACTCACTGAACGCTCCTGTCTCGCAACAGTTGTCTTTAATGGTTTTTTTAATTTCTTCCGACGCATCAGCTTTTGAAAGGCACCAAGCATATCATAGATGTTGATATTCATATCAAATAACGCCATTTGTTCATCTGAGGCCAGCCCTGATAAATCTGCTGGTGGTCGTGTAAATACCTGTGCTCGGTCTGTTTCAAGCTCTTGCAGATTACTAGCTGCTTCCTTATATTTCTTGTACTCAATTAAACGTTGTACAAGTTCCTCACGTGGGTCTGGTCCATCCACTTCCAATTCTGCATCCTCCAGCTCACCTTCATGAATCGGTAAAAGCATACGGCTTTTAATGGCCAGTAATGTTGCAGCCATCACTAAATATTCACTAGCCTCATTTAACTCCAGTACTTGCATAGCATGTATATGGTCAATATATTGTTGAGTAATTTCAGCCATTGGGATATCATAGATATCAATTTCCAGTCTGTGAATTAAATGCAATAATAAATCAAGAGGCCCTGAAAAGGCATCTAATTTTACTTCATAAGACATTGTTTTACCACCCTGTGTTTCTATGTTCTTTTAGTATAGTGGAAAGGAGTCCAAAATGCATCCACAGCATCATACTTTATTTATCGACTACTGCGCATATTTCAATGGCAATCAAGATTTTTTTGAATGTCATGAAGTTCTTGAGGAATACTGGAAGGATATTGCTCCAGGTGATAAAAAACATCCGCTCGTAGGATACGTACAGCTTGCAACAGGCCTTTATCATTGGCGACGTCACAATTATACTGGTGCAGCACGTATCCTTGAGAAAGCATTCCATAATTTTCAATCTAATAGGAACAATATCTTTTTAACAGAAATTAACTACGATAAACTCATGTTACAACTTACCGAGGTACTTTCTGCTATTCACACAGGTAGACCCTTCCATGCCTTTCAGTTGCCCCTTTCTCCTGCATTGGAAGATTTAACAACCGCTCGCATACAACTTTTACCAACTAGTAACGCTAACTATCTTCTTCATAAACATATGCTTCGAGATCGCTCACATATTCTTGCAGAGAGACAAGAAAGCAAACATAGAAAAAGCAGACGTTAATTTTCGTCTGCTTCTTCATCCATACAATTTATACATTTTCGAACAAATTTACGTGTTTCATCCGTTGCGCGCACACTTTCGAACTGACCAAGTTCAGCCACTTCCTGTAGCATTTCCTTCGCAACGCCCTCTCCTCTGTAAGAAGGGACTACGGATACATGTTGAATCGTAGCAATATTATTATCGTCTGTTACAAGTCCGACAATGCCAACATACTCATCGTTCTTTTTCCATAAATATAATACCCAGTTATCATTATTTTCATAGGAGTGGATTGTCTCTGTGAGCTTTTTTATGTCTTTTTCGTTAGGCATAAACGAGAGTAGCCCCATTGCTATTTTCTCGAAAGCTTTTTTATATCGAATTAACATATTTGTCTATTCCCTCTTTTTCTAGCTGTACATAATCTTTGACTATCCTACACGATTTGTACTTTTACCGCAAGCCAATTTCTGTCTTACGAACCAGGTCCAAGTATTCCTTTAGACGCCAACACCCAATAAAGCACGCCCCACAATAAGATAAAAATTGAAATGGACGCTAGTAAAACCCATTTATTTTTCCTCAAATTTACTCACCCTTTTTTAACGTAAGCGGGAGATCGTTTTGTACAATATCTTCATAACTTTCACGTCGAATTGCTAATTGATGTTTACCATCTTCTACGAACACTACAGCTGGACGTGGAACACGATTGTAGTTACTTGCCATAGAATATCCATACGCGCCAGTACAGAAGATTGCTAATACATCTTCAGAAGCTGCCTCCTGAAGTTTTGCATCGATAATTAATTTATCACCGGATTCGCAAAGCTTCCCAGCCACTGTATAAGTCTCACTTTTTGGTTCACTTGCTTTACTTGCAATAACAGCCTCATATTTCGCTTCATATAGTGCTGGACGGATATTATCACTCATACCGCCATCTACAGCAATATATTTACGAACATCTGGCACTGTTTTTTGTGAACCAATTGTATAAAGAGATGTACCTGCATCACCTACAAGTGAGCGACCTGGTTCAATCCAAATTTCTGGCATTTTAAGTCCAAGTACAGTCGCTTTATTTTTGACGACTGTAATCATATCTTCAACATATACTTGTGGCTCAAGAGGTGCATCTTCTTCTGTATAACGAATTCCGAAGCCTCCTCCTAAGTTTAACACAGTACATGTAAAATCGTGAACCTTGTGCCAATCCGAAATTTTATCGATTAATTTTTCCCCCGCTAGGCCAAAGCCTGCTGTGTCAAAAATTTGTGAGCCAATATGGCAGTGTAAACCTAGAAGTTCTAAATATTGATGGTTAAAAGTTTGTTGGAAAGCTTCATCTGCTTGACCATTATTTAAATCGAAGCCAAATTTAGAATCCGCTTGACCAGTCGTAATAAAATCATGCGTATGTGCCTCAACACCCGGAGTGACACGCAGTAAAATACGCATTTTTTGTTGGCGGCGCTCTGAAATTTCTTTTAATAACTGAATTTCATAGAAATTATCCACGACAATACAACCAATTTTGGCATCAAAGGCTAGCTCTAACTCAGCCATGCTTTTATTATTACCATGGAAATGAATACGCTCAACAGGGAATCCAGCTTTTAACGCAGTAAATAATTCCCCTCCTGAAACTACATCTAACGATAAATTTTCCTCAGCCGCTAATTGGTAGACAGCTACACATGCAAAGGCCTTTGAAGCATAAGCTACTTCTGCTTTAACGCCCAGTTTTTTAAATGTATCAATAAAGCCGCGTGCACGCTTACGAATAAGCGCAGTATCGTACACAAATAAAGGTGTGCCATATTCTTTTGCAAGCTCTAGTGTATCTACCTGTCCTATTGTTAAATGACCTTTTTCAGAAATTGCTTGTGTCCCATATAAATGCATGTGCATCTCTCCCTTTTCACATCGTTCCATCCTGTGATACATCACATGAACATTTTAAAATTATACTTGAGTATAATTTTATTTCGTTTGTTTGAATGCTTCAATACTTTTAAAGCTTTCAAACAATCCTTCATGTTTATCTCCGTTCACAAATTTGTATTGAATAAATCAATTTCGCCTTGGCGTAATTGCGTCTGGATTTTGAATTGTACCTGTACAATTCATTCCTTTGAAAATCCGTGACATCCGCCGGAGGCTTTATCTTCATTCAGTGGTGTTTGGACATCGACTGAAAAGGAACCAAAATTGCATCATCTCTCTACTGTAGAGGTGGGAGTCTTCTATATCTGCTGCTACGCTTATGCGCATAAAACCTTTGCCGCTTTACTTTCGATACAAAAAACATTTACTGAATGAAGATAAACCATTTGTTGTATGAAGATAATTTTTGCAAAAATCACAAAATACTATATGTGAACTTTATCACATGAAAAAAACGAGTGCAACGGCTCCTATGATCTTTTTCGCTGCTTGGAATCGACTACATAAGGTCTTAAGGCATCTTCTGTCATTGGGAAACGGACAAGCACGCGAAGCATAGCCTTTGGAAAGAACGGAATAAGCGGCCATAAATAGGGCGCTTGCATTGGACGTAATGAACATAAATACGTAAATAATAGAAAAATACCTATGAATAACCCATTCACACCCCAAATTCCAGTCATTATTATCAACACTAGTCTAAAGAGTTTAATGGAGATACCGAGCTCATATGATGGAATAATAAAAGTTAGAATAGCGGAAACGGCTGTATATAACACTACCTCTGACGAGAAAAGCCCAACATCAATTGCAATCTGACCGATAATTACACCCGCAACTAACCCCATCGCAGTGGATAATGGTGATGGGGTATGAATGGCGGCCATCCTCAAAAATTCTATCCCTATATCTCCAATAAGTACTTGTAGTAAAAGTGGGATATGGGATTTTTCCTTTGCACCTAAAAAGGATAATGCATCGGGTAATAAAGATGGATTCGTTGCAAATACATACCATAAAGGTAATAAAAGTAAGCCCATTATTGCCCCAAAATACCTCATAAAACGAACAAACGTTCCAATCAATGGAGCCTGTCTATACTCTTCTGCATGCTGTAGTAAATGAAAAACTGTTGCAGGTACAATAATTACAGAAGGAGACGTATCGACAATAATGGCGATATGGCCCTCAAGTAAATGCGCTGCAGTAATATCTGGTCGTTCCGTATAACGGACAAAAGGAATTGGATGAAACTTTTGTTTAAACAACCATTCTTCTAGGGATTTATCAGTCATCGTCAAGCCATCATGATGAATTTGTCCTATGCGCTGTCGCAATTTATCGAGCGTTTCATCATTCGCAATACCCTTTATAAACACTAGTGCGACATCGGTTTGACCGATTTCGGATATTTTATGTAGCTCGAAACGTAAATTGCTATTGCGAATTCGCCGACGAATCAAAGCGGCATTTTGTGAAATACCTTCAATAAAACCATCCCTAGATCCCCGAATCACTTTTTCATTGTCAGGCTCCTCAGGTGTACGTCCTGGATAGCTTCGAATCTCTGCAACATAGCCGTAACCACTTTTAGTTATAAAGACTACTTGTCCACTTAATATGGCTAATAAAATAGCTTCACGTTTTGTTTCCTCTGAACGACCTTGGTAATTGAAATAGGCTTCAAAATATTCCTTTTCATCCTCAATGTCAACATCCTCTTCAGGCAACATATTTGATAGTAATTGCGTTAACACTATCCCATCAACAAGTCCACTTATATATGCACAAAGAACCGGCAAATCTTTGACAAATACATGCTTGATTGAAACGTCAAATGATTCGCCGTCACCAAATTGCTCATTAAGAAAATTTTCGGCTTCTTCTAAGCTGTTAAAAAGTTTATCTTTATCTGTCATGCTGTCACCATTTTCTTAGTTGTCTTTTTTTAGTTCTTCCTCTTCTATAGTGGCACTTGTGGCCATCCAGGTTTTTAATTGGGCAAGAATCTTTTTCTCTAAACGTGATACCTGCACTTGTGATATACCCAACCTATTGGCAATCTCTGTTTGGGTACAATCCGAGAAATAGCGCAAATAGATGATCGATTGCTCTCGTGGATCAAGTCTCGTTAATACCTCTTTAAGCGGAATATAATCAAAAGGCTGTTCAGATTTTTCATCCTTCATTTGATCCATTAATGTAATGGAATCTCCTTCACTTTCATACAATTGTTCATGTAAGGAAGCAGGATCTCTCAGAGCATCTGAAGCTGTAATAATCTCCTCAGCCGTGACACCAAGTACCTGAGCTAATTCATGAATGGTAGGTGGGTGCTCATTGTTTTTAATGAACTCATCTGTTGCGTGACGAATTTTAAAATTTAATTCCCGAATTGAGCGACTCACCTTCACCATCCCATCATCCCTTAGAAAGCGCTGGATTTCACCGATAATCATCGGTACTGCATAAGTCGAAAATTTCACATCATACGTTAAATCGAATTTATCCACGGATTTCATAAGACCTATACAGCCAATTTGAAATAAATCCTCAAGCTCCACGCCTCTAGTCGTAAAGCGTTGTACGATGGACCACACAAGTCTCGTATTTCCTTCTATCATACGTTTACGAGCCTCATGATCGCCCTGCTGCGCACGTGCAATTAAATCACGCATTTCTTCCTGTGACAATAGCTTATCGGACGACTGTTCTAACGGCTTCACAACCCCTACCTCACATTACCGGTGTGCGAACCGAGTAAAATTTCTTGGTAAATGTAACCGTTGTGCCCTCTTGCCATTTAGACATTACTGTTAATTGATCAGAAAAACTATCCATGATTGTGAAGCCCATACCTGAACGCTCTAATGCGCTTTTCGTGGTAAATAACGGCTCCATTGCACGGCTCACATCTTCTATACCAGTACCTTTATCCATAACAGACACAGTAACAATATCATCCTCACGCTTTGCATGAACTGTAACAACGCCTTTTCCATCCTCTTCATAGCCATGAATAATCGCATTGGAAACAGCCTCTGAAACAACTGTTTTAAATTCAGATAGCTCATCAATTGTTGGATCTAATTGTGCGATAAAGCCCGTTACAGCTACACGTGCCAAAGCTTCATTTTCACTAATTGCTAAAAAAGTTAATGTCATTTCATTATCCATTTACAATCCCCCTAACTCGTTCAATCGCTTCTTCTTCTGTTGCATCCATCATCCATGGTCCTAGACCTGAAAATTGAAATACTTTTCGCATTGTCGGCGATGGATTTAATAAAATTGTTCGACCAGCCACTGCTTCTAACTCCCGCATCCGACCAAGTACTAAACCTACACCTGAGCTATCCATAAAGGAAAGTCCCTCTAGGTTCCAAATAATTGTCGATACAGCTCCTTGAAAAATGGCTGTAGAAATTTTTGCTCGAATTTGCTCTACCGCATGATGATCGAGCTCCCCAAATAACCGTATTACCACAGTCTCTTTTGTTACCATTTCTAATTGAAAATGCATGAACATCGCCTCCTCCTCGTGCAATTCCACATTTGACGTGGTGATTCCTTGCGGCTGACAGAACTAGTGCAAAGTCTTCCGAAATAGTGTCAAATCGACATACTGATAGCTTTTTAGGTTAAGTGCAGTATGGGATAAATCAACAATTTTTAAACGCAATCGACGTTTAATTCTTGAGTAAGTGAATCTATCCGTCATTTTGGCTCTTTTATCCATCTGTTTATTTAATCTATCCATTGATTCATTGAGTCTATCCGCCACTTTAGCCCTTCTAACATAATAAAAAGCGAGAACCCCCCTTCCTAAAGAGAGTTCTCGCTTCATATTATTTATGCAATTGTAAAAGCTTTCTGTACTTTATCCATTGCTTCCACATCAATTTCGCGATTTGAATATAAATAAGCAATCGCCTCGCCCTTACTTACATGATCACCTTTTTTGGCAAGCAATTGGATACCCGCGTCGTAATCAAGCTCTGATTCCTTTGTTAATCGACCCGCACCAAGGGAAACACTAGCTTCACCGATTAACAGGGCATTAATTGTTGCTATAGTGCCTTCAGCAGGCGCTTTGACAGCTACTTTATTCATTGTATCTTTTTGCACAATATCTTCCAAATCGCCGCCCTGTGCCACAATAAATTCTTCAAATTTTGCCGCTGCTGAACCGTCCTCTAACACACGCTTCACGGCTGCTGTTGCCTCTGGTTCATTTACACCAGCTGCAACCTGATACATTAATGAGGAGATGATTATACTTTCCTCAAGTAGATCCTCATGTGTCTCATCCATATGACCTTTAAGTAACGCATAAGCCTCAACTACTTCTAGCTTATTTCCAATCATTTTACCTAACGGATTATCCATATCGCTTATATGAGCAACAACTTTTCGTCCTAGCTTTTCACCAATTGCAGTCATCGTGTCAGCTAAAACTTGAGCTTCCTGTTCCGTCTTCATAAATGCTCCTGAACCGCATTTAACATCTAATACAATGCCGTCCGCACCACTTGCAATTTTCTTACTCATAATTGATGCTGCAATTAGCGGAATAGAATCGACAGTACCTGTCACATCCCGCAACGCATATAGCTTTTTGTCAGCAGGGACAAGATTACCTGTCTGACCAGCCACCGCAATTTTATGTTTATTGACATTGTCGATAAATTCCTGTGAGGAAAGCTCCGTCTTAAGCCCTCGAATAGATTCTAATTTATCGATCGTTCCCCCAGTGATCCCCAGACCCTTACCACTAAATTTTGCTACTGGAATACCTAATGCAGCAATTATTGGTGTAACAATAAGTGTAACTTTATCACCTACTCCACCAGTTGAGTGTTTGTCTATTTTAAAGCCTTCAATAGATGTTAAATCAATTACATCACCGGAATCTATCATTGCCTTTGTTAAATAAAATGTTTCATCATCTGTCATACCCAATAAACGAATTGCCATTAATAAAGAGCTTGCTTGATAGTCAGGGATTGAACCAGTAGTATAGCCTTCAACGAAATACTGAATTTCAGCCTGTGATAGCTCCTTGCCTTGTTTTTTCTTTTCAAACAGCTGTGCCATATTCATACGAAAACCCCCTATTTCAGTTCATTTAAGAAACTTTTACCGAATGCTGGTGCTTCAACGTTGAAGTTTTCAGCAATTGTAGCTGCAATATCTGCAAACGTTTCGCGCAGAGCAAGCTCACGTCCACCATTAAAACGTGGTGAATAGATAATTAATGGTACAAATTCACGTGTATGATCTGTACCATGGAATGTTGGATCATTTCCGTGGTCGGCTGTAATAATTAGCAAATCATCCTCTGTCATTGCCTCGGTAATTTCTGGTAATCGTGCATCGAATTCCTGTAATGCATTTCCATAGCCTAATGGATCACGTCGATGTCCGAAATTGGCATCAAAGTCTACTAGGTTTAAGAAGCTGATCCCGTGGAAATTACGGCGCACAACCTCCGCAAATTTATCCATACCATCCATATTATTTTTCGTACGAACTGCATCTGTGACACCTTCACCGTTGAAAATATCAGAGATTTTGCCGATAGCGATTACATCAAAGCCTGCATCCTTTAATACATTCATCGTTGTACGACCAAAAGGCTTTAACGCGTAGTCATGACGATTAGATGTACGTGTGAAGTTCCCAGGCGTACCGATAAATGGACGGGCTATAACACGACCAACTAAATATTCTGGTTGAAGCGTTAGCTCACGTGCAATTTCACAAATTTTATAGAGCTCCTCCACAGGAATAATTTCTTCATGTGCAGCAATTTGCAGAACTGGGTCTGCTGAGGTATAAACAATTATGGCACCTGTCTCCATATGCTCCTTACCAAAGTCCTCGATGACTTGTGTACCACTTGCAGGTTTGTTGCACAGTACTTTACGGCCTGTGCGTTTTTCGAGCTCTGCAATCAATTCTGCAGGGAACCCTTCCGGATACACTTTAAAGGGTTTATCAATATTTAGTCCCATGATTTCCCAATGACCTGTCATTGTATCTTTACCAACTGATGCTTCCTGCATTTTTCCATAGTATGCTTTTGGTTCTACTGCTGCCTGCATACCTTGTAGTGGTTCAATATTCGCTAAGCCCAAAGCCTCCATATGTGGCATTGTAAGCCCATTCATTTTTTCAGCGATATGACCAAGTGTATGTGCACCAACATCGCCAAAGTTTGCTGCGTCTGGAGCTTCACCAATTCCCACTGAGTCCAAAACTACTACATGAATTTTATTAAATGGTTTATTCATAATTGTTGCCTCCTAATCTCATGACTCTATTTTACCAAAAAAAAGTGAAAAATAAAGGTCAGACATCCGACTAACATACAATTTACATTCTTAAGCTCGTGGATGAAACTGCTTATAAACTTCTGATAGTCTTGTTTTACTAATATGTGTATAGATTTGTGTTGTGGAAATATCCGCATGACCAAGCATCTCCTGCACGGCCCGTAAATCCGCACCGTTTTCTACTAAATGCGTGGCAAATGAATGACGCAATGTGTGTGGCGTTAATTCATGTTGGATGCCTGCCTTTAAAGCATGCTCCTTCATTAATTTCCAACAACCCTGTCTTGTTAAACGTTTCCCTCGTTGATTGATAAAAAAAGCATCGGTTTTTGGGTATTTTCCTTGTAATTGACCACGAGCACTATTTAAATAGTGATTTAATGCAGAAAGAGCGCTTTTTCCAAGGGGGATAATACGCTCCTTTCCTCCCTTACCGAAAACACGGACAAAGCCCATTGTTAGATGAATATCTGATAAGTCCAATGCAATTAGCTCACTAATTCGCATCCCTGAGCCATATAACAATTCCAGCATAGCCACATCACGCACACCCTGGGGCTTGCTGCGATTAGGTGCCATTAATAATGCTTCAATTTCTTCAATAGAAAGGATATTTGGTAGCTTTTGCTCAATTGTTGGCATTTCTAAATGCACTGTTGGGTCTGTATCAGCACGCTTTTCTCGCAGTAAAAATTGGTGGAAGCTACGGATAGAGGAGATATGGCGGGCAACGGTACGACTTGTCTTCCCCTGCATGCGTAATTGCTCCAAATGACGTAAAATGATTGTTCTCTCCACCTTGCGGAAATCTGACATTGCCTCAACTTCCTGCAAAAAACTCACATACGTTTCTAAATCTCGGCGATAGGATGCTAAAGTATTGTCAGATAACTGCCGTTCAACTTGGATAAAATGGATGTAATCCTCTATTGCATATTGAAATTCATTCATCACAACGCCCCCTCTAACTGTCAATTATTCTCTATTTTAGCATGCATCCAAAAATTGTGCTTAAATGCCCACCTGAACCATTCATCCATCTCTCATGGAGTGGCTATGTAGGCAAAAAACAAAAAACTGCCCGATTCAATCTAGAACTTAAGATTAAAACAGACAGTTTCTTGTTATTTTTCTTCATTCGATTCGTCGTTTTTATCATGACAGCGCCAGCAAATGCCGTGGAAAGTTAGTCGGTGATCCTTAATGATAAAGTTCCAACGCTTTTCAACAACAGCTTCCACATCTTCAAGTAAATCTTCCTGAATTTCATCTACCGCACCACATTCGATACAAACCAGATGATGGTGGAAATGCGCAGCACCCTCTTGGCGTAAATCATAGCGTGATACGCCATCGCCAAAGTTGATTTTGTCGACAATTTTGAGCTCAGTTAGTAATTCTAACGTTCTATAGACAGTGGCTAGGCCAATCTCAGGTGCCTTTTCTTTTACTAAAAGATACACATCTTCTGCACTTAAGTGGTCTTCTTCGTGCTCAAGCAGTACAGCAACTGTTGCTTCTCGCTGCGGCGTCAGCTTGTAACTTGCACTATGCAACTGTTTTTTTATTCGGTCAATTCGGCTCTCCATGTGACGCCCCCCTAAACTCTTTCCATTATACCAAAGGAGTAAATCCTATTACAAGATAGTGAATAGATTTCAAATATGCTTTTGCAAGTTTTTACATCATGCTAACTTTGTGAATGTGAACCTATTATTTTAATACATATGAAATAACAATAAACTCAGCCACTATTATGATGAAAAACGCAACAAAATTCAACAAAATTGTCCGACCAGGTACCATTTTCCCGATTTTTCGCTTTGACCAAGCAGGTACAAGTAAATTGCATAGGATTAGCAACAATATACAATAGATGAGCTGAAATGGAAACCACCAAATCGTATAAACCCAAAAAGCTTCAAGTTTTTGTAATAAAAAAACAGAACTAAAGCCAAAAAAGGTTGCACGTATCGCCACTGTTACACGTACTAACACCTTTAAGACACTATGGGTAGCCAGCAATAATACAAGAGCTATTGAAACGGCAACTGGTAGTACTAATCGAAATATAGAATGCCTGTCCCCATCTGCTAAACGAGGTTCTATAAATAATATAAAAGGCTCCGCATTCGGTCCACCGATAATATGAAAGAAGATAACGCCACAAACAAAGCTCACAGCTATAATGGAAGAGTGATAAAATATAGACACCGTACGAGACATAAACATGCTCCTTTTCTATCAAGGTTTGTACAGCTTATGCTCGTCCGTCTCTATTATGCTAAAGATTATTTTCTTATTGTGTCGCAAGCCAAAGTACTGCAAACGCTGTTTTAGCATCATATATACGCTCATCTACAATCATCTGTTGGGCTTCTTCCAACGAAACTTCTAATAATTCGACAAACTCATCTTCATCTAAATCTGCTTTATTGTCAATTTTATATAAATCTTTTGCAATAAAAAGATGAATCACCTCATCTGCAAAGCCTGGAGAAGTTGCGAATGTTTGTAAAAAGGTAAAGCTTTGAGCACCGTAGCCCGTTTCCTCCTCTAACTCACGACGTGCTGTCACTATTGGCTCCTCACCAGGTTCAAGCTTCCCAGCTGGAATTTCAATAATGGACCGTTCAAGTGCTTTACGATACTGCTCTACTAACACTAATTTACCCTCAGCAGTAACAGCAATCACCGCTACAGCTCCTGGATGCTTAATAATTTCACGTTTCGCCACCTGTCCATTTGGTAATGTGACATCATCAATTTGTAGCTTCACAATTTTTCCGTCATAAATAGCTGTAGTCTTTATTGTTTTTTCCTCAAACTTTTTCATTGACGATTACCTCGCTTGTTCTTCAGATATGTTCATTGTACCATTACAGATAGAGAAATCGAAGGAGGTCATTCACATGAAAAAAAGACAGCTTGGTTCTAGTGAATTATTTATTTCTGAAATCAGTTTAGGAGGTATGTCTCTTTCGACAGATAAGAAAAAGGCTACTGGTATTATCGATATGGCACTGGATGCCGGCATTAATTATGTCGATACAGCCGATTTATATGATTTTGGGGAAAATGAGGAAATGATTGGCACAATTTTAGGGAAACGTCGTCAGGATGTTATCGTAGCTACGAAGGTAGGTAATCGATGGACGGAAGGCAAAGAAGGATGGCATTGGGATGCATCACCTTCCTATATAAAGGAAGCTGTGCGCGCTAGCTTGAAACGACTTGGTACTGATTATATAGATGTTTATCAGCTACATGGTGGTACCTTTGAGGATGATTGGGATGGAATCATAGAGACTTTTGAAGATTTAAAAACAGATGGTCTAATCAGAGAATATGGTATTTCATCTATTCGACCAAATGTACTGAAACGTTTTTTACCAGCAAGCTCAGCGAAAAGTGTTATGATGCAATATAGTGCCTTGGATCGTCGTCCAGAGGAATGGCTCGATTTTATCGCTAAAGAAGGTGCCTCTGTTGTAACTCGTGGCACTGTTGCAAAGGGTTTACTAACGAATAGCTGGCAAGAGCGTTTGCAGCACGGTAGCGGCTTTAACACATACACAACTGAGGAATTAACAACAGCACTAACAAACTTAGCCTCACATTATCATGATTTACATGCACTAGCCATTGCCTTTAATCTAAAGGAATCTGCTATCGCCTCAACTGTGATTGGTGCAAGCTCTCAGGAACAGCTAGCACAAACTCTAGCTGCCTATGAAAAAATAGATTACATCACTGACTTTACAGTAGCCAACGAGCTAACAAAAGCGGAACTCTATTTAGAACACCGATGAAGAAATGGCTTGTCTTGGTAGTATTTTTGTTGGTGCTTATTATTTCATCTAGCATGACCTATGAGCAGCAAAGCATACTTCCAGAATTAGAGGATATCTTAGCAAATAAACCCTTTGAGAAACAATTATCTTTATTACACATTCCCTATTGGGATACGGTCGTTTCTGTGGAAGAGCGTGGTTATTTTAAATTTGTAGAGTTTTTAATTCGAAAACTAACGCATTTTATGGGATTTGGTTGCATTGCACTTGGAATTTACTTTGCATGGGGCAAACGTCGATTTCCGGCATTAGTCGCAATTGTAGGAACAGCTATCATTGCCATACTTGATGAGTTTCGTCAAAGCTTTACACCAGGACGAATGATGAGTGGGCAGGATGTCCTTGTCGATACAGCTGGCGCCATTGTTTTTGTGGGTATTGTTGTGTTTGTTAAGAATTTAAGAAAACATCGTTAAACTCGCCAGAATCTTATGGTGTACTGAAAAATGTATCACTAGCTCCCACACTTCAAAAAAAGCGTTTGAAATCCTATTTTTATGAATTTTTCTAAACAATTGAAACAAATGTTGCTAAAAACACAAAAGCTCTTTATAAACATAAAAACAGTGAACCCGCATGTGGATTCACTGTTTTCTTTTAAAATTTTGAGCCTTTATCGCCGTATTCGTTTAGGAGCTCTTCAAACGATTTGTTCTTTTCACGCTGCTTGCGCTCAAAGGCTAGTTTGGCTTGGCGTTCTTCTTCAGCAGCCTGCTCCTTCGCTGCTAAATCCTGTTTAGCTGCCTTTAACTTAGCAAGCACATCTCCACCGAGCTGATCCGCTAAGGTCATGGCCTCCTGCTTTGGTAAAGTAGCTGTCAAACTACCATCCATACGTTGCTGTTGCTGTTTTCGTTTTTTACCCATTACTTTCACCTTCTTACTGTCATCAAGGGCGTTTAACAATTGTTGCTACACCTTGACCCCCACCAATACAGAGGGTAGCAAGACCTGTTTTGGCATTAGTCTTTTCCATCTCATGTAAAAGTGTTACTAAAATACGTGCTCCACTTGCACCAATTGGGTGACCAAGGGCAATTGCTCCCCCATTGACATTTAGTTTATCATGATTAAAGCCTAATTCGCGATCGACAGCTATGGATTGTGCTGCAAATGCTTCATTAGCTTCAATTAAATCAATTGCTTCTAAAGAAACATCAGCCTTTGCCAATGCTTTCTTTACGGCTGTGACAGGTCCAGTTCCCATAATGGCTGGGTCAACACCTGCACTTGCATTTGCGGCAATTAATGCCATCGGTTGAATGCCTAACGCTTCTGCTTTTTCTTTTGACATAACAACAACTGCTGCTGCGCCATCATTAATGCCAGATGCATTGGCTGCTGTTACTGATCCATCCTTCTTAAAGGCAGGACGTAATTTGGATAGAGACTCTGCTGTCACACCTTTACGAGGGAATTCATCTTTATCAAAAACAATTGACTCTCCCTTACGCTGAGGTATTTCCACAGCGACGATTTCATCATTAAATTTCCCTGCCTCAATAGCTGCTTCTGCACGCTGTTGTGAACGTGCCGCAAAAGCATCTTGCTCTTCTCGAGAAATCTCATAGGCATCACATAAATTTTCTGCGGTAATGCCCATATGGTAATCATTAAATGCACACCATAGACCGTCATGAATCATTGTATCGACAACCTTCTGATCTCCCATACGGAAGCCTTCACGAGCATTTTTTAAGACATATGGTGCTTGACTCATATTTTCAAAGCCACCTGCCACGATAATATCTGCGTCTCCTGCTAAAATGGCCTGTGTCGCTAAATGCACCGCTTTTAAGCCAGAGCCACACACCTTATTAATCGTTAGCGCAGATACCTCATGTGGTAACCCTGCTGCAATGGCTGCTTGGCGAGCTGGATTTTGACCAAGTCCTGCCGATAAAACATTCCCCATAATAACCTCGTCGACTTGTTCGCCTGCTACCCCAGCACGCGTCAATGCTTCTTTAATGACAATACTGCCTAAAGTTGTCGCTGGTATGTCCTTTAATGCTCCTTGAAAAGAGCCAATCGCTGTACGTACAGCACTTACGATTACTACCTCGTTTGCCATATCCATTCTCCCCTTTTCCCCATTCAAAAATCAACACTGCTGCATATGCTACTAGCAGATATGTATATTTTAACAAATGTTTTGACGATTTTCGATAATAGAAATAATCGCAGTTTTGCCGAAGTTATTGTAAAATGTTGACGTGTTTTAAACAATCTTAGTTGGGAACATTACAAATAGAAACAGGACGTGGAGGTGCTAATCATGAAGAAGAAAATGCTATTATTGTCAGGTATTACAACGACGCTTGCCGCTGCAGCAACAGGACTGTTCGGCTTTGCGCTTTCAAATAAATTGATGTACATTCAACAAAAGGACCCCGAGTTTGTACGTGAACGGGAAACTACAGCTAAACGCTTTGACGAAGCTTGGTACAATAAAAATTTAAAATGTGAATTAAATATTGATTCACCTAATGGCTATACAATTCGAGGTACTATGTTTCAGCCATTAGAAACCGATAACACCATCATTATTTGCCATGGCGTAACAGAAAATAAAATCAACTCTGTCAAATATGCTCGACTTTTTGAACGACTCGGATACAATTCTGTCATTTTTGATCATCGTCGCCATGGGGAGTCCGGAGGTAAAACAACTAGCTATGGCTATTATGAGAAAAATGACTTGGATGCCGTGGTGAAAACGGTCAAGGCGATGATTGGAGAAAATGCGATTCTTGGTATTCATGGGGAATCAATGGGTGCTGCAACAATGCTCCTTTATGCAGGAACAATAGAGGATGGTGCAGATTTCTATATTTCAGATTGTGCCTTTTCTGATTTTTCCATGCTCCTTCGACAAATTGCCAAAACAGAATTTAAGTACGGCTCTATTATTCCCATTCGCTTTGCAGATTTTTTTATTCGATTGCGTGATGGCTATTCCTTTAAAAGTGTGACACCAGCTGAAGCAGTCACAAATATTAAAAAGCCCATACTCTTTATCCATAGTATTCCTGATACATTTATTCCTGCTTCTATGTCACTGGACTTATACAATAAAAAGACTGGTCCTAAGAAATTAAAGCTATTTGATACAGGAGCCCATGCTCAATCCTTTAATGAAAATATGGCTGAATATGAGGATTTAATTCATGATTTTTTAGAAAGCTTCATTTATCAGAAAATGAATCGTGAATCTTCCTCCTCAAATGTTATTCCATTTCATTTTTAAAAATAGAAAACCTTGCGTGATAAATTCACGCAAGGTTTCATGTTGTTGAAATACTATTATGTCAATGACATCAAGGTGACAAATTAAAAAGTATAGCCTTTTTTCAAAACGAGGGGTTGATCTCCGTTCCGACTGAGTGCTTTCCTGGGGGCGTCCGATGAGCCGCTTCACTCGCGTTGCTCGCTCCAGGGTCTCATCTGTGACGCTGAATCCCCGAGGAGTCACTCAGTCTACACTCCAATCAACCATTGCTCATAGTATTTTCTATCGGCATTTCACATAAATATGTAGTGATAATTTGAAGTCTTAACCATCACTATTTTGCGCAATAGTGGAGCTTTGATAACATTTTTCTATGCAAAAACAGAGTGACAGCAAAAAGTGGCTTTATGTAAAGCAACAAAGTGATTCTATACATAAAGTGTAGGACAACAACTATAGAATTGTGCTATTATATCCATTTAATGATGGTGGGTAATATACTTTTACTTTACTTTTGATGGAAGTGAATATTAAAAGTTCTACACTATTATTGATTGGAGTGCAAGGCTACTCGACTCCCGTGGGATAGTGAGACAGACGAGACCCTGCACGGAGCGTCAGCGCAGGAAGCGGCTCGTCGCTCGCCCACAGGAAGCTTTGCTCTGTGCGAAAGCGAAGCGACAGCAACAAAGCGAGTAGCCTGGAACGGAAATCACCTTCTTTTGACTTAGTAGTCTTCGCAAAGAGTCCCTTGACCATTTAGTTTTTCAACACTGTGAAACCTTGCGTGATAAATTTCACGCAAGGTTTATTTTTTATTCAGCAAAAACGATATGCCATTCATCACGTTTTGCTAAAAATTCTTTAGCTAATGCTTGTGCTCCTTCCAAGCTATGGCTTGCTGCCCAGCCACATTGCACCTCATTACATGCAGGAACCGCAGTTGCCTTTGTTACATCCGTAAATGTCTTTTCTAATATATCTAATAAATCCTCGTAATCATTATGATTAATCAATGATACATAAAAGCCTGTTTGACAACCCATTGGGCTAAAATCAACAATTTGATCTGAATAATTGCGAATAATGTCAGCCGATAAATGCTCCAAGGAATGTAATGCAGGCATTTCCATATGCTCTTTATTAGGCTGCTTCAAGCGAATATCGTATTTATACACTTCATCGCCATTTTTTCCTGATTTAACACCAGCTAAACGAACATACGGTGCTTTTACCTTCGTATGATCTAAATCAAAACTCTCAACATTTGTTTTTTCTTTCTGCAATGCACACAACTCCTTTAAATAGATTAAATCCATTATAACTAGTTTTCCGATAGAATTGTATGATTTTTATGAATTATAGAAAATATTTAGCAAATAAGAACTCTGGCTTAAAAAATGAAAAAACAACTAGCCAGGCTTGGACTAGTTGCTCTTTATAAAATGCTACTTATTTTTGGAACTTATTCATTTGTGCCATCATTTGACGTACTTGCTTTTCAGACGGCGTACGACCCATCTGCGCCATCATCATACGAATCATTTGCTCATTAATAGGTGGGTTTTCTTTTAAATATTTCATCATAGCTTGACGAGCGAAATAGAAACCAAGTGCCGCTCCCGCTGCTAATGCGATAATTACGATAATAATCCAGCCCCATGTAGGCATACAACCAACCTCCTCCACTACAATATACCGAGAAAAAACTCTCCACGCTCCATTATACACCAAATGATAGCGTGTTACTATATATTGTAGCGAATTTTGCTAGTGCATTGTATACTTCATAGGCTTTAGCCATCCACACTCATTATCCTGTTTATTGAAGGCAATAAAACGCTCACTCATCTTCGCAAGCATCTGGAAAAGATCTAAATCGAGCATTCTGGATCCTTCACAGTAGACACAAATTTTACGTTCCACCAAATAGATAGCCATTTTCCCCTTTATAGGATGTTCTAAAAATAAGGCATTACGAGCTCTTTCTAAATGTGCATATTTGGAATCTAGTTGCACCTCTAGCATCGCAGCAATTTCATCGAAGCGAACAGATTCACATATATAGGCAAGCTCTTTTAAGGATTTCTCGTTAGCATCTTCGCAGCCCTGCATCATCTCTAATAACTTTCGTTCTCTACCGAAAATAAATGTTAAATGCTCTTCTTTTATTTTATATATGGAATAGGTTCTCACCAGAAATCCTCCTTCGTTCAAGTTTCTTTTTCATAAGTATAGCTCAAGCAACCTCCTTAATTTGTCAAACGAAGGAGGTATTCATCTTCTATTTTTGTCGAAAACCTTCTAGTTTCGGATCTATCAATGACATTATGACAGAACACAGTGTAAAGCCATTTTTAGCATGAATAAGTTGCCATATGACTGTGAAACTAGCTCATTTTTCCCCCATTATTGATTATAAAAGCCTTTATAGCAGGAGCTTAGACTGTTCTCAGCCTCAAGACCTAGAGTAAAATCAATTTCCAGTCCGTTTTAGAAGAGCTTTAGGAAAGGTACTATAAAGGTACAAACGAAAGGAGCTAAAACATATGAGAAAATTTCTTCTATTAACAGGAGGCATCGTTGCAGCATGTGTAGCACTTGCCTTAATCGGACCACTAGCAGGGTTACTATTTTCGGGGTTATTTGTAGCACTTGGTATGCACTTCTACATCGCAAGCAAATCAACATTTGGCAAAATCATTTGGTTCACAGTGGGTCTGATTGGTGTTCTTTCAGCCGTATCTAATATCCCAGCAATGATCGGATTAGCGGCGATCGCTATCATCTACGTGATCTATAAAAAATGGAATAACGAAGATGTTAAAATTCCAACAATTGAAGCAAAAGAAGAAGATCCGTTTACAAACTTTGAAAAAGAATGGTCAAACTTAACAAAATAAAAGGAGAGAGATTACATGAACTTATTTCAACGCTTTAAATATACAATAGAGGCGGACTTACATCAGGCATTTGATAAAAAGGAACAGAAAAATCCAATTGCCATGCTAAATCAATATATTCGCGAGGCAGAAAAACAAACGGAGCAAACAGGAACATTATTAGAGCGTCAAGGCCAACTAAAGGAAAAATTGGAGCAGGAGCTGAAACAAAACGCTGAGCTACTTAATAAGCGTGAAGCGCAACTAAAATTGGCTAGTAATAGCGGTGAACAGGATTTAATCGACTTTGCTACTGATGAGGTTGCTGCTTACACGGCACGAAATAATACATTACAAGCTAGTATTGAAGCAAGTACACGTGAGTACTTCGAGCTTGAGCGTAAATTTGAAACGATGAAGCACAAAATTAAAGATATGAAAGTGCGTCAATTACAGCTAATGGGCAAAGAAAACGTAACACGTGCGCACCATCAAATGGATGGTATGCTTGCTAAAAACAATAAAACGAACTTTGAGGATTTAGAAGCCTATATCGACAAGCTTGCTTACCAAATCGATAAAGATCATGAAGTCACTACTTTTGAGGCACGTCTTGCTCAGTTAGAAAAAAAAGCAGCGGAAGAAAACGCACCACTACTAATCGAAAATAAATAACATGGTATAATATAAAGAAATAAGGGATGCCTCTATTAGGAAGCATCCCATTTCTTTGAAGAAAAACTACTAAGGAAAACTAAATATACTTCAGTCAGAGGTTGTTGATTCATAACTCCTAAGTGACTGAATAAAGGAATTTTTATGATGAAAAACAGAAAGTGGTTTAGTCATATGATTAAAATATGTCTTTTTGCTTTTATTATACTTCTATTATTTGCACTTATATTATTCGGTTATCGTTTTATTGCCCAACAGCGTATTCATCAAAAAAGTGCTGAAATTATCGAAAATGGCGGTATTAGTGAGCTCAAAGAAATAGCGGTCAATGGAGATAAACAGTTTATCTTAGTGGAAGGGCAAGATAAGGAGAAGCCCTTTTGTTTATTCCTTCATGGCGGGCCAGGCTCTCCGTTTCCTTATGGTGTAAGTGCTCGAACATTGTATCCAGAAATAACTGAGAATTGTGTCGCCGTCTATTACGATCAGAGAGGTTCAGGGAAAAGCTATAATAAGGAACTATCTGTTACTACCATGAATCTATCTCAATTTACAGAAGACGCTAATCATATCGTTGATTATATTAGAGAGCATTACCAGCAGGAAAAAATCTTTATCATTGGTCAATCCTTTGGTACGATAATTGGTACTCAATTAGTGGCTAAATATCCCGAGAAATTCCACGCCTATTTAGGAATTGCTCAAATAACTGATATTATTAAAGGGCAGGAACTCGGTTATAGCTGGTTAAAAAATGAGGCCCAAGCAAATGACGATGAGAAAACACTGCGCATTTTAGAGGATTTAGGAAAGGGGCCTTATCTAGCAGAGGATGAGGATCGATTTAGTGACCTAATTAATCGATTTAAAGGAATGAATTATTTTGATGAGACGATAGAAAAGGTTAATCTTTTTGATTTAATAAAAGGAGCTTTTACTTCACCAGATTACTCTTTACGGGATCTTTATAAGGCATTTATCTCTGGGCCTCAATTTAGTCTTGTTAAAAGCAAGTCATTAAAAGAAGAAATTATCCATACAAATTTTTTTGATACGATAAAAAGGATAGATGTACCCGTTTACATCATTCATGGTAAATATGATAAACAGGCAAATTATGAATTGGCAAAACAATATTACGAGCTTTTAGATGTGCCAAGTGGTAAGGAATTTATTACATTGGAGCACTCTGCCCATTACCCAAATCAGCTCGATTCACCAATCATAAATGACACAATTAAAAAAATGCTAGAAAAACATTAACTTTGATTTTTAGAGAAGTTCGGCTTCTCTCATCAATAACTAGAAAGAAGGGTGACCCTCTTGCAAAATTTCACAACTAATAAGCTTACATTTTGGGTACTATGCTTCTTTTTACTCGTCTTTGTAGAGCTTACAATTTTTAATAATGGCGGCGCCTTTAGTCTATTGATTGGAGCTGGACTTCTTTACTTAAGTTTCTCGAAAAAAATTCGTTTCTTTAAATGGACAGGAATTTTCTTTATTGCCATTGCCCTCTTTACGATGTGGAGCCTGCGCCTGTTTATAGTTATCATACTGCTCTACATGCTTTATCAATATTTACAAAGAGAAAATGAAGCAAAGGTGGTCGGCTCAGAGCTATTTGATAAACTTCCTACTACAAAAAATGAAATATTCGGTACGCTGCCTGCACCTATAGATGCCTATAAATGGCAAGATGTCCAAATTCAAAGACTTGCTGGTGATATTACAATTGATACAACACAAACCATTTTACCTGCTGGCACAAGTCTTATTACAATTCGTCAAGGCATTGGTAAGGTGCAAATTTATATACCTTATGAAGTTCCATTCCGTTTACACTATACAACACTATTTGGCGATATAACTTGCTTAAATATTGGGCCACAACGCCTACTAAATGAAAGTGTATGCTTCTCAGATGGCAATCCTGAAGATGCAAAGCGTACACTTGTTATACATGTTGCAACATGGCTTGGAGACTTGGAGGTGCTACGTAAATGATTGCCTTTATCTCAAGAATCTTTACGCTATTTTTCATTATAACAAGTGCGGCTTTCGGTCTCCTCGTAGCTGTTTGGGGTGAACCAAAGGAGAAAACCTGGGAACCTCTATGGCAGCAACAATACGGCAATATGCCATTAGGTGGAATTATTATTCTCAGCATCTTTGGTATCAGTCTACTAATAGCGGGCTGGATTAGTATGACGGCTCGTGCTAGAGAGGCGCAGGCAACGCGTATTGTCAAACAATTAATTGAACCAGATTTTGTCTTACCTAAAAAGCAGCCATTGCCAAAGCCGCTGAAAAAAGCGATCGCGCAAACAAGCGAATTAATCGATACCCAACGAAAAAGCTTGCAGCGATTATCGAATGAACGTGCAGAAGCTAATGATAAAATCATACAAGAGCGCATTATTGCTGAACGTCAGCGCCTTGCCAGAGAACTACATGATTCTGTTTCACAGCAATTATTTGCAGCCTCTATGCTATTGTCCGCTTTAACGGAGAACGATGAAAATGCCACAAGCTTAAAGCAGGTTGAAAAAATTGTTCAACAGGCACAGCTAGAAATGCGAGCGTTATTACTACATTTACGCCCTGTTGCATTGCATAATAAAACACTTGCCCAAGGTCTAGAGGAGCTCATTATCGAGCTTCAGCAAAAAGTATTTTTTCATATTGAATATGAGCTGGAGGAAATGTCTTTATCGAAAGCAGAAGAGGATCATTTATTCCGTATTGCACAGGAGGCATTATCCAATACGTTACGTCATGCAAAGGCGAGCGAGGTCGAATTAATGCTTGTTGCCCGAGATGATTTAGCCATTTTACGCATTCAGGACAATGGTCTTGGCTTTGATGTTGAAGCGGATAAATCTACTTCCTATGGCCTGCAAAATATTGCCGAACGAGCTGTGGAGATTGGCTGTATGTATAAAATTGTATCAGTGCCTGGGGAAGGTACAATCGTAGAGGTAAAGATTCCACTACAGAAGGAGGTTGAAGTAAATGATTCAAGTGTTAATAGTGGATGACCACGAAATGGTACGGATTGGTGTTTCTGCCTACTTGTCAGCACAGCCGGATATCACAGTTGTAGGTGAAGCTGAGAATGGCAAGGTGGCGGTCGAGCGTGCCCTTGCCCTTCGCCCCGATATTATTTTAATGGACAACGTTATGCCAATTATGACAGGGGCAGAGGCAACGGCTGAAATTTTAACAGCCTGGCCAGAGGCAAAAATAATGATGGTCACAAGCTTTTTAGATGACGACAAGGTCTATCCTGCACTAGAGGCAGGAGCCGTCAGCTATATTTTAAAAACATCCAATGCCAAGCAGATTGCAGACGCTATTCGTAAAACAATGGGGGGCGAAACGGTGTTAGAGCCTGAGGTGACATCTAAAATGATGCATCGTATGCGCCATGGCAATAGCACCCCACTTTATGAGCAATTAACAGATCGTGAGATGGAAGTGCTGCTGTTAATGGCTCAAGGTAAGGCGAATCAAGAAATTGCGGATGACTTATATATTGCCTTAAAAACCGTGAAAACACATGTCAGCAATATTTTAGCAAAGCTTGATGTCCAAGATCGCACACAAGCAGTTGTCTATGCCTTTCAAAATGGTCTGGCAAAATAACACTGTTCAATCAACCCTGTTCACTTTAAAGAAACGAAACTGCATTTTTAGCAATGCAGTTTTTTATTTATTAAAAATCTCCTGAAGCTCTTGGACACTACTCACAATATACGTTGCTTGTGCATGCTGTAGTTCCTCCAATGATCCGAAGCCGTATGTTACGCCAATAGCATCAATTTGATTTTCTTGTGCGCCAGCAATATCGTATTTTCGATCTCCTATCATAATAAAATGCTGACGAGGAACCTCGCTAAAGCTTTCTAAAACAAACGCGATGATCTCACCTTTTGCGGATCGTGTGCCATCTAAATGACT
This sequence comes from Lysinibacillus sp. DFXJR4, assembly GCF_057196045.1. Lineage (NCBI taxonomy): Bacteria > Bacillati > Bacillota > Bacilli > Caryophanales > Bacillaceae > Lysinibacillus > Lysinibacillus sp. DFXJR4. Next base: position 369,824 of record NZ_JBXUNW010000001.1, on the reverse strand, counting down.
TCCCACCACAAGGTCAAAGAACTGCTCAAGGTTAAAATAGCTTAAAATTTGTTCCGCAAAAATGGTTGGCTTAGACGTAGCCACTGCTAATTGATAGCCTTGCTCCTTCAAATTCGCTAATAAGGAGGTTACTTGTGGATAGAGTTTATTTTCATACATGCCCTTTTTCGAAAATCGTTCACGATAATAAGCAATTGCTTGATGGATTTGTGCCTCATCCATCCCATATTGCTCAGCAAGAGATACATGCAATGGTGGACCAATAAATGTCTCAAGCCTATCCAAATCCTCCTCCATAATCTCCATCTTTTCTAAAGCATACTGAACCGATTTTGTTATACCGATTTTAGGATCAGACAAGGTGCCGTCTAAATCAAATAATATTACTCTATAGTTCTTCATATCTCTACCCCACTTCTTCAAAATCTTCTCTAATTGTACACAGATAAGGAAATAATGGTAATATAAATTTTAAAGAAATTTGAACCTTCTCATTCTATTATCGTTATTACTTAGTATAAGGAGGAATTGTATGGAAACACATTTTACTTATAAACAATTTGTTACAAATCATTCGTTTTCTCTACTCGATCCTATTTTTGAGGTCATATTGCTGTTCGCTATTATCTTGCTGTTGATTGTCTTTATTAAAAATGTACCAACCTGGTTTTGTCTTCTGTTTGCAGGACTTTCTATCCTAATTTCAGGTCAACTGCTTTGGTTTAGTGGTATTATAGCCGATGAGCTCAATATCGGAGGGAGTGCAAAGAGCTTCTTCATATTTATTGCTACTCTATGTATTCATGGCGCAGCTATTTGGATTTCCCTCATAAAATCTTCCAAAGATGAAAAAATACCGCAGCACTCAGAGGGTTTTTAGCCCTACTGAGTATTGCGGTACCTCAAGATATTAAAGAGCTTTTACCTTCTCAACAACATTCTCTACTGTAAATCCATATTTCTCCATTACTAATTCACCTGGTGCTGATGCGCCGAACTTGTCGATAGCAAGAACGTCACCTTCAAAGCCAGTATATTTATGCCAGCCGAATGATGCACCCATTTCAATGGCAAGACGTTTTGTCACAGCTTTTGGTAGAACAGATTCTTTGTAAGCTGCATCTTGCTTTTCAAAGCGATCCATAGACGGCATTGATACAACTGCTACATCCATACCTTCTGCTTTTAATGCTTTTTGTGCTTCCACAGCAAGTGAAACCTCAGAGCCAGTTGCAATTAAAATTGCATCTGCCACGTCTTTTGAAGCTGGAGATACTGTATAAGCACCCTTCGCAACTCCTTCACGTACCGTATCAATAGATGCATTCAATACAGGCAAGTTTTGACGAGATAGCACTAAAACAGTTGGCGTTTTTTCTGATGCTACGGCAAGCTCCCAAGCAACTGCTGATTCATTTGCATCTGCAGGGCGAATAACAGATAGATTTGGCATTGCACGTAATGATGCAAGGTGTTCGATTGGTTCATGTGTTGGACCATCTTCCCCTACTGCAATCGAGTCATGCGTAAATACATACGTTACAGGAAGACCCATTAATGCAGAAAGGCGAACGGCTGGACGAACGTAATCAGAGAAGACGAAGAACGTACCACCAAATACATTTAAACCACCGTGAAGAGCCATACCGTTCATAGCAGCACCCATTGCAAATTCACGAACACCAAACCAAATGTTACGACCAGCATAGTCATCCGCAGAGAAGTCGCCTGCCCCCTTCATCGTTGTTTTATTGGAGCCTGCAAGGTCAGCAGAACCACCAAAGAATGATGGTGTTTTCTTCGCAATGGCATTAATCGCATCACCTGAAGAAGAACGTGTTGCTACAGATTTACCTGCTTCATATACCGGTAACTCAGAAGCAAAGTCCTCTGGTAATTCCCCATTCATTGCTTTTTCAAATTGAGCAGCTAGCTCTGGGAATTCTTGTTTATAGGCTGCAAATTTAGCATTCCAAGCTTCTTCTGGCTGTGTGCCTTGCACTTCAGCGGCGGCATTAAATGTATCGTAAACTTCTGCAGGAATTTGGAATGGTTCATGTGCCCATTCATAGGCTGCTTTCGTTAATACAACCTCATCTGTACCAAGTGGCGCACCGTGCGAATCTGCTTTACCTGATTTATTTGGAGAACCGAAACCAATCACCGTTTTCACTTCAATCAGTGTTGGTTTGCCAGTTGATTTTTTAGCTTTCTCGATAGCTAAGTTAATGGCTTCAACATCTGTGCCATCTGCTACTTTTAAATAGTTCCAGCCATATGATTCGAAACGTTTTTGAACATTTTCTGAGAATGATTTTTCTAAATCACCATCAAGAGAAATATCATTAGAATCGTAAAGTACGATTAATTTTTCAAGTTTTAAGTGACCCGCTAAAGAAATAGCTTCTGCTGCTACACCTTCCATTAAGTCACCATCGCCACAAAGTGCGAATGTATAGTGATCAACAATGTCATGACCTGGTTTATTGTAAGTAGCTGCTAAATGACGCTCAGCCATTGCCATACCTACTGTCATAGCAATACCTTGACCTAGAGGACCTGTTGTAGCCTCTACCCCAACTGTATGACCATATTCAGGATGTCCTGGAGTTAATGAATCCCATTGACGGAAGTTTTGAATTTCCTCCATTGGTAAGCCGTAGCCACCTAGATGAAGTAAACTGTACAGTAGCATCGAGCCATGACCTGCTGAAAGTACAAAACGATCACGGTTAAACCATTTCGGATTAGCTGGATTATGGTGAAGTTGTTTTGTCCAAAGCGTATAAGCCATTGGCGCTGCCCCCATTGGTAAACCTGGGTGACCAGAATTTGCTTTTTCAATTGCATCGATTGACAATGTTCGGATAGCATTAATCGCTAGTTGATCCGCATGTTGAGTCATTTTGTTGTGACATCCTTTCTCGTCCTATATATTGTTCTTCTACAGTTTAGTCAACATTGTCACAGAAAACAATGCTTTTGTTATACTATTTAGCATTTGTAACATACTTTAAAGAAATGTGTCACATTAATTTAGAAATTTATTTTTTTTCGCTTGTTTTACCTTTTCAGGTGTTACATCATTTCCTTCTATATCTACCACTTTTACATTTTCAATGGTATCACGCATAGTTGCTCTAAATGTATCTAAATACTCTTTACGAAGTGCTGTTTGCTCCTTCGCTTCTGCCTCCGATAATGTTCCATTCTTTGCTTTGGCAGAAAGTTCATTGATTCGCTTAATTTTTTCCTTTGATAACATAGTTACACACCTTTCCAGTACATATCTTAATGTATTTGGTATGCAAAGTATAGCATGTATTCCCTTAAAATGCAGTTATACCAACCCTTTTGCTTTAGTAAAAAATACCACAGATTACATGACTTTCAGGAGATAGATGTGTATAACTATAGTAGAGCCTTTAAAAATTTACTTGCATGGAGGAAAATACATGAAGATAGAAACAAATAGATTACTTATTCGAAATTTTAAGGAGGACGATTGGCAGGCAGTCTATGACTATACATCCGATAGCCAGGTGATGAAGTATATTCCTGAAGGTGTTTTTAACGAGGACATGGCTAAGAAATTTGTATTAGACAATAGTGGCGATCAGGCAAAATACTTTCCAGTTACTTTAATAGAAGAGAATTTGATAATTGGTCATATTGTTTTTCATCAATATTTTGGCGACCATACATATGAAATTGGCTGGGTCTTTAATCCGAAATACTACAACAAAGGCTATGCTTCTGAGGCAGCAAAAGCTGTACTACACTATGGGTTCAAGGAAATGAACCTTCATCGAATCATCGCAACGTGCCAGCCAGAGAATATTGCCTCCTATCGAGTAATGGAGAAAATCGGCATGAGACGTGAAGGATATTTTAAAAAATGTATCCCAAATGGTGATGAATGGTGGGATGAATACTATTATGCTGTTTTAGATGAGGAGTGGGTATAGCGAATATTGCTGTTACAATCAAGCAAAGTGAATATTATAGTGACTTCTAACAATTTGCCAATAAGGATAAATACTAAATGCACTAGAAGCCTTTTGAGCCCCCTTAGAGTTAGAATTTTATTATGCAGTTAATTGGCTGGCATACGTTCGGTATTTTACTGGACTCATGCCAGCCAGTTTTTGTTTAATTCGTTCATTGTTTCATTTCTCGAGATATTCATATTTTCTTCTATGAATATTATCGTCAATTATTAGTGCTATTCACTGAACAATATGAAGGCAAAATTGACCTACAAATTTATAAAAATTGAATTATATAATTAATTAACAAATAAATAACTAAATTACCATTTATTTGTTTTATAGGATGTATTATTATATAACTAAGGTTTTGTACAATTCCTAAAAAACAAAAAGGAGCTAGGATTATGAAGAAGATAATCACCATCTTGACAGCATTATTTGCCGTATTTATTGTATTTGGGATTATGGGGAAAGCATCAGCATCTGAGTTAGATCAAGAACTAATGGAGGATTTTTCTTCCACTTTATTCACAGAAAATTCAATTGAAGAACACGAACATGATGCTTTTGTACATGATAGTATAACTGGAGATGGACAAATTACCGTTTTTGCTGTGTGTAACCATGTTGGTACTCTAAAAGAAACAAAATATGTTGGTTTTCATAGCAAATGTGGGGGCCCTTTATACAAGGTATATTGTAAGCCATGTGGTAAATTAGTAAAAACCCTCTGTCTATGTCCTTAACTAGACTCTCATTACGGTAGATGAGAATGTAAGTTTTGGATTGATGTTTTCTAAAAAACAGTTTTTACCAAAAATGATACCATGGATTAAAAATACATGAAGTTTTCATAACTGGTACGGAATATGAGGTGGATTTTATAAACATTAATAATTTCAGTACATTTAATATTTTTACAAACAGCAAAATGAGTAATGATGTAGTTACTGTTCCAATAAAAACTTCTTTATTTGCAACAGTATTTAATGATTCTTTGAAAGAAAAATCATTAGCAATAACTAATCCTAATGATTTGAAGTCTTCATTGGAATTACATCTTTTGGAGGACAAAGTTAATCAAACAGGTGAGCTTGAAGACAAGTATTGCTCGCTATGTGGTTCTATGATTGAAGATGATGGTAGTTGTCCATTATGTATTGTGCCAATATTTATAACTGGTAACAGCAACCAAACATTTCAAAACCAAAATGTTTCGCAAGTAAATAACTCCTATGTCGAGTTTGGAAGTAAAGTACATCACTTTTTAGAAAGTAAAGAAACATCACTAAAATCACATGATATCAATTTAACATTTATGAAAAAAGCACCTATTTAGTTGAATGGGTGCTTTTTTGTGTCATTATCAGGTTCCAATCAATGTCTGTATAATTAACTATACAAAACATTTCAAGAAAATCCATTTAAACTACCTGATAATGTGATAATTGAGAGCTTGTATTAATCATGCTCTTCTCTACCATCAGTGGGATGTTAAAAACTCCCACAGACCTTCCATTATTCACCTATTACCTTTTCCTGATGCTCCCGATACCTTCGATGTACTGTTGCCTTGCTGACATCAAAGCCTAAGCCTCGAAGCGTCATGGCAATTTCCTCGAATGTAAAGCCTTTGTTTCGAAGCTTAATAATTTCCTCAATCGGGACTTCCTTTCGCTCCTGCCCATTTGGATTTCCACGATTCGATAAATTATTTTCAGGTCTATAGCCCTTTTCCACCGCTCGACGCATACCACGCCGTATTTTAGCATTATGGATTCTACGCTGGTATTCCTCTACGATCGCTAATATTTCTAGCAGCATCGTATCCATTTCATTTAATTGTACAGGTCCTGCATCCCGCATGGAGAAAACATCTGTTTCAGTTTTTTGCAATAAATGCAGCACAGCCATTCTGGCATTCCCACGTCCTAAGCGAGTTTCATCCTGGACAAATAATGCATGAATTTTCTTTTCTTTAATGAAATCAAGCATTTCGAGTAAGCCATCTCGCTCCACATCATAGCCACTATGCTGATCTAAAAAAATGCCCTTTATATTGTAGCCCTGCTCCTTGGCATAGCGCGTTAATTCTTCCTGCTGACGCTCAAGCGAGGAACTTTGTGTCTCTTTTTCTGTACTCACGCGGCAATAGATTACAGCCGATTGTTGTTTATTTATCATGGTTCATTTCTCGCAATTTCAATAGAGTTTATGGGATTGGCTTGGTTTCCCACCACTGGAATGACTAATGATTTACCTGCAATAATTTGAACATCTGGTAATTCATTTTCTGTCTTTACTAATTTAATCCAGTCTTCCTTACTCATTTTACCACGGTATTGCTCTGCTAACGACCATAGGCTATCGCCATGCTCGACTTGTATTTCCTTGTAAGTCACCTCACCAGGATCTGTTATGTAAAGGTATCCTGTAAACAGTAAGCAAGCCCCTAATAAAATGGAGATATGCGGATTTTTCTTTAACCAATTCATCATTATAACCTCTTTTCTAGAATGTTTGTTCGGAATGTACGTTCTTATAATAGTGCGAACAAACGTTTTTGTCAAACACTTTTCGAACCTATGTTTGCATAAGTGTTCGCATTCTGCTATACTATCTAATAAGTAGAAATAAAAGAAAAAAGAGGTGAGCAATCATGAAAAAAGTTTCGAAAAGACAAGAAGACATTTTAGCCTTTATTAAAGAAGAAGTACGCGCAAAGGGGTATCCACCATCTGTACGTGAAATTGGCGAAGCAGTTGGACTTGCTTCAAGCTCAACAGTTCATGGACATTTAGCTCGTTTAGAACAAAAGGGCTTTATCCGCCGTGACCCAACAAAGCCTCGTGCCATTGAAATATTGGAGCCAGAAGACTCAATCCAAAAGCAAAGTGTTATTCACGTCCCTCTTGTGGGTAAAGTAACAGCAGGTTCTCCAATTACAGCTATTGAAAATATCGAAGAGTATTTCCCGCTACCAGATACTTATGGGACAAGTGAGGATCAATTATTTATGCTAGAGATTATGGGTGAATCCATGATTGAAGCTGGTATACTTGATGGAGACTTAGTTATTGTAAAGCAAAAATCAACGGCTGATAACGGGGATATTGTCGTGGCAATGACAGAAGAGGATGAAGCAACGGTTAAGCGTTTCTTTAAGGAAAAAAATCATTTCCGCTTACAGCCTGAAAACTCCACAATGGAGCCAATTATTGTCGATCAAGTTTCAATTTTAGGACAAGTTGTAGGCCTTTATCGTCGTGTGCACTAAAAAATATAAAATTTTTGGATGATTTTAAGAGGCTGATATGTTCCCTGATGAGCATATACCTCTTTTTCTTAATTTGAGACATAGAACAAAATACGATCTACATAGGGAGTGCATCCATTTGAAACAAAAAATTAAGCAGGCTGTACAAGAGGCATATACGACAATGTATAGCTCCTTATACGATGAACAAATTTATGCGGCTGTTTTAGTGACAGATGGTGATTGTGGAAGCCTTTATTTAACAATGGGAACCGAAAAATCACTTATTGAAATTGGTCAGAACTATGAGGACGACCCCGAAAACTATCGTTTTTTAAAGGATGAATATTTACATTATGATGAAACGGATATGCTCGAAAAGGTAAGTCGTGAATTATTAGATACAATATTGCATATCGAAGACGAGGAATTTGTTAAACATAAAGAGATGCTTCATCAAGCAATGAGTGATACGATGTATGAATTGAAGCAGGAGGGCATTATCGACGAAAGCATTTTTGTTTTTATTTCGGTGACTGATGATGACCAGGATGAAATATTGGAGCTAACGTCAGCAAAGCGTTGTAATCCAAATCACCCCCTACTCCCTGCATTTATCCGTAATTGGCAGTATTAAATACCTTTACGAAGATTTCGAACAAAATTTTTCGCCATCTTCCTTTATCAAAAAAAGAATCCACTTTACAATGGATTCTATGCCTCTAATTTGAATGTTAGGCTTGCCTTTATAAAAGCAGTAAATATTTTCTTTGACACTTCATCTCCTGCCATCGCCTGCTCTTCTGGATGCCACTGTACCGCCAGACAAAACGGGTGATCTTCATGTACGACTGCTTCTACAATTCCATCACTGGATTTTGCAGCAACCTTTAATTTCTCAGCTAATACGTTGACAGCTTGATGATGAAAGGAATTTACGGCTATTTTCTCTTTCTCGGTGATTCTGTTTAATAATGAATCAGGTGTAACCGTAACATAGTGGGTAGCAACACCCCGAGCTGCCTGCTGCATATGCTTTAATAATTTTTTACTATGATATTCGCTCTCCATATCCTGATAAATATTGCCTCCAAGGGCAACATTTAATATTTGAATGCCACGACATATACCAAAAATCGGCATCTTGCGAATAAAGGCTGCCTCGATTAAAGCAAGCTCTACAGAATCTCTTTCAGGGTGTACCTTCCCTAATTTGGGTGCAGGCTCTGCATCAAAGAGAAATGGATGGACATCACAGCCTCCCGATAGCAATAACCCGTCCGTCAAAGACAAAGTTTGTGCAACATCCTCCTCTATACCAGGTGGAATAATGAGCGGAATGCCCCCAGCTTCGATAATACTATTACTGTAGGCAGCATTTAATCTTGCTGACAAATCATCCTCCAAAAAGGCCGTTATGCCAATTACTGGCTTCACTTTATCCCCTCCAAAATTGTAAGTTATCCCCTACCATAACCCAAGATACCAATTTATCAAGGCATCTCCATAAAAATAGACAACTATAGCCGCAATAGCAATGGATGGGCCAAATGGAATTGGTGTCTTTCTGCCCTGCTGTCTTGCCTTTAACACTATAATGCCAACAACCATCCCGATAACAGCGGCTATAAACAACGTTAAGAGTGCCTTTAATGTGCCCAATACAAGCCCTAGTAAAAAGAATAATTTAATATCTCCCCCACCCATACCACCTTTTGACAGGACAGCTATACAATATAATATGCCAAAGCCAACAATTGCACCCAGCGCACTATCCCACCATGGGGTTAACGGTGAAAGTACACGTCCTATGAAGAGCAATGGTAGGAAAAAGAGCAGGACTTTATCAGGAATAAGCATATAGGCAAAATCTGATATTACGATAATAACAAGTAATGATATCAGCAATATAGCTACAAAAAATTCTATGGTAAAGCTTAGTTTCCAATAGGCAAATGCAAATAAAACCCCTGTAATCAGCTCCATTAAAGGGTAAATCCAAGAAATTTTCTGTCCACAGCTACGGCATTTTCCTCCTAGCCACACATAGGACAATACAGGTACTAAATCAAGGGCTGTTAGCTGCCTTTGACAATTTGTGCAATGTGAGGGTGGTCGCACAATGGATTCCTTGATAGGTACACGTAAGCCCACCACATTAAAAAAAGAGCCAAAAACAAGCCCAAAAATAAATACTGTCACGGTATAAGCCATTTCCATTTTTATGTCCTCCTAAACTAAGAGGCGCCCATACATATGAAGTATGCGCGCCTATCTTTATTCTTGTCCCTCGTAATAGAACGTCGTAATCTGTACAGTAGCCTTAATGATAGTATCCGCCTCTTTGTCCAGCTTTTCTTTCTCACCAGGAAGAGACATTTTAATCGTATCAATTTTCATCACTCGCTCAAGCTTTTCCACTTCCTTTAAAAAGGTAACCATTGAGTCAAATGTTAAGGCCCCAATATCAAAGGTAAAGGTTACTAGCTTTAGCTCTGGTGGAATATTTTCTTGAGCAATCGTAGAAATAGGCGGAGTTTCCGTATTCTCTTGATTTTCCTCATTAACCTTTGCTTCTGCCTCAGCAACTGTATTCGTTTGACCCACGTTGGCATCTGCCACAGGCTCATCATAATTATTAAAGATTAGCGACTCCATGCGCGTACCTGTCACCTCTTCAATTTCCACCATATCTCTCAATACCTGCTCAACCGCTCTTACATTTGGCACTTTTTTTTGCATCTCTAAAGTTTCCTGCATGGGAACCTCGAGCTGCTCATCAAAGGAGGCCAGGGATTGCTCTAAGCTTTTAATCTCAGTTTGCAGACTTTGAATACTAACTTCCTTCGCTTGTACCTCATCCTTCTTTGGCAAAATAACATAATAATAGAGCGCAAATAATAAGGAGGCTATCAACAGGACAAGCAATAGTATGCCTGATTTCTTATTATTTAGTAATCTCGTCATGAGCTTCGTCCCCCTACCAGATACATAAAATCAATTGTAGCTGTAATAGACACAGAGTAACGAGGCATCTGCTTAAATTTTTCCTCAGCAGGTAAGTCCTTGTCCTGCTCTCCTAGCTCAATGTCAAAATTAGTGATAGAGCCAATTTGGGCATCTGTAAAATAAGGACTTGCTAATAAACGCTCGACATATTTAGAAATAGCTGTCATTGTTTCAAAATCTGCCTCAATTGTTACTTGGTTTGTGCCAAATGAATAGCTACGTAAATAGCTTGGGCTTGGTAGCAATGCATTTGTTTCATCAATTAAGGGCGTTACGGGATAAGCAACACTTTGTACATATTGAACAGATTGCTTTAATGAGCCTGTATTTTGACTTTGCTTTGTGGCGATATCATTTCGTAGCTGCTCCTGTCTTTCCACTAATCGTCTCTCTTCTGCTGATAAATCCTTTAATGCTGTCCTAGCATCAAAAAATAGATAGGTCATAAACGCTAAAATAATAAGAATAATTGCTAGAATAATATAAATCAACAATGGCGAGGTTTTCCGCTTCTCTAATTTCGGTAAGAGGTTAATTTCTGGAATCATCCGTGAACCTCCTTCAAGGCTAGTCCAAGCAAGGAGGAAAACGCTCTTGTAAACTGCGGAAACTTCTTCTGTAGCATCTGATCATTTAACTCGGTTAATGGAACACCTAAATTGGCACGTAGAAACTCACTAATGGTAGGTAATAAAGGGTTGTCCCCTAAAATAATGATCTCATCAACAGATTTTTCACCCTTATGTAAAGAAAAACGGAAGAAGTTCATCATACGATCAATTTCTAGCACCTGATCCATAACAATCATCCGATAATCCTCTAACTCGCCATTAAATTGAAAGTTATAGCTATATTCTCCCTGTACCTTGCTTTCCCATTGCTCCATATTGGTATCAATGGATTGATAGCGTAAAAATTCCACATTACCCTGTGAAAATATGCTAATCGACAGCTCGTTAATAGACCATTCTGCAATTAAATAGGTTTTATCCATCTCCAGTAGCTGTAAATGGTGCAATAAACGAATATTACAAAGAGCACGGATATCCGCTGCCTCTGGCTCCAGTGCAATATCGAGGAGCATCGCCACAATTTTATTTACTTCCTCTGAGGGAGCGGCATATAATTGTGCCTTACCATCCAGCGGATCAGCATCATAAACATCAATCAGTGGCTCCTGAAAGGGGAGATGAATCGAGTGCCCAATCTCCATTTCCGCATAGCCTCTAAGCTCCTCTGGCTTCAAGTCATGAGGGACATCAAAGCTTTTCAAAAGAACAGACATATCGGGCACAAACATTCGAGCCAATTGTTTTTTGCCAGCCCATTTCGTTACCTCTTTATTCATCGATTCAAATAAAGCAACCTCATCATGGATAATGCCATTTTCAAGAATGCCATGTGCTAAGGGCAGCTCATAATGCCGCCAACGTGAAGGATCAGACCCTTCCGCCACAATGGCACGAAGAACATAATCCTTCAATTCGAGGGACACATACGATTTTTTCTTTCTCTTCAACATGCGAAAAGACCCCCTTTTTAAGCTAGTACATAGGTGATTTAATTAGTCATCCATTTCCCACCCAGAAATGCCGGTGAGCATTTCTGAGGAGGTTGGGAGGACTATTTAGTAGTCTTTCCTACTGTATAGCTGTCCCCATCAATTTTACTACCTTTTTGTTTATCTATACTAATCGTCTCTAATGTAGTATTGTCGAATTCAATATTAGCTTTAAGAACATTTTTTACAGTAGCCTTTAATTCCCGAGGTACACCACTTGAAACTTTTGCATCACCTGGTATCTTACCTGGATTATCTAAATATCCAGCATCTTTTAAATCTGATATTTTTATACTATTCTTGTCTTCAGGATTATCAGTATAGTACAAATTCGCTGCATTTAATACATTAACCGCATCAGCCTTCACTGCATTATAACGTGAGTTTTCAATAATATTGCCAATCGCAGGAACAGCGATAAAAGCAACTATCGCTAAAATAACGAGAACTGCTAGTAATTCAACAATCGTTAAACCCTTCTGATTTTTCAAAAGCTTTTTGTTCAATAATTTTTTGAACATACTCAATTCCTCCTTAAAAATATTTTTCTATATGAAGTGTGTCGACACGTACTTCCTCCTTAAAGATAGGCCATTCAATACTGCACTAATATAATTGATTAAGTGTTAACCTATCATTCTAGAAAATTAATCAAAATTCTACTACTACATGTTCTCGTACAATTGGAACATCGGTAAGAAAATCGCTGCAACAATAATCCCCACTACCGCTGCCAGCACTAAAATCATTAATGGCTCAACAAGTGATTTTAGCGTATCGACTGAACGATCCACTTCCTCCTCATAAAAGTCTGCTACCTTTTCTAGCATATAATCGAGTGAGCCAGTTCGTTCACCGATAGCGGCCATTTGTGAGACAAGTGGTGGGAACAGCCAGCTTTTTTCAAGTGGCTCGGATAAGGTGCCACCCTTTTCTAAATTATCACGTGCCTCTACAACTACCTTGGCAATAACAGGATTGCCTGCAACCTTTTCAACGATGGTTAAGGCATTTAAGATTGGCACAGAGCTGCTAAACAGTGTAGCTAATGTTCGCGTCATGCGAGCAATAACGCTTTTTTGCATTAATGGACCAAATATAGGCATACGCAAAATGGTAATATTGATTGAATAATGAAAGTCTTTATTTTTTTTATATAAAAGGTTAAAGACAACAACGATAATAACCAAGGCTAGAATCACAAAATACCAGTTAGCGATAAGCCAATCACTGATCCCAACAACAATTACTGTCAGCAATGGCATTTCCAAATCCATATCCTTAAAGGTAGCCATAAAGGTTGGTACAATAAAGACCATTAAAAACAATCCAACACCAATGGTTAAAATAGATAAAATTGCAGGGTATGTAAGCGCCGATGTTATTTTCTTTTTGATGCTATACTGCTTTTCCAAGGTATTGGCAAGTCGGTCTAATGTATCATCAATGCTTCCTGTAGCCTCACCGGCCCGCATCATATTCACAAATAATAATGGAAATGCCTTTGGATGCTTGGCTGCGGCATCTGAAAAGGCTGTACCACTTCGAATATCCTCCTCTACCTCCAGCAAAGCCTTTTTTAACGTTTTATTTTTGGTTTGTGCGGCTAAAATTTGAGTAGCCTCTACAACTGAAATACCAGCACGTATTAATGTGGCATACTGGCGGCAATAGACAACAAAGTCCTGATGCTTTACCTTTCGTGCAATCGCAAGCTCCTTATGTAAAATACTAGTCGATTCCTGTACCTCACGCGCATTAATGCCCTGCTTTCGTAGCTTATCAATCGCAGCCTGTTTATTTGATGCTTCAATAACACCCTTTTTCTGTACGCCTGCTTTTGTGCGCCCATGATAGCGAAATACGGTCAACTATATTCCCCCGCATTCATATACGGTCTAGCATCCTCAAGTGAGATTTTCCCTGTTGTAATTAACTGCTGGATCGATGATTGAAGCGTATGCATCCCTAGTGCCTTACTTGTTTGCATTACACTCGGAATTTGATGTACCTTTTCATTGCGAATTAAATTCGAAATAGACGGTGCCTGCACAAGAATTTCTGTTGCGGCAATACGTCCCTTTACATCCTTGCGAACAAATAATCTTTGTGAAATAATACCCTGCAGTACATTGGCTAGCTGTACGCGTATTTGTGCCTGTTGATGAGGTGGAAAAACATCGATAATACGATCAATTGTCGTTGGTGCACTACTAGTATGTAGTGTCGCCATCACTAAGTGCCCTGTCTCTGCAGCAGTTATTGCTGTAGAGATTGTTTCATAGTCACGCATTTCCCCTACTAAAATAATGTCAGGGTCCTGACGTAATGAAGCTCTTAAACCATTGGCAAAGCTTTGCGTATCAACACCAACCTCACGCTGATTAATAATGGATTTTTTATGAGCGTGTAAGTATTCGATCGGGTCCTCCAGTGTAATAATATGCTTTGCTCTTGTTTCATTGATATAGTCAATCATGGCAGCTAAAGTTGTTGATTTCCCAGAGCCAGTTGGACCTGTTACTAAAAGTAATCCCTGTGGCTTTTCTGCAAGTTGATAGAGCACCTGTGGCATATTTAACGTTTCAATCGAAGGTATTTTTGCCTCGATTAAACGAGCCGCCACTGATACCTCATTGCGCTGATGATAAGCATTCACACGAAAACGACATTTCCCAGGTAGAGAATAGTTAAAATCCGTCTCCCCCTTCTCCTCGAATTCCTGCTGCTTATGAACGGGTAAAATCGTTTTCACCATCTCTAATAAATCGGCACTTTCTAATGGCTCCGTGCCATAGTGCTCAAGCTGACCGTGAATTCGATAAACAGGTGGTACCCCTTTTGTTAAATGTAAATCAGATGCCTTCACTTCAAAGGAACGATGTAATAACTCAATAATTGAATATGCTGTCATTGGGCTCACCTCCTACTCTTTACTTGCAACACGTAAGATTTCAGATATTGTTGTCTGTCCTACTGCAACCTTTTGTAAACCATCCATTAGCAATGTTTTAAAGTGTTGCTGCTTCATATATTCTCTGATTTTCTGATCGCCCACCTCATGGATAATTAATTCCTTCACATGACGATCAACTGGTAGGATTTCATGAATAGCCATCCTCCCTCGGTAACCAGTAAAATTACATGCTGCACAGCCACGTCCCTTACGTCCCTGCGTCACATCGGGTATGCCATTATCTTTAAAAATAGCTAACTCATATTCAGTAAAAGTATAAATCTCAGAGCAATCTCTACAATTTCGTCTAACAAGACGCTGTGCCATAATACCGACTAATGAAGACGATAATAAAAATGATTCAATGCCCATATCCTGCAAACGTGAGATAGAATCGACTGCACTATTGGTATGCAGAGTACTTAACACTAAATGCCCTGTTAACGAAGCTCGTGTCGCAATTTGCGCTGTTTCTAGATCTCTAATTTCCCCAATCATGACAATATCTGGGTCTTGACGCAAAATAGAACGCAGCCCTGTTGCAAATGTGAGCCCAACCTCTTCCTTTACCTGAATCTGATTGACACCCGCCAATTGATACTCAACAGGATCTTCAACGGTAATAATATTGACACCATCATCGTTTAGTTCATTTAATGCTGCATACAGTGTGGAGGATTTCCCCGATCCAGTTGGTCCTGTTATGAGGACAATACCATTGGGATGTGCAATCATGGAGCGAAATAATGCCTCATTTTGATCTGAAAAATCAAGCTGCTCAATACCATTTACAGCGTTTGCTAAATCTAAAATACGCATTACGACCTTTTCTCCATAAACGGTTGGTAGGGTGGAGAGTCGAATATCAATCGGTCGGAAATTAATCGTTGATTTAATACGTCCATCCTGAGGAATTCGATTTTCTGTAATATTAAGATTTCCCATAATTTTTATTCGGGCTAACACAACACTTTGCATATTTTTTGGCAAGGAACGCTCTGTTCTAAGGACACCATCAACACGATATCGTACACGTAGCTCGGTTTCCTGTGGATCAAAGTGAATATCACTAGCTCGTTGTGCTACACCATTTGCAATAATTTGATTAACAAGGCGAACAATTGGTGAATCCTCACGCTCGATATCCGTTTGCATATCGATGCTGGATGTTGCCATATCAGACAGGGCTGCATCCATTGATTCCTGTAGGTCATAGTATTTGGTAATTGTTCGATACAAATCGTCCTTCGCTGCAATACTTGTTTCAATTTGACAGCCCGTAGCCATACGCACTTCCTCAATAGCAAAGTAATCCATCGGGTCTGCCATGGCGATAAAGAGCTTATTTCTTTCCTTGCGCACTGGCATAATGTTCGCACGTTTGGCTAATTCAGCAGGTATCAACTGAAGTAGATCAGGGCTAATCGTATATTGGTTTAAATTAATATGAGGAATCCCAAGCTGAAACTCGAGAACTTCTATAAGCTGTTGTTCTGTTAAGTAATTCTTTTTAATTAAAAAGTCGCCAAGCTTTTCTTCTTTTGACTTTTCAGTTAGCGCATACTCTAATTGCTGTGATGTAATAACACCTGATTCTACGAGTAAATCACCCAGTCGTTTCCGTCCAGCTTTTGCTGCCATGAAAGTACTCCTCTCTTTTAAGGACTTGTTTGTACAAAATTTCCGCCCTTATCATAGTAGCCATAGACAATCTCTGGTCCATCCTGCTTCTGCTCTGTTGCAGTTGTATTTGCATCAGGTAAGCCATTACCATCTAAATCCATCTGCAAATCAGAATCTGTTGCTGTCCTTTGCTGATCTGTCACGACACTTTCAGAGGCTTCCAGCTTACGGGATGATCGTACAACAATACGGTTGATGGGAGCATAATAGTCTCGGCTAACAAGCTGTTCCTCCGTAGAACCGCCATTGATACGGATGGAGCGATAAATTTCAATACGAACGCCCTCCTGCCCCTCCTGCTCAATCTTCTCCTGACCAGCAGCAAGTTCATCTGAATAGCGAGCTATAATTCTCGGTCTGACAATCTTATCCTTGGTCACACGAACGGTCACTTCCTTGTCTTTTTCCGCAGACCATATTTCAATTTTCAACAGATTTCCTTCAATCGTAGCTGTTAGTTTACTAAGCTGAGCTGAGGTATTCACAAATTGCAAATCCTTGGCAAGCACCATATTCACCTCTGCTTCCAATCCTTGCTGTAGGTAAGAAGGTGGAACGGCTTGAGCATGACGTTCTACAATGGCATAATCTGTTTGTAGTATCGTGCTATAGACCATTGAAGCTATAAAATTAAGGGTTTCTGTATGTACCGTATTCGCCTGCTCTCCAAGCAACTGTAGCAGTGACATCTTTTGGTTCGGTGCGATTAATTGATTATTCAGCGTATCGAGCAATCCCTCTAAATTATCAACATTCTTCGGAATATCACTTATTTGAAAAGCAATTCGTTCATTCTCTAATGAACGAACATCGACTAATTCTGCATTAATATGATGGCTGCCTAAATTCCCAGCCTGATTTAGAATCCTCGTAATCGTTTCCTCTGTTTTCCATTGCGAATTACTTTTCACAGCTTTCTTTGTATTGACACCAGCTATTACAGGGATCGGGAGCTGAACAGTTCTTTTACTTTCCCAAAAGGCAAACCATGGCTTTTTTGACAGCTCCTCAAATTGTGACACTACCTGCTCTATATCAAACTGTACATCATGTGCATCCAGTTCCTGCTCCGTACCACCACCACTAATAATAAGAGGGGTTTCCTGCCATTTCTCCACAGCATCACGAAGAATTTGGAGGATCTCTTCTTTATTCAGCCCTTCAACAGCAATACCACCAACTGTCGAATTTTCAGGACTTTCTTTCGCAAAAACTGTGCCATTTAGCACAAGTGATGGAACAAAAAATCCTACAATTAGAACAATCGCTAAAATGACGCTAATTATTTTTATGTACATTTTCATCCATCTCATCCTTCCATTCACTAATGGAATTTCTATTTATATACAAAATGATACTACAACTATAGTAGTTTGACACCCTTAAAAATGCAACTTTTTTCCGATTTATTTTTTAAAATTCCTGAAAAAATTCAAAAAATATTCAAAAAATAGTTCTATAGAATTAAAAATAGAATAAATTCCATTAGATATAGTTCCAGAATTTCGTTATAATACCTTTAATTAATAATTTTTAAGTCATCATCTCTATTTACGTACCGGTGTAGGTAGAAATGTTCAATTTATAGCAGCTTGAATAAATTCAATATTAAAAAATAATTATGACATTTAGGAAGTTTTACATACCTTATGCTCAAAGAAAACTATGTTAAACAAACACCAAATTATGAGTCTAGAGTTTACAGTAAATAGGTTATCCTTCTGCGGAGCGTTCAAAGAGATTGTTATTAAATAAAATAATAAATAGTTGTAAATAAATATTTTTCGAACTCAAAATGGAGCAAAATATTGATATAACAATAGTTATATAGGGAGGGAATTGATTTGATAAAATATCTTAAAAACAATCAAGGCATGTCTTTGATCGAAGTTGTCGCCGCCCTTTTAATAATAGGAATTGTGTTAATTTCATTTTTTGGCTTGCTCATTCAGTCAAATAAAACAACACACAAGTCAAATGATATTATGGACGCTACTTATGCGGCACAAGTTAAGATGGAGGAGATTTATAATGCATCTGGTGGGGCCGTTTCTTATAAAGAATTAGCAGGCGGCTATACATTAGATGAAGAGAATCCTGGAACGATCTTGTCTTCTCTACCAACTAACCAAGTGTATAAATATTTACCACATGAAGAGGATCGTTTTACTTACTATTTAACATTAGAAACATTTCCTGCAGATAACACTTATAAAAATGCGGTTTATGTGCATCTGGAAGTTGTTGAAAACAGTACAAATAGCAAAGCTACAATGGAAAATGTGTATATACTAGGGAGGGCAAAATAAATATGAAATGGCTACGAAATAGCAAAGGTCTTACATTATTCGAAGTGCTTGCAGTCGTTGTTATTCTTGCCATCGTATCAATGCTGAGTATTAGTATTGTAACATCTGCTACAAAGCAACAAATCGAGCAGAGTGCACATAATCGCGATATTAAGGATTTATCCTTTGCATTAAAAGTAATCACGAAGGATTTTCGGAAGAGTGATAATCTTATAACAGAATCTGATGATACAACAGACCCTCCGACAGAATCACACACATTATTGTTAGGGGATGAAATTGTATCAACTTATAGATTAGAAAATAATCAAATTATTCGAAATTCAAACGGTAGTGACGAAATCCTTGCCTATAAAATTACCAAATTTACAATCAGCGGAGGCGCTATTGAAATTATCAGTGAAGATGGTCAAAGAGCGACAACAGATATTACTCAAAGGAGAGGAAAATAATGAGTAAACAAATTAAAAATCAACGAGGTTCAGCGCTTGCACTTGCGTTATTTTTAGTTGTGATTATCTCAATCCTTGGTATATCTTTAATCAGTGTCTCTTCTAACAGTCTAAAACAAGTAGACTATGAGCGAAAAGATCAGGCGGTGTTTTATATTGCTGAGGCGGGGATTAATTTAGCTAAAGAAGACGTAAAAATAAAATTAAGAAAAATTGAAGATGACGCAATCCAAGAGATTACGAAATGGATTACTGATCAAAATATTTACCGTAAAGCTAATAAATTACCAAAATTAACAAAGCAAATGGCGATGAAGCATTATGTTGAAGTTATTCTAAAAGAAGAATTTGATAAAGCAATTGATAAGGGATATTTTTCTGACACATCTTTTACTATCTCTACAGGTAAGGTAGCATCTATTGAGCTACAACCGACAAGTACAGACTTTAAAGTCAAAATCATTTCAACTGGGACCATTGATTCTGCTAAGGAACGTGTAGTTGATCAAGAAATTAAACTTAGACCTTCCCTATATATTGATTTAGGTGATGATGAAGAAGATGGCAGCGGAAGTGGTACTCCACCTCTTGTATCTGGAGATTGGGAAAATCATACCGTTTTAACATCTGGAAATATTGTATTTAATAGTAGTGGTGAAATTCATGGGGATACATCTTTAAGATATGGGAATGTAATTTTTAACAACTACTCTGGAAAAATTCTTACTGAAGATGGTTCAACTGGTGGAAAAATTAATATGGATAGTTCAAAACAGTCAATTACCCCTCAAAATCAACAACAAAAGAATGAGTGGCATTATCCTAAAACAATATTACCACCACTTGCAATTGACCCAAAGAGTTTTTTGCCTAATGATTTTTGGGAAAGGACAACGGATAAAACAAATCAATTATCAGCAATTCCATTACTATCAAAATATACGCTATCTAATGGAGTGGATTTAGTTACTAATGGCGTACTTTCAACTGAAGACCCTAAAGGCTATCTGAAAAATAATGTAACATTCAATTTAACATCAGATACACATCTATCAAGAATTAGAATTACTTCCAATCGAACAATTACTATTAACATAGACAGTGAAGTTAATTTATTAGTAGATGATTTTGATATGGATTACGGAACAATAAATATAACAGGGAATGGAAAGTTGAATTTATATGTAAAAAAATTCACTGCACTTAACTCTACTACTGGGTTTAACGCAAATACAGCAGACCCTTCAAAAGTCAATTTCTATTACGTAGGCTCATCACAATTCACTTTAAATGGTTCTACACCATTTTATGCAACATTATTTAGCCAAAGTGCTAATATGTCATTGGGTAGTGGCTCTAAAGTGTATGGTAATATTATTTCAGGAGGAAGCAAAATCACTTTTTCTGGAAATACACCTACTACAGGTCAATATGTAATTGCACCAAATGCTGAGTTAATTATTGATGGGAGTGCTTCTATTAGAGGTTCCGTTGTAGCTGACTCTATCAATTTCACTGGTAATGGTAGAATTTACAAGGGCTCTAATTTACCTCCTCTACCATCAGGTGTAGGACCATCGGATGGTTTCGAAGTATTACCTGATCCTGATGGTGGTAGATTACCTTTTGAAGAAGGTTCTATTATAGAAAACTAATTATAACTTAATAATTTCCTAAACAACTGAAAACAGCCAATGAGAAATTCAACTCTCTTTTGGCTGTTTTATCATCTCTCCTATTAACAATGTTACAATAAAAGATATATTTATCTTTTTTAGCAGTGGCTTTACATTGAGCATCATTTCTATAACTTTCATCACATTTATGGACTTTATCTTTAAACCTGAACCTCAGCTAGAATTCCATCGCATCTACTTCTTCCAGTTAAATAAAGTTTTGAAGGAGTTTGAAAATCGGGTTATTTGCATGCCTAGGATTCTTCCTCGTGTTGATGTGGTACCTTACATTTTACATAGAACACTTCTTCAAAATCATTTACCCTTTTAAAATGCCAAAGCGCTGTTAAACAACACTTTGGCATTTTGTATTTGATGGCTACTTTTTACTAACAACCATATTCCCTTACTTTATTCCTTATCCTTCCTCAACAACCTACCCGACAACAACAATCCAATCCCACCAATCGCGATAAACAAAACAGCTCGTATTAATAGATCGAGTGCAGATAAATCAAAGAATATAAGCTTTATAAACGCAATGACCAAGATGGTAAAGCCCGTTAAGCGTAATGTACGGAAGTTGCGCACCGTACTCAGCCATAGGGCAATACTGGCTGTCACAAAAAGTGTAATTGTAGAGAGTGCAATGCTGAGCTTCCAGTCTAGTAGATTGTTATAGGCTAGCTGATGTACGAATCCCCAAATGGATAGCATTGTCAGCACGATGCCTGCACTCACTGTCGGATCAACGTATTTCTCCATCTGTCGTTGATATATTTGATAAATACGGCCCTTTATAAGCACATCTATTAAAATTGCCACAAGCACAACAATATAAATGATTCTTGTTATTATATGGAGCCATTCTATTCCCTGCATTTCGGCTGGAAGGATACCGATTGATAGCGTGAAAAGCAGGAAAAATGCGCCAAGCACTGGTGTTAATGCGCGTCCTTTATATTTTGCTGGCACTAGAAGGGATGCTGCAAATAGGACAGCTAGCATAATACTCATCATATGTGGGGTGTTGCAAACACCCACAAAATAAGCTGCATCAAGCTTATTAATATAGACTAAGAAGTAACCTGTTGTTATGACTGCTAAAAAGTCTACTACATATAAATCCTTCATCAGTTTTTCAAATACCGAAAGTGACTCTTTCGCACGCATTGCATATAGATAAATAAGCAGCAAATAGATGACTGGCATAAAAAGGCTAACATGGTTAATGCTAAAAAATGGTGCCGGCTCATGAATCATAAAGTTGATTATAATGGTAATAGCAAATATGACCGAGCTGATGACCTTCATCAAGCTTGCTCGTAAACGTAAGCTCATCATAACACCTGTAAATGCGATAAACGGCAATAGTAAATCTTCTACTTTCTCTGGTATATTCATAACGAGTAGCGTATTACATAGGGTGATAAACGCGAGTGTGATGGCACTATCAAATGCCTCCTGCCATTTTTGCCTATAGCCATAACCCGCTAAAGTCGCAAACAAGATGACCAATACGAATAAAAGCGCTTCACTATATTCGATTGGTCTAATCATAAGGTTCAAAAGCAATAAGCTAAAAACTCCTAGAGAAAATTGAAGACCGACATGAATATGCTTCCATTTAGATTCAATATTAAATAAACGGCACCAACTCGTATAGAAAATAGCTAATACAGCCATCAAGCCAAATGCCATTATAGCTCGATTGTCAGTGTTCATAAACGCTATAATGCTAACAGCTAGCATAGAGAAAAAGGTTGCTATATAGAGTGCCAGCTTTTGCTTATGCTGATAAATGACAAATTGTAGCATCGTAAATAATGCAAGTACATAAATTAAAATAATAACAGCACTAAAATCCATATATTCTAGTAAATATGGTAGCAAAAGTGAAGTGAATGCTACAAACACTGTTAATATCTCATTTTTCTTTAAGTAGCAAATAGTAATCCCATAGCCGATATAGATGATGGCAATAACAAGTGCCAACGTTAGACCAATGATTTCATACAATATTGCACTGGCTGCTGTTGTTAAAATTCCTACGATAAATGCCCCACCATATAAGGAAATGGTGATAGCTGGAGATCCTTTTTTTCTATGCTCCAGCACATTTGCTAGTACAGCTAAGAAAATCGATAATGCATAGGCGAGGATGATTTTAACCTCATTTGATAAATAACCATAATCACTAACGAGCTTAAGACCCCAAAGCACCCCCATCACTAAAATTACCATGAATATTTTTGGTAAAGCCCACATGATACGTTCCTCCAGCGATTGCTGTGGTTGCTTCTTTTTTTCAGGTATTGGCCTTGGGTTTGGCTTGGAAGTACTAATTGGTTTTTGTTCCGCCAATGATGAAGATTGTTTTATCATTGTTTTTCTAGCATTTATTGCCGTTGATTGACCAGCAGAATGTTGCTGTTTTAAGACATCTAACTCCTGCCTCAAATCCATCATTTCCTTCTCAAGCTTGGCAATCCTTTGCTCCATTTCAAGTGACATCCCATCATCCTCCCTACTTTTTCATTTTTTACATTATAACACCTTTTTAAAAGGTGTAAAATTATACTTTTAGATCATATTTATACTATAGCTATCTAGGTCTTCGATACATTAAAGCACGCTCACTATCCTTCGTACCCCTTGTAGTTGGATCTATAACAACACCCATTAATACGAGAATTGATAAAACAATATTTAAAATGGATGTTAGCTGCTCACTCATTGCACTCGTTAAATCATAGCCAAAAATAGCTGCAACTTGCTGTGCGAGTAATAAAATCAATGAAAATAGTGCCAATAAAAATGGCTTATGCTGAAGACGAATCTTCCAGTTAATTTTCATAGAAGCTCACCTCCCCCCTTCTCTCTACAATATATGCATAGTGAAAACTTGACACATATGCAAAAATGGAACTCGAGCTATAGAAATAAGGGGTATTAAACAAACAATTTACTTAAACGAAAATACTCTATAAATACTATTTTATAGGCAATAATCACCATAAAAAGCAATGTGAAAAAAATCCAGTATTTCTATTACTATGAGTTCTGGTTTTGCTTTGTAGTAATTCTCATTTCTAGGTTTTTAGTGCATTAGTTTGCAAATTGATGCAGTCTATTTTTTCATATATCTATTTGTATCAAATAAAAAAGATCAAGTATATTTCAACTTGATCTTAGTCGGCTACCCTACGCAAGTAATCCATCATCTCTTCTAATAATATCTTCCATCAATTGAGGATGATCACTGAGAAGCTTCATTAATCGAGCAGCTGAGCCATTTGGACGATTTTGCCCATTTTCCCATGATTCAACTGTTCGTACAGATACACCCATTAATCCAGCAAACAACTTTTGAGTTAATTGTAAATCCATACGTAACATTTTTATTGCTTCTGAATTATATTCAGGAATTTCTTTTACAATAACTACGTTAGATTTTACTTTTGTTGGTTTACCATCAATAAAATCCTGGGCCTGTTGGACGCTCTTCATCATATCCTCGAAGAAATTATTAGCCATTTATTACCCTCCTTCAAAATATGGATATTTGTTATATCCAGCATGCACTATAGTACATGTCTTAAATTCCCAATTATTAAAATTTGAATTAAATTATGATATAGCGTAAATGTTTAAAGTTTTTTGAAGATGGGATGATATTTTAGAAGAGATATACTATGGTTATTTTTTCTTCAGACTTTCTTTCAAAATTTCAACTACTTTTTTCAATTTATTTCGTTGAGCTTTTGTTAGATTATCGATTTCTTTTTTATCATAAACCGTCATCAGAAAAATATACTGACTATCGCTTTTACCGGCAGGCAAATAATAAATGCGATATGCATTACTTTTACTTCGTTTTTGACTGCTAGGGGAAAAACGGAATTTTTTAATTCCTCCTGTACCTTCTATGATAGTATGATTTTCACTATTATTTCCAATTTCAAATTCTAGTTCCCTCAAATCATGATCCGTAAACAATAATTTTTCCCATTGCGATTGAAATAGCTCAGTTTGGATAAAGATTTTGGATTTGTACGTTTCATTGTACATTTAATTTAACCATCCCTCTCATTTTTATATTTAGGGATAGCCTAAATTTATTATACTACTATTTAATGTGGGTTACTACTATTTAATGTGGGTATTTATAAATATTATTTAATTATATTCCAAAAGATTAGACTATTTTAGTAAGAATTATGAGATCAAATTACTTCTGTCACATTAAAATTTTTCCATCAAAACCATTGACAAAAAAATCCTTGCGTTATATGGTTAGTTACAAGAGTAATTAACCGATTAACAAAGGAGGTGGATTGTGATTCATTCTTTAAACAATGAAAAGCCTATCTTCCAGCAAATCCGTGAACGAATAGAGGATGCCATTCTAGATGGACAACTACAGCCCGGGGATCGCGTTCCATCCACCAATGAATTTGCGAAGGAATATCAAATTAATCCTGCAACAGCTGGGAAAGGCGTGAACGAATTAGTGGATAAAGGTGTTATTTATAAAAAACGAGGTGTTGGCATGTTTGTTAGTACAGATGCTCGTGAAATTTTACTGGTGGAGCGCAAGGAAAATTTCTTTCAGCAGCATATAGAGCCATTAAAAAAAGAAGCAACAAGATTAGGGATTTCCAATGAAGAATTACAAAATATGTTACAAAGGGGTTAGTGTATGAAAATCGACGTAAAAAATGTTGTTAAAACATTTAAACATAAGAAAGCTTTAAAAAATGTCACATTTACGCTAGAGGGGCCTAAAATTATTGGGTTTTTAGGTCATAATGGTGCTGGTAAAACAACCTTTTTAAATTTATTAGCTGGACTTATTGCCCCAACTAGTGGAAGCATCTCTGTCAACGGAGAAAATGTGTTCAATGCACCCGCAACTTTACGTGATATTTGCTTTATCGCAGAAAGTGGTAATTTTCAGGAGGAAATGACCATTGCACAGGCATTAAAAGCTAATAGTTTCTTTTATCCACAATGGGATGAAGCACTTGCGAGGGAGTTACTAGAGGTATTTGCATTAAATCCCAAGGATAAGGTTCGTGGTTTATCGAAAGGAATGGTTTCAGCTTTAGGCATTATTACAGGGTTTGCAAGCAATGCAGGCATAACAATTTTCGATGAGCCTTATATCGGGCTTGATGTCGCTGCACGAAATACATTTTATGATTTATTAATTGAGCAACAAACTGAAAATCCAAGACTTTTTATCTTGTCCACACATTTAATTGATGAGGCAAGTGATCTCTTCGAGGAAATTCTAATTTTGAATGAAGGGCAGTTGTTGCTTCAAAAAGCAGCAGAGGAATGGCACCAGCATATTGTAGCTGTAAAAGGAAACGCTTCAGATGTTGAGCAGGCAATACATGGACTAGAAATTATCTATCAACATATGTTTATGCAGGAATTAACTGCGGTAATCTATAGCGATGGTCGCCATATCGAGGGGCAGAATATTAAACTTGAGCGTGTTTCCTTACAGGATATGTTGGTGTACTTAAGT
The DNA here is from genome assembly GCF_057196045.1 of Lysinibacillus sp. DFXJR4. Lineage (NCBI taxonomy): Bacteria > Bacillati > Bacillota > Bacilli > Caryophanales > Bacillaceae > Lysinibacillus > Lysinibacillus sp. DFXJR4. The sequence goes on along the minus strand of NZ_JBXUNW010000001.1, from coordinate 343,391 downwards.
AAGCAGCAGAAAGCGAGGGCTATTAAATGAATACAGTGAAGGGTAGTTTTTATATTCTATTTCAAAGCTATAAAAAGAAAAACATTATTTTTTGGAGCATTTTATTTTCTATCGTTCTATTGACTTTTTTCATAGATACTTTTTTTGGGCAATACTTGTTTTCTTTCGCCATTACGATTTCTATTCCAGTCTATATCTTTTACAGTACAACGGCATCAAAGTTGTTAAATAACACCTTGCCTTATTTTTTAAAACTCGGAATAAGTCGTACGCAGTATATGGTCAATGTTGGTCTCTTTTTTATCTGCTGGAGCCTAGCTGGCGCTGTAATCATTACTTGTACGCATAAAGTCATTACCTACTTTACAGCATTACTAAAAATTAAAGAAATACTTATTATTCATCCAATATACTTTTTCGGGAATTCCACCGCATTTATAGATACAGTTGCACTGGACACGGTATTACTACTATTCTCTTTAACATCTGGGCTATTGTTAAACATTATCTTTTATCGTTTTGGAACTGTTGGTGGTTATAGCTTTATCGGAATACTTTGTTTAATTCCAATTACTATGGTCATTTTCGAGTGGTATACTCCATTGTTTGAGCTGTTTTCAAAAGTATCAGCTATAACAATAGTAAGTAGTCTATTAGTATTTAGTGTCCTGCTATACTTTATCATCTCACTGGCTTTACGGAAGGCTTCAGTAAATCCTGCTTAATTCAAAAAGAAGGGATCGTGTAGATGACAAAAAAATCTTTTTTAAACTAATTGGCTTAGAACTTTTACTTATATTTTTCTATGTTATAAATGGTGCCTACGTTTCCATTCAACAACCTTCAAGCCCCTTTTTCCAATTTGCGCTGCTAGTACCTCTTTCATTAGGGCTCTTTGTGTACATTGCAGTGAAAAAGAAATGGCACCAATACTTCTTTTTAACTTTTAATAAAAGTGATATTTTACTTGTTAGCCCACTTATTTTCGTTTTATGTATCATTCTTTTCGGTACCAAAGGCTTGAATACAGAATCCTTTAGTAATTTAATCGTGATGCTGATCATGCAATTGTTCGTTGTAGCTTTTATCGAAGAGACCGTTTTTAGAGGCATCATGCTACGGATGCTAGTAGGAAAAGGGCCTTTAACAGCCGTTTGGGTATCAAGTCTCCTATTTAGCATCACGCATGCCTTACAGTTACTTGGTGGTCAATCTCTTGAAGATACAGTAATCCAAATAATCTATGCACTACTTGTCGGGCTCGTACTTTCTTTACTAATTTTAGAGGGTCAATCCATCATACTAACAATATTGTTCCATGGCTTGAATAATTTCTTTAACTTTATGGGCAACGAAGAAAGCCCTTTGTTATATGCATATATTATTATAATTGTACTTTTTATCTATATGCTACTATTATGGAAGCGTGTGAAGAAAAAATAGTCATCCAATAGTATGTTCTCTTGATGCCAGGTCCTTTGACAAGAAGACTTGGCATCTTTTTGTCCGGTATGATATTATTTTTTAGCCTCTTTCTCATTTATTTGAAAAAGAGGAATTTCCCCATTTTTTATACAGTCAACTAATACATACTCCACTTCATTTTGATTATTTACGCTAGACATTATATTTTTGCAAACATCTGTCTCTTGCCCTTTGTCCTGCCCTCCAAATGCATCATGTGAATTATCATGCGTATATTGAATGTCCTTCCCATCAAAATGTAAATCTTCGAAGATGGGGTCCCCCTCTTTTGTATAGGAAGTCACTCGAACAGTATCCTCTTGATTATTAACTAGATGCTCAAGAAATTGTTCAAATCGTTCTAAATTATGTACTCCGGTATGTAAAATTGTAATATCCCCTCTTTTAATCGCTTTAGAGGAGTCGTATCCACCTGTTAAGGAACACCCAGTTAAAATGATTAAAACCATTAAAAAGAATAAAATTTTTTTAAGCAAGGCTTAACCCCCTTTTTATGACCACTCATTCCAATACAATATTTACCATAACGAAAAATAGATTAAGATGCAAGTCTATCTCTTTTTCGTTTATAATAGCATCTTAATACAGTAAGTGGGATAAAAAAACAAGTGAATAAACACGCAGTTAAAATTCAGGTGCTTATTCACCTGTTTAGGAAAATAAAGTGGCAATCAGATTCGTTTTATCAGGTTATACAGAATTCTTGGCAGGAATTAAATAAATCCAATCTGATTTTTGTTCGGTTGTAAGTCTATTCCCTTGCGTTAATGTTGCTATTTAATCAGTTGTAAGATCTAAACTCACCCGATGCTTACCTCCCTACTTTCCGTCCCTTACCATGAGGAACACATAATGGCGTCCCAAAAATTGGATCTTTAATGATCGTACAGTTCATTCGAAATACATTTTGCACCATCTCCATTGTTACAACTTCCTCAGGTTTACCTTGAGCGTATATTTGCTTATCTCGGACTGCAACAATATGATGGGCATAACGACATGCCAAATTTAAATCATGTAGTACCATAACAACTGTACGATTTTCTTCGACATTCAAATCATATAGTAAGTCTAAAATTTCTATTTGGTGAGCCATATCTAAATAGGTAGTTGGTTCATCTAATAAAATTAAATCCGTTTTTTGTGCTAAGGTCATCGCAATCCAAGCACGCTGTCTCTGACCACCAGACAAAGCGTCTACTGATCGATCTACAAAATCAGTCATCTGTGTTACTTCTAACGCTTTATTTACAATTTTTTCATCCTCATTAGACCACTGCTTTAACCAGCTTTGATGAGGATAACGCCCCTGTTTAATTAATTGTAAGACTGTTAATCCTTCAGGTGCAACAGGTCCCTGTGGTAGAATCGCTAAACGCTTTGCAATATCCTTTGTGGGAATTTTTTGGATTACGTCATCCTCTAAGAAAATTTGACCAGCTTTCGGTTTTATTAAGCGGGCAAAGGTTCGTAAAAGTGTGGATTTTCCACAACCGTTGGCACCTACCAATACGGTAATTTTTCCTTCAGGTATTTGCAAATTTAAATTCTCTAAAATTTTATTTTCCCCATAATATACGCTTAAATCATGAGCCTTTAAAACATTTTTCAAAATCCTGTCACCCTCTTTTATACTCTTTAGCTATTGTAGCTGTTGTTAAAAAGCATTTATTGATTGCGTGTTTTAAACAATAAATATATAAAAAATGGAGCACCGATAGCTGCTGTAAATACACCTGTTGGTAGATCTTTAGGTAAGAAGGCTGTTCGAGCCACAATATCGGCTGCTATAACAATAATCCCACCGATAATAGCCGTTACTGGAATTAAAGCAGCAAAGGAGCGTCCAATAAGCATTCTACTCATATGTGGTGCCACTAATCCGACAAAAGCAATTCCACCAGCAAAGGCTACAGCAGAACCTGCAAGCATGACACTGATTAGTAAAAAGAATAAACGATAGATTTGAACTTTTACGCCTAGTCCAATAGCAATATCATCTCCCAATTCCTTAACATTTACAATTCTAGCCATTACGAATGTCAATGGTAATAATACTAAAACCCATGGTAGCAATAGAAAAACATCTTGCATATTAGCCCCATATAAACTTCCTGTTAACCATAAATATGCTTTCGTGGTAGCAGCCACATTACTAATAACGAGCAGCATGGTTACCATCGCTTTTGCTAGTGCCGAAATCCCAATACCAATCAACACCATACGTATAGGAGTTACACCCTTTTTCCAGGATAGAAGATAGATGATAAACGACACGATCGTAGCACCTATTATTGCTGCTAGGGGTAAAAATTGAATACTGACTGCTCCCATAAAATACACGATAAAAACAATCGCCCCAACAGATGCGCCACTAGTTACTCCAATAATATCTGGAGCTGCAAGTGGATTACGAATAATTCCTTGTAAGATTAAGCCCGCAACACCAAGTGCTGCACCGACTAATAAAGCCATCAATACTCTAGGTAGTCTTAATGTATGTAAAACAAAATTATAGTCCCCACTTCCGTAGCCAAACAATTCCTGAATAACAATCCATGGATGAATAAAGTCACTGCCAGCTGATAAGCCAAGAATCGTTAATAGGGCTAATAAAAGACTCAGAATTAGAGTGATCAAGCATGTTTTTAAAGCAATTTGAAACGAAATACGATCCGATTTTGTGCGTATTGTCATGTACTTAGGCATTTTTCGCTAACCCCTTTCGTGCAATATAAATGAAGAAAGGAGCACCAATTAAAGCAGTCATAACACCAATTGGCATTTCCAACGGCATGATTATAAATCTAGCTGCTAAATCAGCCAACAGTAGAAGCGTAGCCCCAATCACCGCACTATAAGGAATAATCCAGCGAAAATCTGAACCTACAAGCCCTATTGCTATATGCGGTACAATCAGTCCAATAAAGCCAATTGAGCCCGCAACTGCTACAGAGCTACCTGCAAGCACAATAATAATTATACCCAGCATAATTTTAGTGATAATTGTTCGCTGCCCTAACCCTTTTGCAATATCATCACCAGATTGCAAGACATTAATGGATCTTCCCATAACTATTGAAACAATGGTTGCGACTAAAATAAATGGAAGAACAGGTAAAAGCATATCAATGCTACGTCCTGACACTGACCCTGCTAACCAAAAAAGGACACTTTGTAGGCCCTGTTCATCAATCACAAGTAATCCCTGTGTAAACGATACGAATAAGGCTGTAATCGCTGCACCTGCTAATACTATTTTGATGGGTGTTAAACCATCTCTTCCTAATGATCCTAAGAAAAAAACCATTGCTCCTGCAATACCTGCCCCTAAAAAGGCAATCCACATATAACTCATTAAGGAATCTATTGAAAACAAAGTAATCGCGCTGACAATAAAAAATATAGCTCCTGCATTAATACCTAAAATATCAGGTGCCGCTAATGGATTTCTTGTTAATGCACGCATTAAAGCCCCAGCAATGGCAAGACTGGCACCAACTACCACAGCGATAATAGCGCGTGTCAAACGAGAAGTTCTTATAATGACATGCTCGGTATTTGCATCATTAAAATGAAAAAATGCCTGATAGATAGACTCTAATGATATAGAGGTTTGACCAAGTGCAATACTTAAAATAAATGTGCAAAAAAGCAATACACAGCTTATTAGTAAGCAAATTTTTTTCATTGAGGTACTGGAAAGAATAATTCTCATTTTATGCCAACTTTCTTCATCCACAATTTATCTCGAAAACTAGCTTGCAGTTTAAATATAAAGCTTTCTATCTACAAGAAGAGGGCTGTCGCTAAAGATACAGCCCTTACTTGCCATTATTTTTCTAATTCAAATTTGTCATAAATATCATCGAGCATTAAATTAGCACTTAGAATACCACCAGCTAGATTCCAATTAATTTCATCAACCTGGTATACTTGATTTGCTTTGACTGCATCAAGCTCTTTCCATAATGGATGATTTGTCCATTCTTCATAAACTTTTTTAACAGCCTCATCATTTTCCATAAACATATAAATCACATCTGCATTCATCTGTGTAATACTTTCTTTGTCTGTTAGTTTTACAATCTCTAATGAATCATCTGTTAGATTTTTAGGACCCTTGAAGCCAAGTTCTGATAAAATTGATCCTGCAAAGCCTGTAACATAAATTCGTGCATGATCTGCTCTAAAATTAACAACTGAAACATGTAGTGGCCATTGATCTCCAAGCTTTTCTTTAATTTTTGTTTGGAAATCTGCCACTCGGTTATCCCAATTTCCTAATAGCTCTTTTACCTTATCTTCTTGATTCATCGCTTGACCCATCATTTCTGCTGTTCCTTTGAAATCAAAAACAGTTTCATGGGCAACTGTTGGTGCAATTTGAGATAACTGATCATAAATTTCCTCATGACGCACTTTCGAAGCAATAATTAAATCAGGCTTAAGCTTCGCAATTTCTTCTAAATTTGGCTGTGTTTCCTGCCCAACGATTGTTACACCATCTAAATCATTTTTAAGATAGTTGTAGATAGGCGCTTCTGCCCACGACTCTACTGCACCTACTGGCTTAATCCCCATTGCAACTGCCACATCGGTAGCACCTTGATAAAGCGTTACTATTTTTGTCGGTGTTCCTTTTACTGTTGTTGTACCCATCGCATGTGTAATTTCACGACTTGTTTCCTCTGTTTTTCCTTCTTCTGATGCTTTATTTTCCTGTTCACTACTTTTTGATGTTTTATCCCCGCAAGCAGCTAGTAAAATTGCGAATGATAGTAATAATGTGAAAAGCAAATAAAAATTTCTTTTGTTAAATGTAAGTTTCGACATATAGGTCCTCCCAAATAATAATCAATAATGATAATCATTATCACTAAAAGAGTATACTGTACAAAAAATGTATTTACAATATCTTTTTTTATAAAAAACGTACCTTTCTAATAATTTTAATAATATTTTATTTTTAATTGGCTGCTTATTATACAAATATACAAATTAATCTCTTTTGATAAAGAAAATCACCTGAAACAAAGGTATATATACTCATCTAATAAGCTATAAGGATATATTAGGCATATGTTACATAAGTTTTGATTTTCACTGATGTGTGAGATTTATCTAATAGTTAGTAGGCAAATAAATAGACCCTATCGACATATCACTCATATCTTAATAATGAACCACAACTTATTAAAACAGGAGGTAATAACCATGTTTAATCGTATGCGTCATCATGGGAAAGGTCCACATTGTTGTCCACCACAAGCAATGCCAACACAATTTGATCCACCACAATTTATGCCACCAGAGCAATATGTTCGTACAAATTATATCCATACTGTCGTACCGCATGTACAACCAACACATATTACAAATGTAAATAAACATATATTCGATCATCAATACTATTTCCCATGTACTGAATCTGTCGTGAATGAATGTTGCGAAAACCATACACTTTGCGAAATGCCACCTAACCCTTGTCACATGCCGCAGCATCACTGCCATATGTCCCATCACCACGGTCATATGCCGTATCATCATAGTCGTATGGGCTATTAGTCAATTACACACCCCAGCGTGATTGCGTCAAGCTCGCTCAAAACGCTACTCTTCAAAATCTGTGATAGCCAAGGGACTCTGTAAGCTAGCGAAATAAATGACCATTCATCTCGCCACTTAATTAATATTTTGCTAGAATCAAGATAAAAAAGAAGCGATGAGGTTGTTAAACGCCTCATCGCTTTTTGTGCTTTTTATATGTCTGTAAAAAACCGAGTATCCTCTATTAGATACTCGGTTAATCTTAATTAGTACATTTTTAAATATTGGTCACGTTCCCATTGATGGACAGTAGTGCGATACATATCAAACTCAATTTCTTTTGCTTCTTTGAAGTTTGCATAGATATGCTCACCTAACGCTTCTTGCGCTACTTTGTCTTTAGCAAGTAATGTTAATGCATCATCAAGAGCCGGTGGCAAGTTTTCAATTCCGTTTGCTTTACGTTCTTCTTCAGACATCACATAAATGTTACGGTTAATTGCAGCTGGTGGAGTTAGATTTTGACGAATCCCTTCTAGACCCGCTTCTAAAATAACAGCCATTGCTAAATAAGGATTTGCAGCTGGGTCCACAGAACGTACCTCTACACGTGTTGACAGACCACGAGCTGATGGAATACGAATTAGTGGTGAACGGTTTTGTGCTGACCATGCCACATAACATGGAGCTTCATAACCAGGAACAAGTCGTTTATAAGAGTTAACTGTTGGGTTTGTTACAGCTGTGAAGCCTTGAACATGCGCAAGAACGCCTGCCATGAATTGCATAGCTGTTTCAGAAAGACCTAATTCAGTCGATTCATCATAAAAAGCATTTTCTTTGCCTTTAAACAATGAAACATTGAAGTGCATCCCAGAGCCAGCTTCACCGTATAATGGTTTTGGCATGAAAGTAGCGTGTAAGCCGTGTTTACGTGCAATTGTTTTTACAACTAATTTGAACGTTTGGATATTATCACAAGCTGTGATAGCATCTGCATATTTAAAGTCAATTTCGTGTTGTCCAGGAGCTACCTCATGGTGAGAAGCTTCAATTTCAAAGCCCATCTCTTCTAGCTCTAATACGATATCACGACGGCAATTTTCACCAAGATCAGTTGGCGCTAAGTCAAAGTAACCACCGTGGTCATTAACCTCTAATGTTGGTTCGCCTTTTGCATCTAATTTGAATAAGAAGAACTCTGGCTCAGGCCCTAAATTAAAGCTTGTGAAGCCCATATCCTCCATTTTTCTTAGGATACGTTTTAGGTTGTTACGTGGGTCACCAGCAAATGGTTCGCCTTTCGCAGTGTATACATCACAAATGAAGCGTGCTACTTTCCCTTTTTCAGAAGTCCAAGGGAACACCACGAAGGAATCTAGATCAGGATATAAATACATATCTGATTCTTCGATACGAACGAAGCCTTCAATAGATGAACCATCAAACATCATTTTATTTTCTAGCGCTTTGTCTAATTGGCTTACAGGAATCTCAACGTTTTTAATTGTGCCAAGTATATCCGTAAATTGTAGACGAATAAAGCTTACGTTTTTTTCCTCGATAAGACGTTTAATGTCCTCTTTTGTGTATTTACCCACAGTTTTCCACACTCCTATAATTTGTCTAGCTTTTATCTTTACCCTACCCTATTAAAGGCTTTTAATAGAATCGGGATAAATCCCCACGTCGGATGGATGATTTTTGCATGCGCTGTGCTTGACGCATTTCCTCACGCATGATACGACGTAATTCTGAGTCACTTAAATCCGGCTCATCTGTCGTCACAGGGTTACTCTTTTTAGCGAATAATTTTTTAATTTTCGCCATATTCATGCCCTGTTCTAAGTAATCTTTAATTTCTAGCAATGTATCGACGTCATTTAATGAGAACATTCGACGATTGCCTTCTGTTCGGTGCGGCTCAATTAAATGGTGTTCTTCATAATAACGAATTTGGCGTGCCGAAAGCTCGGTCAATTGCATCACGATACTCATAGATAATAACGGCATAGTTCGTCTAATTTCACGACTCATTTAAGTCCCCTCCAATACCCGCTAATCATATAACGAAATTTTTACAGTGTCAACAAGTATGTAAGGTTTCCTAACATCGTTTTTAAATATTTTTTCGACTGCTACAAAATTGTAAAAAAACTATTCAAAATCACGATTTGAATAGTTTTTTCCACCTTATCTATTGCTGAATTTTTTGAACTGCACTACAAATAGCAAATTTTACATGCTCATATGTGAGACCGCCTTGAATAAATGCCGTATATGGTGGGCGAATAGGACCGTCTGCTGTAAGCTCAATACTGGAGCCCTGAATAAAGGTACCAGCCGCCATTATGACATCATCCTCATAGCCTGGCATATAGGCTGGCTCTGGTGCGTAATGGGCATTGATTGGTGAGTTCGCTTGGATTTCGCGACAAAAAGCAATCATTTGTTCAGCCGTTTGGAATGAAACAGATTGAATTAAATCCGTTCGTTTCGCATCATAGCTTGGAGATGTAGACATGCCAACTTCTTCTAGCATTGCCGCTGTGAAAATTGCGCCTTTTAATGCTTGTGCTACAACGTGTGGCGCTAGGAAAAAGCCCTGATAAAAATCACCAAGCGTATTTAGTGTTGCACCTGCTTCTGCACCAATACCCGGTGACGTCATACGATAGGCACATTTTTCAACTAAATCGGCACGACCAGCAATATAGCCACCAATTTTGGCTAAGCCACCGCCTGGATTTTTAATCAGAGAGCCTGCCATTAAATCTGCCCCTACCTCTGTCGGTTCCTGAGCCTCCACAAATTCTCCATAGCAATTATCGACAAAGATGATAGCCTGTGGTGCTAATTCACGGATTTTCACACACATTGAAGCAATTTCTTCAATAGTAAAGGATGGACGTGATGCATAGCCCTTTGATCGTTGAATCGCAATCATTTTTGTATTCTCTGTAATAGCAGTCGCTACACCGTTCCAATCAATCAGTTGATTTTCTATTAAATCTACATGTCGATAACCAATTTTATAATCCTTTAATGAGCCAGTATCCTTATCACCGCCATCTACTATGGCTTGTAATGTATCATATGGTTGACCTGAAATATACAGCAATTCATCACCCGGTCGCAGCACGCCGAATAGACTAAGCGTAATGGCATGTGTCCCTGAAATAATCTGCGGACGTACAATGGCAGCCTCCGCTCCAAAAACCTCTGCATAAACACGCTCTAAATTGTCACGTCCCTCATCATCATAACCATATCCATTAGAAGGGTGTAAATGATAGTCACTCACTTGATGCTTCCTAAAAGCTGCAAGCACCTTTTGTTGATTAAAGAACGCCATCTCGTCTACCTTCCTTTGAAACGGGCGAACCTTATCCTCTATTTTGGTAGCCAATGCTAACGTTTCTTCTGTTAAATTCGTTGTAAAAGTCATGCATTCTTCTCCATTCACATTTCTTCCATTGCGGGCATCTACAACCACAAATTGAAGTTTTCACTTTCTCCTATCTTATCTTAACAATTTGTAGATGTGTCTGCAAAACTTGCCTATTGTTTCTACTCGCAATTTGCGCTAAGCTAATGTGCGGACTTCTTTCATTATTTTTGAAATTTCATAGATTCTCTTACATTTAATAGAATTTTTTAACTTTAATGAGAAAGTACATTATTTTTCAGAAGGGGTGAAAGGGATGGCTTGGGAGGTTTTCAGTATTATCGGAACAATTGCCTTTGCTATTTCTGGGGCAATTATTGCCATGGAGGAAGAATACGATTTATTCGGTGTTTATATACTCGGTATTGTCACTGCCTTTGGTGGTGGCGCAATTCGTAACTTACTTATTGGCCTGCCTGTTACAACATTATGGGGACAGGATATGATGTTCCAAATTGCACTTGCGGCAATTACTATATTTTTTATTTTTCCACATCATCTAATTCAGCATTGGCATCGTTGGGGAAACTTTACGGATGCCATTGGCTTATCGGCATTTGCTATTCAAGGTGCCCTCTATGCTGTAAAGCTCGACATGCCCATTAGTGCAGTGATTGTAGCTGCTGTCTTAACTGGTTCAGGAGGCGGCATAGTTCGAGATCTTTTAGCAAGACGCAAGCCTCTCGTATTACGTGATGAAATTTATGGGGTTTGGGCAGCTCTTGCAGGACTCATGATTGGTCTAGAAGTATTGACAGGCGACCTCTTTTTATATGGATTATTTGGTATGATAACAGTGCTAAGAATTCTTTCCTATATGAAGAAATGGCGTTTGCCTTTACGAAAGCTCAATCGGGCATAGGCATTTTATAAATAGTAACAAGCCCAAATAGTTTTGAATTATGGGCTTGTTATACTTTTTGTTACGATCTATTCTTTCGATTCTACTAGCACTACAGATTCCTCAAGTGTTGCCATGTTTTTCATCATGGAGCAAGCTGCATCTAAAATTGGAAAGGCTAAAGCTGCACCAGAGCCTTCTCCTAAACGCATATTCATATGTAGCATTGGTTCAACCCCAAGCAACTTGGCTGCTATTTTAGCCCCTGGTTCTTCTGAGGCATGGGAAGGAATGATGTAGTCCTTTACTTTTGGCTCAAGCTCAAAGGCAATGAGAGCAGCAATCGTAGAAATAAAGCCATCAATTACAACAGGTTTGTGATTTGCAGCAGCCGCAAGTACAATTCCAGCCATAGCACCTATTTCTAAGCCACCAACTTTTGCAAGAATATCAATAGCATCGTGGCGATTGGGCTTGTTTAGTGCAATAGCATGCTGAATAACCTCCACCTTATGCGCAATTCCCCCTGCTCCAACACCTGCACCTAGTCCTGTTACTATATTTGGATGACAGGCATGAAGCACAGAAAGGATAGCCGCACTTGGTGTTGTATTCCCAATACCCATTTCACCAGTTCCAAGAACATCCGCTCCGTTTCTTATTTCGTTCGTTGCAACTTCAATTCCTACTTCGATGGATTGAATAGCTTCCTCTTTTGACATAGCTGGACCCTTTGCCATATTGTCTGTTCCATATTTAATTTTCTTTAGAATGACTCCAGCATCCAATGGTAAATCTTCTTTTACACCAACGTCGACCGTTACAATTTTGGCATTGGTTATGCTGGCGATTGCACAAACCCCCGTTAACCCTTTTGGAAAATTCATTGTTTGTAAAAAGGTGACCTTTTGCGGATTTGAAGTTACATCTTCCTCACAAACACCGTGATCTGCTGCACAGACAATAATTGCTTTGCTCTCAATTTTAGGAAATAATTCTCCTGTAATACCAGCAAGCTGTACAGCAAGATTCTCCAATTTCCCCAAGCTTCCAGGTGGCTTGCTCAGAGAGTCTATATATTCCCTAGCTTTCTCCATCATACGGCTATCCGCATTTTGAATTTTTTTAATCGTGTGCTGTAATAATTGCATGAAACTATTCCCCTTTCAATCTTTCGAGACAATATAAAAAGCCTGCAGTTTATTCATGACAAATAAACTACAGACTTTTCCATCGTCTATATAATCGAAGCAATTAGGCAGGTCTCCTGGCTCAATTTCAACATTTCATAGAACCTTCCCAGCACCATGCTAGTGGCATTCTCTATGAAACTCCTTTTTACAGTGGTGGGACCGCTAAAGACTTTCACTTTATTCCCTATTCTCCCTCAATGGGCACCTAATGCTATTATGCAATTTCTTTTAATTTACTGTAAAGATATCTTTCTGTCAATATGTCACCTTTAAAGCTAAATTAGACTTCTTTCTGATCTATTTCACTAATAAATGTCGCGCCAAGCAATAGAATAGCTCCTATTATTTGCAGCATAGTCATTTTTTCTCCTAAAATCATCGTTGAGATTACCAATGACGTTAGAGGGTCAATATAGCTTAAAATGGCTATGCTTTGCCCCTTTAAATGACTCATTCCTAAAAAGAAAAGATAGAAGCCTATACCGGCATGGACAATGCCCAATGCTATTAGTAAACTGATGGATTTTATATCGATATACATGATTTGAAATCCAGTTGTTCCATAAAGATAAAGTGCTAGAAATAACGCTGCTAAAGAAAGCTGCAGAATTGTGTTTGACGGTTCTTTAAGTCCATGAATATACTTATTGACAAAAGTTACCAACGTATAGAAACATGCTGCAATAAGCCCATACACAATGCCGATATCTTGCCCATTTTCTTCTGTAGCTTGGCTATGGACAATAAAGAATAATCCAACTAAAGCCACACCTACATAGAAAATTTTTCTTAGATACAGTTTTTCTTTTAATATAATTGGTGATAAACAAATCACTAAAACTGGCGCAAAATAATAGCTAAGCGCTGCATTGGCAATGGTTGTTTCTTTGTACGCTTGAAATAGAAAAATCCAATTCCCACATAACGCTACACTTGATAGCAGTAATGGCCATATATTAGACAAAATGGATGCTTTCGTTATTTTTTCTTTTTTAACGATGAAAATTATCAATAAAAAACTAGAGCCAATCACACTCATCCAGAAGGCAATTTCACTGGATGGCAGGTGTATATATTTAGCAAAAACACCGATAGCCCCAAAGATAATCATAGATAAAACAAATGCAAATTTTCCGCTCACTTCTGATTCCTACTTTCTACTTATATAGTTTTTAGCCTATACAGTAGAATCTATTGCAAGAAGAGCAAGCTAGTGTGGAATGCCTTAAACAGTAGACTCTACTGTCAAGACATTGTTGGAGGCGCTATTGATCGGAACATATTACTCATCCTTTCTATTTTCAACTCGGTCATTCTATACTTATTTTACCAAAATCCACTAGATTTAAATAGTTCGATATTTGGCTGGTGTCATTCCAACATATTTTTTAAATACTTTACTAAAATACTCTTCATTACTATAGCCCACTAACGAAGCGATTTCATTATTTCTTTTATTACTATGAACTAGTAGCGCTTTGCCTTATCAAATGCCTGATAAATAATTTAAATCCATCTGAGGATCATCAAAATGCGTATAAAAATAATTGATTATTTTTTTCCTGTTAGTGTTATGTATTTTAATAAGATATACGATGAAGACCGCTTTCATCGTGTAGCTTTCTAATACTCCGAAATTTTATAATGACTATAGCGATTATTCCCTATCTTTTCAAACTTCAACGCTTTTATAATACGGTAGGCAATATACTTGCTTGGTATATTGAATTCTTGGCATAAAGTGGTTGTAGAAATATAGCTTTCCCGTAAAAGTCGATAATCCTGTAATGCTTGTAAAAAAGCCTCATTATTTTCTACACCGCAGCTTCGACAAAGCCAAGAGCCATGCCTATAAAACATGCTCTTCTCATAGGCACACTTTGGACAAAGAACACCTGATCTCCATTCATCTTCCATCAGTTTTTGTTCCCATAATTTATCTTGACGAATAGATTTTAAGTGCTTAAGCAATCTCTGAAAATCACTCTTTTCTAATGATTGTTGACCAAAATGCTGTAGCTGTTGCCATAAGAAATAAGGTAAACCCACACTATGCATAATTGGACATTCTGTGCTTAATTGACCAATTATGGTAGAAGGATTTGCAATTACGATCACTTTCACAATTGGGAGCTCTATATTTAGTTGCTTTAATAATATTTGGAAATAGCTTTGATGCCGAAATAGTTGATCTACTGGATAGATGAAACTGTCTATTTTTCCATCCGAAGTTGTACGAATACATTGTCTCTTTACATCATCAAAATCAAGTTTTCCTAAAATATTTTTAATTTCTATTAAGCATAGAAAATGTGGTGTCACAAATAGTGTATCGATTTGATGTGTAAAACCTGAATTATTGATAAAACAATAATCATAGAATATTTGATGAGGGAAAGTGAAGTTCATTTCTTGCCAAAGTCGATCAACTCGGAGCTCACCTTGAAAACCAGCACTCAATTTTCGATGTAACTCTTGAAAATACGGATAATTTGGGGATGTTTTCTGCAGTCTGCGTAATAACGCTTCAAGCTTTAACAGTTTGTGGGGCTTTTTTCGCTGGGTTGTTTGCAATTTATCACCACCTTTCTTGTATCTATCATATCAGCTAGAATGAATTGTGTTCAATCGAGTGTTTTTCTCTTGCTATCAAGCACAAGCGGCCTTCTATCTAGCATAAATACTAATCAATTCTGCACATATTCCCCTCCATTCAGCACTCCCCCCATCAAAACATAAATTCCTACTTGTATTCGACAAAAAAAGCCTCCGCATACTAAAGCGAAGGCTTCAAAATCAATGTTATTTAAATTCTAACTCACCATCATAGGCAAGCATACCACCTTCAAGGTTTGTTACATCAAAGCCTTGAGCTTCTAAATAGGAGCAAGCATTTGCTGAACGACCGCCAGCCTTGCAAACAATAATATATGGTTTCGTCGCATCTAATTCCTCTAGACGTTCTGGAATGGTTCCAAGCGCTATATGCTGAGCACCAGGAATCATACCTTGAGCTACCTCATCTTCCTCACGAACATCTATAATGTAAAGATCTTCATTAGCGTCTAATAGTTCTAATAATTGCGTTGTATCCATTGATTTCATAAAAGTTTGTCCTCCAAAATATCAATTTCCTATTACATTATAGCTCGAAGGCAAAAAAACAGCTAGTGTCATGAACACTAACTGTTTTCATATCATATTTACATGCTTTTATTGCTCTGTTTCTAAAAAATCTACTTGCTTTACAGGAACGAATGTAGAAATAGCGTGTTTGTAAATAAGATGCTGCTTACTTTCAGCATCAATTAACAACACTGTAAAATTATCATAGGATTTTACAGTTCCTTTTAATTGAAAGCCGTTTAAAAGAAACACAGTTACAAATACACTGTTTTTACGTAGATGGTTCAAGAACGTATCTTGCAAATTAATTGACTTCATCAAAAATGCCTCCCTACTCTCTTTCTACCTCTTCATTCCTATAGTAGCATGTTCTACCATTTTAGCAATTAGTAATTTTTAGAAATTCTCTATTCTGTAATGGGATGTTTTAAATTTGTTCACCATTTGAAATAAAATAGATATCCATCTTATTACGGAAATAGGTTAATTGTCTTTTGGCATAGCGACGGGAATTTTGCTTTAAGCTTTCAAGTGCTTCATCAAGTGAGCATTTACCATCCAAATAATCATACAATTCCTTATAGCCAATCGCTTGAATGGATTGTACACCTCGAATATTTTGCTGCCATAACCCCTTTACTTCCTCTAACAAACCGTTGTCCATCATCACATCAACACGGTGGTTAATTCGATCATATAGCTCTTCTCGAGACATATTTTGACCAAGCCCTAAAACAACATGGTTATAGAGAGGAATCTCTCCACGATTTTGTGCCTTGGAAGCCTTAGAAACACCACTTAGCTCAATCATCTCTAATGCTCGTATCACACGGCGCGTATTATTGGGATGGATGGACTCCGCAGTTTGTGGGTCAAGCTTCTCTAGCTTCTCATGCATTGCCTCAGGGCCTAATTTTTTAAGCTCTTCATAATAAGCCTTTCGTGCCACCTCATCTACCTGCTCCTCTGTAAATTGAAAATCATAGAGCACTGCCTGCACATATAAACCAGAGCCCCCTACAATAATAGGCAACTTCTCCCGTGCTCGAATTTCTGCAATTTTCGTTCGCACCAATCTTTGATAGTCTGCTACTGAAAAAGCCTCCGTTGGCTCCTTAAAGCTAAGTAAATGATGTGGCACCCCCTCCATCTCTTCCTCAGTAATTTTAGCCGTACCAATATCTAAGCCTCGATAGACCTGCATGGAGTCACCGTTTATAATTTCACCATTATATTTTTTTGCTAGCTTAATACTTAATGCTGTTTTACCTGAAGCAGTTGGGCCAACAATTGCGACGACCTCTGCCTGTTTTATTTTATCTTGTATCATTTTTTTCTAACCACCGTAATAAAACTTGATAGACTGCCTCTTGGTTATCCTCGTTTAAAATTTCATGGCGTTTATCCTCAAATAAATAGACTGTCACATTCTGTAAGCCTGCCACAGCGAATTGCTCAGCAACAGCATAAATACCCTGCCCTTGATCTCCCACTGGATCCTTACTACCACTTATCAAAAGAATAGGAAGATCTTTTCTTACTTTAGCCATTTCATTTTTTCGATTTAAGGTCATAAAACCTGTTGTCAAATCTACAAAAAATTGATTTGTTGGGATAAAGCCACAATATGGATCATCTATATATTTTTGTACCTCGTTTTCAACAGAGCATAACCAATCATACGCCGTCTTCGAATTGGAAAATTGCTTATTAAAGCTTCCAAAGCTCAGCTTGTTTAATAGCTTGCTTTCTGTCTCTTTTCCAAGCTGCTTCGCTAAGGCTCTCGCTACTAAATTCCCCATCGCATGCAAGGTTGTCACATGCCCTGTTCCACAAAGAATTACCCTATCAACATGGTGGCTGTACAGTTGTATAAATCTTCTCGTAATAAACGATCCCATACTATGTCCAAAAAGTATGAAAGGGACATCTGCAAACTGTTCATGTAATGCTGTAACTACCTCATGGACATCCTCTACGACTCGATCAAACCCATTTTGTTCAGCAAAAAACCCTAATGTACCATTATAGCCTGCCGTCTCGCCATGCCCACGATGATCATGCATAGTTACTGCATACCCAGCTGCCGTTAGTGCGCTAGCAAACTTTATATAGCGCCCACTATGCTCCGCCATACCGTGCAAAATATGAATATGGCCAATACATGTACTTGACGGCTGTAATGTACGCGTAAAGACAAAATGGCCGTCTGACATTTCAATGTAACGTTCCATTTCCCTACACTCCCTCTTCCACAAAACTTGTTGCATCTAAAATAGCCTGTTCTAGATGAGCAATATACATGTTTTTTTGTGGCTCTGTATAATGTAAGCGTTGCTGCATCACTTGAATAACCTGTTGTTTATAACGTTTAACAGCATCGATATCAAAGTATAACAAGCCTGTACGACGAATAAAGAAGTCACTTGGTGTGTATACCATCTCTGCCTCGATACCATAGAGCAGCATTGCATGGAGAGCAAGTGGCATTGTACTACCATGCTCATGTAAATATTTTACCTGATCAAACAACGCATCGACATTTGTGCCATATTTTTGAACAAGCATTTTTGCTTCATCATAGTTTAGCCCGTACTGAATGCCTTCTCTTGCTTTATAGGCTGTATAATCAGGGAAATTAATCGCATTGATGCCCTTTGCACCAGAAAGTGATAACTCACGTGTTATACATGGACTTGCGTGCTTATATTTATGCATTTTGACAATTTTATCTACAATTGTTTCTGCCATTTGACGATAGCCTGTTAATTTTCCACCAGCAATTGTCATGAGTCCACTTGGAGCCGTCCATATTTCATCCTTTCGAGAGATTTCAGACGGATTCTTTCCTTTTTCAAAAATAAGTGGACGTATGCCAGCCCAGGAAGATTCAATTGTTTCTCTTGAGATTTTCGCTGTTGGAAAAACAGTTTTTGCCGCAGCAATTAAATAATCAACATCCTCTTGTGTCGCAAAAGGATGTGCTATGTCCCCTTCATATTCTGTATCGGTGGTACCTACATAGGTTTTACCATCACGTGGAATAGCAAAGGCCATGCGACCATCCATGATATCGAAGTACACCGCTTGCTTTAACGGGAAATCCTTTTGATCTAGAACAATATGGACCCCTTTCGTGAGTCGTAATTGCTTTTTGTCTGCCACTTTATCCTTTTGACGGACAGCATCCACCCATGGTCCTGTTGCATTGACAATTTGCGCAGCATGCACTTCTATCGTTTTTCCTGTTATATGATCCTTAACTTGCACACCTACAAGTTTTTTCTTATGATATAAAAATTCTGTCATCTCGGCATAATTAATGCATAATGCTCCATATTCCACTGCTTTTTTCAGAACCTCAATGGTAAGACGCGCATCATCTGTCCGATATTCAACATAATAGCCTCCACCGACCAGCTCATCTTGATTGAGTAAAGGCTCAAGTGCTGCAGTTTCCTGTGCACTTAGCATTGTTCTACGCTCATTCTTCTTGACACCTGCTAAGCGATCATAGACCTTCAAAGCTAATGATGTAGTTAAGGGACCAAGTGAGCCTTTTTTATATAATGGTAGAAGCATCTTTTCGGGTGTTGTCACATGTACGGCGTTATCGTATACAATTTCCCGTTCACGCCCAACCTCAGCCACTACGCTTACATCAAATTGCTTTAAATATCGAAGTCCCCCATGAATAAGCTTTGTAGAGCGGCTTGAGGTGCCAGCAGAAAAATCCTGCATCTCAATCAGAGCAACTGACAGCCCTCTAGATGCAGCATCGAGTGCTATACCTGCACCTGTAATACCACCACCAATGATTAAGACGTCAAAGCTATATTGTTCTAAAAAATGCATAATTTTAGGACGATGCTCAAATGAAAACATATCTTATTCCCCCATCAGCTATGATTTAAATATTCTTGTAGCCGCTACAGCTCTTTGCCAGCCCTTATAAAGAGCTTCTCCCGCTTCTGCATTCATTTTCGGCTGATACGTTTGACCATGCATCCATAATGCAGATAATGCCTCTTGATTTGGCCAAAAATTTGTCGCAAGCCCTGCTAAATAGGCTGCTCCAAGTGCAGTAGATTCATTAAGCTTAGCTAGCTCCACCCTTAACTGCAAAATATCGCTTTGGAACTGCATTAAAAATTCATTACTTACTGCTCCACCATCTACTCGTAGCAACTCAATAGGCGTACCTGCATCTTGCTCCATTGCATCTAGCACATCTTTTGTCTGATAAGCAAGTGATTCCAGTGTTGCACGAATAAAGTGCTCCTTGGAGGTTCCTCGTGTTAGGCCAAAAACGGCTCCCCTTGCATCGGTATCCCAGTAAGGGGTCCCTAAACCTACAAATGCAGGTACAACATACACTCCATCCGTGTTTTCCACCTTACTCGCATAGGTCTCAGAATCCTCGGCTGAGCGAATCATTCGCAAACCGTCTCGCAGCCACTGTATCGCTGAGCCTGCAACAAATACACTTCCTTCTAATGCATACGTCACTTGACCATCGATTCCCCATGCAATGGTTGTTAATAAACCATTCTCTGATTTAACTGCCTGTTCACCTGTATTTAATAGCATAAAACAGCCTGTGCCATACGTATTTTTAGCCATTCCCTTAGAAAAGCATGTTTGACCAAAAAGCGCTGCCTGCTGATCTCCTGCTATCCCTGCAATCGGGATTTCCTCACCAAAGAAAATACTAGGTGCTGTATGTGTATAAATCTCAGAGGAATTTTTTACACTTGGCAGCATGGACATTGGAATATCTAACAATTTGCAAAGCTCTTCATCCCACTTCAAGTCATGGATATTGTAAAGTAAAGTGCGCGCGGCATTTGAATAATCTGTTATATGTGCCTTTCCTTTTGATAATCGCCAAACAATCCAAGAATCAATCGTACCAAATAATAAATTTCCGTTTTCTGCCATCGTTCGTGCGCCATCAACATGATCTAAAATCCATTTAATTTTTGTTGCAGAAAAATAGGCATCTAAACGTAAACCTGTTTTTTGCTCAAAGAGTTCCTCTAGGCCTTCTTGATCCTTTAAGTCATTCACAATGTCCTGTGTTTGCCGAGACTGCCAGACAATGGCATTGTAAACAGGCTGACCTGTATGTTTATCCCAAACAACAGTTGTTTCACGTTGATTCGTGATTCCAATGGCATGTACTTCACTGGCTTCATGCCCACTTTCCGTTAATACGGCTGCTATCACAGCTAGGATAGAGCCCCAAATTTCATTGGCATTATGCTCTACCCAACCGGCTCTGGGAAAGTATTGTTGGAATTCCTTTTGAGCTACATGGACAATTTTGCCCTTTTTATCAAACAAAATTGCTCTTGTGCTCGTAGTGCCCTGATCTATAGCTAAAATAAATTCACCCATTCATTCTCCCCCTTTAATACAGTTCTACATAACCCGTTTAAACATTTTTTCTACTTCATAAGTCGTAAAATGAATGAGTACTGGACGTCCGTGTGGGCATGTAAATGGATTATCAGCATTTCGTAGATCATTCAATAACATTACCATTTGCTCCCTTGTTAAAAAATGATTGGCCTTGATTGATTTTTTACAGCTCATCATAATTGCCGCTGCCTCCCGTAATTTCTTCACGTCTGCCTTTTTCGTAGTCAGTACCTGTTCAATTAAATCTTCAATAATTTCCTGTTCTTCCCCTTTAGGAAACCAGCTAGGATGCTCCCTTACGACAAATGATGACTGTCCAAATTCCTCTAAAAACACCCCAACAGCCTCTAATTCTTGTTTGTTCTCTCTTAATAAGAGTGCCTCGTCAGCGGCATAGTGGAAAGTTAATGGTAGCAGTAAAGCCTGACGTTCATTTGGGTTCACCATACCCACCTTTTCTCGGAAAAATTCATATTTAATACGTTCCTGAGCTGCATGCTGATCGATTAAATAAAAGCCATCCTCCATCTGTGCAACAATATATGTGCCATGAATTTGACCCACTACTTCCAGTGCAGGAAATGGTTCTTTTGTAGACTCTTCCATCGAATCTTGCCTTACTTCCTCATCTATCACATTTTGAATTGATTTTTCCTCGATTGGCTGTGTATATTCAAAGCTATCTTCAACAGGGGTAGGGGATGATTCTGGTAATGATTTTACTGGCTCTAACATGCTTGATTCCTGAACGGTTTGCACATCATATAGCTTTTCTACAATGGCATTCATTTTCTCCACATCTAGCTTCGGAGCTGGCTTCCAGATATTTAACTGCTCAGTTGTAGACTTCACTATCTTTTCCTTCTTTTCCATTTGTGGCACTCTAATAACATGTCGTATAGTTTCGCGAATGGTCTCCTCAATGAGTTTAAGTAGCTCTGGTTCCTTACTTAAACGGATTTGATGTTTGGCAGGATGAACATTGACGTCTGTTAAATAGGGGTCACCCTCTATAAAGAGAGCCACTATAGGAAAACGCTCAATTGGTAAATACGTATGATAAGCATCGACAATCGCTTTTTGCACTAAATAATGCTTGACCCAACGACCATTGACAAAGAGGGACATATAATTTTTCGAAGCACGTGTCACTTCAGGTAAGGATACGAAGCCTGTAACTTTATAATCATGTGACTCTCCCTCAAAAGGCACCATTTTCTTGGCATTATGCACACCGTAAATTGCCGCTAATACTTGCTGCACATCACCTCGTCCATTTGTTTGTAGCAATTGCTGACCATTATGTAGCAATCTGAACGCAATTTGTGGATTGCCAAGTGCAAGACGGTTCATTAAATCGATTGTATGTCCAAGCTCGGTTTGAATCGTTTTCATATATTTTAAACGTGCAGGTGTATTGAAAAATAACTGTGCCACTGTAATATCTGTTCCTTTTCTCAGTGGACCAGGCTTATTTGTCACCACATGCCCACCCTCAAGCTCTAAATACGTGCCTGATTCTCCATTAGATGTAATAAGTGTCATCTTAGAAACTGAAGCTATCGAGGCTAATGCTTCACCTCGAAAGCCCAGTGTTCGAATGCGGAATAAATCATGTTCTTGATGGATTTTACTTGTGGCATGACGGGAGTATGATATCAATGCATCCTCTTCATCCATACCACTTCCATTATCAATCACCTGAATTGAAGTGAGGCCCGCTTCTAGTAAAAAAACATCGATGGACGTACTACCTGCATCTATGGCATTTTCCACAAGCTCTTTCACAACAGAGGCTGGTCTTTCAACTACTTCCCCGGCAGCTATTTTATTGGACAGCCATTCGTCCATAATTTGTATTTTTCCCATTGCGCATCACTCCTTTATTTTTTAGCATTTAGTAGCTGCTGCTGTAGCTCGTATAAAATATTCATTGCCTGCATGGGTGAAGTGCCTAGAATATTTACTTTTTCTAAATTTTTTAGCACCTCTGCTTCGGCAGATGAAATTGGCTCCTCCTCTGAGAATAGCGTCATTTGAACGGGCTGTTCGTTAATTTCCTGAGGGGTAGTTATTTCCTTCCCAGACTCAAAGTGTTCAAGCAGCACACGTGCCCTCGATAAAATTTCCTCTGGTAATTGAGCAAGCTGTGCTACATGAATACCGTACGATTTATCAGCTGCCCCTTTTTTGACCTTGTGTAAAAAGACAACTGTTCCACTTTTTTCGGTGGCTGAAACATGAACATTTTGTAGACGTGTAAGTTCCTTCTCAAGAGCTGTTAATTCATGGTAATGAGTAGAGAATAACGTATTTGCTCCAATTTTATCATGGATATACTCCATCATGGATTGCGCAAGGCTCATGCCATCATAAGTGGAAGTCCCTCGCCCAATTTCATCAAACAGCATTAAACTATTTTTCGTAGCGTGCATAATGGCATGTTGAGATTCTAGCATTTCTACCATAAATGTTGATTGCCCTGCTGCTAAATCATCCGCTGCCCCAATGCGTGTAAAAATCTGATCTGTAATAGGCAATCTCGCTCTTTCAGCAGGCACATAGCAGCCCATTTGCGCCATAACAACAATCAGTGCAACTTGACGCATATAGGTGCTTTTACCAGACATATTCGGACCTGTAATGAGCATCATATTATTATTTTCCTCAAGCACACAATCATTAGGCACATACATTTGCTTATTGAGCATTTTCTCTACTACTGGATGACGCCCTTCTATAATTTCTAAGGAGCGACCACCGTGGAATTCAGGCTTTGTAAAGCGATATTTCTCAGAAACACTCGCAAAACTGACTAACACATCTATCTCACTAATGCTTGCTGCCAGTGCTTGTACCCTTGGAATAAATGCCTTTAATTGATCACGAATTTCCACGAACAAGTGATACTCTAATGTTAAACTTTCTTCTTCTGCGTTTAAAATTAATGCTTCTTTTTCCTTTAACTCCTGCGTAATATAGCGTTCCGCATTCGCTAAAGTTTGCTTGCGTTCATAGCGTGTTAAATCAGCTAGATGGATATTCGATTTTGTTATTTCGATATAATAACCAAAAATTCGGTTATAGCCGATTTTTAAGTTTTTAATACCTGTTTTCGCTCGCTCCTCTAGCTCTAACTGTGCAATCCAATCCTTGCCATTTCGTGAAGCGTAACGTAGCTCATCCAGGCGTTCATCATAGCCATCACGAATAACGTCCCCCTCTTTAATAGTAATCGGTGGGTTATCTGTAATCGCATGAGCTAGCAACGTCTCTACATCTGCGCATGTATCCAGTGCAGCACCAAGTTTTTGTAGGGTTTCATTTTTGGCACTTAGCAAGTGTTGTTGAATAATCGGCACCTGACGTAACGAATCACGAAGCTGTGCTAAGTCACGTCCCCCTACATTTCCAAAAGCAACACGACCCGCTAAACGCTCTAAATCATATACTTGCTTTAAGGAAGCCTGTAGCTCTGTTCGAACAAAATATTCTTCTAATAAGTCTGACACAATGTCCAGTCTAGCCTCTATGGCTGAACGTGTGGCAAGAGGCTGATGTAACCATTGCTTTAGCTTTCGCCCACCCATGGCTGTTACCGTATCATCTAATAACCATAAGAGTGTACCTTTTTGATCGCCACCTCGTATTGATTGAATAAGCTCTAAATTACGCTTTGAACTAGAATCAATGCGTAAGTAATTTTTCATTTCATGATAGGTAAATGCTTGAATATGTGATAATGAACGCATTTGTGTTTTATCGATATAAGCCAGCAAACGTAAGCATGCAACTTGTAATTCACTTGGTACAGCTTGTAAATAGTTTGTAGCTTTATCCATTGTCATTTCATCTGTTTCAACAGATAGTACGATTCCAGCATTGACTGCATGCTCCGCCAATAAAAGCTGTAAACTTTCTGTCACAATCAGTTCACGCACTCCATATGCCTGCATTTGTAGTAAAAGTGCCCGACCATCTCCCTCGATAGAGGAGACGACCGCTTCACCAGTAGAGAGATCTAAATAGGCATAACCAAACGTCATATCATCAAGCTGCTCAGCAGCACCAATAAAATGATTGGATTTTCCTTCTAGGGATTTCCCCTCCATTATCGTTCCTGGTGTAATAAGCTGCACAACTTCTCGCTTCACTACACCTTTTGCTTGCTTTGGATCTTCTGTTTGCTCACAAATAGCTACCTTGTATCCCTTTTGCACCAGTGTTTCAATATAATTTTTCGCTGAATGATGCGGAACACCGCACATTGGGATACGTTCTTTTGCACCTGCATCTCGGCTTGTTAATGTTATTTCTAATAGTTGTGAGGCATTAATCGCATCCTCAAAAAACATCTCATAAAAATCACCTAATCTAAAAAATAAAAAGGCATCCTTGTAATCTTCTTTTACCTGCAAATATTGTTGCATCATTGGTGTATATGTAGTCATAATAAAATTTCCCTCGCTCTTGCCATATAGATATTTTTATTATAACAAAAGATACATGCGAAACGCTTCATTCATCTTTTTTAAGATGTTAGCGTTTCGCATGTATCAATAACTTATCGTTTTGAATATTATCTTGGTCTTTCATCAGGAAACGATGAGGACTCTAAAACATACCTTCCTTCTCCACTCGAGCTAGACGATGAACTGGAACTAGAGCTAGAGGAAGATGAGGATGAACTCTCATCATTAAAGTTCCATTCTTCTTCAAAATCTAGTGGATGTACACTAATACAAATTGTCGTTTCTCCCATAACCTCTACAACTACTTCACGCTCAACAACGATTTCAAATTTCGTGCCGCATGGAGAGATGATAGCCTCTATACAGTTTGGCTCTTGAATAACACGTACACGAACATCATCACCAGCACTTACATCGCCATCTCTAAAATGAAGCTTCACTTTGTCTTTATAGTGAACCGTTTCAGAAAACACTGCTGTTTTCGAATGATTACTATAGGCATACCATACATTAACATCAAATTTCCCTGATACTTCTACAAATTTACCGACTTTTTTTGCGGAGCAAGTATGGTTAATAACCCAGCATCCAAGAATACTTGTCGGTTTATTTGATGGACTTAATGTTACACGTTCTTCCGTTTTCTTCTTCCCTTTGGCAACTACTGCTCTCGTCACGATATGTCGTAAACGTTTCAGCGCAATTCCTCCTTCGACTCTTTTCACTCCATCATATGCAGGTAGCGCCCATTGGGTGAACATATATTTTTATAGAAATCAATTATGCCTCGGCATAACATTCCTTTTCATAGAATTTTATCTAAATGACTTGAAGATTGGGGATCTACGGTTATTGCCATAGAAAGAAAGCATCTATTACGCCCCAGCGTAATGCCTCCGGATTTTTTCGAGCTCGCTCGAAAAAATCCTCTCAAATTCCGTGACATCAGGGGCTTTGGGCCAACATGATGTTGGTCACTCAGGCGTTTTCACAGGATGTGAAGATTTTACCCTGAGTTCCTCTATTTCAGCAGGCGTTTGTACACTCACTGTATAGGAAACTGCATTCAACTCGCCGCCTATAGAGGTGGAAGTAATCTGCTGAATAAAAATAAAAAATAGCCCGAATAAAATCATTCGAGCTATGCTATACCGATATTAAGCTTGTGCATTTCTGGATAATTATATTTATGAGCAGCTACCTGGCTTTGTATTAGCTACATATGAGCCTGTTTCTCCGCGTAGTACGTCGCCGCCTGTTGAACGTACAATCTCATTTGTCACATTGTTAGCGATTGTGTTTGAAACTAATTGTAGTAAATCGTTAACATCGCCTTGAGATTCCTTAAATTGCTGAACAACTGGAATCGCATTAATTTCTTCTTCAATTTTTGCAATTTTATCTTCAATCAATTTCAGCGCTTTTTCTTTTCCTAAGTGCTGGAAGTTAACAGCTTGCTTTTGTAAGCTCTTTAAGCTTGCAATACGCTCACGTACATGCTGGTTTTCATTAATTTGTGCTTCAGCCTTTTTGAAAAATTCAACTTCTGGCGTATTGGCAATCATATGTGCAATTTCATGAGATTTCTTAATTAAATCATCTTTTGTATATAAAATTTGTGTCATTTATATTTCCACCTTTTCATTTTTTACGACTTCAACAAATTCACCACTTAATGAATACGAGGAAGCCTCAATTATTTTTACATTTACTAATTGACCAATTAAATGCGCTGGTGCTTTAAAGTTGACAAGGCGATTTTTACGCGTATAGCCAGCTAGTACATCCTCGCGTCTTTTACTTGTCCCTTCAACCAATACTTCTACTATCTGACCCTTCAAGCCCTCTAATGATTTGCGAGAATATTCCGCTACAACCTCATTTAATCGTTGAAGACGCTGTTTTTTCACTTCCTCAGGTACATTATCCACCATTTTTGCAGCAGGTGTACCCTCACGAGGAGAATAAATGTACGTAAAGGCGGATTCAAAGCCAACTTCACGGTATAAGGAAAGCGTTTCCTCAAACTGCTCCTCTGTTTCATTTGGATAGCCAACGATAATATCTGTTGTCAGCGTCACTTCAGGAATAGCTGCCTTAATCTTTGCCACTAGTTCAAGGAAATGCTCACGTGTATATTTACGCGCCATAATTTTTAAGACGTCATTGGAACCAGATTGAACAGGTAAGTGAATATGCTCCACTAGATTGCCACGCTTAGCAAGTATTTCAATTAAATGATCATCGAAATCACGAGGGTGACTCGTTGTAAAGCGAATCCGCGGAATATCGATTTTTCGTAATTCTTCCATTAAGTCCCCTAATCGATATTCTATATCATCAAAATCCTTGCCGTAAGCGTTGACATTTTGCCCAAGTAGCATAATCTCCTTATAGCCTGCTGCCGCTAGATCACGAACTTCAGCTATAATTTCTTCTGGACGACGGCTACGTTCCTTTCCACGTGTATATGGTACGATACAATATGTACAAAACTTGTCACAGCCGTACATAATATTTACCCATGCCTTGATGGAGCCAAGACGTTTCTTCGGAAGATTCTCAATTACATCGCCTTCTTTAGACCAAACTTCAATGACCATTTCCTTAGACATATAAGCTTCTTTTAAGATGTTTGGTAAACGGTGAATATTATGTGTACCAAATACCATATCAACATGTGGATAGCTTCTTAAAATTTTATTGACAACGGATTCTTCCTGTGACATACAGCCACAAACACCAATTAGCATTTCTGGGTTTTTACGTTTATATTTCAGCAAGAAACCAAGCTCTCCAAATACTTTGTTTTCTGCATTTTCACGGATTGCACACGTATTCAACAACACGACATCGGCTTCTTCTATCTTATCCGTTGGCGTGTAACCAAGCTGCATAAAAATCCCAGCCATTACCTCTGTATCATGCTCATTCATTTGGCAGCCATACGTACGAATATAAAAGGTACGATCAACACCCATACCCGCAAATTCTTGAGCAATTTTAAAGTCCTTATGGTACTTTACCTCTTCTTTTCCTCGTTTTTTTGCATCCTTTAACGAAGGGGCGGTAAAGACCGTTTCAAAATATTTACTATAATCCTTTTCAGGCTTGTCTTTATGTTTTGGTTGATCGATCTGTTGATTAGCTAAACGTTGTTCCTCATTCATCGTAATCAGGTAACTCCTTTCAAACGAATTCCATGCATTTGATTTCCCATTTAATTATTATACTGAATAATTGCTATATCCTACAAGGTTTGCGTACTAAATGTCGTGGTTTAGACTTAATTACGCTTCGTTCAATTGAGAGGGCTATCCTTCATTTCGTCGCTTCTATCCGTCATTTAAATGATTCCATCCACCAGTTCGCTTTTTCTATCCGTTACTTACCCCTAATAAAAAATCACCGATGATTTCATCAACGGCGACCTTCATTATAATTTTATATATTGTTGATGACGTTGATTAAACCCAACAATTGATTGAACACCATGACTTTTTAGTAAATTTGCATTGGCAAATGTATGCTTTCCTAAATCGTCCGGGAAATGAGCATCTGAGGAAACAGTAAAAGTAACCCCATGCTTAATTAATGCTTCTAAGAAACGAGGACCCGGGCACATTTCCTTCACGGGATAGCGATAATATAAGCCAGCATTTATTTCTGTCGCTGTTTGTGCCGCCACAAGTGCCCTTGCAATTCGCTCATACCAAGAATCAAGAAAAGCCACATCTTTCACTTGATAGTCAAATACTTTAAAATTGTCTAAATGCGCTACAAAATCGAACATTTTGGAATGGATCATTTTCTCAACCGTTGCAAAGAATTGCTCATAGCTTTGCTGTAATGCAGCCTCATCCATATTCTCAAATATATATTGAGTCTGTGGATTATCAAAGCCCCAGCCATCCACAAAATGAACGGAGCCAATTACATAGTCCCATGGATACCTATTCAATAATGATGCTAATTCTTCCTCACCTCCAACAAAGTAATCTGCCTCGATGCCAAGCTTTAAAGCAATCCCATGCTGACACCACTTTTCTTTTGCACGAATAATTGCTGACACAAAATCATCAATGCTCTCGGTCATTACATTATCTAGCCAGTAACGCTGCATCTTTCCAATTGTCTTGGTATTGTCTAGCTGCATATAACGCTCGAAATAGGCGCGCGTCTCCTTAAAGCGATATAAATGATCCACAATGCCTACCTCACGCAAGCCTAGCTTCTTAGCTTGCTGTAGATATAAATCCAGCCATTGCTCACTATAACATCCACTTTGCAGTCGACTTGTTAGCTGTTGCATTGTCTTTTCAATAGATCCCTTGGACCCTTTTCCATCATCCTCATCATTAAAAAATGCCATTGCTTGAGAAGTACGCTCTAGCCAACGGAATGAGTATGGCCCCTCCTCTAAATGTACATGATAATCAATCATTAGCTTTTCCCTCCATTGCATTCCGTCCATTTTTCCTCAAAGGCCAGCCACTCTAGCGGACAAGCTATATCACAAAAAATTTCTGTACACTCCTCAATATGGCAAATTTGATAAAAGGATCTACCATTTAATTTAGAGGCATCCGCTAATAAATAATTCATTTTACTATGATCAAGCATTTTTTTAGAAATCAGTGATTCATCCAAATCATAATCGTAAATAACGCCCTCACTAATGCCACCACAGGATAAAAACGCTTTATCAAAATTCATATTCCCTAACAATTCTAGGGTCATCGCTCCTGCAACTGAGGATTGTCTTGGATTTGTGGTACCTCCTAGCAGTATGACTTTCCCTGTCATTCGCCGTTCTTCAATCGCTAAATTAAACTGTATGGCTGCAGCAATGGAATTCGTAACGACTGTAATATCATTAACCGCCATGATGAAATCTGCTATATGCACTGTCGTTGTCCCTGTATCAACAGCAATTGTATCCCCATCACAAATACGCCTTGATGCCAAGCGTGCGATATTGCGCTTTGCTTCTTTTTGCATTTGCAGCTTGCGTAAAAATGCCGGTTCATTTCTAACATTCGTATACTTAATGGCGCCACCATGGACACGCGTTAATAAATGTTGTTGCTCTAGCTCATCAAAATCTCTACGTATTGTCTCTGGGGCCACCTGCAGCTCTTCTGCAATATTGGCAACTATAATTTTTCCATCTGTCTCTAATTGTTTTAAAATAAATTCGAATCGTTCAATTTTTGCATACGTCATGATAATGCAATCACATCTTCCCTTGCCACATAGCACATATATTTTTCATTTAATTTGATTCGTTGCTTACGCTCGTGAAGCTGCTCCATCGTAAAGAGGCAGTCACCCTCAAACATTGTACGAATCACATTGCCGCTCATAAATGACTGCTTTGCCACACCAGCCATGGATACATCCCCCTGTCTCCTATCTAGGTGGATGGCCTCTGGACGGATAGCGAACTTTGAGTAACCTTGGGGTAACAACTCACCTATCATTTTCTCTAAAGTTTGCCGTGTAAAAACATTGTAATGACCAATAAAGCTTGCAATAAACTCACTTTCTGGTCTTGTATAAATGGCAGTCGGTGTTCCACTTTGTGCAATCATCCCATTATTCATCACAAAAATTCTGTCAGAAACAGCCATGGCCTCTTCTTGATCGTGTGTGACTAAAATCATGGTAATGCCTAATTTTTGCTGAATATCTCTTAAATCTGCCTGCAGTTTCTTGCGAATTTGAGCATCTAATGCACTTAAAGGCTCATCCAATAGTAATACCTTTGGTCGAACAATTAACGCACGCGCTAAAGCTACACGCTGCTGTTGACCGCCTGATAATTCCTTTGGGTAAGCCTGTGCCTTTTCTGATAAATGCACAGTCTCTAGCATTTCTTGTACACGCTGTTCAATCTCAGCGGAAATTATTTTTTGCATACGCAAGCCGAAAGCAACATTGTCCTTAACTGTCATATTAGGAAACAGTGCATAGGATTGAAACACCATCCCAACTTGACGATCCTTTGGTTGAACATCGTGCATATCTTTTCCTTCAATTAGAATTTTCCCTGCAGATGCATCGGTTAAGCCTGCTAGAATTCGTAAAATGGTACTTTTCCCACAGCCGCTAGGACCTAAAAGCGTGATAAACTCGCCCTTTTCGATACTCATCTCAATATTTGTTAAAACAGTGGATTGTCCATATTTTTTATGAAGTCCTTCAATTACAATATAACTCATCCATTTGTAGCACCTTTCGATTGTTTCGTTAATTTTCCAATAGTGAACGTTAATAATCCCATTAGAATGATATAAATGAAAACAACTGCACTGGCAATATGTCCGCTTGTACTAAGCTTTTTCATTAAATAAATTTGCACGGTTTCAAACCGAGACCCGACCACTAGATTGATCAATACAAATTCTCCAAATAGGACGGAAAACGATAATAACGCACCTGCAAATAAGCCAGGATAAACAGTTGGTAATAATACTTTGGTAAATGCCTGAAATTTAGAGGCCCCCAATATTTGTGCTGCATCTAATAGCTGGCGTGCATCTACATTTCGTAGACTATTGCGTGTTCCCTGATAAATGTAGGGAAGTATGCCAATCACATAGGCACCTAACACTACCAAAATCATGGAGACACCTAATTTGCTATAAACACGGATTAATCCAACTGCTAAAATAATGCCTGGAAATGAATAGACCATGACAACCGCCACTTGTATCCACTTCTCGTATTTTGGAAAATACAAGACAATTACAAAGATAGCTGGAACGATGACGAGCAATGCAACTAAAACTGCCCCACAGGACAATAAAACAGAGCGCCCAAATGCCTGTATAAATTCAGCATCTTGAAATAATGTTGCCAGCCATTTAAAGGTTAGTCCTTCTGGCAAAATCGTCTTATTCCATTTTGTTGCAAAGGCATAAAGCATTGTGGCCACAACTGGCAACACTAAATACAGTGCGAGCAGGAGGAAAAATAAATCTGCAAAGCCTCTTTTTTTCATTACAGCTTCCTCCTAGTTTTTGAAATACTCCATTCACTTAACAACATTGCCGTCACCATCGTTACCGCAAGTAATACGGCAATAGCACTGGCTAGCTCTGGCTGTGCAAAAATATCTCCTTTAATTAGCGAACCAATTCTTATGGCCACCAAATTGTAATTACTGCTTGTCAGTGCGTAGGCTGATGCATATGCCCCCATTGCATTAGCAAAAAGCACACTAAATGTTCCTACAATCCCAGGAAGCATAACCGGAATGCCAATCTTTTGCCAAAATTGCCAGGTAGAAGCTCCAAGCAATGCGGCTGCTTCCTTCCATTGTTGTTGGATTCCATCATAGATTGGGTAAAGTAGCATTAATGCTAACGGTAGCTGAAAATAGATATAAATCAGTAGCAGACCACCCCAGCTATAAAGTGAAAAGGAGGAGAATGTGTCGATATCCCATTTGTCGAATAGCAATGTAAACAACCCACTATTACCAAGTAAAACAATAAAGGCAAACGCTAGTGGAATACCCGAAAAATTAGATGTTAAGTTTGTCAATATTAAAATCTTCTCCCTCATTGACGGAGAAAACCTCATCATTGCATAGACAGCAAACAAAGTAACGATTAATGCAATCACTGCTGAAATAACAGACAGGGTAATACTATTTTTAAAGCCTTGTAAAATATAACCATTCGTCAGGACAGATTGATATTGTGCAAGTGTAAAGCCATCACTATTTTGAAAGCTTGTGATAAGCATGTACAGCAACGGCACTAAAAAAAATAGCAATACTAGTACAACAAAGGGAGATAGCCAGGCAATCGATTGCCGCTTCGATATCAATACAATCACTTCTTTCTATAATTAATCGCGGCTGTTTCCTGTAGTAATATTCGCGCCTCTAACCTCGCCCCTGTACAAGGCGCGAATATTTCATACATACTAAACTTTTTTTAAGGACTGTACGCCCTCTAATAACAGTGAAACCATTTCATCGGAAGGTTCCATTCCTAATAAATAACAGCAAAGTGGTGCTATTTGAAGCTGAGAGACAATCTCATCCTTTATACCTGCCTTCACTCGCTTAGACATAACAAACATCGGTACATGGCGATCCTCTACTGTTGTGCCTCCATGATTCCCATCACTCGTCATGCCATGATCTGCAGTGACAATGACCTCATAGCCCTGTGCAAGACATTTTGGAATAAATAATGATAATAATGCATCAACTGCTAACACACGATTTCGATATTGTGCAGAATCTGCTGTAAATTTATGACCGTCATCATCTACATTCATTGGATGAATATAGAGAAAATCAGGCTGCTTTTGATCCATTAGCCAAGCAGCATCTGCAAATAAATGACTGTCGGGATAATGATCCTCGAAGTAGAACAAGCCGTTTTCGATAGGTAGTTGTGTATCTAATTGTAGCCTGTCCTCCATATGCATAAATGGTGCTCGATTATAAAGCTCACTAACCCAATAATAAGCTGCGGCTGCTGTAGTCAAACCATTTTCTTTCGCCAAATGAAATAGGCTGTTTTGAGTGGATAGACGTACTGTCATATTGCTTGTGACACCATGCACAATAGGTGGTGTTCCTGTTAAAATCGTCTCATATAAAGGTCTTGATAATGATGGAACCTCTGAGCAAACCTTATAGCGTGCGGCAATTTTACGTTCCACTAAATGATGCATAAATCCCATATGGGTACAGGCTGTATCAAAACGAAGTGCATCTACGACTATTAAGACAACTTTATTATTTTGCATGGATTAATACCTGCTCCTGATAGAGTTGTGGAATCTGTTTTGTTGTTTCTTCCCATTTCTTTTGATCTTTCACTGGCTGTGCGTTTTTGTACATATCCGAAGGTAGTAATAGCTGCTTCACATCGTCTGATAATTGAACCTTGTCACGAATCGGACGAGCGTATCCTTTCGCCAAATTTTCTTGCCCTGCATCAGATAAAATATATTCACGCGCTAGCATTGCAGCATGAGGATTTTTAGCGTATTTGTTTATAATCGTTGCATAGCCTGATGTGACAGAACCTTCAGAGGGAATAACTACATCAAAGCGTTGTTCATCAATTTGGTGTCGATAGCCTAGCGCATTAAAATCCCAAAGGATGGCTACATCAATTTCACCTTTTTCTAAATTCGCCACAGAAGGATCACCTTGCAAACGCCCCTGCTTTGCTAGGTCTGCAAAAAAGTCTATCCCTGGCTGAATATTCGATTCATCTCCACCAAATGCCATCGCAGCTGCTAAAATGGCGAACTGTGCTTGATTCGCAGTTAATGCATCGCCAATGCTGACATTATAATCGCCGTTTTTAAGATCCTCCCAAGAAGTAGGAGCGTTTTTGACATTGTTTTTATCTGTTAAAAATGAAATAGTTCCTGTGTAACCAACTATCCAGTGCCCTTCATCATCCTTTGCCCAGTCTGGTATTTCATCCCAATAAGACGTTTTGTATGGTAATGTTAAGCCCTTATCCTTGGCAATTGGACCAAAGGCAATTCCTACATCACCGATATCGGCAGTTGCATCCTCCTTTTCCGCTTCAAACTTTGCCAGCTCCTCAGCACTCGACATATCTGTATCCTTATGCTTTAAGCTATATTCCGTACCAAGCTCTTCCCAAGTCTCCACCCAGTTTGCCCATGTATCTGGCATACCGACTGAATTAACGTTTCCTTCTTCCTTTGCTTTTTTCGTAATTTCTTCAAGCGTTAAATCACTGTTAACTTCATTAGAACCAGAAGAACTATCAGAACAAGCTGCCAACATTGAAATTGCTAATGCACCAATAAGACCTTTCTTCCATAACTTTCGCATTGCCATAAGTTGGACCCTCCATTTGTTTTTGTTTATTTTTATTTGCTTACAACGGTAATGTTATAAAACAAACATTAAGCAAGTATGGAGGGCTTTAAAATATTCGGTAAAAATTATTGAGGAATTATAAAATATATGAATTTTTATGTTGAGAATGAGAGTATTGTAAAGATTAAAATGGATCGGGGTTGACAATTGGGGAAATTCTGGCGTATGCGCACGTTTTGATAGCATTTGAAGACGTGCACACACTCTAGATTATTCGGATAAACCAAGAAAATCTGCATATGTATGCGGCTCGTTTTCCTTTAGGATTGTTAAAAATGTAAAGGCAAGCTGGACAACTGACCACCATCTCATATTATAGGACACCTCAAAGTGAGCCGGCTCGAAAGTAAACACATCCTGAAAAATATCAAGAGGGTCAATTTGTTCATCCTTTAAAATGGATAAAAAACCCAGAAATAACGAATGATCTTTCACTTCGATTATTTTTTCATCAACAAGTGCGTCAATGTTCCAGGGATGCTCAAAGGTACACTGCGTCGCAACATAGTGCTCTAATTCTTGAACACGCTGCCTTTCTTCTCGTTCTTTTTTCTTTGCAATAAAATCAATGACGTTACTCACCCCATCGCCTCCTCTTTTTTCTTTTATTGTAGCATTTTTTATAGGAAGTTTTCCTGTACGGCAAGCGCTTATTTATGTATTTTCCCGTAATATGCTACACAATAATTTACATAACTGAATACTCGTGAATGGGATGAAAAAAGAGACGCCTTAAAATTCAGACGTCCCTTGCTGCATTGCACGATATAAAAAGGCTGCTAATTGTGCTCTTGTAACAGAAGCCTCAGGACGGAAATAGCCATTATCCCCCAAGGCAATTCCTCTTCGTTCTAGTGCTGCAATATAGCCTGCACTCCAATGTGAACTGGATACATCCTTGAATGAGCTACTACCTTCAGGTGTTAGACGCAATGTACCCACTAAAACTTTTGCTAATTGTGCTCTTGTAAGATAGGCTGCTGGCGAGAATGTATCATGTGTGCCGTCGATAATCCCTGCCCGCTGCATGGTCATAATCTCATCATAGTATAGATGATTTGGGGTCACATCAGAAAAGACTGTTGCTGGGCGAATAGCTTCGAACTTAAAGGCACGTGTAAAGAGTGCCATCACATGCTGTCGGCTAATCGGCTCATTTGGACGGAAAGTACCATCTTTATAGCCCTTAATAATGCCCTGCGTTGCTAATGCCTCAATCATTTCTCTTGCCCAATGGTTATCAATATCTTGAAAAGTTACCACAGATGGCTGGTGGGGCTCTATTGGTTCTATTAGTATTTCCGATTCTTCTACTAGCAATACTGTCCATTTCGCATACAGCGTGAGATTTTCCCTCACAAGCGTATCTTCAGCCCACAGTGTCGTTAACGTTACATCCCGATACCAGCCATCAAAGCGAAAGCCCTCTCTTGTTGGGATAGGTAAATCTTTTACTTTTGTATTGTATGCAATCTCGATTGGCGCTAGTGTTATGCCACCATTTGTATGAAACGTAATTTTTACAGGTGCCGGTGGGGAAAAATCATTGTCGTTTGATGCTGATGGAGATGTAGTGCTTCCACCAGTTGTTGGTGGGTTTACTGTCCACTGTGCATATAATGTAATATTTGTTTTACCCATTGGGAAGATTGCGTTTTCGGTGTAGGGGGTGCCTTTTCCATCTGCTTGTGTATTCCAGCCCTTGAACGTATACCCTGCCCTTACAAGCTTGCCACTATTGCTTTGGACCGTTACCATTTCGTTTTCTTCATACTCGCTATTATCTTGTGGCACTTGACCATCTGTTGCGCCGTTCGCATTATATGTGACGGTATAGGTTTGGTTTTTTGTCCACTCTGCATACAGCGTGACATTTGCTTTGCCTATTGGGAACGTTGCGTTTTCAGTGTAGGGGGTGCCTTTTCCATCTGCTTGTGTATTCCAGCCCTTGAATGTATAGCCTACCCTCATAAGCTTGCCACTATTGCTTTGTACTGTTACCATTTCGTTTTCTTCATACTCATTGTGATCCTGTGGCACTTGACCACCTGTTGCACCATTCGCATCGTATGTGATGGTATAGGCTGGTTTTTTTGTCCACTCTGCATACAGTGTGACATTCCCTTTACCCATTGGGAATGTTGTATTTTCTGCATAGAATGTGCCTTTTCCATCTGCGTGTGTGTTCCAGCCCTTGAACGTATAGCCTTCCCTCACAAGATTGCCGCTATTGCTTTGTACTGTTACCATTTCGTTTTCTTCATACTCGCTGTGATCCTGTGGCACTTGACCACCTGTTGCACCGTTCTTATCATATTGAACTTGGTAGGTTGGATTCACCATCCACTCTGCATACAATGTGACATCCGCTTTGCCCATTGGGAATGTTGTATTTTCTACATAAAGTGTGCCTTTTCCATCCGCTTGTGTATTCCAACCTTTAAACGTATAGCCTGCTCTCTCAAGATTGCCACTATTGCTTTGTACAATTACTGAATGTCCTTGATCATATGTTTCCTTATCAATTGGTACGTCCCCATTTATCGCTCCATTTTCCTGATATGTCACCGTATAAGGAAATGCCTCATATGCACCTAAATCAATTTTCACTCCTTGAATACGAGGATTTCCAGAAAGGTCGGTTAATATCGTATTATCACTATTGTTCCCTTTGTTAATAGCTGGTGAGTTTGCTCTTAGTCGATAATCAGACTGACTTGGATTGATAAATATATCTTCAGGTTGATAAGTGTCCGTTTCTACATCTGATTTTGACTTGTGGAATTTAGCTAGTACAGTCCCATTTTCCTCTACATCCAATAAGCTATTGGCAATCGTACCCGTATAGTTAGAAAGAGCTGGGTTATTATGGTTACCAACGATAATACTATTTTGAATTTTACTTTGAGAATTCCCACCAACGATTGCACCTCTCGCTCCCTGATTCCCGCTGATTGTTACATTCAATAGTGTAGGGCTACTATTAATATTGTACAAGACTCCTCCATAATTTGCTGTATTGTCACTAAACTCTACATTCGTTAGTGTCGGGCTACTATCATAATTGAATATGCCTCCACCATCAGCAGTTACCTCATTCCTATTGAAAGTTACATTCGTTATGGATGGGCTACTACTCCAGTTGTACATGCCACCTCCAGCGTTTGCTTTATTTCCACTGAATGTTACACTCGTTAAGTTTGGGTTACTAGCGTTATTACTGAACATGCCACCTCCAGCGTTTGCCTTATTTCCATTGAATGTTACTTTTGTTAAGGATGGGTTACTTTTCTGATAATTGTATATTCCCCCTCCTTCGGTGGCCTCGTTTCCATTAAACACCACATTTGTTATGGTTGGACTACTATAGTTAGTATTGTACATCCCACCACCAAAGTCTGCCTCATTTTCACTAAACACCACATTCGTTATGGTTGGACTACTAACGTTGTCATTGTACATGCCACCACCAATGCTTGCCTTATTCTCACTGAATGTTACATTCGTTATGGTTGGGCTACTCCTCCAGTTGTACATACCGCCTCCATACATATGCTCCAAGCTTCCATTGGCATCCCCTCCTGTAATCGTCACTCCATCAAGTACAGCTGAACTATCTAAATACAAGCCATTTGGGTGATAAAATACATGGTAAATATCCCCTAAACCATTTAATATTGTTGGATTTGCTTGAACATTACGCTCAGCCAATTTGGTTTCTGTTCCCTGAAAGCCTCCATAAATTGCTACTCCGTTTTTCATTTGGAAGGTTGCTGTACGTGGATCATTTGCAGAAATCTTCTTTGTGGGTGTATAGGTTCCAGTGGCAATCCAAATTTCATCCCCTGTTTGAGCTGCATTGAGTGCTGATTGTAAATCTTTGAAGGCATTACTCCAGCTGCTACCATCATTACCGCCAGTTGATGCTGCATTTACATAAATCGGATGACTTCCAGCTAATACAGTGAGCCGTGGTAAAATACGAACATGATGCTTGTTGATGGCTTGCTGTCCCTTGATTCTAAACCAAAGATAATAGTTGCCCTCCTCTGTTAGCACAAGGGGTGCCATGCTATCCAACTCCTCCCACGAATCACCTTTGTCCCTGGATAGCTCTATCTGTATACTGGCACTATCAGCTGAGGACGTTGTGACTTGAATCGTAACAGGACTTGTAGCGATGTCACCCTCCTTATAGGGCTCCCCATCCGTTGTCATGATGATGTTGAGTATCGGCTGTGCACTGCCATTTGACTCTGCTAGGACAGATACACTGCCAAATATAGTCTGTGTGAATAACAAATAGATGGCGAATAATGATACTGCCCGTTTCCATACTTTGCTCATAGCGTTCCTCCTTGAATTGGTTTAAAAATCTATACTAAATCACTGTTATATCATTGCTGTACAAGCATTCAAATGAAAACAACTTAGCTATTTAAACTTAAGCATTTAATGGAAAGGCTGTTTTATTATAATAACTTTTATAGCCCCTCACCATTGAGGAATGTTAATTGTTTTCTTTATATCTAAGAAAACGCCAATCTGTACATATGGCCTAATGAACTGTATAACACTACGCTGTCCAAAATAAAGAGAAAAAAGAATGGGGCTGTCCAGAAAGTCCCTAAATAAAAAGTGCGATGTGGAGAACGGGCCGTTTTCCACATCGCATTTTTTCCTTTTGGCTGAAAGTAGCGAGGCGGATGCCTGCTACTTTCAATAAGTTATGGGCAATTGCCACAAGCCCAAATTCTGTTTGGGTCTTGGCAAGTCCACGCAATAAAAATCGTGTGAACGACCGATTGCCCTTGATGTCTCCGAACACAGTTTCGACATCCACTTTACGCTTCGCATAAAGGGCTGCCTTTTGTTCGTCATCAAGGGCTGCTCTTGCCTTTGCTTTCATTTCTTCATAGACCGGATTCCAGTGAACTTGACGATTGCCTTTGGCTTTCGTACAAAGGGCTTTCAACGGACAATCTGTACAATCCTCGCATTCATAAATTTTGTAGTCTTGTTCGTATCCTCCCGTATTTTTTCGTTGACTATAGCGTTTAAATAGCACCTTTCGATTGTTCGGACAAATAAAGACATCCTCTTCCTCGCGATAGGGCCAGTTTTGTACCTTCGAAATATCCTGTTTATAACTTTTTGTCTGTTCCTTTACATACGTGTTATAAGGGGCTAGTAATTCAAATAGTGGTTCCTGCTCTTCGCCCATCGCAAATAAATAATTTTCTTCACTTGCATAACCTGCATCCGCTATTACCTGTGTTGGCACTTTGGGTAATGCTTCCATTAGTTGATTCATAAATGGCTGGAAACAACGGGTATCTCCTGGTCGCTGAAATAACTTGTACCCGATAATGAATTGATTTTGTGTGGCAATTTGTACATTATATCCAGCTTTTAACTGACCGTTTTTCATATGATCATCTTTCATTCGCATAAATGTGGCATCGTGATCTGTTTTCGAATAGCTATTACGTTCACCTAAAATTTCTCTTTGTGCCTCATAACGAGCTAGTCTTGGCAGATAATCCGTTTCAATCGTTTTGATGTGTTTTTGACGTTTGGATTTCTCCATTCGAAGCTGTTTTCTTTCCTCTTTGTCCGAAGCCTGTTCATATTGACTTTCTAACGATTGCACTTCCTCCGTCAGTTGTTCGACTGTCTTCGTGAGTTGTTCTTCTAAGTTGTCCTCGCGTAACTCTTCTGTTGTCACAGCACGTACATCTCTAATCAACGATTGGGTTTTTTCACGTAGCTTTTGGTCGTGATTGGCCAGTGCCTTGCCCCATACAAACGAATATTTATTGGCATTCGCTTCGATTTTTGTGCCATCGATAAACATGTACTCGAGGTCAATGAGTTCTTGCTCTACTAGTTGGAGGAGAAATTGCTCAAATAACTCCTCCATGATGGCTGGCATACGGACACCACGGAAATCATTGATGGTACGATGGTCAGGTGTTTGCATGCCTGCTAACCACATGGCAGGCAAATTTTCTTCAACCATTCGCTTCATACTTCGGCTAGAATATATTTTTTTTGTGTAGGCATATAAAATGACTTTTAGTAACAGTTTAGGATGATAAGGGGCACGACCACCACCTACATAATGGGAAAATAGCAGTTTATCTGGAATGGATTCTACCATTTCATCGACTAAACGTGCTACATGATGCTCAGGAATAAAGGATTCGATATCGGGAATCATCATACTTTGACGATTCGTATAAGGTTGGAACACAAGTGGTTTACGAGGTTTCTGAGAGATGTTCTCCTCTAAAATTCCTTCTAGAGTCATCTCCATTTGCATGTTATAATTTGTTTGAGTAATCATTGGGTTATTCATTAAAAATCGTCCTTTCTGTTAATGTGGTGTGGTAACTTCATTTTACAAAAAAGGACGATTTTTTGGTATATAAAAATAAGGCTGTACCGAAAAATCGATTAACATCGACTTTTCGGACAGCCCCATTCTTTTTAAGGTTTTATTGGAATCGTAATGGTTACCTTACCTCTACCAGACGTTGAATCATTTTCGAGTGTCAACGTTCCACCATGTTTAGTTATGATAGATTGGGCAATATAAAGCCCCATACCATGATGATTTGCTGAGTTTCTACTTGGATCTCCCCGATAAAACTGCTTTGTGGCTACCTTTAAATCTTTTGCTGAAAAACCAGCACCACTATCGACTACAGTAAAATGAACGAAATTCATCTCTCCTTGAACCAATAATATGACTTTGCTTTTAATTGGCGTATGCTCTACTGCATTGACAATTAGATTCAACATAGCTCGATAAAAAAGCTCTTTATCCATAAAGATTGAAGCCGGAAGATTGTTCTTTTCAACAATCACTTCAAGGCTTTTTTCTAAAGAAAGAGCCTTCATTTGATGTTCTAGCTGAAGAATAAATGCATCCATTTCTACATTCGCTTTTTCACTAACAACTTTTTGCTCCATTTTCGATAGATCTATTAGCTGTTTTGTAAACTTCTCAATTTCCATCGTATTTTTTAAAATATAGTCATTATATTCTCTTTGTGTCTCATCTTGGACAGTGTCCTGTAAAAGCTCTGCATTTCCTCGAATAATGGTAAGAGGTGTTTTCAAATCATGAGCAAGAGCTGATATTTGTTCTCTTCGTGCTTGCTCTAATTCCCATTGCTGCTTTAATGAGTTGTTTAATGCTCTTTTCATCTGCTCCAGTGAGATGGATATATCATCTATTTCACGAATTCCTGTTGGATTAATACTAAAATCCAAATTTTGATTTTGTATTTTTTCAATAGCTTCCTGCAAGCTAAACATTTTTTTCTTTAGCTTTCTTCCAAAATGGATTGCAAGGACAGTTGCTATAGTTATAACCCCTATAATAAACAATAGAATATCTAACAGTTGTGGATTGGGTAAATACTTCCTCATAATAGCCGAACGATACTGTGGCACTAAATCATACCGTAATATACAAATCTCATTTTCTCGCTCTATAAACGAGTAAAAATGAGTGATACTTTGAGAATGCTTTTTTTTCATTGCATCCCAAGCTTTAAAAGCTTCCTTATTTGAAAGATTTCCTGCAAGAAATTTACCTTCTTTAGAAAAGACTGCGTAATCAACAAGATCTGGGATCATATCAGCTGTAACTGAACTACTAGATGCAATACGATCCCTTGATAACGAAATTTGAGTTTCTGCATAATTTGCTGGTAATACGATATTGGTAGAAAGTGCAAACAACGTTAAACCGAGTAGTAATGCTACTAACAGAATGGTGCCTAAACTTAGAAAAAGGAGATATCGAAGAAAAAAAGTATGTAGTCGTGTTCCTTTAGTCGGCTTTATTGTCTCCATTTATATCCGATCCCCCAAACAGTATCAATCACGTCCACATCAAAGGCATGAAGCTTCGAACGAATATTTTTAATATGCTCAGTGATTGCTGTACTGTCACTTTTCCCATCAAACCCAAAAATAGTTTCATAAATCTTTTCTTTAGAAAACACCTGTCCCCGATTTCGAGCTAGAAATTCGCATATTTCATATTCGCTTTTTGTCAGCATTACCTTAACTTCATTTACAAACAGCTCTTTGCCCGATAGATTGAAGTGAACGTTATCTACAAAAAGAATACTACGTCTTTCTCTTTTTTCACGCCTCAAATGCGCATTCACTCTTGCACGCAGCTCCCCAATTCCAAACGGCTTGATCATATAATCATCTGCGCCAAGACCTAGACCATACATTAGATCCTCCTCCAACGATTTAGCTGTTAAAAAAAGGATAGGACAATCTACAGCATGACGTATTTGGCCACATAAAGTAAATCCATCAATTTCGGGCATCATCACATCCAATAAAATTAAATCGAAAGCACCAAGATTCATTTTACTTACTTCTGTCGCATCAGAGACTGCCGTTACTAAATGTTCGTCTTTTAGTAATGCATTTTTTATCAAGACTAAAATATCTTTTTCATCATCCACTGCTAATATTTTTGCCATACTTCTACCCTCATCATTTTCCCTAGCTTTCTGTTTTTCTTCCTTCCCATCTCCAGAACCATAAACAAGATAGGATTAACGCTAGCAATGTTCCGCAAACTGAAGCCATAATACCTTTCTGGAGTCCTATTTCTACCGTCGATAGATCAAGCCCGGACGCCCCCATTGCCCACAATGAAACAAAGTGACCACCCCAACCATAAGGTATAAATGACCAAATACCATCACCTAGTCCAGTGAGTAATAAGGCTACTATTAGTGACCCCACAATACCTAAACCGATTGAGGCACCTTTACCAAATTGAAGACTAACAAAAAAATGTAAAATATATAAAAATGCAAAGCTTACAAATAGAATACATCCAGCTATAAAATAAAATTGATAACCAAAAGTATCTTCATGCAAAAGCTCAATAAAGCCAACACTAAAAATACCAAAGGACAGTAATATTGCTCCAAAACTAAATAACAATAACAGTAGCAACTTGCTTAAATAGACCACTATTTTGGTTTTAGTAGCGGTTAGCATCTCCTGAAACTGCCCTGCCTTTGCTTCTTGCTCCGCAGCCATTGCACAAACTAATCCAATAATAATTGGAAACCCGCATGAAAGAGCCTGAAAATAACCGGATATTTTCCAATCAAAATTCCATGGTGAATAAGAATAGTATGCTAAAAACAACCCGGAAATAATAATCGGTACAAGGAAATGAGTTAGTAAAAATGGCGTTCTTTTTACTTTAAGAAACTCAGCTCTCAGTAATCTTAACATTACCATATACTATTTCGCCTCCCTTTTCTGAAACCAACGTGCAGTAAAGA
This sequence comes from Lysinibacillus sp. DFXJR4, assembly GCF_057196045.1. NCBI lineage: Bacteria > Bacillati > Bacillota > Bacilli > Caryophanales > Bacillaceae > Lysinibacillus > Lysinibacillus sp. DFXJR4. The sequence continues at coordinate 298,616 of NZ_JBXUNW010000001.1, read as the reverse complement.
AGCTAATTAATACAAACCATGCTAAAGCAATTAATATACCTGGAACTATAACCGACATGCTTAATAACGGGCTACCCTCAGGCACTGGCAGACCATTTGGTAAAATCTTTAATGTTGGGCATATTAGTCTTGCTGTAATGGCGTAAGGCACACTATACCAAAAATCCCCATTCGCAAATGCAATCATACCAGCAAGATTGCCGACTAAATTTATAAAAATAGCCATATAAGTTCCTAATTTTGCCGCAAGGAATAAACAAAGTGGAATTTGCCATAAAAACGTGACGAAAATTAACAAACTACCTGTAAGACTATTTATGAAAGAAAAGCTATTGCCAAAAAGTATTCCACCAGCAGTAATTCCTGTAAAGAAAATAAGTGAAATGAATAACAACCAGGCACTACATGCAAGTATTTTACCAAACCAGATCTTCTTCAGATCAATCGGCATTGCGAGAATACTATGATATTTCAATTTAGCATCTTTTTCCATCACTATTGCACAACATATCGTCAGAGCACCTGGTAAGAGCATTGTATACCACCAATTATAAGCACCCTTTTGAAAAAAGCTTCCTCCCATTAATAATGCAGTGAGTACTATCGCCACTATGGGTGCTAGCCAAACTAATTTAACAATAAATGTCTTTTTCCATTTTAATCTTTCAGCCCTCACTATGGAAATCATACTAATTGCCTGCCTTTCTACTAGCAGACACTACCTGCATAAATAATGCTTCTAATTCCTGTCCCTGTGGTGCAGCTCCCTGATAGCCTAATTTTCCTCCTGCAATAATCCCTATTTCATCAACGACCTGCTCCACTTCTGACAGGATGTGGCTTGATAATATGACTGTAATACCTAGCTCTGGAAATGATCGAATTAATTTTCTTAGCTCTTGAATGCCAATTGGATCAAGCCCATTCGTTGGTTCGTCGAGAATTAAAAGCTTTGGATAGTTTAACAGTGCAATAGCTATTCCTAAACGCTGTTTCATGCCTAAGGAAAATTGTCCGGCTCTTTTTTTCCCTGTATTGGTCAAATCGACAATCCTTAATACCTCATCAATACGTGATGCTGGTAATCCAAGCGCAATCGTTCGAACCTTCAGATTTTCTCTTGCCGTTAAATTTTCATATAGGGGAGGTGTTTCGATTAATACACCAATATCATGTAAATCATTACGATTCCATTCATGCCCATTAAAGAATATTTTACCTGTACTTGGGCGCAGCATACCAGTCATCATTTTTAATGTTGTTGATTTTCCAGCACCATTAGGACCTAGTAAACCATAGACAGTATTGCGTGGTATCGTCAGGGACAAATCCTCTACAATTTTTTGTCCCTTAAAGCTTTTACTCAGATTTTCGGTTTTTAAAATAATAGTATCCATTTAAAGTCATCATCCTTTCGATGACTATAATGTAAAAAATAATTATAAGGATTTTATAAGGATTGAAATTTTTATTGTTGTGATTCGTAATAACAGGAGAATTTGAAACTATCTTATGGATTATTCGTATAAAAGATAAAGATAAAAAAAGGAGGAGATGGTCTTGAGAAAAGGTAATTGGATAGCTATCTGTTTATCACTCTTATTTATAGGCTTGTTTGCTGCAGGTTTTTATACGTTAAATGATGTGCAAATCGAAAGCACCTTTAAAATTGATGAACAAAATATTATGGAGAAGAACGGAGATCACTATCTTCTAATTAATGAACGGGAGTTAGCTCTACCTAAGGATTTTTACGACAAAATCGAATTAGAAAAATACAACGAATACAAAATTAAGTATGTATATAATCGTATTAAAAAAAATGATGGTGAAGTCGTAATGCTCAAAAGATATGGTGAACAGCCTTGGGGGCAATAATGGGGCTCTTGCTAATTTTTAACATGCAAAAAGCGTATTTAAGATTTTCTTAAATACGCTTTGTTATTGATTTACATAAATTCTTTTACTAATTCATTAAAATCATTTTCGCTCATTTTGATATCAATATCTGTTAATGGTAGCTTTGAGTAGCCTGGTACTTTTTCTTGATATGAAGCTGTTTCAGTATCTTGATAAATAATACCTGTTACTAAGCCCTCATGCTCCATCACTGTACGCATTGCCATACCACGGTCAGAATTATCATAGCCTTCAATATCAGCAAGCTTCGTTAAGTTTTCTTTAAACCAATCGTACGTGTTCACTTTGTTATACGTAACACAAGGTGAGAATACGTTGATGAACGAGAAGCCTTTATGATTAATACCCGCTTCTATTAGCGCGGTCAATTCTTTAATATCTGTTGAGAAGCCTTGTGCCACAAAAGTTGCGCCACTTGTTAACGCTACCTCTAATGGTTTTAAGGATGGCTCAATCGCTCCACCTGGTGTAGATTTTGTAATAAAGCCTGCCGCTGAACGTGGAGATGTTTGCCCCTTTGTTAAACCGTAAATTTGGTTATCCATAACAATATAAGTAATGTCAATATTACGGCGGATTGCATGAATTGTATGCCCCATACCAATTGCAAAGCCATCGCCATCACCACCAGAAGCGATAACATGTAAATCACGGTTCGCCATTTTTAAGCCTTGTGCAATCGGTAGTGCACGGCCATGGATACCATGGAAACCATAAGAATTAATGTAGCCTGAAATACGGCCCGAACAGCCAATCCCAGAAATTACAGCTAGCTCATTTGGTTCGATGCCAACGTTTGCCGCAGCGCGTTGAATGGCCGCTTGTACAGAGAAGTCGCCACAGCCTGGGCACCAATTTGGTTTTACTGTATTACGAAAATCCTTAAATGTTGCCATTAGTGAGTCAACTCCTTCACACGATTTTCTAATTCACCTGGCAAGAATGGTGTACCATTATATTTTGTAATCGTCTCAATTTTATCGTGACCACCAACATTCATTTTCATAATATTGGCTAATTGGCCCGTATAATTATTTTCCACAACAATTACCTTTTTCGCTGTCGCTACTAAAGGTGCTATTTCTTTAGATGGGAATGGATGAATTAAACGAATATGCGCATGGTTTACCTTCATGCCCTCAGCATTTAATCGTTCTTGTACTTCCTCTATCGCTCCACGTGTTGAGTTAAAGCCCACTAGTAAAATATCTGCTTCTTCATGTGGTGCATTTATATAAACTGGCTGATCAAATGTTAATGAAGCTAGCTTACGGAATCGTTTATCCATTTGTGTTTGACGATTACCAGTTGCTTCTGATGGCTTTCCTGTTTCATCATGCTCAACACCAGTTACATGGTGAATACCGTTTAATGTACCAGGTAGCACGCGCGGTGAAATACCATCTTCTGAATTTTCATAACGTTTGAAATAAGCTTTATCTGCCGCCTCTTCAATGTCATCAGTGACCATTTTCCCGCGACGGATTTCAATTTTGTTATAATCAAATGGTTCAACAGATTGTTTACCTAGAGATAATTGTAAATCAGTCATTAGAATAACTGGCAATTGTAATTCCTCTGCAATGTTAAAGGCTTGGATTGTATCAAAAAATGCTTCCTCCATTGTTGAAGGTGCAATCACTACTTTAGGAATTTCGCCATGTGTACCGTATAACATTGCCATCAAATCTGATTGCTCTTGCTTTGTTGGTAATCCTGTTGATGGGCCGCCACGCTGTGTATCAACAACAACTAGTGGCTGCTCTGTCATACCTGAAAGACCAATTGCTTCCATCATTAATGAAAGGCCTGGTCCAGCTGAAGCTGTAAAGGAACGAACACCACCGAAGTTTGCACCAATTGCCATTGTCGCTGCAGCAATCTCATCTTCTGTTTGGATGACTGTACCACCGAATTTCGGTAATTTTTTAATCAGGTATTCCATAATTTCAGAAGCTGGTGTAATTGGATAGGCTGCCATAAAGCGTGTCCCAGCTGCAAGTGCTCCAAGTGCAATAGCATCATTACCAATCATAAACATGCGGCGTTTTCCATCAGCTGGCGCTAATTCCCATTCGCCTACACGATTACCTAACAGGTCATTCATGATTTGTCGACCACGTGCAATAGCCTCCATATTTTTCTGAACAACTTCTTCACCTTTTTTACCAAAAATATCATCAACAACATTTTGGAATACTTCGTTTTCTAAATTTAACAATGACGCAGTTGCTCCAATTGCCACCATATTTTTCATTAAAGAAGTACCTAACTCTGCTGCTATTTCTGTAAATGGTACGGCAAATAATGGTGCCTTTGAATCTTCCGGCTTCACTGGTTCAAATTTAGAATCCGCTAAAATAACGCCTTTTTCCGTTAATTCTTTATAATTAACGTCAATTGTCTCTTGGTCAAACGCTACTAAAATATCTAAATCATCCGCAATAGATCGTACCTCTGTTGGACGAACTGTAATTTTATTATTCGTATGGCCACCTTTAATTCGAGAAGAGAAGTGACGATAACCGTATAGGAAATAACCTAAACGATTCATTGCCATTGAGAAAATCTCACCTGTACTTTCAATCCCTTCACCCTGTTGCCCACCGACTTTCCATGAAAGCTGATGTAACATGTCAACAACTCCTTAAATCCAATGTGTACTACTATTTTTCCTTCATAAGTTTAACACGAAGAAACGGTCTGCACTATTGTTATTCCACGATTTAACTGAAAATCAGACCTTTGACTGAAAATCCCGTTCAATAAATTGTAATTATCGAAATACTAAAGTAAAAGTTTTTTTCACTCTCCACTAATCAGTCATAAGTCGCGATTATTCCCTCATTTCACTTCTTGTTTCCACTAAATTTCAGGGTAATTTTCAGTTTACATTAATATGGTCCATTAATGCAGTATAAAAAATTAACTTGCTAATTTCAAGTGACAGTTAACATATTAAGGATGAGTGATTTTTCTGAAATTATGTAACTAGATGTTCCTGCAAATAATGAAAAAATGCCTGCACTAAAAATGTGCAAGGCATTTTACTTCATCCCATTTTTATCGAATACGTTTTTCTACTAGAAGTTTCAAAGCTGTTCGTTCCTCACCAGCAATTAAAATATCGGCAAACGCCGGTGCGCAAATTAAATCTGTGCCACTTGGCGCTACAAATCCGCGTGCAATGGCCACTGCTTTCACGGCTTGGTTAAGTGCACCTGCCCCAACTGCTTGCATTTCTGCCTGCCCTTTTTCTCTGATTACCGCGACTAATGCACCTGCAACTGAATTTGGATTAGAGCGTGATGATACTTTTAATGAATCCACAATTATTCCTCCCCGTTTCGCGAATAGTGTTTACGCTCAACAACTAAACGTCCCCCTTTTGGACCTCAAGTTATTGTCGATAGGTCATTTTATGCTCGGCGAGAAGAAAATAGACTATTTTCATTTCTGATATATTGCAAACAATCAAAAAAGAATGACTTTTTATTGTCAATAGAATAGAAAAAACTATCGTGCATCTAGAGCATACACAATAGTTTCTTCCCTCACACCTGGAATGGATAATCTTCATTTATATAGATACGTTCGCAATCCAGTGCTTTTCCCGTTTGATTATCAATGTCTACAAAAAAGCCACTTAGCACATCGCGTCCTTTTTTGGGCACCTCAAAACGAGATGGCATATTTGTTTGAAATTTATAAATAACACTTTCTTTTGTCATTCCTAAAATTTCATCGTAAGGACCTGTCATGCCAACGTCTGTAATATAGGCTGTTCCATTCGGATAAATACGTGCATCAGCTGTCTGTACATGAGTATGAGTGCCTACAACTGCCGATGCCTTGCCATCTAAATGCCAACCAAGCGCAATTTTTTCACTTGTCGCCTCTGCATGAAAATCTACAAATACCAGTGGTGATGTTTTATGTGCTTCTTCGATTAATTTCTCTGCCATTGCAAATGGATCCTCATGAGGAGGTAAAAACACACGGCCATGCAGATTAATCACAGATAAGGTCACCCCGTTTTTTGAAATCTGCACCATCCCTTTACCAGGAGCCTCGATTGAGAAATTTGCGGGACGAATCAAATAATCTGCATCATCAATAAAATCAAAAATATCTTTATTATCCCATGTATGATTTCCCATCGTAATGACATCCACACCCATTTGTAATAAGTCATTATAAATATTACGAGTAATGCCACGACCTGCCGCTGCATTTTCACCATTTGCAATTACAACGTCTGGATTCCATTTTTTCTTTAAGCGAGGTAAATATTTTTCTACTGCGTCTCTCCCAATCGAACCGACAATATCCCCTATAAACAATACTTTCATTTTTATATACGCCTCTTTCTATCAATTGCGCCGCCATTTTATTGCTATAAGTTGGAGCTTTACGAAGCCCTTTTTAATGACTGGCTCTATAACATCATTAATTGTAACCTCAGTAAGAGTATTAAGCAAAAAAAATATGAAATAGAGTGATTGTAGCGCTTTTCTTTGAATAGATAAAGAAGCATATTTCAGGTGCTTCAATATCCTTTTGATTAAAGCAGTACAAACTCTTCTTTTAAAGTGACGCTACTTGTCTACAAAGCTGTCATAGATTACATATTCATTGACAGTAAAAAAGAGGTTCCCCTAGATTTTCATCTTGAGAAACCTCTAACATTCAATATTATTTCGCGTACTCCACAGCACGTGTTTCACGAATGACAGTAACTTTGATATGACCTGGATAATCGAGCTCTTCTTCAATTCGCTTACGGATATCTCGTGCTAAGCGATGTGAAGCTAGGTCATCAATTTTTTCAGGTTGGACAATAATTCGAATTTCACGACCAGCCTGAATTGCATAGGATTTTTCTACACCTTCATAGCTCTCTGAAATTTCTTCTAATTTTTCAAGTCTGCGGATATAGTTTTCGAGTGTCTCACTGCGAGCACCTGGACGAGCAGCCGATAATGCATCAGCTGCAGCCACTAATACTGCAATGACAGATGTTGCTTCTGTATCACCATGGTGAGAAGCAATACTATTAATGACTACTGGATGTTCTTTATATTTTGTTGCTAATTCCACACCGATTTCGACATGGCTACCTTCAACTTCATGGTCAATTGCTTTACCAATATCATGTAATAAGCCTGCGCGACGAGCTAATGCTACATCTTCACCAAGTTCAGCAGCTAATAAGCCTGCCAAATATGCGACTTCAATTGAATGTTTCAGGACGTTTTGCCCATAGCTTGTACGATATTTCATACGGCCTAAAATTTTCATTAAATCAGGATGTAAGTTATGAATGCCAATTTCAAATGTTGTTTGCTCACCTGTTTCACGGATTTGTTCATCCACTTCACGACGAGCTTTTTCCACCATTTCCTCAATTCGAGCTGGGTGAATACGGCCATCCTGTACAAGCTTTTCAAGTGCAAGTCGAGCCGTTTCACGACGAATTGGGTCAAAGCCAGATAAAATAACCGCTTCTGGAGTATCATCAATAATTAAATCTATACCTGTTAGCGTTTCCAATGTGCGGATATTTCGTCCTTCACGACCAATAATTCGACCCTTCATTTCATCATTTGGCAAGTTCACGACAGACACCGTTGTTTCTGCAACGTGGTCCGCAGCAAAACGTTGTAATGCTAATGATAAAATTTCACGTGCTTTTTTATCTGATTCTTCTTTCGCACGTGTTTCTGATTCCTTCGTCATCACAGCAATATCAGTTGCTAGCTCTTTTTCTACTTCCCCTAAGATAATAGTCTTTGCTTCATCTCTAGTTAAAGCAGAAATTCGCTCTAGCTCTGCTTTTTGCGAGGCAACGAGCTCGTCCACTTTGCTTTCCATCTGTTCAATATGCTGTTGTCTTTCGGCAAGAGCTTGTTCTTTACGCTCTAAGCCAGCTTCTCTCTTATTTAGAGCATCATCTTTGCGATCAAGATTCTCTTCTCTTTGCAATAAACGGTTCTCTTGTTTTTGAAGTTCTAAACGACGTTCACGAATGTCATTCTCAGCTTCAGTACGAAATTTGTGAGTTTCATCTTTGGCTTCAAGTAGTGCTTCCTTTTTTAATGCCTCCGCTTCTCGTTTTCCTTCTTCAACGATTGTTTCAGCAACATGTTTAGCACCAGTGATTTTTGAGTCATTCACTTTTTTCATGTAGATATAGCTAACAGCGGCACCAACGATGATTCCAAGCAAAGCGGAGATGATAGTAATTCCATCCATATGAACACCTCCTCTTGCTATTTGGGTAATACAGTTTCAGTCGGCGCATACATCAATTTCGCCTTAGGTTAATTGCGTCCAGATTTTGAATTTACTTATGCCTTCAGGATGGAAGTTTTTAGGTAAACATCCTTTTATTCATTTCTTTCAAAATCTGTGACATCCGCCAAAGGCTTTAGCTTCATTCAATAGGTGTTTAAACACTCACTGAAAAGGAACTATATTCGTATTCATCTCACCATCTTTAGAGGTGGGATTTTCTACTGAATGAAGATAAAATGTACTGCCTATTTAAAGTCATAATTCAGAAATTATACATATTTAATTGTATAGCTAGCCTCAAACTCTGTCAAGGATAGTCGGGCACCTGTTCGCCCCTCTCCAGAAAAAAGTAATTCATAGTGGTGGTAGTATTTCGCTGAATAAAGATAAACTTCCTAATACTTTTACACTAGAATTACATTTATTCAATTTTACATAATTAGGAATAAATAGTACTATGGATATAATTTTTTATTTTACACTCTCATTAGAATCATGATGGTATCTACATGAGTATACCCACCTTTATATGGAATATAGACAAAAAAATGCATTGTTCCTGCTCAAATTAGAGTGGGAACAATGCATTTTTATTATTCATCTTCAAGAAGAAGCATTAATTCTTCATCCATTTCTTCTTCCTCATTATGAGCAGCGATTGTGTATGAAGATGCAGCGATACCATAAGAGGAACGAATCTTATTAGCAATTTCCTCCATAACGGCAGGGTTTTCTTTTAAATATTGTTTTGCGTTTTCGCGTCCTTGCCCCAAACGTTCATCGCCATAAGCATACCAAGAGCCGCTTTTTTGAACGATGTCTAGCTCCACACCTAAATCAACTGTTTCGCCCTCTTTTGAAATCCCTTCTCCATACATAATATCTACTTCAGCTGTACGGAAAGGCGGTGCAACTTTATTTTTCACAATCTTCACTTTTGTGCGATTCCCCATAATATCATTGCCTTGTTTAATAGCTTCTGCGCGGCGAACCTCTAAACGAACAGAGCTATAGAACTTTAGAGCACGTCCACCTGGTGTTGTTTCTGGATTCCCGAACATTACACCAATTTTTTCACGTATTTGGTTAATGAAAATAGCAATCGTTTTCGATTTATTAATAGCACCAGAAAGTTTACGTAATGCCTGAGACATTAAACGTGCCTGTAAACCGACATGGGAATCACCCATATCCCCTTCAATTTCAGCTTTAGGTACTAATGCTGCCACTGAGTCAATAACGATAATATCAATTGCACCACTACGAACTAATGCTTCGGCAATTTCAAGGGCTTGCTCACCTGTGTCCGGCTGCGATAAAAGTAGTTCATCAATATTAACACCTAATTTTTGTGCATAAATTGGATCTAATGCATGCTCAGCATCGATAAATGCTGCTTGTCCTCCATTTGCTTGCACCTCTGCAATTGCATGGAGAGCAACCGTTGTTTTACCTGATGATTCTGGACCATAAACTTCAATAATTCGCCCACGTGGATAACCACCAACACCTAGCGCAGCATCAAGTGCTAGCGAACCACTTGATGATGTAGCAATTTCTAAATCTGTTTTTTCGCCAAGTTTCATAATTGAACCTTTACCAAAGTTCTTTTCAATTTGTTTTAACGCCTGTTCTAAGGCTGCTTTACGATCACTCATTTATTTTCCTCCTTCGAAAACTGTTCACTGTTTTTCTCTATCTCTACTATACTTGTTTTTGAGAGAACACGCAAGAAAAAAGCGAACGTTTATTCGATTTTTCTTCAAAATAAAAATTTGGGTAATTTTCCTCTACCCAAATTCCTACTTTTTCTCTATTAATAGCGTTTAGTATATCCTCTTTCTTCCAAAAGCTGCATTAGATAATGACATGTAAACTTTACTGCACGAAGTCGATTAGTATTCCGCATGCCCGATAAATGAAGTAAATACGTGATTGGTTCTTCATCGTCAATGGCGATACCAATCCAAACTGTTCCAACTGGTTGGTGATCGTGTGCTGTTGGTCCTGCTGCCCCAGTTAATCCAATACCAATATTCGTACCAAATTTTTGCTTTACGGCACTAGCCATAGCCGCAGCGCATTCACTGCTGACAATGCCATATGAATCTAGTAATTGTTTAGGAATGCCAAGCTGACTTATTTTTGCCTCTTCTGTATACGTAACAACGCCTCCAGTAAGCGCATTCCCTACTCCTGGAATTTCCGCCAGCTCTGACTGAAATAACCCTGCAGTTAAACTTTCCGCAGCAGAAATAGTTAACTGATTATCAAGTAACATTTCTACTGTTTTAGAGGCAAGAGAATCGTCATCTACACCGTATTGATATTCGCCAACAAGTGCTTGAATCTCAGCTACCTTTGTCGCAATAAGCTGCTGTGCCTCCTGTACTGTTTCTGCTTTAGCAGTTACACGCAATGTCACTTCACCATCTGAGGCAAGTGGTGCAACAGTAGGATTTGTTTGTGTATCTAAAATAGCTTGAACACGAACCTCCAGCTCTGCCTCCCCGATACCATAAAAGCGCATAACGTGAGAGACAATAACGCCTCCAGCATTTAACAATGCACCAAGCTTTGGCTTTGCCTCAAATTGAAACATTGGCTCAAGCTCTTTCGGTGGTCCAGGTAGCAAGATATACGTACGTCCACCTTTTGTTAGGATCATGCCAGGTGCCATTCCATGATGATTTGCTAGTACTTCACAATCAGCTAATACTAATGCCTGTTTACGATTATTTTCAGTCATTGGACGACCTCGTTTAGCAAAAAACTGCTCAATATACGTTAGGGCGACTTCATCAAATTCAAGCGAAATACCAAGATGACGAGCAATTGTTTCCTTCGTTAAATCATCCTTTGTAGGACCAAGCCCACCAGAAAATATGATTAAATCTGCACGTGACTCGGCAATTGTTATAGCTTCATCTAAACGTTTGGCATTATCCCCAACAACCGTATGATAATACACATTTATCCCTAACTCTGACAGCTGATTAGAAATAAATTTCGCATTTGTATTTGTAATTTGTCCTAGCAATAATTCTGAGCCAACTGCAAGAATTTCAGCATTCATGATTCACAAGACCTTTCTTATTTAGACTCAAGTAAAACACGTCGATTTAGATAGAAATAATCCCATCCAGACCACAATGTGAAGAACAATGCAATATATAGCATTATTGTATCGAACGGAATACCAATTAGCGTAAAGATTGTGTTGTGTAAAAGTGCTGCAGCGATTGCAACAATTTGTGCCCATGTTTTAATCTTGCCAAGCTGATTTGCCGCTACGACTTCTCCACCACCAGCCAATATTAAACGTAAACCTGTTACAGCAAATTCACGGCTGATGATGACAATAATAATCCAAGCAGGCGCCATACCAAGCTCCACCATTAAAATAAAAGCTGCTGAAACAAGCAATTTATCAGCTAGCGGGTCTAAAAATTTCCCAAATGTTGTCACAAGATTATACTTACGTGCATAATAACCATCCACCCAATCAGTTGTTGATGCAAAGATAAAGATAAGAGCACCTACAAAGTGATGAACAGGCATCTTTGCACCGAATAGTGACATTGTTCCCCAGCCAAAATCAAACATCATTACAATGACAAAAAAAGGAATAAGTAAGATTCGAGAGATGGTAATTTTATTTGGAATGTTCATTTTTCTAACACCTTTCATGATGAAAGAAAGTAGTCATCATTAGATGACTACTGTTCTTTATTGAAATTGATGACGATGTTTTGCGTTACGATTTGTTGTGCATACGTTAACAGCTCGTCATTAATATATATCTTAGCCTGTTGTGAATTACCTAAGCGAATGCGAACATAATTTTCAGAAGTTGCATCGAATTCTACTACTTCTCCTGCATTATAGACGCGAGTATCTGCTAATAATTCTTGCTGCTGTTGATTACGAATACCGACGAATGTAGGACCTGACACTTCAATACGTATTTTAAGTGTGTCTGTACCTGTTAACGTATAAGAAGTTGTAGCTCTATCCGATTCTATAGTACCCGCTGAAATCGATTGCTTTACCTCTTCAGTTTGGTCTTCATCAGGTGTTTCTTCTTTTGTTGAATCCTTAGAATCTGCTGAATCTTTTTTGTCCTTTTCAGCTTTTTTCTCAGCGTCTGCTTTTTCTTTTTCACTATCAATTGGTTTTACTTTTGAATCATATTCTATTTCTGAAGGCGTATCGTTCTCACCGCCTGTTCCTGGGCTATTTTTAGATTGCACTAAAACCCAGATTACTACAATGATGACAATGATAAATAAACCAACAATTATTTTCGGCATTGCCTCCATCATTTTATTGGAAGGGCCCTTTGAAACTTTTCTTCTACTTGGGCTATTCGTAATAGATTGGCTGACCTGATCGTTCGGCGTACTTGGCAGCTCACTTTTATAGGTTTCTAAAAGTTCTTCTGCGTTTAAACCAACAGCATCTGCATATTGTTTAATGAAGGCTCGTACATAAAACGAACCAGGCATAATCGAATAATTACCCTCTTCAATTCCTACTAAATAACGCTTTTGAATTTTTGTTATTTCTTGTAAATCGTCTAAGCTGTAGCCTTTAGACAGCCTCGCCTCTTTTAGTCGAGTCCCTAATTCTGCCACTCATAACACCTACTTTAATATCAAATTAAAAATTAAATCCTCCAAAAGAATCGGATTCGGACATCATATGATTTTTTTCCATTATTTCATAAGTGATTTCTTCATCTGGGTGATGACGTAGTTCAATGATATAATCAAAATCCTCTATCTTATATTCTGAGTGCTGAACAAACATGTCTGGATGCTCTACCACCTTAATGGAAGGCATATTCATCATTTCACGCACTAGTTGTAAATGTCGTTCATCCGAAGATCGACGTGTCACAATGCCATCTAATATAAAAATATTATTGTCACTAAATTCATCACCAGCGAGTTTATTCCGGACAGTTTGCTTAATCATAGTTGACGACAAAAAAATCCACTTTTTATTAGCACATACGCTTGCCGCAACAATCGATTCAGTTTTTCCAACACGAGGCATACCACGTATTCCTATGAGCTTATGCCCCTCTTTTTTAAAAAGTTCAGCCATAAAGTCAACCAAGATACCGAGTTCATCTCGCACGAAACGGAAAGTATTTTTTTCATCTGCATCTCGAGGAATATAATGACCGTGCCTAATGGCTAAACGATCACGGAGTTTGGGTTGTCGAAATTTGGTTACGTTAATATGTTCCATTGTCGAAACAATTGTACGAAAACGCTCAATTGCCTCATCATTGTCTGTATGCACTAACATACCACGTCGATCCTCATCGACACCATTAATTGAAATAATATTGACACGAAGCATCCCTAAAAGTGAAGCAATATCTCCTAATAATCCAGGGCGATTCACCTGAATTTCATATTCAAAGTACCAATCGCTCAAACACACTCGTTCCCTTCCTATTAGTTAACGTAAAAAATCCTTTATAAGTTCCATCATAGCTGATTTTTTATGTAATGGAAAGTTAGAATACATGGAAATACCTCGTTATTTTTAAAAACTTCCTATTTTTTTTAAAAGCCATCCAAATAGGCTTACATACGTTCCCTTTTCGATAGAAAGAATGTTTTTGATATAGAAAAAAGAGGAGAAAGCTCTCCTCTTTTTTACTGTACATGCTTATTTTGCACAAGTTTAATGACACAATTCGCCAGCGCTTCTTTTTCATCTTCAGAGGCAACGCCCCATAAATCCGACAGCACTCGCTCTTGTTCGTTTTTAGGGTCGACATTTGTCGCCAAATATTCGCCAATTTGTACAGCTGCTTGCTGAATCATTTTCTTTGGCATACCAGTTGATTCTGCCTGCATAACATTTTGTCCTAAAAACGATGTCCATTTTTGCCAGTTTTCTAAAATGGTCATATGTTCCTCCTCCTTTACACATGTAGTATGTGCAAAAAAGAATATTATATGTACCAGCCACCATTTAAACGAATTATTTGTCCTGTGACATAATCTGCTTTTCCGGAAAGATAGAAACGCACCATCTCAGCCACATCTGTGGTTTCGCCAATAGTACCTAACGGAATGTCTTCTAAAATGTAATTGAGCTCCTCTTTACTTAAATGACTATTCATTGAAGTGTTAATAAATCCTGGAGCAATTGCATTCACTCGAATTCGTGACAATGCAGCTTCCTTGGCATAGGATTTCACAAAAGCGTGTTGAGCACCCTTTACCGTAGCATAAAGTGCTTCACCAGCTGAGCCTGCCTCACCCCAAATTGAGCCGATAAAAAACACATAGCTGACATCATGAGCTCGAAGCTTGGATGAAAGTAATGCTGTCAAACGCATAGGATTTTGCACATGGACACGCCATAAAGCATCCATATCTTCAACTGTCGTATCTTCAAGGAGAGAATAATGTGCCTGCCCACTTGAAAAAACAATTGCCTGCACATTAAAAACTTGTGAAGCAACTGACTCAGCACCCGTTTCTTTTGAAAAATCTCCTTGCACAAGCATAAATTCCTGTGCAGGAAAATTTTTTGATAGGGAAGCATATAAATCCTGTGCAGCCTTCTCGTTATTCGAATAATGGACATAGATAGACCAACCGTCTGCAGCTAGACTTTGACATATAGCACGGCCAATCTCCCCTGATGCTCCTAGTACAAGGGCAAATTTTTTCACTGTGTGCCCTTCTCTGTCGGTAAGATTTTGAAAACAGTTTGTTGAGATTCACCTTGAATCGAAGTAAATGCTTTTTTTAAATCTTCTATCGTCAGTTCCTCTAATACAGGCACTACATCGAATAAATTCATGTCATTAAACGAATAGCGTGTAAATTGGTTAGCGATAAATTCAATGGAATTCAATGCACGTAAGAAGAATCCAATTTTCTTACGTTTTACTCGTTCTAAATCTGTAGGCTCAAATTGTCCCTTCCCATCATACTTGGCTAATTCTTCCTTAATTGCTTTCTCCAATGTAGCTGGTTCTGTTGTATCAGAGCCGATCATAGCAAAGCCAAAGCCTTTTTCTAATGTAAAATCAAAGGCATAGGTCTCATCAATTAAACCTTCATCATAAACACGTTCATAAAAGCTTGAGGTACGGCCAAAAATAAGCTCTAGCGCAATTTGGACAGATAGCTCATGCTTTAACATATCACGTCCAGAAAGATTTGTATCTTTTGCTTTTAAACCTATATACATTTTCGGCTTCTGTACATCCATATTCAATGTACGTTCTTTTATCGCCACTTCAACTGGCTCTTGATCAAAAAAGCGTTGAATAGGTGTTGGCTCAGGAAATTCTTTGTTAGTTTGATTTTCGCGAATAAATGCTATCATCTCATTCGGATCTACAGCCCCAATAACAAATAAAAGCATGTTAGCTGGGTGATAGAAAGTGTTGTAACACGTATATAAATGATCAGCTGTAATACCATCAATTGACTCTATCGTACCAGCAATATCAATTTTTACTGGGTGTGTATGATACATATTTTCAATCGTACCAAAGTACAGACGCCAATCTGGCTGATCATCATACATGGTAATTTCCTGTCCAATTATACCCTTTTCCTTATTGACTGTTGCTTCAGTAAAATAAGGCTCTTGCACAAAATTTAGTAACGTTTCTGTGCTTTTATAAATATTGTCTGTAGATGAAAATAAATAAGCAGTCCGTGTAAATGACGTAAAAGCATTGGCAGAGGCACCAAATTCGCTAAATTTTTGGAAGACATCTCCATCTTCTTTTTCAAACATTTTATGCTCTAAAAAGTGGGCAATGCCATCAGGTACTGTAATGCTTTCTGTTTCACCAATCGGCACAAATGTACGATCAACAGAGCCATATTTCGTGGTGAAAGTAACAAATGTTTTAGAAAATCCTTTTTTCGGTAAAATATAAACATCTAGACCGTTTTCAAGTTTTTCATAGTAAAGAGTTTCATCTAATTGCTTGAATTCAATTGTTTTCATTGTGCGGCTTGCTCCTTCCCACATAAGAAATAGACCGCTTCTAGCTGTACTTGCTTTGCCACTTCAACAACATCTTCCTTCGTCACAGCTTTCCACTTATTTGCCCAGGTTTCAACAGAGAACTCCTCGGGTAAATCTTTGTATTGGTCAAAAATTTCTATTTGTCCTCGGGCAGAATCCAATGATTCCTTTAATTGGTTCGTCAACATAGCTTTTGTTTGCTCTAATTCCAAATCTGTAATTTCGCCTGCTTGCATAACAGCAAGTTGTTCTTTAATGAGTGATAAGGCTTTTTCTTCATTCTTTGGTTCAATTCCAGATACAACAAACACTAAGCCATAATGGGATGCATAAGAACTAGATGCATAATAAGCGAGACTTTCCTTTTCACGGACATTCATGAATAATTTAGCATGTGGATAACCGCCAAAGATGCCGTTAAAGATTTGCATTTTTGCAAAATCTGCATCACCAAATCTTACAGGTGTACTAAAGCCAATATGCATTTTTCCTTGCTTCATTTCTTGTTGTTCACGAACATAATCATTTTGCGGATGTTGCTGTGGTAGTACAACAGGAATTTCTTCTGGCGTACGATCCGTAAATGGTAGCGCTTTTTTCAGCTTCGCCACAATTTCGTCTTCATTTATATCCCCTGCAACATAAATGTCAATTTTATCATTGGCAAGCATGGATTGGTATGCTTCCAGTAATGAAGTAGGTGAAATTTTTTGAATGTCCTCGACAGTGCCGTTAGCAGAAATGGAGGCCGGTTCATTTGGACGTAAAATTTGCTGAAGGCGAACCTGAGCAAAACGGGATTTATCGTCGAAGATGGATTCAATACGCTGAATGACCATTTTCTTTTCTCGTTCTACAATGGAATCTTTAAATACACCGTTTTCTAAATTAGGTTCAAATATTGCTGTGTGTATAATACCTAGCACTTCATTTAAAACACTTGTATTGGCTAAATATTGATCATTTACAGTCTCTATATTCATTAGTACTGTATGCTCATTACCACGTTTGGAAGTGTCAAAATACAACACAGTACCATATAAATCATCCAAAAAGCTTCGGAATGCAGCAGTCGTTGTATATTTGCCGTTACTATGTTGCAAAACATTTGTTAATACAGTACGTTCAGATGCATTTTGAGCCGTTAATGCTCTTCTCCATTTAATTGAAAAATTTACGGTTTTAAATTGGGTTGTTTGTCGGATATGCAAGTTGACACCTTTTGCAAAAGGTATTGTTTTAAACATATGGAACCCTCCTATCCTTCTTAATATAACAATGTACTACACATACTATACATGGCTATTGTCTATAATTGCAAAAAGAATCCAAAGTATGTATTTAAAAAGTGTAAAATTACATTCGCATGATGATGCAACATCTCTATTTTCCTAAACATCTAAGATATGTACAAGGAAAAAGACTGAGCATTTTCGCTCAGTCTTTAATGTTAAGACATTTGGCTACCTACTTATTTAACGTTTACCTTTAATATAAGGCTGTCCACTAGCTTTTGGTGCACTTGCTTTACCAATAAAGCCTGCTAATGCAAGGATTGTTAGGACATAAGGTAAAATTTGTAGGTATACTGCCGGAATCTCTTGGATATATGGCATTTGGTTCCCTGCAATACTTAACGTTTGCGCTAATCCAAAGAATAATGCTGCGCCAAGTGCGCCAATTGGATGCCACTTCCCGAAAATCATTGCTGCAATCGCCATGAAACCTTGCCCAGCAATTGTTGCATGTGAAAAATCGTGTGTAATTGTTTGCGCATAGACAGCTCCACCTAGACCACCAAGGGCTCCCGAGATCACAACTGCAATATAGCGCATTTTATTAACATTTATCCCCATTGTATCTGCTGCCATTGGGTGCTCACCGACTGCGCGAAGACGTAAACCAAATGGCGTTTTATAGATGATAAACCATGCGCCAATTGCTACAGCAAAAGCTAATATGGAAGTACTATAAACTTCTTTGAATAACAAAGGACCCACAAATGGAATATCCTCTAAATAAGGGATTCCGAAACGACGTATAGGTTGGTCAATCATATCTGTTTGACCTTTATCATAAATCATTTTTACTAAAAACACTGTTGCAGCCAAACCTAGTAAGTTGATGGCTACCCCTGATACCGTTTGATCCGCACGGAAGGAGATTGAGGCAACAGCATGGAAAAGTGAGAAGATACCTCCTACAACGATAGCTGCAAGCATTGCCACCCAAATAGTTGCTGCACCGAATGTTGAAGCAAATTCTAAATTGACAAAAATACCAACAAAGGCCCCGACTATCATTAAACCTTCTAGCCCGATGTTAACAACACCAGAGCGTTCAGAGAAAACACCACCGATGGCCGTAAAGATTAATGGTGTTGCATAAAGAATCGCAGAAGGGATGATAAAATATAACATTTCTAATAAGGTCATGTTATTGCCCCTCCTTTTTCTTACTCAACTTTTGTAATCCAACTCGAATAATGTAGCCTGAAGCTACAAAGAAAATAATTAACGCGATAATAATAGAGACAATTTCCTCAGGGATACCTGCAGCGTTCGGCATATTTAACGCACCATATTTAAGTGAACCGAATAATGAGGCTCCAAATACAACCCCTAGTGGCGTATTCGCCCCAAGCAAGGCAACAGCAATACCATCGAAACCTATACCAGTAAAGCCTGGTTTAATAGAAGCATTTTGGAAAGTACCCAGTGCCTCCATCGCACCACCAAGACCAGCAAACATACCTGAAATCGTCATTGCTAATATAATATTTTTATTGACACTCATACCCGCATATTCAGCAGCATTTTTATTGAATCCAACTGCTTTTAGCTCGTACCCACGTGTTGTTTTTTCTAAAATAAACCACATCACAACTACCATTAAAAGGGCAACAATGATCCCATAGTGTAGACTTGAATTGTCTGTAAGCTCTCTTAAAAACGGAGAACGTAATGAAGCTGATTCATGAATACGTTCTGTTTTAAAGCTCCCGTCCGACAATCTTTTAATCACCGCGTTCGCAATATAAAGTGCAGTGTAGTTTAACATAATTGTCGCAATTACTTCGTGAACTTTAAATTTCGCTTTTAAGAAACCTGCAATAAAGGCCCAAAATGCACCTGCAACTGCTGCAGCAAGCAATGCTAATGGTAAGTGAATGATTTTAGGTAATTCAAATGCATATCCTACCCATGCGGCAGCAAGCCAACCTAAAATTAACTGACCTTCAACACCAATATTGAATAAACCTGTGCGGAAGGCAAATGCTACAGCAAGACCTGCCAAAAGATACGGTGTTATTTGACGGATTGTGTTCCCGATTGAATATGAATCCCCAAAAATACCTGTCCAAAGAGCAATATAACCTTGTATTGGGTCATAGCCGCTGACTACCATTACGATAGCTCCAACAATTAAACCGATAATAATAGAGATGACAGGAACGAGTATATTAATGACACGATTTGACATTAGTCGTTCCCCTCCTTCGTATGATTCTTTTTACTTTGACCTGCCATTAATAAGCCAAGCTCTTGTTCTGTAGTTTCTTTTGGATTTAATTCATCTACAATCTGTCCTTCATAAATAACAGCAATACGGTCTGAAACATTCATAACTTCATCTAATTCAAATGAAATTAACAGAACTGCTTTTCCTTTATCACGTTGTTCTATTAGGCGAGAGTGAATAAATTCGATTGCTCCTACATCTAGCCCACGCGTTGGTAATGCCGCGATTAATAAATCTGGATCACGATCAATTTCACGACCAATAATCGCTTTTTGCTGATTACCACCTGAAAGTGCACGAGCTGGCGTCATTTCACCATTACCTGTACGCACATCATACTCTTTAATAACCTGTTGCGCTTTTTCAGATACCTTTTTGTAATCCATAACAAAGCCCTTTGCAATTGGAGGCTGGTAATAGGTTTGTAAGGCAATATTATGCCCAATTGGGAAATCTAACACTAAACCATGCTTATGACGGTCTTGAGGGATATGCCCAACACCCGCCTCTGTAATTTTTCGAGGCTTCATATTCGTTATATCTTTACCATTTAATTTCACAGAACCACTTTTGATTTTACGCAGACCAGTAATGGCTTCGATTAATTCGGACTGTCCATTGCCATCAATACCTGCAATACCAACGATTTCACCCTTACGAACCTTTAAGTTAAGCCCTTTTACTTTATCAATATTACGGTAGTCCGTAACGACCACATTTTCAACTGAAAGTACTTCTTTTGTAGGAGTAGCCTCTGTTTTCACTGTTTTAAATTCTACATGACGACCAACCATCATCTCTGCTAGTTGTTCTGGGTTTGTTTCTTTTGTAACAACAGTTCCGATGCCTTCACCCTTGCGGATAATCGTTACACGATCAGAAACTTCCATAATCTCTTTTAGCTTATGGGTAATTAAAATAATAGATTTTCCCTCTGCAATTAAACGACGCATAATCTGTATTAATTCAGTAATTTCTTGAGGCGTTAGAGATGCAGTAGGTTCATCAAAGATTAAAATTTCTGCTCCTCGATATAAAGTTTTTAAGATTTCAACCCGCTGTTGCATCCCAACCGTTATATCCTCAATTTTCGCATAGGGATCAACATCTAGGCCATATTTTTCTGAAAGAGCCTGTACACTTTTAGCTGCATCCTTAATGTTAACAATTCCCATTTTAGTTGGTTCAGTACCTAAAATAATGTTCTCTGTTACTGTAAAGTTTTCCACTAACATAAAGTGCTGATGCACCATACCAATACCTAAATCATTGGCAACATTCGGGTTTGTAATTTTAACAGCCTTCCCACGAACTCGAATTTCGCCTCCCTCTGGTTGATACAAACCAAAAAGGACGTTCATTAAAGTCGACTTACCTGCACCGTTTTCGCCTAGCAATGCATGGATTTCGCCTTTTTTCAGTTGGAGGGTGATGTTATTATTCGCCACGAAATCGCCGAATTCTTTACGGATCCCTAGCATCTCAATCACATGTTCCAATTTAGTCACTCCCTTAATAGGCACTTTTGTAAATAAATTTCGCTATGGCGTATTCGTATCTGCCGCTTAGACTTTAGATACAGATAAGCAATACGTCCAGTTTTTGAAATGATATGAAGACTTGTATTAACTATAATACTAGCTATATATTACTGTCATTGTAATGTTAACCAATATTTCTATCTTCGCTCAGTGGGCAATAGGTTTGACAAATTAACAAAAAATTCGCTCATATTTTGTCCTGTCAATAGAGGTCAGTATTTTTCTGAATGAAGATCAAATTCGCCTTGGCGTAATTGTAGCTGCCGCTGCCGCTTTGCTTTCGTTACAGATAAACAATGCGTCCAGATTTTGAATTGTGCCAGCACAATTCATTCCTTGAAAATCCGTGACATCCGCTGAAGGCTTTATCTTCATTCAGTAGGTTGTTTGGACATCCATTGAAAAGGGACCAAAACCGCATTCATCTCACCACCTGAAGAGGTAGGAGTTTTCTGCTGAATGAAGATAAATTAATACAGGAAAGGTCATCGTTAGAAACCTTTCTTCTATTAATTTGTTCCATCAATTCTCATAAACTCGCGATAATATTATTGAAATACTAGCTCTATCTTAAAATAATCAAATAGTATAAATAGTCGAAATATAACGATAGATTGAAAAATCATCATAAGGGTCTGCTAAAAGTCCCTTATGATGATCAAGAGATGAATTATTTTTCCACTTTTTCTGGAACGACGATTTCACCGCTAGCAATTTTTTCTTTATATTCGTCAATTACTGCTTGTACATCCTCTGGAATTGCGCCACGAGAATCCGCAAGTTTTACACCATCTTCAGCTAAACCGTAAGTAAGTGTTTGACCACCTGGGAATTTACCGTTTTTCGCTTTATTAGAAATATCTACTACTGCTGTATTAACACCTTTTAACATAGAAGTTAACGTTACATTTGTTTTATCGTCTACTTTACCTTCGTCGTATTGGTCAGCATCTACACCGATTACCCATACATTTGCATTAGGATCTTTCGCTTTACGCTCTTTTGCTTCAGAGAAAACACCGTTACCAGTTGCGCCTGCAGCATGGAAAATAATATCTACACCTGAAGAGTACATGCTGTTCGCTGTAATTTTACCAAGATCCGCTTTATCAAATGCACCAGTATATTTATCTTGGATTTCAATATCAGGATTTACAGCCTTTGCACCTGCTATGAATCCAGCTTCGAAACGGTTAATAACTGGGATGTCAACGCCGCCTACAAAGCCAATTTTACCTGTTTTAGTCATTTTCGCAGCAGCAACACCTGCTAGGAAAGCACCTTCCTGCTCTTTAAACAGAACATTTACTACATTGTCCGCTTCTACCTCAGCATCAATTAATGCGAAGTGATTATCTGGGTTATCTGCCGCAACCGCTTCCACAGCATCTGCCATCATAAAGCCAATACCGAAAACTAAGTCAAAATTACGGCGAATTAAGTTGTTTAAGTTTGTTTCATAGTCAGCATCTGTTTTTGATTGTAGGTATTCAAAACCACCTTCACCTCTAGAAAGGCCATGTTCTTTACCGTAGGCTTTAACACCTTCCCATGCAGATTGGTTGAATGATTTATCATCCACGCCACCTACGTCCGTAACCATTGCTACTGAGAATGCTTCTTCGTTGTTATTTTCGCCTGATGATGCATTTTCATTTTCTTTTGCTGGTTTTTCTTCCTTCGCGCCACATGCACCAAGAATAGCACTCGCCGCTAAAACTGAAGATAATACTAAGCCAAATTTACGTTTTTTCATTGTGTTAACCCCCCAAAGGTAATGTAATTAGCAGGAAAAAATATTTAGAAATGTTCTACACCCGTTTACGAACTACATGGAAGCTGAATTTATCAGCTCGGAAATAATTTTTTGAATAGAGCACTACTTGATCATGATCATCGTAATGCAATTGCTTTAATACTAAAAGAGCTGTTTCACGGCCACAATTTAAAATCGGTGACGCTTGCTCATGATACCCTACTGGATCTATATATGTTACAGCATAGGCCACATGAATTTTCCCAGATTGTTCAAGTGCAGAGAAGAGTGAAACCTCTTTTTTTTCTACAAAATCAGTTGGCAGAAAGCTAGCCGGTAATCTGTCTATACAATAAACTACAGGCTCCCCATCTGCTGTTCTGACACGTTCAATCGTGAGTATTTTATCTTCGTCATCGCATTGGAAGCGTTTTAAATCTTCCTCAGAAGGTATGTTTTCGGCCGCCTTTAAAAAGCGGGAACCGGGCTCCATACCAGCTGTCTCAATCATGGAAGAAATGCTCGATAAATGCTCGATGCCTGATGTAAACAACGGCTTAGGGTTGACAAACGTACCTACCCCATGTCGACGCACAATTACATTTTCCTCTTCCAACAGTCGAAGCGCCTCACGAAGTGTTGCTCGACTGACTCCTAGTGATTTAGATAATTCAAATTCTGAAGGCAATTTTTCATTTTCCTTGAAAACGCCTGTTTCAATGTCAGACTTTAAACGATCAATTACTTGAAGATAGAGATGACGATGATCTGCTTTAATAGTCACATATATCACCACCAATATCAGAGATCAGACATCTGATGTACAACATTCCTACTAATCGTTCATAAATATAACATTTTTGCAGACTGAAATCAATTACACCTTAGCGTAATTACTACCCCAATTTTGAATTGTATTTGTACATTCTAAACAACTTGCTAAATATACAACAATATTCGCAATATATGTTGATTAATCGTATTGATGAACAAGTACTTGTCGGGGTTTACTTCCCTCCGAAGGGCCGACGATTCCTCGTTGTTCCATCTGATCGACAATGCGAGCTGCTCTCGAATAGCCAATTCGGAAGCGGCGTTGTAGCATGGAAACAGAAGCCGTCTGCATACTTACAACCAATTGCACAGCCTCATCAAATAATTCATCTGTTTCCTCAAGAACCGTGTCCTCTTCTGTAGGAATCATTTCTTCCTGATACTGCGCTTTTTGCTGTTCTATAACAAAGTTTACAACTGACTCTACTTCCTGATCTGATAAAAAGGCACCTTGAACACGTTTTGGCTTTGAGGCACCAGCAGGTAAAAATAGCATATCCCCTCGACCTAATAATCGCTCAGCGCCACCCATATCTAATATCGTTCTGGAATCAATTGCGGAAGATACTGCAAAGGCAATACGGGAAGGAATATTTGCTTTTATGACACCTGTCAGTACATCTACACTTGGACGTTGAGTAGCAATAATTAAATGGATTCCAGCAGCACGTGCCATTTGCGCTAGACGAGTAATCGAATCCTCGACATCACTTGAGGCAACCATCATTAAATCCGCTAACTCATCCACAATCACAACAATATAAGGTAATTTTGGGTGTTTTTCATCAGTTTGTTCATTAACCTTTTGGACATGATTATTATAGCCTTCGATATTACGTGTACCCGTATGTGAAAACAAATCATAGCGACGTTCCATTTCTGCAACGACTTTTTTTAATGCTTGAGATGCTTTTCGTGCATCCGTAACAACCGGTGCTAAAAGGTGAGGAATCCCATTATAAACATTCAATTCCACCATCTTTGGATCAATCATCATCAATTTGACCTCATGTGGTTTTGTACGCATTAGTATGGATACAACAATGCCATTTATACACACACTCTTACCACTACCAGTTGAGCCGGCAACAAGTAAATGTGGCATTTTATTAAGCTCGGCAAGTACAGCTTGTCCTGTAATGTCACGACCAAATGCAACTTGCAATAAAGCTTCTGGCTTCGCTCCATCCTTTGACTCTAATACTTCTCGTAATGTGACAATGGCTACCTCACTGTTCGGTACTTCAATACCAATTGCGGATTTTCCAGGAATAGGTGCTTCCATCCGTATATCCTTTGCAGCAAGCGCTAATGCAAGATCATCTTGAAGGTTTACAATTTTACTTACTTTTACGCCAATGTCTGGCAATATCTCGTATTTAGTTACTGCTGGTCCTAAATGAACTTGGGTAACTTTTGCCTTTACACCAAAGCTTTGCAGCGTTTGTTCTAGTTTTTTTGCATTCGCCTGGATTACTGAATATTCACCACTTTGGTCATGTTGCGGTGGCAATTGTAATAAATTATAAGAGGGAAGTTGATAATCTGCATTTTCCACTGCATCAGCACCTTGTATATGGACATCATCTACGATCTCTCCATGTTCAATACCCTCAATGTCATTACTCTCAAACACTTCTCGTTCCTGAGAAACATTTTGAGTAAAGGCTGAGATAATAGGTTCATGGGTAATTTCCTCTTCTTCTTGTATTTCACTAGTATGATCAACAGCAGCGATTTCTTCCATTGTGTCTCTTGTTGATCGGCGATTTTTAGGTTTCTTTGGTTCATTCTTTTTCTTCTCTTTTTGTTTTTTTTGCCATTTACCAAAAAGAGCAGGCGTTTTTTCAGCTAAATACGGCACAAGTGCTTTTCCCGTAACTAAAATTAACCCTATAAAGAAAATCACCCATGCAACAACCTTAGCCCCTGAAGCCTCAAACAAAACATGTAGCATACTAAATAGAAGGGCACCAATCATTCCTCCGCCAAGTGCATTACTTCGCTGAACAACACCCTCTGTATTAATTAAAATACGCCAGGATTCTCGCAATACAGATTCTGATAATAAACCACCTGATTTTGATAATTGTTCAAAAAGTATTCCATGACTAAAAATTGTTAAACTCATAACAATTAGGAACATTCCTAAAATTAGACGGTCCTTCAAACTTACTTTTTTCCGACCAATCATTAGCAATAATGCAACAAATATAAGCATAAATGGCACAGCAAAATACAAATTTCCTAAAAGAAACATTGCTATCGTTGTTAGAAAACGTCCAATCATGCCATATTCAAAAATGATAATAACGGCAATTGCAATTAAGATGAGCCCTAAAATTTCAAACATCAGTGGATGCATCTCTTTTTTTTCGGTTGTTCCTTTTCCTTTAGTGACTTTTCTTCTTTTACTAGTCGCCATCTATTTCACCCTCTTTTACAATCCATTCTATATATGAAATGAATCCTAGCATGTAGAACTTAATTATTTCAAAAAAAAGGATTTTCCACCGTGTACACTCGGCTAGAAAATCCTTTTTCATTCATTTCTCACTCAAAGCTTGAACGATGAGTTTTTTAATATTCCATAATGATTGGGATAATCATTGGGCGGCGCTTTGTTTTCTGGAATAAATATGTGTTCAGTGTATCTCGAATTTCTTGTTTAATGTTTGTCCATTCAAATGTATCTTTACCAACATATTTTTCTATAACATTCTTCGCAATATCAGAAGCCTCCACCATTAGCTCCTCTGATTCCCGAACATAAACGAAACCGCGTGATAAAATTTCTGGTCCAGATGCAATTTTCTTTTGAGCACGGTTTAATGTGACAACTACAATGAAAATACCATCTTGTGATAATAATTTACGATCACGCAGAACAATGTTACCTACGTCGCCAACACCAATACCATCGATTAAAACATTACCAGCTTGTAC
Organism: Lysinibacillus sp. DFXJR4; assembly: GCF_057196045.1. NCBI lineage: Bacteria > Bacillati > Bacillota > Bacilli > Caryophanales > Bacillaceae > Lysinibacillus > Lysinibacillus sp. DFXJR4. The sequence continues at coordinate 271,775 of NZ_JBXUNW010000001.1, read as the reverse complement.
ACGACCGCTCATACGCATTTTACCGTTCTTGTACTCAACGATATCCCCTTTATCAGCGATAAAAATTTGGGATTTTTGCATACCCAGCTGTTGAGCAAGTTTAGAATGCGCAATCAGCATACGGTACTCCCCTTGTACAGGAATAAAGTATTTCGGTTGCATCAAGTTAAGCATTAGCTTTAAATCTTCTTGGCTTCCGTGACCTGATACATGAACATTTTTACTAGATGTCAAAATTTCAGCACCTGCTTTTGAAATAGAGTTCATGGTATTAGCCATCTGTACTTCCATGCCAGGTGAAGGTGTAAAAGTAATTAAGACTGTATCATCCTGCTTAATTTTAATGTCTCGATGATGCTTACGTACAATTTTTTCAAGTGCATCGAGCGGCTCTCCTCGATTACCAGTGGCAATTATAATAATCTCATCATCTTGATATTTATGCATTTCTGAAATAGGAATAATTGTTTCTTCTTCAACTGTTAAATAACCTAGCTGTACACCTAAATCCACTGCCTTTTCTAATGGTTTTCCAACGATGACAACTTTACGGAATGATTTTTGAGCTTGCGTGAACACTTGCTGAATGCGAATAAAATTCGATGCATACACAGCCACTAAAATACGACCTGGTGCTGAGTGGAATGTTTTTGATAATTGTTCCTCAATTACAATCTCAGATGTCGTATAACCTGGTCGCTCCGCTTCACATGACTCAGATAGCAAAATAAAAACGCCTTCTTCTCCTAAGTGTGCCATCTTAGCTAAATCAGGCTTAAATTTACCTGTTGCGGATTGATCGAATTTAAACTCACCTGTATGAACAATCGCTCCTTCAGATGTATGGAACACTACCCCTAACGAATCGGGAATACTATGTGTTGTATGGAAGAATGTTACATACGTTGAGTTAAAATTCATGCGACTGCGATTGGTAACCTCAAAGAATTTCACCTGATGTGGTGCAGGTAATTCCTTTAAATGTTCCTTGGCAAGTGCAATTGTTAGCTTCGATCCATACACAGGTGCTTTTACTTTTTGTAATACATAGGCAATCGAGCCAATCGCATCTTCATGGCCATGCGTTAAGAAAATGCCTTTCACACGTTCTTTATTTTCTTCTAAATACGTAATATCTGGAATTACAATATCAATGCCCAGCATTTCGTCTTCCGGGAACATTAAGCCGCTATCTACTACAAATAGCTCCTCATCAATTTCTACTACGTACATTGCTTTACCAATTTCGCCCACACCACCCAGTGGAATGATACGAATTAATTCATTTTTCTTTTTTGTCAATTTATTTCCTCCTAAAAGATATCCCGAACAGCAACCACTTAATTTTTATTATACGGTTTGCAAAGCTTTTGCACAAATTAAAAATACATGTTTCATGATGGAAACAAAAAATTTATTATAAATCCCTGTTGCTATTTGATGGAAGGAAAGGTAAAAGTCTAACATAGGTGAAGGTGTGAAATTTTGACTACAAGATGTAAAAACTATTTGATTTTAAAGTTGTCTGGGACTATCTTCTAAAGCGGTTTTCTTTTCTACTTGCGGGATTTCTCCTACCTGAGCGGAATTGGATGCTACCTGAGCAGTTAGTGCTGTTGACTGAGCGACTTTCTCCCTCACCTGAGCGAATAGTGCTGTTGACTGAGCAGTTTTCTCCCTCACCTGAGCGGATAGTGCCTTTGACCGAGCGACTTTCTCCCTCACCTGAGCGGTTAATGCTGTTGACTGAGCGACTTTCTCTCTCACCTGAGCGGTTAATGCCTTTACCTGAGCACTTTCAACTATGATGACAATTAAGAGGAGTAACACCTTTAAAAAGTAAAAAGACTTTAGACAAATTTAAATTTGTCTAAAGTCTTTGATGCTTAAGTAAAGCTATTTAATTCTCTAAAGCCTCTCGCTTTTTCTTGATACGTATCCCAAATTCGATCAAAATTAGCTTTTTCCTCATCTGTCATCTCCATCATTGGTAAACGAACATTAAGTGTATCAAAGCCTAATTTTGTCATTGCATATTTAACTGGTGAAGGATTTGGTTGAGCAAATAGTGCACGTACTAGTGGCAGTAATGCTCGATGAATTTTGGCTGCTAGCTTGTGATTTCCTTCTTCAAACGCCTTAATCATTAATTGCATATCATTACCAACAACATGAGCAGCAACTGAAATAATACCTGCGCCGCCGATTGCTAGTAGTGGCAGTGTTAAACCATCATCACCACTATATACTAAGAAATTGTCATCTGCGTCGACATTCTCAATAATATCGCCCATTTGATCTAAATTGCCGCTCGCCTCTTTTATCCAAGCGATATTTGGAATTTTACTTAATGCAACAGATGTTTCGTAAGCAACATTGACTCCAGTACGTCCAGGTACATTATAAAGCATAACAGGCAGACTTGTTTCTTTTGCAATGGTTTCAAAGTGTGCGAAAATACCTCGTTGGTTTGGCTTATTATAGTATGGTGCTACAAGCATAATACCGTCTGCACCATTTTCTTCAGCCTTATGTGTCATTGCAATGGAATAAGCTGTTTCGTTATCTCCTGTCCCTGCAATAACAGGTACACGCCCTGCCACTTTTTCAACGGTAAAACGGACAACTTCGATTTTTTCTTCTGTGGACATCGTTGGATTTTCAGAGGTTGTGCCACATGCAACAATACAATCTGTACCGTTGTTTATTAAGTGATTAATAATTCGTTCTAATTCTGGGTAATTTATCGTGCCATCCTCTTTGAACGGAGTAATCATAGCCGTTCCAATTCGACCTAAATTCATCCTTACACCCCTCTTATAGTAAGTTATCCTCAAGCATTGCTTCTGCAATTTGGATAGAGTTTAATGCAGCGCCTTTTAATAAATTATCGGAAACAATCCATAGGTGGAATCCTTTATTATTATCTAAATCTTGACGGATACGTCCTACAAAAGTAGCGTCTTCTCCTTCTGCATAAATTGGCATTGGGTAAGTTTGTGTTGTAATATCATCTTGTAAAACAATGCCAGGTGCATTGCGTAATACGTCAAAGATTTCTTGTACTGTTGTTTCTTTTTCTACTTCAATATAAACAGATTCAGAGTGTCCTGAAACGACTGGCACACGAACGCAAGTTGCAGCTACTTTTAGCTCTGGTGCATGCATAATCTTTTTCGTTTCATTAATCATTTTCATTTCTTCGTATGTAAATCCATTATCTGTGAATTTATCGATTTGTGGAATAACATTACGTGCAATTGGATAATGACGTTTATCACTACCAGAAGGTAAAATATTTGCTTCTACATTCTTACCTGCTTCCCAATTTGCGCTCTGTGTCTTTAATTCTTGAATAGCCGTAATACCTGCCCCTGAAACAGCTTGATACGTTGAAACAATCACTTTTGTTAGACCAAATGCATTGCGAATTGGCTCAAGTGCAGCAACCATTTGAATTGTAGAGCAGTTTGGATTAGCAATAATTCCTTTGTGCTTCGCTAAATCTTCTCTGTTTACTTCAGGTACAACTAATGGTACCTCTGGATCCATGCGGAAATGGCTCGTATTATCAATAACAACAGCACCACGTTTTGCAGCTTCCGGTGCTAATACAGCTGATACTGATCCACCAGCGGAGAATAAAGCGACATTGACGCCTTCAAAAGCTTCAGGTGTCGCTTCTTCTATTGTATATGTCTTCCCATTAAATTCGATTGGTTTTCCTGCTGAACGTGCAGAAGCTAAGAACTTTATAGCGCCAATCGGAAAATTTCGTTTAATTAGTTGCTCCATCATTTTTGTTCCTACTGCCCCTGTTGCCCCAACAACTGCAACTGTTAACTGCTTTGTCATCTATCATCTCTCCTTGAATACAAGTTCCATAATGTGTGCTATTGTATCACAAAAATACTGAAAATTGTGTGTAATTCCTGATTTATTTGAAATATTGTATCAACAGTGGTTGTAATTGCTTTTTTTGCGTAATTGCTTCATGGACAGTCGCAACCATTTGATCGAAATCAGCAATGAGTGAATTAGGTTTTGAATGTGGAGAATCCTGACCAAATGGAATAAAATAAATATTTTTAGCATTTAGCAGCTTCATAATATTGATACCATTTAAACCAAGTGCATCATTTGTTGAAATGCCTAAAATCACAGGTGAGCCGTTACGCAATGTTGCCTTCGCAGCCATTAGTACTGGACTATCTGTTGCAGCATTAGCAAATTTACTAATACTATTGCCAGTCATTGGTGCAATGACCATGGCATCTAAAGGATTAGATGGTCCAAAAGGTTCTGCCTCTTTAATAGAAGAAATAACTTTTTCGCCTGTCAATGCCTCAATTTTTGCAATCCATTCCTCACCAGTACCAAAACGTGTAGCTGCATGTAATACAGAATGAGTAATAATAGGGATAACAGTTGCTCCTACATCGATGAAATTCTGAATTTTAGGTATCACATCCTCATACGTACAGTGTGAGGCTGTAATACCTAAACCAATTCGTTTCCCCGTTAGCAATTTTCTTCCTCCTCTATTGCCTTGCACAATATTTCGGCAGCATCATGTGCAAAGTATTTCCCAGGTAATGATGGCAATAGTACATATGTTTGTAGTTGATCAGCATCTATATCTAAACAGCCTGGCTCCGAGGCTAAATCATATAAAACTGCTGGGACATGCTCTATAAATGACTCTGTAATCCACTTAGCTGGAATCGTATTGATAAAAATACTATCGTTAATGGACCATTTGCGATCATCTAAATTGGTTGCTTTGTAACCATATGCTTTTGCTTCACTCACTTGTACAACTGAACGCGCTACAATATGGACATTAGCACCCATCTTGACAAGTAAAGAAGCGAGCATTTTGGCGATGCGTCCAAATCCAGCGATTGTAAAGTTTTGTCCGTAAATACATTTCTGCTCGAGTCCATAAAACGTGGCAATAAATCCCTCTGCTGTCAATCTTGCGTTTTGCCAAATAAAAGACTCTTGCTGTAAATAGCAATTTGTTTCATTTCTCTCTAGCAATTGCTTCCAATGCATAGTTAAACGCCCTGTATAAAACTTCACCTGAGAAATTCCATATAATTGTTCCACTTCAATCTTTAATGGAAGTATAGGAAGAATAATTTTATTTGGCTGGAATTCTAAAACTAGTTTATTTAATTCTTCATTCCATACAGATGTTCTTTTATAAAATACCGTTCTCGATGGGCTTCTTAACATTGTCGCTAATTCCTTTAATCGTGAGTCTTCACCGATAACAAGCCACTTTTCGTTTTCCAAAAGCTCACCTCACTGTAAAAATTCTGACTGTACCGTCGTTGTTTTGTTAAATAAAATTCGATCTTCTCCAATTAATATAATTTCATGCCAAGGTATCATTTCACTAACTTTTACTTTCTTTTTTTGGAATGGTAATTTATCTTTGACAATCTCAAAACCATGTATCTTTCCTGTTTGCACATCTAATAGACATTCCGTATGTGCTAATATGCCAAAGTGTACGCCACCCTCAACTTGAATTAACTCCTTATCCACCATCTCCGATAGTAGCATCCCTCATCTCCCTCCTTGAACCGTTACCCCAATATATGCCGAGTTTTTGCAAATCGTGCCCCTACCTTAAGTAGGAATATGTTGCATTTCACCAAGATGCTGTATATACTGTATATATACAGTTTGAGTGAGGTGAGAAATTTGTGCATATTCATTTAAGCAATGCCAGTGATAAACCCATCTATGAGCAAATTACCATACAGCTAAAGGAAGCAATTTTAGCAAATAAATTACAGGCTGGTGATGCACTCCCCTCTATCCGTGCACTTGCAAAGGATTTAAAGATAAGTGTGATGACAACCAAACGTGCTTATGCTGATTTAGAGCGAGATGGCTTTATCGAAACCGTCGCTGGAAAAGGTAGCTTTGTCACAGAACGAAATCAAGATTTTCTACGCGAAGAATTATTGCGTCAGGTTGAGGAGCATATGCAAAAAGCGGTCAAAACTGCTAAAACGGCTGGACTAACTAATGAGGAGCTACAGGAATTATTAACAATGATTTTAGAGGAGGGCAACTAAATGAATGCAATTGAAATTCATGATTTACATAAAAGCTTTGAAGGGTTTTCCCTTAAAGATGTAAGCTTTTCTGTACCCCAAGGCACAGTGATGGGATTTGTCGGAGAAAACGGTGCCGGAAAATCAACAACGATAAAATGCATGCTCAATTTATTAAAAAAGGAATATGGCGAAATTTTACTTTTTGGCAAAGATATTGTCGAACATGAATTATCGATAAAAAACGACATCGGTGTAGTTTTTGACGATTTACACATACCTGAAACGCTTAATGCGACGCAGCTCGACAAATTTATGAAAAAAGTATTTAAAACGTGGGATTCAAGCTATTATTTTGAGCGATTGAGACAATTTAAAGTTCCTGAGAAGAAGAGGATAAAAGAATTATCGCGAGGTATGAGGATGAAGCTGTCTATTGCATTGGCACTGGCACATCATCCAAAGCTGCTAATTTTAGATGAACCAACAAGTGGGCTAGATCCGATTATTCGTGATGAAATTCTCGATTTATTTTTAGCATTTATGCAGGATGAAACACACAGCATTTTATTTTCTTCCCATATAACAAGTGATTTAGAAAAGATTGCAGACTATATTACTTTTATCCATAATGGTGAGGTTTTATTTAGTGAGGGCAAGGATGTATTACTCTATGAGTATGGAATATTTAAAGGTAGTGAAGAGGAGATAAGTGCCATACCCGAGCATGCCATTTTAAGAAAACGGAATGGAGCTTTTGGTGTAGAAGCATTAGTACAAAAAAGTGAAATAAACGAAGTGTTTTCTCTTGAAAAGCCTTCTATTGAAGACATTATGCTATTTTATGTGAAAGGTAGTGTATGAGCATGGTAGGTCTTATATTAAAAGATTTAATGACGATTCAGCGTCAAATAAAAACACAAGCCTTTTTGTTGATTTTCTTCATATTTATGTCATTCATTGTACAACAAGGTTCAATGCTCTTTTCACTTGTTATAATTTTGGTGACTTTTCAGGCGATAACTGCTATTACCTATGATGAACAAAGTGGCTGGGATAAATATGCTAATACTTTACCTATTTCAAAAGGGGACATCGTACTTAGTAAATATATACTTAGTATCCTTCTTATGATTATGGGGCTTATTTTTGCACTACCGATTGTATGGATTATTCTTCGTTTTACGCCGAATAACTTGGCACCAGAAGAATTTTTTCTAACATTTAATCTAATAGTGACATTAGCAATTTGTATACTAGCGATATTGTTACCCATCTACATTAAATTTGGTTCCATTAAAGGAAAAATGGTTCTTATTGCGATCTGCTTCTTCCCAGGTTTTTTATTTGGCCTCATTAACAAGCAATCATCCGATATGTTTTTTGTTTTAACAAACATTAAACAATTTATGTTTTTGGCACCTATTGCTGGACTTCTAATCCTATGGCTATCCTCTTTAATCTCAACAGCCATTTATAAACAAAAAGAATTTTAAAGGAGGGAGTTCATGCAGGCTCTACTTTTACAAAGAATAATGGTACAGAAGTGGTCAATTTTTTTTGTAGTTATCATATGTGCTATTATCAATTTCTTTAAAATACCTTATTTAGATAATCCCTCAATAGGCATTTTTGCGGTTGTTTTTTCCGCTTCCATTGTTGGGGGATTATATGATAGTGATTATAAAATTAACTGGGAATTGTTTGTTAATAGTCTCCCGTTAACTAAAAAAACACAGCTTCAGGCTGATTATCTATATTGCTATGGAATCGTAATATTGCTGTTTTTCCTAATGGCACCAGCTTATTTTTCACAATCCGCTGCGAACGAAAATTTCTCAGAGCATTTCGCCATGTATTTTGCTTATATTAGCAGTGCCTCTCTGCTCATCTGTACACAGTTTTATATCCATCATCTAGAAGAGACGAAGGGGATGCGTAATTTTAGGATGATCATTGCTATTCTTATTATTTTTATCATCAATTTTCCAATTCATTACTATCTATCACTAGTAGCGGCCAATTTATTGATCATTTTAATCCCCACAATTATCTGTCTTATCATTAGCATTTTTATTTTCCATAAAAGCTTGACATTGTATTTAGCAAAAGAGGTTTATTAAAAGAGAGAGAAATAGGCTACCAAAACGGGTGGGCACTGACAATTTCATTTTCATAGTAGAGATCTGTCTTTTGTTAAAGTTGAAAAAACTTAAAAAAGTCGATTTGCATCACATTTTTTGTGGCAAACCGACTTTTTTAGTGCCCTCAAAAACCTTAGTTATATAGGCTAAACTTTAATTTCGGAATATTTATGCCTTAGGGCCAATTATGGCGATGGCTGGCTCAGCTTTTAATATTTTCGCAATTAGGCGTTCCACTGACGCCATTGAAACTGCATCAATAGCTGTTAGTACCTCGTCCACAGAGCGATGCTTTCCATGTACCAGTTCACTTGTACCATTACGATTCATCCGAGCACCAGTCCCCTCTAATCCAAGCACAAAACTGCCCTTAAGCTGCTCCTTCGCATTATCAAGCTCCTCTTCTGTTACGCCGCCAGCCACAATATCTAGTAATGTTGCATCAACTGTGTGCTGGAGCTGTGATAATTGTTGACGACTTGTACTACTGTAAATCGTAAATGCTCCGACGTCAGCATAGCAGGATTGGTAGGAAAAAATCGTATAAGCCAAGCCTCGTTCCTCACGAACTTCCTGGAATAAGCGAGAGCTCATATTGCCCCCAATAATATTATTAAGAGCTATAAAACTATACATATCTGGATCTTTTACACCAATTGCTGGATAAGAGATTGCTACATGTGCTTGCTCTGTATCACGTATTTTTGTTATCTCTCCTGGATGAAATTGTGGGTTTGTTAATTCTGGTGCAACCTCAAGAGGAGATGCTTGGTATTGTCCAAATAAATCAATTATTGTTTGTAGGAGTTTTTCGGAAATATTGCCTGCTAATGAAATAACTACTGATTTCGGGCCGTAGTGTTTAGCCATATAAGCGCGAATCATATCTGCTGTAAATGTTTTTAATGTAGCAGCAGTGCCTAGTATTGGACGACCAAGCGCATCATTTGGATACATTACTTCCCATAACTTTTCATGTACATCGTCATCTGGTGCATCTTCACTCATTAAGATTTCCTCTAATACTACTTGTCGTTCCTTCTCTAACTCCTCTTCTGCAAATGTAGAGTTAAAGAACATATCAGCAAGTATTGTGACTGCAAGCTCTGCATGATGATCTAAAACTTTAGCATAATAGCATGTATTTTCCTTAGAGGTAAAAGCATTTAATTCTCCACCAATACGATCAAATTCCTCGGCAATTTGACGAGCAGTGCGCGTTGCTGTTCCTTTAAACAGCATGTGCTCAATAAAATGAGTAATCCCATTCTCTTCAGGTAATTCATAGCGAGAACCTGCATTCACAAAAATGCCTAAAGCTACCGATCTTACATGATCAATTTGCTCAGACACAATACGCACACCATTGTCACATGTATGTACTTGTACCATAAAATTCCCTCCATCTTGATTTAAAAAAGGCTGCGCAACATACGCAGCCTTTGCTATTCCCTATTATTTACCTTGCTCAGCGCGCTCTTTTTCCTCTTGAATAACCACTTTACGAGATAAATTCACACGTCCTTGCTTGTCGATTTCAATCACTTTTACAAGTAATTGATCACCAAGTTTTAAAACATCTTCTACCTGCTTTGTACGTTCCTCTTGGATTTCAGAGATATGAAGTAAACCATCCTTACCTGGGAAGATTTCACAGAATGCACCGAATTTTTCAATACGCTTCACTGTCGCTAAGTAGTACTCCCCTACTTTTGCTTCACGTACGATATCTTCAATAATTTGTTTTGCACGTGCATTCATTTCTTCATCTGCAGAAGAGATGTAAATTGTACCGTCTTGCTCTGTATCAATTTTTACCCCAGTTTCTTCAATAATTTTGTTAATTTGTTTACCGCCTGGTCCAATGACATCACGGATTTTATCAGGGTTAATTTTCACAATGACAATTTTCGGTGCAAATTCAGATAATTTTTCACGTGGTTCAGCAAGTGTCGCAAGCATTGATTCTAAAATATGCATGCGCCCAATTTTAGCTTGTGTTAATGCTTCTTCTAAAATATTGCGGGATAATCCATCGATTTTAATGTCCATTTGTAGGGCTGTTACACCTTTAGCTGTACCTGCAACTTTAAAGTCCATATCTCCAAGGTGATCTTCCATTCCTTGAATATCTGTTAAGATGGAGTAATACTCACCTTTTTTAATAAGACCCATTGCAATACCTGCTACAGGTGCTTTTAATGGAACACCCGCATCCATCATTGCTAACGTGGAGGCACAGATGGAAGCCTGAGAAGTAGAACCATTCGATTCAAGCACTTCCGATACACAACGAATCGTATATGGGAATACAGATTCATTTGGAATAACTGCTTCAAGTGCACGTTCTCCTAGCGCTCCATGTCCAATTTCACGACGACCTGGTCCACGAATCGGTCCTGTTTCCCCAACTGAGAATTGAGGGAAGTTATAATGATGCATAAAGCGTTTAGATTCTTCCACACCTAATCCATCAATAATTTGCACATCTCCAAGTGCCCCTAGAGTACAAATTGACAATGCTTGTGTTTGTCCACGTGTAAATAGTGCTGAACCATGCGTACGCTGTAATAATCCCGTTTCTGATGAAAGTGGACGGATCTCATCAAGTTTACGACCATCTGGACGAATTTTATCTTCTGTAATTTGACGGCGTACTTCATCTTTTACCATCTTATCTAGAATTGTATAAACCTGCTTCATTGTTTCATCATCAGCTTCTTGCTCTTCGTAAGAAGCAATAACACGATCTTTTACTGCTTGAATCGCTTCATCACGAGCATGTTTTTCTGCTGTTTGAATGGCATCATGCATGTCAGACTCACAAGCTGCCTTTATATCTGCTTGAATCGCTTCATTAATTTCAAATAATGTTACTGGTAATTTTTCCTTTCCAACCTCAGCAGCAATTTGCTCTTGGAAAGCAATAATTTTTTTAATTTCTTCATGACCAAACATAATGGCCTCTAACATTACCTCTTCTGGAACTTCAAGTGCACCTGCTTCAACCATGTTGATAGCATCTTTGTTCCCAGCTACAGATAAATGAATAGTTGAATGATTAGATTGTTCCACTGTTGGGTTCACGATGAATTCACCATCAATATAGCCAACCTGTACACCTGCTATTGGTCCATCGAATGGGATATCGGAAATAGCTAGTGCTAATGAGGAACCAACCATAGCTGCCATTTCAGACGTACAATTCGGATCATTGGACATAACCATTGAAATGACTTGGACTTCATTACGGAACCCATCTGGGAACATCGGACGAATAGGGCGGTCGATTAGACGGCTTGCAAGAATCGCTTTTTCAGATGGACGACCTTCACGTTTAATAAAGCCGCCAGGAATTTTACCTGCAGCATATAGGCGTTCTTCATAGTTTACTGTTAATGGGAAGAAATCAAGTGGTTTTGGTGATTTTGACATTGTTGCTGTTGAAAGTACTGAAGTATCGCCATAGCGTACTAATACAGCTCCATTTGCTTGTTTTGCTAACTGTCCAACTTCGATTACAAGTGGACGGCCAGCCCATTCGTAGGAATAGACTTTCTTCTCGTTCATTCAATGAACCCCTCTCTATTATAAAACACTTACTTCGTCTGTATGTACTAATAGTAAGTGTACCAAAAATGCTTGTTCTATGCTAAAAAATATTTCATGAAATAATCATACATTTAAAATCAATTATTGCCAATTTATTTAAGATTTATTTTTATATTTTATTGAAAAAGCACTTTTATACTTCTGTTATATGAATTTGACTTAAAATAATCCTTCCTGATAGGAAATAATGGATAAATCATTATTTTCAAATGTAGGTTTACACAATAGGTTATCATACCACATCTTTCTAGTATAATGAAAGTTAGGCGCATAGTAAAGTTTAAGCATAGATAGCCAAAGAAGAATAAAAAAGATTGGCATGATGAAGCGGTCCACCCCAATAAGATCATGACCATTGTAAAAATGCAACATATGAATAGACCCTGAGCCCTAGTAAAATTCTTTCCAGGGAATAGGGACTTTTATGACTAACTCATTATGTTGTGTTGATAACCTCTCAATTTAGTTGCGAGATATTTCCTTTTTCAAGTGTACTATTTTTGTATATCGTTAATCGTTGACAAGAATTTTAATTACTAACCTGACTAAAAAACAAAAAAGACCATAGACAAACAAAGTTGTCTATAGTCTAAAACAGGAGCAATCCTGCTTTTAAATTAGCGACGTAAGCCTAAACGGTTGATTAGTTCACGGTAACGTTGTACGTCAGTTTCACGAAGATATTTTAATAAGTGACGACGACGACCTACCATTTTTAGAAGACCACGCTCAGAGTGGAAATCTTTTTTGTGAGTACGTAAGTGTGTGTTTAGAGCATTAATTTCCTCTGTTAACATTGCAACTTGTACTTCTGGTGAACCAGTGTCACTTTCGTGAGTGCGGTACTCAGCGATAATTTCGTTTTTACGTTCTTTTGAAATAGCCATTTGTATGGACCTCCTAAATTATAATAAATCCCCATTAGCACAGTACACGTTGGAGTTATCGATATACCGAGCTAAGGTTAAGCATTTATGCACTTATGAATGTTACCATAAATCAAAAGGTCAAGCAAGTGATAACGTAATTCTACTCAAATACCGAAGCAGAAAAACACAGCAACATTGACCATGTTTAACCGTTATTGTTGGAAAGCATTAAAATAGTCGATCGCTTCCTGTTTATCCTTTTCAATTTGTGCCTTTAATGCTTCAATACCATCAAATTTACGTTCACTTCGAATACGTTTATACCAAGCAACATGTACTTCTTCGCCATAGATGCTCTTTTCGAAGTTTAGTATATGAACCTCAATAGATAATTGCTTATCATTTGGGTCTTTAAATGTTGGTTTGTAGCCTACATTACATACGCCATCATACCAATTATTTTGTACAAATAAACGGACAGCATAGACACCGCTTGCTGGAATATAAGTCCCCTCTAGTGCTTGAACATTTGCAGTAGGGAAGCCTATAGTACGTCCTCGCTTATCACCATGTATAACAATACCTGCGATTTCAAAGGGTCGACCTAGCAGCATTCTTGCAGCTTCCATGTCTCCCTCCTGTAAAAGTTTACGAATTCGTGTAGAGCTAATTTTTTCAATATCATCCGTTTTCTTTTCAACAATCGTCACACCATAATCGCCATTACTCAAAGCATGCATCTCCTCCATTGTGCCCTTTCCAAATGCACCAAAGGAGAAATCAAAGCCAGCTGTAACATGTTGGATATTTAATCCACGGATAAACGTATCAATAAAGGCTGCTGGAGAAAGCTTGGCAAAATCTGAAGTAAAATGTACGACAAATACCGTATCCACACCTTGTTCTTGAAACAGTTGCAATTTTTGCTGTAGCAATGTAATATAAAAAACCTTTTCGTTACGTCCACCAAGGACTATAGAAGGATGTGGATCAAAAGTCATCACTGCAGTCGAAATTTGACGCTTGTCTCCCTCTTCCTTCGCTGCCTTGATAACTGCCTGATGCCCTCTATGTACACCATCAAAAAAGCCAATTGCTAATGAATAAGGCTGCATGCTTTCTCGTTGCTGTAGTTGATGCGGGTATTTTAAATGAATGACCTCCATACAAAAATCCTCCTACTCTATCGTCGGAAACATTTTATGTGGTTTCATCAACCCTTCCTTCGTTGGATGTGGTTGATAAACCGCCATTGCTTTCCCATTGATTCCAAAAACAATTTTATCATGTATCTTTAATAATGTATCTGCCGGAAGCACTTGTCCATTGAAAATTTCTTTTTCATTAGCAGCAGTAATTTCAATATATGGAAAGTCTGTTAATGCATACTCAACTGGTAAAATACATCTATCAATTTGTTCAGCTTCCATCAGTTCAGCAACCTGTCCCAATGTAAAGCAATTTTCTTGTGTAAATGTGCCTGAGGCTGTGCGTACAAGCTCTTGCATATGTGCAGGATAACCAAGTGCTTCCCCTATTTGTACGGCTAATGTGCGGATATATGTGCCCTTACTACAAGCTATGCGAACTGGAAACGTAATTTCTTGTCCTTCATATAGTTCGATCTCATCTAAAAGCTCTAAAGCATAAATTGTAACCTGACGTGTCGGTCTTTCAACGGTTTCCCCTTTACGTGCATATTCATAAAGGCGTTTACCATTGACTTTGACTGCAGAAAACATAGGTGGTGTTTGTTCAATCACTCCTGTTAAAGAAGCTAGCACCTCTAATAATTGACCTCGAGTGAATTGCTTGATGTTGGTATCCTGTTCAACTGTTTCACCTTCTGCATCCTCGGTTGTCGTTGTTCGACCAATAGAAATGATAGCTTCATAGGTTTTTCCTGCATCTGTTAAATACTCTGCAATCCTTGTCGCCTGTCCAATACAAATTGGTAGAACACCCTCTACACCTGGATCAAGTGTACCTGTATGTCCTACTTTTTTTGTGCGTAAAATTTTTCGTAATTTAAAAACACAATCATGGCTTGTCATGCCACGTTCCTTCCAAAGTGGTAAAATACCGTTCATATAGCTCCTCCCAAAACTTCTTTGTTGTAAAATTGCCAAATCAACAATTTTTCCTACAATAAAAAGCCTGCCTGCATGAATATGCATGTGGCAGACTCTTTATCTTTTACTTATTCTTTGTGTAAACCTCGTAGCAATGTATCAATACGGTTTCCATATTCAATCGATGAATCAAATTCAAAGATTAATTCTGGTGTACGGCGTAATCGGATACGTGAACCGATTTCTGAACGAATAAAACCAGAGGCCTTTACTAAAGCTTTTAGTGTTTCTTCTCGTTCACGTTCATTGCCTAAAGTTGTAATATAAATAGTCGCTTGCTGTAAATCACCTGTTACCTCAACACCCGTAACAGTAACAAACCCAACACGCGGATCTTTTATTTTACGGCCAAGAATATCACCGAGTTCTTTTTTCATTTGCTCAGCAACACGGTTTGAGCGTAGAGACATAATTTGTCACCTCTATTTCGATTCCAGATAGTGTGCTTACTCTTTTAGATGTATTGGAATGATCTCAACATATAAATGACACAGCTATCTTTTGTTACTTATAAATAATCTCGCCACACATTGAGCTGTTCCCATGACGGATTTGACTGTAAGAAATGAAGCGCATGATTAATTTCTCGCTCAGCCGCTTCTTTTGAAGAAGAAACAGCAACAAGTGCTAATTTTGTGCGCTGCCATACATTTTGATGGTCAATTTCCGCAATGGATACATTAAACTTTTGCTTTGTGCGGGTAATCATACGCTGTAGGACAGCACGTTTTTCCTTTAACGAATGGGCAGTTTGAATGATGAATTCAACCTCTGCGTATACAATCATTAGACGCGTTTAACTTCTTCCATAATATAGGCTTCAATAATGTCGCCTTCTTTAATATCGTTGAAGTTTGTAATTGTAATACCACATTCGTATCCCTTTGCAACTTCTTTCACTTCATCTTTGAAGCGTTTAAGTGTATCTAATTCACCTTCAAAAATTACTACATTGTCGCGGATTACACGTACGCCAGAATCACGCGTTACTTTACCTTCTGTTACATATGAACCAGCAATTGTACCAACTTTTGATACTTTAATTGTTTGTCGAACTTCTGCTTGACCAATAATTTTTTCTTCGAATTCTGGATCAAGCATACCTTTCATCGCTTGTTCAATTTCTTCGATTACTTTATAGATAATACGGTGTAAGCGAATATCTACGCCTTCTTGTTCAGCGGCACGTTTTGCATTAACGTCTGGACGAACATTAAAACCAATTACAATGGCATTTGATGCAGCAGCAAGAGAAATATCAGACTCTGTAATTGCCCCTGCGCCAGTGTGAATAATTTTTACGTTAACGCCTTCCACATCAATTTTCATTAAAGATGCAGCCATAGCTTCAACAGTACCTTGAACGTCAGCCTTCACGATAAGGTTAAGCTCTTTCATTTCACCTTGGCTCATTTGTTCAAATAGATTATCCAGTGTTACGCGCTGTTTTTCAGAGCGTTGTGCTTGTATGGCAGACATTGCACGTGTTTCACCTACTTGACGTGCTGTTTTTTCATCTTCAAAAACAACGAAGCGGTCTCCAGCTTGCGGCACATCATTTAAGCCCGTAATTTCTACTGGCGTTGATGGTCCAGCCTCTTTCACACGACGCCCCTTGTCATTTACCATCGCACGTACTCGCCCATAAGTATGACCAACAACAATTGGGTCTCCTACTTTTAGTGTGCCATCTTGTACTAATAGTGTTGCAACAGAACCACGACCTTTATCAAGCTGTGCTTCAATAACAGTACCTATAGCTAAGCGGTTAGGATTTGCTTTTAATTCCCCAACTTCTGCAACAAGTAAAATCATCTCAAGCAATGTATCGATGCCTTCACCTTTTAATGCGGAAATTGGTACAAAAATTGTATCTCCGCCCCATGCCTCTGGAACAAGACCATGCTCTGTTAATTCTTGCATTACACGATCAGGATTCGCTGAAGGTTTATCCATTTTGTTGACAGCAACAATAATTGGTACTTCTGCAGCTTTTGCGTGGTTAATAGCTTCTACTGTTTGTGGCATGACACCATCATCTGCAGCTACCACTAAAATTGTTAAGTCTGTTACTTTTGCCCCACGTGCACGCATTGTTGTAAAAGCAGCGTGACCTGGTGTATCCAGGAACGTAATTTTTTTGTCGCCTTCAGTTACTTGGTAGGCACCAATATGCTGTGTAATACCACCAGCTTCTCCTGCTGTAACTTTTGTATGGCGAATTGAGTCTAATAATGTCGTTTTACCATGGTCAACGTGACCCATAATTGTTACAACTGGAGGACGTTCCGATAATTCCTCCTCGTTTACTTCTTCTGTTTGTTCGAAGTGTGTTTCTAAATCCGTAATATCCACACGGATTTCTTCTTCAACTTCTACACCGTAGTCTGCGCAAATTAATTCAATTGCATCCTTATCTAATTCTTGGTTAATTGTTGCCATTACACCAAGCATAAATAACTTTTTAATGATTTCTGATGGTTCACGATGTAGTTTTTTGGCTAATTCCGCAACAGATAGTGATTCAACAAACGTAATTTTTTCTGGTAATTCCTTTTGTTTCACTGGTATTGATGGTTGATGTGTTTTTGGATGGCGACGTTTGCCTCCATGAATTCCTGGTTTTGGACGTTGGTTAAAACCACCGCCACCTCTACGATTATTATTATTATTGTTATTATTATTTTGTGTCATATTTCGATTTTGATTACCTTTTGTATTCTTAGATTTTTCGTTAGACGAATTTGAGTTTTGATGCGTTTGTTGCTGATTGTTTGCTCTAGGCTTAGAAGTAGCAGATTGCTGCTTTTGTCCTTCTTGCCTTTTCATCGATTGCTGTGGTTTTTGTTGTCCATTAGGTTGTGTTCTTTGTGATACGTTTTGAGTAGGTTGTTTCACTTCTTTTTTTCCTGATGTACTAAATGTTTGGTTTAACTTTGACACAATGTCTTTTTCTAACATAGACATATGATTTGTTACACTCACATTTAATTTACTTAGTGCTTCAATAACCTCTTTACTCGTTTTATTCACTTGTTTTGCATATTCATGAACTCTGATTTTGGTCATCTGCTCACCCCCGATTATTTTTCGTTGAGTAGACTAGACAATTTACTTGCAAAACCTTTATCGGTAATAGCTAAAGCCACTCGGGCCTCCTTACCTGTAGCATGTCCTAGATCATAACGATCACCAATTACATGATACTCAACGTTGTAGTACGTGCATTTATCTTGAATTTTCTTGCTAGAGTTTTTAGAAGCATCGTTTGCAAGCAGTACAAGCTTAGCATTACCATTGCGGACTTCCTTTACTACTAACTCTTCTCCTGAAATGACTTTACGGGCTCTTGCCGCGATTCCAAGCAAATTAAACACTGCTTGCTGGATCATATAATAGACTCCCTACGAATCAACAATAGTAGTTCATCGTATATTTCTTCAGGTATTTTTACATCAAGCTGGTGCCCTAAAACATTTTTCTTACGAGCGATTTCAACTGCCTCCTCTGATTTAGAGACATAAGCACCTCGTCCGGATTTCTTTCCAGAAATATCCACGCTTACCTCACCCTCTTTTGAACGAACAACACGAATCATTTCTTTTTTTGGTAGCATTTCTCCGGTAGCTACACATTTGCGAAGAGGTATTTTTTTATTAACAGCCATAAGAATCACCTTTCCTCTCTGAAGCTTGTCGTAAGAGGTGGACTAGCCACGCATTACCTCAGTCATGTCCTGATTAAGAAACCATAACTTTTTACAAGGTAGACAATGCCATTATTCAGTCGACGCCCTCAACGTCCACTGAATAATGGCAGCAGACTAGTCACACGGCCTTTCTTACTTATTCTTCGTCGTCTTGATATAAGTCAACTGCTACATCCTCAAAATCACTTTCTTCATCTTCAGCAGGAATGAAAGTGCTTGTAGCAGATGGATAAATACCTAGCTCACGGGCATCTGTTTCACTTTTAATATCAATTTTCCAACCAGTTAGCTTTGCAGCTAAACGTGCATTTTGACCACGCTTACCAATTGCCAGAGATAATTGATAGTCAGGTACGACAACCGTTGTAGATTTTTCTTCTTCGTTTACTTGCACATCTAAAACCTTTGAAGGGCTAAGAGCATTTGCCACGAAAACAACTGGATCTTCTGACCATTCAACAATATCGATTTTCTCTCCGTTTAATTCATTGACAATAGTCTGAACACGAGCACCTTTTGCTCCTACACATGAGCCGACTGGATCTACTTCTTCATTATGTGCATATACAGAAATTTTTGAACGATCTCCCGCTTCTCGAGCAATTGATTTAATTTCTACAATACCTTCATAAATTTCAGGTACTTCCATCTCAAATAATCGACGTAGTAACCCTGGATGTGTGCGTGACACAATGACTTGCGGTCCACGAGTTGTTCGCTCAACCTTTGTAATATAGACTTTAATACGATCATGCGGATGATATTTTTCACCTTGTATTTGTTCATTGACTGGTAGAGCAGCTTCTACTTTACCTAAGCCTACATAAATATTACGAGCATCAAGTCGCTCAACAACACCAGTGACAATATCGTCTTCACGGTCTACGTATTGTTCGTAAATTAAGCCTCGTTCAGCCTCGCGTACACGTTGTGTCACGACTTGTTTTGCTGTTTGAGCAGCAATACGACCAAAGTTGCGAGGTGTCACTTCTTGTTCAACCACATCTTCTAATTGATAAGCAGGGTTGATAGCCTTGGCATCCTCTAAAGATATTTGTAAGCGGTCATCCTCAACCTCTTCTACAACATCTTTACGTGAAAAGACACGAATAGAGCCCTTATCTAAATTTAAGTCCACACGAACATTCTGTGCTTGATTAAAGTTGCGTTTGTAAGCTGTAACTAATGCCGCTTCAATTGCCTCAATTAACACATCTCTTGAAATTCCCTTTTGTTCTTCTAGCGCAGTTAGCGCATCTAACAAATCACTACTCATTTTGTTTTCACTCCTAAATATGCATTATGCTGAAAAATCGATGGCTAATCGTGCCAATGCGATTTTTTCTTGTTCAATGGTTACTGTTATTTTGCGCGTTTTAATACGTACTTCCATCACTAATGTATGTTCATTGTATGACGTTAAGTAGCCTTGGAATTCCTTCATGTCCTTAATGGGCTCATAGGTCTTTACGTAAATAAATTTACCAATCGCTTTTTCAAAATCAGCATCTTTTTTTAGTGGACGTTCTGCTCCAGGTGAAGAAACTTCTAAATAATAGTTTTGTGTAATTGGATCCTTTTCATCCAATAGTAGACTCAGTCTTTCACTTACTTGAGCACATTGGTCAATGTCAATTCCGCCTTCAGGTGTATCGACATAAACACGTAAAAACCAGTTACGCCCTTCTTTTACGAACTCGATATCCACTAACTCAAGGTTTAACTCTTCTACAATTGGATTAGCGAGCTCTTCAATTAAAGATGGTACTTTGCTCATTGTTGCCTCCTGTATCTATTAAATTCTAGCGTAATAACGATTCATTACGAAATCCTATAATGAACCATAATAAAACAGAAATTCCACCATTGATTTGGTGAAATTTTACGGTCTTACCTGCTGTTAGTCAAAAATTTGTTTTGCTACGGTATAACAACAGAAAAGAGCGGGAAGGCCCCACTCTTTTGCTGGAAAATTATCAACAAATTATTACCATAAGAATAGCACAGTTTACAGCACAATGCAAATTTCCTTATTCTAGACATCATTGACACATTATAAATGTGTCTGGAATTCGAAAATGTCCATTAGTTTGTCATAAAAACTAACGTAATTATTAGAATAGTGATAGCTGATTAGCATCTGGCATGCCTTCTAAACAGCCCAGTTGATCCATGTATTCAATTAATGTTTTAGATACACGACCACGTTGCTGTAAGTCTTCTTTCGATAAAAACTCGCCTTCCTCACGTGCCGCCACAATTGTTTTCGCAACGTTCGTACCAAGTCCAGGAATCGCATCGAATGGGGGGATTAATGTGTTACCATCAATTACAAATTCACTGGCCTGCGAACGGTATAAGTCAACCTTTTGGAAGCTCATACCACGCTCACACATTTCAAGTGCAAGCTCCATAACCGTTAGTAAGTTTTTCTCTTTTGTGGAAGCATCTAAGCCTTTCATATTGATTTCATCAATTTTGGCACGAATCATTTGTGATCCCTGTACCATCGATATTAAATCAAAATCATCGGCACGAACTGTGAAATAAGCTGCATAATAAAGGATTGGGAAGTGTACCTTAAACCAAGCAATACGTACTGCCATTAA
The DNA here is from genome assembly GCF_057196045.1 of Lysinibacillus sp. DFXJR4. NCBI lineage: Bacteria > Bacillati > Bacillota > Bacilli > Caryophanales > Bacillaceae > Lysinibacillus > Lysinibacillus sp. DFXJR4. The sequence continues at coordinate 250,626 of NZ_JBXUNW010000001.1, read as the reverse complement.
CACATAAGCTGCCGCATGGGCTTTCGGGAACATGTATTTTATTTTTTTACACGATTCGATATACCAGCCTGGTACCTTATTTGCAAGCATCTCTGCTTCAAACTCATCAGATAATCCCTTCCCTTTACGCACGGATTCCATAATTTTAAAGGCCAATGACGGTTCTAGACCTTGGTAAATTAAATACACCATGATATCGTCACGACAGCCAATTACCTCTTTCAGTACACATGTACCGTTTTGTATTAATTCCTGAGCATTACCTAGCCATACATCTGTTCCATGGGAAAGCCCCGAAATTTGCACAAGCTCTGAAAAAGTGGATGGCTTTGTATCTTCTAGCATTTGACGCACAAATCGAGTACCAAACTCTGGGATTCCTAATGTTCCTGTTTTGCAGCCGATTTGTTTTTCTGTTACACCTAAAGATTCAGGGGAACTAAAAATTTTCATAACGACTGGATCATCTGTTGGAATTGTTTTTGGATCTATACCTGATAAATCCTGCAACATCCGAATCACAGTCGGATCATCGTGTCCCAGAATATCCAGTTTTAAAATATTGTCGTGAATGGAATGGAAATCAAAATGAGTTGTTCGCCATTCGGCATCCTGTGCATCCGCAGGATATTGCACTGGGGAGAAGTCGTAAATATCCATATAATCTGGTACTACGATGATTCCCCCGGGATGTTGTCCAGTTGTACGTTTTACACCTGTACAGCCTTGCACTAAGCGATCTACTTCTGCTCCACGAAAATGCAGGTTATTATCACTTGCATAGCCCTTTACATAGCCATACGCTGTTTTCTCAGCAACTGTACCAATTGTTCCAGCGCGAAATACATAATCTTCACCGAATAGAACTTTTGTATAGTTATGGGCATTTGGTTGATATTCACCAGAAAAATATGACGATAGGTAAGCCTTTGAAGTCATCGCTAGCTTTTCCCCCGTCCCACACCGTGCATGAGGCTTTCACACTCACACGGCGTTCCATCGTTAGTTTTGTTGAATTTATAGACTAAGCTTTGGATTTCCTACTTCCGTTCTTAGCCTGTTTAATTTGTTAATTGCTTTAGCTTCGAGTTTACTTAAAATCTTCTGATACTCTTTATTTTTTAATGGGTCTGAATTATGAATGAGCATATGATATTCCCTATTGATAATAATCAAATTATCATATTCATCTGTACCACCCTGTGCTGTTGGCTTAATATGATGACATAATGCTTGATGAGGTGTTAACCTCTCAGCTGTGATACCACAACAACCTTTTTGTGCTACATATTTACTCAACCGGTTATTTTCATACTGAACACTTTTCGATTTATAGATTCCCTTACGAAACATTTCTATTTCTCTTATGGACACTTGTTTTAAATCTTTATGGACTGCTTTCCTATCATTCTCATTGTAAATCGTAAATTCTGGTTTCCGTTGTCCCCGTATATCATGCCGAACTGCTTCAATAGGATAGACTAACAACCCATTGCTTTTGAAACGTGGATAATTGTAATCTCCATAAAATTTATCAATCACTCCGTTTGTTTCCTTTGTTTTCACAAAGATGTTTCTTATCATGAGTGATTTAATGTTTGGATGAATATTATGCCTTATCTCATTAAAATCCTGAGCGATTCGAGTTGCAATCTTATAGTAATTTTGCAACCCTAAAATATTTGCATTAAAATTCATCACTTTTTGTGGAGTAGGACTTTTCCTTAGTTTTACTAGTTGGTGCCTTATTACGCCTTGTACCTTTTCTTTTGCTTTTGGGTCCATCTTAGAGTTTACGATGTATCCTGTTTTCGCATTGCCTTTTTGTACCGCTCTAAAGCGAATCCCTAAAAAGTCTGTACCGTTTTTACGCAAATTTGTGATTTTACTTTTTTCTTCACTAATTTCTAGCCCTAATCGTTCTTTTAGCCATTTTTCAACGGCTATTTTAATCTTTCGAGCATTTTCATATGAATTCGTGAAGATTTTAAAATCATCTGCGTATCGAACTAGATACATTGGTTTTAGCCTTGTCTTTTTAAGTGTGTCCGTTTTATTGCGTTTTAGCTTATAAGGTACTCGTGTTGGTTTTGTTTCCCATTGATTTGAAATCCACCAATCAAACTCGTTTAAAACTACGTTTGCGAGTAATGGAGATAAAATTCCTCCTTGTGGGGTTCCCTTTGTTGGTACTCCTTCACCTGTAATTTCGGATTTCAACATCTTCTTTAGTATCGCTAATACTTTTTTGTCTCTAATACCAATCGTCCATAATTGTTTCATTAGTTTTTTATGATTTACATTGTCGAAGAAACCTTTAATATCTATATCAACTACAAAATGTTGATGACTATGATTCACCATATGGTAGCATCTTGCGATTGCATCATGTGTGCTTCGCTTCGGTCTAAAGCCATAACTTTGCGGATGAAATTTTGCCTCTGTAATCGGTTCTAATACTTGCAAAAACATTTGCTGTATTAGTCTATCCTCAATAGTTGGGATACCAAGAGGTCGCATCTTTCCGCTCGGTTTTGGTATAAACAACCTTCTTACTGCGTGTGGTGAATAATTATCAAGCCTTCTTCGAACAAGTCTGATTAGTTTATCAGCATTCATTTTGTTTAGATGTTTAATTGTGTGTCCATTAACACCTTTCGTTTTACTACCTGTATTGCTTTTGAGGTTTCGAAAGGCGAGCAATATATTTTCTTCGGAAATAATCAAGTCATAAAGGTCTGTAAAATAACGACCACTCTTACTTTCGTTATAAAGATCATCAAAAGTTTTTTGCAATCCAAAATACTCGTTATTTCTTAACTTTTGAATCATTGAGTCAGTCAACTACTCACTCCCTTTGAGCTTTCGTTCTCTTTAGTCATACTAGAATCTGACTTGTGTAGGTTTAGTTTCAACACTAACGACTTGTGCCCTTCCCTCTGAAATGTTTTATCCTCCGACCTATTGGTTATTCAGTCATCAATGGCATTTCTTCAAAGGTACTACGGCACTACTGCCACTCCGTCAAAGTACGTTATAGCTATTCAGCCTTTCCGTACACCGTCGTCATCGACATGCAACTGTCTCTTACGTTCGGAGCTTCACACGTTCCACTATTTCTATCTGTACATCTTTCCTTAGGCTCCCCCTAAATTCCGCTAGGCTTGCATGTGCCTGTAACACATGATGGATTTTCATAATCAAACGCTTACTCATCCACACCTAGAAGTCCTAATTTGGACCCCGCAGCATTTCTACTACGTGACATTCACGAAAAGTCAATCGAGGGTTCGTCCCAGTGAGTTCTACTGATTCTAACCATAGAAAGTTTATAGACGCCAGACCTATCATTCACAGGATTGCTCCCTTTCCACAGCCTTACTGTTTGGGTGAACTTCAGCCTACTTTAACGAGCTTCATACAAGTTTCAGTTTTGCAATCATCCGCTTGCATGTCGTAGCTTCAGCGAGTGCGTTTCGGGGCGTTACTCCGTCATTCCGCACTTCGAAATAGCAGTTCTACCAATATATGGTGGCATGTCTTTTCAACTAGCAACGTGTCGCACTCAAATCGATGTCAGGCACCTTATCTCCTTTAAAACCAAGGAATGTTTCGAATGGAATATCTTGTCCATCCTTTTTATAAGGTGTTCCACATTCTGTACAATTCTTATTTGGTAAGTCAAAACCTGAGCTAACAGATCCATCATCAAAAAACTCAGAATGCTTACAATTTGGGCAAATATAATGAGGTGGTAGTGGATTTACCTCTGTAATCTCCATAAAGGTTGCTACTAACGAAGATCCAACGGAACCACGGGAACCAACTAAATAACCATCAGCTAGTGATTTTTTCACTAGCTTCGCAGAGATTAAATAAATTACACCGAAGCCATGACCTAAAATCGATTTTAATTCCTTCTCGATACGTGCCTTCACGATTTCAGGTAAATCGTCTCCATAAATGCGATGAGCCATTTCATAAGTTAAATTGGTTACCTCATCATCCGAGCCTTCAATTTTAGGTGTATATAAATCGTCTTTAATAGGCTTCACATCACCAATCATATCTGCAATTTTTTGAGAGTTGGTAACAACAACTTCCTTCGCAAGATCTGGCCCTAAAAAGTCAAATTCCTTGAGCATTTCATCCGTCGTTCTAAAATGAACCTCAGGTAGCTTTGATTTATTTAAAATATTGGCACCACCTTGTGAACCAATTAATATTTGTCTGAACATCCCATCTGTCGGATCTAAATAATGAACATTACCTGTTGCCACAACTGGTTTATCAAGCTTCTTCCCAAGCTTTACAAGTTTTCGAATAATATCCTCAAGTGTCCATTCATCACGAACGACATTACGCTCAATTAATGGTGCGTACACTGCCTTAGGCTGAACCTCAATATAATCATAGAATCGTGCAACTTTCTCAGCTTCCTCTGGTGATTTATTCATCATTGTCTCAAATACTTCACCATTACTACAGCCAGATCCGATCAATAAACCTTCTCTATATTGCTCTAGGACCGCTCGTGTAACACGAGGCACACGATAGAACGTTTTTGTATGTGAGTGAGTGACGATTTTAAATAAATTTTTAAGCCCAGCATTATCTACTGCTAATATCGTGCAGTGCATAGGTCTTCCTTTTTTATAAGCGTCTCCACCACCGATATGCTTATTAAAATCATCGTGATATTTAATGTTTAATTCATCTGCATCCTTTAACAGCTGTAAAAGTAAGTAACCCGTTGCCTCAGTATCATAAATAGCTCGGTGATGCTGGGTTAATTCAATATTAAATTTTTTACATAGTGTATTTAAACGGTGATTTTTCATCGTCGGGTAGAGTAATCTGGCAAGCTCCAGCGTATCAATAACTGGATGAATGGTATCCTCTAGCTCATATTTTTTATAGCCTGTATATAAAAAGCCAATATCAAATGATGCATTATGAGCTACCACAATCCCATCTTCAATAAATGCATGGAACTCCTTAATGACTTGCTCCACTTCTGGTGCATTTCGTACCATATCGTCTGTAATACCTGTTAGTTCAATGGTGGTCGCTGATAATGGATGGTGTGGATTGGCAAAGCTTTCGTATTTATCAATCACATGTCCATCTTTAATTTTAACTGCAGCAAGCTCTATGATTGTATCGTAAGCGGTGGAAAGACCTGTTGTTTCCACGTCAAATACAACATAGGTAGCGTCAGTTAATAATCGATGCTCAGAGGCATAAGCAATTGGCACACCATCATCAACTAAATTTGCTTCCATACCATAGATTACTTTGATGCCATGTTTTTTCCCTGCTGCATACGCATCTGGGAAGGATTGCACTACTGCATGATCTGTAATAGCAACAGCTGGATGTCCCCATTTTGCCGCCTGACCCACTAGTCGATCAACTGGAGTAACAGCGTCCATCTGACTCATTGGTGTATGCAAGTGTAATTCAACACGTTTTTCTCCCTCTGGTGCCTTGTCCTGACGTGTTTCTTTTTTGATTTCATTGATATCATTGGCCATCACAATTAAGTCACGAATAAATGTATCTGTTTGAACAGAGCCGCGAACTTTTATCCACATGCCCTTTTTCAAATGTTGCATCAGTTCGGCATCATCATTATCGCGAGAGAACATTTTAACAATGATAGAATCCGTATAGTCAGTCATTTTAATTTGTAATAATGAGCGACCACTTTTCAATTCCTTAATTTCCGTATCAAAGACAAAGCCCTCAATAATAACCCGACGCTCTTCCTCCACAATGCGTTTAATCTCCATAATCTCATCATCTTTAATATGCATTCCCAATTGGAATGGACGATCGCCAAGATTCGCCATGGCTGGATTGTCTTTTTTCTCCTGCTCACGTTTTTGATAATCTTGTATCGCTTGTTGGGCTAATGCAGCTTCCTCCAAGCGCTTCTGCTCCATAAAAGCTTCCTGTGCTGCAATCATTTCTTCTGTTTCATCCTGTAACACAAAGTCTACAGCCATTGCTGGAAAACCGAATTGACTATAGCTCGTGGAGAGCTTTTCTGCATACTTTGTTTTTAGCATCATAAATTCCATTTCTTGCATGCAGGATAAAGTAATCTTTTGACCATTCCAGTTTGGTATTTGAGATACAAGACAATTTTTAAGAGTTGGCGCCATTTCATCTATTTGTTCAACTACAGTTAACCAATAAGCCTGAACAAGCTCTTCTGTTACGTCCTTCTCTACCGTTTCAAATGTTGTATGGATCTGAGCAATAGCAGAAAATTTCTCTGTTAAATGTGTACGAAAAAGCTGATAAAGTGGAAACGGAAGTATTCCTCGTAATTTTATGGTGAAATGCCATAGTCTGTTTTTTTTGTGAACGGTTAAACGTGATAATTCACCTTCTTCAAAAAAGGACATATAAACATCATCTGTTAACTCTAGTTGCTGCAAGAGCATCCGAAACCTCGTTCTTGCCTCTTGTTGCTGTTCCAACTTAGTAACACCTACTTTCTACAATCTAAATTGAAGAAAAAAATTCGCACCCTCTCTACGGGCGATCTACAAACAACAACAAATACTGATTGGTATCTGTTTTATTGCTTGATTGGTTCATTGTCCCGCAGAAGTGTCGCGAATTCTTTACTACTATCTTATCAAAAATCAATTATGCCTCGGCATAATTGCGTCCGGAATCGGCTTTGTGCTTACATAAAGAACTCCTTTTCGATTCCGTGACATCCTCCGGAGGCTTTAACTTCTTTCAGCTGGTGTTTGGACACCCTCTGAAAAATAGCTTAAAGTCGCATTCATCTCACCACTATAGAGGTGGGAGACTTCTGCTGAAAGAAGTTAAAGGGCAGCCTCTATTGGTAGGATTTACACCTTTGTTTAAATTAGTTTTTACGGAAAAATTCATTTAAGCGATCAATAACCTCTTCTTTTTTCCATTCAAATGTTTCACCTGTTTGACGGAACTTGACTTCAACGATACCTTCAGTTGCTTTTTTACCAACTGTTACACGCACAGGTAATCCAATTAAATCTGCATCAGCAAATTTAACCCCAGCGCGCTCAGCACGATCATCCAAAAGCACATCAAAGCGGTAGGACTTTAATAAGCCATATAGCTCATCTGCTAGGGCTACCTGTGCTTCATCCTTTGTATTTACAGGTACAACATGAATATCATATGGCGCTAGTTGAGTTGGCCAAACGAAACCATTCTCATCTTGGAATTGCTCAGCCACAGCAGCTAAAATACGTGAAACACCAATACCATAGCAGCCCATAATAAATGGCTGTGCCTTCCCTTGCTCGTCTAAGAAAGTACCATTCATTTTTGCAGAATAAGTAGTCCCTAATTTGAAAATATGACCAACCTCTATGCCTTCTGCAAATTTGATAATACCTTGTCCATCTGGTGATGGATCACCCTCTTGAATAAAGCGAATATCTAAATAATTATTAACTGCAAAATCACGCTCTGGATTTACATTGATTAAGTGGAACCCATCCTCATTTGCACCCGCTACTCCATTACGGATAGACTTTATTGCATTATCTGCAACAACCTTGACATCTACTGGTAATTTAACTGGACCGATAGAACCCACTCCGCAGCTTAATAGGTCTTGGATTGCTGCTTCACTAGCAAGTTCAACTGAGCCAGCCTCTAGAGCATTTTTCAGTTTGATATCGTTTATTTCATGATCGCCTCGTGCAAGTACAACTACTAATTCACCATCTACATCAAATACTAATGATTTAATCACATTTGAAGCTTCAATATTTAAGAAAGCAGATACTTCCTCAATTGTTTTTTGATCCGGTGTTGCTACTTTTTCAAGGTCTTTTAATGCTTCGTCTGATGCTTGATAATCTACTACTACTTCTGCCATTTCAATGTTCGCAGCATAATCAGATGTGTCAGAGTAGGCAATTGTATCCTCACCAATTTCTGATAATACCATGAATTCATGTGTACCCTTCCCACCGATGGAACCAGCATCCGCAATAACCGCACGATAATTTAAACCTAGACGAGAGAAAATATTAGAGTATGCTCGATACATATCATCATATGTTTCATCTAAGCTTTCACGTGATGCATGGAATGAATAAGCATCTTTCATAATAAACTCTCTACCTCGTAATAATCCAAAGCGAGGACGTTTTTCATCACGGAATTTTGTTTGAATTTGATATAGGGTTAACGGTAATTTTTTATAAGATTTAATTTCATCACGTACAAGAGTCGTAATGACCTCTTCATGAGTAGGTCCTAATGCAAAGTCACGATCATGACGATCTTTCAAGCGCATTAATTCTGGACCGTATTTTTCCCAACGGCCAGACTCCTGCCACAGCTCCGCAGATTGTAATGCAGGCATTAACAGTTCGATAGAGTTAATGGCTTCCATTTCTTCGCGAATAATATTTTCAATTTTTGATAATACACGTTTTGCAAGCGGTAAATACGAGTATACCCCACTTGTATTTTGACGAATAAACCCTGCACGTAGTAATTGCTTATGTGATTTTACATCTGCATCAGCAGGTACTTCACGTAGCGTTGGGATAAATGTTTTACTTTGCTTCATTCAGTGTTCCACCTTTTTTCATCAATTTCGCCTTGGCGTAATTACGTCCGGATTTTGAATTGTGCTCAGGCCTGCACGAGAGCGGTCATTTCGGTAATGACACAGGACGTGGCGTTTTTAACGATGCAGGTCAGTTAGCCGTTTTCGCAGGATGCGAAGATTTTAGGCTAACATCCTTATATATATTTCTTTGAAAATCCGTGACATCCGCCAGAGGCTTTATCTTCATTCAGCAGATGTTTAGTCACCTACTGAAAAGAACCAAAACCGCATTCATCTCACCACTTGTAGAGGTGGAAGTCTTCTGCTGAATGAAGATAAATATGTTTATACTCTAATTAGCATAAACAAATTTAGCTTTGAACGCAATGTTTCAAATAAATTGCGCTCAAAGCTATGTTTTTCATCCATATTTGCCTTGACGTAACAATTACGTATAGGCACAATGTCAAAACGTTAACCTTTCTTCACTAAAAGAAGAATCGTTGGATATCATTCCATGTGACGACAACCATTAAGATCATTAATAGAACGATCCCTACAAAATGGACCATACCTTCTTTTTGACGATCAATTGGCTTACCTCTTACTGCCTCAAAGCCAAAGAATAATAGGCGACCACCATCAAGAGCAGGAAGTGGTAATAAATTCATGATGCCTAGATTAATACTCAACATGGCTGCAAAATTCATTAAAGCAAAGATTCCCCATGTGGCAACAGTCTCTGTCGTTTTGTAAATTCCAACAGGTCCTGATAGTGCATCAATTGTAAATTGACCAGTAATAAGCATTCCCAGTAATTCAAATATACGCATTGTCATCTTATATGTTTCTTGAGCACCATAGACGACAGCTTTTAACGGGTTGTGGACTTTTGGGCTTGTCACTCCAATTTGACCATATGTCTCACCGTTCTCTTCTTTCACTTCTTTTACTGTCATCGTAAGATTTTCCATTGTTCCTTCTCGCTCAACTGTAACATTAATCGTCTTACCAGGTCGACTTTGTACAATGGAAACTAAATCCTGCCACGTCTCAACAGCATGTCCATCTATTGATTTCACCCTGTCACCTGCGAGCATGCCCGCCTGTGCCGCTGGGTGATTTTCTACTACTTCAGTAATAATCGGCTCATTTGTAGGTACACCATTTAATAAACCAATCATTAAATAAATAAAAAATGCTAATATAAAGTTAAACAATGGTCCCGCAAAGATTGTCATGGCACGCTGTCCCACTGTTTTAGCGTTAAATTGACGGTCATATGGTGCGATTAATGTTTCTTTTCCATTTTCGACCAGAATACAATCCCTTGTCACACTATAACGTACTAAATTCTCTTCTTCATCATAGCCTTCAATAAATAAATCCTTTTCTAAATCAGCTCGTTCAACTTCTAAAAATAATAAGTCTGGTAACTGCTTATTATTTTGATTGAAAATAATTTTTTTAACACGATTATCTTCATCAACAACAAGCCCTACACGGTATCCAGGTGACAATTCAGTACCATCCATGTCATCACCAGCCATACGAACGTAACCACCAATTGGTAAAAGTCGTACCGTATAGATTGTTTCACCATGTGTTTTTCCATAAATTTTTGGACCCATACCGATAGCAAATTCACGAACCATAATTCCTGCGCGTTTCGCAAACAGGAAGTGACCAAGTTCATGGAAGAATACGAGCAGGCCAAATATTAATATAAATGCAATGGCTGTTTGCATAATACCCCACCTTTAAAAGTGAATAGTTAACGTAATCTTACTTTTGTTATTTTACCATGTCTAACACTGTTTTTCTTGTTTCACCGTCTACCTGTAAAATTGTCTGTAAATCTGGCACTAAAATATTGTTATGTGCCTGCATCACACGCTCGATTGTTTCATCGATTTCTAGGAATGTTATTTTCCCTTGTAAAAAGGCTGCAACTGCCGCCTCATTTGCTGCATTCATTGCTGTCAATATCGTACCACCAGTACGCCCGGCCTCATAGGCAAGACGCAACGCTGGATAGCGCTCGAAATCCATTTCTTGAAAATGCAACTGACCAATCTGTGCTAAATTGAGTCGTTGTCCGTTATGCAACGGCATACGATCAGGATAGCTTAAGGCATACTGGATAGGCACACGCATATCTGGAGTACCAAGCTGTGCAATGACACTAGTATCATGATACTCAACTAGAGAGTGAATAATACTTTCTCTATGTAAAAGTACATCAATTTTATCATAAGGCATATCAAATAGGACATGTGCTTCTATGACTTCTAGCCCTTTATTCATCATTGTAGCCGAATCTATGGTAATCTTCGCACCCATTGACCAGTTTGGATGATTGAGTGCATCGGCAACGGTTACATGCTTTAATTCCGCACGTGATTTATCACGGAAGCTACCACCAGAGGCTGTAATGATTAAACGTTCAACATTTTTTGGATTTTCGCCATTCATTGACTGAAAGATGGCGGAATGCTCACTATCAACTGGCAAAATTTTAGCATTGTATTTCTTTGCCTCTGCCATCACTAAATGGCCAGCCGTTACAAGTGTTTCCTTATTAGCAATGGCAACTGTTTTTCCCATTCGAATTGCGGCTAATGTCGACTCTAGACCAACACTACCAAGAACAGCATTAACAAGAACAGTAGAATCAGGATGTGTAGCCACCTCAACAAGTCCCTTTTCTCCAAATGAGAATTGGATTTGAGGATACTCTTTCGCTAATGTCTGTGCATCCTCTTCTAGCTGAACAGATACCAACTCTGGCTTCAACGTTTCAATCATTTCACGCGTTTTTTCGATATTCTTCCCTGAAGAAAATGCAACTAGCTGAAAATCATTACGCTGTTCCTTTAAGATATCATAGGTTTGCCAACCAATGGACCCAGTTGCACCAAGTAAACTAATTTTTTTCACGACAAATTGTCCCCTTTTTCTCTCTAACAAATGAAAAACTACATTACCATTCAACTAGATGGCTTTAATTCCTTAAAAATGCAAAAAGTGTAATAGCGGCACTACAAATAATAGACTATCAAAGCGATCTAAAATTCCGCCATGCCCAGGTAATATAGTTCCTGAATCCTTCACATCAAAATGACGCTTTATGGCAGATTCTACTAAATCACCCATTTGCCCGATGATGGATGCAAAAATGGTGATGAAAATAAGTGAGATGTAGCCATTGGCAAATGGGTAGATTGCCTGCATCCCTACAGCAAAGATTACTGCAATTACAATTCCGCCTATAAACCCTTCTATCGTTTTTTTCGGTGAAATTTCTGGCCATAGCTTATTTTTACCTAGCTTTCTTCCAACAAAATATGCTCCTGAGTCAGTCGTCCAAACAATTAGTAAACAATAGACAACATATACAAGCCCTTCATTTCTTGTCTCAACTAAATAATGGAAGCCAAGGCCCACGTAAAACGCACCTAATAAAATAAAACCCACTTCATCAAATGTGATTTTATTTTTTACAAGAACGACATATATCAGCAATAGCATAACGATGCCATACACAACCATTAAATTAGAGGAGTAGCCAATTGCATCTACTACCTTATCTGACCAGCCGTTAGGTATAACAAGTAACAGTAAAATAAGTAGCCCTAAAATACCAGGCACTGAAAAAAGTGAAATACCTTTCATTTTCAGTATTTCATAAAAGCCGACAACAGCCATTGCAAGCACTAGTAGAGTAAATGGTGCATTTCCATAAATAACAAATGGAATAAAAAGCGCAGCTGCAATTATTGCTGTGATGATTCTTTGTTTCAAGTTGTTTCTTCTCCCTTCAACCCACCGTAACGGCGATTACGTTTCTGATAATTTTCCACCGCTTCCAATAAGGTTTCCTCGCTAAAATCTGGCCACAATGTATCTGTAAACCAAAATTCTGTATAGGCGAGCTGCCATAGCATAAAGTTACTTAATCGTACCTCACCGCTTGTACGAATTAATAAATCCGGCTCTGGTAAATGAGCTGTCATCAAATGAGATGTTAAACATTCTTCTGTTATATCTTGTAATGTTAATTGTCCATCTTGCACTTTTTGAAGCATCGTTTTCATTGCATTGACCATTTCAGAACGACTTCCATAATTCAAGGCAAAATTTAAAATTAACCCTGTATTATGCTTCGTTTCCTCCATCGCCTCAAACAATGCTTTCTGTGTATGTGCGGGCAATAAAGCAGGATCTCCAATCATTTCCACACGTACATTACGTTCCATCATTTCGGGTAAAAAGGACCCTAAAAATTCAACAGGTAGACGCATAAGAAAATCGACTTCTGTTTTTGGACGCTTCCAGTTTTCTGTAGAGAACGCATACACTGTTAGAACCTTAATTCCAAGATCTGACGCAAATCTAGTGACTTTTCGTACCGTCTTCATACCTTCATGGTGCCCGGCAACACGTGGCATCGCGCGTTTTTTTGCCCACCGTCCATTTCCGTCCATAATAATCGCAACATGGGCAGGAATTGGCTCGCTTTTAGCAAGGGCAACACGTTCCCCCAATGATAGTGTATCCATATTTATTTGTTTACCTAATAGCTTTTTAAACATGCTAACTCCCCCACTACAACTAATCGGACGTATACTAACCTATCATAACAAACAAAAGCATGTTTTGTCTTTTTTTTCCCTCTAAATTGACTATGTAGGAACAAGCTTCATTTAGAACTACTTACAAAGTAAGGTTTTTTAATGCAATCCTCACCTATGTGTCCGTTTCAAGTAAAGATCAGTTCTTCTTAATCTAAAAAGAAAGCAAAAATAGATGAAAGGTATTCACTCTAAAACAATTAAAGCTTGAATGTATAAAATTCCATTACTCTGATACATATAGATTTAATTGTAAAGAGAAAAGACGTCCTGATATATATAGGACGCCTTCATCTCCTCAAAAAGTTCCATCTAGATATGTAAAGCGTCTGCTTACACCTCTAGAATTTCTTTTTCTTTTTCTTTCGCTACTTGATCAACTTTTACAATGAATTCATCTGTTAATTTTTGAATATCTTCACCGTAGCCACGAAGATCATCCTCTGTGATTTCGCCAGCTTTTTCAAGTTTTTTTAGATCGTCATTGGCATCACGACGAACGTTACGTACAGCGATTTTTGCATCCTCTGCCTCTTTTTTCACTTGCTTCACAAGATCCTTACGACGCTCTTCTGTTAAAGCAGGAATCATTAAACGGATGACAGAGCCATCATTTGATGGTGTAATACCAATATCTGATTTCATAATTGCTTTTTCGATCTCACCTAGAATTGTTTTATCATATGGTGTAATCACTAATAAACGAGCTTCTGGTACAGATACACCTGCAAGCTGATTAATCGGGGTTGGTGCACCATAATAATCAACCGTAATGCGGTCTAATAAAGATGCGTTTGCACGTCCTGCACGGATTGATGATAATTCACGACTGAAAGCTGCGATTGTTTTGTTCATTTTTTCTTTAGCTTGTTCTAATACTTGTTTAGCCATTATGCATTCCTCCTAACAACTGTTCCAATTTTCTCGCCTAGTACGGCACGTTTAATATTACCTTGTTCTGTAATTGAGAAGACAATTAACGGAATATCGTTATCCATACATAAAGTAGAAGCTGTTGAATCCATTACCTGTAAGCCTTGTTGAATAACGTCTAAGTATGTGAGTGTATCGTATTTAATGGCAGTTGTATCTACTTTTGGATCTGCAGAATAAACACCATCTACATTATTTTTAGCCATTAAAATCGCATCTGCATCGATTTCTGCTGCACGTAATGCTGCAGTTGTATCAGTTGAGAAGAACGGGTTACCTGTACCTGCTGCAAAAATAACCACACGTTTTTTCTCTAAATGACGAACTGCCTTACGACGAATATATGGTTCTGCTACTTGTGTCATCACGATAGAAGATTGAACACGTGTTTCAATGCCTAATTTTTCAAGTGCATCTTGTAATGCTAAAGAATTCATAACCGTTGCCAGCATTCCCATATAATCGGCTGCCGCACGATCCATTCCCATTTCACTACCGATTTTTCCACGCCATATATTACCGCCACCTACAACAACAGCAACTTCTACATCAAGATCTACTACTTCTTTTACTTCCTCTGCAACAGCCTTGATTATTTTTGGTGATAAACCGAAGCCCGCTTCTCCTGCTAACGCTTCACCACTTAATTTTATAACTACTCGTTTATATTGTGGCACACTCATTGTAAACCTCCGTCAGACTTTATTTAAAACATCTCTATTCCCTTTTCCATTATAGTATATATTACAATAATTACTAGTTGTGAATAAGGCAGAATAGAAAATTATATCCTTCTTTTCGCTCTCTTCGGAAAAATAGGGAACACGTTAAATTGTGTTCCCCATTTTTTGTCTAGAAAATCTAGATATTATTTGATTAGGATCAAATGCAGCTAATTAGTTACCTTTAACTTGGCTCATAACTTCTTCAGCGAAGTTATCTTCACGTTTTTCGATACCTTCACCTACAGCGTAGCGTACGAAACCATTTACTGAACCACCAGTTGATGCAACGAAATCACGCACTTTTTGGTCAGAGTTTTTAACGAATGTTTGGTCAAGTAAACAAACATCCTCGAAATATTTACCAAGACGACCTTCCACCATTTTAGCAACGATGTTTTCTGGTTTACCTTCGTTAAGTGCCTGTTCAGTTAATATTTTACGCTCGCGTTCAACCTCTTCAGCAGAAACTTCATCGCGAGAAACATAAGTTGGGTTGATTGCTGCGATATGCATAGCAACATCTTTTGCAGCAGAAGCATCTGTAGAACCTTCTAAAGTTACTAATACACCAATACGACCACCCATGTGTAAGTAAGAACCGAATGCATCAGCATCAGATTTTGTTTTCACTTCGAAACGACGAAGTGTGATTTTTTCACCAATTGTTGCAACTGCTGTTGAAATTTGATCAACAATTTTTACACCTTCAGCATTTGTAAGCTCTAATGCAGCTTCAACTGATGCTGGTTTAGCAGCAAGTAATTGTTTTGCTAAAGAAGCAACTAATACTTGGAATTTATCGTTTTTTGCAACGAAGTCTGTTTCAGCGTTTACTTCTAGGATGATTGCTTCGTTACCTTGTTCTAAAATATAAGTTGTACCTTCTGCAGCGATACGGTCAGCTTTTTTAGCAGCTGAAGATAGACCTTTCTCACGTAGGAAATCGATTGCAGCTTCTAGATCACCATCAGTTTGTACTAGCGCTTTTTTACAATCCATCATACCAGCGCCAGTTTTTTCGCGTAATTCTTTTACTAATTGTGCAGTAATGTTTGCCATTTAGTGTTTCCTCCTCAAATTGGTTGAACATAGTTTTAATGATAGGTTCTAAAAAAGGTGATAAGGGTTTTGAGCCACTTATCACCTTTTTGTAAACGTGAATTACTCAGCAGCAGCTTCTACAGCTGGAGCTTCCTCTTCACCTTGTTTTGACTCGATTAAAGCGTCAGCCATTTTAGCAGTTAAAAGTTTAACAGCGCGAATAGCATCATCATTAGCAGGGATTACGTAGTCGATTTCATCTGGATCACAGTTTGTATCAACAATACCTACTAGAGGGATGTTTAATTTACGAGCTTCAGCAACAGCAATACGTTCTTTACGTGGGTCAACCACGAACATTACGTCTGGAAGATCGTGCATATCACGGATACCGCCTAAGAATTTAATTAGACGCTCGTGTTCTTTTTTAAGTTGGATTACTTCTTTTTTAGGAAGAACTTCGAAAGTACCTTCTTCTTCCATTTTTTCGATTTGTTTCATACGTGCAACACGTTTTTGAATTGTACCGAAGTTAGTAAGAGTACCACCTAACCAACGTTGGTTGATGTAGTAGTTGCCTGAACGTTCAGCTTCATCTTTGATCGCTTCTTGTGCTTGTTTTTTCGTACCAACGAAAAGAACTTTACCACCGTCTTGACCAACTTGACGCATGAAGTCATAAGCTTCCTCTAATTTTTTAACAGTTTTTTGTAAGTCGATGATGTAGATCCCGTTACGTTCTACGAAGATATATTTCTTCATTTTTGGGTTCCAACGACGAGTTTGGTGACCGAAATGTACACCAGCTTCAAGTAATTGTTTCATAGAAATTACTGACATGTGAATTTCCTCCTAGTATGTTTGGTTTTTATCCTCCGCATTTATCTTCTGCAACAAGCTACCCTAATCTTAGAGCACCACTTACTACATCAAAATGCGTGTGTAGTAATAACACCATTTGCAACTATATCATAGCTTTACCCTATTCGCAACTGTTTAGCCATGAAATTTCAATAAAAGCTCGATTTCTGTCTTGCCTTTTTGGAGTTGTTTTGCAATTTCCTCTGGTGTTTTTCCTTGCTTCGCTAATTCAATGGCTTGTTGCTCCATTGTGAGTACCTTTGGTTGTTCCTTTTCTACCTCATTAGCCATACTATCAGATTGTGCTGTTTTTGAAACAGACTGTTGCTGGCGTGAATAAGCACTCGCAACAATATTTTTAGGTATATATTTTCGTGAATCAGTTTCTAAATTAGTAGATTCTTGTTCTTTTTTCATTTTTTCAGTAAGCGGCTCTTGCACTTTCTGAATGACAATTTTTTCAGCCTGCTGGATAGCATTTACATTCAATTCCGAATTTGAAACGCTGTGTAGTTCTTGTATTAAACGATCATTCTCATCTTTCATATCTGCCAAATAGACACTAATTGTATCATCCATTTCGCGCATTAAACGTTCCTGTTTCTTTTCTAAATCTTTAAATTTAGCTAGTTTCGTATTTAAAATAATAAGGAAGTAAAACGAAAGCAACTGTAAGAAAAATAGAATCGTAATTAGTATGGTTGCCATAGTAAACTCCTATCCACTAAAATCCACAAAATTTCCTTTAAACGGATGTCGTGCCTGTTTTTCTTGATTGTCACTTTTTTTCTTTTTTTTGCGTGTTCCCTTAATGTACTCACCACCCGCTTCTTCATCTTCACTAATTTCATCCATACCCTCTGAAGTATTCACAATTTTTTGCTTGCGATCTATTTCTTTTTTTAATGCTTCATTTGCATGTGCTTGTTGAGCCAAGGTTTGCTGCTGTGCCTGATCTGCCATTTTCCCTGCCTCAAACGTTTTTGGAATAGCAATTTGTAACTCGACACCCTTTAAACTCATTGGAATTCCTCCCTTAATGTTATGTATCTAATCATCATTAGGCATTAATCATTTCACTAGATAATAACTTTCGTAGCTTCAAAAGCGCCTTTGAGTGAATTTGTGAAATACGTGAAGTTGATAAATCAAGCATTTCACCGATTTCTGTTAAGGTCAATTCCTCTGTATAAAATAAACTAAGCACCAATTGTTCCTTTTCATTCAACTTTTGAATATTTTCCGCTAAATCACCCAATAATTCTGATTTAATGATAACCTGCTCAGGTGTTTTTGTTGTATCATCCCTAATAACAAATGACTTCCCATCCGTTTCTTCCTGATCTTGTTGTTCGTTAATAGAAAGGACATTCGAAAAGAAATGCTCCTGTACAGTTTGATAGACTTCCTCTACTGGTAATTCCAAATTTTCAGCAAGCTCCTCAGGTGTTACATGACGCATATATTTTTGTTCTAACCGTTCAATTTGCGCATCTAATTTTTTAGCTTTTTCACGAGCAGAACGCGGCAACCAATCTTCTTTCCGTAAACCATCTATAATTGCTCCTCTTACTCTAAAAGAAGCGTATGTATCAAATTTCAAATCTCTCTTAATATCAAATTTATTTAATGCATCAAATAGACCTACCATGCCTAAGCTAGTTAGATCATCTCGAGATACATTTTTCGGTAAGCTCGCACCAATGCGTTGTACATGATAAGATACTAGTGAAATATATTTTTTGATAAGCAAATCCCCAGCATCTGGATCACGGTCATCTATCCAACGGTTCCACAGCTTTTGTTCATCGTTTAGATTTGGTTGTGTCATGAAATCCACCTCTCTTAAGAAAACGCCTTTACCGCGCCTATTCGTTTAGAAAAACACTAAACTTCACTGTTGTGAGCCGCCAAGATCAATTTCGCCTTGGCGTAATTGCATCTGGATTTTAAATTGTGCCTAGGCCTGGGAGTCTTCTGTATCTGCTGCTGCCGCTACGCTTACGCGCATAAAACATCTGCCGCTATGCTTTCGATACAAAAAACACTTCCTGAATGCAGATAAAGTGATTACCATTCTTTCCTACATTATAGCAAGATTCGACCATAATTTCATTTGTTTCTCCCACTCTCTCACATATTGTTTAAATTTATGAGTGTCCATAATTTAATGAATTACTAGGTATTTAACTTAGTTACTATAGCTGGTGAATTTTATGAAAATGTTTCTAAAGAGGTTAATATAACTTGGTACTCCTCAAAGCATTTACGATAACAAAAAAAGAGCCGCAACTCGCGACCCCCTTATTTATTTTATGCATTTACTTGCTGATGGTCTTCACGGCTCATCATCGTTCGTACAACTTGCGCAATTTCTTCTGAGCTTTCATCCTGAAATTCAACAGTTGAGCTAGCAGAAGATCCTTCTTGTTCGCCTTCATTATGCTCATCGGATACGTTTTCTTCCAACTCACCTTCACCCATTGCTTCGTTATCTTCTGGTGTATATAAAATATAGGCAATTAAAAAACGAATTATATACATTGCGAAAAACACGATTATGGCTACTATAAATGATCCTATAAGAATACGTAGTGGCGTAAGGGGTTTTTGAAATGTACTGAAAAAATAAATCGAAAAGGCAATTAGCGCTCCCCATAGGTTGTAAAAAATAGAACCAAACATTATATTTCGCTCACTCCTTGGTTAACTGTTCGAATATGTAATGTTGACGTTGCTGGATTAAATTCAATTGTTCTACCACTATTACCACCAGTGTCTTCTGCAACTAATGGAATGCCATGGCGTTTCAACTCACGTTTGACAGCCTCAACATTACGTGGACCAATGCGCATCGAGTCTTTATCTGAGGTGAATTGGAACATCTGTGCACCACCCGCAATTTTTGCCTTTAGCTTGAATTTTTGTACGCCCTCTATTTTTAATAAGTCAATCATAGCTGAAATACCTGTATCAGCGAATTTGGCTACGTTTATTGACTCCTGTCTACCTAAACTTGAATCTGGCAACATCACATGTATTAAACCAGCAATTTTTTTTGATTCATCATATAAAATAACACCTACACAAGATCCAAGACCTGATGTTCTGATAGTGTTGGGTAACTTTACCACATCCATTTGTGCAATTCCAACTTTAATCACTAGCCCACTACTATTTAGCATCATCTACGAAACTCCTAATGCTTTGAAAATAGCATCAAATGAGTCTGGATCGGGCAATAGGAAAAAGTGGCCCCTTACTGTTTCGTGGTCCTCTACCCCGTCTTCAAAAATGGATGTGTTTATGACGATAACATTATCGCTTACGTGTGACAATTCAATTAAGCCAATACTGATAATAGCACCAAACATATCAACGCTTAGTCCTGGAACAGTCGGATAAATTTTCAAATTTGTAAAGTCAGATAATGCGGATAAATAGGAACCTGATAAAATATTCCCCATTTCCTGCATGGCTGATAACCCTAGCTCTGAAACTGGTCGCTTTTTAAAGTCGAATGATTCATCATGAATAAGACGACGAATAAAACGATTCGCTTGTTCGATTGGCAAGATAAAGAACATACTGCCTTCAGCATCACCTTCGATGCGTAGATAGATGCCAACTACAACATTTTCAGATCCACCAGCAAGCTCCATCATGTCATTAAACGACACCATTTCTACCTTTGGTACTCGCATATCAATTTTTTTTCCGAGTAAATTGGAAAGTGCTGTCGCAGCATGCGCAGCACCAATATTCCCAATTTCCTTTAATACATCTAAATGTAGTGATGTAATCTTTTGATTAAGTGTCATTATCGATCCCTACTTTAGTGGATTTAGTACTTTCTCTAAATGCAATAAAATTAATAATCGTTTATCAATTTTAGCTACTCCTGAAATAAACTCTTCTTCAAGCGATCCGACTACTTCTGGTTGTGGTTCAATTGAATTTGCAGGAATGTCTAATACATCATTTGCAGAGTCTACGACGAAGCCTACTTCCATATCTTCTAAGGAAATAATGATAATACGCGTTGTTTCTTCGTGCTCAGAAATTGGTAATTCAAATCTTTCTCGTAAATCAACAATTGGTGTTACAACACCACGAAGGTTAATGACACCTTTCACATATTTCGCCGTTTTTGGTACACGTGTAATATGCATTAATTTTTCAATCCCTTGCACATGTGACACTGGGATTGCATATTCTTTATCGGCTAATTGAAAGACAATTACTTTAATACTTTCTTGTTCCACTGCGTTTGTCATGATCTACACCTCTCTTATTCATTCACCTTACTTATTTTATAAGTGCGTTACAGTCCACAATTAAGGCTACTTTTCCGTTACCTAAAATTGTTGCACCTGAAATAGCAAAGATATTCGTTAAGTAATTGCCTAATGACTTCAGTACAATCTCTTGTTGGCCAATGAATGAATCCACAACTAAACCAGCAAGTTTCTCACCTTTTCGTACGATGACTACTGAATGGAATTCATCATCCTGCTGCTCTTTACGAGGTACTTCGAAGATTTCTTCTAAGAACACAAGCGGGACAACCTTCCCACGGAAGTCAATTACTTTTTGATTATGCGCATTCATAATCTCTGATGAACGGATAATAGAAGTTTCAATTATTGATGAAAGTGGAATAGCATAAATCTCTTTTTCAATCTCTACCAGCATGACCGAGATAATCGATAATGTTAGAGGTAGTTGAATTGAGAAGATTGATCCTACATCTTGTGTAGATTCAATCGAAATATTTCCACCTAAAGATTCAATGGTTGTTTTCACAACGTCTAATCCAACGCCTCGCCCAGAAACATCCGAAATGACATCAGCTGTTGAGAACCCAGATGCTAAAATTAACTCGTTAATTTGCTTATCTGACATTGAATAGGATTGCTCTTGCGTGACAACACCTTTAGATATTGCTTTTGCTAATACTTTATCACGGTTAATCCCTGCGCCATCATCCTCAATTTCAATAAAGACATAGTTACCACTATGATATGCACGTAGTACAACGGTCCCTTCTTCTGGCTTTCCTTTAGCACGACGCGCAGTAGGATTTTCAATACCATGGTCCACAGAATTTCGAATTAAATGAACAAGCGGATCACCTATTTCATCGATAACCGTACGATCTAGCTCTGTTTCAGCACCAATAATTTCGAGGTTAATTTTCTTGTTTAGATCACGAGATAACTGACGAATCATTTTCGGGAAGCGATTGAATACTGTTTCAACCGGAACCATACGCATCGTTAAAATAATAGTTTGTAAGTCACCCATGACGCGGCTCATACGTTCCACTGTTTCATTTAACTCTCCATGGTTAACTTCAGTTGCAATAGACTGTAGTCGTCCTCGATCGATAACAAGTTCTTCAAATAAGTTCATTAATATATCAAGTCGCTCGATATTTACACGAATTGTTTTATTACCAACAGGCGCATGATTTTTTTCAGCCTTAGCAGGCGCCGCTGCTTTTGCAGGTGTAGGTTTTGCAGTATTTGTTTTTGGTGCAGTAGCAGGTTGAACCTCAACTTCTACCGTTGCTGTTGCCACTACTTCTTGAATTGCTTGTTCTTTTGCACTATGTTGCTTTAGTTCGATAATTGCGACAATCACTTCTTCGACTTCAGAAACTTTCATAATCTTTTTCCGCATATCTTCAGCAGATTCTTTTGTTACGAAAGCTACGTAAAATTGTTGGTCGAACTGTTCGTCTTCAAGCTTATCTACAGATGGAGTTGATTTAATGACATCCCCATCTTTTTCTAATATTTCAAACACCATAAATACACGTGCTGCTTTCAAAAGACAGTCCTCACGTAATTTCACTGAAATTTCGAATGCATTGAAACCTTGTTCAGCAGATTGTGAAATAACGGTTTGTTCAAAGCCGTCATACTCTAACACACTTGCTACATCAGTAGTTGGTGTCTCAATAGTTGCGACAATCACTTCTTCAACTTCTGAAACGCTCATAATCTTTTTCTGCATATCTTCAGCAGATTCTTTCGTTACGAAAGCTACGTAAAATTGTTGGTCGAACTGTCCGTCTTCAAGCTTTTCTACTGATGGATTTGCTTTAATAACTTCCCCATCTTTTTCTAAAATCTCGAACACCATAAATACTCGTGCCGCTTTTAAAAGACAGTCCTCACGTAATTTGACTGAAATTTCGAATGCATTAAAACCTTGTTCAGTAGATTGAGCAATAACTGTTTGTTCAAAGCTGTCATACTCTAACACACTTGCTACAGCTGTAGCTGGTGTCTCAGTAGTTACTACTTCAGGAATCGCTTCCTCACCTAATTCAATACGCTTTAATTGAGCAACGGTTGAAGATACATCTCGCTTTCCATCTCCACCATTTGCAATGTCCATCACCATTTCTTCTAAATGATCTACAGACTCAAAGACAACATCTAGAATTTCCGGTGATACGTGAATTTTTTCGTTACGGATTGCATCTAATACGTTCTCCATTTTATGCGTTAAATCTGCTAAATCCTCGAAGCCCATCGTTGCAGACATACCTTTTAATGTATGTGCCGAACGGAAAATCTCCCCAACAATCGCCAAATCTTCCGGATTTTTTTCTAATTCTAATAAATGTTCACTACATGCTTGTAAATGCTCTTTACTTTCTTCAATAAACATCTCTAAATATTGATTTACTTCCATAAGAGGACACCCCTTTTAAGGCAAATATTTCATTATTGTTTGTGCAATATCATCTACATCTGCAACTTCATCAACAAGCTGCGTCTCTACTGCTGCTTTTGGCATTCCATATACAATGCAAGTTTCAGCTGACTCAGCGATAGCAATTACATTGCCAGTACTTTTTAGTACCTTTAGTCCATTTGAGCCATCTTGCCCCATACCTGTCATAATCACTGCTACCTTATCAAAATCCTTCCATTGACTCACATCTTCAAACATCACATCTACAGAAGGTCGATGTCCGGATCTAGGTGGTTCATTACTATCTAGAACGATGCCAAAGGAGGTACCTACTTTTCGAAGTTTTAGATGGTACCCACCAGGTGCTATATAGGCTACTCCATTTTGGAGAATATCACCTTGTTCGGCTTCTTTTACAGTAATTTCACTCAATTGATCAAGGCGAGTCGCAAGTGATTTTGTAAACCCAGCCGGCATATGCTGGACGATTAAAATCGGTGCTTGAATTGTTTTAGGAATTTTCGTAATGACTTCCTGTAACGCTCTTGGTCCGCCAGTAGAAGTACCAATCAATACAATTTTCCTACCTATTTTATTCCACTCCATACGTGATCTTGATAGCTCTACTCTTGTTGGAGAAATATTAACAGGAGAGCCTATCTTTCCTTCATTTGGTGAATCTTTTCTTATGGTACTCACGTTTAATGCCGGTTCTTGTTGTCTTTTACTACCAGAAGGTTTCTTTAATTTTGAAATAGGTACCAATGATGCTTGTTCAACCTTGTGGACAAGTTCAGTTTGGATTTTATGTAAATCAAGAGAAATTGTTCCGCTCGGCTTAGCGACAAAATCCACTGCTCCAAATTCAATTGCTGATAAGGCATTTTCAGCACCTCGTTGTGTTGTACTAGAAAGCATCACCACAGGTACTGGACATATTGTCATTATTTCTTTTAAAGCATCAAGTCCATTCATTTCAGGCATCTCAATATCCATTGTCACAACTGTCGGCCTCAATGATTGAATTTTTTTTATCGCGTCTTTCCCATTTCGTGCAGTTCCAACTACTTCAACCTTCGAATTACCAACAAAAAAGTCACTAATTAGCTTTCTCATAAAAGCAGAATCATCAACTACCAATAGCTTGCTTTTATGTAAAAAGTCCAATTAATCACGCCCTTTCGAAAAAATACTTCTTAATTTAGTTAAGAATTTACTCGCTGACTGATCATGTGCGTGAACTTCCTCCACACGGTGTTCCATAAAACGAGCCACTATTAGTTGAAGTGTCTTCGAAATAAGTGCGTCCGGATAAGCAAGTGAAAAAGGTACTTGCTCGCGCACAGCCTTACGCACAACAGCATCCTCAGGTAATGATCCTAAAACAGTAACTTCTTTGTCCAAAAAACGTTTCATGGTCTGCTTTAATCGTTCATTGGTCTCCATTCCTTCTTCCTTACTAAAAGCACGGTTACAGAGAATATAAAACTGTTTATCCATATCCCTTACATGAATATATTTCATCATCGAATAGGCGTCTGTAATAGAAGTTGGTTCAGCTGTTGAAATAACAATAATCTCATCGATTGACGTCAGTAATTCTAATGACCAGCTTGTCGCTCCTGCCCCCATATCAAATAAAATATAATCAAAGTTTTTTTGTAGTTGCTCAAATGCATGTATAAGTCGTTCAAGCAACACTTCCGACCATTCTAGGACACTCGACATACCAGAACCACCGGAAATATACTTTAAACCGTAAGGACCCTCAAATACCACTTCATCTAGTAACTTATTTCCTTCCAAGTAATCTTTTAAACTAAAAGAAACATTTTTTCCAATTAAGATATTGATATTCCCCATACCTATATCCATATCAATGATTGCAACTTTTTTCCCTCTATTCGCCAGCATAGTTGCAAAATTCATTGTGAAGTTACTTTTACCTACCCCACCTTTGCCACTTACAACAGCAATTGCTCTACCTAAATCACCTTGCCGTCTTAGCATTTTCAAGCGTAATGTTTCAGCTTGGTCTCTCATTTTTCTTCACCTTGGAAAAACAAATTAAGCACTGCTTCTAGATTAGCTTCTTCAATATCTTCTGGTACTTCTTGACCATTCGTATAGTAAGCAAGTCCTTTATTATATTTAATCATTAAATTAATCATTGTGCCAATAGAATTTGTTTCATCTAGCTTTGTAAAAATGAATTTTTCAATTGGTAATTGCTTAAATTGCTCGATAATGTTTGCCATGTCCTTCTCTTTTGTTGTCATAGCAAGGACTAAGAAGGATTCTGCTTGATCATCAAATTTTATTAGACGTTGCAAATCATTAACATATTTTACTTCTTTATAATTTCTCCCTGCTGTATCGATAAATACTAAATCTAAATGAGCTAAACGTTGAACGGCCTGTTCAAAGTCTGTTGCATTATAGGCAATCTCGACAGGTGCCTGTAAAAGTCCTGCATATGTTTTCAATTGCTCAATTGCTGCAATTCTGTAAGTATCAGTTGTAATAAATCCTATTTTTTTCTTTTTCTCTAAAACTGCCCTAGCAGCCATTTTTGCAATAGTTGTTGTTTTGCCAACACCTGTAGGACCAAGTACATTAATATATTTTCTTTCATAGGATATTCCTCCTATCGGAAAATCCTCTAGCCTTTTACGTAATAAATTTTTTGTTATCAGCTTGCATTGTGAAAAATTAATTTCTGATGCTTCTCTAAAATGCATAAAAAGCTCATCACCAATCTCCGTGATGAGCTCTTCACTTAGCTCCTGCTGTCTTAAGTATTCAATGAAGGGGAAGAGTTCATCGGGATATTGAGCTTGGGTTGTCTTTTTATGCATAGACTGCATTAAAGATTTTAAATCTGCAATTTCCTTCCTCAATTCATCAGGTATGCCTGTGTCTTCAAGTAAAGACACATCCTGCTGCGGCTGTCCTTGGTGTATTTTGGCTTGCACAGCATGAGTAATTTCTTGTAAACTTACATTTTCTTTTTTAGGCTGTATTACTGGTACTTCGGCAGGTTTTGGAGCCAAGTCCTTTGGCTCCATTGAATCGATACCTGCCACCACCTCAAAACTTTTCTTTTTAAGAATCCCGAAAAATTTCTTTGTGATTACTACTTTTGAATTCAGAATGACAGCGTCCTCACCTAACTCAGCACGCACAAGCTTCATAGCCTCTGGTATGGAAGATGCATAATATTTTTTCATTTTCATTCTACATTCACCACTCCAACACTTTGAATTTCAACCGTAGCATCAAGTTCGTTATAGGATAGAACTGGAATTTGCGGGAAGTAACGCTCTGTTAGCTGACGCAGGTACATACGAACCGCTGGAGAGCATAATATTATAGCTGACTGCTCCATAAAGGAAACACGTTCTATTTCTGCTGCAATGGATTCCAGGACAATTTGGGAATCTTGTGGATCCATCGCCAAGTAATTACCGTGATCGGTTTGCTGAATACTATCAGCAATCATTTTCTCTACTTTACCCGAAACAGTAATAACCTTCAATGATGAACCGTCCCCAACAAATTGTGAAGTAATCTGACGCGCCAAAGATTGACGCACATACTCCGTTAATAAATCCGTATCGCTAGTTAATTTTGCATAATCAGCTAGTGTTTCAAAGATAATTGGTAGATTGCGGACAGAAACATTTTCTCGGAGTAATTTACCCAACACTTTTTGAATTTCCCCTGTTGATAATGGAGCAGGTGTCAATTCTTCTACTAAAATTGGATGTGTCTCGCGTAAATGATCGATTAGCTGCTTTGTCTCTTGTCGACCAAGTAACTCATATGCATTGGCACGGATCATTTCTGTTAGATGTGTTGAAACAACACTCGGTGGATCAACTACTGTATAGCCAAACATTTCAGCATCTTCTTTCACTTGCTCAGTTATCCATTTAGCTGGTAAGCCGAATGAAGGCTCGACTGTATCAATGCCCTCAATAGAATCATCGTCTCCTGGACTCATCGCTAAATAATGATCAAGCAACAGTTCACCACGTGCCATTTCATTACCCTTAATTTTAATTCGATATTCATTTGGTTGTAATTGAATGTTGTCCCGAATACGTACAACAGGAATAACAATTCCTAATTCTAAGGCTAACTGACGACGAATCATAATGACTCGGTCTAATAAATCTCCACCTTGTGCAGCATCTACTAAAGGTATTAGACCATAGCCAAATTCAAATTCAATAGGGTCCACATTTAATAAATTCACAACATTTTCAGGGCTCTTCATACCGTCAGTTGCCACTTCTTCCTCAATTTCAAGTAATTCTTCTTCATCTTCTGGTTTCTTACGTTCCATCATATATGCACCAGCAATTAGTGAGATACCAATTGGAAGTGTAACCCAGTTCGGAATAGGTGTAAATAACCCTAGTAATACAATTGTACCGCCCGCAACATAGAGCAGTTTTGCCTGTGCAAAGAGCTGACCTGTAATATCTTGTCCAAGACTTCCTTTAGAGGATGCACGTGTTACAACAATACCTGTTGCTGTAGAAATTAATAGCGCAGGAATTTGAGATACAATACCGTCACCAACAGTTAACTTAGAAAAGTGAGTTGCTGCTTCTGCAAATGGAAGCTTCATCTGCACAACACCGATGATAATCCCAAATAATAGGTTGATAATAACCATTACCATAGAGGCAATGGCATCCCCTTTAACAAATTTTGTGGCACCATCCATTGCTCCGTAGAAATCCGCTTCACCCGATACTTTATCACGTCGTTCACGTGCTTCTCGCTCAGAAATAATTCCTGCATTTAAGTCAGCATCAATACTCATTTGTTTACCAGGCATCGCATCCAGTGTGAATCGTGCTGCTACCTCAGCTACACGCTCAGCTCCTTTAGTGATAACGATAAACTGAATTAACACAAGAATTAAGAATACAACTAACCCAACAAGAACATTCCCGCCGACTACGAAATCACCAAAGGTTTCAACAACAGCACCAGCATCTCCGTTTGCCAAGATGGCACGTGTTGTTGATACACTCAGTCCGAGTCGGAACAAGGTTAACAGTAAAATAACGGAAGGAAATATTGAAAAATCTAATGCTTCCTTCATACTCATTGCTGTTAAAAGTACGATTAATCCCAATGTAATATTAATGACGATTAAGAAACTTAACATCCACGGAGGAAGAGGGATGATGAGCATCGCAACGATTAAAATAACCGCACCTAAAACCCCTATATCGCGAACTTTCATTTGTGTCCCTCCTACTTAAAACTTTAAATTTTCCGCTTAATTCGATATACATAAGCAAGCACTTCTGCCACTGCTTTGAAAAACTCTTCTGGTACTTGATCGCCAATTTCTACCTGATCATACATTGCTCGTGCTAATGGTCTATTTTCAACCATAATGACATCATGTTCTTTTGCAATCAGCTTAATCTTTTGAGCGATAAAGTCTGTCCCCTTCGCCACAACGCGTGGAGCATCCATACTATTCTCATCATATTTGAGGGCAATTGCATAGTGCGTAGGGTTTGTAATGACAACATCCGCGCTAGGAATTTCTGACATCATACGACGCATCGCCATTTCACGTTGACGCTGTTTGATTTTTGATTTAATTAGCGGGTCACCCTCACTATTTTTATATTCATCTTTAATATCTTGCTTAGACATTTTAAGATTTTTTTCGTAATCATGTTTTTGATACATCCAATCTAAAATGGATACACAAAGTAGAACGAGGGAAGCTGCAATTCCCATGATTCCAACAAGCTTGCCCACTGTAATCAGTGTAATTCCAGGGCTTTTAAAGGATAATGCCAAAACTTCTGGCAAATTCGTCCATACAATAATGGTCGTAACGCCACCAATAAAACCAATCTTTAATACGGATTTAATCAGCTCTACAATGGCCTTAACTGAGAATATTTTTTTTAATCCCTTGATTGGATCCATCTTCGTTAAATCAAATTTCATCGGCTCTAAAGTAAATAAAAAACCGAATTGTAAAAAGTTACCCGCTAAGGCTCCTACAAAGGCTATTGCCATTATTGGAACAACGATAAAAGCCATTTGTACTAAAGTTTCTGTAAAAAGGCGTATGACACTATCAATTGTAAGTGTTTCTACGCGTATATTATGGATAAAGGTTTGTCTAAAAAAAGCCAATAAATCGTCTCGCATTGAGCCTGCGAAGAAGAATAAAAAGATAAAGACCATGAGCATGACAATAGCACTGGAAATATCCTGACTTTTAACAACCTGACCCTTTTTACGAGCATCTTGGCGTTTTTTAGGTGTTGCCTTCTCCGTCTTTTCTCCGGAAAAATATTGTAAATCTAAGTCTAGTAGTAGCTTCATTTTACCCACCACCTAAAATTGCCATAAAATCTCGCATTGCATAGATCATGATACTGATCAGTTTTTGGATAACCTGAATCATAACAGCCATCATTGTAAATAACACTAAAAAACTTACACCTATTTTAATAGGAAAACCGACTACAAAAATATTTAATTGTGGAACAGTTTTAGCAGTAATACCGAGGGCCAAATCAACTAAAAATAATGTTGCGACTACAGGTGCAGCCATTTGAAAGGCTATGGCAAAAACAGCCGTAAATGTTGTTATAATAAATGTAATATAATTGTCACTTGAGAAATCAGGAAATCCTTGATCCATCGGTAAAAATTGATAACTGTAATGGATGCCATCAAGAATCATATGATGTCCATTAATCGCTAATAGTAAGAGCATTGCTAACATATTAAAAAATTGCCCAATTAAAGGACTTTGTGCCCCCGTTTGCGGGTCAATAATATTGGCGATAGCAAACCCCATTTGAAAATCAATAAAGCTTCCGGCTATTTGAATTGCCGACATGATGATATAGCCAACAAGTCCGAGTAACAGTCCAATGAGGGCTTCTTTCATCACTAACAGTATGTAATCACCATTAAAGGCAAATGGCTCAACGTCTATCGTATAATACATCATCCAAGCTAAAACGAGTGCGAGAGTTATTTTGACTTGTGCCGGAATCGTTCTGTACGAGAAGAAAGGAACTGTAACAAAAAATGCCGATACACGTACAAGTACTAACAAGAAAACCGTGAAGTGCGGAATTAATTCATTCATCTACTCACCCTATATAACGCGTTAAATTCTCAAAAATATCTCTCGCATAGCTTGTCACCTGGGATAACATCCATGGTCCGAAAAAAACTATGGCCACTAATACAGCGATAATTTTTGGAACAAATGCTAATGTTTGTTCTTGAATCGAAGTTGTTGCCTGAAAAATACTAACCGCTAAACCAGTGATTAAAGCAACTAATAGTAGCGGACCGCTTGTTAGAAGGATAATCATAATGGCACGCTCTGCAATTGAAATAACCAATTCACCTGTCATACTGTATCATCCCCTAAAAACTTTGTAGTAATGATTTCATCACGAGATACCAGCCATCAACGAGAACAAATAATAAAATTTTAAATGGTAATGAAATCATAACCGGCGGTAACATCATCATCCCCATCGACATAAGCGTACTTGCAACTATCATATCGATAACTAGGAATGGAATAAAAATCATAAAACCAATTTGAAAAGCGGTTTTAATCTCACTTAATGCAAATGCAGGAACAAGCATAGTTAGCGGAATTTCTTCCACTGATGCTGGTTTTTCTGCTTGATTGTATGTTAAAAATAAGTCAAGATCCTTTTGCCTTGTATGCTTACTCATAAATTCCTTAAAAGGCACACTGGCACGATCATAAGCTTCCTCAAGTCCGATTTCTTCAGAAAATAAGGGCTGCAATGCCTCTTTGTTAACCTCTTGGAACGTCGGAGCCATGATAAAGAAAGTTAAAAATAAAGAAAGACCAACAATGACTTGGTTTGGCGGCATCTGCTGTGTCGCCAAAGCCGTTCGAACAAATGATAAAACAATAACAATTCGTGTAAACGAAGTCATCAAAATTAATATACTTGGTGCCAGTGAGAGAACCGTTAACAGTAAAAGGAGCTTCACAGCATTGGAGACATTTGTCGGGTCGCTGTTGGACAAAATACTGATTGCATCATTCATTTATCATCATTCTCCTTTTGCTTCCATCTCTCCAGTTCTTCACTACGCTCCTGTTTAATTTCGGATATCTTTTTTTCAAATAGCTCACCAAATGAATCTTTCCCTTGCTCTGTGGATGAGCTCCCAATATTTTTTCTCTTAAACTTTGAAAATACTTCTGCAATATACGGTGATGATGCTGCAAGTTCTTGTCGTTCATTATAGAGTGCTAAAAGTGTTGCGACTTCTTCAGGATCAGTAATTTCACGTAACAGTTGAACATCCTCACCGACCCCAACTAAATAGAGTGTTTTCCCTACTTGTAATAACTGCACTGACTTTTGTGCACCTAACGATAAACCGCCTAAATTTTGTACCAATTGATTACGTTGAAAGTTTAAATTTCTTTTATTTAAAAACTTCATTAGCCCATAAAATAAAGCTACAACAAAAATAAGCGCCAAAACCATTTTTATGTATTCCCATGCAGATATATCTCCAGCTGCTGATACTTCTGTATTTTGTGGAGCAGCTGGATCTGTATCTTCTTTACATGCTTCTGTTTTATTGATGCAATCATCAACACTTCCTGTGTTAGAATCAGCAGATACAGAAGCAGGTGTAGGGTACAAAAACAGGAAGGATACAAGAAATGCGAAAATCATCGTTAAACGAAATGATTTTAACATTTGCATGCTATCATCCTAGAGCTTTTTGAATCGCTTCAATTACACGATCAGCTTGGAAAGGCTTGACGATAAAGTCCTTCGCACCTGCCTGAATTGCATCGATTACCATCGCTTGTTGTCCCATTGCTGAACACATGATTACAGTTGCACTTGGATCAGAGCCCTTAATCGCTTTAAGAGCAGCAATGCCATCCATTTCAGGCATTGTAATATCCATTGTTACTAAGTCTGGCTTCAGTTCATTGTACTTTTCGACAGCTTGTAAACCATCAGCTGCCTCTCCAACCACTTCAAATCCATTTTTCGATAAAATATCCTTGATCATCATGCGCATAAATGCAGCGTCGTCTACAATCAAAATTCTTTTAGACATGGTTAACTCCTCCAATTGAAACTATCTTAAATTATTTAAACGCTCTGCTTGACTTAAAACATCTGTAATGCGGACACCGAAGTTTTCATCAATAACAACGACTTCACCTTTAGCGATTAAACGGCTATTTACTAAAATATCAACTGGTTCACCAGCTAATTTATCTAGTTCAATAATCGAACCACTAGATAGTTCTAATATCTCTTTTACAGAACGTTTCGTACGTCCTAACTCTACAGTAACTTGCAATGGAATATCAAGTAGCATATTTAAATTTCTAGCTTCAGATTGCGAGATTACATCCGTATCAAAACTAGCAAACTGCGCTTGTTGAACATTGACAGGCTGAACAGGTCTTGCTGCGTAAGGGATCTGTTGCTGCTCTTGATACATTGGTTGCTGCTGTACTGGCGCCTCCTGCCGTTGATAAGCTGGCTGTGCTGGTGGTGGCGTCGCTGGAGCTTGTGGTTGCACTGGCTGTGGTGCTACTGGTGCTTCAGGTGCAATCGTTGCAGCTACCGGTTCTTCTATTGTTTGTGTTTCTCCTAAAAGTGACTTAACAATATTTTGACTAAATTTAAGCGGTAATAATTGCATTAAATTTGAATCAATTAAATTACCAATACGTAATCTAAAGGATACTTTTACAAGCAAATCGTCTTCTGGAATATTTTCTCGTCCTTCATTTTGAGAAATATTCATCAAATCAATTGTTGGTGGAGAAATATCTACTTTTTTGTTGAATACAGTCGACATGGACGTGGCTGCTGAACCCATCATTTGGTTCATGGCCTCTTGGACAGCGCTTAACTGAATCTCACCTAAATCTGGCTTCGGATTTAATCCATCTCCACCTAACATTAAATCAGCAATAATCGCTGCGTCAGATTGTTTAATAACAAGTAAATTCATACCTGTTAAGCCAATTGTATATTCAACTTGGACTGCCACATAAGGGTGAGGAAACTCCTCTTCTAACTTATTGCGGTTAATCATCGAAATACTTGGGGTAGTAATATCTACTTTTTGACCTAATAACGCTGAAAGTGCTGTGGCAGAGCTACCAAAAGATATATTACCTACCTCACCTAATGCATCTTGGGCAAACGAATCGAGATAATCCTCTACTCGTATATCGTTCATATCATCATTTGTAGAAGCTTCAGTGCCGCTGTTTTTATCTTCCAACGTTTCGCCCCTTAATAACGCTTCAATTTCTTCTTGGGAGAGCATTTCATCACTCATCTTCGTCTCCTCCTTTCAAAGGGTCGATAATTTGGATTGCTAATTTTTTGCCTTGCTTACCTGGTTGAACAGTAAATTTCGGTAATGTACCTACTTTTAACATTAAAGGATTTTCGATTTTTTGATCTAGTTGTATAACATCCCCAACTTGCATTGTCAGGAAATCCTCAATCGTGATATCTGTATTACCTAATTCAACGGTAAGTGGTAATTGCGCTTGTTTAACGCGCGTTTCAAGCATTTTTGTTTGTTCTGGAGACATCTCTTTCGTATTTGTTTGCATCCAGTAACGAACAGAAAGATTTGGAACAATAGGTTCCAGTACGACATGCGGAATACAAATATTAATCATGCCACTTGTTTCACCGATAATCGTATTTAAGGAAATGACAACAACTGTTTCATTAGGTGAAATCATTTGTAAAAATTGAGGATTCACCTCAAGCTCCACTAAAATCGGATCAATTTCCGCAACATTTTCCCACGCTTCACGTAAATTATCAAATGAACGTTCGAATAGGTTTGTCATAATTTTCGTTTCAATTTCTGTTAAATTATCTACATTACTATGACTTGATCCACTACCGCCCATTAAACGATCTAGCATGGAGTAGGCAATGTTCGGATTTATTTCCATCAATATATTACCATCTAATGGTGGCACTTCAAACACATTAATGAGTGTCATATTCGGAATCGAACGTACAAACTCTTCAAATGGTATTTGGTCCACTGATGCAACCGTTATCTGCACATAGCTTCTTAGCTGTGCAGAAAAGAAGGTTGTCAGTAGTCGTGCAAAATTTTCATGTATTCGGGTCAAACTTCGGATTTGATCTTTTGAGAATCGCAGAGCTCGTTTAAAATCATAGACCTTAACCTTACGCCCCTCATCCTCTTTCTTTATGTCGTCCGCTGACATTTCCCCAGTTGATATTGCGGAAAGCAGCGCATCTATCTCGGATTGAGATAACACATCTCCTGCCATTTGCCCACCTCCATTTCAAGCAGTTTTTCGTTTTATGGAGAAGTGATAAAGGAGGTGAAATAAATCTCCTGAACTTCTCCCTCTTGCATCAATTCATTTATTCGTGTTTTTAATGACTTTTGGAAAACTTGTTTACCTTGCTTACCTTCTAAATCCTTTTGCTCCATTTCGGAAAGCTCCTGAATAACAATATTTTTCACTTGGAATGTACGTTTCGTTAATTCTTCTGCTGCATCTTTACTGGATGTTTGAATTGTTAACGAAAAACGTACGACTCTGTTATCAGCAAGATTTGTCGTTATTTCCGGAACCTCTACAGAAGCTTTTACGATGTCATCAATCGATGGTTCAAGTGATCCAGCTGGCTTATTAAATTGGGTTAGCAATACAACCGCAATACCCCCGATAAGTATGATTGCTACTAGTACGATAATAATCATCGTCAACATTTTGTTATTCTTCATCTTCTTCACCTCGTAGATGCGGGTTTGATAGTATTTGTATATTTTTATAAAAGGCATTTACCTTTTGTCGCACCTCATCTTCACTCTGTAAAACAATGATTTTGGTTCCAGTCGTTAATGTTATGGTCGTATCTGGAAAAGATTCGACCGTTTCTATGTATAAAGCATTCAATGTAAATGCTTTGCCATTTAGACGTGTTAGTTCAATCATTGAAATAGGGCCGGGTCTAGCGTGAGAGCCGGCCCGACCCTCCCTCATATGAAATTATGTTTTGATAACCTGAATGCTTTATTCATATTCTAGTAATATATGCATTACCAGGTATTTCTTAACAAATAAAACATGCAACACTAAAATTATTTTAGCCTATCGTTTTAAGTTTACTAGCTCTTGAAGTATTTCATCAGATGTTGTAATGATACGAGTATTTGCCTGGAAGCCACGTTGTGCAACAATCATCTCTGTAAATTCTTCAGATAAATCAACGTTAGACATTTCTAAAGCTCCCGGAGCAATTGTTCCCATTCCAGCTACTGTTGCTACTTGAGCATATGGTGCACCAGAGTTCGTTGTAGCTTGGAAATAATTACTACCAACTTTCTCTAATCCCCCGGCATTTGGGAATTTAGCCATAATAATTTGACCTGCAAATTTTGGCTGTCCATTAAAATCAATATAAGTAATTGAACCATCATTACCAATACTAAATGATTGGGCAGTTGTCGGAATTCGAATAGTTCCTATATCACCTTCATTGGGTGTTAGTACACCATCCACCATTAAATTCTCACCGTCTGTACCAGATACATCTGGCTTGTCGTCTAACACAACACCGTTATCATTATTTGCGTCTACAGAATAATCCGT
This sequence comes from Lysinibacillus sp. DFXJR4, assembly GCF_057196045.1. Classification (NCBI taxonomy): domain Bacteria; kingdom Bacillati; phylum Bacillota; class Bacilli; order Caryophanales; family Bacillaceae; genus Lysinibacillus; species Lysinibacillus sp. DFXJR4. Next base: position 214,425 of record NZ_JBXUNW010000001.1, on the reverse strand, counting down.
TGCTCTTACACCAACTAAATATTTTCCTTCTGAGTTAACAATATACCCGTTTTCATCCATATAAAAATTCCCTGCACGAGTATATAAAATATTGCTGAATGCGTCTTCACCAGTTTCTTCAATAACTCCTTCATCATTTGGTGCAGTTCCATCAGCTACCATAAAGAATCCTTCACCCTGAATGGCAAGGTCAAGTCCCCTAAATGTATTTTGACGTGATCCAGAGCCATGAACTGTATCTATTGTAGCAAGTGTTGAACCAAGACCAATTTGAATTGGATTCGTTCCCCCACGAGTAGCAGTTGGCGAAGAAGCTCCTGATGTTGTTTGGGACATAAGATCTTTAAATACCACACGACCTTTTTTAAAGCCATGCGTGTTAACATTAGCGATATTATTTCCAATAACATCTAATTTAGTTTGGAAGTTTTTAAGACCTGAAATACCTGAATACATAGAACGTAACATAAATGCCGTTCTCCCTTCATTTTAAATTGTGTGCGTCTATCATTCAGCACACTAGGCTTCCAATTAAGGTCCAGCCTTTAAAGCACAATGGTGCCATCAATATTTGTAAATAATTGTTGCTTTGCCTCCGTGCGATCCATTGCTGTAATGACAGTAGCATTTTTAGCACTGACAATTAAAGCTGCTTGATCCATCAAGACTAATGGTTGTTTGACACCTTTTGAATGTGCCTCAAATACCTTGTCTGATACAACCTGCCATTCCTGATCAGAAATCGCTATTTTACGCTCCATAATACGTTCTTGCGCATGTTTGCTCACTTTTAGTTCTTGTTGTTTGGTAGCCTCCTGTAAATGAGCTTGGAACGATTGCTGTGATTTTATTGGCGAGGGCTGTGCTTGGCGAATAGATGGATGCAATGGTACACGATGAATTGAAAATTTATCCATCATTATTATTCTCCACCTTTATTCGCTTATTACTGTAAAATCCTTATCTGTTAACCTTTTCTCATTGTCTAATATATATTGGATAACACCATCTTTATTCGAAACAGAAACGATACGTCCTTGCAGTTCTTGTTCTCCATCTTTATACGTAACATGTTTACCAATCAATTTGCTTGCTTGTACAAGTGGCGATTCTGTAACTGAATTATTACCGTTTGAATTTGATGTTGAACCATTCAATATAGCTGAGATATTACCAGGAGTAATTTCTTTTCCATCCGTTAATTTGAAGACTACAGTGTTATCAACAAATTTAAGTGATTCGATAATCCCTGTTCCTTCATTGACAACAAAATCTCCTTTTTCATCCTTTTGGTCCGTTATTTCATGCCACTTTATTTCCTTACCTATAAATGTTGAATAATTCATAAGTTGTGTTTGTTGCTGTGAAGCAAGTAATGACTCCATTGCTTTTGTCATATTTTGCATTTGCTCTAACGAGGAGAACTGAGCCATTTGAGAGATAAATTCTCGGTCATCCATTGGATTTGTTGGATCCTGATGTTGTAACTGCGTAATTAATAATTGTAGAAAGGCATCTTTACCAAGTTCGCTATTTCCGGTTTGCCTTGTTGGTTTTTGATAATTAGAATAGTATAAATCATCCGTTATTGTATTATTTACAGTTTTTGTTGTTGCATCTGCCATGCTTACACCTCCTCACTTATTAAATAGTCATTAAAGGACTTGCCTTCATCGTCATCTTCGGTGCTTTGCTCCTGCTCTTCTTGCTGTTGCTGCTTAAAGAAATTACTAAAGAAGCTTTGATCTCTTTGTTGACGGTCTGCGTCTTGTAGGGATTGAGCAATATCTAGACGCTCAATTTGGATATTCTGCTGAACAAATGCTTGCTTTAACTGATGTGCTTGACTATCCAGTAATTCTCGTCCATGTGCTGTTGAAGCAAGTAGTCGAGCTGTAAGAACTCCATCATTTTGCACTAGTTCAATTCGAATTGTTCCTAAATTCTCAGGATATAATTTTAATGTTAAACGTGTAATTCCCTGCACATTGGAAATTTGGGCTTTATTCATGATAGCTTGCATCTCTTTTATTAATGCCTCAGATTGGGCAGGTTTTGCTGCTGGCAACGTCACTTGGAATGTATCAGCTTTTGTTTGAACTGTATTAGCCGTTACCATTTCATTGGCGCTTGTGTCAGTCTGCTTTGTTACCTGAACCTGCTGAACCACTTGTTGAAAGCCCTGCAATGGAAGAGTTACAGTTGTTTTTGTTGTTACCTGTGGTGTAGCTTGAATCGTCTCTACATTCGTTTGTAGCACTGTTAAAAGGCTTTTAACATTTGTTAGTAAATCTTCTTGTGGAGCTGTTAAATCTGTTTTTTGTCCAACTAATTGTGCTAATTTTAAAACTTGAAGTAATTGTGTGGCCTCTTTTGGTGTAACCTGTCCCTCACCCTGTAAAGCAGTAACTACTTGTGCCTGTAGTACAGGTGCCTGAACATCTACTAATGCTAAAAGCTCCCAAACATCCTTTGCTTCTTTATCCTCACCTAGCAACTTCTGTACTAATTTTTGAAGCTGTTCAGAATCAATGCCTAAAGCGCTCATTAAATTCTCAAGATTGAGCATTTCATCCATTGCAACAGCTTTACCATCTTCACCAATTTGAAGCATTAACAGACCATCATCATGTGGAATATCTAGTAAGTCAAGTACTTCCTCAATTGATTCAGCATTTAGAACAGCTGCTAATTGATGAATCTCTCCTGTTGCTGTTGGTTGTGCAGGCTGAGTTGTTTGATTTGAAGCAGACATAATTTGTCCAAAAACTGATCCAAAGGCAGATAAATTATCATTTTTTGTCCCTCCACTAGCTTTAACATCAGAACCACCATTTGTAGCAGTAGCCGCTGTTTTAGGTGGCATTGCTTTGGATATCATTTGCATCATTGCTACATCCATCTTTTTCACCTCCCTTCATGTTTTATTGTTTAGCCATCATTTCTGTATATTTAGCAGCATTCTCGGGGCTCATTTTTTCTAAAATAGCTGCTAATTTATCTGGCTTTAAATTTGTTAATATACGAAGCGCTTCAGCATCACTCATTTTGATTAATACTGGTGCTGCAGCTTTAGGAGACATTTTATCGAATGTTATTAAAATATCATTAAAATCTCGCTTCGAATCATTTTGTTCTCTATTTAGTTTTTCAATTTCAAATTGGAGCTGCTCTTTTTCTGTCAATAATTTTTCCTTTTCAGACGCTGTAGTATCCAATTTCTTTTGTAGCTGTGCAATTTCAGCTTCTTTTTCTTTTATTTCAGCTTGTAGATTTACAAGTTTTGAATCGTTGTTAACGACTGCATCTTTTGCCTGTTGTTCTTCTGAAGGAACAAATGGCAAGCTTTCAAAAGCTTTCTTTCCTAAATCAAAGACATTCGTATTCATTAGCGTTGCTACAACAAGTAACACGGCTACCACAAACATAATAGGTATGACAAACCAGGTGAAAAACTTTCGAAAGCCTCCTGATTTACGTTTTGGTTGTTGCTCTGCTAATTCCATTGAAAGTCGATTTTCCTTTTTCGCCATGAAATCACCTGATTTCTCTCTTGTTATACGTAAGGGTTGAAATTTCGTCTAAGAAAATGCCTTCAATCCGATCTTGCTCTTGCTTGAATAACTTAAAATCCTTTTCTCGCATTTTTTCAAATTTACGTACTTCCAAGTTTTTTTCTAACAGTTTTTCTTCGTACCAATTCATTTTTGAACGTGCTTGCACTACCTTCTGTTGTACATCTACAATTGTTTTTTCGAGGCTATCAATAAATCTCGCATAATGATGAATCTCCTCTATAGATGAGCCAACAGCTAAGCGCTCTTGTTGAAAGTCAATTAAATCCTCTTTCTTTTTCAACAGCTCATACAGCCTAGTTGCTATTTCTTCAAAAGAACGAACAGATTCTTTATAAGCTATTTCCGTTTCATTTTTTTCTTGTTCACGAATGGTTAACACTTTTTCAAAACGATATATATAATTCACCATTTATTTCCCTCCACCGTTCGATAATGTAATTAACTCATTCATACTTTCAAGAAGTGTCACTTTATCTAAATAGCCTTGCTTAAGATAAGCTGTAATTAGAGGCTCATAGTATATAGCCTCATCTATTTCTTGTGAGGTACCACGTTTATATGCACCGATATTGATTAAATCCTCTGACTTGTCATATGTATAATAAAGCTCCCTTAATCGTTCCGCTGCCTTTTTATGCTCTGGCTCTGCCACATGATTCATCAAACGGCTAACGCTTTTTAATACATTGATTGCAGGATATTGACCTTTATTGGCAAGGTTCCGATCAAGAACAATATGACCATCTAAAATTCCTCGTACAGTATCTGCAATTGGCTCATTCATATCGTCCCCATCTACTAATACTGTGTAGAAGGCTGTAATAGAACCATTTTCATTTGTTCCTGTACGCTCTAATAGTTTAGGTAAAATGGCAAACACTGATGGCGTATAGCCTTTTTGAGCTGGTGGTTCGCCAGTTGCAAGCCCAATCTCACGCTGTGCCATCGCAACACGAGTGACGGAGTCCATCATCAACATAACATTCAAACCACGGTTTCTAAAATACTCTGCAATCGCCGTTGCGGTAAAGGCACCTTTAATACGCATGAGTGCGGGTTGGTCAGATGTGGCAGCAACAACGATTGAACGTTTTAATCCTTCAGATCCTAAGTCACGTTCTATAAACTCACGTACTTCACGACCACGTTCTCCAATTAGTGCAATAACATTTAAATCAGCTTGTGTATTTCGAGCAATCATACCAAGCAAGGTACTTTTCCCCACGCCTGATCCAGCAAAAATACCAACACGCTGACCATTTCCGACTGTTAACATACCATCTATTGCCTTTACGCCCACTTCAAGTCTTTCATTTATCGGTGGACGTGTCAGAGGATTTGGTGGATCCTGCTCAGTCGGAACTGATAATAATCCCTTTGGTAACACTGTTCCATCGATAGGATTCCCCATCGAATCTAATACTTTACCAATCAGCTCGGGTCCTACTTTTACTTCAAGTGGTGCCCCAGTCCCTTCAACTAAGCATCCAATGGAAATTTCTCGCAGAGAGGTAAAGGGCATTAAGATGACTATTTCATCCTTAAAACCAACCACCTCTGCTAGTATAATTTGATGACCGTTTTTTGAAGTTTCCACATGAATTTTACAAACATCGCCTATGGAACTATCTGGACCTTGCGACTCAATCATTAAGCCGACAACTCGAGTAACCCTACCAAACTTTTTAAAGGTTGATATATGAGGAATTTGTTCGATTAATTGAGCCGTTTTCATCTAGATCATTCCTTACTTTCTAATATTTCATAAAGTTTTAATCTTAATTCATTCAATTGTTCATCAATGCTAACAACAATTCGGCCATGATTTGTTTCGATAAAGCAATCCGTTTCATGTTCTAAATCTTCATTAACAAAAATCATGAATGGGACATCAGTTGGGAACATTTCAGCTAATTCATCACGATTAGCAGTAATTAATGCATAATAGGTCGGTGAAACATAAATTTTTATTTCTTTCATTTCTCTTGCTTCTTTAAGTCCTCTGCGAACGATAGAAACAAATAGTTCATTTTCACGCTCCAAGGATGCATCAATAATTCGTTCTGCTGCTGTTAAGCCCAGCTCTAATATGACTTCTTCTTGATCCTCAATATATTTCCTTGCATTTTCCTTTGCATGGATGATAACCTCATTGGCCGTTTGGAGGGATTGCATCATCGCTTCATTAGCTTTGTTCGTCCCATCCTCATATCCCTGACCAAATCCTTCATCATAAGCCTCTTGCACACGATTAGGACGTTCTTCTTCCCAGTTACGCTTTAGTTGCTCAATTTCCTGAAAGAACATTTGCTTCTCCTGTTCAAAAGCTTCACGTTCTGCCTGCAATCCGGCTCTCGCCTCTGTCAATATACGGTCTCGCTCTTCAAGAATTTCTTCAATCGTAATTTGTTTCTGTAATGGTGTTTCTTCCCCTTCAATTTCGGGTATTTCAAACATATCACGAATTTTTATCGTTTTAACATTATCGCCATTGGACTCTGTATAGATAGAACGGATGATTCTAGACAATGACGTCATCTCCTCCACCACGTGCAATAATAATCTCACCAGCATCCTCTAAGCGACGAATTACCGCAACAATTCGAGATTGTGCTTCCTCTACATCACGTAAACGTACAGGTCCCATAATTTCCATTTCTTCTTTAAAGGTTTCAGCCATACGTTGTGACATATTGCGGAAAATAATATCCTTGACTTCTTCGCTTGAAACTTTCATGGATAGTAGTAAGTCTTCATTTTCACAATCACGAATAACACGCTGAATCGAACGATTGTCGAGTGTAACAATATCCTCGAATACAAACATGCGTTTTTTGATTTCCTCTGCAAGCTCTGGATCTTGAATTTCGAGTGCATCCAAAATCGTTTTTTCTGTTTGTCGATCTACACCGTTTAATACCTCAACGACTGCATCAATACCACCAGTCTCTGTGTAATCTTGTGTAACCGTTGACGATAATTTACGCTCTAAGACAGACTCAATTTCGCTAATAACTTCTGGCGATGTTGATTCCATGACCGCTATACGTTTAGCAATATCAGCCTGTACTTCTTGTGGTAATGAAGATAGAATCACACCAGCTTGCCCTGCTTCTAAATAAGATAGAATAAGGGCAATCGTTTGTGGATGCTCGTTTTGGATAAAGTTAAAAATTTGTGCAGGATCAGCTCTACGCGCAAAGTCAAATGGACGCACCTGTAATGAAGATGTTAGACGATTAATAATTGTTTGTGCTTGTTCAACACCAAGTGCTTTCTCCAATACTGTTTTTGCATAGCCAATACCGCCTTGTGTAATATAGTCTTGTGCAAGAGCAATATTATGAAATTCCTCTATAATCTCCTCTTTAACGTTTGCTTCTACCTTTTTAACACTTGAAATTTCTAATGTTAAGCGTTCAATTTCTTCCTCTGTTAAATGTTTATAGACAGAAGCTGAAACCTCAGGCCCCAACGAAATTAACAAGAGAGCGGCCTTTTGTTTTCCGGTTAATTCCTTATCTTTCTTGGACACAGCCGAACCTCCTAGTTAGTCTTCAGCAATCCAACTACGCAGTAACTTTGCAAAATCGTCTGGCTTTTCTTTTGCCATTTTTTCAAGCTGCTTACGACGCATTGTAGCTTCCGTTTCAATTTCTTCATTTATATCATCAATCATTAGTTCTTCTTGTTCTTCTAGGATGCTAAGTTCCTCTTCTTCCTTCGCACGTTTACGTGAGCGGATAATGAAGAATGCCAGCAATAGGATAACAGCTAATAGGATACCGCCAATGACCCAAACCCACCATGGAATAACAGGCGTTTCTTCAGCTACATCTGTTGCTTTCCCATTTAAAGGTTGTACTGAAACAGCCACTTTTTCATTAATTTGCTCTTGAGTAAGCTCTGCTGCAACATCCTTAGAAATCGTTGTACGAACAATAGTACTTAAAATTTTCTCAATATCTTCTCGAACCCCATCAGGTAATGAAGCTGCATCTGTCGCTGTTGGTGGCTCTACAATTACCTGGATACCAATATCTTGAATTTTATAAGGTGCCTCTTGAATATCTTTACGGATACGGTTTACGTCATTATTAATCGTTTCCTCTGTACGTTCATAATCCCCGTTCCCCATTGCACCTTCATTATAAGTTGTGAAATTATCTGTTGTTGTTTCTGCTTCAGGTGTACCAGTGGCTGCGGCTCCAGTACCAGAATATTGTTCTGTAATGCGCTGTGCACTAATAGCAATTCCAGCCATATTCTCTTCATCAACTGGCGTAACTAGGCTTTCTTCTCGATTTTCTTTTTTGAAATCAATATCTGTTGTTACAGAAACAATAACTTTATCCTGCCCCATCAGTGTACCAAGCATATTTTGCACTTGACGCTGCAGGTCACGCTCCACCAATTTCTTTGCCTGTAATTGACCTTCAGCTGTTGTTGTGGAAGCTCCATCAGCAGTGGCAGCATTCAAATCAAAGTACTCAGAAAATTGGTTGGAAATTACAATATTATCCGTATTTAAGTTCGGAACACTTTTTGCTACTAAATTATACATTGTTGAAATTTGCTGCTCTGTAAATTTATAACCTGGATCAGTATTCAAAACAATAGATGCAGTGGCTTCTTCTAAGTTAGCTTCTTTTAAGAATACTCCCTTTTCAGGTACATTTATCATCACTTTTGCATCTTTTACACCCTCAAGATTTTTAATGAGCTTAGCAATTTCTGTTTCAGTTGCTGCCTTTTTCAATAGATTAAACTCATTATCTGTCATACCAAATCCAGAGCTGTTCGCAAATGAATAATCAATTGTACCTGTTTGCGGATATCCCTCTGAAGCTAATTGTACTAATAGGGAATCCACTTGTTCCTCTGGGACTAAAATCGATGTTCCACCTGGGGCAATTTCATATTTAACCCCTTGAGAATCCAACGCTTCCTTTACTTGCCCTATTTCTCTTGTCGATAAATCTTTATAGAGAGGTACGTATGTAGTCTTTGTAGCAAAAATTGTAATAACTGTTGCTAGTGCTATTACTCCGATGACGGATCCAATCATTACAATCTTTTGTTTTTTACTACGACTTGTCCAAAATTGGCTGGTGTCGTTTTTTATTTTCGTCAATCGTTCATTCATTATGAATCCTCCGGTTATAGTGAATAACCTAACCATCAATAATTCGCGAAAACAGTGATATCCCCATTAACAAGCTTTTTGGGGATATAATCTTTATCGATCTGTTCAACTAGTCGATAAAGCTAGACACTCATTCGCATTATTTCTTGGTAAGCTTCAATCACCTTATTGCGAACTTCAATTGTTGCATTTAATGTAATGCTTGCTTTTTGTGATGCAATCATCACCTCATGCAACTCTACATCTCCACCAGTAATTAGCTTTTGTGTAAAATTATCAGAAGTAATTTGCTGATCATTCACTTTTGCTATTGCTTCTTTTAAAGAGTTCGCAAAGTTTTGCTGTGCTTCATAAGGTGTCGTCTGGAGTTTATTTGTTTGATTTACAACCTGGGTTGGTGTCATTAGTGAAACGGACGAAATTGTCATTATGTATCTTCCTTTCTTCTTAGTTATTTACCAATCTCTAAAGCCTTTGTCAGCATAGATTTATTTGCATTAAATACAGTTACGTTTGCCTCATAAGAACGAGTAGCTGACATTAAATCTACCATTTCCCTTAATGGATCCACATTTGGCATGTTTACATAGCCATCTGCGTTTGCATCTGGATGAGTTGGATCATACACAAGTTTGAAAGGTGTTTCTCTATCTTCTTTTATTTGTGTTACTTTTACGCCGTTGCCGACGCCGCTTTTTGCGTTTTTGCCTAGAGCAACATTAAAAAATTTTGAAAACTGACTCTCTTGAGCTGTAAATGTTACTGACTTACGGCGGTAGGGCTCCCACTCTCCATTTACTTGTCTAGCACGCGCAGTATCCATATTAGCCATATTCGAAGAAATGACATCCATTCGTAAACGCTGTGCTGTTAAAGCTGAGGCAGTGGTATTCATTCCATAAAAAATAGACATTTATTACTTACCTCCTTTTATAACAATATTTAATGTATTTAATTTACCATTAACACGGTCAATTAAAGCATTATAATAAATTTGATTTTCTGCTAATTTCGCCTGTTCAGCATCCATATCAACACCATTACCATTATTTCGATATCGTAGGCCATCAATATTATTCACACCAGGTGTAGATTGACGAATCGAAAAATCATAATGTCTGCTATCGGTACGATATGCTGAAATTGATATTTGTTTTTCTTCTTCTAACATATCCTTAAAGCTAACACTTTTCGCCTTATAATTCGGCGTATCAACATTTGCAATATTATTGGCAATTGTTTTATGATTTAAAGTTGCATAGGAAAGTCCGTTTTCCAGGCTACTAATAGTTCCTCCAAATAAGTTCAAAACCATTCACCTCATTTTTATTTCAATTCTATGTATTTCTTAATTTATCCAATAATACAATTGTAATTAAGATGATACGTAGTGTCTATTGTCTTTTGTCATTTTTTAATAGTAGATACGCCCTATTTTTTCTTGCCGTTAACCGTAACAAAACTCCCGAACCCCTTGATCCATCTGCGTTCAAAGAGTTTCAAGTTACTTCTAGTCATTTTACACTATTTCGACAGTGTTTACGGTTTCTTTATTGAATATTTCCTTTTTTTCGCTTTTTCGTCATTGACTTAGATCCAAATTCCAAGTCCATTTTTACTATGTCAACCACTAAATAGATTGGATTAAACCGCTTAGTTGCTATATGACAAATAAATTAAAATCAGCCTTTATTTTTATACTATTAGTAACAAAAAAGTGTAAATGTTATGAAGATATATATTGCCTTTTGAAACGATCATACATTCCTAATTGCGCTTGATCCCCTCAGGAAAACGAAAATTACCCACATTTAAAAGACAAAAACTTTCACAAAGATTTATTTCATTATTATTTACGCCCCAGCGTAACTGTGTTTGGATTTATCCAAGCTATCTTGAAAAGGCCCCCTTTATAAACTGCTGAGGTATGGAAGAATTTTGGGCTATCTATAGAGGATGAAGGAAGTATTGTGCGCAATCATCGCTACTAGTATTTCTTAAAATTTCAAAAAAGGTATCTGGATAACTACTCCAGATACCTTTTACAGTTCCTTAAAAAACGCAAGGAAATGTTAGCTTATTTCATTTTAATTTCTGCTAATGCATTTAAAAACTTATCATTTAGCACTTTAATATAAGTACCTTTCATCCCTAGAGAGCGAGATTCGATAACACCTGCTGATTCTAGTTTACGTAATGCGTTTACAATCACCGAACGTGTAATTCCTACTCGGTCTGCAATTTTTGAAGCAACTAGTAACCCTTCGTTACCATCAAGTTCTTCAAAGATGTGTTCAATGGCCTCTAGCTCACTGTAAGAAAGTGAATTAATCGCCATTTGTACAACTGCACGACTACGAGCTTCTTCTTCAATTTCTTCTGATTTTTCACGTAAAATTTCCATGCCAACTACTGTTGCACCATATTCAGCTAAAATTAAATCATCATCCTCAAATTGTGCAGATAAACGTGCAAGAATTAATGTTCCAAGACGTTCTCCACCACCTACGATTGGCACAATAGTTGTTAGCGCATTTTGGAATAACTCTTTGTTTTCTACCGGGAAAGCAGTATGCTCATTATTTATATCTAGATTTGATGATGTTTCTGAAATTGTAAACAAGCTATGTGTATACTCTTCAGGGAATTGACGCTCTTCAAACATCTTCTTCATTCGCTCATTTTCTATTTGCTGATGGATGGAGATGCCTAAAAGCTTTCCTTTACGGCTCACAATGTAAACATTGCTATCTATAATATCACCAAGCGTGTCAGCCATTTCCTTAAAGTTTACCGGTTTACCAGCAGATGCTTGAAGCATTGAGTTAATTTTACGTGTCTTTTCTAATAAATTCATTATATGTTCCTCCTATAAATGGTCCAAAGAGTATTTTCTTACTATTCTAAAGGTTTTTACAACTGAATGGTACTATTCAGCTTTATCTTACAATATAAACTGTGACAAATCTTTGTTTTTTACTATACCCGCTAGTTTTTGATCAACATATGCGGCAGTGATCGGAATATTTGCTGGTGCAATCTCTGATGCCTCAAACGATAATTCCTCTAGCAAGCGCTCTAAAATCGTATGCAAACGTCGTGCTCCAATATTATCCGTTTCTTGATTGACCTCAGTTGCAATTTCGGCAATACGTTCAATGGCATCTTCCGTAAAGTTAATCTCTACACCTTCTGTTTCTAATAATGCCTTATACTGCAAAATAAGCGATTGATCTGGTTCTTGCAAAATACGGACAAAATCTTGCTTCGTTAATTTTTCAAGTTCTACCCGAATTGGGAAACGCCCCTGTAGTTCAGGAATTAAATCGGATGGCTTTGACATATGGAATGCTCCTGCAGCAACAAAGAGCATATAGTCCGTTTTCACAGCGCCATACTTTGTTGTAACTGTAGATCCCTCAACGATTGGCAGTATATCACGCTGTACACCTTCTCGAGATACATTCGCAGAAGAGTTACTTTCTTTACTAGCAATTTTATCAATCTCATCAATGAAGATAATGCCTGATTGCTCCGCTCTTACTATAGCTTCTTGAGCAACTTCATCTGCATCTATAAGTTTGTTCGCTTCCTCAATTGTTAAAATGCGTCGCGCATCCTTGACTTGGACTCTACGTTTTTTCGTTTTTTTAGGCATCAGGCTAGATAGCATATCTTGCATACCATTATTAGCAGACATATCCATACCGGTTCCTTGTAATGCATCAAAAATAGAAGGACTTTGCTCTGTTACTTCAATAGTAATCCACTCGTTTTCTAATTTACCATTACGTAAATCAATCGCGATTTGTGCACGTTTTGAACGTACCTCAGTCTCTTCAGATGAGTTTTCATCAGTTGACTGCTGATCTTTGCCACCAAACAGCATTTCGAAAGGATTTTGCATCGATTGTTTTTTTCGCAAGGAGGGAACCAATAATTTAACAATTGCCTCATTCGCTAATTCTTCCGCCTGGTCTTTCACAGACTCCATCATCTCTTCTTTTACAAGTCGATGAGAAGCTTCTACAACATCACGTACCATAGACTCTACGTCACGTCCAACATAGCCTACTTCTGTAAATTTTGTTGCTTCCACTTTGACAAATGGTGCATTCGTTAACTTTGCAATTCTTCTTGCAATTTCTGTTTTTCCGACACCTGTTGGCCCTATCATTAAGATATTTTTTGGAATAACCTCTGCCTTCATGTCATCATTTAACAACGAGCGGCGATAACGATTACGTAAGGCAATAGCAACTGCTCGCTTCGCTTCATTTTGTCCTACAATATAACGGTCCAGATGCTCAGTAATTTGTCTTGGCGTTAAATTATTTTGCGTCATTAGCTCAGCGCCTCCACGATAATATTATGATTCGTAAATACACATATTTCAGCAGCAGTTTCGAGTGCTGCTTCAGCAATTTCACGAGCAGACATTGTTTCACCCGCATATTTTTTCAGTGCTCGGCCAGCAGATAATGCATAGTTTCCACCAGAACCAATGGCTAATATACCATCATCAGGTTCAATAACTTCTCCAGTACCAGAAACAAGAAGAAGTGTGTTTTTATCCATTACAAGGAGCATTGCCTCCAACTGGCGCAGCATTTTATCACCACGCCATTGCTTCGCAACTTCTACGGCTGCACGTTGTAAATTACCATTGTATTCATTTAACTTTCCTTCAAACATTTCAAAAAGTGTAAAGGCATCGGCAACTGATCCAGCAAAACCAGCAAGGACTTGCCCATTAAACAGACGTCTGACCTTCCTAGCCGTACCTTTCATCACAACTGCATTCCCTAAGGTCACTTGACCATCACCAGCCATTGCGCAGCCTCCATTATGATGAACTGCAAATATCGTTGTCGCATGAATTTGTCCCATTCGTCTTCCTCCTTAGCTTTATTATGCCCTTGGATGAGCATTCATATATGTTTGACGAAGATGCTCTTTCGTTACATGTGTGTAAACCTGCGTAGAAGATAAATGTGCATGGCCTAATAATTCCTGCACCGTACGTAAATCTGCGCCATTATTCAATAAATGTGTAGCAAAAGTATGACGAAGCATATGAGGATATATTTTCGTATGGAGTGAGGCTTTGTCAATCATTTCTGTTAAAATATGACGTACCCCTCTAGGAGTAAGTTCCCCACCACGCATGTTGACAAACAATTGCTGATGACTTGTTTTTTTCATCAATCGTGGACGAGCTTGCTCTATGTAATCCTGCATCGCTAAACTCGCAAACTGACCGAATGGAATAATACGCTCTTTTCGTCCTTTTCCCATTACTCGAATAATTGAATAATGAAAATCTACATCCTTCACTTGAATTGAAGTAAGTTCACTCACACGAATTCCTGTCGCATATAACAGCTCTAATATAGCCATATTTCTGATTGATTTCAAATCATCACCAGTATTTGCATCAAATAGCTGCATTAATTCCTCTTCGTAGAAAAAACTTGGTAAACGTGCTTCTTTTTTCGGATGATAAAGTGAACGAAATGCTCCATCATCTATGCCGAATTGTCTATTTAGAAAACGAAAAAAGGAGCGTATGGAAGATATTTTTCTAGATACTGAAGATCTTGCTCTTTTTTCATCGTACAACTTTGTTACATAAAGACGTGCATGTATATACTCAACACTAGCTAAATCGTTGACACCCTCTGCCTGTAAAAAGGTTAAAAAATCTAGTAGGTCTGATTCATATTCTCGCACCGTATGAACAGAGAAGTTCTTTTCTACCTGGATGTAAAGCATGAACTGTTCAAGTGCATCTTGGGACGAAACTAACATGAAAAGATTCACCACCAATGAATTATTAATAATCTTCTCAAATGACGAACACTTACAATTTAAATGGATAAGCTTATCAGTTACCTATCGTTAACAAACATACATACTGACACTATACCTATCTACATAATATAGCAAGTGATAATGGTTATATTTTGAGAAAATCTCCATACAAAATAATAAAATACGTGTTAATCAGCATTTTGTCTACAAAAAAACAAAAGCCTCTAAGAGTATAACAACTTTTAGAGGCTTATTGCAATTAAATTGTTTGTGAATTCACAAAATTACAAATTGTGCTTATTGCACGGTTAGCATGCATCTCAGCACGCTCTGGTTTGGAACGACGGCCTGGTGGCAATTCAGGGAAAATTCCAAAGTTAACATTCATCGGTTGGAAGTTTTTCGCTTGCGCTTCTGTTATATAACGCGCCATACTGCCTAATGCTGTTTCGAATGGGAAAATAATTGGTTCCTGCCCCAATGCTAAACGAGCTGCATTAATCCCTGCAATTAGTCCACTACCAGCTGACTCAACATACCCTTCAACACCTGTCATTTGACCAGCAAAGAAAATATTTTTTTGTTCACGAAGTTGATAAGTTTTCTCTAATACCTTCGGTGAATTAATAAAGGTATTTCTATGCATGACACCATAACGAACGATTTCCACATTTTCTAACCCAGGAATTAGCTGCAGTACTTCTTTCTGTGGTCCCCATTTTAAATGTGTTTGGAAGCCAACAATATTATAAAGAGTACCCGCAGCATCATCTTGGCGTAATTGGACAACTGCATATGGGCGCTTACCTGTCTTCGGATCTTCAAGACCTACTGGTTTCATCGGTCCAAATAACATTGTTTTCTCCCCACGAGCTGCCATTACTTCAATTGGCATACAGCCCTCAAAGTAAATTTCCTTTTCAAATTCTTTCAAAGGTACAACTTCCGCTTCAATTAATGCTTGGCGGAAACGATCAAACTCTTCCTTTGTCATAGGACAGTTTAAATAGGCTGCCTCCCCTTTATCATAACGGGATTTTAAATATACTTTATCCATATCTATACTATCTTTTTCGATGATAGGTGCAGCTGCATCATAAAAATAAAGATAATCTAATCCTGTTAAGCCTTGAATTTTTTCAGCTAAGGCTTTTGATGTTAAAGGTCCTGTTGCAATAACTGTTATACCTTCCGGAATTTCTGTGACCTCTTCATGAATAACTTCCACAAGCGGATGGTTTTTCACCGTCTCTGTCACATATCCAGCAAATTCGTGACGGTCTACTGCTAATGCACCCCCAGCAGGGACTGAACATTGGTCTGCCGCCTTTAAGATAACAGAATCTAGCATACGCATTTCTTCTTTAATAACGCCTACAGCATTTGTTAAACCATTCGCACGCAAAGAATTTGAACATACAAGCTCTGCAAATTTATCGGTATGGTGAGCTGGTGTTTGCTTTACTGGACGCATTTCATAAAGTTTAACTTTCACACCACGTTTGGCAATTTGCCAAGCCGCTTCGCTTCCTGCAAGGCCCGCTCCTATTACATTTACTACTTGTTCTGTCATGTGCTTACCATCTTTCTATCATTGAGTTGGTGCTTCTTCATAGTCACATTTCGTACACTGAATTTGTACACCTTTTTTAATTTTTTTCTCTACTAATAATGCACTACATTTTGGACATGGTCTACTAATTGGCTTGTCCCATGAAACAAATTCACACTCAGGGTACTGATTACAGCCATAGAATAAACGCTTTGTTTTACTTTTACGCTCTACAATCTCACCAGTTTCGCACGAAGGACATTTTACGCCAATTGGCTTCATAATCGCTTTAGTATTGCGACAATCCGGGAAGTTTGAACAAGCCATAAATTTCCCATATCTTCCTAGTTTAAAGACCATTGGTGACCCACAAAGCTCACAATCTTCGCCAGCCGGCTCATCTTTTATAACGACCTTTTCCATCGCCTCATCTGCATATTTTACATGAACCTCAAAATCTTTATAAAACTCTTCTACAACATTTTTCCATTGCCGACTACCTTCTTCAATATCATCTAAATCTTGCTCCATTTGTGCTGTGAATTCGATGTTTATGATATCTGGGAAAAATTCTAGTACGAGTTGGTGCACGATTTCTCCTAGCTCTGTTGGCATAAATCGCTTTGCATCTAACACGACATAGCCACGGCGCTGAATTGTATCGAGGGTCGGTGCATATGTGGATGGGCGCCCTATACCTAGCTCTTCCATTGTTTTTACAAGACGCGCCTCTGAATAACGTGGTGGTGGCTGAGTAAAATGTTGCTTTGGCTCGATTTCAAGAGATTTTACTTGATCGCCAACTTCCATTTCAGGTAGAAGCTTTGTAGTTTCCTCTGTCTGATCATCAGTACCTTCAATATATAGCTTCATAAAGCCTGCAAATTTAACTTGTGAGCCATTTGCACGGAATAAAACATCACCATTTTGAAGGTCTACAGCAACTGTATCAAGTATAGCTGGCGCCATCTGGCTTGCGATAAAGCGTTCCCAAATTAAACGATATAAACGTAATTGATCACGGCTTAGAACTGCTTTTAATTCATCTGGAGAACGCATTGTGCTAGTTGGACGAATCGCCTCATGGGCATCCTGTGCATTTGATGCTTTTTTTGCCTGCTTCGTATCTGTTGAGATATATTCTTTTCCGTATTTCGATTCAATATATGCAATCGCTTCCGTTTTTGCAGTATCTGAAATACGAGTTGAATCAGTACGCATATAGGTAATTAAACCGACAGTTCCCTCTTTTTTACCAATATCAATTCCTTCATATAATTGTTGTGCCAACATCATTGTCTTCTTCGCACGGAAATTTAACTTACGTGCCGCTTCTTGCTGTAATGAAGATGTCGTAAAGGCTGGTGCAGCATTTCGTTTACGCTCTTTCTTTGAAACATTAACTACATTAAAATCAGTACCCTTTACATCTTTTAATATAGCCTTTACCTGTTCTTCATTTGTTAATTTAATTTTTTCTTTGCCATTACCATAGTAAAGTGCATCAAACGTTTTTTTCCCCTTCTCAAAAGAGCCCTCAATTGTCCAATACTCTTCAGGTTGGAAATTTTTAATTTCATTTTCACGATCAATAATCATGCGCAGTGCTACAGATTGAACGCGTCCTGCTGATAATCCCTTTTTAACCTTTTTCCAAAGAATTGGACTAATGTTATAGCCGACAAGTCTGTCCAATATACGTCTTGTTTGCTGTGCATCCACAAGATCCATATTAATAGGACGTGGGTTTTTAAAAGATTCAATAATTGCATCTTTTGTTATTTCGTTAAACACAACACGACAATCTGAATGAATATCGATATTTAACGCAGTCGCAAGGTGCCAAGCAATCGCTTCTCCCTCGCGGTCTGGATCGGCCGCTAGATAGACTTTCTTCACTTTTTTTGCTGCAGTCTTTAATTCCTGTAAAACAGGCCCTTTACCACGAATAGTAATATATTTAGGTTCAAAGTTATTTTCAGCACTAACGCCCATCTGACTACGTGGTAAGTCACGAACATGTCCGATTGACGCTTTTACTTTATATTTTTTTCCTAAATAACGTTCAATTGTTTTTGCTTTTGCTGGTGATTCTACAATCACTAAATAATCCGCCATCTATGTCTCCCCCTTAGCGAGGTCTATTGCTAATTTTTTAAGTTACCTGTTGCAAAATGTATAACAGATTTTAAGATAATGCAACTTTTTTTCAATTTTTGTTAGAAAAGAGTGCAAGTGATGCAACGATTTCATGACCATTACATACTGGAATAGCTCCTTCTACCAGTAATCTATTCGTCCCTTTTGATTGCTCAGCATCAATTGGACCTGGCACAACAAATACATCTTTTCCCTGCTCCAGTGCGCATTCCGTTGTAATAAGCGTACCACTTCTTAATGAAGCTTCTGTGACAACTAATGCTTGGGACAAGCCACTAATGATACGGTTACGCATAGGAAAATGCCATTTCTCCGGCTTCATGTAAGGTGGATACTCCGTAACTAATAAATGATGCTCCGCCATACTATCTGCTAAGGCTTTGTTTTCCTTTGGATATATATAATTAAAACCATGACCAAGCACTGCAATTGTCTGTCCACCAACTTTTATAGTTGCCTCATGAGCCATCGTATCTGCACCTCTTGCAAGCCCGCTCACTATCGTATACCCGTGTTCAACGAGAGGTGGGACAATTAAGTCCATCGCGGTTTTTGTATAAGCTGTAGCCTTTCTAGAGCCTATTATAGCCACTTGTTTTCCTTTCATTAATTGCAAATACTGACCTTTCACATACAATACAGTAGGTGGGCTGGAGATTTCAAATAATTGCGCTGGATAAAAAGGATGATGAAAAGGTATGGGGAAAATATGGGAACGATCATATGCCTCTTCAAACGACCATGTCATAATTTGTCGAAAGCTTCGAGAAATTTGCAAGGCTTTGTGCGATGATATTTGCAATGCATTTGCGAGCTCATTAGGGGTTGCTTCTTCAAAATAACTTAATAGATCTACTGGAGACAGTAATTGCTGAAGTTTTTGAAGTGGTAACGGGTAAATATAATGCAAAGCTAGTAATCTTTGTGTATCGACTGAAAAGATCATTTAAAAACCTCCCTTTAATAATAGAAGAAAGATAAATGACCGCAATCTTTTGAGCAAGGCAGGAGAAGTACTTTAATTTAAGTCCAATTAAAGTAAAAGAAAAAGATGTAGCCACAATGTGCTACATCTTCCATTTTAATGGGTTTTACACTTTTCGTATAGCCCTTTTTCTTTAATTACTTTAATAAGTGTTTCACCAATGACAGATGGCGTTTCAGCTACTTCAATACCAGCAGCATTCATAGCCTTGATTTTTTCAGCGGCTGTACCTTTACCACCAGAAATAATAGCACCAGCATGGCCCATACGTTTTCCTGGGGGTGCAGTTTGTCCACCGATAAAGCCAACGACAGGTTTCGTCATATTTGCTTTAATCCATTCAGCAGCTTCCTCTTCAGCAGT
Source organism: Lysinibacillus sp. DFXJR4 (assembly GCF_057196045.1). NCBI lineage: Bacteria > Bacillati > Bacillota > Bacilli > Caryophanales > Bacillaceae > Lysinibacillus > Lysinibacillus sp. DFXJR4. The sequence continues at coordinate 194,827 of NZ_JBXUNW010000001.1, read as the reverse complement.
ACCACCGATTTCCCCAATCATCACGACTGCATATGTTTCTGGGTCATTATTGAAAGCTTCTAATACATCGATAAAGTTTGTACCATTGACAGGGTCTCCACCAATACCAACAGCTGTAGTTTGACCAATACCCTCTTGTGTTAATTGGTGAACGGCCTCATATGTTAATGTTCCAGAGCGAGAAACTACTCCTACATGTCCTTTTGTATGAATATAGCCAGGCATGATACCAATTTTACATTCATCTGCTGTAATAACTCCTGGACAGTTTGGTCCTACAAGGCGAGTTTTTTTACCTTCCATATAACGTTTAACCTTTACCATATCAAGGACAGGTATATGTTCTGTTATACAGATTGTTAATTCTAATTCAGCATCTACAGCTTCTAGAATTGCATCCGCAGCAAATGGAGCTGGTACATAAATAACTGATGTAGTTGCACCTGTTGCAGCTACTGCTTCTGCTACTGTATTGAATACAGGTACTCCTTCGATTTCAAGACCACCTTTACCTGGTGTTACACCTGCTACGATTTTAGTACCGTACTCAAGCATTTGTTTTGTATGGAAAAGCGCTGTTTCGCCTGTAATCCCTTGTACAATTACCTTCGTATCTTTATTAATAAATACAGCCATTATTCTCCCTGCCTTCCTTAGCCTACTAGTCCCACAATTTTTTGTGCACCGTCAGCCATTGAATCCGCTGCAACGATGTTTAAACCAGATGCATTTAAAATTTCTTTTCCAAGTTCTACATTTGTACCTTCTAAACGTACAACTAATGGCACAGCTAAGCCAATTTCTTTAGCAGCTGTTACCACACCTTCAGCGATAATGTTACATTTCATAATTCCGCCAAAAATGTTCACGAAAATGCCTTTTACGTGAGGATCAGAAAGGATAATTTTGAAAGCTTCTGTTACTTTTTCAGCTGTTGCACCGCCCCCTACATCAAGGAAGTTAGCGGGGCTTCCGCCGTAATAGCTAATTGTGTCCATTGTAGCCATAGCAAGTCCAGCACCATTAACCATACAGCCAATGTTGCCATCTAGTGAAATATAACTAAGATCATATTTAGATGCTTCGATTTCCTTTGCATCCTCTTCATCAAAGTCGCGTAATTCGACAATATCTTTATGACGATATAATGCATTTGCATCGAAATTAAATTTAGCATCTAAAGCTAAAACATCTCCTTGACCAGTTACAACAAGTGGATTGATTTCGACAATTGAAGCATCCTTATCGATAAATGCTTGATATAAGCCTAACATTAATTTAACAGCTTTCCCTACAAGGTTTGCTGGAATATTCATATTAAACGCCATACGACGTGCTTGGAAGCCTGTTAATCCAACGACTGGATCTACCACTTCTTTGAAGATTTTTTCTGGATGTGCTTCCGCTACCTCTTCAATATCCATGCCGCCCTCTTCAGATCCCATCATTGTCACACGGGATGTTGCGCGGTCTAATACTAAACTTAAATAGTACTCTTTTTGAATATCAGAACCCTCTTCAATATATAAGCGTTTTACTTCTTTTCCTTCAGGACCTGTTTGATGAGTCACTAAAATTTTACCTAGTAATTCCTTTGCGTACGTACGCACCTCGTCAAGGTTTTTAGCGATTTTTACACCGCCCGCCTTACCGCGTCCACCTGCATGAATTTGCGCCTTGACTACCGTTACATTAGAGCCAAGTTCCTTCGCTACTTTCACTGCCTCATCAGGGGAAAAAGCTACTTTTCCATTTGGTACAGCTACACCATACTTTCTCAGAATCTCTTTCCCTTGATATTCATGGATATTCATAATACATCCTCCCATCAAACATTTGCATAAAATTGTTTTACTAACATAATCTATTCTAACGAAAGATTCTGATAAAGTCTACACTTTGTCTTTTGTTCGAATTTTCTCTCTTGTTATGACATTTTCTTCTACTTCGTGTACTAAAACAGATTTTTCAAACTATCAGAATTATTTATCTTTTCTATTTTTTTGCGCATGTTGTTGATCTAAATGATAAATAAATGCAAAAACCTCCGCGACAGCTTGATACAATTCTTCCGGTATCGACTCATTTAAATCTAATTGCCCAAGTAATTGAACGAGGTTCGGATCCTCATAAATCGGCACATTGTGCTCATTTGCTCGTGCTAAAATATTTTCTGCTATTTTCCCTTTTCCTTTTGCTACGACTTTTGGACTATCAAAACGACCTAGCTTATATGTGAGCGCGATAGCCTCTTTTCGAGTAAATTTTTCTTCACTCATACCCGGAAATCCACCCCATTATGTTCCTCCTGCTGTTCTACTACAGCGGTTATTTTTTCAGGTTTAGCTTTTTCAAATTGTTTAATAAATACTCCTGAAAGTTGATAATTTTTTTCTGCTAAGCCAATTTTTAATGCTGCTTTTAATGGTTCTGCAAGAGGAACAACGTCATTATGTTCATTAAATACTGTCACTGTTACGACACGATTTTGAACCTGCATATCAATTACGGTTTCTTTCATTGATTCCATTTGTAAATAAAATAAAATACGCGCATAATTGGCATCTATTTTTCCATCTTCCTTCATGCGTCCATTCCATTGTAGTGTTGCATCCATTTTTCTGCCGAAGAATTCTAGCGGTACTTGCATAATAAGTTGATGCTGATGCCCATTCTCTCCAGATACAAGCTGCATGCCATTCATACGAGCCATTAACATTTCTGCCGCTTCCTTCAACTGGGGTGTAATTTGGGCATCCTGCAAGAGTGTATGAAGTTGAGGCTTTAATTGATGTGCAATCACTTGTAAATCCGCAGATTTATTATTAAGTGCAGCCTCATAGCTAATACCTAGATTCTTCAATACCGTTTTTAGAGCGTGCTCCATTGCTTTATTATCCATTGAGTTTTGCACCTGTGCATCTGCCTGTGTAACCATTTGCTGAATGAAAGATTGTGGAGATTCTACACTACTTTTCATAAGATTTCTCATCCATGCTTCGCTCTGTAATGGAGTAATTACATCATTTTTTACTAATGATAATAAATGGTCCTTCACTGAAAGAGCATTACTATCCTGTGTGAATAAACGATCTGAAGCATTCTGTGCAAATGCTTTTATGAGTTGTTCCTGCATCTGCTTTGCAAAAATCTCTAATGTTTGTTTAGTAGCTGGTATTTGGTTTAGCCTATCGATTAATTGATTAATTTGCTGTTTTTGCTCATTCGTTAATAGGTTTTGGTTGGCTGTCCATGATTTAAGATCGTTGATAAGCTGATTTTTATCTTCAGGGCTTGTCGTTAGAATTGTTTGAATAACTTGTCCTGCCTGTTGAGGTTGAATTGGTTGACCAGACTTGGCTGCGTTAAGATTTGACCAATTTTGTAAAGTAGCTTGCTGAGGCACTATCCCTGCCTCTTTTAAAATATTCAAAGCTTGAATCTTTTCACTCATCGAGGCAGCTTCACTCGTTAGTAGTTGAATGGACTTCGCGAATATTAAACTACCTGTTTCTACCTCAAACGGCTTTGCAATTGCCTGTACTTGTTGCATTAGATTTTGCCTTAGGCTTTCTGGTAAAGATGTATCCTTTGCTAAAACTTGAGTAAAGTTTTCCATAACGGAATTCATCCCTGTAGTTTTTTGCCCACTAATAAGTGCTTGAAAAACTTCATTCGTCATCGGCATTTTTAGCTCTACCATTTTTTGAATCGCTTGTAGAGCATCCATTTTAGTAATGCCTTCAGGTAAAGCCTTTAACCACATTTCTGCCTGCATCAGCTGCTCTTTTGAAATCGGTAATTCCGCCTTCATAAAATGAGCTAGAAGCTGTTGCATTTCAGGTGTCTTTGGCAAATTCATAGATTCAAGTAATTGATTGATTTGTTGACTTGAAGAAGCCGTTTGTACCATCGGACCTGTCACTACTTTTAGTTCCGTTTGGGGACTTGTGCCTGTTACCTGAAAGAAATGTGTGTCTCCTGCTTTTAGCGGTGCTTCAAGCTTAGCAATAAACTTTTGTTGACCAACCTGTATTTCAGCCATTTGATCTGGATAAAGCTGCTTAACTGTCCCATGAAATAGTTGACCCTGTTTCATCGCTAACGGTTGATTCGTTGAAAGCGCCTGTGTTTGTGCTGCAATCGGATTAAATGATGTAGATGTCATATCATTACCCCTTCATCATAGATTTTATCGGTTCAAAACTTGCTCGGTGATGAATAGTCGGTCCATACTTAGCAAGTGCCTCTAAATGCTGTTTTGTGCCATAGCCTGCATGTTGCTCAAAGCCATACTGTGGAAACTCTTGTGCAAGCTTCTCCATATATTCGTCACGCGCCGTTTTCGCCAAAATAGAAGCTGCAGCAATCGCTAAGCTTTGTGCATCCCCTTTAATAATCGATTTCTGTGGTAAATTGATTGGCAGTGTCATGGCATCTGCTATAACAAAGTTCGGTTTTATTTTTAGTGTCTCTAAACTTGTGACCATTGATTGTTTCGTTGCCTCATAAATGTTGATGTCATCGATTACTTTAGTATTTTGAAAATGTATGCTATAGCTTATTGCATGCTCCCTTACTAACTTACTCATTTTTTCTCTTGTTTCTTTTGACAGTTGTTTAGAATCATTTAAGCCTAGCAATGCCTGACAATTTTCAGGTAGAATTACGGCTGCGGTAACGACAGGGCCTGCTAATGGTCCACGCCCAGCCTCGTCTATGCCAGCAACTAGTTGGCCAAATTGTGCATCAAATGCAATTTTCGCATCATGCTCCCGTTGTAATTGTTGCTTTTTTTCCATGCGCTTTAAAAATTGCTGCCACGCTTTCTGTACGCCTGCTCGTCCATCTTGCTGGACGGTATCCATCCACGGTTCATGTGCTGTAGCGGCTTTTAAAGCAGTTGTAATTTCTTTTATTGTTTGCATTGTGGTATTACCTCATCTCTCTTATGTATATCGGCTTGTTTTTTTAATTATATAATAAAATAAAGATAGGGCTTGTAAGGAAAGAAATGCATTTCCCTACAGCCCTTTTTTCACTTTTGTGAAATTATAAATTATTTGTCATTGCCTGTATGCTAGCAAGTGCTTGATAACCTATTATGCAGCAATAAAATAGCCTACCCCCTATGCTGGCTATCTATATCGGCGAATAGCTCCTTCCCCTCAGAGGGTAATGCAATCTCAAGCACCCTAAAAGTTATTCGTAGTATTCAACCGTAAAAAACAGCTGTCGAGATTCTTCATTTTCTCGACAGCCGTTTTATATCCTTCTATTCTTCTGTTGCCTCTTTTTCCAGTTGCTCATCAACAAAATCAAATGTTAGTTTGCCTAATTGTAAGCCCCGAATATCACGTACGATTAATTGAGCTACTTGGTCATAATCAATTTCGCCGCCTTGTCCAAAGACACGACGAAGCTTACCGATATGATCGAAGGTTTCCACTAAATCCTCATGGAGAAACTCAAAGCCATAGCGCTCCTCCATACGCTTTGGATAGTGAATAGATAAAAAGCGCAACCCATAAACAGCTAAGTCTTCCATATTTGTTATGGTATCTTTTATAGCACCGGTTAATGCCAATTTATAGCCTACTTCCTGATCTTCGAATTTTGGCCATAAAATACCTGGCGTATCAAGTAATTCAAGCTCCTTCCCAACTTTTATCCATTGCTGGGCCTTTGTTACACCCGGCGTATTTCCTGTTTTCGCAATATTTTTTTTAGCTAGGCGATTGATTAGTGTTGATTTTCCTACGTTCGGAATACCGACAATCATCGCACGGATTGCTCTAGGCTTCATCCCACGCGCTTTCATACGCTCGAATTTTTCTTTTAAAATTTCTTGTGCTGCTTTCGTTACCAATTGTAAGCCTTTGCCTTCAAGAGAATTGATGGCCACTGCCTTATGACCACGCTGTGCAAAATAATCTACCCACTTCCGTGTTTCCTGCTCATCGGCCATATCTGATTTATTTAAGATAAGAAGACGCGGCTTTTGATTGATTACTTCGTCTATCATTGGATTCCGTGAGGATAATGGTAAACGTGCATCAATTAATTCGAATATAATATCCACAAGCTTTAATTTTTCTGTTACTTCTCTTCGGGCCTTTGCCATATGCCCCGGAAACCATTGTATAGTCATATCTATACCTCCTAAACTAAAAGAAAAAGGGAGTGTAAGTTCTCCCTTTCTTGCATTGCATTACTTTACAATTTTTATATCACTAAACGGCCAGAAAATTAGACTTGTATTCCCAATAATCTCTTTCTGATCAACAAGTCCAATATGACGACTATCCTTACTGTATCGACGATTATCTCCCATTACAAACACAAAGCCTTCTGGAATTTCCTCAAGGTTTACACCAATATCTTTTAATGAAAAATCTTCTGTTAATGTACCTTCAGTAATCTGTGATTTGTAGGCATCTAAATAGGGCTCATCGATTGGTTCACCATTTATATATAATTGATCATTTTTATATTCTAATGTCTCTCCAGGTAGCCCAATAACACGTTTAATATAGTTTTTCTTCTCTGGAGCATGGAACACTACTATATCAAAGCGTTTCGGCTCTCCTATTTTATAGCCAATTTTGTTCACAATCATACGGTCGCCATTTTCAAGGGTTGGCATCATAGACTCACCATCTACTGCAATCGGTGTAAATAAAAAATAACGAATAATTGCTGCAATCGCAAATGCAATTAGAAGTGCCTTCGTCCATTCCCATAATTCATTCTTTTCCTTCACTTTTTTTTCCATCGAGATTTGCCCCCTTGTCTATCCTCATTTTAGATGATAGCTATTTAAGATGACAAGCAAAAAGAAAAGGAGCTTGCAATACAAGCCCCTCACTTTTAAGCCATAATTATCGAATTTCTTTAATACGAGCAGCTTTACCACGTAGGTTACGTAGGTAGTAAAGTTTAGCACGACGTACTTTACCACGACGTACAACTTCTAAGTTAGCGATTTTTGGTGTGTGTACAGGGAAAGTACGTTCAACACCTACACCATAAGAAATTTTACGAACAGTGAAAGTTTCGCTAATACCGCCACCACGACGTTTAATAACTACACCTTCGTATACTTGGATACGTTCACGAGTACCCTCTACTACTTTCACGTGTACTTTAACAGTATCACCAGGACGGAAAGCTGGTAGATCAGTGCGAAGCTGAGCTTTTGTAATTTCTGCAATAATGTTTGACATTGTTTTCTCTCCTTAGACAGATGCTCTTGCACGCAATCTATGCCACAGCGGAACACCGTAATTCAGTACTTCACATAGAAGTACAGATTAGATGTTATCACAAATATAAACAGCAATCAAGCATCTTTATGGTTGTTTTTAAGTTTTTCTATATACACTTTTTGTTTATCTGTTAATGGATAGTTTTCTAGTAAATCTGGGCGACGCTCCAAGGTTCTTTTGAGTGACTGCTCTTCACGCCACTGCTCAATTTTTGCGTGATTCCCTGATAGTAAAACATCAGGTACCTTCATTCCGCGAAAATCAGCTGGTCGCGTATAATGAGGATGCTCTAAAAGACCTGTGGAAAATGAATCTTGTATATGGGACTCTTCCTGCCCCAAAACGCCCGGTAGTAATCGTACAACACTATCAATAACCGTCATAGCTCCTAGCTCTCCACCAGTTAAAACGAAATCTCCAATAGAAATCTCGTCTGTGACAAGATGTTGCCGGATGCGTTCATCATAGCCCTCGTAATGACCACATAAAAAAACAAGCTCCTTTTCCTGTGCTAGCTCTTCAGCCTTTCTTTGAGTAAAGCGTTCTCCTTGTGGACACATTAAGATGATTCGGGGATTTTTCCCAGCTGTAATTGTCTCAACAGCGCTAAACATTGGCTCAGGCTTTAATACCATGCCTGCACCACCGCCATAGGGATAATCATCCACTTGATTATGCTTGTTACCTGAAAACATTCGAATGTCAGTAACTTCTAGCTGAACAGCGCCTTTTTCCTGCGCCTTCTTCAATATGGAGGCACCAAAAACGCCTGCAAACATATCAGGAAACAGACTTAATACATGAATGTTCATCATAGTAGACCATCCATTACATGAATCACAATTCTTTTGTCATCAACATTAATTTCCTTGACGATGTCTTCGATATATGGAATGTAATGCTCTTTTTTAGCACCCTTTACCACCCATACATCATTGGCACCTGTTTGAAGAATATCAGACACTACACCAATCTTTTCTCCTTCTTCAGAAACAATCTCACAGCCAATGATCTCATGAAAGAAAAATTCGTTTTCCTGTAATAAATCATCTGTCATTTGGTCCTTCGTTACTTTTAACAGACCTTCTTTAAAAGGCTCCACCATATTAATATTGTCCATGCCTTCAAACGTTAATAAAATAAAATTTTTATGACGACGCACGGATTCAATTGTTACCCATGTTGGTTTTTTATCATCTTTTTTAAATGCTGCAAGTCTATTCCCTACTGCAAATCGTTCTTCTTCAAAATCTGTTGTTGATAAAACTCGCACCTCGCCACGAATTCCGTGCGTATTGACTATACGACCTACATTAAACCATTCCACAAATTTCACCTCATATCAATTTCGCCTTGGCGTAATTGCGTCCGGATTTTGAATTGTGCACGCACAATTCATTCCTTTGAAAATCCGTGACATCTGCCAGGGGATTTATCTTCATTCAGTAGGTGTTTGGATACCCACTGAAAAGGAACCAAAACTGCATTCATTTCACTACCTGTAGAGGTGGGAGTCTTCTGATGAATGAAGATAAAAAATGTTAAAACATGCTGCCTCCTTCAAGCTACTTGCTAATCAGAGTTTAAAAGTAACCATTCTCTCACTTTCCTCTAAAAAGCAGCTGAACATTTTGGAGAAGATGTTTTAGCTTAAGTATCTCAATGTTATTATGCTCAATTATCTCTCAATATAATTGCTTTAAGTTTTACCGATGAGGCACAAGGAAGCAGTATCATATAAATGCTTTACCGCTCACACTTTAATGATGAAAGATAAAAAAAGGAAGGAACCGGCAAGCTCCCTCCTCCATAGTCCAGATTTTACGCTCCAGGCTCAAGACCACTCCGAATTCCTAAATGCATGTAAACATACCAATCAGGACTTTCCTGTGCTTGTCGCGTGTAAAAGAGCGTGAACATCTTTTCTATCAATCCAATATATCGACGTAGGTCTTTTTTTGATGGTGACTACCTGCCGCTGAATAAACAATTGTACGAATCGCTTTCGCTACTCGCCCTTGTTTGCCTATGACTTTCCCTCGATCCTCTGGATGAACAAAAAGTTTATAAACAATTCGATTTGCATTTTCATCCGTCTCAATACGAACTTCTTCTGGATAATCGACTAACGGTAAAACGATTGCTTCAATCAGCTGCTTCAAAAACGTCGCCCCCGATTATTTACTGAATTTTTGGTTATGGAATTTTTCCATGATTCCTTGTTCTGAGAACAGGTTACGTACTGTATCTGATGGTTTTGCACCGTCAGCTAACCATTTAAGAGCTTTCTCTTCATCGATGTTTACAGTAGCTGGTTGAGTTAGTGGGTTGTAAGTACCAACTGTTTCGATTTGACGACCGTCACGTGGTGAGCGAGCATCTGCAACTACAATACGATAGAAAGGAGATTTTTTAGCTCCCATACGTTTTAAGCGAATTTTAACTGCCATTTTAATAGCACCTCCGAATAAGTTTCACACAAGATAGTATATTATCAATGTTTAGGTTGTTTGTAAAGTGTTTTTTCTTAACACCTAAAAATTATTATTTAAACAATGAATCAAAGCCTGGTAATTTCATTTTTTTCTTACCTTTACCACTTGCCATTCCAGTCATTTGCTTCATCATTTTTTTCATTTCATCAAATTGCTTTAATAGACGGTTCACCTCTTGAATAGATGTTCCAGAGCCTTTTGCAATACGCTTTTTACGGCTACCATTAATGATCTCTGGATTCGTCTTTTCTGCCGTTGTCATCGAATAAATAATCGCTTCTACACGGCCCATTTGCTTATCATCTACTTTAACATTGTCTAAGCCTTTAATTTTGTTCGCGCCAGGTAGCATTTTCAAAATTTCATCAAGAGGCCCCATTTTCTTCACTTGCTGTAATTGTTCAACAAAATCATCAAATGTAAAGGTTTGGGATTTAAATTTTTCCTCTAATTCTTTGGCCTTTGCTTCGTCAACATTTGCCTGAGCCTTTTCAATAAGCGATAGAACGTCACCCATTCCTAAAATACGAGACGCCATTCGTTCTGGATGGAAAGGTTCCAGTGCATCCATTTTTTCGCCCATACCAACAAATTTAATTGGTTTCTGTGTAACGGAACGAATTGATAATGCTGCACCACCACGTGTATCCCCATCAAGCTTTGTTAAAACAACTCCGGTAATACCAATTGCTTCATTAAAGCTTTCTGCTACGTTTACAGCATCCTGACCCGTCATAGCATCCACAACTAGGAATACTTCATCTGGCTCCTTTAATGCACGTATATCTTTTAATTCCTGCATTAAATCTTCGTCGATATGCAAGCGGCCCGCTGTATCGATAATAACGACATCATGATGCTCTTCTTTTGCCAGCTCAATTGCCTGACGTGCAATTTCTACAGGAGAAACATCAGTGCCTAATGCAAATACAGGAAGAGATAACTGTTTACCTAATGTTTGTAATTGCTGAACAGCCGCTGGGCGATAAACATCCGCTGCTACTAGTAGTGGCTTACGGTTATATTTTTTACGTAACACATTCGCCAGTTTACCTGTAGTTGTCGTTTTCCCCGCACCCTGTAAGCCGACCATCATAATAACAGTTGGTGGCTTTGTATTAAATTTAATGGGGCTTTGCTCGCCACCCATTAATTCCGTTAATTCGTCCTGTACGATTTTAATTACTTGCTGGCCAGGTGTAAGGCTTTGCATAACATCTACACCAACCGCACGTTCACTAACCTTTTTCACGAATTCTTTGACTACTTTTAAGTTAACATCCGCCTCGATTAAAGCAAATCGGACTTCACGCATCATTTCTTTAACGTCTTGTTCCGATACCTTACCTTTACCTTTAATCTTTTGGATCGTTCCTTGGAGTCGTTCCGCTAATCCTTCAAAAGCCATTGCTTTCGCCTCCTAATCCCATTCTTTCAACTGCTCAATAAGCGCTAGCTGTTCTTCAGCCGTCATGTTTTGTTCTGTAATTCCTGCTGTTAGCTGCGCAAGCATTTGTGTACGTTTTTGAAATTTGTCTAATAAACAAAGTTTTTCTTCATATTCTTCAAGCATCGCTTCAGTTCGACGAATATTATCATAAACAGCCTGACGTGAAACTCCGTATGATTCAGCGATTTCACCAAGTGAGTGATCATCTAAATAATATAGTTCCATATAACTACGTTGCTTATCTGTTAATAGTGCTTGATAAAAGTCGAAGAGAAAGTTCATGCGTGTTGTTTTTTCAAGTAGCATCGAATGTTTCTCCTCCCGTCCTTAGTCATTTGTATCATAACGAAAAGCGCCCGTCTGTGTCAAGGTAATTCCCTTGTCTAAAAGCTTTCACTAACTGCTTTCAGGCGTCTTTCACCTATAGCAAGCATTTCTCTTTTAAACAATGAAATGTCCATTTTACAGACGAGCTTTTTACTTAACTAAATTATGCCCCAGCGTATATGCTTCCAGAATAATCGAAATCGATCAAAAAGTCCCGCTTCAGTAAATATTCTTAAGGGAGTTTTCCTGATTCAGCAGGCGTTTGTACCCCACTTGAGTAGGAAAAAATCGCATTCATCTCGCTATTTATAGAGGGGGGCGTAATCAAGATTAATCCTCGTTATTTTGTAATTCTTTATCTAATCCCTCGGCAAATAAACCATAGACATAGCGTTCTGCATCAAATGGCTGAAGGTCATCCATCTTCTCACCAAGTCCTACAAACTTAACTGGAATGTGTAATTTATTTCGAATTGCTAGGACAATACCACCTTTTGCTGTACCATCAAGCTTTGTTAAAACGATTCCCGTAACATTTGTCGCTTCCTTAAACGTTTGTGCCTGCACAAGTGCATTTTGACCAGTAGTTGCATCTAAAGCCAATAGAACCTCATGAGGTGCATTTGGTATTTCACGTGAAATGACACGATGTACTTTTTCAAGCTCATTCATTAAATTGACTTTGTTTTGTAAACGTCCAGCAGTATCACAAATTAATACATCTGCTTTGCGATTTTTCGCTGCACGAATAGCATCATACATCACTGCAGCTGGGTCAGAACCCTCAGATTGTTTAATGACCTCACAGCCGACTCGATCGCCCCATACTTGTAATTGATCGATGGCTCCAGCACGGAACGTATCGCCCGCAGCCAAAACAACCGTTTTGCCCTGAGATTTCAAACGATGAGCAAGCTTACCAATTGTTGTGGTTTTCCCAACACCGTTGACTCCAACAAATAGAATCACTGTTAGTTCACCATCAGGCTGCATGTTTACATCAATTAAATCTTCTTCGCCCTGCTCATAAATTTCAACAAGCTTCTCAGAAATCACTGCTTGGATACCATTTGTGTCTTTAATATTTTTTCGTTGAACCTCAAAACGTAATTTGTCCATTAGCTCCATAACTGTTTCAAAGCCAACGTCAGCCTGTAATAATAAATCTTCTAGTTCTTCAAAGAAATCCTCATCCACTTTTCGATAACGTGCCACTAAATCGTTTACTTTTGAAGTAAAGGAATTTCTCGTTTTTTCCAGACCAGCTTTAAATTTTTGCGTAATGGACCATGCAGAAGGCTTTTTCTCCTCCACATTCGCAACCTCGTGCACTTCATGTTGCACCGGTTCTTCCATTAATTCGGGAAGTTCTGTTTCAATAGGACCCTCCACCTTTGGAGTCTCAGTTGCTAAGTCGATTTCCTCAACAGTTGCTTCAATAAGAGCGGGCTCCTCGGCATCCTCAAGCTTCTCGGCAGTCTCATCCTCATTTTCATTAACTTCTAAAACTTTTTCTTCTTCTGCTGGATTACCCATCAGCTTATCTTTTAAACGTTTAAAAAAACTCATGCTTGTTCGCTCCTTTGCTCCGCAAGTACGGGTTCATCTTCTAATTTTACTGATACAAGTTTCGAGACACCAGACTCCTGCATTGTAATACCATACAATACATCAGCTCCCTCCATCGTTCCTTTACGATGTGTGATGACAATGAATTGTGTGTCATGGCTAAATTTTTTCAAGTATTGACTATACCGAACTACATTTGCCTCGTCTAACGCAGCCTCTACTTCATCCAGAATACAGAATGGTACAGGTCTTATATTTAAGATGGAGAATAATAATGCGATGGCAGTAAGCGCACGCTCACCACCAGAAAGTAAACTCAGATTCTGTAATTTTTTCCCTGGAGGCTGAGCCACAATTTCAATACCTGTTTCAAGTAAGTTTTGAGGCTCCAATAATACTAAATCTGCTTGCCCACCACCAAATAATTCACGGAATACACGCTTAAATTGTTCACGAATAGCATAAAACGTTTCGCTAAATCGCAACGTCATCTCCTCATCCATTTCTTTAATGGCTTCATGCAATGTTTCCTGAGCAGCAAGTAGATCCTCACGTTGCTCTGTCAAGAATGAATGACGTTCTAGTACTCTATCATATTCTTCAATCGCACTCAAATTAACAGGACCAAGCTCTTCAATCGATTTTTTCAATAGCTTCACTCTACGTCGCATATGCTCTTCATCGCTAATTTCTATCGCAATCTCCTCAGCCTCCTCAAGGATTAGCTGATAGTTTTCCTCTAGCTGCTCATTAAAACTTTTAATTTCAAATTCTAAGCGACTTTGCTTTAGCTCATTTGCACGTATTGCTTCAAGGTAACCTTTATGTATACGTTGCAATTCTTTAAGCTGTTCCTCTAAAGTAGCGAGTTGCTGCTGTTGTGCTATTTTCTCATCCTTTTTCTGAGAAATCGTATTGTGTAACGAATCTCTTCTCTCTTTCCAAGTAGCAACCTGTTCCTCAACTTCTTCATCACTTAAAAGCTTTGTCGACTCATCTGATTGCAACCAGATTATTTCCTGAGAAATACTGTCCATCTTTTGCTGAGCTTTGTTTAATTGTAAAGCTATTTCTGCAGTAGCAATTTGTACTTGTGACATTTGCTCCTGCATAACTGCTAATTGGGAGCGTTTTTCTGCTAATTGTTCACGCAGTACATCTTTCTCCGTTTCGCTCTGCAGTTTTATTTTATTTAGGTGCTCAACCGTACCATTAATCTCTAATAGCTCTGTTGCAAGGGCTGTTAAACGATTTGTAGCCACTTCCCGTTGAGCTAATAATGTTTGCTCGCGTGTCTTAACATCTTGTGTCTCATTTGAAGCATAGGATACACGTGCTGATAAACTTTTCTCAACGACCTCAAGCTCACGAATACGACTTGCCTGTTGTAATTCATCCTTTCGAAGCTGTTCGCCTTCAAGCTTCAATTGCTCTACTTGATCTCGCAATGTTGCTAGTCTTACTTTTTCTGCTGAAACAGCCTGTTCAGCACTAAAAATAGATGCTTCCAACGCTTCTAATTTGACAATTAGACCATCTAATTCAGCCTTTCTTGTAAAGAGCGAAGATTGTTGCTTCGTTGCACCACCAGTCAATGAACCACCTGCATTAACAATATCACCATCAAGAGTCACCACACGATAGCAGAAGCCACATAAACGTGCAATTTGACTCGCACCTTCCAAGCTTGATGCAACAATTACATTGCCTAGAAGATTCTCAACAATTGTTCGAGTATCCTCATGGAAAGTCACAAGTCCATCTGCCATTTGTACAAAGGCGGGATGCTCTATTGCCAAATGAATAGTAGATAGATTGATTTTCCGTGACTTCATAACTGTCTTTGGTAAAAATGTCGCTCGACCAGCTCTTTTTTGCTTCAACCATTGTATAGCCTGCTGAGCATGACGCTCATCTGTTGTCACGATATGCTGAGAAGCTGCGCCTAGGGCTGTTTCAATCGCTTGTGAGTATTTTCCTTCTACTTGAATTAACTCAGCGACAGCCCCCTCAATGCCTACTAGTTCCCCTTTATCTCGCGCTAGCAATACTTCCTTGACACCTTGGAAGAAACCTGAAAAGTCTGCTTCAAGCTCTGCTAATGTGTCCTTTCTAGCCTTAAGCTGCTGTTGGTGCTGATAAGCTTTATAAAGCATATCCTGCTTCTCATTAAAAGATGCATTGACTTTTTTTAGATCCATTTGCAATGATTCGTAATGTTCAAGCTTTCCTTGCAAATCCTTTGTTGTGGTGTTGTGAGCCACAGCTAGCTTTTCTTTTTCTGTAATAATTTGCGCAAGCTCTTGTCCGATTTCATCTGTTTGGTCCGACATACGTGCTGCCATCGCTTTTTGCTGTGCCAATTGCTGATCAATATTCTTTAATTCATTTTTAATGGTTGCTTCTTCATTTAAGGAGTCAATATAGCGATTCTTTTGCTCTTCAATCTCTTGCTCAATTTCAGTAACAGAGCGATTTAATGATTGTTCCAGTTGCTTGATGCTTTGTTTTAACACCTGTACGTCTTGCTGCTTCTCTGTAAATAGCTCTTTTTTTTCAGCTTCCTGTAAAATCAGAGCCTCTACCTCAGTCTTTGCATCCTGTAAAGAAGTATTCAATTGTAGCAATTGATTGGAAGCATTTTGGCGCTTCTCTGCCATTAGTGCCTTTCGACCATCCCAACGTTCAACTTCCATTGTCGCATTCACAAAGTCAGCTTGAATAGTATCTAAATAGTCATCTAGCTCCTTTAACAGTTTACGAATACCTGCTGTTTGTTTTTCGACGGCAGCGATGGAATGTGCTTGTTTTTGCTCTGTCTCAGATAGCTCTGTGAACTCAGCTTCCAGAGCATGCAAAGATTGTGCACAATTTTTTAAATCGTGCACAAGAATGGCGATATCAAAATCTTTTAGCTCTGTAGACATTTGCACATAATCTCTTGCACTAGATGCCTGAATTTCAAGCGGTTCAAGTCGACTATCTAATTCATGTAATATATCTAACACGCGATATAAATTTTCATCTGTTTCAATAAGTTTATGCTCTGCTTTTTTCTTTCTCAGTTTGTACTTTAATACGCCAGCTGCCTCTTCGAAAATTGAACGACGGTCATCGGGTCTGCTATTTAAAATCTCATCAACACGGCCTTGCGAAATAATTGAAAATGCCTCTTTCCCAAGACCTGAATCCATAAACAAGTCCGTAATATCCTTCAGGCGACACTGCTGGTTATTTAATAAATATTCACTATCACCTGAACGGTATACGCGTCTTGTTACGCTGACCTCTGTATATGAAAAAGCAAGTTGTTCATCTGAATTATCTAAAACTAATGTTACCTCCGCAAAATTTAGTGGCTTTCGAGAATCACTGCCAGCAAAAATAACATCCTCCATCTTAGATCCACGTAACGACTTTGCCGATTGCTCCCCAAGTACCCAACGAATGGCATCAGTGACATTACTTTTCCCACTGCCATTTGGTCCGACAACTGCTGTCACACCAGGTACAAAATCAATTCCAATGCGCTCCGCAAAAGATTTAAAGCCAATCACTTCGAGTCGTTTTAGGAACATCTATTAAGCCTCCTCTTTCGCAGTTTGCTCACGCATTGTTCGCATTGCACATTGCGCAGCTTGCTGCTCGGCTTCTTTTTTCGATTTCCCTCGACCAATACCAAGCTCCTGTCCATTCAATAGAACACTTGATACAAAGGTACGGTTATGTGCAGGACCCTTTTCATCAATAATTTCGTAATGAAGTAATCCATTATTCGTTTGTTGTACCATTTCCTGCAATTGACTTTTAAAATCCATCACATGCGAAAAAGCACCGATTTCTACTTTTGGGAACACGATACGTTCTAAAAATGACACGACCGTTTGCAAATCTTGATCTAAATAAAGAGCACCTACAAATGACTCAAAAACATCAGCAAGTAGCGCCGGGCGTTCCCGTCCACCTGTCAATTCTTCACCTTTTCCGAGTAATACGAAGCGACCAAAACCTAATTCATTTGCAAAAATAACAAGAGATGGCTCACATACAATAGATGCTCGTAGCTTCGTTAACTCGCCCTCGCTCATATTAGGATATTTTTCAAAGAGGTATTTAGAAACAGACAGTTCAAGTACTGCATCTCCTAAAAATTCAAGACGCTCATTATCCGTAAATAATTTACGGCGATGCTCATTCACATAAGATGAATGCGTGAATGCTTGATACAATAAATTTTTATTAATAAATGTGATATTCAATTCATGCTGTAGCAGTTCGAATTGATTGCGTACTTTTTCAGGAAGTACGCCAGATTTCTGCATAGTTCCTTTTCTTTTCATAGCCATTGAACAATCTGCCTTCCTAATAGTTTCTACCGTCTTAGTGTACCTTTTTCAAGGCGTTTATGCAAAATTATTTCGGCTGAAATACAATGTTTTGGAAGTTTTTTTGCAAATTATTTTCCAAAATAAAAAAAGGGACATCCATAGTTCAAAAAATGAACCATTTCGTACCCTTTTAAATACACTTTACAATGTAAATTTGCTCTTTTAACGAAAAAAGAGTAGTAATAATTTCTGCCAGAGGCTTTAACTTTATTTAACCAGTCTTACCGTTTATGACAAAACCTGCAAGGTGTTAAATAAAGTTAAAAAAATTAGTTTATTTTACTTTCAATGTATGAAATAGCAGAACCTACTGTTGAGATTTTTTCAGCATCTTCATCAGAAATTTCCATATCAAACTCGTCTTCAAGCTCCATTACAAGTTCAACTACGTCTAATGAGTCAGCACCTAAATCATCACGGAAAGAAGCTTCAAGCGTTACTTCGCTTTCTTCAACACCTAAACGGTCCACGATTACTTTTGTTACACGTTCTAATACTGTAGACAAATCATTCACCTCCCCTCAAATATTATACAAAAAAACATTATTATTGACTAATTGAAATTACATCACCATGCCGCCATCTATATGCAATGTCTGACCCGTCATATAATTTGCATCATCTGAAGCTAGAAAAGCTACTGCCTTTGCAATATCCTCTGGCTGTCCAAGTTTTGCCAGCGGAATTTGAGTAAGCATTCCCTGCTTTAATTCTTCTGGTAATTGATCAGTCATTTCTGTTTCGATAAATCCTGGTGCAATCGCGTTTACTAAAATATTTCGTGAGGCTAATTCTTTTGCTGTTGTTTTTGTTAATCCAATTACACCAGCTTTGGCAGCTACATAGTTTGCCTGTCCAGCATTACCAGCTACCCCAACGATAGAGGAAATATTAATAATGCGTCCTGCACGCTGCTTCATCATTTGACGTGTTACAGCTTTGGTGCAAAGGAAAACACCTTTAAGATTTGTATTTAACACATCATCCCATTCATCTTCCTTCATACGCATTAATAAGTTATCACGTGTGATTCCTGCATTATTTACTAAAATATCAAGTGAACCAAATGTCTTCACCGCTGTATCTATTAATGCTGTAACTTCCTCTGTTTGTGACACACTCGCTTGTACGGCAATAGCCTCTCCGCCATTTTCTTGAATTCTTGCGACAACCTCTTCTGCCTTTGCCTGAGAGCCACTATAGTTAACGACAACTTTAGCTCCTTCATCAGCAAGCTTTAATGCAATAGCACGCCCGATTCCACGTGAAGCACCTGTTACAACGGCTACCTTACCCTCTAATTTACGCATTAATTGTCCACTCCTTTGCCGCTTCTATCACTGACTCTAAGGATGCTTCATCATAAACACAATAAGTTGCGACAGAGCGATCGATTTTTTTCACTAGACCACTTAATACTTTGCCTGGACCACACTCAATAAAAACATCAACACCTTGTGCAATCATTTCGCGTACAGAAGCTTCCCACTGCACAGCACTATAAACTTGTTCTATTAATTCTTGTTGAATAGCAGAAACATCCTCTAATTCTTTTGCCATGACATTACCGATTACCGGAATCTGTGGATCTGATAATGATATAGCTGCTAATGTTGCTGCTAATTTATCAGAGGATGGACGCATAAGCTCTGAATGGAACGGACCACTAACAACTAAAGGAATTGCTCGTTTGGCACCTGCTTCCTTCGCAGCTACAGAAGCCTTTTCTACGCCTTCCTTTGTACCTGAAATAACAATTTGTCCTGGACAGTTAACATTCGCTACCTGAACCGGATTCCCTGCTTTCGATATTTTTTCAGTTACCTCATGCAGTGCCTCAAGCTCCAGCCCAAGAATAGCTGCCATTGCCCCTTGTCCAGCAGGCACAGCTTCATTCATATAAAGGCCACGCTTATGTACAACAGCAACTGCATCCTCAAACGATAACACACCTGCTATAACTAGTGCCCCATATTCTCCAAGTGAATGTCCAGCAGCGAAATTTGGTGTAATTCCTGCTGCCTGTAATCTTTCTGCAACCATTACACCAGTTGTTAATAGAGCTGGTTGTGCATGGTAAGTCAATGTTAACTCCTCAGCAGGCCCCTCTAACATAAGCTTCGATAAGTCAAAGCCAAGCGATTGATCTGCACGATTATAAAAAGCCTTGCTGTCTGCTGAATTTTCAACAAACTCCTGCCCCATACCTACTGTCTGTGAGCCTTGCCCAGGAAAAATAAATGCTATTTTCGTCATTCTTCGTTAACCCCTTTTTAATCAATTATACCTCGGCAAAATTGCGTCCAGAATCGGCTTTGTGCTTAGGCCTGCGTGAGGGCCGACACGATGTCGGTCATTTCGGTAAAGCCACAGGACGTGGCGTTTTTTACCGATGCAGGTCAGTTAGCCGTTATCGCATGGATGCGATGGTTTTAGGCTAACATCCTTTATGAACTCCTTTCCGATTCCGTGGCATCCGCCGGAGGCTTTAACTTCTTTCAACTGAAAGAAGTTAATCAATTTCTAGGTGACGTACTGTCTCGGTAATCGTTGAGATTACTGTATGCTCCACCATTGTACTTGCTTGGCGTATTGCACTGTAAATGGCTTTAGCATTAGATGAACCATGTGCCTTTATAACTGGCGCCTGTAAGCCAAATAAAGCTGCTCCACCATACTCGGTATAATCCATTTTGTTTTTCAAGTCACGTAAATTATTTTTCATAAGGGCGGCTGAAATTTTTGTCTTTGTTGAAGACATAAACGCTTCCTTCAGCATTGAAAATAATGCTCCTGCTGTACCTTCAATCGATTTCAGCACCATATTTCCTGTAAAACCATCTGTTACAACAACATCTGCTACCCCTTCTAGTAAATCACGTGCCTCCACATTGCCAATAAAGTTTAAATCTGCTTCTTTTAGCAGTTCAAAAGCCGCCTTTGTTAATTCGTTCCCTTTTTTATCCTCAGTACCGATATTAAGCAAACCGATGCGTGGTTTTTGTAAGCCCCCAACCTTTTTGGCATAAATATCACCCATTATTGCATATTGCAATAAATGCTCAGGTCGTGCATCCGCATTTGCACCAAGATCTAGCATTAAAAAGCCCTTACCATCTAAAGTTGGTAATGTAGTCGCAAGCGCTGGTCTAGCAATTCCCTCTATTCGCCCGACTTTAAACAGACCGCCTGCCATTAAAGCTCCTGTATTGCCTGCAGAAAGACAAGCATCGGCTTTCCCAATTTCCACTGCATCCATTATTTTCGCCATAGATGAATCCTTTTTACGACGAACAGCACGTGCTGGATCATCAGATCCTTCTACTACTTCTTCACAATGTATAACAGTCAATCGGTCATGTATTTTTAAAAATGGCTCAAGCTTTTCTTGTTGACCATATAATTGTATTTCTAAATTTGGAATTTGCTCTAATGCCAATAGCGCACCCTCAACAACTGATTTTGGTGCGTTGTCGCCACCCATTCCATCAAGCGCTAATTTCATTGTTGTTCACCTTAACCTTTCGTGCGGTACATATCAAATTCACCAACAAAAACAGTTTCACCATTAACAGTGGATGTTACCTCTACCTTTGTTCGATGATTTTCATCATCACGTGCGATAACAACTGCCTTTGTAATAACACGATTTCCAGCTCTAACAGGTTTCACAAACGTTATATTTGAATGCACTGTCAATGCCAGCTCGTCATCAATAACCGCTACCGCTAATGAGTTTGCCTGTGCGAACAAATGATGTCCACGTGCAATGCCATTGCGCTGAAAAACATGCTCTTCTTTTACGTCAAAAATAGATAATGCACGATTATCCAATTCAATATCAATAATTTCTCCGATAATTTCATCAATCGGTAGTGATTTCACTTCATTTTCATAGGTTTTCGAAGCAACATCTTTAATTCGCTCTCGCAATTCTGGAATTGCTAATTCCATACGATCTAAACGAATCGTTTGGACACTCACCTGAAACTGTGTTGCAAGCTGTTCATCTGTGACGAATGGATTTTCAGCTATCGTTTCAGATAATAGTCGCTGTCGCTCTTTTTTCGTTCGTCTCAACATCATTCGCCACCTTTTTTAGTTGTTATTAGCACTTGGTACTAATATCAGTATATAGACTATAAAAAAAGAATGCAAGACCTGTTTTCAAAACAAGTTCCTACATCCCGTTAATAGCATCTGAATAATTATTAATCGAAGCGTTCTCCCTGCAATACGCCTGATTGCTCAAGCATTGCCCGTAAAGCCTGATAGTCATCGTGCTGCCAAAAAGCATCCGTCTCAAGCATCTCGATAGCATCTTTTCTCGCAGTCTCAAGAATACGATAATCATGCACTAAATCAGCTACTTTAAAGTCTGGTAAACCACTTTGCTTCCGGCCAAAAAAATCACCTGGTCCACGCAGCTCCAAATCTTTTTCAGCTAGTCGGAACCCATCATTCGTTTCTGTCATAGACTGCATTCGCTCCTTCCCTTCATCTGATTTTGGGTCAGCCAGTAATACACAATATGACTGGTGCTCTCCACGTCCAACACGTCCCCGCAATTGATGCAATTGTGCAAGCCCAAAGCGTTCTGCATCATAAACAAGCATAAAAGTTGCATTCGGTACATTTACACCAACCTCAACAACTGTTGTTGAAACAAGCACATCTATTGCCCCCTCACTAAAGGCACGCATAACAGCATCTTTTTCATCGGCTGTCAGACGACCATGCATTAATCCAACATGGTATCGTCCGCTAAAATATGTGGCTAGCTGCTCATAAATCTCAACTGCATTTTGGACATCAAGTTTATCAGATTCCTCAATGAGCGGGCAAATCGCATATGCCTGCCTACCAGCAGCAAGTTCCATTTCAAGCTTTGACAGAACTGAGCCAAATTGCTCTTTTTTCATCCAGTGCGTTTCAATCTGTTTACGTCCCGCTGGCATTTCATCAATAATGGAAACATCCATTTCCCCAAACGCTGTGATTGCAAGGGTACGTGGAATAGGGGTTGCCGTCATAAAAAGCACATCCGGATTATCTCCTTTATCACGTAGAATTCTACGCTGCTCAACCCCAAAACGGTGCTGTTCATCGGTTATCACAAAACCAAGTTTACTAAAAATAACATCTGGCTGAATAAGTGCATGTGTCCCAATTAAAATATCAATACTGCCATTAGCAAGCTCCTCTAAAAGTAAGCGACGCTCTTTTGTTTTTGTTGATCCTGATAGTATAGCGACACGTACACCAAAAGGTTCAAACCATTCTGTCAAGTTTTCAGCATGTTGCTCTGCCAATATTTCTGTCGGCGCCATCAACGCTCCCTGAAAACCTGCAGTAACGGCTCCGTAGAGGCAAATTGCCGCAACAACTGTTTTCCCTGACCCTACATCTCCCTGAAGCAAGCGATTCATACGATGTGGTTCTTTCAGATCTTTGCAAATTTCATTAACCACACGTTTTTGGGCAGCAGTTAATTCATAAGGTAACGATGCAATGAAAGCACGCAGTTTTTGTAAATCATATTGTATTATGGTGCCATGCTCGCTATCCTTTCTAATTTTACGTAGAGCTTGGATACGTAGCTGAAAGAATAGTAGCTCCTCATAGGCAAAGCGCCGTCTAGCCTGTTTTGCATGCCCTGCATCGAGAGGGAAATGAATTCCTTCAAGACCATCAGCTATTGGAGCAAGCTTATAGGCCTCCTGTATATGTAATGGAATAGCATCAGGTATCTCTGCACCAATGTCATCTAACGCCTGTCTCATATATTTACGAAATCGTTTTTGCGGAATAAGGCCCTTCAAGCTATAGACAGGCTCAAAGTCGATCTGCTCTGTCTTTGGACCAAATGTCACAGATGTTCCATTGATTACCTGTCTGCCTCTATCCCACTTTCCTGTGACGGTAATAATAGCTCCTGGAATAAGCTTTTGCTTTAAATAGCCTTGATTAAAAAACACAACCTTTACTAAATGGCGACCTGCTAGCACTGTCACCTGTAATCTTGATTTATTGCGGCCTAAAAACAAAATTGTCGGCTCACGCTCAACTTTACACTCCACAGTAACACGCTCATTATGGGGTGTTTGTGCCAAATCCTTTAACCTAAAATCCTCATGTCTATGTGGAAACGTCCATAATAAATCTGCTATCGTCTCGATGCCTAATGCCTCTAAATGTCCTGCAGTTTCCTTCCCGATTCCCTTTAATCCGGTGACTGGACTCGTTAAATCAGTCATCTTGTACGACAACTCCTTTCATGATGCTAGTATATAAATTAATTGATCTATGTAGCTAATAGCTTTTTTATTAACACTGTATCATAAAACTACGATCTTTCCTTACAATATACATTTTCAAATGCACTAAAAACCCCTACCTCAAATTGAAGGTGGGGCTTGTTTAAATTATTTCAACATTCCTATTTTAGATATTGTTCAAGATTGTAACTATTCCCCTTATACCGGTTTGTTTATTTCACAGGAAAAACGAGTAATTTCGTTTACATATGCTTCATCTACATCAATGCCTAATCCCGGGTTATTACTAAATTGAATTACATCTCTATTATAGTGGACTTTTGCCACATCCTTGATAAACATTAAAGGACCGACCATCTCATTTGTTTGAATAATGTTTTTACTCATTGCCAGATGTGCGCCAGCCATTGTGCCGATAGCCGATTCTACCATCGATCCAACTTGACATGGCATGTCGGCTGCCTCTGCTAAACTCGCTAAAGCTAAGGCAGGATAAATACCGCCAGATTTCATTAGTTTAATATTAAGCATATCAGCTGCACGCATCTCAATAACATTCACTAAATCGTAAATATTATGTACACCCTCATCAATCATTACTTTATGATTTGCAACGGATCTAATCTCTTTTAAAGCTCTTATATCATGTGCCTTCACTGGCTGCTCATACCAATCCACATGACACTCAGATGTTTCGCGTATTACCTTTAATGCCTCAATTCTATTCCAGCCTTGGTTAGCATCAACACGAAGTTGAATAGTGTTTCCTATAGCATTTCTGACAGCTTTAATTCGTTCAATATCAGTGTCTGCATTGGTGCCTACCTTCATTTTTATATTCCTGAAACCCGCTTCCACAAAACTACGTGCATCCTCTGCCATTTCCTGAGGATCTTTAATACTAATTACTCGTGGAACCTGTAGCTCTTTATGGGCTTTTCCACCAATTAATTGATAAACCGGCTGCCCAGTAATTTTCCCCATTAGATCATAGATAGCAATATCTAGTGCAGCTTTTGCAGAAGGAACGCCATTTATCTTATGACTGAATTTTTGATGAATATAATCAATAGCAAATGGATCTTCATTTATAATTAGTGGAGCTAATTCATGTTTAATAACATGATAAGTACTTTCCCAAGTTTCTCCCGTTACATTTTGATCAGGAACAGCCTCACCCCAGCCCACTGTCCCCTCATCTGTTTCAACTCTTACAAATATGGTTGGCATATCATCTAAATGAACATATGAAATGACAAAAGGTTCTTTTAATAATAATCGTGCAGCAAACACTTCAACTTTCTTTATTTTCATGTTTAACATCCTTTCTGCTTCATGCAAACCCTCTATTAATAATGATTTACTAGTTCAATAAATAACTTTATCGCATCAGGAAACACATCTTCATCAAGGTCAAACTTAGGATGATGATGAGGATACTGACTCTTTTCTCCACCCATACCGACAAAAATAAAGGCTCCAGGTTTTTTCTGTAAATAATAGGAGAAATCTTCCCCTCCCATAACTGGATTAACCAATTCAAATACTTCCTGTCCAAATTCTTGGCAAACAATATTTTCCACAAATCTTGACTCATTTGGGTCATTTATTAGTGGTGGAGTTCCTACTATAAATCGAACCTTTCCTTTTGCACCAAAAGCTTGGCATATTCCCTCTGTTAACTTGACCATTTTTGTTTGAATGATATCGACTGTTTGGGGCGTCAATGCTCTTATTGTTCCTATTAATCTCGCTGAATCAGGGATAATATTATACGTTGTACCAGCTTGAACATTCCCTACAGTAATAACTCCTGCTTCAATTGGGTTTATGTTTCTGCTTATTATACTTTGAAAGGCTTGGATTAAATTGCTTGCAATATAGATGGGATCAATTGTTTCATGAGGCATTGATCCATGACCACCGAATCCTTTGATATCAATTTCAAAATCATCAATGGAAGCCATCATTGGCCCATGAGTTAACCCAATTTTTCCTTTTTCAAGACCCTGCCATAAATGAATACCAAAAATAGCATCTATCCCTTCTAAAACACCTTGTTTAATTAATAAGTCAGCTCCACTAGGTGTGATTTCCTCTGCAGATTGGAATATGAGTACAACATTTGCTTCAACCTCATTTTTAGATAACCATTCAGCAATAGCAAGTAATATTGCCGTATGACCATCATGACCACACATATGAGCAATCCCTGTTTTTTTAGATATATATGGTTTTTCTCCCTCTTCAATAATCGGCAGCGCATCTATGTCTGCTCTTAGTGCTATAGTTTTTAAACCTTTTGACCCCTTTATTAACGCAACAACACTAGGTGGTCCAAAAGACAATATGTCAATATTCAACTCCATCAATCTTTTTCGAATGAATTTACTCGTTTCAAACTCCTGACCAGAAAGCTCAGGGTATTGATGAAGATATCGTCTGTCATCAATTGCTCTTTTTGTCAAAGACTCTAAATTTGTGATTTCCATTAGTAAAACTCCTTTTTAAAACGGCCCATATTGAATAATCTGCGCAATAATTAGTGATACAACGGCAACCGTAATCTGCAACAACATGAAAGGTAGAATCCATCTTATCCATTTTCCCCATGGTATTCCTGCAATTGAGAGTCCAGCCATAAGGAATCCGACAGTTGGAAAAATGATATTAGACATTCCATCACCAAATTGATAGGCAAGAACTGCCGTTTGCCTTGTAACACCAATCATATCAGATAAAGGAGCCATGATTGGCATTGTTAAAGCAGCTTGTCCGCTCCCTGATGGCACCAAAAAATTCAAAAATAGTTGGAAAACAAACATACCTACCGCATTTAATGTTGGAGGAATAGTATCAAGTATTGAGGCTGTATGATATAGAATAGTATCAATAAGCCCTGAATTATTAAAAATAACAAGAATCGTTTGAGCTAACCCAATAATTAATGCGCCACCAATTAAATCTCCCGCACCTTTCATAAAGGAATTAGCAATTCGTGATGGCGATAATTTTCCAATAAGCCCCATTAAAATACCAAATAATAAAAACAAGCCAGCTATTTCAGTAATATACCATCCTAATTTAATGACACCATACATCAGGACAATGAAATTCAAGAGAAATGTTAACATGACGAACTTATGACTTAATTCCATTTTGATTGACTGATTCGTAAGCCCCTCTGCATTGCCAAATTTGAAATTTCCGTAGAAACCGAGCGAAGGGTTATTTTTTACCTTCCTAGCATAGCGATAGACATAAATAGTAGCTGTAACATATAAAATGACAAAGATGATAAGACGCAAAGCAATGCCAGAGAACAAAGGCAATCCAGCTATTTCTTGGGCAATCCCTACAGTAAACGGATTCATTACTGCCGCTGAAAAGCCAACTGATGCTCCTAGAATGACAATAGCGAATCCTGTAATAGCATCAAAGCCCAAAGCAATGGCAAGTGGGACAAGTATACCTACATATACGATTGTTTCATCAGACATCCCCATTAATGAACCTGCACATGAGAAAAATAACATTAACACGGGAATCATCAACATCTCACGCTTTGCCATTTTAACTGACAGCATTGCAATAAAAGATTCTAATGCACCTGTTGCTGAAAGTATTCCAAAGGTTCCTCCAACAATTAAAACAAAGAAAATAATACTCGCACCCTGCATCATACCTGAATGAATACTACTAAAAACATCCAAGAATCCTATTGGGTTCATATCCGCATAAGTAAAGGTCCCTGGCTGAATCACTTCTCGCCCATTCAATTCTTCTCGTTGAAACTCACCTGCTGGAATGATATACGTCAACACGGCCGATAAAATGATAAGGCAAAATATTAAGACATATACATTTATTCCTTTTTGTTGATCATTTAATTCTACATCTTTTTTAATGACAAATTTCCCCATATGCAGTCCCCCATTTTATAAACGCTTCCATTTCTCCCACAACGTCATCCCCTTTTTTTGAAATTTCCGTCTTCTAAATTGTAAGTGATTGTATCGAAAATAAAAAATTGCTATTTCTAATAGTAACTATTGATAAATTTACATAATAAACAAAGAACATTTCCTATGTTTCCCTATTAATGCTATTAAAAATTTGATAATAAAAATCGCCCCATTCTACAATATGTTTGCAGAAAAGCGCGATGTTCATTTCATTTTTTATTCTGTTTAAATCGTTCGCCACGTATCTTTTACTAAATCGATAAACATACTAACATTACTAAATTCCTTAGAATTATGTGGATAAATCAAATATGTTGGTAATCTTTTCGGAAAACGATATAACACCTGAAGACTGCCCTTATTTACCTCTTTTTTTATCAATATATCACTTAGTAATGCTAAACCTACTTGTCCCACAACTGCTCGTTTTATAGCCTCTTCACTTCCAAATTCGACAATTGTTTTTGGATCACAATGAATGTCACGAAGACAACCCCTTATATTATCATCCAACCCGTAGGTTATAAATGGGTATTCATCGAAAATTTCCGCAATTGTTCTGTCCTTTATAATATTTGGGTTCCCAACTAGGACTAAATCCTCTTCTTCAAGTAAAACTCCTTCTATACCTGAATAATTAGGCTTTCCTGCTACAAAACCTATATCTGCCTGATTAGAGCTTACAAGAGTGGCTGTCTCCTTACTGTTCGCACATAGAAGCTTCAAATTTACCTGTGGATACAGCTTTAAAAATGAACCAATAATATGGGATAAATAATATCCACAATAAAATTCTGGAGCGGCAATTGTTAAATGACCATAAGGCTTTTCAAAATTTTTCAAATCCTCCTCCATTTCTTCTAGGATGTTAAATAATTTATCCGTATGCTCCTTTAAAATCTTTCCTACTTGAGAAAGAAACATTTTCTTTCCCATCCTATTGAATAAAGTATGGCCTATCTCATCCTCTAACGCCTTAATTTGCTGGCTAATCGTTGGCTGACTGTAATTTAATAGTTGAGCAGCTTTAGTAAAATTAAGATAAATAGAAACAACGTGAAATGTTTTTAAATTGCGTAAATCCATTACCTTACTCACACCCTTGTTAGAAAATCAATTTAAATTTTTTATAAAATATCATACTATCCAAAATAATGAAACGTAAGAAAATGTTAATTCAAGAGTGTTGAAGGAGCAAAAATAAGAACCCATCGCGATAAAATAAACATGCTACCCCATTATAAATAGATAGCATGTTTAGTCAGAAGCTTATTGAATGGCTTTAATACTCTGTAATCCACCATTTTCTAAAATGGCTTTACTAATCGCTTTGCCTGTAGGTGTCGCAGCCAAGCCGCCTCGGGCAGTTTCTTTTAAATTAGGACTCATAGATTGTCCGATTCGATACATCGCTCCAATTACTTCATCGCACGGGATACGACTTGTGACGCCTGCGAGGGCCATATCAGCTGCCACAAGTGAATTAGCGGCTCCCATTGCATTTCGTTTTACACATGGAACTTCCACTAACCCAGCTACAGGATCACATACAAGACCTAGCATATTTTTTAGTGTGATGGCAAATGCTTCAGAACATTGTTGTGGTGTACCACCAGCCATTTCAACGATAGCTGCCGCAGCCATACCTGCTGCTGAGCCAACCTCTGCTTGACAGCCACCAGCAGCACCAGAAATGGATGCATTATTGGCAACCACAAAGCCGAATGCACCTGAAGTAAATAAATAGCGAATCATTTGCTCACGCGTTGGATTTAACTTATTTTTGACAGCAAATAAGGTACCTGGTACAACTCCAGCTGAGCCTGCGGTTGGTGTTGCACATATTGTTCCCATTGCTGCATTAACCTCATTCGTTGCAACCGCTTTACTGACAGCATCTAATAATAAATCTCCAGATAATGATTTTCCTTGCGCTATATAAGTTTGAAGCAATACCGCATCTCCACCTGTTAAGCCTGTTACCGACTGCACACCTTTTAAGCCACGTTCAACAGCTTCCTCCATGACCGTTAAATTACGATCCATTTGCCCCATAATTTCTTCTCGCGAGCGTCCCGTTATTAGCATTTCCTGTTCAATCATAATTTCTGAAATTAGTTTTCCCTCTTGCTCTGCTCGTTCAACAAGTTCACGAACATTATGAAACAATACGTCCATAGTGAGACACCCCCTAGTTGTTAATTTTTGATACCTTCGTAATATGTGGTATTAATGAAATTTGTTGCAATACTTTCTCCTCTATATTTTGATCGACTTCAATGACCATCAGAGCCGTTAATCCTCTCTCTATACGTGAAACCTCCATATGTCCGATATTAACATCATGCATCGCTAAACAATTAGCCACATTGGCAATACAGCCTGCACGATCATCATGTACTACGAGAACGGCTGGCATTCCCCCCGTTAAACGTAGCTTGAAACCGTTTACTTCACTTACTTCAATTTTACCGCCGCCAATTGAAATACCAACGACAGACATTTCTCCTTCATCATCGCCTATGACAAGACGTGCAGTATTTGGATGCTCAGTATTCGCAGTTTCTGGAATAAATTCATAATCTAGCCCAGCTTTTTCGGCTTCAGCAAAAGCTGTCTTAATACGCTCGTCAAATGTATCAAAATTTAAAAGCCCCCCAATTAATGCAACATCAGTTCCATGACCTCTATACGTTTCAGCAAATGATCCATATAAGTGGATTTTTGCCCACTTTGGCTGTCTACCAAATAGATCTCTAGCAACACGTCCAATACGAGCTGCCCCTGCCGTATGAGAGGAGGAAGGCCCAATCATAACAGGTCCAATAATATCAAATACTGAAGTAAACTTCATTCAAACACCCCTCTATTCTATCCATATAATAATATTTACATTTACTTATATCATGCTTGATAGTAACTATAAAAGTAAAGCAATAATTTATCAACTTTCAGAAAATTTACACGACTATAATTTTCACGATGAGAATATTGTTATTTTTTGTCCACTCTCTAGATACAGCAGCTCCCAAAAGCTTATATTCCAGTATTTCCAATTTTATCGTCCTCTAGATACGTACAGTGAATTGTTTATTTATGGCTACTGTAAATCGTTAATTTTCTTCTGTTCTCCTTATAGCATAAACAAAAGCAGTACACGGACTGTGCACTGCTTTGTCTATTTATTTACTAAGTGGCATTAAATTATTCTACTGAAATAATATATGGATATAATCCTTGTTTACCATTAAATAACTCAATTTCTACTGCTGGATAGTTCTCTTCAATAAACTTCACTAATTCAGAGGCATTTTCTTCTGTTGTATCCTCACCGTAAATTACTGTAACAATTTCAGCATTTTCATCCACTAAATCGGTAATTACCTTTTCAGCTGCGTCTTTTAATGCTGGTGTAGATAACACAATTTTCCCTTCCGCAAGAGCCATGAAATCGTCCTTATGAATTTGGATGCCATCTATAGATGTATCACGCACTGCATAAGTTACTTGACCAGTTTTTACGTTAGCAAAAGCTTCTGACATTGCTTTTTGGTTTATGTCAACAGTTGCTTCTGGATTGAACGATAAAATAGCTGCCATTCCTTGAGGAATAGTTTTAGTAGGTACTACAGCCGCTTCAATATCTAGAAGCTCAACCGCTTGTTCTGCAGCCATGACAATATTTTTGTTATTTGGTAAAATTAACACTTTTTCAGCACCAATTTCTTGCACCGCTTTCACGATATCCTCTGTTGAAGGGTTCATTGTTTGACCACCTTCAATAACGTAGGATGCACCGATTGAACGAAGTAATTCAGCCACGCCCTCACCCATTGCAATAGTTACAATAGCATATGGATGTTTCTCAGCCTTTTTAACAGGAGTTGTTGCTCTATGATCCTCACCAACAATAGCAGAATGCTGTTCACGCATATTGTCAACCTTAATTTTAATAAGACTGCCATATTTTTGCCCCATTGCTAAAACAGCACCTGGCTGCTCAGAATGGATATGCACTTTCGCAATTTCATCATCTGAAATCACTAACAAAGAATCACCTAATGGGTTTAGCTCATTTCTAAATTGTTCTTCACTAAAAGGCTCTTTGCCTTCCTCAAAGCGCACCATAATTTCCGTACAATAACCGAACTCAATGTCCGCTGTATTCATGAAATCCTGTGCTCTATGATGTTCTGCATTGATTAAATCGTCTAATGTTGCTTCATTTTTCTCTGGTAATGGTTCACCTTTCAGGGAAGCTAAAAATCCTTCATACACAAATAAAAGACCTTGACCACCACTATCAACAACACCTACTTCTTTAAGAACTGGAAGTAACTCAGGTGTGCGCTCTAATGATGCTTTTGCTTCCGCTGTAAATGCCTCCATCACCGCAATGATATCGTTTTCAGTTTCAGCCACTTCTACGCCTTTTTTTGCCGCTTCACGAGCAACTGTTAAAATCGTACCTTCAACAGGTTTCATGACTGCTTTGTAAGCTGTATCTACGCCAGCTTGGAAGGCACCTGCAAATCCCTTAGCGTCAATTGTCGCCTCTTTTTCGATAAACTTCCCAAAGCCTCGAAATAACTGAGATAGAATAACACCGGAATTACCACGCGCTCCCATAAGTAAACCTTTTGACAAAGCCTGTGCTGTTTTTCCAATATGTTCTGAGGCAGAATGCTCTGTTTCCTTGGCACCAGATGTCATCGATAAGTTCATATTTGTTCCGGTATCGCCATCTGGCACTGGAAATACATTTAATGAATCAACATAATTTGCATTTTGGAATAGGTGATGAGCACCCATTTGCACCATTTCCGCAAACTTTATTCCGTCTAAAGACTGCATTCGATTTAGTTCCTCCTCTTAATCATTCGCTACACGAACGCCCTGCACAAAAATATTGACAGATTTTACGCTCATACCTAACGTTTTATCCACTGTATATTTCACTTTCGACTGTACTTGGTAAGCCACTTCCGAAATTTTCGTACCATAACTAACAATAATGTACATATCAATATGTAAATCGTCGTTCTGCTGTCGAATAACAACACCTTTTGCAAAGTTTTCTTTACGTAAAATATCAGTTAGACCATCACGAATTTGATGTTTAGATGCCATGCCAACAATACCGTAGCATTCTACAGCAGCGCCACCAGCAATTTGTGCAAGTACATCTGTTGAAATATCAATTTGGCCGAATTCATTGTTTAATTCAATTGACATAGGAATGCCCCCTTGGCTCTTTTTGACTAAACTATATTGTAACACTTTCGTTATACAATAAGCAACCTAAGAAGGCATGAAAACGCTCTGTATCAACGTTTCACTGGCATTATATAGGATAAAATACTCCTTCATCGAATAATTCATTTTGCTATCAATTTTGCCTTGATGTAATTACGTCCGGAGGCTTTAGGCCAAAATGTGATGTTGGTCACTCAGGCGTTTTCACAGGAAGTGAAGTTCTTAGCCTGAGTTCCGTTATTTCAGTAGGTGTTGGGACATCCACTGAAAAGGAGCCAAAACCGAATTCATCTCATCATCTGTAGAGGTGGAAGTCTTCTGCTGAATGAAGATAAAAGTTGTTACGTCCGTTTTCTTTGGCTTTATATAATGCTTGATCAGCTAATTCACAGCACTTCTCTAATTGTTCAATTGTTGAAATTTTGGCGTGACACATTCCGATACTAACTGTTACAATGTTGGCTATTTTTGAATGCTCATGACGAATGTTTAAACTACGGACTTCCTCTAAAATTTCCTCACAAACATGCTCCGCAAATTTGGATGCGTGTTGGCTGACAATTATAAACTCTTCGCCTCCCCATCGTGCAGCAAATGCATTATACTTTTCAGCAATTTCATCTAGTAGTGCAGCAACCTTAATTAATGCCTCATCACCTTGTAAATGACCATAATGATCATTGAAATTTTTAAAGAAATCAATATCAATCATCATCACTGTTAGATTTTTAGCCTTATGAAGCTGTTGCCCTATTTGCACCAGCTTATTATTAAAAGCTCGTCGATTAGGAAGATTTGTCAACGAATCACGGAGGGCTTGCTCTAACAGCTCATTATTTTTTTCAACTAATAATTTTGAAAATTGCTTGGATTTTGCCATTTCTTCCCCCAACAAAATATGTTGTGTGATGAATTGCTTCTGATTCTTGTAGGTATGATACTGAATAACGAACCCTATCGGAAGAATAAGAGACAACGGTAGGAAAACCCTGATACTTTCGCCCGATATTCCATTACCTAAATAAGCACTGATAAAAATTGCTAGTGCAGTTACTGCAATTAATGGAGATATCTTACGAAAAGAAATAGCGAAAACCGTACAAATAATTAAAAACAGCACTTCATATAAAGCCACATGCTTAAAATAATAAACATCCATTACAGTGATAATTGTAATTAACAATAACACTGTATAAATATACATAAGAAAAACCATTTCATATTTGCGCATGTTCAAGAATGTAACATGTAATTTTTTTTCTTTAATAAGCAATAGAACTGCCAAATCAATATAAAACAAAATAGTATGAATCACAATATAAGCTGGTACCATCACTCGCTCTGTTTTTGAAAAGAAAACCTCACCGTAATGTATGATTGTAATGATGGCTGAAACATACATTAATGACCATGCCACTGTTCGCATACGCTTTACATTAAAATAAATCATTTCTTTACGTATAGCGAGAGCAAGTTTTTCTTGATTTTCCATACTGTCCGCTCCTATTGCAATTTAGTAAATAATATTTCCTATATTTATCGTCTAAATAATTTAAAATACAAGTAGTCTCCTTAAAATTGTTGAAAAACATTCTGCTATTCTAATGTCACTTTTCTAAAATATTCAACAGACTACAATTACAATCGCTTAAAAAAAGAAAAAGCTGATACTTTTTAGCATCAGCTTTCTCCAAATCTTTCACTATTAAAATAAACTCTTAATAAGCGTGTCTAGCATTACAGGCATTTCCTTAAAAGCACTGTCCACATGTAATCTTTCTGTTTTTTGGTGGGCATCCTTTCCAAATGGGCCAACATTCAGAACAGGACCTTGTAAGGCTGACATAGCATCAAATGGAATACTATACGTATCACCATATACAGGTGTGTTGCGCTCGAAAGCGGTCCATCCATTTGAAGCATCTGAATAATTCACATAGCTTAAATCACAAATACCATTAAAATAATGAATTTGTTCAACCTCAATATCAAATGTTTTGGCTGTTTTCTTCATCAATTCAATCAATTGAATAACTAATGGATGATCCGATGAATTGATGGCTGGATAGTAAGGTGGTGCATACAGTAATACGGTTGCTGGCGTTAGTTCTTGGCAACGAATCATAAGCTGATCCACTATTCGGATGGATTTCTCACGATCATCCCATACACTGTTTTCTAGAACCTGACGCTTGATGGATGCCACTTCCTCAGTGCCTAATTTATGAATTGCGTGCTCCAAAAGCGCCTCATAGCGGAGGACTTTTACCTTTCCAACACCCTGAACCTTTTCTCGCTCACACATTTGTTTATAGGACTGATTACAAGCCATCATAGCCTCTAAAGCTACTTGCTCAAAAATTTCCATTACTTCAGATGCAGTTCGCTTTAATAGGAACACATTGTAAAGAGCGGCTGCACGATATGGCGTTTGTGTGGAATACTCCATTTTCAAATCCTTTAATTGTAAGGATACCGGTAATGGTGTACTTTCACCAAGATCTGTTTCACGGAATATTGGATTCCACTCCATATGCTGTGTCATATAAGAAGCAATAAAGTTTGCGGTCATCCCTTTTAACGGCTCTCCTACATGTGTCTCTTTACCATAGAATAAGGCGGCAGGCATAATTTTACCGATGGTTCCTGAATAGATATATTCATTTATATCAGCAGGTCCCTGTGAAAATGAAGGCTCACTGTTTAAAAATAGTTTATAAGATAACCCATATTGTTCACGAAGTCTGACTAGCTCCACCACGGCAGCCCTCATTCCCGCTGAATTCACTTCTTCATCAGGTACAGCCGTTAAAATTAAATTAATGGGCCATTGTTCAATGCTTGCTTTTTCGATTAATTGCATATGCAAGGCAAGTCCCATTTTCATATCCATCGTTCCACGGCCAAATAGATAATTACCAGATTCTAAATCAATTCTTGCGGCTTCGGGTAAATCCTTTTTGTATTTTGGCTCCATCAACTTTTTCGTTAATTCTTCTGGATAAAAGGCAAAAGGTTCAAGCTCTCCATACTCCTCTGTATGGACAGTATCAAAATGACTAATTAACACCACTGTCTCTGTCGCAGTTGGATGCTTATACAAGGCTGTTACAGCATTACGTCCAAGTCCAGCATCATGCAGCTCAATGAATTGTGGATGATCTTGAAAATAAGAAAGCGTTTGCAATATATTTTTTAATTTATAAGCAAACTCATTCTCACCTATCGTTAATGTCCTACTTTCCCAGCTAACAATTTCACATAACAATGCTTTTAATTTTTCAGGTGAATCCCAAAAATAATTTTCCATAGAAAAGTCTCCTTTATTCGATACTCAAAATCGAATGCATTTCATTGTCTATCTAGTGATTCCTGTTCTGTTATTTCCAGCTCAGAAGAAACTGTATTCGTTTTACTCAATTTAATCTTGTAGAAAATCATGCATGCAATAAAGAATCCAATACCATATAGTAATCCAATTCTTTGCGTTGGATCGAAAGCTAAAAAGGCAAGGATTATCACGCAAAAGCTCATACAAAAAACTGGGATTAATGGATAAAATGGCGTTTTAAATTTTAAGTCAGCTACATTCCCTCCAGCCTTTACATAACGATGGCGGAACATCAATTGAGAGGCACATATTCCCATCCAAGAAATCGTAACGGATATTCCTGCAATAGACATGAGTAAAACAAATACTGCATCTGCTTCCATTACACTTGTTAGGAGGGAAAGCAATGAGAAAAGCATTGTAAAAATCAATGCATTCAATGGCACTTTGTTTTTAGTGAGATGTCCAAAAAGTTTTGGAGCCATTCCCTCTTTAGACATCGACCATAGCAAGCGTGTTGATGCATATAAGCATGAATTCCCTACTGATAATATAGCCGTTAAAATAACAAAATTCATAATGCCAGCAGCATATGGAACCCCAGCTAAATTCATTAATGTTACAAATGGACTTTCTAATAAGCCTAGTTCAGAAGAAGGGAATATGGCAGACAATACAATAATAGAGGCAATATAGAAAACAATGATTCTAAAAAGAATTGTCCGTATAGCTCGTGGAATATTTTTTTCTGGACTCTCTGTTTCCCCAGCAGCAATACCAACAAGCTCCGATCCTTGATAAGAAAAGATAACATTCATCATCGTGACAAAGATAATACTAATTCCTGCCGGGAATAACCCAGAAGGTGCTAAATTCGTAAAATGTGGTGTAGGACGATCTGATAATGGAATCAAACCAAAAATTGCAGCACCCCCAATAATAATAAATGCTATTACTGCAATGACTTTAATACTCGCAAACCAGAACTCTGCTTCTGCAAAACCCTTTGTTGTTAATGCATTTAAGATAAAGAGTAGAACCATAAAAACCGCACACCAGATCCAAATCGGCACATTTGGAAACCAATGCTGCATCAAAATCCCTGCAGCTGTAAATTCGACTCCTGCTGTTGCTGCTGAACCTACAAAGTACATCCATCCTAATGAGAAACCAGCTGATGGACTGATAAAACGTGTTGCATAGGTTTGGAAAGATCCTGTTACAGGCATATAAACAGCTAATTCTCCAAGACAATTCATAACCATATATAATATTAATCCACCAAACAAATACCCAATTAAAGCTCCCCCGGGACCCGCCTGATTGATTGTATAGCCAACATTTAAGAATAACCCCGTCCCAATAACGCCTCCAAGTGATAGCATCAATAAATGACGGCTTTTCATTGATCGGTTTAAAAGTTGTTCTCCTTTATTCACATTCCATCCCCACTTTCCATATGTCCCCAAAATAATCAATTACGGCCTAGCGTAATTGCGTCCGGATTTTTTCGAGCTCACTCAAAAAGCTCCTCTTCAAAAACCATTGATATTCGCCAGGGTTTTTCTTGATTTACTAGACGTTTGTATGCTCGCTAAATTAAGGTGAATATTCTGATATTTTAAGTATTAAAGTACCCAATCAATTTATTCCATATAAATTGATTGGGTAGTTGTACATTTGATTAAAAACGTAACGATAAACAGCTTAACCCACCATCATGTTTTCTGAATTCAGACATCTCAAGCTCAATTGTTTGATAGCCCAAATCATTTAGCTTACGGTTAGTTTCTGGATAGCCGGCTGGTATAATCACATAATCATTAACTTGAATACAATTTGCTGAATACTCATGTTCCTTTGGAATGATGATTTTTTCATAGGAGGCAAAGACCGGGTGATCGATAAATTCACCTGCAAGAACCATGCGATTTTGACCCACATAGGCGATCCCTGTTTTTAAATGGAAGAATTCTTTTAATGGGATAATCGTTGCCTCATAGCCCTCTTTTTCAACTATTTCTTTAAATTGTCTTGCTCCCTCTTCATTTGTTCTGTCAGAAATACCAACATAAAATTTCTTTTCAGCCTGTAGCACGTCTCCACCATCTAGTGTTCCAGGACCTTCAATATAATATAATTTCTCATAGAATTTCTTTACCGTTGGTTCGATATCTTCTATTTCACGATTACGAGCCTCTGCACC
Organism: Lysinibacillus sp. DFXJR4; assembly: GCF_057196045.1. NCBI lineage: Bacteria > Bacillati > Bacillota > Bacilli > Caryophanales > Bacillaceae > Lysinibacillus > Lysinibacillus sp. DFXJR4. Next base: position 156,294 of record NZ_JBXUNW010000001.1, on the reverse strand, counting down.
CGGATTTGAAATAATCGCAAACTCAGATGTTAAAACAGCAGTGTCTTCTACAAATGTTGAATCTGGAAATGCCTCGTTTGCAGGAAGCTGAGTTACCTCTACACCACATGTTTTTAACGCTTCCACATACTTTTCATGTTGTTCAAATAATTTCTCTAATACTGGTTTTCCTAAATCACTTGTTGTTAAACCGTTTACAAAACTATTACCTGGATTTTTTACAATAACATTTTTAAACATCATTTCGTCTCCTTTATATTTAACTAGCAATACTTACTAATCAGAGGGATGAAGTTATTCCCCCATTTTATCCTCTTACCACTGGACAAGTTAGACAAGTAGGCCCACCTGTTCCTTTTACTGTGATTTCATTACCTTTGTATTCATAAACGGTAGCCCCCGCATCAAGTAGCTGCTGTTTTGTTATTGGATTTCCTTGTGGAATGACACATACTCTTGGCGCTAGGGCTAACACATTGCAGCCTAACGCATCATATTCATCTTTTAAAACTTCAATCAATTGAATACCTCGTTCGATTAGTAGCTGGCGGAAGAATACTGGCATTAATCGCGAATGTACGACCGCCAAATCTTTATCAACCATGCTAATAAAGGACATTAAGTGTAAACATTCTGCCTCTCCTAAATCATGTGGAAGCTGGACAACTATAAATTCATCAACAATATCGGCCGTCATATCCTTTAGCTGACGAATTGCTTCATCATTTGTTCGATACCCTCTCCCTACAGCAAGTGTTCTATCATCTAGCCAAACAATATCGCCGCCATCTGAAACTGCATCCCCTGTTAACTCGCCAATAATTGGAATACCTTTATCTAGTAAAAAGTCTTTATAAACGGCTGCTTCAGGTTGTCTGAGTGTTTTACCAGATTTTAAAATAATAGCTCCTTTTGGCGTAAATTTGACTGGGTCATGTGCATAAAGAGAGTCTAAACCTACACTCTCTGATTCTGGTAAATAATCAATTTTGTCCACATACTTTTCAAGAATCGCTATAAAATCTGCATATTCTCTTAGTGCCCCATCAAAATTTGGTTCTGATAAGTAGTTAAATGTTTTCCATTCATCTCTAAGATGCTCCTGGTTTCGGAAAGCATCCTTTGGATGTTTTACTATTACGTGTTTTAAAGGTGCATACATTGATGAACAATAATGCATTCCCTTCACCCCTTTTCCGTTTGGTGGAAAACGTTTCCGTTAAGAGGAAAGTTTATATGAAAAATATATGCGTTTTATGCTATACTGTCAATATATTTAGAAAAGTTTTTATATTCACACTGCTCTTTGGAGTAGAATTGAATACTTGCGATGCTTTCAAATGTAAAGGGAGCACTGTAATTATGGAGCTAGACGCAAACAAGGAATAAAAATAAAATAATAGGAAGGAGAGGTGGGAATGACATGCAATTATTAGAACGTGCAATGACCATAGCTAAAGTTTTAGCTACTGAAACAAGTGAAAACAGCTTGTCTATATCAGAGCTTTCAGCAAAATGTGATTTGCCACTTAGTACATTACATAGAATTTTAAAAGCGATGATTAAGCAAGGAATGATTGAGCAAGATGAGCAGACGAAACAATACCGACTTGGTACAATATGGATGGAGCTTGGTTTGCAAGTGTATGATACGATGGACTACATTAGTAAAATAAGACCTGAATTAGAGCGTTTAGCAAGAAAAGTTGAGGAAAGCGTTTATTTAAGTAAACCCGCTGGATTAGATACGATTATTATTGAAAGAATAGACAGCGCTGCTAATCCAATTCGTATTTACGATCAGCTAGGAATTCGTATACCCATGCATATAGGTGCTGCAAATAAAGCTATTTTAGCTGCTATGCCTGTTGATCAAGCAAATGAAATCATGGAGCAGCTAATGCCACATGAGGAAATCGCTGAATTTGAGGCACAGCTTGCTATAATAAGACAACAAGGTTTTGCCATTAGTCATGGGGAAAGAACAGCAGGGACCTCTTCTATTGCCGTCTCCATCCTAAATGGTTTTGGTGAGGTAGTAGGTGCCGTAAGCATAGGCTTTGTAAGCTTCAATGTTTCTCCAGAACATATTCAAAACCTAACAGATTCTCTAGTGGAGACTGGTAGACGTGTCTCAGCTAAGCTTGGCTATCGAGGTAAATAAGATGCATTCTCTTTATCTTCATTCAGCAAATGTTTCTTGTATCGAAAGCATAGCGGTAGCGGCAGATACAGAAGACTCCCACCTCTACAGGTGGTGTGATGAATGCGGTTTTATTTCCTTTTCAGTGGGTGTCCAATCACCTACTGAATGAAGATAATGCCTCCGGCGGATGTCACGGATTTTCAAAGGAATGAATTGTGCGGGCACAATTCAAAATCCAGACGCAATTAAGCTAAGGCGAAATTGATTAAACAAAATTAAGGAATGATTTTCTGTCTGTAAAGGTTTTTTTCTTGAAAGGTTATGTGAAAACTGTTGCACTGAACGTCATCGTATGTTAAATTATTATGGTATGTGAAATACCGAACTGAAATAATAATCTTTCAGCATTAACAGTAAGGAGGGAATACAACATGCCAAAACAATGTGTAATCACTGGACGTAAGGCTCGTACTGGTAACAACCGTTCCCACGCTATGAACGCTAACAAACGTACTTGGGGTGCTAACCTTCAAAAAGTTCGTATCTTAGTTGACGGTAAACCAAAACGTGTATGGGTATCTACTCGTGCATTAAAATCAGGTAAAATCGAGCGCGTTTAATCGCTGCTTCTAAAAAATCGATTTGGCTTATAGCGCAAATCGATTTTTTTCTTTCTAACCGGGCATACTACCAACCGCCTTCGTGCATTTAAATATAGTGCAACAGTTATTGTAAGCAGCTAGATAATTACCTAAAGCCTCTATTCATTACACTGAACATAATGAATAGAGGCTTTTATTTTCTCATAACTATAAAAAGAATCTATAATCGAAAAGTCTAATAGAACAAACGCTAGGGCAGAAAAAAATCCGACCAATATTAGTCGGATTTTTTTACTTTCTTGTCTTTTTTAAAAAGATTGATACATGTACGCGTAATACTACTCACAACTTTTGGCAACTGAAAAGTATAGACTTTCAGGACTATCTCCTCCTTACGCTAATCTATGCTTCTTATCATTAAACATATGCCTTGTGAGAAAGATATAGACCCTGAATCACCTATTATTTCATTACTTGTAAATCGAGATGTACCTAAAGTAATTTCTTCATCGGTTGTTTCATATTTCACTTGCCTTAATGTAACATTTTTTATCGTCTCTTCATGTGCAAAAAAAGACAAATAACGGTACTGTTCATCTGCTTGAATAATGTGAGTACCTGGCATTAAAAATTGCAATAGATTTGCATGATTCATAATCTTTAAGACAATATGTGGATGCTCCCTTTGCAAACGATAAATGGAGCGGATTGCTGCCTCATAGTGATCCAAACGTCCACCAGTAACACCTGTAAGTATAATCTCTGATGGTTGGTAGGTATAGGCCTTTAATAGCGCTAAATCAGTATCTGTTTCATTTTTTTCTTCCTGAAATCGCTGCCTATCATTGGTATGCTTCATCACAAGCTCATATTCCTCATGTGTTAAAGAGTCAAAATCACCAACTATTGCATGCGGTGTAATGCCTTGCTCGATTAAATATAGTGCTCCTCGATCAGCCCCAATAAATAGTACATCCTCTTTCTTTGCAAATGGAGCAAATGAACATAGCTCCTCTTTAGGACCACCAGCACAAACAACAACTAGTGTCATCCTTTAATCGCTGCCTCACCAGCAGCAAGAATTTCTTGAAGGGCTGCTGTACGATCCTCTTTACTATAAATAGCTGAGCCTGCTACAAAAATTGTAGCACCTGCCTTAGCACATGGAATAATGGTCTCTGCATTAATGCCACCGTCTATTTCTATAGCAATATCAAGATTACGCTCTTTAATGATTGTAGCTAATGCTTCAATTTTTGGCACAACAGCCTGGATGAATTGTTGTCCACCAAAGCCCGGATTCACTGTCATAAACAGCACCATATCAATATCCTCTAAAATATGTTGAATCGATTCTATTGGTGTATGTGGATTTAACACAACACCAGGTTTGACTCCTAATGAACGAATTAACTGAATAGTACGGTGTAAATGGCGGCAAGCTTCTACATGCACTGTAATATAATCTGCTCCCGCTTTGGCGAATTGTTCAATATATTGATCAGGATTTTCGATCATTAAATGAACATCTAGCGGTAAATCAGTTAAAGGACGAATGGCATCTAATACGATAGAGCCGAAGGAAATATTTGGCACAAAATGTCCATCCATTACATCAATGTGAATAAGCTGGGCACCCGCCTTTTCTACTTCCTTTACTTCTTCTCCTAATTTAGCAAAATTAGCTGCTAAAATTGATGGTGCAATTTGTATCATCATTAATACCTCGGCTTTCGATCCATAATTTCTTGCATAAATTGTTCGTAGTGCTTATAGCGGTATTCACGAATTTCTCCCGCCTCTACAGCTACCTTCACGGCACATTTTGGCTCCTTTAAATGTAAACAACCTCTGAATTTACAATCCTCCGCCACTTGAACCATTTCAGGGAAACATGCGCCTAATTCTTCTTTTTCAATGTCATCAAAATCAAAAGAACTAAATCCAGGTGTATCTGCTAATAGACCGTCACATACCTCTATTAATTCTACATGGCGTGTTGTGTGTTTTCCACGTCCTAAGCTTTGTGAGATAATGCCTGTTTTTAAATTTAAATCTGGAATTAAAGTATTTAACAGTGTGGATTTGCCAACACCAGATTGTCCTGCTAACACAGAGGTTTTTCCTTTTAAAATCGGCTGAAGCCGTTCTAGTAATTCTTCCTCCCCTTTATAGGTTTGCAGTACAGTATATCCCATGCTTTCATAATCTTTTATATAGCCTTGCAATTCCTCACGTTCATGTTCCTCTAGCAGATCCATTTTTGTTAAACAAATTATTGGATGAACATGAAATGATTCTAAGACAACTAAAAATCGATCCAGTAAAATCGTATTAAAATTAGGTTCTTTTACAGAAAAGACAAGAATTCCTTGATCAATATTAGCAATTGGAGGGCGAATTAATTCATTTTGGCGATCCATTATTTTTTGAATAGTACCATCTGATCCCTCTGTTTCAAGCGTATATTCTACAATGTCGCCAACAAGTGGGGATTCCCCGCGATTGCGAAATACCCCACGTCCTCGACATTGTATTAATTGAGCTCCATCATAGACATAATAATAACCACTTAATGCTTTGCGTATTTGGCCTTGCGCCATCCAATTCCCCCTTATTTAATATCATCATAGTTGATTTTACGTGAAGCAACGATTTCCGAATCACGAATTATTTTATAGGCCGCTTCCTGACCCTCTCCTATAACAAGCTGTATTTTGTATTCAGTATCAGCCGTGATAGCAAATGTGTCATACGTATCTACCATTGAATGTGTTTTATCTTGAATTTCGATTCGAACGGTTTGTTCTAAGCCTTCCTCATTTGGTTTATACTCAATTTTGATTGTTTCGACAAAAGGTTTATCAGGCTTTTTAGCAGGTCCCTTGCTTAAGATAACACTTACTGTTGAACCTACCTCAACTTCTGCTTCAGCTTTTGTCAATTGTGAAATAATACTTCCCGCTGGTATGGTATTGTGATTTTCTTCACGAACTATATGCAATTTTAAGCCTTTATCTTTTAAATACGCTTCTGCTTGAGCCTTAGTATAATTCACAATACTCCCCACTTTAACCAATTGTACACCCTTACTAACTTTAAATAGTAAAGTTGTATCTTTGGCGATTACTTCAGTACCTTCCATTGGCTCCTGACCAATAATGGTACCAGCCTGCTCTTGTGAATAAGTTTCTTCAGATTTTATATCCGCAAATGTGTCCTTGAGTAATGCTTCCACTTGGCTAAATGGTCGCCCTATATAATTATCAAGCTTTGTCATTTCTTCTCCAAGACTGACGATTATATCTACTTTTGTTCCTTTTACACGCTCTGCCTTTTCTGCTGGGTCTGTTTCAATCACCTTATCCTTTTCAACTTCCTCATCATTACGTGATTTTATCTCACCTACAACAAAGCCATCTGCTTCTAATCTCTTTTCTGCTTCCTCAACAGTTAAACCACTCACACTAGGTACAGGTATCTTTTTCGGGCTAAAAAGCTCCGTAGCAAATAAAAAGTATAGGAACACCACGATTACTGTGATGAATAAACCAGCAACATATTTCGGCCATTTTTTCTTTTTCTTAGTAGGCGTTACCTTGTCAATTGTCTTTTTAGGGTCTTGTTTCGGTTTGGATTGTGTAATCGGTTCAATGGCTCTAGTTTTCGTTAAATCCTCGTTATTTCGTAGCGCTTGGTCCTTTATAATAGGAATAGCCTTAGTGGCATCATTATCAAATGGAATAGCAAATTTAGGCTCATTTATACGATTAGGCGATAACACTGTTTCTAAATCTTCCTGCATTTCTTCTACTGTCGAATAACGATGAGCAGCATCCTTTGCTGTAGCTTTTAGCACAACATTTTCAAGACTCTGTGGTATCGTAGCATCAAATGCGCGAACAGATGGTGTCTCAGCTTGTAAATGTTTCAAGGCAATCGACACAGCCGACTCACCTGAAAAAGGTAATTCTCCAGTCAATAATTCGTATAATACAATACCAAGTGCATATATATCTGATTTGTTTGTAGCTGTACCACCACGAGCCTGCTCTGGTGATAAATAGTGAACAGTACCAAGCACAGAATTTGTTTGCGTAAAGGATGTTGCACTTAACGTCATTGCTATACCAAAATCAGTGACTTTCACATTTCCTTCAGCATCCATTAAAATATTTTGAGGTTTAATGTCACGATGAATAATGTGATTTTCATGGGCATTAGTAATTGCAGACGTCAACTGCTTCATAATATGCACACTTCTAGCAGGAGAAATTGGTGCATATTCCTGTATGTACTGCTTTAATGTTTTTCCTTGAACATACTCCATAACAATATAATGTAGATCTCCATCATCGCCTACATCATAAATACTAACAATATTGGGATGTGTAAGGCTTGTAGCAGAAAGTGCCTCACGTTGAAAACGTCGATGTAATTCATCCTCATTTGTGAAATCATAGCGTAATATTTTTATCGCTACATCACGATTTAAGATCATGTCATGTGCCAAATAGACATTAGACATACCTCCTCCACCAATGAGTTCAATAATTTTATAGCGGTCACTAATTCGTTTTCCTACAAGCATACTTACACCTCCTCATCTTGCCTTGTGAGCAGCACGAGGGAGATGTTGTCTTCCCCCCCACTTGCATTTGCTAATTCCACAAGTTTTCTTCCCTTTTCTTCTATGGAATCCGGATACGTAATAATAGACGCCATTTCATATACTGTTAATTTATTGCTTAAACCATCAGAGCAAATGAGTAAATACGATTCTGATGCTAAATCCACTTCATAAAAGTCTGGTTTAATCGTTTCTTCTGTGCCTACAGCTCTTAAGATGAAATTTTTTTTCGGATGTGTTAATGCTTCTTCTTCACTAATCTCACCATTTTCAACCAAAACATTTACATAAGAATGATCTCTTGTTATTTGTTGTGCACCATCATCAAAGAAATAATACACCCGGCTATCACCAACATGTGCAATGAAGCAATGATTGTCTTCAATTAACACTGCAATAAACGTCGTGCCCATTCCTTTACAGTCTTCATGTGATAAAGAATAGTCATAGATATTTTTATTCAGTTGCTTGACTGTTTGTAATAACCACTCTTCTTTTGATGTCGTAGATGCAAAATGATGTGCTTCTGCCTGTAAAAAAACTTGTTCCATTTGTTTCATTGCCATATCACTCGCAACATCGCCAGCATTATGACCACCCATGCCATCCGCTACGAGTGCTAGTGCAAGTCCATCTGGACGTTTAAAAAATGCAGCACGGTCTTCATTAATTGCTCGTTTTAACCCAATATCACTTTCGACTGTGTATTTCAACACTGGTCACCTCGTCTCTTCAGATCTCTCTTGTGCACGTAATTGACCACACGCAGCAGCAATATCAGAGCCTTGCTCACGGCGGATTGTTACGTTAATGCCATTTTTCTTTAATGTTTTTTCAAAAGCAAAAATTTGACTACGAGATGTACGCACATAATCACGCTCTGGTACGTAGTTTACTGGAATTAAGTTGACATGGCACTTAATTCCTTTAATTAATGCAGATAATTCTTCTGCAATTTCTACTGAATCATTTTCACCTGACATTAAACCATACTCAAAACTCACACGTCGGCCAGTTTTTTTTGTATAGTAACGAACAGCCTCCATTAATTCATCCAATTTATAGGCACGTGCGATTGGCATTAATTTTTGGCGTGCCTCTTGGTTCGGTGCGTGCAGAGACACAGCAAAGTTAATTTGAAGCTGTTCATCAGCAAATTGGTAAATTTTAGGTACGATACCCGAAGTCGAAACAGTAATATGACGCGCTCCAATATTTAAACCTTTTTCATGGTTAATGACTTTTAAGAAGCTCATCATCGCATCATAATTATCGAAAGGTTCTCCAATTCCCATAATAACGATATGTGAGACACGTTCCCCCACTTCATCTAATGTTTGCTGAACCTTAACAACTTGCTCCACGATTTCTCCTGCTAATAAATGGCGCTTTAAGCCTCCTAAAGTAGAGGCACAGAACGTACAGCCAATTCGGCATCCCACCTGTGTTGTCACACAAACAGAGTTACCATAATCATGACGCATTAATACCGTTTCAATAGAATAGCTGTCCTGTAATTGAAATAAAAATTTAATTGTACCATCTTTGGATTCTTGCTGAACAATGGTTGACAATGTCGTTAAAGCAAAGCTTGCTTCAAGCTTTTCTCGTAATCCCTTTGAAAGGTTAGACATTTCAGCAAACGTCTTTACACGTTTATTGTATAACCAGTCAAAGATTTGTGCTGCACGAAATGGTTTTTCACCATTTTCCTTTAACCACTCTTCTAACTGCTCTGGTTGTAAAGAATAGACAGATTCCTTTAAATTAGGCTTTTCTTTTTTTGCACGTCGAACAGGCTTTTCTTCTGCTTCGTCAACTAAATCGTTGATACGTTCATTAAATTTCTCTTGATCCACCATTAGTTGGATCCTCCTTTTTTACGAAAGGCGGCGACGAAGAAACCGTCACTGCCAAAGTCTTGTGGAAAGACTTGAAGCATGCCATTTGCTTGCTTTTCCGCTAATTTTGTTGGTAAAGATTCTAGTTGTATCGCTTCCATCTCAGGATGCGCAGTTAAAAAGGCATTTACAGTGCCCTCATTTTCTTTTTTATCGACTGTACAAGTACTGTAAACAAGTTTCCCTTCTATTTTCAATACTTTTGTTGCAGCATCAAGCAATGCCAATTGTATTTTTTGAAGGTTTTCTAAATCTTCTTCACGCTTTGTATATTTAATATCTGGTTTACGACGCATAACACCTAGACCACTACAAGGAGCATCGACTAAAATAGCATCAAAGGATTCTGGCTGTAGAAAATCTGGTGCTTTACGGCCATCAATAGGCGCAGTTTCTACTATATTAATACCCAGACGATCTGTATTATGGTCGATTAAATCTAATTTATGAGGATGAAGATCGGTCGCTAAAATCGACCCCTCATTATTCATGATTTCTGCTAAATGTGTTGTTTTCCCACCTGGTGCGGCGCACATATCTAACACACGCATACCGGGATTTGGATGTAGGACATTTGCTGGAATCATCGAGCTTTCATCCTGAATCGTAATCAGCCCTTCTTGGAATGCTTTTGTTCGAGCAGGCTGACCATTTGTTACATGTAAGCATTCTGGCATCATATCGCTTTTTTTAGCCGTTAAGCCTTCCGCTTCTAAGCTGGCAATCGCTTCCTCGACATTTACTTTTGTTGTATTAACGCGGACAGTCTGTACTGGTGGTACATTATTTTCCTGTAACATCTCAGTCGCTACTTCCATACCATAGTTATCAACAAAGCGTTGCACTAACCACTCTGGATGACTTGTTTCAATAGCAAGGCGCTCAATTGGATCTTTAATTTCATCAGTAGAAGCTACACCCTGACGTAAAATAGATCGTAAAATACCATTAACCATTGAGGCAATACCTTGGTGACCTCGACGCTTGGCAATTTCTACAGCCTCATTCACCGCTGCATGTGGCGGAATACGCGTTAAATAATGTATTTGGTATAGGGATAATCGTAAAAGCCAACGCACCCAATGATCCACAGAGCCACGAATAAAAGGGTCTAAATAATAATCAAGTGTCATTTTATATTGTAGGGTACCATACGTAATTTCTGTTAAAAGGGCACGATCCTTCGCCTCAATTTTATGTCGCTTGATCGTTTCACTTAAAAGTAAATTACTATAGGCTTGATTTTTATCTATTGCTAAAAGAATAGAAAGGGCAGCATCACGCACATTTCCATCCCAAATGACTACGCTTTTTTTACTCATTTAAATTGGTCCCCAATCTGTAATTTAGAACCTGTACCACGCAAGTATTCTTCAGCTATCATACGTTTTTTACCAGCTGGTTGAACATCATATAGTGCAAGTGTTGTGCCATTTCCAGCCGCAACTTCAAAATAATCCTTTGAAATGGCAACGACTGTACCAGGACGAGCATCATGCTTTGTGTTGCCAACCTTAGCCCACCAAATCTTAAAGTTTTCATCTTCAAATGTTGTATAGGCTACTGGCCATGGATGAAGTCCACGCACCTGATTGTATAAAGTTGCAGCATCCTTTGTCCAATCGATACGCTCTTGTTCACGTGAAATATTACTTGCAAAGGTTACTTGTGCTTCATCCTGTACCGTTCGACTATTTGTTCTATTAATAATAGAAGGAAGTGTATTTTTTAATAATTCTCTGCCTACTACACTGAGCTTATCAAATAGACCACCTGTATGGTCATCCTCTTCGATTGGGATAGCCTTCTGAGATATAATATCACCTGCATCAAGCTTTTCAGCCATATACATGATTGTTACACCTGTCTCTTTTTCACCATCAATAACCGCTTGGTGAATCGGTGCACCTCCACGATATTTGGGTAAAAGTGATGCATGAACGTTAATACATCCAAGCGGGGGTGCATCAAGTAATGCTTTCGGCAATATTTGTCCAAATGCGGCTGTTATAACTAGGTCAGGCTGTAAATCAAGGATTTGCTGTAATTCCTCAGAACCCCGTAGCTTTTCAGGCTGTATAACGGGTAAGCCTAATTCTATAGCAGCAGCCTTTACAGGTGGCGGCGTAAGAACACGCTTTCGGCCAACTGGACGATCTGGCTGTGTAACAACTGCTTTGATATCATAGCCTTCATGGTGTAGCATACGCAAAATTGGAGCAGAGAAATCTGGCGTTCCCATAAAAATTATTGATGTCATATTATTCCTCCTCTTCTGCGTACATTGCCTCAAGTTCGTCCTCTGTGACAATGCGATTGATTTTTGAATCGAATAGTACGCCATCTAAATGATCAATTTCATGTAAAATCGCTCGAGCATCAAAGCCTCCCGCTTCTAACTCATAAACGCGTCCTTCACGATCACATGCTTCGATTTTCACGTAGTCAGGTCGCTCAACCTCACCGTATAACCCCGGAAAGCTTAAGCAGCCCTCAATATCTATTTCTGCACCATCTGTTTCGATAACAGTTGGGTTAATCATTTCTAATATATCTCGTTCCTCACCAAGCTCAACAATTGCAACACGCAAGCCAACATTTATTTGAGGTGCTGCAATCCCGACCCCATCATATTCAACCATTGTGTCATATAAATCATCCAACAGCGTAATTATGTCTTCATTTATTTCTGTTACTTCAGCGCATGGCGTAGATAAGACCTTCGCTGGATGTTCTACAACTTTTTTTATAGCCATTTTCTGTTTCCTCATTTCTACTATTTCAGACCTTGCAACTCTGTAAAGTCAATATTTTAAAAAAATCAATCAATAATTCTTTTAATTATAATTAGATTGTTGACGGATCTAAATCCACCGTCATTAATATCCCCTGTTTTATCCATTCTGCTCGATACATTGCAAGAAGGCGCTGCAAGACAGCAATCAGATTTGGTTCAATTTTATATTTTATCAAACATTGATAGCGATATCTATTTTGGAGACGACTAATACTTGCAGTTGTTGGACCAATAATAGCAACTTGATTAGATAAATTTCCTCTTAGCCAATCTGCCGCACGTCCAGCATACTCCGCTGCCATCATAACATCCTCATGAGAGATTTGAACAAGCGCAACAAAAAAATAAGGTGGATAGCTTGAACGACGACGTAAAAACATTTCTCGTTCATAAAATGGCTCGTAATCCTGTATTTTTGCCAGCTCAATAGCATAATGCTCTGGGGTATACGTTTGTATAATAACCTCTCCATGCTTGTTATGTCTTCCAGCCCTACCACTTACCTGTGTTAATAACTGAAATGTTCGCTCCGCTGCACGATAATCGGGAAGATGTAATGATGTATCAGCACTCAACACGCCTACTAGTGTAATATTAGGAAAATCAAGCCCTTTCGCAATCATTTGCGTGCCTAGCAAAATATCTGCCTGTTCTTCTCCAAATGCCTGTAGAATTTGTTCATGCGCACCTTTTTGCTTTGTTGTGTCCACATCCATCCGAAGCACCCTCGCCTCCGGAAAAAGCTTATAAATTTCTTCCTCCACTTTTTGTGTGCCTGTGCCAAAGTAGCGAATATGCTCGCTTTGACATTGTGGGCAAATTTGTGGAACACGCTCCTCATACCCACAATAATGACATTTTAATTTCTCAGTTGTCCGATGATATGTAAGCGAAATGTCACAGTTTGGACATTGCACAACCGTACCACAATCACGACAAAGCACAAAAGAGGAATAGCCTCGGCGATTTAAAAACAACACCATTTGCTCTTGCTTCTCTAGCCTTATACGCATTGCCTCAACAAGCTGCTCAGAAAACATAGAACGATTTCCTTTTTGAAGCTCCTCTCGCATATCAGCAATAAAAACAGTTGGTAACGCTTGATGCAGAGCACGCTGCTTTAATGTAAGTAAGTTATAAACACCCTTTTTAGCCCTAGCGAATGATTCCAATGCAGGCGTTGCACTTCCTAAAATAACAGGACATTTATGAAATTCACTTCGCCAAATTGCTACATCTCGTGCATGATATCTCGGTGAATCTTCTTGCTTATACGTAGATTCATGCTCCTCATCTAAAATAATTAAACCAATATTTGTAAAAGGCGCAAAGATAGCTGAACGAGCTCCTACAACAACGCTCACCTTTCCCTGCTGAATTTTACGCCATTCATCATACTTCTCTCCAACAGATAGTCCACTATGCATAACAGCAACCAGTTCACCAAAGCGACTACGAAAACGCTCTGTCATTTGTGGTGTTAATGAAATTTCAGGCACCAGCATAATGGCTTCCTTACCATCATCTAAGACCTTTTGTATCGCTTGTAGATATACTTCAGTTTTACCACTTCCTGTGATACCGTGTAGTAAAAAAGTTTTCGCTGTCTGATCTTCCATCGATGTAGTAATTGCCTCTAGTGCAATATGCTGTTCATCCGTCAGCTGTAATGATTGAGTACGAGAAACCTCCCTCGTGAAGGGATCTCGATATACCTCTTCTTGTATAAAATGAGCCGCTCCTTTTTCGATAACTGACTGGAGTACTGCGGAAGAGACACCAGTTTCCTCATAGATTTTCTGTGGCAAAAGGACCTCTCCAAGATGTCTGCCCATCCACTCAATTAGCTGGCGCTGTTTGGCTGCTCTCGCTGCACCTTCCATTGCCCTGTCTATATCTTGCTGATTATGTGAAATTTTAACCATCCTTATTTCTTTCACATTTCCTTGCTGCTTTACAACATTTTCAATTTTTACGATTTTATTAGTTATAAGCTGCTTTAATAATGGAAGTAATTCAGCACGCTCGAATTCTTTAAAATTAACCTGTTGTCGCTTACCAAAAATGGCTTTAGCCTCATCTGGCAAAGCATCATTTTCCTCTTGCAGTGTAATAATTTTCTCATATTTTGCTCGCAGTGCAGATGGAAGCATGACCTGTAAGGCATCAATTTCATAGCATATTGTTTCGTTTTTTAACCACTTCGCCATCAATAGCATTTCTTCTGTTAGCACGGGCTCTATATCTAATATTTGTGTAATGGGCTTAATTTTATTTTGTGGTACCTCTGTTTCGTTTTTTAATCCAACTACAAAGCCTAGGACATTTCTTGGCCCAAACGGTACTTTTACACGACAACCCATTTCAATAACATTTGACCATTCTGCCGGCACTTTATAATCAAATGGACGATCTACATGATATGTTGAAACATCCACTATAACCTCTGCAATTAAATAGCTCATTGCTCCTCACCTTGAATAAGAAATGCCCAAAACGCCTTCGCAAAAAGCTCAGCATTCGATGTATCAAAAGGTTGCCCGTTTATTTGTGCTTCATCACTAAAATCAATCCATTTATCAGAAGTAATGGTTAACATAGGTTCACCAATAACCCTTTGTCCAAAGGTTACTGCAACTGTTCCTTCGATTGATAATGTTGGCGCACCTTCGATTGCAGGAATATTTGCCGCATGGATGAAAATAGCCTGCGGATATTGTTTTTTATAATCCTCAAGTTTTGCCAAAAGTTTATGCACGTTCGCATCGTCTTCATCTAAAAGGATTGTTGTTGCTCCAAGTACCTTGGCCTCTTGGGCAATCGCTTGACCAATTCTACCGTTAGCATACGTACTGATTATATGTTGTTCGTCCACAGGCATATAAAATGCGCCCGCTGTAATAACTACAATTTTTCCGGAAAGTCTCTTTACTGTTTCCGAAAAATATTCTTGGACAATCGCTGTTATTTTTTCCGGCTCCTCTAAGCGTCCCTTCCCAACATACCCACATGCTAAAAATCCTTCTGAAGGCTCAATAAATTGATAGCCATCAGATGCAAGCTGCGCTAAATTCCGTTTAACCGCTGGATGATCATACATATGCACATTCATAGCTGGTGCAATCCAAACGGGTGCAGTAGTGGCTAACAGGGTTGTGGTTACCATATCATCAGCAATGCCATTTGCCAGTTTTCCTATGATATTGGCTGTCGCAGGAGCAACTAACACTAAATCTGCCCAATCCGCCAAATCGATATGGGCAATAACGCTAGAATCCTTTTCATCAAACGTATCGAAAAAGACATCATTTTTGGACATCACTTGAAAGCTCAATGGATTTACAAATTGTCTTGCGGATGCTGTCATGATGACTTTTACATTCGCCCCTGCCTGCGAAAGCTTGCTAACAAGAGCAACAGCCTTATAAACCGCTATACCACCTGAAACACAAAGTAAAATATTTTTATTCATGCATAATATCGTCCTTTCAAAGGATAAGCTCCCAAAGGATCATTCCTCGGGAGCTTTCGGCATTCTGTATAATCAAAAATCCACTGCAAGACTTTAACATTAATGGGGCAAAAGCTATTTTACATCCATGTTAGATTTCGTCTTCGTACACAGTTGACTCATCCTGTGATACCTTTGTAAGTACACCTGCCGCTACTTCTTCAAGTGCTTTTCCTACATATTTATGGGAAACATACTTGTGTAAGCGTTCTGTATCTTGTTCTTCCTGCATTTGACGAGCACGTTTTGATGCTAGACTTACTAATGAATACTTTGAATCGATCTCTTTTTTTAATGCATCTACTGATGGGTATAACATGGGTTTATTCTCCTCTCAACATTGACAAATATCTTTTTTCCACACGTTCTCTACGACAATGCTCAGCTTTTATAATCGCATTAATACGATCACAGGCATTCGTCACTTCATCATTCTCCACAACATAGTCATACAAGCTCATCATTTCAAGTTCTTCACTTGCAGTAGCAATGCGTTTCGCAATGATATCCTCTGTTTCTGTCCCACGTCCAACTAAACGATCTTTTAATTCCGTTAAACTTGGAGGGGCTAAGAAAATAAATAAGGCATCTGGTGCTTTTTTACGAATTTGTGCTGCACCCTGCACTTCGATTTCTAAAAACACATCACGACCTGCATCCAGTGTTTCGTTCACATAGGCTAGTGGTGTGCCATAATAGTTACCGACAAATTCTGCGTGCTCTAATAAGCCACCCTGTTCAATTAGCGCTTCAAATTCTACACGCGTCTTGAAAAAATAGTCTACACCATCTACTTCACCTTCGCGAGGATTTCGTGTTGTCATCGAGATGGAATACTCATAGTTCGTATTCGGCTGAGAAAATAATTCTTTTCGCACTGTCCCTTTACCTACACCAGATGGGCCAGACAGAACAATTAATAATCCACGTTCTTTTATCATTTATTCTCTATATCTCCCTTAATTTATAACAGATGCAATAGGCTATTCAATATTTTGAACCTGCTCACGCATCTTTTCTAAAATTGTCTTCGCTTGAACTACCGCTACTGCCGCCTCTGTAGATTGATTTTTGGAGCCAATCGTATTAATTTCACGATGAATTTCCTGCATCAAAAAGTCTAATTTACGCCCTACAGAAATCGTTTCTAATAACGTCTCCTCCAATTGGTTAAAATGACTATCTAATCGGTCCAATTCTTCAGTAATGTCCACACGTTCAGCAAATATCGCTACTTCTGCAAGTAAGCGATCCTCTAACAACGCACCATCAGCTATTTCAGTAATTCGTTCCAATAATCGAGTACGATATTTTTCTACAGCTAGTGAGGAGAATGATCGAATCTGGTTCACCTGTTCCGTTAGCTGCTGTTTATATTGTACGACAACATCATGTAGCTCTTGCCCCTCACGCTCACGCATTTGAATTAGTTGCTCAATTGCTTGCGTAACCGCCATTTCCACAGCTCTTAGTAAATCCTCAGGTGTAAGCTGCTGTTTTTCTTGGACAAGTGCTTGTTCAAGTGATAGTAGCTCTTGCATCGTCCATTTTTCTTCTAGTGGTACTTTTTTTGCTAATTCCTCTTTTGCCTTACGATACGCTTCAATTAATGACCAATTAATCTCAATAGATTGCTCGACATTTTCTAAATCCTTCACATAAACCATCACATCTATTTTGCCGCGTGACAAAGCTTGTGAAATTAGTTTCTTTGCAAAAATTTCTGCTTCAAGCCATTCTTTCGGAAATTTTGCATGAATTTCTAAAAAACGATGGTTGACCGAGCGCATTTCTACGGTTAATTGAAAGTCCCTTGTTGTTGTGACACCTCTGCCAAAACCAGTCATACTACGCACCAAGGTTCGTCACACCTTTCTTTGCATACTGGAATTATTATAACATAAGCTCTGCCATTTATGATGTCTCTACGTAAAAAATTAGAGCAATTTCGCCTTGGCGTAATTGTAGTTTCGCTTTGCTGTCGCTACATATCAACAATGCGTACAGATTTTGGCTAGGCAAACATGACGTCGGTATTTCGATAATGTCACAGGGACGTAGGCGTTTTTACCGAGGTAGGTCAGTTAGCTATTTTCGCAGGATGCGGAGGTTTTAGGCTAACAACCTTTCGTAACATCCGCTGATGCTCACACACACTAAATAAAGATAGAGCAAAAGCTAATTCTACCACTTCTGAAGCTATATTTTAATATTCTCCTAAAAAATGCTATGATAAACATTAGAAAAGTGCATTTGTGCTACCTTAATGAAACATAAGGCACTACTGCATTATGAAAATACAACAAATACGAAAGTACCAAGGATGCTTTTATCGTTGGAAAGAGGAAATCATATGGCATTTGATGGCTTATTTACTTACTCAATGACAGCCGATCTACAACAATTAGTAACAGGTCGGATTACTAAAATACATCAACCGAACGCTCAGGAGGTTGTCCTTCATATCCGTGCAAACGGAAGTAATCATAAATTACTTTTTTCAATTCATCCTTCTTATGCGCGTGTTCATCTTACGGAGCAATCCATTGAAAATCCAGCAGAACCTCCAATGTTTTGTATGCTGTTACGAAAGCACTTGGACGGTGGTTTTATTTCTTCAATTAAACAGCATGATTTTGACCGCATTATAATAGTAGAAATTGAAAGCAAAAATGAAATTGGCGACCCAATTATAAGGGAGCTCCACGCTGAAATTATGGGGCGCCACAGTAATTTATTATTAATTGATAAGGAGCAGGAAAAAATAGTCGATAGCTTAAAGCATTTGCCACCTTCTGTAAATAGTTTCCGTACAGTGCTACCTGGTCAGCCTTACATTGCTCCTCCCGCACAAAATAAATGGCACCCACTTACCGTAACGAAAGAACAGCTTGGAGATTTTTTCTCAGAAACAAAATCTGCTAAGGATATAGTTTCTCAGTTTATGGGCTTCTCACCGTTACATGCTGAGGAATTACTGTTCCGATTAAAGGATACAAAAGATAAGGTTGATTGCTTTCAAAATTTTATTGCTTCCTTTCAACAGGGTGGCACACAGCCAATGTATGTAGTAGCAAATAATAAAACTTACTACTCCCCAATCGCTTTAACACATTTACAAGGAGATGTTACCAACTATTCAAATGTTCATGAGCTACTTGATCGTGTATTTTTTGCACGCGCTGAGAGAGATCGTGTTAAACAACAGGCTGGTGATTTAGAGCGATGGCTACAAAATGAAATTGATAAGCTAACATTAAAAATTAAAAAACTTAATAAAGACTATGAACATGCTTCCAGGCTTGACCAGTTTCAATTATATGGTGAACTACTAATGGCAAATATATATGCGTTTGAAAAGGGTGTAAAAGAAGTCACTGTCATGAACTACTATAGTGAAACGGGAGACGAAATCACTATCCCAGTCAGCGAACGTAAGACCCCCATTGAAAATGCTCAAAGCTACTATACAAAATATACAAAGGCAAAGAATGCACTTATTATGGTTCAGGAGCAGCTCGAAAAAACGAAGGACGAGATTGCGTATTTTGAAATGCTCTCACAGCAGGTTCAACAAGCAGGACCGAGTGATATTGAAGAAATTCGCGAGGAGTTAGCAGAACAAGGTTATTTAAAATTACGTCATGCTCGAAAAAAGAAAAAACAAGCAAAGCCGGAACCAGAGCGTTATGTATCTTCTACAGGCGTCCCCATATCTGTTGGTAAAAATAATAAACAAAACGATATGCTGACATTTAAAATTGCTAAACGCACAGATATTTGGCTCCATACGAAAGATATTCCTGGTTCCCATGTTGTTATCCATATGAGTGAACCGGACGAAACTACTCTTCGTGAAGCAGCAACACTGGCTGCCTATTTTTCGAAAGCAAGGGAGTCCTCTTCTGTTCCAGTAGATTACACAGAAATCCGTCAGGTAAAAAAGCCAAATGGAGCTAAACCTGGATTTGTTATTTACTTTGAACAAAAAACTCTATACATTGATCCTGATGAAGCTGTTATTTTACAGTTAAAAAAACAATCATAAACTTGGTGTTGGAATACAAAATGATCTTTGTAAGTTAATTTGCTTAGTAGAAAAACTGTTTACTAGGACGCAGTTAAAGTTATATGTGCAAAACTCGACCATAGTATCCCAAATTACTACGACCAAATTGTATTTCCGCACAGAATGGAGAGGGAATAGGATATGTGAAATATCGTATTCCTTTTTTATTTTAATTTCCACGTAATCCTTACTATAGCTGTATTAAATTTTTCTTTCTTCTACTCTTTTTTTATAGCAAATGTTCCTTATTATAATAGCGTCATAAAAACTCATGAATAATCTGTACTGTTTATCTGTTGCGTTATTGACTTCCATCTTTCTAAAAGGCTAAATTTAAGTATAAAAAAATTATATTTGTATTTTGGAAAGGGCGTATCTCTATGACTGTAGGCAGAAAACTTAGTTTTGGTTTTTTCACAATCATCCTCACCTTAATTATTTCTTTGTTAATCATGTTTTTTCAGTTTACCAACATTGAAAAAAAGGTTGAAAATGCACTTGAAAATCGTGTCGCCCTAGTAGAGTTAGCGGATAATATTCAATTTGAACTAGCGATGCAAGGCCTTTTTATTCGCGCAATATTTATTGAAGATAAAGCAACTAATCAGGAAAATTTCTCGAAATATGCTGGAATTCTAGATGAGCATGTAGATGAAATAATGCAAATATCCGATTCATCCGAAATGGACACTTACGCTAAGGACCTCAATACATATAATGAAGCTTTTAATAAAGCAGCGGATGAAGCTCTTGCCCTTCATAATGCAGGAAAACTTGATGAGGCTTTACAAAAAGTTAATAGTGAGGTTGAACAAGCAAATAAAGGATTACTAGAAGTATCTGAAAAGATTGTAAGCTACCAAAAGAACCAGCTTGATCTTGTAACAAAGGAGTCCAAAAAGGCCGTAACCAATTCACAAACAATCTCGATTATTGCCATCGCTCTAGGATTAGTTATTGGGATATTTCTAATGTTTTATGTGCAGCGTACCATTTCAAAGCCTTTAAAATTAACAGTTATCGCTGCCAATAACATAGCAAATGGTGAATTATATCATGAAGATATTAGCCATCAGTCTAAAGATGAGATAGGTCAGCTTTCTACCGCCTTTAACACAATGAAAAACAGCTTGCGAAACTTGTTAACCCATATTCAAGGCAACACAGAACACTTAACGGCCTCCGCTGAAGAGCTTTCCGCCTCTACAGAAGAAATTTCTGCTTCAGCAGATGAGGTAACAAGAAGTATAACTGAAACTGCAAACGCGGCTTCTGCTGCTACCATTGCTGCAAATGAAAGTGCACATGCTATGGATGAAACAGCTGTAGGGGTTCAGCGTATAGCAGAAGCAACCCAACAACTGCATCAAAACGCAGTCGAAACAACAGAATTAGCCAATAACGGTAGTACCACGGCGTATGGGGCTCAACAACAAATGAATGTCATCTATGACTCTACACAGGTAATTAATAATCTTGTTCAGAAATTAAGCAAACAATCTGTAGAAATTAGTCATATCACTACAGTCATTACAGCTATCACTGAACAAACTAATTTATTAGCACTAAATGCCGCAATCGAAGCAGCACGCGCAGGTGAGCACGGTAAAGGTTTTGCCGTAGTAGCGGATGAGGTGCGCAAATTAGCTGAAGAATCTAAGCAATCTGCCAATAAAATTGTCTATTTAACGCAAGAAATTCAAGGAGATACGCAAAATGTAGAGAAGGCTGTTGAGAGTGGTCTACAATCTGTAGCGGATGGTGTACAAATGATTGGCCAGGCTGGGACAGCTTTTGAAGCCATCGTGGAAGCTATCCATACCATGACCGATCAAATTGAAGATATTTCTGCTACTTCTGAGGAAATATCCGCTAGTGCAGAACAAGTAGCTGCATCTGTCACGGAGATTGCAAATGGTGCCTCTGCTAGTGCAGCCCATACACAAATTGTTGCAGAATCTAGTAAAGAACAAGCTGCTACAATGCAACAAATAAACCAAGTCGCTGCTGATTTAAGTGAAAAATCAGTGGATCTGCAATCCAAAATTAGCCAATTTAAACTTTAAACTTGGTAGCAGTGCATTTGAAAACGAAAAAATGCACTGCTTTATTTATCATTAAACCCTTTCCTTCCCGTTTTTCATTTTACAAAATTCGTCAAAAACCACATAGTTTGTCGTTAATCACCTGGCTCTTAGACTTTAATCTGGATTGTTATAATAACTATATGCAGGCACTTTCCTTCTAAGTAAGACAAATGAACTTCTCCATAAAACAACTGTTTAAAATCACCTTGAATATAGTTATTTTTACCATTCAATAGATGCAAAATAGAATATGTGGATGAATGATGATTTTTGTCTTTTTTACATACATCACTGCATATTCAAACATGTCTTAAATTATTTCAAGAAAACTTCTCTTATTAAAATCACTTCCCATTCAATACAATTATTTCTTAAAAAAGGCACATTATTTCATTCATTTACATTACTTCTTCTTTTTTTAGCATCAAAACATAAAATCTTAGATAAATACAAAACAAGATTCTTGTATATCATTAATAGATAAAAATATTCATGTTTCGACATAGGAAATTACAAAAAATTACCTGAATACGAAACTAAATCACTTAGTTTTGCAAAGATTTTCTACATAACCATACAATTCTCTTAATGAATCAACCCTATGACTTTCGAATCATTTTTCAAATATTAATAATATTATCAAAAGAATAGGAATTTTCGGTATAGTATGTCATTTTTTTATTTTTGTTTTATTTTTGATATTCAAAAGATAAAAATATCAAATTATTATCAATTAAACACTTTAGTTTAGTAATGTGATAAATCGAAAAAATTTATTATTCTATTAGATGTCAGATAATACTATATAAATTTGAATCTTTTTTATTTTGTGCACAATGATTTTTTTGGTATATTAAATAGGAGCTTCAAAGAAGGCTTAAAATTGTATAAGGGGGATTTACATGATTAAAAACAAAAAGTTTTTATTACTAACAGTCCTTGCAGTCTTTTCATTAGTTCTTGCTGCATGTGGCTTCGGTGGAGATAAGTCTGATAATTCTTCATCTTCAGACGGTAAAAAAGATTCTGGTTCAAAAACTAAAGAGCTTAACCTAGCAATACCTTCAGAGCCACCGTCTTTACACCCAGGACTTGCAGAAGATACTACATCTAGTGCAATCTTAATTAACGTTTTTGAGGGTCTAACTGTTTCAGACGCTGATGGTAAGCCTACTCCAGGTATAGCTGAGGATTGGGATATCAGCCCTGATAAAAAGACTTATACGTTCAAATTACGTGATGCAAAATGGTCAAACGGTGATCCAGTTGTAGCAGGTGACTTCGAATATGCTTGGAAATGGGCGTTAAATCCAGAAAATCTTTCTGCGTATGCTTCTATTTTCTACCCAATTAAAGGTGCTAAAGATTACCACAATGGTGGTTCTGCTGATGGCGTTGGTATTAAAGCTGAAGATGACAAAACTTTAGTCGTAACTTTAGAAAACCCAACTCCATATTTCCTAGAATTAACAGGCTTTAAAACTTATTTACCAATTAACCCAAAAGCGACTGAGGCTAATGAAGAATGGTACGCAGACGCTGGTGAAAATTACGTAACAAATGGTCCTTATAAATTAAGCGAATGGAAACATAGTGATTCTATCGTTCTTACAAAAAATGAAGATTATTGGGATGCAGCAAATGTTGATGTTGATACTGTCAATATTGCTATGATTGAAAAAGAGCCAACTGTTGCTACTAACTTTAAATCTGGCTCTCTTGACTATATTGGTAAACCATTCCAAACAGTAGATCTTAATGTTATTGATGAATTCAAAAAAGATGGTTCTTTAAAAATCAAGGACGAAGCAAGTATTTATTGGTATAAATTCAATACAAAAGACAAAATTATGTCTAATGCAAATATTCGTAAAGCGCTTACACTAGCAATCGATCGTCAAACATTAATTGACAACGTAACTAAAGGTGAACAAAAACCAGCTACAGGTATGGTTCCTCCAGCAATTCCTAACTTTACAGAAGACCGTGGTTACTTCAAAGATAATGATGTTGATGGAGCAAAAGCTGCACTTGAAGCTGGAATGAAAGAGCTTGGTATTAAAGACCCTAAAGATATTAAAGTTAACATTTCTTATAATACTTCTGAAGGACATGCAGCAATTGCTCAATACATTCAAGAAGAATGGAGTAAAAAACTTGGTATTTCATCTGAGTTAGATAACTCAGAATGGCAAGTTTATATTGACAAATTAAAAACGGGTGACTATCAAATTGGTCGTATGGGCTGGGTAGCTGACTATCTAGATGCATATACATTCCTTGAAATGTTCGATACAGCTAAAAACGGTAACAACCAAACAGGATGGGAAAATGCTCAATATAAAGAATTACTAGATAAAGCAGTTGCTGAAGTAGATGAAGCTAAACGTCTTGAGTATTTAAAACAAGCAGAAGCAATTGGTATGACAGAATTCCCAGTCGCACCTATTTACTACTACACGAATTTATCAGTAGTTAAAGATGGTATTGAAAACTTAAATCCAAATCCAACAGGTGATATCCACCTTAAAGATGTAAAGATGAAATAATTTTGTTAACCATTTCTTTTTAAGCTCTAAGCTGAGAGCTGCCTCGTAGCCCTTGCGGCGCGAGTCAGCTCTTTTTAAAATACGAAAGCACTTATTTGTCAGATAATTGACAAGTAGAAGGAGGAGTTTTATGTGATTAAATATATTTTGAAAAGGCTGATGTATATACTTCTCGCGCTTTTCGTCATCGTAACGGCTACGTTTTTCCTATTGCGTCTTGCTCCTGGTAATCCATTTGCATCTGAACGTAATTTCCCTCCTCAAATAGAGGAAAAGTTAAACGAAACGTATGGATTAAATAACCCTTGGTATATTCAGTACAAAGATTATTTAATCGATGCGGCCACTTTTAATTTCGGTGAATCTATGAAATATAAAGCGCGTTCAACGAATGATATGATTGCAGAAGGCTTCCCAGTATCTTTAACTTTAGGGATTGAAGCTATGCTGCTAGCTATTGGATTTGGTGTATTAATCGGTGTAGTGGCAGCGCTTTATCATAATAGATGGCCAGATTATTTGGCAACGACCGTTGCGGTGCTCGGAATTTCCGTTCCATCCTTTATATTAGCTGGGCTTATGCAGTATTTCCTGGCATACAAGCTTCAGTTATTCCCGATTAGTGGATGGAAAGGCTTTAGTTATAGTTTGTTACCAGCCTTAGCTATTGCATTTTCGCATATGGGCTTTATCGCCAAACTAACACGTTCAAGTATGCTTGAACAAAATAATAGTGATTACGTAAAAATGGCTCGTGCAAAAGGAATAGGCAAATGGACAGTTGTCTTCCGCCATACTTTACGTAACGCCCTTTTACCAGTCATTACTTATTTAGGTCCATTAACTGCTGGGGTTGTTACAGGTAGCTTCATTGTAGAGCAAATTTTTGCGGTCCCAGGTTTAGGTAAACACTTTGTACAGAGTATTACAAACCGTGACTATACAGTTGTTATGGGAACAACGGTGTTCTACGCAATCATTCTTTTATTTGCGGTATTCATCGTAGATATTTTATATAGCGTGATTGATCCGCGAATTAAGCTGAAAGGAGCGAAAAAGTAATGACACAGCAACAAATTGAGAAAGATAAGTTTAAAATTGTTGGCGGAAATCATGAAGCAACTGATAAATTAGCAGATAAATCTATCTCCTTTTGGAAGGAAGTATTTATTCGTTTTTCCCATAATAAAATGGCGATTTTTGGTTTAATTGCTTTAATCATTATTGTTTTGATGGCTACATTTGTGCCAATGTTTTCACAATACCACTATAGTGATCAATTAGGTGTTTATAACGCCCCACCATCTTCAGAATATTGGTTTGGTACAGATGATTTAGGTCGAGATATTTTCGTTCGAATATGGGCTGGCGCTCGTATCTCTTTACTCATCGGAATAACTGCTGCAGTTATTGACTTGATCATCGGCGTATTATGGGGAAGTATTTCTGGTTTAGCAGGCGGTCGTGTTGACAATATTATGATGCGTATTGCCGATGTTTTAACAGCTGTTCCTTACCTACTAGTTGTTATCGTACTTTTAGTAGTATTAAAACCTGGTATTATACCAATGATTATCGCATTATCGATTACAGGATGGATTAATATGGCCCGTATTGTTCGCGGTGAGGTATTATCTATTAAAAATCAAGAGTATGTTTTAGCCGCTCGAACTCTAGGTGCACAAACAGGACATTTAATTTTAAAACATTTAGTGCCAAATGCACTTGGTGCAATTTTAGTAACAATGACATTAACTGTACCACATGCAATTTTTACAGAGTCTTTCCTTAGTTATCTAGGACTTGGAGTTCCTGCTCCACAAGCCTCTTGGGGAACAATGGCTTCTGATGGTAACGGAGCGATTACCAATGCTCCTTGGCGTTTAATATTCCCTGCAGTATTTATTTCACTAACAATCTTTGCGTTTAACGCAGTTGGTGACGGCTTACGTGATGCATTAGATCCAAAACTACGTAAATAAGGAGGTGGCCGAAATGAATAAAACAATTCTAGAAGTAAAAGATTTACGAATAAACTTTAAAACCTATGCAGGACTTGTCCATGCTGTACGTGGTGTTAACTTTGATTTAAAGGAAGGTGAAACACTCGCTATAGTTGGTGAATCAGGTTCTGGTAAAAGTGTTACGAGTAACGCGTTAATGAAATTAATTCCACAGCCACCTGGTATTTATGAGTCAGGACAGATTTTATTTAATGGCCGTGATTTAGTTCCTTTAAGTGATAAAGAAATGTCAAAAGTACGCGGAAATGAAATTGCGATGATTTTCCAAGACCCTATGACAAGTTTAAATCCAACTATGAAGGTCGGACGTCAAATAACTGAAGTAATTTTACAACATAAAAAAGTATCTAAAGCAGATGCAAAAAAACGTGCAATTGAGCTTTTAACACAGGTTGGTATTCCCTTCCCTGAGAAACGCTATAACCAATATCCACATGAGTTTTCAGGTGGTATGCGTCAACGTGTTGTTATTGCTATCGCTCTTGCAGCTGATCCAAAGCTATTAATTGCCGATGAGCCAACAACAGCCCTAGACGTTACAATTCAAGCGCAAATTTTAGAGCTTATGAAAGAAATACAAAAAAATTCGAAAACATCTATCATTTTCATTACCCATGATTTAGGTGTTGTTGCCAACATCGCTGACCGTGTTGCTGTTATGTATGCTGGTCAAATCGTGGAATATGGTACTGTCAATGATATTTTCTATAATCCTAAGCATCCTTATACATGGGGACTCCTCGGATCAATGCCAGACTTAGATAACAGCACAGACGAGCTATTACGTACGATACCTGGTTCACCGCCAGATCTTACGAACCCTCCAAAGGGCGATGCGTTTGCTGCTCGTAATGAATTTGCAATGGCTATTGACTACGAGCAAGAACCTCCAATGTTCCAGGTAAGCGAAACACACTTTGCAAAAACTTGGCTGCTGCATCCAGACGCACCAAAAATACCACTTCCAGAAGCTGTTGCTAAACGAATTGAAGGGTATTTAGCAAAGGAGGCACAACAACATGACTAAAGTCGGTACAAAAAAAATTCTTGAAATCAAAAATTTAAAGCAGCATTTCGGCTCAGCAAGTAACCCTATTAAAGCTGTCGATGGTATTAGCTTCGATGTATACGAAGGTGAAACACTTGGTCTTGTTGGAGAATCAGGTTGTGGTAAATCAACAACTGGTCGTTCCATTATTCGCCTGTACGATATTACAGATGGGGAAATTATTTTCGATGGTGAGAACGTTCATGGGAAAAAATCTAAAAATGACTTAAAGAAATTCAATCGTCAAATGCAAATGATTTTCCAAGATCCATACGCTTCATTAAACCCTCGTATGACAGCTGGAGAAATCATTAGTGAAGGCTTTGATATTCACGGTCTTTATAAGGATAAAAAAGAACGCCGTGAAAAAGTAAACCAACTACTTGAGGCAGTTGGCTTAAACAAAGAGCACGCCAATCGTTATGCACATGAATTCTCTGGTGGTCAGCGTCAACGTATTGGAATTGCTCGTGCTCTAAGCTTAGACCCAAAATTCATCATTGCTGATGAGCCTATCTCAGCACTTGACGTATCCATTCAAGCGCAAGTGGTTAACCTGCTAAAGCAGCTTCAAAAAGAGCGTGGTTTAACATATCTATTTATTGCCCATGACTTATCCATGGTTAAATACATCAGTGACCGTATCGCTGTTATGTACCGTGGTAAAATTATGGAAATCGGTAAAGCGGATGATATTTATAATAATCCTGTTCATCCGTATACAAAATCTTTATTATCAGCCATCCCACTTCCTGACCCAATGTCAGAAAAGCGTCGTCAACGTATTCCGTACAAGCATACGGAGGTGGACGATAGTGCAACATACCATGAGGTCGGTGATCAACACTATGTCTATGGAACAGCTGATTTAGTGAAAACTTGGGTTGCTAATCGATAATGACTTATACATCCGTCCAGTAGAAAACTCTATTGGATGGATTTTGTATATTGAAATTTTTGACACCTTTAAAAGTAACCTTGATACTTTTAAAGGTGTCCTATTTTTTATTCATAATGTCATTAGCAAGCTACTACCTTCTTGATTTAGGATTTAAAGCATCTTTTAAGCCTTCACCGATAAAGTTTATGGATAAGATGACTAGCGTAATAGCTGTAGCAGGTGGCACCCACATCCAAAGCTTGTTCTTTAACACATCTGAGTTTCTAGCCTCGAATAACATATTTCCCCAGCTAGGTGTGTCAGCAGGTACACCCATTCCTAAAAAGCTTAAACTGGATTCCGCTACAATAGTCACCGCCATCAATAATGTTGCCTGTACAATAATCGTGGAAGCAACATTGGGTAGTAAATGCTTTACAATAATTTTAGTGGACTTACAGCCAATTGATTGAGCAGCTAGTATATATTCATTTTCTTTTTCAGCGAGAATTCTACTGCGTACGATCCTTGCCACGCTTCCCCAAGTTAAAATCGAGATAACAATGATTAATGTCCATAATCCAGATATTTTCCCAGTTAGAAGTGTATTTAATACAATACAAAATACTAAAAATGGAAACATTAATACGAAATCTGTAAATCGCATTAATAGCTGCTCAATCTTTCCTCCAAAATATCCTGAAATCGCCCCTACAGTAGTACCAATTAGCACGATAATAATCATACAGCCCAATCCAACAGTTAAAGAGGATCTTCCAGCGTAAAGCATTCTTGTAAAAACATCACGTCCATTTGTATCTGTTCCCAGCCAATGCTCACTCGATGGGGGTAGACTAATATTTGTAAGATCTACACGCACAATATCTTTTGTCGTAATATAGGGTGCCAATAACGATAAAATAATAACTAGCAACAAGAAGAGCAGACTAATCATGGCTAATTTATTTTTAACAAACTTTCGTCTTGCTATCACCCATGGTGAGGGGCTTTTTTTTGGTGCTTTTGGAGATAATACTTCTTGATTAGTAACCAATGTCATGATTTCCCCCTCCTTAATCTAGTCTAATACGCGGATCAACCACACCATATAATAAATCCGCTACTAAATTCCCAAACAGTGTTAAAAACGAAAGTAACATAGTAATCGACATCATGACAGCATAATCTCTTCTTCCAACGGATTCTAAGAATAGTGCACCTATGCCTGGATAAGTAAAGATCGTTTCTGTTATGACTGCCCCACTAATTAAGGTCGCAATATCAAAACCAAGATACGTGATAATTGGAATGATCGAATTTCGTAAAATATGTTTATTATATATTTTCGATTCCTTTGTCCCCTTTGCTCTTGCAGTCCTTACAAAATCTTTTCGACTATTTTCAATAATGTCATTGCGTAAAAATTGTGTATAGGATGCCGTTCCCATCAATCCTAATATTAATGCAGGTAATAAAACATGATGTAGTCTACTGATATAGTAAGTGAAGGTCCCTTCCATTACGCCTACTCCTACAGAGCCACTGAAAGGGAACCAACCGAGCTTAAAGGAGAAAAAGTAAATAGCAACTATCCCTGCAACAAACGACGGTATCGCTAAAGCTAAGTAATTATAGGTCGCAATCAAATTATCCCCAAGTGTATAAGGTTTTCGTCCAGCATACATCCCCATAATAAAAGCGAAAATGTAAGTGAAAAATAATGATACTACTGCCAAAAATATGGTATTAGGTATACGCTGGGCAATAATCTCTGCAGCTGGTTTTTTATAAACCGTTGATTTTCCAAAATCCCCTTGTATAAAATTAGTGATCCATCTACCGTATTGAGTGATAATTGGATCATTATAGCCTAATTTTTCTCTCATTTCTTCGATGTATTGTGGATTCGTATTAGATGGATCAATTTCTCCACCAAACGGATCACCTGGCATCATTTTTGCTAAAAAGAACACCACCAACGAAATAAGGAGTAACAATGGGATCATGCCCAGTAATCTGCGAAGTGTATATTGAAGCATGTGAGCGTCTCCTTATCTATAAATTTACTAAATAGGTCCCCCTACAGAGGGAGACCTATTTAGCAGGATTGATCCTCTATTTTTATTCCTTTATATTCCACTTATAAACATCTGTCTGGAAACCAACTGCATTGATATGAACACCTTGTAATCGGTTATTAATACCATATAAATCTAAGTTTTCCCATAATGGAAGTGCTGGTACCTCTTCATTGAAATACTTTTGCCATTTAACATATGTTTTCATACGTTTATCTTTATCGAATGCCTCTTCACTTAAGCCTTTATCTAATAACTTTTGATTTTGTTCGTCTACCCAACGACCATAATTCCATTCTGCATGATTCCCCCATAAACCAGATGGATCTGGGTCAGAGCCAGTACTCCAAGAACCAAAGAATGCTTCTAATGCAGCATCATCATTATCTTTCATATCATTATATAAATTAAATTCTATTAAAGTACCTGTAGCCATTTCTGTTTTTACGCCGATATCATTCCACGATTGAATAATGGCTTGAGCTCGACCCTCAAATGCAGCAGGACCAGCATAATGACCAAATGAAATTTTGAATGGTTTTCCATTTGGATCCTCCACAAATCCATCACCATCTTTATCTACATATCCTGCAGCCTTCAGTAGTTCTTTTGCCTTTTCTTGATTGTATTTATAATCATTTAGTTCAGATTCCTCTGCAGCAACCCAGAATGCACGTGGAATTACAGTGTTCGCCACTTCAGCTTTTCCTTCTAAGAAAGCATCGATCATTGCTGGACGATTAATCGCATATAATAGTGCCTGACGTAATTCTTTTGATTTAAACTTATCAAAATCCGCTACATTTGTAAGTGTAGCTTTATCACGATGACCAAAACGAAGACCTATATAAGAATAAGATACCCCCGTAGTTTCTTCAATACGTACATTATTTAATGCTGATAATTCTTTAACCGATTGTGGTCTTATATTCATAATATCAACTTCTCCGTTTTGGAACGCACCTGTTGCTAAAGATGGGTCTATGACTTTAACAATCACACCATCTAGCTGTGGTTTGCCCTTCCAGTAATCATCAAAACGCTCTAATTCAGAATACTCGCCATCTACTACTTTTTTCACCTTAAATGGCCCTAAGCCTACGGGATTTTCACGAACCTGCTTTGATTCCTCTAAATCTTTAATAGCAATTCCCTCATAATGTTTCTTTGGCATTGGATAATTCCAAAGATTTTCTAAGTTATTAATCTTTACTTTTTCAAAAGTAATTTTTACTGTGTATGGATCAACGACTTCAATGCCTTCGATTTTATCGGCTTTCCCTCCTTTTTTAGCCTTTGCCCCTTTAATATCTTCAGCATAATTAAAACGAGGTCCTTCATATTCTGGAGTTGCTAATGTTTCTAATGCATATACCCAGTCATCAACGGTTAACTCCTCACCATTATGCCACTTTACACCTTTCTTAAAGCTAAACGTATACGTTAATTTATCCTCACTAATTTCCCAAGTTGCTAGGTTAGGGATATATTCTAACTCATCATTTACATCATAAATACCTTCCATTGTAAAATTTTGAATATAACCATCTACAACACTTCCTGCATACGCAGGATCAAATACTCCCTCAGGAGCCTGATCCGTACCAAATGTTACGACTCCACCTTTTTTTTCTTCAGAAGTTGTTGGAGAATTGTCTTTCTCTTTGCCCCCCTCTTTTTCCTGTGTCGATGTGTCACTATTACATGCTGCTAAAAATAAAGCCATAACGAGTATTAGCATGAATGACCATAATGCTGATTTTTTCATTTTTTTCCCCCCGTGAATTTTATTTTGTCATTATTTAATTCCTATAATGATTTTTTAATATAAATGGCATGCAACACTATGCCCAGACTTCACCTCCTTTAAGGCTGGTTTTGATAATGAACACGTTGTCATTGCCTTTGGGCAACGTGGATGGAACGGGCACCCTTTTGGAGGATTAGCCGGACTTGGAATATCCCCCTCCAACACAATCCGATTGCTCTTCTTCCTTGGATCAGGAACTGGAATAGCAGAGATTAACGCCTGTGTGTAAGGATGTAATGGTTCATCATAAATGTGTTCTTTGTCTGCAATTTCCACGATATTTCCTAAATACATCACACCAATACGGTCACTCATATGCTTAACAACACTTAAATCATGTGCAATAAATAAAAACGTTAAATCAAACTCATTTTGTAGCTCTTTTAATAGATTCAGGACTTGGGATTGCACAGACACATCTAATGCTGAAACAGGCTCATCTGCTATAATTAGTTTTGGCCGGAGCGCTAGTGCTCTAGCAATACCTATTCGTTGACGTTGACCGCCTGAAAATTCATGAGCATACTTGTAATAAGCATCTTCTGGTAATCCTACTTTACGTAAGAGTTCTATCACTTCATTTTTTAACGATTTAAGCGATCTATTATGGTAGTTCATGATAGGTTCAGCTATAATACTACCCACCATTTGCATGGGGTTTAATGAGGCATATGGATCTTGGAATACCATTTGGATATCTTTCCGTATTTCCCTTAATGATTTTCCTCGCAATTTTGTTATATTTTTACCATTAAAAATAATTTTCCCATCTGTTGCATCCAATAATCTTAAAATAGTACGACCGGTTGTGGATTTTCCACAGCCCGATTCACCAACTAATCCCAATGTCTCACCATTTTTAATGGAAAAAGAAATCGTATCAACGGCTTTAACATAGCCTATAGTATGTCTTAATAAGCCACCTTTGATGGGGTAATATGTTTTTAAATCAATGATTTCTAATAAATTTTCTTGTTTTATTGTTTGATTCATACTGTCAGCTCACACCCTTTCTAGTACTACACCCCTCATAAAGTAAACAAGATACTTCATGCTGGTCACCTATAAAGGCGAGTTGTGGTGTAATCTTACTACATTCAGCCATTGCCGATGGACATCTATCTACAAATCGGCAGCCAACTTGAGGCATATTTTTTAAAGAAGGGACAATTCCTTTAATAGTGGATAACTCATTTACTTCAACATCTATTCTTGGAATTGATGCCATTAATAATTTTGTATAAGGATGTTTGGGATCGTAAAACAGCGTATCGACATTTGTGCGTTCAACAATTTTCCCTGCGTACATAATTATTACCTCATCACACATTTCTGCAACTACACCAAGGTCGTGTGTAATGAGCACAATAGACATCTTATTTTTCTCCTGAATACTTTTCAGTAATTCAAGTATTTGGGCTTGTACGGTTACATCAAGAGCAGTTGTTGGTTCATCAGCGATTAAAAGTCTAGGCTGACATGCAATGGCAATAGCAATCATTACTCTTTGTCTCATTCCACCTGACAATTGATGAGGATATTCATCCACGATTTTTTCTGCTCTTGGAATACCAACCTGCTTTAACAAGTCAATCGCTTTGCTTCTAACTTCAGCTTTTGACATTTTGCTATGGTTCAACATAATTTCTTCTATTTGTGAGCCAATTGTAAATACAGGATTTAAGGATGTCATCGGTTCTTGAAAGATCATACTAATATCTTTTCCACGAATTTTATTCATCTCATCGTTTGTCTGATGTTCAATATTTTTTCCATGAAATCGTATTTCACCACTAGTGATTTTTCCAATTCCCTTTGGAAGAAGCTGCATAATTGAAAGAGACATCACACTTTTACCACATCCCGATTCTCCTACTATTCCAATAATCTGACCGGATTTAACTGAAAATGAAACATCATCCACAGCATGATATATCTTGCCATCTATATCAAAACCTGTTTTAAGATTTTTCACCTCTAACATTAAACTCATCTATATCCCACCTTTGTACTGTTAATAAAAGTCTTGCTAACAATCCAAAATAAATATTCAGTTAGCAGACAAAAAATTCTATTTTAGTATCATTTTTCGACAAAAAATCACCAATTTCAAAATTCGAAAATTCTGATATATTTTGCTAGATTAATTACCAAAAAAATTAATACCAAGTCAAAAATTCTACTGATGTAATATTCTGATAATTGGACGTAATGCTATTTTATCTAGAAATAAACCATTTAATCAAGCAATTTTTTTTAATTCTTATTATCTTATATACAAAATAAACCATACAACTATTCCAATTTTCATTAAAATATTTTTATTTCTATCAAATGAATATTTGTTCATTTTTCACTTCATCTGCATAAAGTATTATATTTTTATTATTAAAATATAATAAAATGCTATGCAAAATATCATTAGCTACTCTTACATAATTTATATTTATTTAGTATTCCAGATTACTTTAGTTATTTTTTTGACGAATTAGTACATTTTCAATTTTTCAGTTTTCAATTTTTGTAAATAATTTTTTCTGATAACACATTAATAAAATGAAGTGATTTATATTACAGCAGAAAAATAATTTACTTTAAGCAAGTAAACAGTGGGTTGTTACATACTTCTTGTTATTTTATTTGGCTTATTTTTATATCCCTTCTGCTGATTTAGCAAAAAAAAAACGACGGTCGATAAAAATATCGACAGTCGCTTTTAAAAGTTTCTTTGAAGATTAAAGTGCTCCAGCCTTTAATTTTCCATGCCATTCCTTAAGAAATGGGATATCTACTTCCTGAATAGCACCTGATTCGTTAGCTGCTTCTATTAAATAATCAAAGTTTGTTAATGATACATATTGAATACCTGCTTGATCGAATGCTTGTTCAGCACGTGGAAGATTGTACGTGTAGACGCAAACCACGCCCAACACTTCACAGCCTGCTGCTCGTAAAGCTTCTACTGCTGTAATTGAAGAACCACCTGTAGAAACGATATCTTCCACAACCACCACTTTTTGACCTGCTGCATATTTTCCTTCAATTTGGTTGCCACGGCCATGCTCTTTTGCTTTCGAACGTACATAAACCATTGGTAAATCTAGAATATCACTTACCCAAGCCGCATGAGGAATACCTGCTGTTGCTGTACCTGCAACGATTTCTGTTGCGCCAAAGTTTTCTTTAATCAGTGATGCCAAGCCGTTTGCTAATTGTTTACGAATAACAGGATCTGAGATTGTTAGACGTGTATCGCAGTAAATTGGCGATTGAATGCCTGATGCCCACGTAAATAGCTCTGTAGGATTTAGTTCCACTGCTCCTACTTTTAACATTGCGTGTGCGATTTCATTTTGTAATGTCATAGTTATGCCTCCCATAATTCACTTACAATTTTATATGCTGCTACTGGATCTTGTGCACCTGTTACAGCTCGTCCAACGACAATTAGTGATGAGCCATCACGTTTTGCTCCATCTGGTGTGGCAATGCGCTTTTGATCGTGTGCATCGCCACCTGCTAAACGAATACCAGGTGTCACACGAAGAAAATCATTCCCACATACCTCTGCTATCATTTTAGCCTCGTGTACTGAGCAAACGACACCTTGTAAACCAGCCTGTTTTGTGAGACTTGCATAGTGCAAGACAGACTCCTGTAAAGATAGAGCAATTCTTTGTTCCGCTTGCATTTGTTCCTCAGTTGTTGATGTTAATTGTGTAACTGCAATTAATGCGGGACGACCTTTACCTGCAGGTGTTCCTGCTTCAAGTCCTTCCAGCGCAGCCTCCATCATTGGACGTCCGCCTGCTGCATGGACATTGACTAAATCAACCCCTAATTTTGCTAGGCCCTTCATGGCAGAGCCAACTGTATTCGGGATATCATGTAATTTTAAATCAAGGAAGATATCATGGCCTAAATCCTTTACTTTCCGAACAATGTCTGGTCCTTCCTGCATATATAATTCCATACCAATTTTCACGAAAAGAGTTTCGTTGAACTGTTTTAGAAAATCGAATACTTCTTTTTCTCCGGGAAAATCTAATGCTAATATAGGTTGGGTATTCATCAACGATGACTCCTTCCGATAATCTCTGAAATATGCTCTACCCCTAATTTGTCAAGCTTTGTTGGTAATTCATCAATAATAGTCGGGCATACAAAATGATCGACAAAGTTTGCTGTCCCAACTGCAACTGCAGATGCACCAGCCGACATAAAGTCAATAACGTCCTGTGCCTCTGTTACACCACCCATTCCAATAATCGGAATATTGACAGCCTTATAGACCTCATAGACCATCCGAATTGCCACTGGTTTTACAGCAGGACCTGATAAACCACCTGTACCATTGGCAATTACCGGCTTTCCAGTACGTTCATCCAGACGCATTCCAATTAACGTATTAATCATAGTAATACCGTCTGCTCCACCTGCTTCAACAGCTTGGGCAATGTCTACAATACTTGTTACATTTGGAGATAATTTTACGTAAACAGGCACCTCAGACACAGCTTTAACAGCTTCCACCAGTTCACGTGCTGTTGCAGGATCAGTACCAAATTGAATACCCCCACATTTTACGTTTGGACAAGAAATGTTAAGTTCTAATGCTTTTACATTGGTCGCAGAGGAGATACGTTGCGCAACTTCTACATAATCCGCTGTCTCTGTACCAGCTACATTTGCAATAATTGGCACATCATAGTCCTCTAGAAACTTTAATTCCTCATTCATGACTTTGTCAATACCAGGGTTTTGTAGGCCTATAGCATTTAGCATTCCTGCTGCTGTTTCTGCTACACGTGGTGTAGGGTTGCCTGGTCGTGTTTCTACAGTTGTTGCTTTAATCATTATAGCGCCAAGCTTTGATAAATCGTATAGTTGAGCATATTCACGACCAAATCCGAAGCAGCCTGATGCTGGCATTATTGGATTTTTTAACTCTAAACCTGGTAATTGTATTGATAGCCGACTCATAATGCCACCGTTCCTTTCGGGAAAACTGGACCATCAGAGCATACCTTAACATAGTCTTTTGCTACTTGGTCTGTTGTTTTACATACACATGCAAAGCAAGCGCCGATACCGCAGCCCATACGCTCTTCAAATGATAGATAGCCCTCTTTTTCGGGGTAAAAGCCTTCAAGTGCTTTTAGCATTGGTAATGGACCACAGGAATAAAAGACATCAAACTCAGGTGCTCGTGACGCTAATACATTCGTGACAAAGCCCTTTGTGCCCTTAGAGCCGTCCACCGTTACATAATGTGTTTCACCAAGTGCGCTGAATTCTTCCTCATAAAAGCATACATCCTCTGTTTGAAAGCCTAACACATGAATTGTTTTCACACCTCGCGCATTTAATTGCTTCGAAAGCTCATGTAATGGTGGTACGCCAATTCCTCCTCCAACTAAAAGAGCTGTCCCTCCCTCTTTTACTGCGTCTACGGGGAATCCATTACCGATCGGTCCTAATACATTTACAAGCTGACCTTCACGATTCGTCGCCAAAACCTTTGTTCCGCGACCTTCCGCTCGATAAATCATTGTAAATTCGTTGTTATCTTTATCTATATTGGCAATACTGATTGGTCGACGTAAAAGCGGCTCCAATGAATCTGACACCTTTACATGGACAAACTGGCCAGGAGTCATATCCTGAACCAGTTCACCATTAAGTGTCAATTCGAAAATGTTTGTCGCTATTTGTTTTTGAGAGACGACCGTCATTTTCTCTTGACGTATCATATTAGTGTACTACCTCCGCTTTTGGCATTTGTTCTGCTGTAAATGTCATTGATTCAATAACACGTAGCATTGCTTCTGCTGTATCTAATGATGTTAAACATGGGACACCATTTTCGACAGATTCACGACGGATTCGGAAACCATCACGAGCTGGTTGCTTGCCCTTTGTAAGTGTATTCACTACAAGTTGTGCTTCACCATTTTGAATTAAATCGATTAATGTTTGGCCCTTTGCACCGATTTTTCCAACGATATCTGTGCGGACTCCTGCTGCTTCAAATGCTTTAGCAGTACCTTCTGTAGCCACAATACGATAGCCTACTGTTGAGAAACGTTTTGCAAGGGCAATCGCTTCCTCTTTATCTTTATCAGACACAGTAAATAATACTGTACCTTCTGTGCGAATTTCCATTCCTGCTGCAACCAAGCCTTTATAAAGGGCTTTTTCTAATGTTGCATCTTTCCCCATTACTTCACCTGTTGATTTCATTTCAGGTCCTAATGTAATGTCAACACGGCGTAATTTAGCAAATGAGAATACTGGCACTTTAACGAAGACACCTTTTTGCTCTGGCGCTAAGCCTGTTGGGTAGCCTTGTTCTACGATTGATTTACCAAGAATCGCTTTCGTTGCAATATTTGCCATCGGAATGTTTGTAATTTTACTTAAGAATGGTACTGTACGAGAAGAACGTGGGTTCACCTCGATTACAAATACTTCACCTTGTGAAATAACATATTGAATGTTCATTAAACCTATGATGCCAAGACCTTTTGCAAGACGTGTTGTATAGTCCACTAATGTATCCTTTTGTGCCTGTGTTAATTTTTGTGGTGGATATACAGAGATAGAGTCACCAGAGTGAACACCTGCACGCTCGATATGCTCCATAATACCTGGGATCAACACATTTTCCCCGTCACAAATGGCATCTACTTCAATTTCTTGACCAGTTAAATAACGGTCTACTAATACTGGATGGTCTGGAGATGCTTCAACCGCATTTTCCATATAGTGTTGTAGCTCTTCTTCGTTGTAGACGATTTCCATCGCACGTCCACCTAGTACATACGAAGGGCGAACTAACACCGGGAAACCAAGACGTCCACCGATAGCAAGTGCTTCCTCTGTTGAGATAGCTGTTTCACCTTGTGGCTGTGGAATATCTAATTCATGTAATGCTTGCTCGAATTTATCTCTATTTTCTGCACGATCAATATCTTCAAGTGTTGTACCTAAGATTTTCACACCATTTGCCGCTAATTTGTCCGCAAGATTAATGGCTGTCTGTCCACCGAATTGCACAACCACACCAATTGGCTGTTCTAAGTCAATAATATGCATTACATCTTCGATTGTTAATGGCTCAAAGTATAATTTATCTGAAATCGAGAAGTCCGTGGATACAGTTTCTGGATTTGAGTTAATAATAATTGCCTCATAGCCAGCTTCTTGAATTGCCCAAACTGAGTGTACTGTCGCGTAGTCAAATTCTACCCCTTGACCAATACGAATTGGACCTGACCCAAGGACAACAACAGATGGCTTATCTGATTTAATTGATTCGTTTTCTTCCTCATATGTGCCATAGAAGTAAGGTGTTTCAGATTCAAACTCTGCTGCACATGTATCAACCATTTTATAGACCGGGATAATACCATATTCTTTACGATATGCATATACTTCCTCAGGTGTAGTTTCCCAAAGCTCTGCAATTTTCTTATCTGCAAAGCCTAGACGTTTTGCTGTACGTAATACGTCTTTATCGTTTTTATTGTCAGCAAGTGTTTGTTCCATATCCACAATGTTTTTGAATTTATTTAGGAAGAATAAATCAATTGCAGACCACTCATGAATTTGCTCAATTGTTACACCGCGACGTAATGCTTCACCGATAAAGAATAGACGCTCATCTCCAGCTTTGCGGATACGTTTTTCAATCCAAGAATCGGAGTTTTCCTCGGCATGCTTTAACTCTAAGTGTACTTGACCTGTTTCAAGTGAACGAACCGCTTTAAGCATTGCTTCCTCAAATGTTCGCCCTAGTGCCATAACTTCACCAGTTGCTTTCATTTGTGTACCAAGATTACGTTTTGCTGATTCGAATTTATCGAATGGCCAGCGTGGGATTTTTGCCACAATATAATCTAATGCTGGCTCGAAGCAAGCATACGTTGAACCTGTTACAGGGTTTTTAATTTCATCTAATGTTAAGCCGACTGCAATTTTTGCTGCTAGCTTGGCAATTGGGTAGCCTGTTGCTTTAGATGCTAACGCTGATGAACGTGATACACGAGGGTTAACCTCGATTACATAGTAATTAAAGCTATATGGATCAAGAGCTAATTGAACGTTACAGCCACCTTCAATTTTCAATGCACGGATAATATCTAGGGAAATATTACGTAGCATTTGATTTTCTCGATCTGACAGTGTTTGTGTTGGTGCTACTACAATAGAATCCCCTGTATGAATACCTACTGGGTCAACGTTTTCCATGTTACATACTACAATGGCATTGTCAGCCGCATCACGCATTACTTCATATTCAATCTCTTTATAGCCAGCGATTGATTTTTCTAGTAAACATTGTGTAACTGGAGAATATTTAAGCCCAGATGTCACGATTTCTTCTAAATCTTGATCATTGTAGCAAATACCACCGCCTGTACCACCTAGTGTAAATGCAGGTCGAACGATAACTGGATAACCAATCTTTGCAACAAAGTTTTTCGCTTCATCTAAGTTATGGATAATATCTGATTCAGGAACTGGAGCACTTAGCTCATACATTAAATTACGGAATAAATCACGGTCTTCTGCTTTATGAATTGCTTCTAATTTTGTCCCAAGAATCTCAATATTAAGCTCATCTAAAATTCCTGATTTATCTAATTCAATCGCCATATTTAAGCCTGTTTGCCCCCCAAGAGTTGGTAGGATGGCATCTGGACGCTCTTTACGCAAAATACGAGATACAAACTCAAGAGTAATTGGCTCAATATAAACCTTGTCGGCAATTTCTGTATCCGTCATGATTGTTGCAGGGTTTGAGTTAATTAAAATAACGCGATAGCCTTCTTCTTTTAAAGATAGACAAGCTTGTGTTCCTGCATAGTCAAATTCTGCTGCTTGTCCGATCACGATTGGACCTGATCCGATTACTAAAATTGTTTCAATATCTGTACGTTTAGGCATGTTGTTTCCCCTTCCCTGCTTCTACTTCCATCATTTCAATAAACTCATCAAATAAGTGGTTTGAATCTTCTGGACCTGGTGATGCTTCTGGATGATATTGGACTGTGAAGATTGGATACTTCTTGTGACGTACACCTTCACAAGTACCATCATTTAATGCGATATGTGTTAATTCTAAATCTGTCTCTTTTAATGATTCAATATCAATTGCGTATCCGTGGTTTTGAGATGTTAAATCTGTACGGCCTGTGCGTAAATCTTTTACCGGATGGTTTCCTCCACGATGTCCAAACGGTAATTTAAAGCTTCGAGCACCACAAGCAAGTGAGAAGATTTGATGACCTAGGCAAATACCGAACATTGGCACTTTACCAATTAAATTGCGAACTGTTGCAATACCCTCCTGCACATCTTCTGGGTTACCTGGACCGTTTGATAACATAATTCCATCTGGATGCCATGCTAAAATTTCCTCTGCTGGTGTGTTATAAGGTACAACTAACACATCACAATCACGTTTATTTAATTCACGAAGAATACCGTGCTTCATACCAAAGTCAATTAATACAACACGTTTACCACGTCCTGGAGACGGATAGGCAGCTTTTGGTGAAACTTCACGAACATGATGTGTAATCGCTGGTGTTGCTTGTAACTTTGCTACGATTTCAGCCACATTCACTTCCTCATCGGCTGCTGTTAAAATGGCCTTTACCGATCCTTTACTACGAATGATGCGTGTTAATTTCCGAGTATCGATTCCTTCAATTCCTGGAATGTCTTTTGCTGTCAGATAATCATCTACTGTTAAATCGCAGCGGAAGTTTGAAGGAGTTTTGGCTAATTCACGAACAACAAATCCACGAATAGCAGGTGTAATCGATTCAAAGTCATCACGGTTGATTCCATAGTTACCAATTAAAGGGTATGTTAATGTTACGATTTGTCCGTAGAATGAAGGATCTGAAATAGTTTCCTGATAACCTGTCATACCTGTTGTAAAAACTACCTCACCTTGTGAAGCTCGCTCACTACCGAACGCTGTACCTGCAAATACTGTGCCATCTTCTAAAATAAGTAAACGTTTTTTCATTACTCTGCCTCCTGGTATACGATATTGCCTTCAAAAATTGTAAGGACTGGCCATCCCTTTGCAGTCCAACCATTGAATGGTGTATTGCGTCCTTTTGATACAAAGCCTTCCGCATCAATGGTTTGTTCTTTATTTAAATCTAGTAAAATCATATCTGCTGAAGCTCCAATTTCTAATGTGCCATATGGTAAATCGAAAATTTTTGCTGCCTTTACAGACATCCAGTCAATCAACTGTTTTAACGTCCATTTCCCTGTTTCTACAAACTGTGTGTAAAGGAGTGGGAAGGCTGTTTCAAAGCCAACAATGCCAAATGGTGCGCCTACCATGCCACAGCATTTTTCTTCTACTGTATGTGGAGCATGATCTGTAGCGATGCAATCGATTGTACCGTCCAGCAGCGCTGCGTGAAGTGAGTCTTTATCATCTATTCCACGTAATGGAGGGTTCATTTTCCAGTTTGCATCATCTGATGGAATATCCATTTCTTCAAGTAATAAATGGTGCGGGCATACTTCAGCAGTTACACGAATACCTGCTGCTTTAGCATCTCGTACTGCACGGACAGATTCCTTCGTTGATACGTGGCAGACGTGATAGCGTGCGCCAGCTGCTTCAGCTAATAAAACATCTCGCGCAATTTGTACAGATTCGCATATGGACGGAATCCCAGGAAGACCAAGCTCTTTATTTCGTTTCCCCTCATGCATAACACCATCATAAATTAATGAATTATCCTCACAGTGTGCCACCACAACCATATCGTGCTGAGCAGCATCCTTCATCTGCTCATACATTGTTGAAGCAAGTTGAATACCTACACCATCATCAGAGAATGCAACTGCTCCTTGTGCTTTTAATTGCTCAATATTTGTACGAACCTCTCCAGAGATATCCTTTGTGAGCGAGCCATATGGAAGTACTCGAATAACAGCACTTTCCTTAATCAGTCCATTAATTAGTTGCATGTTTTCAACAGAATCTGGTACCGGTTTTGTATTTGGCATTGCACAAATTGTTGTAAAGCCACCCTTTGCTGCTGATGCTGAACCTGTTGCAATTGTTTCCTTATGCTCAAAGCCTGGCTCGCGTAAATGTGTGTGGACATCGACAAAGCCTGGTGCAACAAGAAAACCATTTCCTTCAATAATTTCAGCATCTTTTACAGTTACGTCTTGTCCGATTGCTGTAATTTTCCCTTCAGCCATGGCAATATTAACCCTATGCA
This sequence comes from Lysinibacillus sp. DFXJR4, assembly GCF_057196045.1. Taxonomy (NCBI): domain Bacteria; kingdom Bacillati; phylum Bacillota; class Bacilli; order Caryophanales; family Bacillaceae; genus Lysinibacillus; species Lysinibacillus sp. DFXJR4. Next base: position 112,889 of record NZ_JBXUNW010000001.1, on the reverse strand, counting down.
GTTCACCTTGTTCATTTAACATTTGTACATTTTGAAGTATCTTTGACATGTTATTCTCTCCCCTTTAAAATCGTTTCTACGATTGCCATTCTTGTATAAACACCATTTCGGACTTGCTCGAAAATTCGAGAGCGTTCACATTCAACTAGCTCAGAAGCAATTTCTACATCACGGTTTACGGGTGCTGGATGCATGATAATTGCTGTATCCTTCATTTGCTTCTCACGTTCAATTGTTAAACCATACTCTTGGTGGTAGCTTTCCTTCGAGAAGCTTTTATTTACTTTATGACGTTCATGCTGTACACGAAGTAACATAATGACATCACTTATTTCGATTAAATCATCCCATGAATGATGGGCCTTGAAATCACCTGCCCACTCTTCTGGACAAAGAAAATGTACGTTAGCCCCTAAGCGCTGTAACGCTGTAGCATTTGATTTTGCTACACGACTATGGGATATATCTCCAGCGATTGTAACATTCAACCCTTCAAATGAACCAAACTCTTTTTTTATTGTGTAAAGATCCAGTAATGATTGGGAGGGGTGTTGACCCGCTCCATCTCCAGCGTTAATAATGGCAACATTAATACCTTCTAGAAGCTCATTATAGTATTCATCTTCGGTTGCACGAATGACCACAGCATCCAATCCAATCATCTCTAACGTTTTTACTGTATCGTACATTGTTTCCCCTTTTGTAACACTCGAAAAACCAGCATCAAAAGGGATAACTGTACAGCCAACTTTGCGCTCAGCCATTTCAAAGCTTGTTTTTGTCCGGGTACTTGGTTCAAAAAATAAGTTAGCAATGTTGTATGTGCGAGATAACGATGATGCTTCACCATTTTCAAAAGCTTGCGCACGATCTAGGATGTAGTTAATTTCTTCAGTTGTTAAATGTTCCATCGATAATAAGTTCTTCATCATGTGACCTCCATTAGGTTGTGTTTCATGAACGTCTATGTATAACGTTCGCTAAAATCAATTTCGCCTTGGCGTAATTGCGTCTGGAGGCTTTATCTTCATTCATCTCACCTTCAAGGGTGGGATGAATGAAGATAATAAAAGCCCCGCTGATGTCATCAACGAGGCATAAGGAGGCGTGACAAACCACAGCAGGCATCTATTCCTGCTTTAGCATGTCCACAACTTCCCTTTTTTTGCCTCTCTGGACAATTCATTAAAAGGTACTACTATGAATTTGTTTCTTGATTGTATGGTATTGGTTTTTCAGCTTCCTTCTTACCAGGTAGGATTGCGTTTAATACAACACCGATTATAGCTGCTAATGCCATACCTTCTATACTTAATGATTCTGAAATCACAAACTTCGCTCCACCAATACCAATGACTAGAATAACAGAGGCAATCACTAAATTTCGACTATTGCCAAAGTCAATATGATTATCAACTAGCATACGTAACCCACTTGCAGCAATAATACCGAAGAGCAGGATCGAAACGCCTCCAAGTACTGATGTTGGAATCGTTGCAATTACTGCCATTGCTTGCCCGAAAAATGACAGTAAAATGGCGACAACTGCTGCACCTGCAATGACATACACGCTGTAAACACGAGTGATAGCAAGAACACCGATATTTTCACCATAAGTTGTTTTCGGTGGGCCACCAATTAATGCACTTATGAATGTACCCAGTCCATCACCTAACAGTGAACGATGCAAGCCTGGTTCTTTAATGTAATCTCGATTAACAACTTTGCCTAGAACTAATTGGTGACCAATATGCTCTGAAATGGTTACAATCACGATTGGCACCATTGTTAGAAGAAGCTTTGTTGTAATTTCGAAGTCATAATGAACACCTGGTATTAAAAAGTCTGGACTTGCAAAGAAGTTTGCTTTAGCAATTGGTGTGTAATCAACAATGCCGATAATCATCGAATAAATATAGCCTACAATTAAGCCAATTAAAATGGGCATTGTACTTAAAATTCCTTTAAAGAAAATCGTGAAAATGATCGCAGTAAATAATGTTACTAATGCAGCTGAGAAATGTAAGAAGCTGTATTCTCCATCTACATTCATCGCCATATTAACCGCTGTCCCTGATAACCCTAGACCAATAACCATGATTACTGGCCCTACCACAATTGGTGGTAATATTTTCATGATCCATTTATAGCCGCTCTTCCAAATGATAAGAGACACAATACCATACGTAATTCCGACTGCCATTGCGCCTATCATTGCGCTACCAACACCACCCGCTTTTGTGGCAATAATAATCGGTGCAATGAAAGCAAACGATGATCCTAAATAAGCCGGCACCTGGAATTTCGTTATTAATAAGAAGAATAATGTGGCAATTCCACTTGTTAAAAGGGCAATTGCTGGGCTAAGTCCAACCAACTGAGGCACTAGAATTGTTGAACCAAACATAGCAAACATATGTTGGAAACTTAATGTCACTAGTTGAAGTGTTGTTGGTTTGTCCTTAATATCTAATACTGCATTTGACATGATGTTTCCTCACTTTGTAGTTAGTCTTCTTTATAAAGAATGACGCAATCTTCTCCGTCTACTTCTTGTAAATTTACGATAATGCGCTCTGATCCAGATGTTGGTACGTTTTTACCAACATAATCGGCTCTAATTGGTAGCTCTCTATGACCTCTGTCAACAAGGACAGCAAGTTGAATTTGAGCAGGTCGCCCTAAATCCATGATTGCATCTAGTGCAGCGCGTACTGTCCGTCCAGTATATAAAACATCATCCACAAGAATAATCTTTTGATTGACTACAAGATAATCAATATCAACTTGTTCAACATGTGCCTGTTCGTTAGCATGCTTTGTCGATAAATCATCTCGATATAAGGTGATATCTAGCTCCCCTGTTCGAATCGGTTTACCTTCAATTTTTTCAATTCTTTCTGCAAGTCGTTTTGCAAGAAAAGCACCTCGCGTTTTAATGCCAACTAAAATACATTCATCAATCCCTTTATTACGTTCAATAATTTCATGAGCAATACGTGTTACTGCTCTTGCCATGGATGGGCCATCTATTAGCTCATTTTGTGCCATATACGTTTCCTCCTCCCTACTAGTTGATTGGTCATTTGTCCATAAAAAAACCTCTCGAGGCGAATAGCCTGAGAGGGTCGAATACGTGTTTAAAAGGCATGTTGAATAATTTGCAGCACAAATTATTTGCAACACGATCACATGTACCTTCTCAGCCTCTCTGGACTGCCATTAAAGGTGAATATTTTGTTTTGTAGTTCATTCACTTTCGTTAGTATAGACCTTCTTTTACTAAACGTCAATGCCTATTTCTTAATTCATTTAATAATTGTTCATAATCAGCAGGGAGTGGTGCTTCAAACTCTAAATATTCACCTGACGTAGGATGATCGAAGCCTAAAATACCTGCATGTAAAACTTGTCCTCCAAAATCTATTGTCTTTTTCGGACCATATTTTGGATCACCCACAAGTGGATAGCCAATATAATTCATATGCACACGGATTTGATGAGTTCGTCCTGTTTCTAAACGACATTCTACAAGCGTATAGTCACCAAAACGTTCAATGACTTGGAAATGGGTTACGGCATGCTTGCCATTATCTACAACTGCTTGCTTTTGACGATCCTTTTGGTCACGTCCAATCGGTGCATCAATTGTTCCTTTATCATGTGCAATATGCCCGTGAACAAGGGCAGTATACTTACGTGTTACAGTTTTATTGACTAGCTGATTGACTAATGATTCATGAGCTGCATCATTTTTAGCAACCATTAATAATCCCGATGTATCCTTATCAATGCGGTGGACAATGCCTGGGCGCAAAACACCGTTAATGCCTGATAAATCCTTACAGTGATAGATTAAACCATTAACGAGTGTTCCTGTCATATGTCCAGGCGCTGGATGTACAACCATACCCTTAGGCTTATTCACCACAAGAACGTCTGCATCCTCATAAACAATGTCAAGTTTTAAGTTTTCAGCAATGACATCTAATGGCTCTGCTTCTGGAACATCAATTTCAACCAAATCTCCTGCTTTTACCTTATACTTCGCCTTAACTGTCTCGCCATTTACTTTGACAATGCCGTCTGTAATCCAATTCCCAATTTGTGTGCGCGACCATTCTGATTGCACACTTGAAAGTGCCTTATCAATGCGCTCTCCCTGCTGCTGTTCTTCCATTGTATATGCTACTTGCGTCATTGTTTCACCTGTTTCTTTTCTTTTTTATCTTCAGCAATTAAGCCAATCATTAAAATGACAACAGCTATTGTTAAGGCTGCATCCGCAATATTAAAGATTGGGAAATCATAATTAATAACTGGAATTAATACATCCACAAAATCGACCACTTCGCCTCTAAATAAACGGTCAATAAAATTACCAATAGCTCCACCTAATAAAAACATTAAGCCTACTTGAAAGACTGGCTTGCCCTTTGCTTCTTTATGATAAAAATAGATGATTGCACAAATAACGCCTATTGTAACAATGCTAAACAACCACATTTGTCCCTCTAGCATTCCCCATGCTGCTCCTCTATTTCGATGAGATAATATCCCAAGCCATGGGTCCCATACTGCAATTCGTTCACCAAACTCCATATTTTTGACAATTAGCCATTTAGTCCATTGATCTAAAAGGATGACAAATGCGGCCAGTCCATAGTACTTATACACAAACATTCCTCCGTTCGCTCAACATCTAACCTATTCTACCATAACAGCCCATCACAGAATAACTAATATAGCATGAAATTATACAAACGCCTGCTGAATGAAGATCAACAAAAAAAGCTATACCTAATTACTTTATAAAGTAATTGGATATAGCCAATTTAAATTAGACAGTTTCAGATTCTTTTGAATGCACACGCTTCATAAAATCATTTACATCCGCAGGTACTTTTCGGTCTAATATAGACACAATGATTACTGAAAGGAAGCCAACGGGTACTGTCACAATTCCAGGTATTTTAAATTGCAGGAAGCTTGGTAATGTTCCTGGTAGAAAAATCATCCACATGGAAACACCAAGTCCAATTAGTAAACCTGCAATCGCTCCTCTTTCTGTCATTCCTCTCCACCAAATACCTAAAATAAATATTGGTGTAAAGGTACTCGCGGCAACAGTAAAGGCTAGTGCTACTAAATGACCAATAGATGCATCCTTTACAAGTAAGCCCAAAGCGCCATAAATAATGCCTAATATAACAATGGAAACCTTCGCTGCGATTACTCGTTGTTTTTGCGTAATATCTTTTTTCATAATCGTTGCATATAAATCATGTGCCAGTGCGCCTGAACTTGTAATGAATAACCCTGATAAGTTAGAGAATATGGCTGCAAATGCCCCCGCTATAACAAGTCCAAGAAGCCACTTTCCGCCTAATGCAAGTGCTGTTGTAGGAATAACCATATTGTTACCACCCAGCACTAAATCACGCATTACTTCTCCACTTGCTGTACCAGAGATAAAAATAGCTCGACCTACAACACCTAAGAATACAGCTAATAAGAAAAACGTACTGGCAATTCCAATTGCCATTAACGCCGATTTACGAGCTGCCCTGGCACTTGGATTTGTATAAAATCTTAGTAAAATATGAGGCAGACCAATTGTTCCTAATGCTAACCCTATCGTCATACTTATGGTTTGCCAAAATGTTGGGAAATAGAAGCCTGTCCCAGTCCAAGCCGCCCCATCAAAATTAACATCTTTTCCATCTAGCGCATATGGTGAAGTTCCCGTAATTGGGCCGCTAAATGAATTAATTGCTGCTAAAATCTTATCGTAATGTAACCCACTATACATTGCAGCAATTAGCATAACTACAAATGCACCAAGACGAATCCAAAGTTCTAGTGCCTGATTAATCGTAGTTCCTTTCATACCACCTATACCAACATAGAAAATCATTACTACGCATGTAAAGATAATGCCAAATTCATATGAAGTACCAAAGAACATGCTTAAAATTTGCGCAGCACCTAATAACTGCGGGGCAGCATAGAAACCGGAAATTGCTAAAACAACCGCTACTGCAACTAGTCGAGCTCGTTTACTATGAAAACGATAGGCTAAAAAATCGGCAACAGTAAATGCACCAAAACGTCTTAATGGACCAGCTACGAAAATAGCTAATAGTGTTAAACCGATAGAGAAACAAAATGCATAATAGGCACCATCATACCCCAATTGGAAGGTTAGTCCAGCTATCCCAAGAAACGTTGCTGCACTTAAATAATCCCCGCCAATTGCCGAACCATTTGTAAACCATCCGAAGCTACGCCCCCCAACGAAGAAATCGGATGCGGTTGTATTTTTTTTCGTTAAATACGTAATATAGACAATTGTTCCCATTAAAGCAATGGTCATAATCATTTTCGGTTCCAATAGAGCTTTCATCATTCAGCATTTCCCCCCAGACCTACTTATTAGCTATTTCATACTTCTTTAGGCGTTTTTCATACAATGTTGTATGGACATAAGCAATAATAAAAGCCATGGCCATCATAATGACAGTTGTGTAAAACCATGTAACCGTCATTCCACCCCAAATTTTCTTAAATGCAAACTCTGGAGCGAACCAGTTCATAATCGGAATACTAAAAATTAAAATAAAATAAAATACCGTTAAGCCAAAACCTGTAAGAAACTCATCTTTCATAATTTTGTTAGTTGTTGCATCTAGTGGTGGAAGATCCTTAATATCGATTGTTCCAGCTTCCACATACTCGTAATCACTACTTCCTACTTCAGCCATATGTCAACTCCCCCTTTTCTCTATACGTAAATAATTATCTGAAATTTCAAATTATTATTTACTACAATTATTCTATTCTATTTTGTTTATAATATAGTTACAAAATATTGCTGTATTAGTACAAAAAAATGCTATTTTAAGTTAAAATACTTTTATCGTTATATATTTATAACAGAAGGGAGCTGTTACCATTTTAAATATTGTTTGGTATATCGAAAGTTCCGTAGAAAAACAACAGATGAACAACTGGCTAGAAGAATATCTACCGAATACCTTTATTAACTGCAATCAGCCCAATACAAAGGGTGTCGCAATCTTTGTCTATGATATTAATCACTTATTTGATTGGGTAAAGGTAAATCGCTTAAAAAGAAATTATCCTAATAGTTTAATCGTCCCTATTGTTGCAGAACACCTTACCTACTCAACTGGAATAGCGATTGAATTAAATTTATCGGCATTGCTTATAAAACCGTTACAGAAATCAAAATTCATCAGAATTGTTAAAAAGCTTTATACATCATATAAGGAAAAACAAGCAAGCACACTTACCATGCTTGAGTTGTCACAGCAAATTTCACAAGATCATACCTCACCATTCAGAGAAGCCTTTTTAAAACGTCTTATTCGTGGAGAAATTGAAAATGAGCAGGAAATTATTCAATCTGCCTCCTTTTTATCAAAGGATTGTATCCCAAATATAGTTTTTTTAATTCAAGGCTATATTGATATAAATGAAAATCGAAGTATTCCTCATGATGCAAATAGTGTTATAACCAATATGTTTCGCCAAGGTTTTGCGGATAAAGCCTCTCTTTCCTTTTTAAATTTTGAACGATATTTACTGCTGCTAATGCGTATACCAAATGAAATTACTTCGTTTAAGCATTGGACTGAAGGTGTAGCCTCTCTCCATGAGGTAATTGAAGACCTAAAAAAGGAGTATTGTATCCATCTATTTATGGGGATAGGAGGTGTCTTTCATGATCCCATGCAGGTGAAGGAATCCTACAGCCAAGCTCGTAAGGCAAGGAGAAAACCACCTGTTGAGAATATACATGCAAGGTTTTATGAAGACTTAACAGAACAGGAACAGCTTCAAAAGGCCATTCTATATATTGAAGAGCATTATGATGAGCAACTTACCATCAGTGATGTTGCCAAATATATAAATTTTAGTGCGACGCATTTTAGTAGATTATTTAAAAAGGAGACTGGTCGCAATTTTGTCGACTATGTAGCCTTTACACGTATCATTAAAACATTGCCTTTTTTAAGAAAATATGACTATACCATTGAGAAAATCTCCTCCATCTGTGGCTTTAACACACCAAATTATTTCAGCCTGACCTTTAAAAAATATGTAGGCATTTCCCCAACAGACTACCGCAACACGAAGGAAATATTATTTAAATAAAAAAGTGCATTCACGCCCATCATCATGTTTCATCAAGTGACATAACTAGTAGACTAGGTTAGTCCAACTATTATTCAACACGAAAGACAGGCCACAACCAGTAAAGGGCGAGAATGCAATTCCTTATACATACTCATTTTACATGCAAAAAAACGCAAGTCCCTTATTTGGGAGACTTGCGTTTTCTTCACAATTAAAGCCTGTTTTTAAGCGTAATATTTTTCTACAACTTCCGCACAGCGCGCACAAACTGTTGGATGGGCTTCGTTTGCACCAACTGATTCAGAAATTGACCAACAGCGCTCACATTTTTCTCCTGTTGCCTTTTCAACAACAATTGATGCATGCTCAAGCACTAGCGCATCTGCAGGTGCCTTATCAATAGAGGCTAGCTCAAAGGCTGAAACAATAGAAAGCTGAGCAAAATCAATGCTTGCATCATTCAATAATGTAGCAACATCCTCTTTAGCATACACCGTTACTTTTGCTTCTAAAGATTTACCAATTGTTTTTGCATTACGAGCTTCTTCTAATGCTTTTAGAATATCGTCACGAACGTCTATAATTTTCACCCATTTTGCACGTAAATCCTCAAAATTCTCTTGTACATCAACTTCAGGGAAATCTGTTAATTGTACAGAAACCTCTTGTACTACACCTTGTGCATGTAAGTAAGACCACATCTCATCTGTTGTATGAGGAATAATCGGTGTCATTACTTTTACTAACGTCATTAATGTATCATAAATCACCGTTTGCATTGCACGACGATCTTTGTTGTCAGTGCCTTCAATGTATACAACATCTTTTGCAATATCTAAGTAGAATGAAGATAACTCTACAGCAACAAAGTTATTAACAGCATGATATACAGCTGCAAAATCATAGCGATCATAGGCAGCATGTACTGTTTTTAGAACATCTTGTAGGCGCATATAAACGTATTGATCCATCTCACGAAGATCTGCATAGGCTACTCGATCCTTTGTCGGGTCGAAATCAGCTACATTCCCATGTAAGAAACGGAATGTGTTTCGGATTTTACGATAAACCTCAGATACTTGTTTTAACATATCCATCGAGATACGAACATCACCAGTATAATCAACAGAGGCAACCCATAAACGAAGAATATCAGCTCCGTATTGATCCATAACCTTTTGTGGAATAATGACATTTCCTAATGATTTACTCATTTTGCGTCCTTCTCCATCTAGTACGAAACCGTGTGTTAATAGTCCCTTATATGGAGCGTAGCCGTTAATAGCCACAGAAGTAATTAAAGAAGAGTTGAACCAGCCTCGGTGTTGGTCAGAGCCCTCTAAATATAAATCAGCCGGATATTTCATTCCACGTTCTACTAGCACGCCTTGATGTGATGACCCTGAATCAAACCAAACATCCATAATGTCATTCTCTTTTGTAAATTCACCGTTCGGGCTACCTGCGTGTGTAAAGCCTTCAGGCAATAGTTCTTTAGCTGTTTTTTGGAACCAGATATTTGAGCCATGCTTACGGAACAACGTAGAAACATGAGCAATTGTTTCAGGTGTAATGATTGGCTCTCCATTTTCAGCATAGAAAATTGGAATTGGCACACCCCAAGCTCGTTGACGGGAAATTACCCAATCTCCACGATCACGAATCATGTTGAAAAGGCGAGTTTCTCCCCAAGCTGGCGTAAACGTAGTTGCTTTAACAGCCTCTAGTAACTCACCACGGAATGCTTCAACAGATGCAAACCATTGCGGTGTTGCACGATAAATAACTGGTTTCTTTGTACGCCAATCATGAGGATATGAGTGCGAAATAAAACCAAGGCTTTCTAATGCGCCTACTTCCTTTAGCTTTTCTGTTATTAGTTTATTGGCATCATTATAAAATACGCCCTCAAAACCAGGTGCTTCATCCGTATAACAGCCACTATTATCAAGCGGGCTAAGAATGCCTAAGCCATATTGTTTACTAATGTAATAATCATCTTCCCCGTGTCCAGGCGCCGTGTGAACACAGCCAGTACCTGCGTCAGCAGTAACGTGTTCACCCACCATCACAAGAGATTCACGATCATAGAAAGGATGCTGAGCGACAATACGATCTAATGTCTCACCCTTCACTTCTTGAATAACCTCGTATGTGTCCCATTCAAGGGCATTCGCCACTGTTTCTAATAAATCTTTCGCAATAATGAATTTTTTATCTGCAACTGCAACAACTACATACATAAATTCAGGGTTCACAGAGATCCCTAAGTTTGCTGGAATTGTCCAAGGCGTTGTTGTCCAAATGATAAATTTAGCATCTACTGGTACGACACCTTTAGCATCTTTAATAGCAAAGCTTACATAAATAGAAGGTGATTTAATATCCTTATATTCGATTTCCGCTTCTGCAAGTGCAGATTCAGAAGAAGGAGACCAGTAAACTGGCTTTAAGCCTTTGTAAATATAGCCTTTTTCAGCCATCTTCCCAAATACTTCAATTTGGCGAGCTTCAAATTCTGGTTTTAAAGTAATGTATGGATTTTCCCAATCTCCACGAATACCTAAACGACGAAATTGAGCACGTTGGTTGTCAATTTGCTCATATGCATATTCTTCACATAGTTTTCGGAAGTCCGCAACAGACATCTCTTTACGCTTTACACCTTTGTTTGCTAAAGCTTGCTCAATTGGTAAACCATGCGTATCCCAACCAGGAATATAATTTACATGATAACCATTCATAGAGCGATGGCGTGTAATCATGTCTTTTAGCACTTTATTTAGTGCATGACCGATATGAATATCACCGTTTGCATACGGAGGGCCATCATGAAGTACATATTCAGGTCGTCCTTCAGTACGCTCCATCTGTAATTTGTTAATGTCCATGTCATTCCATTTTTCTTGCATTTTTGGTTCATTTGCCGGTAAGTTTCCTCTCATTGGGAAATCTGTTTTCGGCATTAATAAAGTATCCTTATATTCAACCATGCTTCCATTCCTCCTTTTAATTTTACACACTTAGAACAAAACAAATGCATTAAGGCGTTCATATACATATGACAGCTCTTGACGAATTCAACAAGTTTTAGCCCTTTTTTAATCACTTACGATTAAACGTAAGATAAATAGCTGCTCGCTGTGAATTTTAGCAAATAAAAAAAGCCTCTCAATCCCACTAAGGGACGAGAAGCTTATACTCGCGGTACCACCCTACTTGTAGCACAAATTTGTACTACCTCTTTAAGCACGTTAACGTTGTGCATCACGAAATAACTTACTTTCATTCAGTTATTTAGCTCTGAAGTGATGTTCATTGTTATTTGCTTGTTTGGGCTCACACTATCCCCAAATCGCTTTGCTACGCCTAACAAATACTGTCTTCGTCTCTGCCTGTATGCATATCTGTTCAAAATAATTACTATTTCATTAGTATATGAAAATCAAACAATCACGTCAAGTTTCACTTATTGCGCCCATACGCCACGCAATAATAGCACTAAAAAAGCTATTAAAGTTGATCGGATTCCTGTGCTTCATCCACAGATGCTTGAATTTCTGTTAAATCTATATCATATTGCAGCAAATGATCCCAGTCATCTGCATTTAGTAAATCAAGCTGTGCCTCTACAAGCATTTTAAATCGATTACGGAATACCTTGGATTGCTTTTTTAGCTCATCAATCTCAATTGTTACTTTTCGAGCCTTTGATAAAGCTTCATTCAAAATACGATCAGCATTTTTCTCCGCTTCTTTCACAATAAGCTTTGCCTCTTTTTGTGAATTTCTTCGCACCTCATCGGCAGCTTCCTGTGCCACAACAATTGATTTTTGTAGGGTTTCCTCTAAGGTGTTAAAATGCCTTGCTTGCTCTAAGGCCATCTCTAGCTGTTTGTCGACATCCTTTTTTTCGCGTAATAAAATTTCATAATCTTTGATAATTTGATCTAAAAATTCGTTTACCTCATCCTCAGCATAGCCCCTGAAGGACTTTGTAAACTCCTTATTATGTATATCAATAGGTGATAATGGCATACGATCCTTCTCTCCTTTACATGTACATTCGTATTTTCTATTATACAATTGTTCCGACAACTTAGCAGTAAAAATTAATGAATTTCACTTGATTTTCAACCTTTTTGGGTCAAACGTCCGACTTGCAAACGGATTTTATCTTTTTTTGTACGTCCTTCAGTCATTAGAATTTTTACGCGGCCACTACCTCGTATAGATAAAATATCCCCTTCTTGTAATTCAAAAGCAACTGTATCTCGCTCTGTCCAATTGACACGAACTTTATTACCTGTAATTAAAGCCTGTGCCTTTTGACGAGAAACCTTTAAAATTGTTGCGATAATAACATCTAATCGCATGGAAGTAACCGTGTGAGACTCCTCTAGCCATTCATCCTCATTTGCTAGAAGTGGCTCCGTCTCTTTCATGGATTCCACATGCACTTTTACCTTGCCAATGCCAGTTAAATGTAAACGAACATACTCCGCTATCTCATTCGCTACTACAAACTGGACATGGTGTTCATCAACACGGATATCACCAAATTTACCTCGATTTAACCCCAATGATAATAATGCACCAAGTACATCTGGATGACGCAACTGTACAAATTTTATAGGATATTGAATGGTAAATGCCGTAAGTTGAAAATCTTCCTCTACAGGCTCAAAATAAGTTGGGTAAATGAGCATTCTTTGTCTTTCTGCTTCATTAAAAAGTCCCGCACTAGCCATTTGCAATGTGTCGTATTGTCCAATAATGGCGTTTACGATAAAGCGCTGACGAGGATCTAGAAAATCAGTGAGCTTTGGTGCGTAGCGGTCCTCCACTTCTCGCACCCAATTCACCACTTGTTCAATAAAAGGCTGTTCTTCTTTCCTAAAATGTTGTATTAAATGCTCCATTTGACTCCACCTCTATTATCTCTCTTTTACTAGTACAATTTCATTGGTACTTTCATGTTTCGTAACCACAATTTAGTTAAAAATGATGTCATTTGTTAGTATTCCCTAAAATAAAAAATCCCCACCATTGTGAGGATTTCTTTTACATAAACATAAAATAAATTTTTTGAATGACAATAATAACTCCTCTTTGAATAAAATTAAGGACAAAAATTGCCACTAAAGGAGAAACATCAATCATGCCAATTGGCGGAATAAATCGTCTAAAGATACCAAGATAAGGCTCACATACATTTGCCAGTATGCGTCCAATAGATGAATTTTGAGCAGCAGGTACCCAAGACATTAAAATATATACTATTAACATTAGTGAGTAAATATCAAATGCTAGTGATACAAACCTCAAAATATATAAAAAAGTCATATAAACTACAATCCTCGCTATTAATTATCGTCTAAAATAAAATTTGAAATTTCGCCGGAAACTTCTACATTATCAGGTGTACATAAGAAGATATCTTTACCGATTCTTTGGATATCCCCGCCAAGAGCATAAACTGTGCCACTTAAAAAATCAATAATTCGTACGCCTTGTTCACGTTCAATTCGTTGTAGATTGACGATTGTTGCACGTTTGTTTTTTAAATGTTCAGCAATATCCTGTGCTTCAGCATAGACTCTAGGCTCTACTAATACAACCTTAGCCCCTTTTGAGTTCATGGCCGCCTGCAAGCTGACAATGTTGTTTACAGGTGCTGCACTTTGTGGAACAATTTCATGGATGGGTGCCTTCCGCTCTTTCATAACTTTTTTAGGCTTTACTGATTGAAACGGTTGCTGTTGATGTACGGGTTGTTGCTGTTGAATAGGAGCTTGCGTGATTTCTTCTTCTAATTCTTCCTCTAGATAAAAGAAGTTTTTAATTTTATTTTTCATGCTCATCCTGTTCCCCTCTTTCATTTCCAACAAGAGCCGTTCCGACTCGAACGAATGTAGCCCCTTCCTCTACCGCAATTTCAAAGTCATTAGACATGCCCATTGATAACTCGGTACAAGGCGCGTGTACGAATCCCTGCTCGGCTATTTGCTGTTGACATTGTTTTAATTGCTTAAAAACAGTGCGAATGATCTCATCATCATCTGTATTAGGTGCCATCGTCATTAAACCAACTACTTGAATTTTAGTAAAACTTGCTAATGATTGAACAAATGGCAGGGCTTCCTCAATCGTTAAACCATGTTTTGATTCCTCACCTGATACATTAATCTGAACAAAGCATTTTACAGGTTTGTCTGCTCTTTTTTCGATTTCTTCTGCTAAACTTAATCGATCCAATGAATGTAAATAGTCAATATTGTTAATCACTTGCTTTACTTTACGTGTTTGTAAAGAACCTATATAGTGCCAATTTACATTCGCTTGAATTGCTTCTATTTTTCGATTTAAGCCCTCAGGACGATTTTCTCCTAAATGAAGAAGTCCTGCATCGATTGCTTCTTGTGTTCGTTCAACTGAAACTTCTTTTGTTACTGCAATAATTTGAACTTTCCCAGTTTCCCAATTTGATCGTTTTTGGGCTGCATGAATAAGGTCATTGATTTTGTTTAAATTTGTTAAGATTTTTGTCACTATTTTCCCCAACTTTACAACAATAGTTTCCTTTATTGTAACAAGCAATGCCTGAATTATCAATGAATAGCCTGACCTAAGTGAAAGGACATTTGCATTATTCATAGAAAATTAAAGTAGCTTGACTCTAAATAGACAACAAAATTTAAGATAATGCTTTTACTAAAATAACATCTTTCCCAACCACAAGTACATCTTTCATGTATACCTTTCTAACAGAATCTTCACCTCGAAAAAGACCCAGATATTTTCGAGGCTCTGCTATCATAAACGCTGTCACATAGCCTGTTTCTTTTGAAACTTCTGCATCTACTACAAATCCTAAAAAACGCCCATTACCTGCTTCAATAACCTCTTTTTGTTGTAACATTGAAAAACGCATTATACCCCTCCTGTAACAATTACTTTATGACATCCACTAGTATCTTCATCAAAGTATGCTGTCACTTTATATTTATGGTATGTATTGTTAGCTAGTTGAATGAAGATAAAATGCGCACCGAAAGCTCTGGTGCGCATTGTTTACTACTTATAATCTTTTTGCATTGTTTCAATCGCATTTTTTTCTAGACGTGAAATTTGCGCCTGTGAGATTCCCAATTCTTTTGCTATTTCTGTCTGTGTCTCGCCATAATAAAAGCGCTTGGCAACAATCATTTGTTGTCGTTCATCTAACTTTTGCAAACTTTCCTTCACCGACACGTAGGCAACCCATTGATCTTCAGATACATCATCATCACGTAATTGATCCATCATATAAACAGCGTCTCCGCCGTCTGAATAAATAGGCTCTTGTAAAGAAACTGGATCTTGAATGGCATCTAAAGCAAATAAAACATCTTCCTTTTTCATGTCAATCATTTCTGCAATTTCTTCAATGGTTGGTTCTCGTAAATTGTCAGTTATCCATTGCTCTTTTGCCTGCATTGCTTTATACGCAATATCTCTTAAAGAACGAGAAACACGTAACGCATGATGATCACGCAGATGGCGACGAATTTCACCAATGATCATTGGTACAGCATATGTTGAAAATCGCACATTATGCTTTAAATCAAAATGATCGATGGCTTTCATGAGGCCAATGCAGCCTACCTGAAATAAATCATCTGCCTGTTCACCCCTATAGGCAAATCTACCGACAATACTGAGCACTAACCTTAAATTGCACATCACAAGCTCTTCTCTAATCTCAGTTTCTCCTGCTTGTAATCGGATGAAGAGTTCCTTCATTTCCTCGTGCTTTAAAATTGGCAAAGTCGATGTATCTAAGCCGCAAAGATCTACTTTAGTTCGCATATTCGATTCCTCCGGATGTTATTCTCTGACTAAACCGTGACATCAGTTTGTCCGAGAGAAACGAGAATATGCACAAAAGCTACGACCAATTTTAGGTAGGTTAATTTTCCCTCCCTACGATATAGGCTGATTTAAATTTTCACGTAAATCTTGAATAATTTTCTTTTCTAATCGGGAAATATAAGATTGTGAAATCCCTAAATGATCTGCAACTTCTTTTTGTGTCATTTCAATTTTACCGTTGAGACCAAAGCGACATTCCATAATATATCGTTCACGCGCACCTAGTAAATTAATGGCATGAAACATATGCTGACGCTCTATTTTCTTTTCTACATTATCTAAAATAATATGCTCTTCTGTGCCTAAAATATCAGACAATAGTAATTCATTGCCATCAGCATCAGAATTAAGTGGTTCGTCTAGCGAAACTTCACCTTTCATGCGACTTGTTTTTCGTAAATGCATGAGAATTTCATTTTCAATGCAACGTGAAGCATACGTTGCAAGCTTAATATTTTTATCCGTATTGAACGTTTCAATTGCCTTAATTAAACCGATGGAGCCAATACTGATTAAATCCTCAATCGGCGTACCCGTATTATCAAAACGTCTAGCAATGTAAACAACAAGACGTAAATTACGTTCAATTAGTGTGTCTCTAGCTCGTAAATCACCATTCATAAAGGATGCAATGACTGTAACTTCTTCTTCTCGACTTAGTGGCACTGGCAATGAATCATTTCCCCCTATATAGTACGTTTCACGACTCCGAAACTTACTCCATAATTTTTTCAAGCTAGCAAGTAGCCTAAGAAGCAATAGTTCTCCCCCTCTATGAGTTATTTGAAAGCGCTGAAAAATGTAAAATTGCTGCTGTGCTATGTGGAAAATTTTTAGCCTTCTTTGTTAAAACGATATATTCATTTGTTTTCACTTGTAGGGGCTCCCCCTTTATTTGCCACTCATTAAAGCGAAAACCTAGGACAACTGATTGCTGTTGTACTGTATTGACATGAATAAACCGTATTAAACGCTGATAATCTTCTGAAAACATGGATACATTATACGGATCCGTTTCTTGCCATTCTACTAATGATTTGCAAAATGCTATCGGCAAATGTGGCTTTAACGCTTTATAAGAGACAAAGTGAACTGGTTTTCCTGATAGTGGTTCAATTGCTTGATTTCCCGTATCTACAAACGCAGAAAGCGGTATCGTAACATCAAAAATTGTTAAAATTGTATCAAAAACAAACTGACCACTTAAGCGCTCAAGCTTTACAAATCCCCATTGCTTATAAAAAGCAACTAGGTTACCAACAGCTAATAGTAGGCAAATAATGATAAAATGGACAACAGAAAGATTTTTTAAATAGGGTTGTAATGCTGTAAGCAACCCTCCAATAATAATTGTTGCTGTTAAAACAATTGGCCCTTGTTTTTGAAAGCTTCGAAGTTTAAAGTGAAAAGCTATGCCAATTAATAGAACAAAGCTCAGCAATGTTGTCCACAGCAATTGACCACCAATTACAGCTACAAAACTACTACAAATCGAACTCATTAATAATCTTGTATTCTTTACAAAAACCCCTGTTACTTTTGCCGTAAACGTGAGTATCGCTAGATTAAATAGCGTATTAATGAGCACCAGCCATTCTCCATACATAACAGCCGCCTCCTACTTACAAAGTTAGCATGTTATACTCACAAATATTGTCAAACAATCGCATCATTTCCTAAAAATCTTTTGACAAAATACATGGTTTCCTTACACATTTGAACAACTTACAGACAAATATAAAAAGCTCGTATTCTACATAAGTAAAATACGAGCTTTTAAGAAGTAAGATACTATCCACGATTTTTACGATTACGTAAAAACGCTGGTACCTCTAGCATATCATCTTGACCATATTGTTGTTGATTTTGTCGAGGTTGCTCTTGCTGAACATGCATGTCTTGACGTTGTTCGCGAATAGGTGCTTGCTGTTGCTGTACAGCCTGTCTATTTGTATTTAACGAAGGTCTTGTAGTATTGCGCTGTTGTTGTAATGCTTCTTCTGAGAAACCAGTCGCAATTACAGTTACAATAATTTCATCTTTTAGATTTTCATTAATAACAGAACCGAAAATCATATTTACCTCTTCATCTGATGCTGAAGCTACAATATCTGCCGCTTCTTGAACTTCGAATAAGCTTAAGTTTGAGCCACCAGTAATATTCATCAGGACACCTTTAGCGCCATCAATAGAAGACTCCAGTAAAGGACTTGAAATAGCTTTCTTCGCTGCTTCTGCAGCACGATTTTCACCTGTAGCAATACCAATCCCCATTAACGCAGAACCTTTGTTAGACATGATTGTTTTTACATCTGCAAAGTCTAAGTTAATAAGACCTGGTGTAGCAATTAAATCAGAAATACCTTGTACACCTTGTCGTAAAACATTATCTGCTTCACGGAAGGCCTCTAACATTGGCGTAGATTTATCGACAATTTGTAGCAGTTTGTCGTTCGGAATAACGATTAAAGTATCCACAGATTCCTTCATGCCACCAATACCGCCGATAGCTTGCGTTTGTCGCTTACGACCCTCAAACGTAAATGGTCGTGTAACAACTCCGACAGTAAGTGCGCCTAAATCGCGAGCAATTTGTGCAATAACTGGCGCTGCACCAGTACCAGTTCCTCCACCCATTCCAGCTGTTACAAATACCATATCCGCTCCACGTAGAACCTCTTCTAATTGTTCACGGCTTTCTTCGGCAGCTTTTTTTCCTACCTCAGGATTTGCTCCTGCACCTAAACCACGAGTAAGTTTTGCTCCAATTTGTAGCTTCACTTCTGCTTTTGATAAATTTAATGCCTGTGCATCTGTGTTTACTGCGATAAAGTCTACACCTTGTACACCATGTTCTATCATTCGATTGACAGCGTTGTTACCGCCGCCACCAACACCAATAACCTTTATTACTGCAAGTTGATCAACACTTGTATCAAATTCTAACATTTCTTTTTCCTCCCACGGTAACTCGACTCTGTATCATTCATTACGCATTCAAGATCAATTATGCCTCGGTATAATTGCGTCCGGAATCGGCTTTATGCTTAGGCCTGCACGAGGGCCGACACGATGTCGGTCATTTCGGTAATGCCACAGGACGTGGCGTTTTTACCGATGCAGGTCAGTTAGCCTTTATCGCATAGCTGCGATGATTTTAGGCTAAATCCTCTAAGAACTCCTTTCCGATTCCGTGACATCCGCCGGAGGCATTAACTTCTTTTTTGGACATCTGCTGAAAAGTAGCTTAAATCCGAATTTATCTCACTACCTATAGAGGTGGAGACTTCTGTAGCTGACGCTTTGCTTTCGCTACAAAAGAGATTTACTGAAAGAAGTTAATCAAAAAACTTATCAAATAATTTTTTTGCTCTACCGATTACGCTTCCTTTTGATTCTGAAGGTGAAGCATATTCTTGCTTCTTAGGTGTGGCTGTTGGAGATCCTACAACCGCATATTCAATAGGTTGCGTATTCGTACCTTTTCCGTAAAAATCATCTTCTAAATAGGCGTAACGAATAAGTCCAACTGCCGTCGTAAATGAAGGCTCCCTAACGCCAATATAATCGGGTGTATATATTCTAACACGGGTTTGTAAAATCTGACGTGCCAGTTGAGCAATACCTTCAAGCTTTGCAACACCACCCGTTAAAACAACACCGCCAGGTAAATCACGAACACCAAGACGTGCTAACTCGTCAATCACTAACTCAAAAAGTTCTTCTAAGCGCGCACCTATTATTTCGGATATATAGCGTTGACTGTATTGATCAGTTGAATCTGTTCCAACAATTGGTACTTCGAAGATTTCATCATCTGATGCGTCATCATAAAAGGCATGTCCAAATTGATGTTTAATTTGCTCAGCCTGTTCTGTTGGTGTTTTTAAAACGATTGAAATATCTTTCGTAATATGATCACCGCCAATTGGAATAACACCCGTATGTGTTAACAGTCCCTCTTCAAAAACTGCAATGGTAGTTGAGCCTCCCCCTAGGTCAACAAAGGCTGTCCCTTGGTTTTTCTCATCCTCTGTAAGCGCAAAAAAGCCTGCTGCTAGCGGTTGCAAATATATTTCTCGTATACTTAGCCCTGCCCGCTCTACACAACGTAAAACATTGTGTAAAAGTGTTTTTGAAGTTGTAATCATCGTTGCATCCATTTCTAGACGAATTCCAATCATACCTCGTGGATCTTTAATTTCATCTAAGTTGTCCACAATAAATTGTCTTGGAATAATATTCACTAATTCACGTTCAGGAGGTATTGACATGACTTGTGCAGATTCCACCACTCTGTCTAAATCATCGTCTGTAATTTCTCTATTTTCACTATTTACAGCGACAACACCTTTAACTAGTTGTAACATCGTCTGGTTAGCTGGAACACCCAGAACGACTTCATTAATTTGAAAGCCAGTCATTCGTTCTGCTTGTTCGATTGCTTTTCGAATCGATTGAACTGTTGCATCAATATCAACAATTGCACCTTTTCGAACGCCATTCGATTTTACATTTCCGACGCCAATTACATGTAATTGTCCGTCACTCATTTCACCTATTAATACCTTGATAGAGGATGATCCTATATCAAGGGAAATATATAAATCTTGCTGATTCAATTCGCTGCACCTCCTTGAAAAATGCTCTTATTTTCATTCTATTGTAAATTTGGCATAATGTCTAAGCAAATCGAGTATTTTGCTCAATTTTTCTCTCATTCTGTGGAAGATTTCTTCTTTTTGTGACGTTTTTCATCTAGCTTAGTTAGTAAAATACGCCTAATTATTGCTATATTTTGGAATAAACGTACTCCGAAAGCGAAAATAGCTGCTAAATATAAATCTATTCCTAAATACACACCTAAAAAGGCTAAACCTGCAGCAAGAATTATATTAAAAAAGAAGCCCGACACAAAAACTTTATCATCGTAAACTTGTTGTAGTTGAGCACGTATACCGCCAAATAATGTATCTAAAGCTGCTAAAACTGCTATTGACAGATAATTTTCATAGATAGAGGGAATTTGTATATTTGTTAACAAGCCTAGGGCAAGTCCAAATATCAAACCTAAAAATGGTAGCCACATATTTTATTCTCCTTTTTTCACCTCTGTTAAATAATCATTTGTCAATGGCTGATCAAATGCTGGGATTGTTAATTGTTCAGTCGGCTCTTCAATGACTAAATTAAAATTATCTAAATAAAAGGAATCAATAAATGTTGAAGCCTGTAACGAATTGTACATTTTTTGAGCTTCCTTAAAAGAGCTTGTCCCAACATAAATTTCAAAAGAAGGTGATGATAGTGCTACACTATTCACAGTCGTTTTTCCATTTATATCTCGAATGGCTGTCGTATGTACAACGCGGTTTCCATCTATCGAAACACTAGCCGCATTGCTTTTAAACAAAGCATTCAATAGTTGAGTCAGCAAATCAGGTGAAATTTCTTGGATGTCATATCCCATTTCCACTAATTCTTGCGCTGGCTCTACCCGCATAACAACTCCTGGACCTGTGACTTCAGTTAAGCCTGCTTGGAGCTTTAAACGATTCAATGTTTCATCTAAAGCTGCTTGTAAACTTGCTTTTTCAGATTGCTCATAGCGACCCACTACTTCATTGAGTGAGCGAATTTCTGCTAATAATGTGGAATGTCTTTGCTTTTCTTCTGCTAATTCCTCTCTTATGGCCCAAATATCTCGTGTATCTCGCTCAGCTGGTTGTTGTATAGTATTGTACTGTACCGCTATCATCAAACCGATAATAAATAGCACGATCGTTATTCGGGTGTACATATTTTTTTTCAAAATAGCCCCTCCTAGACGTATCGTAACCCCCATAAATAACGCCTTAGATTTTGAATATGCAATTGCATGTAAAATCTGCAACTTCTCTGGAGGCTAATGTTGAAAATGATTAACTAACTCTCAACCTTTACTTTTGTCATACTTAATTTCTGATTTTCTTCTAATGACACAACAATATTGTCATTTAATAACTGATCCACCACACCACCATTTAAATTTAATGAGGACACCAATGTTTGAGAATCACCGACAGCCTCAATAATAAATGGCGCAGGATGCTGCTTACCATCAATCGTAATGACGGGTCCATTACAACGTATATAGGAATTCGCTAGAACTCTTTGACCATTGATGGCAATTGCCTGTGCACCAGAAATTTTTAGCTCATTGAGCAATTTAAACACATGGCTTTCATGAACAATATAGTCATTAGGATTTGCAGATTTAGGATCATAATCACCATCTTGTAGTGTTATACGAATACCTTTTCCTTCTGCTGGTAAGTCACCTAATAATAATCGTAAATCCTCTGCTTCTTCAACAAGCTTTTTGTTAGCCTTTTCATCTGCAACAAATGATTTCTCATACTTGCGAATTTTTTCTTGCAGCGAATTTGCTTCTTCTGCTAGAACCTTATTTCGTTCTTGCTGGGTTATTAACTCCTCACGGTATGAATCCTCTTGCTCAAAAAGCTCTGAATCAATTGAACCTGCATTTCGGTTATCTTTTGCCTGATTGTATGAATAGCCAATAATAAATCCCATTGTTATACAAACAATTAGCAATTCAAATTGCTTCCTTGACAAAAAACTCCCTTTGCTATTCATTTGTTTGTTGCTCATCATTATTCACTTCCTGGTTAGCCGATTCTTCATCTTCTTTTCCACTTACATCAATGCTTATTTTGTTATATTCATCATTGTAAGGACGATAATATGAACCTACCTCTAAATCAATAACACCCTTTTCTAAATTACTAATTTGTGCCACAATTGAGGGGTAATAATTCAACTTATCAGCTAAAGTTTGAATAACAGCCCGTACTTCATATCCATCATTCATATAAAGTCTAACTGCATTAGGGTTTGTCTCATTACTGTTTGTATTGACTTGAGAAATTAAGGCTAATACTTCTGGCTTTAATTTAGCTAATTGCTCCACAAGCTTGTTGATCGTTTTTTCACCAGTTATGCCGATAAAAACAGGGGCATCAATTGGCACCTCATCACTAGCTTGCTCAAATCGCTTGCCATTTTCAAGTAAAGGATAATAGGTGCCATCACCAGCTAAGTATGCAACTTTTTTCCATTCCTTTATTTCTATTGTTACATCTCGTAGCCAGTTACGTTTAACATGTGCTTCCTTTACCCATTTATCCTTAAGTATTAACTTCTCAATATCGTTTACCTTAAAACCCCACATCGACTTTCCAGGAGCCAGAGTACTGGCCTGTAAATAATATTGTTCATCTGCTAAACGAGCACCGTTAACTGTAATTTTGTTGATTTTACTGTAAGGAGATTGAAAATAAAGGAGTACTGCTAACACGATAAAGAAAAGTAATATTAGCACTATAAATTTACGATTTGTACGCTTTTTTCGTCGCTTTTTTAGCGTAGGTATGCGATCTTCTATATCAATTACTTTCTCCAAAAAAGTACTCCTCCTTTATATTTATTTCGCTAATTGATAAATAATACCTATTATTAACCACATTGTTACTAAAGATGTTCCGCCATAGCTAATAAAAGGCAGTGTGACCCCCGTTACAGGAACTAAGCCAATCACTACAGATATATTTAGAAAAGCTTGCACAGTCAGCATTGTAACAAGTCCTATAATCGCGTAATAGGATGCTCTCGTTTTAGCTTGCACTGCAAATTTATAACCAGCATAAATCGCTAATACAAATAATGCTAAAATAACGAGACCACCAAGCAACCCAACCTCCTCTAAAATAATGGCATAAATAAAATCATTTTGAGGCTCCGGTAAATATAAAAACTTCTGTCTACTTTGTCCAAAACCATGACCAAAAATGCCAGCTGGTCCAATCGCCATTAATGATTGTACAGCTTGAAACCCACTTACCAAGGGGTCCGCCCATGGATCAAGAAATGCTTTAATGCGCGTTAATCGATATGGTGCTGTTGCAATCAATCCTACTAATCCTGCAACTCCTGCCACCATAATCATTCCATAAAGTTTTAATGGGTAGCCTGCTACAAAAAACAATAAAAAGACTGAGACCACTAATATAAATACTGAGCCAAAGTCAGGCTGTAGCATAATGAGAACCACTGGTAACACTAGAACGAATCCATGGCGCCAGTTAATAATTGGTGTACCGGTTTTATGCTGTGCTAATATATGACTCAAGTACACTATTACTGTAATTTTCGTAAGCTCTGCTGGCTGAATGGTTAATGGGCCTACACCAATCCAGCTTTGCGAGCCATTTCGTACCAGTCCAATCCCAGGAATAAGTACAAGGACCAGTAAAATTAACGAAAAAATATAAGCCATTTTCCAAAAGGATTGCTCTCTTAAAATATTTAATCGAATGGTGATTAAAAATACGACAATGGCAACAGCAAAATACATACTTTGCTTCATATAAAACGGCATTTTTCCACTATAATGAACGGCACTCCAATAGGTACCTGCAGAATAGACGAAAATAATGCCGATTATTGATAGCATCAATGTTGTGACGAGCAATAAATAGCTTTCTTTCCCTCTCAGTACTGCCATCCTTCCAAGTCAAGTATATTCTAAAATAGTTACAGACTTATGACAGCTTCATTACAGCTTCAATAAAAACATCTCCCCGAATTTCGAAACTGTCATATTGATCCCAACTTGCACATGCAGGCGACAATAGAATAACATCACCCTCAGCTGACATCGGTGCCGCATAATGTACAGCGTCCTCCACATTTTGTGCAATGATTGTTTGTTGTACGCCACACGACTTCGCAAATTCTACAAAGCGTAAGCCTGTTTCTCCAAACGCCACTACACCCTTGACATGCCCCATACATGGACGTAATTCCTCAAACGAATGACCTCGATCTAAGCCTCCTGCTAGAAGAATAACAGGTGCCTGAAATGCATCTAAGGCACTTTTTGTAGCTAAGCAATTTGTTGCTTTGGAATCGTTATAAATTTTTCTTCCATTCCATTCGCGTACAAACTGTGTACGGTGACGAACGCCACCAAATGTCGAAAGAATTTCTTCCATTTTAGCTTTATCACAACCAACTAAAATACATGCTGCTACTGCTGCTAAAATATTTTCTAAATTATGTTTACCTGGCAAAGCTATGATAGATCGATCCATATATGGTTCTCCCTGCCAGTAAATCGTTGTGTCATCTGCACTAATTCCTTCAGTTGTACGTCCCTTTGAACTAAATGGAACCTTATTTCCTTTTGATTTTGCAGCATAGCCCACAACAATTGGTTGATCTGCATTATAAATAAAATAATCATCCTCATCTTGATTACGAGTAACACCGAATTTTGCCTCTGCATAATTGTCAAATGTTCCATGATAATCAAGATGCGCATCATAAAGATTTGTTAGTATCGCTATTTTAGGTTTGAATGTTTTTGTCCCCATCAATTGAAACGAGGATAATTCCGTTACAATATTATTATCTTTCTGAGCTTCTCTTGCAACGCCACATGCAACTGTTCCAATGTTTCCAGCTATCAGTGGCTTTTTACCACCATTATTCAGCATGTCAAAAATCAAAGTTGTTGTTGTTGTTTTACCATTTGAACCAGTAATTCCAATAAACGGTGCTTCGCTTATCAAATAGGCTAGCTCAATTTCCGTCCAAACAGGTATTTCTCGGCTAACGGCATCCGCTACAATTTTATTGCTATAAGGAATACCCGGATTTTTTACCACTAATTCAAAGCCTTCATCCAGTAGGTCCTCTGGATGGCGACCACAAATAACTGTTATTCCCTTTTGCAATAAACCCTGTGCATCTGGACTTTCATCAAATGGCTTTGAATCATTGACCGTCACAAAGGCGCCTAGTTCATGTAAAATTTCGGCTGCTGCCACACCACTTTTCGCAAGGCCTAAAACAAGTACCTTTTTATGTTGTAGATCTGTATAATTTTTCATAAGAACGCCTCCGATAAGACTGCAATCAATGCTACTGCTAAAGCGGTCGACCAAAAGACAAGGACAACTTTCCACTCTGACCAACCTGATAATTCAAAATGATGATGGATAGGACTCATTTTAAAAATACGTTTTTTACGAAGCTTAAAGCTACCTACCTGTAAAATAACGGATAATGTTTCAATCACAAACACTAATCCCACTAATAACAATAAGAATTCTTCTTTTATCAATACAGACACCATAGCTAAAGCTCCACCTAAGGCTAATGATCCTGTATCTCCCATAAATACCTTTGCAGGATTTGCATTAAACAATAGAAAACCTAATAGTGCACCTGTTACTGCAAATGCAAATAAAGCAATATCAGCTTGATCTTGGAACAGCGCAATAACTCCAAAGGCTGCAAAGGCAATAGAAGCTGTACCCGCCACAAGTCCATCTAGTCCATCTGTTAAATTTACTGCATTTGAGAAGCCAACCAACCAGAAAATTAAAAAGGCTACATAGAAAATCCCTAAATCAAATGTCAAGTCTGTAAATGGTATAGCAAGCGTTGTATCAAATGATCCAACATGTAGTAAGAAATAAGCCAAAACTGCGATGACGATTTGACCAATGAGCTTTTGCAGGGATGTTAAACCAAGGTTACGTTTAAAAATAACCTTTAAGCCGTCATCCAGTAGGCCGATTAAGCCAAATCCAGCTAATACTAACAACAGTACGATGGTTTGTGTGGTAAATAAATCTAAAAAGCTTCCTACACCAACAGTAGTGAGGATAATAGCAATTAAGAAAATAATGCCCCCCATTGTTGGAGTACCTGCTTTTTTCATATGTGATTTTGGTCCTTCTTCACGAATACTTTGACCGAATTTAAGTCGACGAAGAAGAGGAATACTAATTGGTGCCAGAATAACTGTTACTATAAAAGCAAGAGCTAAAATGGTAAGCGTTGTTGCGAGTTTCATTGAAAAATCTCCTTTAAATCTTGTTTCACTTTCTTCTTCAAGAAAAAAGCATAAACTTTCATTTATTTATTACTACCCTTCATAATAATAGTGGTTCTCTCCCATTTTTTAAAGGTAAAGTTATATTAGTTCTCCAAATATAAATGAATTGTGCCATCTTGTTTGATAACACTATCCACTTCAGGCAATTGATTACCAATTTTAGTTCCTTCACCATGCCATTCAATACGGAATGGATAATGCTGCTTCGCAATATCATCCTTCGTTTGACCAATAAAGCTTGGTACCTTCACAGTGATTGGATCACCCCAACGATAATCCTTTTCAAGCTGTTCCTTCGATTTTTCAATGCCAACAAAAGGTGCAACATCTTCAATAATCTGACCAACAATCGGAGCTGCAACAACACCACCAAATTGAGTTGTTTTCTTTGGGTTATCCACCGCTACATACACGACAATCTGTGGATTATCCGCTGGAGCAAAGCCGATAAAAGAAACGATATATTCACCGCTTTTATAACGCCCATTCTCTACTTTCTGTGCTGTTCCCGTTTTCCCCCCAATACGTAAGCCATCTCGGTAGGCCTGTCGTCCAGAGCCCTTTGCTACAACTGATTCTAATGCACCTCGAACCTTGGCAGATGTCTCCTCACGAATAACCTGTTTCTTAACTTCTGGTTCAGTCTCTTTGATCACTTCCCCAGTATTTGGATTAAAAATTTTCTTCACAACATATGGCGTATAAAGCTTACCTCCATTTATAGCTGCGGCAACTGCCTGTACTTGTTGAATAGGTGTAACAGCCACCCCTTGGCCGAAAGAAGTTGTAGCCTGCTCCACAGGTCCAAAGGCTTCTTTAGAAAATAATATTCCCGAGGCTTCACCTGCAATGTTAGACCCTGTCTTTTGACCAAAACCAAAATCCTTAATATATTGTAGTAATCTTTCACTGCCAAGTCTTTGTCCTAATTCTATGAATCCCGGGTTACATGAATTCTCTACAACTTCAAGGAATGTTTCATGACCATGCCCACCACGATTCCAGCAACGCAATCTAGCGCCAGCAACCATTGTATAGCCTGGGTCATAGAACGTATCATGTTCTAAATCCACTAAATTCTCTTCTAGTGCTGCACTCAAGGTAATAATTTTGAACGTTGATCCAGGCTCATAGGTCATCCATACAGGTAAATTCCGATTATAGATAGCAGGTTCAACAATTTGATATTCTGCAGGATGGAAGGTTGGATAGGAGGCTAATGCTAAAATCTCGCCATTGTTGGGATTCATTGCAATAGCTAACGCTTGGTCAGCCTCATAACGCTCCATAGCCTGAGATAATTCACGCTCCACGACCTGTTGCACATCTACATCAATTGAAAGCTCAATCGTTGCTCCATCTTCTCCCGGCTTCCAAGCACTTGCAACATTTGGTAAGTTATTGCCCTTGGCGTCTGTAAAAAGGCGAATGGCAGAGGAATTAGCTTGGAGTAGTTTATCATATTCATATTCAATGCCTGCTAACCCTTGGGCATCATAGCCTGTAAAACCTAAAAATCGTGAGAGCATTGTGCCGTATGGGTAATCCCTTGCATAATCGACCCCACTATATAAGCCTTCGATTTGCATCCCTTGTAGCTGCACCGCTTTTTCATAGGGAATATTTTTTCCTTCCGGTGCCAACTTCACTAAATATTCTTTCTTCTTCATTTTCTCCAATAGCTTTTGTTCATCAACATCGAGCACCTGTGCTATCTTCGCAGCAGCCCCTTCAATATCTTTGCTTTGAGAAGGCATGAAATAAAGAGTAGGGGCAAGCTTATTTGTGACAATACTTTGCCCATCACGATCTGTTATGTGACCACGTTCATTTGCAAAGGGAATTTCTCGGTCCCAATTCTCTTCTGCCTTCTTTGTCAGCTCTTTTTGATCTAGTACCTGTAAGAAGAACAATCTAATGACAATGGCTACTGCAACACACATAAATAATACATATAAAATACGTAAACGTTTTTTAGAATGGATAGAAATCCACTTCATTCGACATCACACCTTGTTTTTTACAACGTATGAAATAAAGTGGACTTCTATTCAGTATCTATTGATCAACAATTTGTTCAGCTTCATCATCAGCTGTTGCTTCAACGTCTTTTATATAGCTTTCTGCTGGTGTTTTCAGCTTCACAACTATCGGTGAACTATCTGAAATTACTGTACCTGCGGATACACTTTGGCTCGCTACAAAGCCCTCACCCACAACCTCTATCTCTAGATTAGCCATTGATTTGAAAACAAGTACATTGCGCAACGACCAATCAGTAAAATCTGGTAGGGAGATATCACCTTCTGTTTTTAAAAACACAAAATTACCTTTAATTAGTTTTTGAGAACCTTTCGGATACTGGTCAATGATTTTCCCACCGCTTCCAACAACAACTGGCTGTAGTCCATCATTTGCAAGCTCTACCTGTACCGCCTCAGCACTTTGACCTGTGTAGTCTTGGATTGCTGCATTATCCACCTGTTTGACATCTTCTGTATTAACATTTAAATACTTTAAACTATTTAGCATAACTGGCTTAAATACTTTTGACACTGGGACAGAACCATTTTCCCCCATTTTAAGCTTAGGTTTTGTTACTGAGACATACATAATAAGCTGGGGATTATCTACTGGCGCCATTCCTAGGAACGAATACAGATAATCATTGGCAAGATACCCACCACTTGCTTTCGGTATTTGGGCAGTTCCTGTTTTACCTGCAACTTCATATTCATTAAGGATAAAGTCCTTTGCTGTCCCATGCTCAGCAGTTAAAGTAGATGCAAGGATTTCCCTTACTTGCTTCGCTGTGTTAGCTGAAACTGGCTGTCCTTTTTCAATCGGCTTATGATTTTGAATGATTTTTCCTGTCGATGGATCTACAATTTGATCAATGACATAGGGCTGCATCATTTTTCCATCATTCGCTATTGCTGTCATCGCCTGAACAAGCTGAATTGGCGTAACCGTAGAGCCTTGACCAAATGTTGTTGTAACACGTTGAATCGGGTATTTTGATAAAAGTGTACCTGCTGCCTCATTCGGTAAATCAATACCTGTTTTCTTGCCAAAACCAAATTTATCTAAATAATCATAAAAGACATCCTCGCCAATAAGCTTTAATAAATGTGCCATTGCCGTATTTGATGAACGCTGGAATCCTTCTAAATAGGTTATAGGACCCCAACCACGCCCTTTATTATGGTCTTTAACTTCACGATCAAGAACTTTATATCTACCTGACATATACGTAGCATTTGGTGGCCATGTATTTGTATCAATAGCTGAGGCAAGGGTGAATGTTTTCATTGTTGAGCCTGGTTCAATGGTTTCCTCAATCACATCGTTCAGCCATTTCATATTTGTCCCTTCACGTGTATCAGGATTAAATGTTGGGCGCTGGGTCATCGCCAGTATTTTTCCTGTTTTCGGTTCTGCTACAACAGCTGTCATAGATTCAGGATTATACTCCTTTTCAACCTGTGACATCGCTTCCTCTAAAAAGCTTTGAATTGTTTTATCTATTGTTAAATAAATGTCATCCCCATTTTTGGCGGGTGTCACCATTTTTTCGCTATTTGGCAATAGATAACTAAAAGCATCTGTCTCGTATTCAATTTTACCGTCTTTTCCAGATAATTCTTTGTTATAGGTTAATTCAAGGCCCATCTTACCTTTTGTTGTGAACGTATGATCTTTATTTTCCTCTTTTACTGCGAAGCCAATTAAATGTGAGGCAAAAATCCCATTTGGATAATAGCGTTTCAAATCATTTACAAATAGAATCCCAGGCAATTTCTTATCTTTGATTTTACTCATAACCTCATGGCTAATTCCTCGTCCTGCACTACCAAATTCAACTTGATAAAGAGGTTTACCGTCACTTCTATATCGATTGTTTAGTTTCTTAACAATATCCTCTTCTTTCAATGATGGGATATTTTCATGTAAAACCGCTGCAGTTTTTTCTACGTCAATTACATGTCGCGGTTTCTTTGGATCGGTTGTAGCCGCTTCGTTTACGATAGCAATCAAACGATAGCTTAGTGTATCCTCCGCTATAACTTGTCCAGTCCGATCATAAATCTTACCACGATTTGCTGTTATTGCACTTTCCTTGCTATACTTTGCTGCTGCTCGCGCCGCAAGCTCCTGTCCTTCTGCCTCACCTGTCGCCTGTAATGTCACCATTCTTGTGAATAATAGAAAAAAGAGCCCTCCATAAAAAATCATTAATAGAAAGGCTCCCCATTGGAATCGAAATCTCTTTTTTTTCATTCTCCCGGCACTACCTTTACATTTTTCTCATTTTGAGTTAAACCGAGTTCTTCCGCTTTTTTCCATATATTTTCATATGTAGAAAGTTCACTTACACGAACCGTCAAGTCAACATTCTTTTTAGCAATCTTATCTGCTTCTGCTTCAATGTTTTGAATGTCCATACTTGTTGTTTGAATAGCCGCTTGCTTATTTAAAACGACTACCGCTAATACAACAATAATACCAACTAATGCAAGTAGCATTGTTTTTTCAAACTTCTGGTTCGTTTTTTTACGACGTATGATAGTGGGTTGTGGACTAGGTGGTGTTATCGGTTGTTGCACTTGTTGATGTTGGTGCTGCCTTACACGTACTGCTGCCATTTACTCACGCCCTTTGTCGTTAATTTTCTCCACCACTCTAAGCTTCGC
This sequence comes from Lysinibacillus sp. DFXJR4, assembly GCF_057196045.1. Lineage (NCBI taxonomy): Bacteria > Bacillati > Bacillota > Bacilli > Caryophanales > Bacillaceae > Lysinibacillus > Lysinibacillus sp. DFXJR4. The sequence continues at coordinate 81,149 of NZ_JBXUNW010000001.1, read as the reverse complement.
TGAACGTGCACGATTGTTAACCTCAAGTTCCTCATCAGATGGAACAATCGGCTTTCTCGTAATAAGCTTTAAAGTTGGCTTCATGTCATCAGGAATTACAGGTAAATTTGGTGGTAATTCCGGTAATGATGACGCTTCCTTAAAAATAGTTTTGCATAGGCGGTCCTCCAATGAATGGAACGTAATGACACTAATACGTCCACCTACGTTTATCATATCAATCGCATCGACTAATGAATCCTCTGCTGCGCCTAGCTCATCATTTACAGCAATTCGTATTGCTTGGAATATGCGCTTTGCTGGATGTCCACCTTTACGGCGTGCCGCTGCTGGAATACCCTCTTTTATAAGTTCTACAAGTTGACCGGTTGTTTCAATCGGTGCCACCTTACGTGCCTCTTCGATTTTACGAGCAACCTGCTTTGAAAACTTCTCTTCTCCATATCTAAAAAAGATACGTACTAAATCTTCATATGCCCATTCATTCACAACATGAAATGCTGTAAGTGTTGCTGTTTGATCCATACGCATATCTAATGGTGCATCATGATGATAACTAAAGCCTCGTTCTGGTGTATCTAGCTGTGGCGATGAAACACCTAAATCATATAAAACACCATCTACTTGCTCGATACCAAGTGCTAATAATTCCTCTTTCAAATTTCGAAAATTAGAATGGATAAACGTCACACGTTCGATATACGGTGCTAATCGTAATTTCGCATTGTTAATAGCTGTCATATCTTGATCAAAGCAAATTAAACGGCCCATATCAGATAGTTGTTGTACTAAATATTCACTATGCCCTGCGCCACCTAGTGTACAGTCCACATAGATTCCATCAGGATCGATGTTCAACCCGTCAACAGTTTCTTTTAATAACACGGTTGTATGATCGAACATACCACTCGCTCCCTTCAGGCCTTAACTTCATTCAACTGACATCTTGACAAAAGTTAAAAATCAAAGCCAATCATATTTTCTGCAATTTCATTAAAGGATTGCTCAGACTCACTAAAGTAAGTCTCCCAAGCATCTTTTGCCCATATTTCTATTCGATTCGAAACGCCTAGCACAACACATTCTTTCACAAGATGCGCATGTTGCATAAGAGTTGAAGGAATATTGATACGACCCTGCTTGTCTATTTCTACTTCCGTTGCCCCTGAAAAAAAGAACCTTGCAAATGCGCGAGTATCTTTTTTGGTCATCGGTAAGCCCTTTAATTTTTCTTCGAGTTTTCGCCATTCATCCATAGGATAGCCAAATAAACAATTATCAAGTCCGCGTGTTACAACAAACGTTTCGCCTAAGGCTTCACGAAATTTTGCGGGCACGATTAATCGTCCTTTCGCATCAACAGAGTGTTGATATTCTCCCATGAACATGCTATTCACCCCACTTTATTAAATAATGTACCACATCCCCCCACTTTCCTCCACTTTTTTTAAAAAAAACTTGACATTTCATCACTTAATATGCAAATAGACCTTTAGCGATTTTTTTGATCTATGCTAAATGACATAAATAAAGAGCTACCCTTAGTAGGATAGCTCTTTATTTATTATTAATATCGACAATATTCATCAAATCTGCATTGTATCAAATAATTACATAGGTAAAAAGAAATATTCATACCATATTATATATACAGTAAATAGTGGTGATTTCCAATGCTATAATTATGCTTAAGCATTTCAGTCACTAACATAGGTCCAAACTCATTGATATATTGGTATGGATTATAACTTCTTTCCTGATACCCCTCATTTGGACATAGCTCATTTTGTAATGTCATAAATTTACGAATGGTTGTTTCATGCTTATGAAGTACAGATTGTTCAATCTTTTGCTGTAAATAGTCAAACTGTTTTTGATGATTTTCTTTATTTTTTACAAGTATTTTATCTAATGATACATGCTGTTCTTTTAAGTAAGATGCAAGCTGATTATATTTATCAAAAAGCTCTTGTTGCATTGTTTGGATTTGAGATTTTGCTTCTTGGTCCTGAATTTCAGCAATAAATTGTTCTTTAAGCTGTAATGCCTTTCCAGCCCATACATCAGCAACTGTTAATTGTTGCTCACGTAATAATTGTTCCACATGGCGTGTAACAATTGTAATATGCAGACGCGGAGCAAAAATAGGCATCTGTAGGCCTAGTACCGAAAAAGCATCCTTTAACGTTGCCCAATAAGCCAGTTCTCCTGGACCACCAACAAACGCAAGTACTGGTAATACCATTTCCTGCATAAGAGGACGCGTTACAACATTATTACTCAATCTCTCAGGTTGATTCGTAGCTATCTCCATCATCTCTTCTCGAGACAATTTAATATTGGCTGCTAAATTAACAAATGATTGATTCTTTCTTTCTAAAAGATGACGTTCCCCATCTTCAACAAAAAATAGATTTGCCGCTTCATTTGTTGCTAAAATAGGCTTACCATATCCTGCACGTTCAAGCTGTTCCTCTTTCTCTGTTACTACTCTAGCAATTTCTTCGTTATGTTGAATAATATGACTAAAGTTTCCGCTTTCATACTGACGAAGTTTATAATTTGTTGCATCTATCAGCAACAAGCCCTCATCCTTGAATAGCTGATTCATAAGTTGTGCAAAGAAATCCGTAAATGTTTCACTCTTATTTAAAGTATCAATTAATTGTTTCATAAGGGCTTCAGTGAATTCTGTTTCACCAAAATCTTTTGCAATGGTATTCATTAATTGTGTCATGGTTTCTTTGTTAATACTTGTAGCAGAAGCCATCGTTTTACGTCTAGAGCGTTCCCCGTAGACACGTTTTTTCACCTCTACACCCTGCACTGTATACGTATGGTTTATCTCTTCTAAGTCATGATCCTCACCAGCTATCCAAAACACAGGAACAACTGGCCGTTGAAGCTTTAAGCTTTGTTCTTTTGCTAACTTTATAACAGATATTGCCTTGTGCACTGAGTAAAGAGGACCTGTTAAAATACCAGCTTGTTGCCCACCAACAACTGTAACAGCTCCTTGCTCTAGTTGCTGTAAATGCTCATTTGATTGCTTCGATATTCCAAGAGGCTCCATAAATTGGCGAATGATTGCTGCTATTTCTTTTTGGTCTTTTGCATGCTGTTCTAAATATCGCACTCGCTTTTCAAAAGATTGATCGTTATATTCATATTCAAAATACTCATGAATGGCAGTTTTCGGTGACCAATAATCTGCTAGCACACGATTTTTTATGGGTACTTGGATAGACTCCAGTTTCATTAACATAAACTCCTCTACTCACTAAATCATCTTACTCTTAATAAGCAAATTGAAAAAATAAGTTCCATTAATACTATGCGTTTTATCCTAGAACGATTATTTAAAATGACAATTCTCAACAAATAGTAAGAAAATACTCTATTCAATCTGCTCTGCTAAGCACATAAAGAATCAAAATCCTCGCCAGACATGTACTTACATTTTTATACCGCAAATATTTGGTATTTCCCAACTTATTACTTATAAAGAGTTAATTTTATAGAAACATTTTAATGTTATTATTTTAACGCTTATGGCTTCAACATGAAAAGAAAATGCTTAGACAGCCTGTAAATATTCTATAACGGATTGAATTATTCCAACAACACAAATAACAATATAGGCAGTACTTAGTACTAAAAATTGAAAACGCCAAATTTTTTTCAGCAGTGGCTTCACTTCAATTTCTTTTTTTGTTCGCCAATCAATATATGTAAAAATCATAGCCATTGTCAGTGCTAGCATGACTAAAAGCACACCAACATTGACACTCCATAGAACACCAATCGCTAACGGCACTGAAAAAAATAAACAAAATGTTGTTACATCTGAAGCAGCCCCAAAAGCATGTGTGCCTCGGATTTTTACCTTTCTACCAATTAAATAAACAATCATAAAAAGAAGAATTGGGCAAAAAATAATGACACTAATCACAATATTTAAAAAATCTTTCAACGTCTTTCACCACACTCTTCAATTGCAAGTACTTGGTGATATAAAGTACGCAAGGTTGGCAAATAATGATCTTTTTTTAAAGCCTTATCGAGCAGTACTCCAACAATCGTATCAATTTCGCTTTTTCTCCCTTGTATACGATCTGTCAGCATAGAAGATGTATTATTCGCTGTTTGCTCACATAAATCAATGACTTTAGAAAAGGGTATCGTTTCTTCTATTCCTTCAAAAGCCCCCATTAGCTCTTGGTAGATGGTTTGCATGATTAAAAATGCTTGTTTATTTGTGACTAACTCTCCGTTTTTCACTTGCAAAACAGCTGTTAATGGATTAATCAAGCTATTCAGTACAGCTTTCTCAAATAATATCTGTTGAGCATTATCTACCAATTGAATTGGAAACAAATCATTTCTGAGGAGTAATAGCCTATCGAATATACCACTTGCTCCTCTTTCTAGAGCAATCTTACAAACACCAACACCTCTATGCTGTACTGTTGACGAATCTATCAGTTGGGCGCCAAATGACACCGTGCAAAAGGCTATATTTTTTTGCGCTAATTTTAGCGCTTCCTCAAAATGCGCTAAGCCATTTTGCATAAATAGTAAGGGAACTTCTTTCGATAATGATGACAATTGTTCGTAAAGCTCATGTAATTGACCATACTTAACCGCTATCACTATTAAATCTTGCTGCGGAAGCTCCTTTAAATTTGTTGTTGCAGCTACTTTTTGTACAGTTTTTGTGCCATCAACATTGATTCGTGTTAGATGATTTGCACGTAGCTCTTCTACCTGTTCTTGCCTTCTAGATACCAATGTAACCATTAAACCTGACTCAGCAAAAAAGCTTGCCATTAGCTGCCCAACAGCACCAGCACCTATAACCGCTATCTTCACAACACTTAGACACCTCCCACATCATTCTTAAATGTGAAACTCCTTGTAAACAGTTTTACCACAAAATGCTGTATGATTTCATTTTACCCGCTTACAGAACGAGGTGCCTTAGAAAATTTCTAAGGCACCTCCTATACAGGTTCTTCTATTATACAGGATTGACTGATTGTTTACGATAAAATATGGATAATTGGTTGCTAAGATAACCAGAAATCATAGAAGCATATTACTCATCATTTATTTTACAGTGTGTTTAATCTTTCATTAAAGAATACCCTTGCTGCAGCCATTTCACCAGTTTTTCATGCTCATTTTGCAGCTCACGATGTCTAATCTCAAGGGTTTGATAAGCCTCTGTTAATTCATCAAAACTTGTCAATGCCAGCTTTAAATGACTTCGCATTGACTGTTGCGGTTGATTTCGCACAGCTAATAGTGACTGACTATATTGACCACGTAACGTTTTATTCCAACGAAAACCACATGCTTGTTTTGTACGGCCTAGTTCAGAAGCAGCTAACTCAAAAGCTTCTAACTGCGTTTTGCCATTTTGCACATTATGCAAGACGATTTCTGCTAATCTTTCATCGTCTTCTTTTGTCCATTGATCTTTTCTTTTTTTCAATTCCATAATCTATCACCCTCGCATTTTTTACTACTATATGCAAGAGTGAGCAAAATAGAATCATTGAATAAAAAAAGACAGCGATTAAGCTTTTCAATAATCGCTGCCGTTATACATTAATTATTATTCTTCTTAGTCAGGAAATTATTAACTGCCTCATGATGGGCTTCACTTTCCCACAACTTCGCACAGGTACGAACTTCCTCCATTACACGTTCATACATATTCCGTTCACGCCACTTACGAAGCTCAATTTCTTTATAGGCCTTATGAACAGAAGGATGAATTTTACGCATATGTTCTATAAAATCATTTAACGCTTCTTCCTTCGAACCTTCAAAAACACGCATAGCCCAACCAATTTCATATAGTAATTCCGCTGGATAAGGTTTGGCGTCTACTAGCATCTTCATGGCACGATCATGCCGCAAGCCTCGTTCAAATAAGTATGTACCGCCACCCCAGCCACTTGTAATTGCTAATGTCCCTTGGATAAAACCACATTTTGCATGACTGGCTACTAGACGAAAATCACAAGCTGTTGCAATCTCACAACCTCCTCCAACTGCCGTTCCATTAATCAAAGCAATTGTAGGTACAGGTAATGTTGCGAGATCATACAATATTTTCCCCATTTTACTTAGCATTCCAAAGGCTTCATCCTCTGTTTCAAGCGAATGGAATTCCGATAAATCCCCACCTGAGCAAAATGATTTATCCCCTGCACCAGTTACAACTAAAAAACGAACATTATCACGGCTTCGAATATATGTAATTACTTCTTGTAGACCATCCATCACCTCATCATTGACCGCATTTCGCTTTTCTTCACGATTTATGGTAAAAGTCATAATGCCTTCATTATTGTCAATTGTATATGCCATACTATTTCCCCCTTTGTCCCAATGAATAAATTGTATCACACAATTATTATAGCACTATACATCTTTTTGTTTTTGACGAAATATTCCGTCTCTTTAAGCATACAAAAAGGCTAGTAAAGAGCCATGGTCTCTCTACTAGCCTTTTAAGTGAGCAAACACTGAATTATTTGCTTACTACTTCTTTACCTTTGTAATGTCCGCAAGCTTTGCAAACACGGTGTGATAATTTTGCTTCACCACAGTTTGGGCAAGCTACCATACCAGGTACAGATAGTTTGAAATGCGTACGACGCTTTCTTTTTGCAGTTTTAGAAGTTCTTCTAAATGGTACAGCCATTGATGGCACCTCCTTACAGATCGTCTATTCGTCTGTTTGATCAAAATACTTAGCTAAAGCAGCTAGTCTTGGATCCACTTTTTGCTTATCAGCTTTTTTGTGTAGCTCAACGTCTTCATCTGTTGCGTAAGACCAGTCTTTCCCACTTTGCACTTGTCCTTCGGTATTCTCTTTGAATACTTGCATAGGTACCTCAAGAAGAATAAGTTCTTCAATAACCGGCTTCATGTCGATGACTTCACCATCAATATAGTGAATGTCTCCGTCATCTTCCCCTCGTTTTTCTTCTTCAATCCAGCTGAAAATCTCAACTGTCTCAACTTCGATAGGAAACTCAACGTCCTCCCACGTGCGCGCACATGGTAGTGTCAACGTCGCCGTCACAGTTAACTGACATGTCATTTGCGATGCACCAAAAGTACATAGCCCTTTTACATGAACGGGCGAAATTGCTCGAATATCCTGGTTTCGCTCCATCACCTCGTCCAATTGGACATAGGTGTCAATCGGCATCCCGTTTTGGCGGTATTTAGATAATTGATGAATTGACCATTTCATTCGTTTAATCACCTCGAGACAACACTGTTGATTATATAATGTGTAAAAATAGATGTCAAGATAATTTCTTGTCACCACTATGAAACCTCACTATAATTATATACTATAATACATGTAATTTCTTTATTTCGTACTCGTTTGGTTACTATAAACAAAAAGTAAAAAATAGATGGGGGCTTGACATGAAAGCAGTTGGCGTAGTAGTTGAATACAACCCATTTCACAATGGACATGCTTATCATTTAGAACAGGCAAAAAAAGTAGCACAAGCAGACCTTGTCATCGCTGTAATGAGTGGTTCATTTTTACAACGTGGTGAGCCAGCCATGGTCGATAAATGGACACGAACAAAAATGGCACTCGCTGGTGGCGTAGATATTGTCATCGAGCTACCTTATGTTTATAGTACCGCACCTGCTGCTGATTTTGCTAAAGGAGCCATTGCATTATTAACTGCAGTTGGCTGTGAATCTTTTGCATTTGGTAGTGAAGACGGTGCCATACAACCCTTTTTGAACACATTTGAGCTTATTCACGGACATCAGGAGGAATACAACGCACTTATTAAGGAAAGCCTCACAACAGGTGCAAGCTATCCTAAAAGCTTACATTATGCCTATAAACAGCTTTCTCAAAAGTTCCCTGCTACATACATTGATTTATCACAGCCTAATAATATACTCGGCTTTCACTATATTGAAGCTGCCAAAACATTAGATAGTGATATTAAACCAATGACTATTCCACGAATTGCAGCAGGATACCATGATGCTTTACAGGAGGGTGCATCCATCGCAAGTGCAACGGGAATACGCCAGGCTTTAGCAACATCCCGTAAACTTCAGCATGTTCAAGATGTTCTTCCAAAGACATCATTTGATTATTTAGCTAATTGGTATCGTCAGTATGGTAAATTTGCTAGTTGGGAAACTTTTTGGCCATTCTTACAGTTTACGCTTATTCGACATACACCTAGCGAATTGAGTCACTATGCTGAAGTAACTGAAGGTATTGAGAATGCTCTTATTAAGGCAGCCAAAACAAGTCATTCCTTTAGCAACTTTATGGAAAAAATAAAATCAAAGCGCTATACATGGACGCGACTTCAGCGCATGCTTACTCATATTTATACTGGATTTAGTAAGGAACAATTACACAACAGTGTTACTCCATCCTATATTCGTTTACTTGGTATGAGTATGAAAGGGCAGGCTTATTTAGGGAAGTATAAAAAGGACATCTCTTTACCATTAATCAGCCGAGTTGCAGCTACGAAAGATGCTATGCTTACTATAGATATTCATGCCGCAGAGATTTACAATCTAAGCCTCGAAACTGGAAATATGGAACGAAGTCTACCTAAAGATTATCAAACACCACCGATTCGTTTCTAAATCTATTCACTACAAAAGGATGCCAGATTTTTCTAGCATCCTTTTTTATTTGGGCTGTAACTGTTTTAAATAATTTATGGCATCATCTACCGTTTTAACAGGTACTATTTTCATTTTCGTACCAATTTCTTTAGCCGTTTTTACTGCTGTCGCATAGTTTGATTCCAATTCAGGATGTTTCGCCTTTAGTTCTGGAGAAATTTCATCATCTGGCGCAAAGAAAATTTCCATACCATCTCGATCAGCAGCGATGACTTTATAGTCTATTCCTCCAATCCTTCCAACAGAGCCATCAACCAACATTTCTCCTGTGCCTGCTACAGCATAGCCTTTGGTTAAATCCTCTTTAAGCAGTTGATCTAAAATTTCAAGTGTAAACATTAGACCCGCAGATGGCCCACCAATATCCTCTGTCTTCATTGTCACTTTTGGATTTGTTTCAATTGATTTACTTTCTGCGTACGAAATACCTAAACCAGCTCTCTTTTCCTCGGCTCTAGGAATTTCCTTTAATGTAATAGTGACCTCTTGTTCATTTTTATTACGTATGAATTTAACTGTTGCTTTGTCTCCAAGCTCTTTTGGCTTCAAAAGATCTACTAGCATTTGCTGATTACTAATTTTATGTCCATCCACTTCAATAATTTCGTCTCCTGCTTTTAAAAGGCCGTCTGAAGCACCACCATCCAGCACATTTAAAACAAAGACTCCATCGAAATGTATTGTTGTTTGAAGTCCCGCTTTCTGGAAGGCAATATACTTTGCATTGAACTGGGAGTCAGACATTAGTTTAAGCTGTCGAACATTATATTCTTCTTCATCTTCTAATGGATTTCGTACCTGGTTAATATCCATTAGTTTTTGATATTTTTGAGTTTTAGCCCAAAGATACGAAAAAGGGGTCGCTTGCTGCATAGCTACTGTCATTAAACTCATAGACCCTTTGTTTTCAGTATGATTGTTTTCTACTGTAACAAATTTACTGACATCATAAGCACTTCCAGGCTTCATAATATAGGCGTCTAGTCGGTATAACATTAAAAAACAAATAACGACTAATAACACTACATAAATACTTATTTTTTTCTTCATTTGGAACACCTCCTAGGACGCTCGCAAAACCATACGTTCATGTTTTTGCCTTTTTTACATATATTGATTTTAGCATTTGCCTATGTGAATGACAAAAAGTTGAAACGAGATGATAACATGTATGCCACAATTCAAATAGCGCTTTGCATAGTTCTTATTCTATTACTCTTGCTATTCCCACAAACAGCTCATCACGGTACTGACTTAGGTTTAACGCTATTTATGGATGCGCTTTTCCCATATTTATTACCTTATTTAATTTTAACGCAATGGCTACTACGTTTAACGGCTCCTATGCGAACAAAGACCAAAAGAGCCTCACTATACGTACAAGCCTATATTATTAGCGCACTTGGCGGTTATCCTACTGGTGCAACAACAATTGTTTATCTAAAAAACAGTGGGCAGCTTCATCCTAAAGAAGCTAATTTTTTACTAGCCGTCTGTCATGCACCAAGTCCGCTTTTTGTGCTAGGTTTTGTAAGCCTTGATTTGTTACACAGTAATACGTTTGGCTGGCTGTTTTTATGTTTACTACATAGTTTTAATATTTGTTGTTTAATAACTGGTTATTTTTTATTCCGAAAATCTGATCTTCCTAGCATTTCTATTCATAATACGCCTTTATATTCAGCACCTTTCTCAGAAAGCATTAAAGAGACAGCACCGACGATTCTTTTAGTTGGAACAACCATTATCTTTTTCACTACGATCCAAACGATAGTACAACAAGGCTTAGATAAACTCATACCAAAATTACCCCATACAGCTGAGCTTTCTATTGCTGCCATACTAGAAGTTACAAATGGTCTTAAAATGACTGTCACAGCCTTTCCCAGTCATTCCTATTTACCATTGCTAGTAGTTCTATTACTTACTATGCAAAGCATTAGCATACATTTGCAAATTTTTGTTATTGCTAAATCAGCCAAGCTTTCTGTTCGGCCATATATAAAATTCCGCCTACTTAGCATAATCATTGTGCCAACTATTTATGCTCTTTTTTTCTTAAAATAATGAAAGCATCTTTTTTCCTGAACTCATATTTCCAAATTATGAAGAAATGTAGTGGACTGAGCGTAATTTTCTTTCTAGGCTACTCCATTAGCTCAATAGTCGAGTAGCCTCATTCCTATCATAAAATAAAAAAGGAGACGCCCAAATACTGACATCCCCTTTGTTTTTCATTTCGTAAACCCATATTTTTCTTTTAAGGCAGCTACAACACATGTAGGAACGAGCTCTTTGACATCGCTACCATATTTCGCTACTTCTTTTACAATGCTTGAGCTTAAGAATGAATATTGATTTTTTGTCATGATAAAAAATGTTTCAATGGTTTCATCTAGAAAACGGTTCATCGAAGTAATTTGCATCTCATATTCAAAATCTGATACAGCTCGTAAACCGCGAACAATAGCCTTTGCTTTTTTTTCTTTCGCATAGTCTATCAACAAACCAGATGAGCTTTCAATACGCACGTTTGGCAATGTTTTCGTCACCTCTGCCATTAAAGCCATGCGTTCTTCTACAGAAAACAGTGGCTGCTTCGATGAATTATTTAACACTGCTACATAAACAGTATCGAAAACATCTGCCGCACGTTTAATAATATCTAAGTGACCAAATGTTACAGGATCAAAACTTCCAGGAACTACAGCAATTTTCTCTGACAACTTATTCTCCCTCTTCCTCTGCACAACAATCAATTTTGCCTTGGCGTAATATCATGGCATCCGCCAGAGGCTTTTCCTTTATTCAATGATATTTAGACACCCTCTGAATAAAGATAAACAGAAATAATCGTTCCGCCATATGTTTCTTGTCTCTTTAATACAAAGTCTCCAAAACTTTGTGGTAGTTCTACTTCTGTTGCATGTTCACATAAAATAATGCCATCTTGTTGGATTTTATGATTATCGATAAGTACTTGTACTAGATCATAATATTCCTTGTGGTGATAAGGTGGATCTAAAAAAGCTAATTTAAAGGTAATATCTCGTTTTAATAGCGCTTTCACAGCTCGTTTAGCATCTATCCGAAAGAGCTCAGAACAATTCTCATACCGACATTTTTTTATATTCTCCTGTAGCATCTGAAACGCCTTAGCATCCTTTTCAATAAATATAGCTCGTTCAGCACCTCTACTTAAAGCTTCGATGCCTAAACCACCGCTCCCCGCAAATAAATCGAGGGCAATCCCTCCATCAAAAAAAGGACCAATAATATTAAAAATGGATTCCTTTACTTTGTCAGTTGTAGGTCTCGTTGTATTTCCCGTAATCGCCTTTAATGGCATTCCTTTTCTTTCTCCTGCTACAACTCTCATTTATGTCAATCACCGTACTTTCTTCTTCCATATCAATTACACCCCAGCATAATTGAGTCTATATTTTTTTAAGCCTCTCTAAAAAGCTCCCCTTCAAAATCAGTGACATTCGCCAGGGAATGTAGGCCAACACGATGTTGGTCACTACACGTGTCTTTGGTTTCTCTATTTCAGCGGGTGTTTGTAGGCTCATTGAATAGATAAAAACTGCTTTCATCTCGCCATCAATAGAGATGGAAGTATTCTGACGCTTCGCTTTCGCATGGTAAGGATCGGCTAAATCAAGATAAAAGCATTTTTGCAGCGGAAGAAAAACCTCCGCTGCAAAAAAATTATTCTTGCCCTTGTGTTATTACTTGGATACGACCATCATTTTTTTGTAATTCTACTAAGAATAAGCGTTGGAGCCAAGCTTCTTCAACATAATAATGGCCAGCTATTTTAATAATCGGTTCTGAAATAGTAGAGTATCTACGTTGATTAAATACGTAGAATCCTGGTTCTTTCGGGAATCTGAATGAACGATTTTCACTTTTTACATAATAGCCATTTTCCCCTTCAGTGGCACTATAACCAAGATACGGCAACAATGTATCGGCTGTATATAAAGATTGCCCTTCATAGTGAATAAATTGAACATCTTTTTTCAAGGCATCATTTACATAAATATCACGATCATCTTCAAAAAATAATGGATATGTCACGTTCTTTTGTTCAGTATTTAACTTGAAATAAGAAGTTTTTGCACCTAAAACCGTTGTTAAAAGATCATCCATTGAAGCAGGAGTAATTGGTTCTTCTCCAAGTTTATTCATCGCTTCCTGCCAAGCTGCCTCCTGATCTGTAGTCATATATTCCTTTAATGTTGCCACGATTTCCTTCGTTTTTTCAGAGCCTATCGTATCCTTCACTAAATAGGATGCCACAACCTCTGGTAACCATTCAGGAGAATTATCGAACTTATATTGCGATTTTATTTGTGACAGCACCACTTCCTGCTCCACTGCTTGTGCAGTTAAAGTCGGTAAAAATAAAAGTCGATCATCATGTTCTTTCATTGGATTTTTTTCTTGAATAATCGCAATATGCTGGTCATTTAAAAACTGTAAATTTTCCAATGATTTCAAAAAGTCCTTTGCAATAGCTCCTGGTGCATAAATAGATAAAACAGAACTTTGTTCCTGAACTTTGAGGTTAGCTGATTGCCAATAAATATCACGGATTGTACCATTCCCACTAAACATTGTATAGTTAACAAGTGCTAGCTGTTGCTGTCCAATTAAAGGTAAACCTGTAATCCATTGACCAGCAATTTTACTATCTGTGGAAATATGGACAATCGAATAAGTAGCTTCACCATTTAATAATGTGGCTAAAACATTTTGGATAAGCATTTTATCTTTTAAGCCACCCTCAATTGGAATTATGTATGAAACAGATTGGGATTTTATTTCTCCCTTAGCAAAGTAGGAAGCTTCATCTGATAAACGATCACAGCTTTTTTCAGTTTCCATAAAGCAGCTAAGGTTAATGGCATTTTCTGGCCACTTAATTTTCACCTTTTGATCAGGAAGATTTTTAAAATGCTGCCTTATATCTAAGCTATTTTCGCGATAGAAAATTTCTATCTCTTGTGAGTAAAGAAAATCACCATTACCAGTCTCTAAGTCAGAAGAATATGCATGATACTGGAAAAAAATTATACCTGTAATAATTAAAGCAAGTACTGAAAAAAAACTCATTGCAAATTTCATATGCTTGACCTCCCACAGCATGATACTATGTATATTGGAAAGGATGTGCAATTTTTATGCCACAACAATTTATTGAATTAGGTGAAGGCTATGGTGATGTTTATGAGCTTCTTGAACTAGTGAATACCAATCAAAGTCGCTTTCACCAAGCCTTTATACTAACTTCCTCAAAAGAAGAAAAAAAAGTTGCTTCTTTAGCAGTTGCCTTCAAACCAGTCGGTGAAAGTAAATTTATGCCGATTTATATTTGTCGAGAGGGCATTCCTTATATAGAAGACAAGCCTTCTAAGCGACAAAAAATATTCGAAGAAAGTATTGAGCAACTAGGTCGAAAAGCAGTTGTTGTAGAAATAAAGCACTCATCTATATTTTCGGAATCAAAACTATTTTATCAATACTTAATTGGAATAATGAGACTTCATCACTATATTCCTGCATTAACGTAATATTATAGACCTGCTTTGTAGTCATATTCCTTCGCTTTATCAGGTTTTGCATTTTCATACTCAGTTTTCACGAATGGACGATAAGACTTTACAACGTCTTTTACAAAAGGAAGGCGTTGTAGTTTTGTTGTCATCATTTCAATTTCCTCTCGATCGCAATAGAGCACTGCATATTTTTGCCTCCGAGAAATATAAAGAACATGACCATATTTTCGAAGAGACTTTGCATGTTTTAATTGATGGACGTACACGATTAGTCCTTGTCGTTCGTTCATATAGTATTCCCTCATTTCTTACATAAAAGAATACCATAGACCGGAAAATGATAGCAACAGAGTTTAGCTGACAGAACGCTCATTTTTCCGTTATAATGGTAAAGCATACAATATTCATTAAGAGTTGAACATTCACTTAAGCAAGTTAATAAGACATTAGTTTAGACGTCCATAATCACAGTTTCTCTGATTTTGTTTGCTCAAAACTTTCAAATTCAAAAATGAATTCGCCAGTACCTTTTATATCATCTAAATTTTTTAAGGAGGACGAATATGGGTAAAAAAACGAAGATCGCGCTTGCAATCGCAGCAGCAAGTGCGGCTGCTTGGGCAGGTAGTAAAGCAATTTCTAAACCTCAGCAGCGTGAAAGTAAACAAGCATTACAATTTGATCACCCTATTATTCTCGCACATCGTGGTGGTTCACTGCTAGCACCTGAGCATACAATGCCTGCTTTTAAAAAAGCTGCACAATTAGGAGTAGATGGCTTTGAAATAGACATTCGCTTAACGAAAGATGAGGAAATTATCGTCTTTCATGATGATACTGTCCATCGTACAACAGATGGCTATGGTCTTATTGCAGATATGACTTTAGCAGAAATTAATGCCTTAAACCACGGTTATCAATTTGAAGATTTAAATGGGGAATTTCCTTATCGAAATGAAAAAGTAGATGTTGTTACTTTACGGGAATTACTAGAAGCATATCCAAATATGTTGGTCAATATTGATATTAAAGACGCACCAGATACGTATGAAGGAAGCTTAATGCCTTCAAAATTATGGCGTTTAATTGAAGAGCTTGGCGCTGAGAATCGTGTAGTTGTTACAAGCTTTTACGGGGAGCAGATAGACCGTTTTAATCTATATGCACAAAATCAAGTAGCCCTCGGTGCTGGTGAGATAGATGTTCGAAAAGCATTCGCTTCCTTCTCCAGCCAATTTGGACATCTATATCATCCAAGGGTAGACGTGTTCCAAATACCACCTAAATCAGGTGTTATTGCATTAGATTCACCGAAGTTTATTCAGTTTTTAAGCAACTTAAACATTCCTGTTCACTATTGGACCATCAATGACGGAGAGACGATGAAGAAATTAATCCGTAACGGTGCAAAGGGCATTATTACAGATCGACCAGATGTTGCTGTAGAATACTTACAAACACAAGAATAGTTATAGAGGTAAGGGTCATTTTATCATGCCCTTACCTCATAGTGTTGAAAAACTAAATGGTCAAGGGACTCTTTGTGAATATTTAGTCAAAATGGAGGTGATTTCCGTTCCAGGCTACTCGCTTTGTTGCTGACGCTTCGCTTTCGCACAGAGCAAAGCTTCCGGTGGGCGAGCGACGAGCCGCTTCCTGCGCTGGAGGAACGAAGGCTAAGTGCGTCACGTCCTGTGACAACGCCTTCGTGACCAACCTCGTGTTGGCCTCAGTTTCTCGTCTGTCTCGCTATCCCACGGGAGTCGAGTAGCCTTACACTCCAATCTGCAATAGTGTAGAACTTTAAATATTTTCTTCCTTCAATAGTAAAGTAAAAGCATATTACTCACCATCATTAAATGGATAGAATAGTAGTACAATTCTATAGCTGTCAACCATAAAAATACTTTATAACTAAACATAAAGCCTCTTACTGCTGTCGTACTGCTTTCGCATAGAAAAATGTTATCAGCTTCATTTTTTACGAAAAATAGTGATGGTTAAGACTTAAATTTATCACTATACATTTATGTGAAATGCCAACGAAAATACTATGAGCAGTGGTTGATTGGAGTGTAGACTGAGTGATTCCTCGGGGATTCAGCGTCACAGATGAGACCCTGGAGCGCGAGTGAAGCGGCTCATCGGACGCCCCCAGGAAGCTCTGCGCGAAAGCAAAGCGACAGCTACAAAGCACTCAATCAGAACAGAAATCAACCCCTCGTCTTGAAAAAGGGTTATACTTTTTAATTTGTCACCTTGATTTCATTGACATAATAGTATTTCAACAACATGAGGTAAGGGTCATTTTATCATGCCCTTACCTTTTTTCTTGCTGTATATAAGTCTTTAATTCTCTACCAATAAAATTCGCAGATACAGAAGGTAGGGCTAATTCCTTTGCCCAAACGGAAAGCTGACCTATATGATGGATTTCATGCACAATAATATGATGGATAATATCAATTTTTCTATATTCCTTATCATCCCAAGCGACTTTTACAATGGCATTATTAAAGTCCTCATTGACTTTTAAAAATTCGATATTGTCAATTCGTAGTTCATCAGAAAGCTTTTTCACTTGCTCTAATGTTTGATAATCACTAAAATCGAATATTCTGTCTTTTTCGCGTTGGATGCCACGAATCCAGCTATATTCAACGTCTATAATATGAAAAAGTGTATAAAGGAAACTCCCTACTCCGCCTTGCCTTTCCTTCAATAATTCCTCTGGGCTTAGCTGATTGCACCACTCTAACCATTCATCTCTGACTTGCCAATTATAAGCAAAAAAGTTTTTCATAAGCGCTTCACTCAAATGATTTTTTCATATGCCTTATCGCAAATGATTTAGTACTGCGCTTGTTACATCGCGTAATGTTGAAGTTCCACCTAAATCTGCTGTCTTGATCCCTTGTGATAATGTTGCTTCTATCGCATTTAGCACTCTTGTGCCAAGCTCATGATAGCCTAAGAAATCAAGCATCATTTTACCTGTCCAAATTTGTCCAAGTGGATTGGCTATCCCCTGGCCAGCAATATCTGGAGCAGAGCCATGAACAGGTTCAAACATAGACGGATATTGTCGTTCAATATTTAAATTTGCTGCTGGAGCAATTCCAATGCTACCCATAATAGCCCCACCTAAATCTGTTAATATATCACCAAATAGATTGGATGCAACAATAACATCAAAGCTTTCTGGTTTCATGACGAAGAAGGCAGCTAAAGCATCAATATGCGTAGAAACTTGCCCAATATCTTTAAAATCTTTCCCTACTTGTACAAAAACCTCGTCCCAAAATGGCATGCTATAGGTAATTCCATTTGACTTCGTGGCACTTGTCACATGCTGACGTCGTGTTTTTGCTATTTCAAATGCATAACGCATCGCACGCTCTGTACCCTTCCTTGTAAATATAGCATTTTGGATAGCAACCTCATCCTGACCACTATGTATTCTGCCACCGCTTTCAGCATATTCTCCCTCTGAGTTTTCCCGTACAACTATTAAATCAAAGTCATTTGGGTTGCGCAATGGTGAAGGTAAGCCTTGTAATAGCTTTGCTGGACGTACATTTATAGACTGCTTCATCTCACGGCGAATTTTAATCAGTAGCCCCCATAAAGAAATGTGATCAGGTACTAAATTAGGCATCCCTACTGCCCCTAAGAAAATTTGATCGTAGCCTTTTAATATTTCAATGCCATTATCTGGCATCATTTTACCTGTCTCTAAGTAATAGTCACAGCCCCAAGGAAATGTAGTCCATTCAAATTGAAAGCTTCCATCAAGATGTGCAGCTTGATCGAGAACCTCTATCGCAGCAGGAACAACCTCTTTTCCAATGCCATCCCCTGGTATTACAGCAATTCGATACGTTTTCATCTAGTAATCCTCCCTAATAATGTTGATAATTTTTTATCACAATCTTTTACCATTGTTTTTTCTAGTTCTTCAATTATTCATCATTTGATGAGAAGCTTCGGTAAATTTTATTGTGTGAAAATGACATACAGCGTGGTATTTTATGAAAATCTCTAAAAATCGTAAACTAGGCTACTTCATTATTAATGTAATCCAATATGGGGTGTAAGAAGTGAGATGAAATACTGCCCTTTTCCTTACTTCGCTTAATTAAAGCTCATCTACTCTTCAATCTGGACCCTTAAAATCTAGGGGTAAAAATTGCTAATCAGGCTCACTATCATAACCTTTACTGTATCAAAAGTCAGTAAAAATTCAAGAAGACCTCGTAATTGCTATGCTTTCTAAACCTGTTGATTCAATAATATTTAAATAATTCCAAATACAGGCTTTACACAAGGGAACGTATGTACTATATTGAAATTAGATAAAAATAAGGGGGAATCAACATGGAAAAGTTACGAACAGCATTATTTGATTTTGAGCTTGGAGAGGTGGCAGAACAAATTTTGCAGTTCGCTAAAAAGTCAATTCGTGCTTCGGCAATACCGACAGCAGATGATGCCATTCAAATTGGACAGTCCAAAATCGGTGGCAACCCCGATGTACCGACAGATTTTATATGGCCACATACAAATAATAACCAGCCATTATACTTTCTATGTCAGCTTAATTTAACAGAAGTAAAGTCGTATGATTCCAACAACTTGCTGCCTGCTGATGGACTATTATCCTTTTTCTATGATGTCATTGGACAACCTTGGGGCTATGATCCAAATGATGGCGATGGCTTTCACGTTTTCCACTTCACACAAGCACCTGACAGTTTAAAGCGAATGCAGCAACCCACAGTTTTAACGGAGTATATTGATAGTGCGGCACTACACTTTAGAAATGAATGGACACTCCCTTCATGGGCATCTCCTTATAGCAAAAATTTAGAAACTTTTTTAACAGAGGAACAACAAGATGCCTACAATGATTTTTTTTATGATTGGGTCGATGAAGAAGCACAGGAACAAACGACACATCGTATAGATGGTCATCCTGATACGATTCAAGGGGATATGTATTTAGAATGCCAACTTGTCACAAACGGTTTATATTGTGGGGATTCAACAGCCTACAATCACCCGTTACGCAAGGAGCTTGAACCACACGTAAAGGATTGGCAGCTGCTATTACAGCTTGATTCGGAAGATGACCTAGGCTATATGTGGGGCGATAGTGGCAAACTATATTTCTGGATTCGTGAAGAGGACTGCAAAAACAAAGAGTTTGATAAAGTATGGACTATTTTGCAGTGCTATTGACTCTGTATGTAATGATTTCAGCGATTTTTAATTGATTGCACTAGATTTTTCTTTCCCTAATGAACTTTCTGATGCATTAATAAATTTGAAATTTACAATATTTATGCACGAAAGTTAATTTTAATAGTGTAGTTGTTCTTTCATAAAAGGGAGGTCATTCCATGAAAACTAAACAATTTACCGAAAACGAAGCATTATGGCTACAGCTTGAGCAAGAACTACTTTCTAAACAATATAAAATTGATACAGATGGTTATCCTTCTAAAATCATCACCCTGTCTTTTTTACTAGACGCCTTCACACTGCATGAAGTGCTCTGCCATTATCAGCAGCTTGTCTTGCTTGATGAATTTCGTCAAGAGCTAGACTTTGAAACACAGCGCTATTGTCTTTCTCACTTTATCGACGAGCATCAATCATTAACTTACTTACCATTGCTATGCTACTACGCAGTGAATTTAAGTAAATACGGCGCAAGCTATTCTTATTTAACAGTCAAAGAGCTGCTGGCAACAATCAAAGAATTAGATGCAGAAGCATATAACTCATTAATCACAGTCGGCTCTGGTACTTTGCCAACACATAAACAGCAAATGGCATCCGACCTAATTTTCTGCCAAGCAAATGATGTACTAGCCACGATTACGATTAAAATTAAAGAAGAGAGCGAAGAAGCTTATCGTCAAGCATTAGCTTACTTAAATGCTTTATTAGAAGAGGATTTCCCTAAAAGCTATGGCATTTATTATGAAGGTAAAAGCGACTTAGTGTTGCCAATCGAGCTTTTACCTGTCACATCATCACATCACTTCTTTACTAAAGCTCTCAGCTATCCTAGCCTACATACTGCGCTAGTTGAATATAGTTATAAGGCGATGGCACAGTATCATTTTTATCAAGATGTTGATGATGAAGAAGCAGCAATGCCAAGTACATTTGCTGTTTTCGGTCTTGGCTTATACGATAAAAGCTATGGCAAGCTCGTAATCGACTATATGTATGAATGCGATGGCGACCATTCGCTAATGCCTGAATACTTTGCAAAAGCCTATGTGGAAAAATTCGGTTTAACACCTGAAACATTGCCTGTCTTTGTATGTACTGTGCTAGCTGTTCAAGAAGTTCCTTACGATGCATTCTTTGAAAAAGCTATGAGTACAGATAACAATTTGCAATGGTTCGAAAAATTTATGACGACACCATTTATAGAGCTTTGCCCATTTATTCCACTTGAACAAAGTGAACACATTGAAGAATATAAAGATATGGTTGTAGCGCAGCTTTTATATACATGTTTTGGCATCATCCATATGAATGACTTTACTAGCTCAGAATTTATGCATATTCCAGAGCCATATCGCACGCGCTTTGAGCTGATTATTAAAGAGCTTATATAAGAGGAAAGGAGATTTTATGACAGCCTATGACAAAATGAAATGGCATTCTGATGCAGAGGACTTTCCACAGCAGTTACCTACTAATCAAGGTGCAGTGCATATCGCTTTTTTTTACCGTTGGATGTTGGAGCATCAATTAGCAAATACGACTATCATTGAAGAGGATGACCCAGAGCTTTATGAACAGCTAATGCAAGGTCAAATAACCGCGCTCGATTTTTTCATTGAATTTTACGATGGGGTTTTGTTAGATGAAGATTTAACAGAAGAAGGAGCTGCTTTTGCATCTACCTATTACGATGCCTATTTAACTGATTATGAAAACCTCCCATTACAGCTTTTTGATGGCTATGATTCTAGGTATGCAGCTATTTATAATGAAGAAAATTACGTGCTTGTTGCAAGGTTGTTGGAGGGAAAATTTAAAGCTTTTTTAAAATAGATTATAAGCCTAAAGTAATAATTCGCCCATAAACGATTAAATTCGTAGCAGATGGCTTACAAAAACAGCTTCAATTTGCGTAAGCAATCGATATTTTCACAATAGATTTGTTAAAATTCAAAATTATTTATACAGCGAAACAACTGTATGCAAGCTGTTATTAAAGAGATTAGGAAACAATTTTACGGAGAAAAGGGCTGAAATATGCTGATTCAAGATAAAGGAGCTGGACAAAATGAAAACAATAGACTACTTAAGAGATATGTATAGAGATGATTATTACCCAAAATTTTTAGTTGATAAGATTAAAATGTTATTAGAGGGTATTGTTCAATATTTAGAGCAAGCTCCTCACTCTTTAGAGGATATCCAACAAAAATTGGACGAGATGACACTTGCTATTAATGATTTGGAAGATGAATTTTATGAACATGACAGTGAAATTGAAACAGCCGCCAGAGATAGCATTGCAGAAACAGTAATTGATATATTGCAGGCATACAATATTGAGATTGATGTAGAGGACGCATTAAGAGAACGCGAGTGGTGAAGGTGATTTTTTTGTTACTGTAGCACTATGAAAGAGCTTGCGCAAAAATATGGCGTAGGCTTTTTGATGTCGTATTGAAATTTTATCTTCATTTAGCAAATGTTTTCTGTAGCGAAAAGATACAAAAAACATTTGCTGAATAAGGTAATCTATTTGATTGTCAGCTTATAATCGTTAGGTATTTTTCCTTTTGGGATTCAAGCTGTGCAATACTTTTTCCACTATACTACTCGCTTTCATATATTTAAATGTTCTATAGCTCTCAAGTTCATTAATGCATCTACTTCATCTATACCCATATCAAACATGACGCTAGTGTTTGTTACAGGCTGGAAATAGTAGTCTACTTTATGCTTACCAAATTGCTGTACTAATTCTTCCCATTGTACTGCTGGTAGCAATGCAAAAGCTAAAGTATCATTGCCTAATGATTCCATAAACCAACGAATTTGATATTGAGGGGAAAGCATTTCCTGCATAGCTCGAATTGCGCTATCTCTATCAGTCACATCATCGGCAAAGGGAATCGTCATCTTTTTTTCTTGGGAGGATAGAACAATATCCACACCTCTAGGCTTGTCTATCTCAACAATTTCACAATCAATTCGATCTGGCTCAGGCAATTGCTCGTTAAAGTAATCTATTAAGTCTTCCTCAGCTTCTCGCCAATCTATCCAAATGAGCAGATCACTTTGATCATATATTTCTTCAAGTGTTAAATTGTTTAAGAACTCCGCAATCTTCTGTTGATTCGTCATTTCCCACACTCCTCGTCAATGTTTTTACTCTCCGTGCTGTTTCAGCTATGCCCAATGATCAGTGTTTCTTTTATATTCTTTTAGTTTACCATAGTAATGATCATACAAGGCGATGCTTTTTGGAAGATGTGATACGAGAATTGAAATTACCACCAAAATGCAATTAGGTGTCTAGGGTTTTACCTTCTTTTTTACCAACTATTCATTTCTCCATGGATCACCCTCATCACTATCCAACCATGAAAGAAAATTATCAGTTATATCATTTTCGGTGGGTACACAATATCCATCACTTACTAATTGGAAATTAACAGCATCCTCTACTGCTCTCATTAAAAGATGATACCCACCATTATCATTGCCAACAGAAACATAGCCTGGTGCATATCTTTGCACTTCATATGTTTTATTCATTTCAATTAATCCATCTGTTGAATATAGCTGAGCTAAATTACCATGCATTCCGTTTGATACACTTAAAAACTCTTTATATACTTTCGGCAGCACTATTTGTAGCTCTTTCTCAACCTGCTGGATTTCTTCTATAGTTGCTGCTTCATACAAATCAATAGCCCATTCCTTGGCATGAAACGCTGTTCTATGCTTTTTAATCATTTATACCTCCAAAATGTAATATATTATTTTGCTTAACAAAAGTGTCGCTATATGTTTGTATCAAGATCAATTACAACCCTGATCCAACAAAAAATAAAGCGAATATATGGCTTCTTCCACTTGCTTTATTGTAATTGGTGAAGTGAGTTCAGCTTCCTCATTTAAAAATTGTATATGTTAATAAAAGATTGGATCTTCTGCTCCTGACGATTTAATAGTCAACCATACATTTCATTTCGCTCTGTGATAGCAATCTATCTCTACAATTTTTCCCTTACGCTACGCTTTTCGCAATCACTACGATTCTTCTTGCTAACATCATAACACTATCGCAGAAATCAAGTTCTGAATTGACGTAAAAAAACTGTATACACTCGCTATCATCCGAGTTTGTATACAGTCTAAAAATTTTGCTTATTATGCCGAGCACGAACAAGATCCGCCTGAACCACAGCCCCCAGCACATGAAGAACCAGATGCGAAGAAAGGATTACTTACAGGCACTTTTACTGCTTCTGATACTGTTTTTCCTATAAGTAGGCTTATCTCGTCGAGCAAATCTTGAAAATCGTTTTCAGCTATTTTTAAGGCTGAAACCTTTTCATTTAGATCGAGTGCGCGCTTTTGCTGACGAATCGATTTCATAATTGTATGATAGTCCGGATGATATTTTCCGAAACGTTGTACATCTTCGTACTGCTCTTTCATGCGATTAAAAGCGTGTATAGCTTCGATTAACTGAACATCGCTATAAACAGCATCATAAGCTTGTTGCAGCATTTTCGCAGGCTCAGAGGAAAGGATCATCTCACAAAGCGCATCGGCCTCATCCAATATGATTACCCAGTCAGAGGTCATCATCATAGTTAATTCCCCCAATCTCTTACCCATCATAACAGATTTTGTGGTAATTTTACATTATTGATATTTTTACATGAAGGAGTTTTTATATTGGCTACATCATCAAAAGAACAAATCGAAGAATTACTAGTAAATATTTTACAAGAAAGCACTGCTGAAGATGAAGAGGTTTTATTGCATTTATTATCAGGGCTTCATGCAAAACAACACGGGGTACATCGTCGATATATCAATGCTGCCCTGCATATGGTGGGTAAATTTGAGCCAGAAATTAGTGAGGTTCGAATTCCAATTACACCAGTTATCCATAATACGATTAAGGTCCCACATGGAGGAATTATCGCAACAATTGCAGATGCAGCGATGGGAGGTTTGGCTTCTCGTTCTGTACCAGAAGGCTTTAATGTGGTCACAACAAATATGAATGTCTCTTATATTGCTACAACTACAAATAAAGAGCTAATTGCACGCGGACGCTTTGTACATAAAGGGCGTCAAACACTTGTAATGGAATGTGATATCGAGGATGAAACTGGACGCAAGCTTGCTATTGCAACTGGATCATTTTTTGTCATTCAACGCCGCTCTCAGGCATAAGATTTAGAAAATAATCACGGACACATTGTTGATCGGAAAAAGGGAATTTTTCATTTTTTATTTGTTGAGTTTGTTCATGCCCTTTTCCGGCAACAAGGACAATATCACCTTTCTCAGCTTTTTCTAATGCCTTATGAATTGCAACCTTGCGATCTAAATAAATTTCATAATATTGCTGTTCCGTAAAACCTGCTATGATACTTTCATTAATTAGGATTGGATCCTCATCACGTGGATTATCAGTTGTTAAAAAAATAATATCTGCATACTTACTGGCTACAGCACCCATCGCAAAACGTTTTGCCTTATCCCGATTTCCTCCACAGCTAAATACTAGATAAAGTGTCCTCGATCGATCAAATGTTTGTAAAACAGCCTGTAATGCCTCTGCAGTATGCGCATAATCCACATACACATCAATGCCAAATGCATTATCGATTTTCTCAAGTCTGCCTTCTGGTAGCCTTAATGACCACATATGCTCGGCTATCTCCTCAATTGAAAAACCTAAGCGCCATATAGCCATCAACGCGGCTACTGCATTTTGCACATGATATTTTCCAATGAAGGGAATTTCTACGATATGCTCACTTGATGATGTTTGTAGACAGAGTACCGTTTTGCCAATGGATTCACTGACAATTTGGATATGTAAGTCATTGTGATTGTCAAAGCCAAATGAGCAGGATTTTTTCTTATCATAAATACCAACAGAACGACAGAAATTATCATCTCCATTTAACACTAGCTTTTTAGATAAATCTGCCAATCTCTTTTTCGCTCGCTTATACGCCTCAAGCCCTCCATGATCCTCTAAATGGTCCTCTGATAAATTTAAAAAGACACCACAATCAATATCACAATGATCTAATCGATGCTGCTGTAAACCCATTGATGAAGCCTCTAAAACAACATGTGTAACACCATTTCGCGCACATTGCTTTAAAATCGGATGCAATTCCTTAGCCTGCAATGTCGTTAATTGCTCATATATAGTTTGTTGTTTTTGTCCATTTATATAAAATCCAACAGTCCCAATAACAGCTACATTTTTATGTAAAGCTCTTAGCAATTGGCTTACAAAATGGCTCACTGTTGTTTTTCCATTTGTCCCAGTTATAGCTATTACCGTCAATGCTTCTGCTGGAAAGGCCGCAAGCTTTGCACTTGCATACGATAAAAATAAGGCTGTATTTGGAACCCAAACAAAAGGAATATTTTGATCAGTAATAGGTAGTGAGATACTTTCCTCTGAAACAATGGCTACAGCCCCACGAGCCAATGCCTCTTTTACAAAGCGACTACCAGACGTTTTCTTGCCCTTTCTTACTATAAAAATATCTCCTGGTTTTACAGCCTGTGCATAGTCCTCAACACCTGTAACAATAGTTCGAATAGACCCACCAGTCACACTACATGGCCAATCCTTTAAAAGCTCAGCTAATTGCATGCCTCACTCCCCCTTTCAGTTCTCTATCATATGACGGCGTCTGTAACGGTGTGACGAAAAATGTAGGTAGAGGCTTTACTCTCAACAGATCGATTAGAAAATAAAAAAACTGAAGTTCAACTCGGCTGACCAAGTTAATCTTCAGTTACAGATGCTATTTTATTGTGTGGATTCATCGATAGTCTCTACAGGTTCTTCAGCGTCAATATTCTCACTATCCTTCTTTTGTGAGGAAGGCTCAATAAAAATTTGTGTATAATAATTTAAAAAGACACCAGAGCCAACTGTTGCATATTTTTCATTCAAAATAACTTTTCGATGCTCGGCAGAATTGAGCCAACCGTGCATGGCCTCTATAGCATCAAAATAAGCCGTCGCTAGATTCTCATTTGCCTCACTATATTCAATCCCTTGTGTTTCTAATCTCTTTTTTAAATCCCCATTTGTAGGTGATTCATGCCCAATAAAGTTTTGAACTTTCATATCCTCACTATGCATTTTAGCTGCTTCTTCTAGTGTTACATCAACTTGTAGTGGAAGTAGATTATGATGTACCCTAGTTACATTCAGTAAATCGTCAAGCTGTTCAGCATTTGCTTCATTGATTTCCTGCTGTAAAAAAGAAGACGGAGGTGTAGGTATAACAAGCTCACCTTGATAAGTCATTTCATATGGTTGATGAAGAACAAGTGTTTCGCTATTAGTGAAGCGTATACCCTGTAGCTCACTAGTTTCTCTATCTATATAAAGCTGTGCAAAAAGTCCATCGAATTTCACAAGTAAACGAGTCTGCATATCTTCTTCACTCATTGAAAAAACAAAAATATTATCATCAACATTTGCCGCTACTTCATAATCAATGATTGTCATTCGATAAATCTCATCACGTTTTTGTCCAACTTTAAAAGGATAGGCGTCTAAATCTTCTCCAGCTATGTAAACTTGTGTAACTATATTATTTTGAACCCCTACCATAAAAAATGTAGCGGCACTCGTATTATAGACCCACCAATCATATCCAAAGGACGATGGCTCTTTTCGTGCTGGCTCTCCGTATTGCTTCACAACTGCTTGTACACCTTGACCAATGAATGTCGATAATCCAGTTTCTGGCCTTGTCATTGCTCCAACTTCCGGCTGCTTTAATTCTGTTTTTGGTATAATATTAGAATTCGCATTTGGTCCTTCAAGTGGCTCATTTTCACGTGGTGTATTAAAAAACATAAAGCCGATTAATGCTATTACAGCACATGCCATAAGAATACGGAATAAAGCTTTCATACATGACTCCTTTTCATCACCATTATTGTAAGTTATTATATCAATTGTAATTGGGTTGACACAATGTTGTCATTGCAACAATGTCGAATATGCTCTATTATAAAAATGAGCGTATACTTTGTACGAGAACCTAAAGGAGGATTTTACATGTATTTTGAAAATACTAACCTTGAAAATTTAACAGCTGATCAAGAACTTATTGAAAGCATTATGAAAAAAAATGGTTTAGAATGTGATGGCGGCTGGGACTATGAACGTATGACATTTGATAAGCGTTTCGATACTCGTGAAGGTCGTTATTACCTTCGTGTATTCGCATATGCAATTTCTGGTGACGTTGGTGCACACGACGCAATCCTAACGTTAATGAAACCAGCACTTGGTAAATACTATTACCCACATGGTGTTGAATATGGTGACGATGAAGTGTATCCAGCACACCTTGTAAAAAAATGTGAAGAAATCTTAAAAAAGGTTAAATTAGACTTAGATGAATTCGCAATCCAAACGACAAATAAAAACAATATTGAACCTGTTAAAGCACGCTAATCTATATTTTTAGTGACAGCTATGTTCCTCATTTAGGAAATGGGAAGAATCCAACTCTCCACTGCGACAACAGCTTCAAATATCGTTTTGAAAAGACTGGTGGTCCAGTCTTTTTTATTTTGAGTAAAAATATTTTTTCGTCTCATACTAATGATATCTTTCAATAGGATGTAGGTGAGATTAAATGCTACAATTTTTAAAACATCCCTTTTTTCGCCACCCAATAATTGTTATTGCATTAGGAATAGCACTTCTTTGGTTTATATCGTTATCATTACCAATATTACTTGCCTACGTCACCGCCATATTATTAGAGCCTATCATCATGCGTATTAGCAAACGATTCCGAAAAAAACGGAAAATTACTGTATCCATTTTTTTTATATTCTTTTTAAGTATAACCATATTATTATGTAGCCTCATAATATTTATAGCCTGGAAACAATTTTCAACATTTATCATTCACATTCCTGAGTATCTCAATCAACTGTCAGCACTATGGATTCAAATGCAATCCAAGCTTTCTAACTATACGTATCATTTACCAGTAGATCTTGTCATCCAAATTCAACTACTCATTTCACGGGCATTAACATCCATTGAAAAATTTGCCCTGTCTTTAACAAACGTGAATGTTTGGTCATCACTGCTTACCTATATTCCTTCACGTTTGTTTGATATATTTGTTTATTGGATTGTGCTATACATGTTACTTTTAGAGCTGCCAGCCATCAATCGTAAAATGTTAGCCCCCTTTCCCTTTCACTATCACCAAAAAATATTATTTATTGGGCAACGAGTGAAACTTGCTTTGTTCGGCTTTATAAAAGCTCAATTTTTAGTTGGTATTTGTATTTTTGCAATAGCCTTTGGAACGTTTTTTATACTAAAAACACCATTCCCACTTATATTAGCACTTTTGCTTGTGATTTTAGATGTTATTCCTTTTTTAGATTCATTTATATTACTTCTACCTTGGGCGATTTATAAAGCCTTTACAGGTGACTATGTCTTTGCTATTGCACTAGTGGTGCTAACCATTGTCTTATTTTTGGTTCGACGTATGATTGAACCTAGAGTTATTGGCAATAAAGTTGGCCTTTCCTCTCTTACAACATTTATCGCCATGTTTATCGGCTTTAAAATATTCGGATTTCTTGGAATTTTAATTGGCCCTTTACTAGTTGTTGTTGTTCTTTCTTTATTGAATCAGACACCCATAAAAAATCTCCCACCTTCTCAATAAAAAGTGGGAGATTTTTGTTAAACCCCTAAAATAGCTTTAATAACAGAAGTTGTTTCGCCTGGTTCAAATAAAACATAAAGTAAAACGTACACTAACACCCCAGTAATAGCTACAAAGAACCAAATAATACTTGTAATCGGACCAATACGACGGTGAAGCTTAATATTCATTTTTAAGCCAGAAATAATGCTCACAATTCCAAACACAGCTCCAGTAGTCGCTAAAATAATGTGGAAAATTAAGAAGAAAGTATAATATGGTTTTAAATCTTCTCCACCACCAAATGCTGTATTTCCAATAAATACTGTACGTGAAGCATAAATGATAAAGAAAATAAGTGCCGCAACACCAGCAGCTAACATTACTTTTTTATGTGCTTCAACTTTTCTTTTTATAATTAAGCCCCAGCCAATCGCTACAAGTACTGCACTGATCACGATGAATGAAGTACTTAGAGTTGGTAAAATTTGCAGTTCCATTCACAAAACTCCTTATAGAAAATTTCTACTTTCAATTAATGTTGCTGTTGACTTTCCCATTTTTGTTGGTGTGCCTTTAATGCATCAGCTGTAATTTTATCTGGATCCTTTTGTTCTGAGCGATACCATTTTATAAAGATTGATCCAAGTAATACACCAAAAATAAGCTCTTGTAAAATTTTCATCAGAACACCGCCCAACTGTTGATCGGCAACAGGCTTCATATCTGTAAAGAGCTCTGGTCCTGATAGAGATAAGCCAGATAAAGTAGAGGCTGGTACACAAAGTTCCATTGCTTTTAACCATGCCTCACCATTTGTATAGGTTTCATACATGGCATCAGGGGCAAAAATGATTAATGCACATGCAGGTGTAATTAATACCGCATTAGCAATTATATAAGCTAATTTGTACAAAGGCTTCATTTGTGAACGATTAGGCATATTTTGAATTAATGGCCAATACATAAAAACAGCAGATACAAATAACACAAATGTATATGTACCGTGTAAAGTTTCGTTTAGTTTAATGTAATCTAAAACTGATGGTAAATGGTAGAAAGAAAATAATCCGATAAAGACAAATACTGCTACAACAGGTAACGTACACACTTTAAATATTTTTCTAGCAACAGGTGCTTCTATTGCAACTTTCCATACCCACCAAGGAATTCCCTTAATTATGAAAATTGGAACAAGCAATAATAAAATAGCCATTTGCACCATATGCATTGTAAACATAATGTGCGCCATTAAATCTATTGGAGATCCCTTAATAATATAAATCGTTACCATTGCTAGCACAAAATAAATTGCCTCTCCCTTTTTCAAAGGCTCACTTTCTTTAAAATCCTTGCGCCATTTTGTTGTGATTAAAAAATAGATGACTGTTATGAAAACGAGAACCCCTATTAAATATGGGCTCCATAAAGCTTGGAAACCAAATATACTAAGTGGCATACAGAACGCACTCCTTTAACTTCAGTACTCCTATTATAGAACGCTTACAATTATACTGCAATGAACGAAAGGTGAACAAATTATTATTGATAGTCTAGGCACATACATACTAACGATAAATATATTGAAAGTCTGTAAATGATAGTGATGATGTATTTAAATCCAATTAGTCAACAAGAAAAGCACGTTCCTACAAAATGTAGAGAACGTGCTTCTTTGGTGATTACCACCAAATGATAGTTAAGAATGCTAAGAAGAATGTAAATGCGATTAAAATTCCCATCCACATGAAGAAACCAATTACACCACCGAAGTGAGTTTTTTTGTCTTCTAAGTGCATGAAAGAGTAAAGTTGAAGAACAACTTGCACTCCAGCAAGCAATAATACGAATGGCATGATTAAGTATTTAGAAAAATCGGCTGCAACTACTGCGAACGCGATAAATGTAAAGAAAATCATAATCGCAAAGTTGATTACTTGTTTACGCATATGAACGGCATTATGATGACGATCATACTCGTATTGTGCCTGTGACTTAGCAACTATAGGTGTATCGTGTGATGACATTATCCGATCACTCCCATCAAGTATACTACTGTAAAGATGAATACCCAAACTACGTCAATAAAGTGCCAATATAAAGCAGCTACGAAGAATTTAGGAGCATTGTACAAGTTTAAACCACGTTTAGCATTACGGATCATTAATGTTGAAATCCATACAAGTCCTAAACATACGTGGAAACCATGTGTACCAACTAATGAATAAAACGCAGTTGCGAATGCAGATTGGTTAAATGTAAAACCAAGACCTACATAATGTTGGAATTCATAGATTTCAAGTGCTAGGAATCCAAGACCTAAAGCTAATGTAATTGCTAACCAAGTTTGCATGCCTTTAAAGTTAAAGTTACGCATATGGTAAATCGCATATACAGATGTTAGGGATGATGTTAAAAGTAACATCGTCATAGCAAATGCTAAAGGTAATTCAAATAAACCTTGTGTTGTGAACTCCATGCCCGCAGGACCTTTGTTCTTAAGCGCTAAGTAAGTAGCGAATAAACTAGCGAAAAGTACAACTTCACAGGCAAGGAAAATCCAGAAACCAACGACTTTATTTTTACCTTCCATCGTAGCTTGTTCAGGATGATCTGGCCAAGTATGAGGAGTAAATTTAGTATTGAAATCCATTATTTATTTCCTCCTTTGCCGTAAAGTTTTTCTTCAATTTCAATAATTTCTTCTTTGTGTAAGTGGAAACCATGATCGTCCTTAATAGAACGGAAAATCATAGCACCGAATGTGATAGCAAGACCACCAATTAAGATATAGATTGACCATGGTTTATCTGCATCTGGATTGTAAAGAGCACCGAATGCTGCGATAAACATACCTAAAGAAATAACGAATGGGATAGCTGAGTTGTTTGGCATATGGATATCACCTAATGGCTCAGCAAATGTAACTTCTTTATTACCTTCTTGTTTTTCAATCCACCATGGATCTAAACCACGTACAAGTGGTGTTTGGCGGAAGTTATAGAATGGAATTGGTTGTGGAATTGACCATTCTAGTGTACGTCCATCGCCCCATGGGTCGCGACCTGCTGGTTTACCTTTAATGGACATTAAGCAGTTGATTACCATCATGATAACCCCAACGCCCATCATTGCTGCACCAATTGTTGAAATATAGTTGAACTGATCCCAACCTTGACCTTCCATGTAAGTGAATACGCGACGTGGCATACCCATCAGGCCTAGGAAATGTTGTACGAAGAATGTTAAATGGAATCCAATGAAGAATACCCAGAAAGTCCATTTCCCTAATGTTTCGTTTAACATACGGTTGAAGAAAATTGGCCAGTAGAAGTGCGCTGAACCAAATAAAGCTGTTACGATACCACCTACGATTACGTAGTGGAAGTGAGCAACGATAAAGTAAGAATCGTGTAATTGGTAGTCAAGAGGTGCAGATGCTTGCATAACCCCTGTAACACCACCCGCAACGAATGACGGGATGAAACCAAGTGCATAAAGCATTGGTGTTGTAACTTTAATTGATCCGCCCCAAATAGTTAAAATCCAGTTGAATACTTTCATACCTGTTGGTACGGCAATTGCCATTGTTGCAACGGCAAAGATTGCGTTTGCTGTTGGCCCAAGACCAACTGTAAACATATGGTGAGCCCAAACCATGAACCCTAAGAAACCGATTAAAATTGTTGCAAATACCATTGATGAGTATCCGAATAAACGCTTACGAGAGAACGCTGGAATAATCTCAGAGAATAACCCGAATGCTGGTAATACTAAGATATAAACCTCTGGGTGCCCGAAGATCCAGAATAAGTGTTCCCAAATAATTGTGTTACCACCCATAGTATGGTCAAAGAAGTTACCACCAAACATACGGTCAAATAACATCATTAATAAACCGATTGTAAGTGGAGGGAATGCGAATAAAATTAAAGCACTTGATACAAGCGATGTCCAAGTGAATAATGGCATACGCATGAATGTCATACCAGGAGCACGCATTGTAATAATCGTAACGATAAAGTTAAGACCTGAAATTAATGTACCCGCCCCTGATATTTGTAAACCGAGAACATAGAAGTCAATACCATGTCCTGGAGAGTATAACGATAATGATGCATAAGAAGTCCAGCCCGCATCAGGAGCGCCACCCATAAAGAATGACAGGTGAAGGAATACTGCACCTAGGAAGAATAACCAGAACCCTAAAGAGTTCAGGAATGGGAATGCAACGTCACGCGCACCAATTTGTAATGGTACTAGCATGTTCATAAATGCGAATAGTAATGGAGTCGCTGCTAGGAATAACATTGTCGTTCCGTGCATTGTTAATAATTCATTGAAAAAACCTGCTGATATGAAATTGTTATTTGGTTTCATTAACTGAATACGCATTAATAACGCTTCAAAACCAGCGATAGCGAAGAACAATGTACCGGCTAATAAATACATCACTGCTAATTTTTTATGGTCAACAGTAGTAATGTAATCCCAGACAGTTGCTCCAAAGCCCTTTTTCTGTGTGTATGAGCTCACAACTTTTACCTCCCTCAAAGTTTGTTACATAAAACTTAAAATTATTTTTCAACAGATAAGCTCATGATGTATGTTGCAAGAGCATCGATTTCTTCATCAGTAAGTTCACCATATTTTCCTGTCATTAAGTTACCTGGTTTAAATTGTTCAGGGTCCTTAATCCAAGCTTTTAGGCTTTCTTCATCATGTTTTAAGAAACCAGCAACACGGTTACGGTCACCAAATGTTGTTAAGTTAGGACCTGGTGCACCACTAACGCCCGTACCAGAAATTGCGTGACAGCCTAAACAGCTGTTAGCAAATGTTGCTTCTCCAAGATCTGTTGAAGCTTTGTCAGCAACTTTACCCTCTGTTGCTTTCATTGCAGTTACCCATGCATCAAATGCTTCTGGGCTTAAAGCTTTAACTTTGAAGTCCATTAATGCGTGTGAAGGACCACATAACTCAGCACATTTACCATAGAAAACGCCATCTTTAAGGTCTTTCGATTCTTTATCGAATTCTAAGTAGAATTTGTTTAAGTTTTCTACGTTCGTATCCATTTTACCGCCCACAGCAGGAATCCAGAATGAGTGCTTTACATCGGCAGCTTTTAAGTTAAAGTAAACCTTTTGACCTGTTGGTACAACTAATTCTTGTGAAGTTACAATACCTTGGTTAGGGTATTCGAACTCCCACCAATATAATTTTGCAGTTACATTTACTGTAAGTGCTGTTTTGTTACCATCTTCATCTACTATATCCATTGCAGCAACATCTGCGAATTTATAAGTAGCAGTAACAACTGGTACAGCTAAGATTAATAATAAAATAATTGGAATAACTGTCCAAATCACTTCAAGAGTGTGACTTCCTTCTACTTGCTTAGGAATCACATTTTCGCCAACTTTTGAACGGCGGAATTTTAAGAATGCAAGTAAATAGATAACAGATACGACTACTACTACTAACGTCATAATTCCAGTAGCTAACATTAATAGATTGAATTGTTCTTTACCTACTTGACCAGATGGTTTTAGTGCAGAAATATAATCTTCACCACAACCGGAAAGGAAAACCATCATCACTGCTAGAAGTGAAAAAAGACGCCATTTTTTAAGCCCTTTCATCATAGCTTAATTAAACCCCTCTTTCTTTGTTGTATTTTCATGTGTACCTAGGACATTAGTGCTGTCTATTTGAATTCTTTAGGAAAAGAAAGAATTCCTAAAATTAGCTAAACAACGCAAAAATAATGATGGATACAAATAGTATTGTCATATGATTCAACGAATAGATAAACATTTTATTTGCCCATTTCATATCATCTTTTGTGGTAAAGCCTTTAAAAGCTAGAATTAACCAGCCCAAGTTCAATGCAGTTGCAGTAATTAAGAAGCCAACCCCAAGCTCTGGTAAAAGGAAAGGTAACGGTAATAATAAAAGAATCCAGAATAACATCGAGTATTTCGTTCGTTTAAATCCCTTTACGACAGGTAGCATCGGTATATTAGCAGCACGATATTCTTCAGTACGTTTCATCGCAAGCGCATAAAAATGCGGTGGCTGCCATGCAAACATGATCAGAAATAAAGCAAGTGCTCCTGGACCTAATGCAGGTTCAACAGCTGCAAACCCAATAACTGGTGGAATTGCTCCTGAAATACTTCCTACAACCGTGTTACTAACATGCTTCCTTTTAGACCACATTGAATATAGAACAACATAAGCAAATATTCCTACTAGTCCCCACATGCCGGCCGCAAACGATGCCGCAAATAACAAAATTTCACCTACAATTAAAAATGAGAGGGCAATGGTCAATACAAAATTCGGCTTAAATCTACCTGTTACTGTCGGTCTTGCCTTCGTTCGTTTCATGATTGGATCTATATCCTGGTCAATGAAGTTATTCATTGCTCCTGAACCACCAATTATGAGTGCCGCTCCCAGCATGGTAAACAATATGACATCTAATTCTTGCAAGAAATGTCTACTAGTAAATTGAAATGCCAGCCACATCCCTGTAAACGTTGTGACAAGATTCGAGTTAACGATTCCAATTTTAATCAGAGCTAAGAAATCTTTTACAACAGATGTTGATGCTGGTCCAGTATTTCTAGTAGCCGACAATGCACGACCGTTTGACATGTTACCTCTCCTTTCATTTTTGTAAGCATATTCCGCTAACAATTACTATAGCGAAATTTGCGATTGATTTCTAGACATTAAGTGAAATTTAGATGAAGTTGTAAAAATTAGCTTTGTCTAGAAATATAATTAAAAACAACATATCTATAGTAAAACATTTTCTAAAATCAATTGTGAAGGTTAAAGCACGAAATTATGAACAATTTGTGAAATGGATTCGACATCTAAAACTCCGTTCTCTTTACAAGTTGTTTTTTACCTGTATTTTAGATATTATCTAGTAGCAGAAACATTACTTTCATGTAATGTTGATAGATAAAGTAGGTGACTCATTTTATGCAACACAACAGGTTTATGAAGTGGTTTGCTGTTGCCGCTACGGTTGGAATGCTCCTTATTTTACTTGGTGGAGCTCTTGTTACCAAAACAGATAGTGGCTTAGGCTGTGGTCGAAATTGGCCTGATTGCAATGGTTCTCTTATTCCAAAAGAAATTACACCAGAAGTCTTAATTGAATTCTCACACCGTCTTGTAACTGGGGTCGTATCTATTTCAATTCTTGTGTTAACAATTTGGACATGGCGTAAACTCGGTCATATTCGTGAAGTAAAACTATTAGGTTTCCTAGCGATGTTCTTCTTAATCGCTCAGGCTCTCATTGGCGCAGCTCAGGTACTGTGGGGACAAGGTGACTTTATATTAGCCCTCCACTTTGGAATTTCTTTGATTTCTTTTGCTGCAGTTCTTCTTCTCTCTATGATTGTATTTGAAGTGGATCGAAAATTTGATGCCGATAACGTTTTTATTGGAAAAAAGTTACGTTGGCACACAATTGCTGTCACAATTTATTCTTATTTGGTCGTTTATACAGGTGCGCTTGTACGCCATACGGATTCTAGTTTAATATGTCCTGATTGGCCACTCTGTTACAACGATACACCTTTAGCCCCTCTAAATAATATGTATGAATGGGTGCAGATGGGGCATCGCTTAGCTGTTCTAATCTTTTTCATTTGGATTGCATACATAACTTGGCACGCTGTAAAAGAATATAAAAATCAACGCGTTATTTACTATGGTTGGGTGATTGCCTTTATTATAGTAATCTTACAGGTAATTGCTGGTATGTTAGTAGTCCTAACTAAATTGAATTTAATTGTCGCATTATTACATTCATTATTTATCTCAATTTTATTCGGTCTACTTTGCTACATGATATTGCTAGTTGCACGTAGCAATTATAATGAAAAAAATAAATAACTCTAGAAAAGATTCGTGCTATTTAATGACGAATCTTTTTTGTTTTTCTATCTAAAATATCCACCTAAATCATTTCCTCACCTCAGCGAAAGAATCAAACAAAATGGTCAAAAAATAGACATAAAGACATAAAAAAGGGTAATAGATAGCTAGTAAAAGCTTTCTATTAACCCTTTTTTATTAACGATTATTCTATTTCAATTAACAAATCACCCGTAGAAATTGCATCGCCTGCACTCGCATGAACCTCTTTTACAATACCGTCTTTTGGTGCTTGGACAGTTGTTTCCATTTTCATCGCTTCGGTAATTAATAGGTGGTCTCCTCGTTTCACTTGACTTCCCTTCGATACCACTACCTTTAACACGGTTCCTGGCATCGTGGCGCCGATTTGGTTTGGATTGCTTGGATCTGCCTTTAAGGCCAAGCTACCATCCACCTCCACCGTCATATCTTGAATCACCAGCTCACGGGATTGACCATTTAGCTCAAAGTACATCACACGTGTCCCATCGTGCTGTGGCTCGCCGATAGAGACAAGTTTTATAATCAGCGTTTTTCCTTTTTCAATTTCGACCTCGATCTCTTCCCCTAACTTTAACCCGTATAAGAAGGTCGGTGTATCCAATACTGAAATATTGCCAAAGGAGTTCACTGTTTTGGCGTATTCCTCAAATACTTTTGGATAGAGTGCATAAGCGAGTATATCCTTCTTTGTGACTGGACGATTTAATTTGTCCTCTAGCACTGCCTCCAGCTGCTCAAAATGGATAGGCTCTAGTAGTTCACCAGGGCGTACTGTAATGGCTTCACGGTCCTTTAATACAACCTTTTGCAACGCCTCAGGGAAACCTCCGTGTGGTTGTCCTAAATATCCCTGGAAGAACTCAATAACAGAGTCTGGGAAGTCAATCGTTTGTCCTCTTGTTAAGACAGACTGTTCGTCTAATTCATTTTGCACCATAAATAATGCCATATCCCCGACTACCTTTGAGGATGGGGTTACTTTGACAATATCACCAAATAGAAGGTTCACGCGGGAATACATGCGCTTCACTTCCTCCCATCTATCACCAAGGCCTACTGCTTTTGCCTGCTGCTGAAGATTACTGTACTGACCACCTGGCATTTCATGCACATAAATTTCAGAATGCGGGCTCATCATGCCACTTTCAAAATCCTTATAATAATGACGTACATCCTCCCAGTAGTAGGATAGCTTTTCTAGTGCTTCAATATCAGCACGTACCTTACGCTGGCTGCCCTTCGTCGCATAATACAGAGAATTCGCACTTGGCTGTGATGTTAAGCCTGCCATCGAACCGAGGGCTGTATCGATAATATCTACACCTGCTTCAATGGCTTTGGCATATAGATAAATGCCATTTCCACTTGTGTCATGTGTATGCAAGTGGATTGGTAGACTTGACGTCTCTTTTAACTCGGAAACCAAACGATACGCGGCTTCCGGTTTTAATAAACCAGCCATATCTTTAATGGCTAAAATATGAGCACCGGCTGCCTCTAGCTCCCTTGCCATATCCTTATAGTACTGCACTGAATACTTGGCACGTGTGTCATCCAAAATATCACCTGTGTAACAGATGGCTGCCTCGGCAATTTTCCCTGATTGACGGGCCGCATCAATGGCTACTTCCATGCCTTTTATCCAGTTTAAGCTATCGAAAATACGGAACACATCAATCCCTGATGCTGCTGATTCTGCGATAAATTCACGGATTAAATTATCCGGGTAGTTCGTATAGCCTACCGCATTTGCCCCGCGTAGTAACATCTGGAATAGCACATTTGGCACCTGTTCACGTAGCTTTGCAAGGCGCTCCCATGGGTCTTCTTTTAAGAAACGGTAGGCCACATCAAACGTCGCCCCTCCCCACATTTCGAGCGAGAAGAAATTATGCAGCAAGTGCGCTGTGGCATCGGCAATTTGGAACATATCCTGTGAACGTACACGTGTTGCCAGTAGGGATTGGTGTGCATCTCGGAACGTTGTATCTGTAAGCAGTACATCCTCCTGTGCCTGAATCCATTTCACAAGCCCTTCTGCTCCTTGGGCATCTAAAATTTGCTTTGTACCTGCTGGTGGCACGATAAATGGGTCCACTTTCGGCATGCTTGGCTGTACAAAAATGGGCTTTGCCTTCTTCTCTACCCCTGGGAAGCCATTTAATGTCACATTACCAATATAGCTTAACAGCTTTGTCCCACGGTCCTTGCGCACAGGGAAATTAAATAGTTCTGGCGTCGTATCGATAAAGCTTGTATCGAAGGCACCTGTTAAAAATTTCTCATGTGTCACGACATTATTTAAAAACGGAATATTCGTTTTAACCCCACGAATACGGAATTCTTTTAAGTTACGGTCCATTTTCGCAGCAGCTTCTTGAAACGACATTCCTGATGTTGAGATTTTCACCAATAAGGAATCGTAGTACGGTGTCACCACAGCACCCTGGAAGCCATTCCCTGCATCTAAACGAACCCCAAAGCCACCACTCGAACGATACACCATCAGCTTACCTGTATCCGGCATAAAATCATTGGCAGGGTCTTCTGTTGTGACACGCGCCTGAATCGCATAGCCAATCATCGGCATCTCTTCCTGCTTTGGCAGATGAATTTCTTCACTGTGCAGCGCATAGCCTGCCGCCACCTTAATTTGCGTGTGCACAATATCGATACCCGTAATCATTTCTGTAATGGTATGCTCCACTTGAATACGAGGGTTCACCTCAATGAAATAAAAATCCTCACCTGCTACTAGAAATTCCACTGTCCCTGCATTTATGTACGAGACATTTTTCATGAGCTGCACGGCCGCCTCACAAATTCGATTTCTTAAACTTTCTGAAATAGAATGCGAAGGGGCGATTTCAACGACCTTTTGATGGCGACGTTGAATCGAACAATCACGCTCATAGAGATGCACGATATTGCCCTGCTGATCGCCAATAATTTGAACCTCAATATGCTTCGGCTTGATAATCGCCTTCTCAACATACACCTCATCCGAGCCAAAAGCAGCCTTTGCCTCCGATTTAGCTCGTTCATAAGAAGAAGCAAGCTCCTCTGGTGTATGGACCAGGCGCATCCCACGGCCACCACCCCCAAGTGCTGCCTTAATCATAACTGGATAGCCATAGGTGCTAGCAAATGCCTCTACCTCTGCTAAATCAGCGACAGGGCCATCTG
The DNA here is from genome assembly GCF_057196045.1 of Lysinibacillus sp. DFXJR4. Taxonomy (NCBI): domain Bacteria; kingdom Bacillati; phylum Bacillota; class Bacilli; order Caryophanales; family Bacillaceae; genus Lysinibacillus; species Lysinibacillus sp. DFXJR4. The sequence continues at coordinate 40,768 of NZ_JBXUNW010000001.1, read as the reverse complement.
TACCAGGAATAACAGGAATTCCAGCGGCAATAGCTTGCGAACGGGCTTTGACCTTATCTCCAAACATATCTAAATGTTCAGAGGTAGGTCCAATAAACACAATGCCCTCCTGCTCACAACGACGTGCAAATTCTACATTTTCCGATAAAAAACCATACCCCGGATGAATGGCATCTACGCCGGCATCTTTAGCAATCGCTATAATACCTTCAATATCTAAATAAGCATCAATTGGCTTTTTACCAGCTCCTACTAAATAGGCCTCATCTGCTTTAAAGCGATGGAAGGCACCACTATCCTCTCGTGAATAAATGGCTACCGTTTGGATATGAAGCTCCGTGCAGGCACGGAAAATACGAATCGCAATTTCTCCCCGATTGGCTACGAGAATTTTGTTGATTGACACCATTGATATCCCCCTTTATGATTGTGATTTTTTCCTTTCTACCTTTTCAAACATGGAAACATTAATCAATATCCCCATAGCTAAAGATAGAATAATTATAGATGTCCCGCCATAGCTAATAAAAGGTAGCGTTACACCGGTTAACGGGATTAACCCAGTTACACCCCCAAGATTGATAAAGGACTGAAAACCAATCCAGCTTGCAATACCAGCCGCAATCATACGCGCCAGTGGATCTTTCGTGCGCAATGCAATCGAGAATCCTTTATATATAATAAATCCAAGACCACCTAAGACGATTAGCACTCCCCAAATACCTAGCTCTTCCATAATAATCGCCATAATAAAATCGGTTTGTGGTTCAGGCAAATACCCTAATTTTTGAATGGATTGACCTAGTCCCCTTCCTTCTAAGCCGCCTCCACCAATTGCATAATAACTATTAACAACTTGATGACCAAAATCATTTTCATAATCAAACGGGTTAAAATAGGATAAAATACGACCTTTCCGGTTCCCCTTTAACAGCTCGCCTTTAAACATCCATAGAATACCAATGATAGCTGCACCAAATGCCCCTAACACACCAAAAAACTTCCAAAATGTTTTAAACGGAATTCCACTAGCTGCCACAACAGAGACAGCTATACCACATAAAATAATGCTGGCTCCTAAATCTGTTTCAAAAGCTACTCCCGCAACTACAAGTATCCAAAGAAATATTGGATAAAATATTTCAGTCGGTTGTAGCTTTTCAAATGTATATTTTTGTGCTTTTCGATGAAAGGCAGCAGCAAAATATAAAATAATAAATAGTTTCGCATATTCTGAGGGCTGGAAATTCCCCAATCCAGGAACAGCTATCCAGCTCTGAGATCCGATTCCTTCCTCAGCACCATTTCCGTCTATCTTTACCCAAGTAAATAACACAGCAAGTACAATCGTCAGCAACAGCATAATATTTTTATTTGCATAATGCTTATAAGGGAAAAATGCTGCCACTAAAAATCCTAAAAACGCTACGATTAAATTGGTCACTTGCTTACTATAATAGAAATCGGGTGTTTGTTCTTTGTGAACAATAGCCACCATCATACTAGAGCTATAAATCATCACCAAACCAAATAAGCTTAGCAATAGGACCGTAAAAAATAATGGGTAATCAAAATTTTGTGCATAACGTTTTAAGTATTGTTTCATCGAAAAACCTCGTTCTAGAAAAAAAACTCAAATCGCAGATTGCGTTTGAGTTTTTTCTTTTTATTTGTCTGTATACGCGTCATGTAGTACAGAAAGTTCTTTCTCGAGTGAATCGAGAATTTCTTTGCCTTTTTCGCGCTCAATCAGTCCAAGCTTCACAGCAAAGTCAATTTCACGTGAAAGGCCGAACATTTGTGTATCTAATACTTCTTCATATAAAGGGCATTGTGGCATTGTTAAATGATCCATTTGTACTCGAATAAGGCGAGCAATTTTGTCTGCATCAGCAACTAAAAGCTCCAAAGCCTTCTCCTGAAAAGAAGTTTGTGATTTCGTATCCATGAGGACGCCCCCATTATCTGATATTTCTTCGATTCTATCTTAATAAAGTTTATCTTTTAGTCGTTAAAATTGCAAGTGTCTTCGTTGGAAAAATAACGAATTCAAATTATATTTCTTTATTATCTCTAGTCATTAGCGTTATACTATTTCATGGATATACAAGATTTAAGGAGGATTTCTATTATGGAAACAATAATTCCTATCAAGGGTGCAGTTTCATTTCAACTAACATTAGATCCTACAGTTTGGATTTTCGATGATCGTAAATTAGATTTAAAAACATACTTCACATCACAAGAAGTGGAGGAAGATAAGGATATTAAATATATGCGTGAAGTAGGCGCTCATTGGTCACGCGAAATAATGGAAGGAGCCACTTTCCCTCCAACATTAAAATCTGAACGTAAATTTGATCGTAAAGGGATGGAAACAGGTACTTTCGGTATTGAATTGAGCCCCTTCTTGAAAAATGCAGAAATTAAACCTGAAGCGACAATGATCGTTATTGAATGTGAAGATGGCACAGAATATCCATTCTCCATTGCAGAGGCACAAACACTCATTTTAAAATATAGCCAGGACGGCAAACCTTTACTTGAAGATGGGCCTGTCCATGTGCTCTTTAAAGATGGTTCGAATGTAGACAACCCTATTAAAAATGTATCAGCCATTCGTGTTGAATAGGAGGGAATGCAATGCGTGTAAAATGTGTCATTTGCGATACAATTAACAATTTAGACGATGATTTACCGTTAGCAAAAAAATTACGCAATCGACCAATTCATACGTATATGTGTGATATATGTCATGATCGGATTAAAGATAATACGCTTGCACGAATAGAAACAGGAAATTTCCGCTTTTATCGCACTTCACCACAAATGGATAAAGATTTTTAATTAAAACAAAAATCATTCCGAAGTATGAATATTTTCGGAATGATTTTGTTTTTTTAGGTGTTTGAAGATATCAATAATATTTTCCATAACAATAAAAGCGAGGCATCCCACAACGCTGAGATTAACCTCGCTTCCATTCTTTTAATCCAACTTAGGAGCCACATTATCTTATGCATTATTCTTTATGATTACCTTCTCAATCAGCTCGACTACCTGATACATAATAGTCGCAAAAAAGGCAATGATGAGCAGTGACATCAGAACTAGATTAAAATTAAATACTTGGAAGCCATAGATGATTAAATAGCCAAGACCTTTTGAGGCAACTAAAAATTCCCCCACAATAACCCCTACCCATGATAATCCTACGTTTACCTTTAAAGTAGAAATAATCGTTGGAAAAGAGGCTGGTAATATGACTTCTTTAAATATCTGCCACCTCGTAGCCCTAAAAGTTTGTAAAACTTTGCTATAGTTCGGATCTACGCCTTTAAAGGCTGTATAAACAACAATAGTTGTAATAATTATCGAAATTAAGGCACCCATAGCAATTATCGAAAAATACCCTGGTCCAAGTGCAACAATTAAAATAGGTCCTAGCGCTACTTTTGGCATGGCATTTAAAATCACTAAATAAGGATCCAATACCTTAGACAATAATGGCGACCACCATAAAATAATAGCTATTAATGTACCAAGTAAAGTACCCGCAATAAAACCAATAATCGTCTCCATCAGCGTGACACCAACGTGCAAAGTTAACGAACCATCACTTACTTTTCCAATAAATGTTTGCCATACATGTGTTGGCGAACTAAAAATTAACCGATCAATCCATTCAAATCTAGAAAGAAGCTCCCATCCACCAAAAAAAATGAGTAAGATGATGAGCTGATAAAATCGAACAAAACGTTTTTCCTTTTTTAACATTTGTTGATACTGTTTAAAAGGTGTATTATCCAAGGCTCTCCAGCTCCTTCCAAATAGCTTGGAATACATCTGAATATGCTGGATGTTGCCGTGCATCAAAGGGGGATAGCTGTTGTAATGCTTCAGGTATTTCAAAAACTCTGTGTAATGTACCTGGATTTGCTGAGAAGAGAAATACCCGTTCACTCATCGCAATCGCCTCTCCAATATCATGAGTGACAAGAACTGCTGTTTTTTGATAGGCCTTTAACGTTTCAACAATCAAATCCTCAAGCTTTAGCTTCGACTGATAATCAAGTGCTGAGAATGGTTCATCCAGCAGTAAAATTTTAGGATTTACTGCCAGCGTTCTGGCTAGTGCAACACGTTGCCGCATCCCACCAGACAGCTCTCGTGGGTAATTGCCGCTGACATTTGCTAGCCCCACTTCTTGCAACAATGCATTTGCGGTTACTTTATGCGTTTTTTGGCTACGCTCCATAATCTTCAAGCCGATCGTAATATTGTCCTCAATATTTTTCCACGGAAATAAATAATCTTGCTGAAGCATATAGCCAATAAGTGATTGGTTTTGTGTCGATATTTCCTCACCATCAATATATACCTTGCCTTGAGTAGGAGGAAATAAGCCTGCTATGATGGATAATAAAGTTGTTTTCCCACAACCGCTCGGTCCGATAAAAGAGACAAACTCTCCTTCTCGAATGCCTAAATTGATATCACATAATACATCCTTTGCCTGTGTACTTGAAAAATAGCTATGGTGAATATTTTCTAGATTTAAAAATTCCATATTACTCAGCAGCCTTTTTTGCAAAAGTTGTATTCACCAATTCTTCATAATCCACCCGTTGAGGAAGTTCACCTGCTTCCTCCATAATCGTTTGCAAGTTATCCCATTCCCCCTTCTCCAATATAGGATCTGTCGCATAAGAGCCCTGAGATTTATAACGCTCTACCACTGTTTCAATCAAGTCTACATCCACATTTTCAAAGTATGGCTGAATAATTTTAGCTACTTCGGCAGCACTCTCTTTTTGCACAAAATCCTGTGCCCGTTTCAATGCATTTGTAAAGCCTTGGACGGTCTTCGCTTCATCCTTTAAATAACTACTTTTTGCCATAAACGAGGTATAAGGTAAATGGCCAGATTCTGTACCAAATGAAGCAACAATATAGCCTTTCCCTTCTTTTTCAAACACACTTGCAGTCGGTTCAAACAGTTGTACAAAATCTCCAGTTCCAGAAGCAAAGGCCGTAGCAATATTTGCAAAGTCAATGTTTTGAATAAGTGTTAAGTCTTGAGTAGGATCTATGCCATGCTTTTTCAATACAAATTCTCCTGCCATTTGTGGCATTCCACCCTTACGTTGTCCTAAAAATGTGGAGCCTTTTACTAGATCCCAAGAAAAATTATCTATCTTATCCCGTGCAACTAAAAATGTACCATCTGTTTGGGTAAGCTGAGCAAAATTTTGAATTGGATCATTTGCGCCCTGAAGTGTTACATAAATAGAGGTCTCTGATCCAACTAGAGCAATATCAATCCCATCTGAAAGTAATGCTGTCATTGTTTTATCCCCACCAGCTATTGTCTGAAGTTCTACAGAAAGCCCTTCATCTTCGAAGAATCCTTTTTCAAGTGCTACATACTGTGGTGCATAGAAAATTGAGCGCGTCACCTCTCCAACTTTGACTTTTTCAAGCTCATGTTTATTACACGCCGCCAAAGAAAGGAGAAGTACAGCAATTACACTAAAAAACAAGCTTCTTTTAAACCACCGCATTCCTTTTCCTCCTTGTTTGTTGAAAATAAGTCTATCGACATTAACTTATTCACTTTAGAAGGTTTCGGTGCCTATGGTTTGACAATTCTCTTAAGCAATAAAAAAACAGCCTTAGTTCAACACTAAGACTGTCTCTCAAATATAGTTATTTCACTGATTAGTAGCTTGTTGCTCTTCTCTTTTTTCACGCCACATACGTGTTTTATAGACAATTAAAATTAATGCCGCTACAATAAGCCCTTCAACCATTGGAAGATATAAAGCAAAAAATGTTAACAGGATACAACCTAAAAATAGGAAAATATAAATAATAATATTTTGTGATCGTTTTAATTTCTTTGCAAAGCCTAATTTATAGACAATTGCCGAAAGTAGAAACACCAGGAAAAATAGAACATAGCCAGCAATGTCATAGTTAGGCATATTCTCATATAAAAAACGTGTAATTCCAGCCATTTTTTCATAGGCATCTTCTGTTTCCTTTGCATTTACCTGTGCAGCTACTTGAATAACATTCAGTTCCCCCATTAAAGCGGACTTAATATCCAAGACTCCTCTTCCTTTCGTGGAAGCAAAAAATTATTGTTCAGCGTTTTTAAGCTTTTTCGCTATTCTTTCACGTTCATTTTTATCTAGAATTTGTTTACGAAGGCGAATAGATTCTGGTGTAATTTCTAGGTACTCATCATCATTTAAGAATTCTAATGCTTCTTCTAGTGTTAATAAACGTGGCTTTTTAATAACGTTTGTTGCATCTTTTGTCGCGGAACGAACATTCGTTTTTTGCTTCATTTTTGTTATGTTTACAGTGATATCATTGTCACGTGTATTTTCGCCAACGATCATACCTTCATAAATTTCAGTACCTGGCTCTACAAATAGTGTACCACGGTCTTCTACTTGCATCATACCATAAGTTGTTGATTTACCAGTTTCCATTGAAACAAGAACACCTTGGTGACGTCCACCAATACGACCTGGGATATATGGTTGGTAGCAATCAAATGTATGGTTAATGATACCAAAGCCTTTTGTCATTGACATAAACTCTGTCGTATAACCGATTAAACCACGAGCAGGAACTAAGAATGTTAAACGAACTTGACCATTGCCATTGTTCACCATATCTAACATTTCACCTTTACGAGTACCAATTGATTCAATAACAGAACCAACATTTTCCTCAGGAACATCAATCTGTACACGTTCAAATGGCTCACATTTTACACCATCAATTTCACGAATGATTACTTGAGGTTTTGATACTTGTAGCTCGAAGCCCTCACGACGCATATTTTCAATCAGGATTGATAAATGCAGTTCACCACGGCCTGAAACTGTCCATGCATCTGGCGAATCCGTATCTTCAACGCGTAAAGATACATCTGTTTGAAGCTGTGAACGTAGGCGTTCCTCCACTTTACGGGCAGTTACCCATTTACCCTCGCGCCCTGCAAATGGTGAGTTGTTGACTAAGAAAGTCATTTGTAATGTTGGTTCATCAATACGTAATGGTGTTAATGCTTCTTGATGCTCTACTGGACATACCGTTTCACCAACGTTGATGTCCTCCATACCTGAAACGGCGATTAAATCCCCAGCTTTAGCTGATTGGATTTCTTCACGTTTTAAACCAAAGAAACCAAATAGTTTCGTTACACGGAATTGTTTTACAGTACCGTCTAATTTCATTAATGCAACTTGTTGTCCTACTTCAATAGTACCGCGGAATACGCGTCCGATCCCAATACGACCAACATAATCATTATAATCAAGTAATGCTACTTGGAATTGTAATGGATCTGCTGAGTTATCAATTGGTGCTGGGATTGCTTCGATTACCTTTTCAAATAGACATTGCATATTTTCTTCTTGATTTGCTGGATCAGCATCAAGAGAAGCTGTACCGTTGACACCTGATGCATAAACAACAGGGAAATCTAGTTGATCATCGTCAGCACCTAGCTCGATGAATAATTCTAATACTTCATCGACTACTTCTAATGGTCGTGCTGAATCTTTATCAACTTTGTTTACAACTACAATTGGTGTTAACTTTTGTTCTAACGCTTTTTTTAATACAAAGCGTGTTTGCGGCATACAACCCTCATACGCATCGACAACTAGTAAAACGCCATCTACCATTTTTAAAATACGTTCTACCTCACCACCGAAGTCAGCGTGTCCAGGCGTATCAAGGATGTTGATACGTGTTCCGTTATAGTTTACCGCAGTATTTTTTGCTAAAATTGTAATACCACGTTCGCGTTCAATATCATTAGAGTCCATTGCACGTTCTTCAACATGTTCGTTTGAACGGAATGTACCAGATTGTTTTAATAATTGGTCAACTAAGGTAGTTTTACCATGGTCAACGTGGGCGATAATTGCGATATTGCGAAGATCTTGACGTAAGTTTGTCATTATTCCACTCCATATTCTTTTTTCGAATGTTTAACTGTGATATTATAGCACAAGAGGGATAGAAATGTCCTTATTAGAATTTCCATCATTCTAAAAAATATATTTGATTTACAAATTTTAATATAGGGGGCTCGGTTATGAATCGTGCAAAATTCGTAATGGCCATTTATGCATTAGCAGCTGTTTTAGCAATGTGTTCTATCGGATATTCTGTAGCTGCTGAAAGTGTGTTTGGTATTCTAGCAGGCATTTTGGCTACTTGTGTCATTTTTATGACAGCCTTTAAGATGAAACGCAAATTGCGTGAACAAGGATTACTTTAATTATGTTACAAAGAAGGAGCCTGTCTAAAAAAGACGGCTCCTTTATTATTCATAAGGCACAATATATTTATCTAATAATTCTTTGTGTATCGATGGATTGGCAATGATAAAAGTATCCTGATGAAGGAAATCAAATCCTTCCCCGTGTAAATTTGTGGCAACAGCGCCAACCTCATGCGCGATAATAGTACCACCAGCAATGTCCCATGGTGATAAACGCATAGAGACATATGCATCTAACTTACCACTCACAACAAATGCTATTTCCATAGCTGCAGATCCGTATGATCGTGTACCTCGTACTTTACGAACCATATCAATAACCTTTTCATGATGAATATGCCGATTCGGTGCTACCCAATGAGCATTAATCCCAATGACAGCTTCTTCTATTTTTACTGACGTTAATTTTCGTAAAGGAGATTCATTGTACCAGGCACCTTCCCCAGCTATTGCATAAAATAAATCCTCACGCATTACGTCAAATATGTAACCAAGCTTACCTATGCCATTGATGAAGATACCAATAGAAATCATAAAATGGCGGTGTTGCTTAACAAAATTCATGGTGCCATCTATAGGATCAATTATCCACACAATGCCATCTAAGGACTCTACTTTTTCTCCCATTCCCTCTTCCCCTAAAATCTTGTGAGATGGATCAAAAGCTCTTATTTTATCGATAAAGAATAATTCTGTTTCACGATCGATATTCGTCACAAGATCATTAGCACCTGATTTCGTTTCGATTACCAAATTATACGAAAAAGCTTGTCTAATGCGGCTGCCTGCCTCAAAGATAATACTTTTCGCAAATTGATCCAATTGTTGTATGTCCATAAAAACCCACCCTTCGATTAAAAAAACTCTAACTCTATGCTATTGGACTGATTTTTCATGTTCTCACCATTCAAGTATATGATATCTTTTTCTCTCGATGTTAGCATGGTGTATTCTGTACATTGTAGATACTTAAAACTTTTCATTATGATATAAAGTCTATTTTACCCATTATAACAATAAAAATCACCTGCTGTCGGAATATTCAGCAAGTGATTTTCAAATGGGTATAAAATTTTTATTACGCATAGGCGTGCAAACTTTCAAGTTCCATCTGAATTTCAGTCAGACGTTTTTTACTTTTTTCAATTTCAGCTTCATTTTTTTCATTCATAGCGTCGAAGAGAGAAGCTAATTCATAATCTAATTCCAACTGTAAAATGTGTTCATATTGCTTTTCAATGTCAACTTTACGTATAATTTTTACGATTGGTTTCATAAAAATCACTTCCTTTTTATAATTTTTCACAAGAACATTTTGCAGACTTTAGAAAGTTCTTGTTATAAGATTTTTTCCCATTTTTCTAATAAAATAAACCTTATAAATCGAAAGGAGCTACTACCATTGCCAAAAATAAAGTGGACGAATAAAGACTTTAATGTATTTCATATAGACGGTTTAGAACAGAGAATGGATGCACTAAATTCTTCTGTACGACCAAAATTCCAACTGCTAGGAGAGGACTTTTCTGCGTACTTTTCCAGTCATCTTGGGGAAGAATTCTATCCTCATGTTGCAAAACACGCACGAAGAACTGTCAATCCTCCAAATGATAGTTGGGTAGCCTTTGCTCCGTACAAAAGAGGTTATAAATCATTACCTCACTTTCAGATTGGTCTTTGGAGCACACATTTATTCATCATCTTGGCTATTATTTACGAAGCGCCTGAAAAAAATGTAATTGCACAGCGTTTAATGGCCAATAAAGCAATACTAGGGCAACTTCCCGAAGACTTTATTGTGTCTGGAGATCATATGTCTTCAGAGGCCTTTCCTTTACAAACGGCAAAGGAGGACAAGCTAGATGAGTTACTCCTTCGTTTACGGGATGTTAAAAAAGGTGAATTTTTAGTAGGTCGACATATTCCAAAAGAGCAAGCAATCAAACTGACAGCTAGTCAACTCCATCAAATAACGGAAGAAACCTTTAGTCATTTACTCCCAATCTATAACGTCATTGTTGGAAAGTAATGCTCGATGTATAGTGTTTTTATCCATGTAACATAATAATGCAAATGATATACTGCTTATATATTGTGGAAAATTTCCGATTTTATTCCTATTTTTATAAAAATTTTTTCGCGGTTAAATAATTATAATTGGTATATTTTCTATTATTCAATAATAATGATATTGATGTAATGTATGCAAAACATTGTTTTTTAACACCAAGATAGTGTAAAGCTCTAAAAAAAGTGGACGTGAGAATAACTCACATCCACTTTTTTAATGACGTTGTTTCGGAACGACTTTAATCAAAGTACCATCCGTTCCTTCTTTCGCTAGCTTAACAACAGGATAACTTACATAGCCACTAGCTTCTTCAAATTCACGAAAAATAGATTTTTCTTCTGCCTGTGATGGGACAATTTGTTTAAAACGGCGATACTTTGCCAGCATATTTTCGCGTTTAATGCCCTTCTCATAAGCTTGCTCAATCCCTTCGAAGAATTGAACAACATCAACAATTTCTTCTGTAGACCAATCTGTTGAAAACGGATAGGAATATTCCATTAGACATAACCACCTTTACGTTATTGTCCCCATTTTACTCGGATACTTTCAGCTTCTGCAACCATACGATTAATTAGCTCCTGAACTGTTGGAATGTCATGAATCATTCCTGTTACTTGACCAGCCCAGCCAAATCCTTGATCATTCTTACCATCATAAATAAAACGTTTATTGGCAGCACCACCAATGAAATCTTTTAAAGCTTCATATGTCGGTGTCTTCTCCTCGATTTCTAAAATTTTCGCAGTGAAATCATTGCGTAATGCTCGAGCTGGTGCACCAATAGAGCGTTTAATAATGGTTGTATCAGCCTCACTGCTTGCTAGTAACGCCTCTTTATAAGCCTCTGATGCATCTACACACTCTTTAGTCGCAATAAAACGTGTGCCCATTTCAATGCCCTCTGCTCCAAGCGCCTGTGCTGCCATCCAACCCCGACCATCACCTATGCCTCCAGAAGCAATAACTGGTATCTTTACACTATCGACAACTTGCGGAACAAGCACCATTGTGCCGACATCGTCACGTCCAAGATGACCACCTCCCTCTTGTCCAACAACCATCACAGCATCTGCTCCAAGTTGTTCCGCTTTTTGAGCTTGTCTACGTGCGGCTACAAGCACCAATTTTTTAATGTCGGTTCCTGCCAAAATATCAAAAATAGGTGCAGGATTTCCTCCAGTCATTGTTACTACAGGTACTTTTTCTTCCACTGCCACACGTACCATATCCTCGTAGCCAGTGCCATACATGCCAATGGCAAAGTTCACACCAAACGGTTTATCTGTTAATGTTCGTACTTTATGAATTTCTGCGCGCAATAGGTCAGGATCACGTAAACTCATCGCTGTTATTTGTCCAAGTCCGCCAGCATTCGACACTGCCGCTGCCAAATCAGCATAAGCTAAATAGGCTAACCCACCTTGTATTATTGGGTATTTCACATTTAATAGTTCTGTCACACGTGTATTCCAATTCATAGTACCTCCCCTTTCATACGTTATAAACTTCTCGAAAGGATCAAAAAACCCTTTTATTTTTTTAAGTAAAGTCTATTCTTTCATGTCGTAAGGTGCTATAATTCATTTGTTTTCTTAGATATTATAAAGTGAGGTGGTACCTGCGTTGTCACAATTAGAGACTCCATTGTTCGACGTATTACTTAAACATCGGAACAGACATCCAATTCAGTTCCATATTCCAGGCCATAAGAAAGGTCAAGGTATGGATCCAGCCTTCCGAGAATTCGTCGGCGACAACGTTTTATCAATCGATTTAATTAATATTGCTCCACTAGACGATTTACATTCACCAAAAGGCGCCATTAAAGAAGCACAAGCACTTGCTGCTGAGGCCTTTGGTGCTGATCATACATTCTTTTCCGTTCAAGGTACTAGTGGCGCCATCATGACGATGATTCTGACCGTCGTCGGTCCAGGTGATAAGATTCTAGTGCCACGGAATGTTCATAAATCAATTATGTCAGCGATTGTTTTCGCTGGTGCAATTCCGATTTTTATTCATCCTGAAGTAGACAGTGAATATGGTATTTCTCACGGAATATCCCCTGAAGCTGTCGAAAAGGCTTTAAATGCTTATCCAGACACAAAAGCAGTTCTAGTTATTAATCCAACTTATTATGGCTTTACAGCTGATTTAAAACGTATTGTCGAAATCGCACATGGTCGTAATATTCCAGTTGTTGTGGATGAAGCTCATGGCGTACACATTAAATTCCATGATGAACTTCCCTATTCAGCGATGGAGGCAGGAGCTGATATGGCTGCTACAAGCGTACATAAGCTAGGTGGCTCTATGACACAAACATCGATCTTAAATGTACGTGAAGGCCTTGTCTCAGCAAAACGTGTACAAGCAGTCTTTTCTATGCTGACAACAACATCGACATCTTACCCATTGTTAGCATCGCTTGATACGGCGCGACGTCAGCTAGCAATACATGGCGTTGATTTAATTGATGATGCCCTTCGCTTGGCAAAGGATGCACGTAAACGTATTAATCAGATACCACATTTAAAATGTGCTGGAAAGGAAAAGTTACATTCATCTGCCACATATGATATGGATCCTTTAAAGCTTTTAATTAGTGTGAAAGATTTAGGTATTTCTGGGCATCGAGCTGAGGAATGGTTACGTTATAATGCGAATATTGAGGTAGAACTTTCTGATCTTTACAATATTCTATGTTTAGTAACTTTGGGAGATACGAAAAAAGAGATAAACCTTCTTATTAACGCCCTTAATCGTATGTCCAAAGCTTTTGATTCAGAAGCTGCAATCACTGAAGCAGTAGTTAATGTTCCAGAAATTCCAGCACTTGCTATGTCGCCTCGTGATGCATTTTATGCTGATACTGAGGTTGTTCCATTGGCAGAGGCAGATAACTGTATTTGTGCAGAATTTATTATGGTATATCCTCCTGGAATTCCGATTTTTATTCCCGGGGAAATAATTACACAAGAAAATATTCATTATATTCAAATGAATATTGAAGCAGGTTTACCAGTACAAGGACCTGAAGATTCAACATTAAAAACAATTCGTGTTATAAAAGAACGCAAGCCAATTATTTAAAACTGGAAAGCTACCTCTTCAAAATTTTGATGAGGTAGCTTTTTCATTATTTATCAATTTCGATTCATCTTGCCATAAAAAATGGAATCCTCTATTGGCTAATTTCGGAAGATTTTAGTTACATATTCGTAACAACTAGTAACGTTTTGGTTAAGCATTAGTACAAAAAATTAGATTAACTATGTTACTTTTTCTACAATATTAAAAAGGGAGGGAATTTGATGAATATATGGGATCAACATTTTAGCACTACCGAATATGTGTATGGTGAACAACCAAATGCCTTTATCAAGGACTATGCAGATTTTATAAAGGGTTATGTAAATGTTGCTGCATATGCAGAAGGTGAAGGAAGAAATGCTGTTTTTTTAGCTTCCAAAGGACATTTAGTAACTGCCTTTGATTATGCTGAAAATGGGTTAGAGAAGACTCAACAGCTAGCAAAAAAACAGGGTGTTACTGTAGTTACACAGCTTGCAGATTTATTACATGATGAATTGCCTGTAGAAAAGTTTGATGCTGCTATAATGGTGTTTGGACATTTCCCAATGAAGCAGCAGCACGCCGTTTTTGAGCGAATTTTAAATTCAGTCAAGCCAGGTGGTCGAATCATGATGGAGCTCTATTCGATATATCAGCTTCCATATGCATCAGGTGGCCCAAAGCAGCTAGATAATTTATATGATCCTCTTCATGTCCTAACTTGGTGTCAGCCTTATAAAATTATCCATTTTTTCACAGGTGAACAAATAAGAAATGAAGGTACTTTACACACTGGTCTTGCCCATACGATTCAATTTATTATTGAAAAAGAGTCTTAATATAGTCAGATTTTCACCCTTTACAATTATTTGTAAAGGGTTTGCTCGTTTTACATAAACAAATACACAAAAAGTGGGCAGAGAAATGCACCAATTATTGCTGTTAACCCCATTGATAATGAACCAACTGATAATTCTCTTTCTCCATACTCTCTTAATTTAACAAGTCCAACGCCATGTGATGCACTACCTACTGCAACCCCTCTGCTAACCGCAGAATCAATTTTTCCAAATTTAATCACTAATGGTCCAATTATTGCGCCTACAAACCCTGCTAGCATAACAAATACAGCTGTTAACGGGGGAATCCCTCCAATTGTTTCGCTCACCTGCATACCAACCGGTGTCGTTAAAGATTTAGGTAAAGCTGTCAGCATCCAGTTATCACTTACCCTAATCCATTTCAGCATTACAAAAATCGTCACTAATCCAGTAATCATGCCTATAAAGATACCTGATATAATAGAGTATTTATACTTCATAATAATGGCACGCTGATTGTAAAGAGGATAGGCGAGTGCTACTACTGCTGGGCCAAGCATTTTTTGAAGCCATTCTCCTCCCTGCATATAGGTCGAATAAGGAATCTGAAATACTACTAAAATAACAGCACTGACGATAGTTGTCGTTACTAGTGGAATCATGATAGGATGCGGAAATCGCTGATAAAGCTTTGTAAATAGCATAAACAATATAATGGTGCCAACCACAACAATTATTTCAATCAACAGTTAATTTCCCCTCTCCTTCTTCAGGAACAGCTTCAGTTTCTTTCTTCGCTAACTCTTTCTTCTCAATCATTTGAGTAAGTATTCCAGTAATATAAATAGAAATTAATGTACTAGCTATAACAGCCAAAATAATTAGCAGTCCTGTTGTTGATAAAAGCTCTGGATAGTCAATTACCCCTACTGTTGCAGGAATGAAAAATAAGGTTAAAACCCCAATTAAAAAACCAGCTCCATCTTGAATATACTCTACTTTAATTATTTTAAATTGAAGTGATAGTGCTAATAAAAGTAGACCAATGACACTTCCTGGAAGAGGTACATGTAATAAAGTTACAATGCCCACGCCCATGTAGTAATAAATATTGAGTATCCCAATTTGGACAATAATCCTTACAACCTTCATGAACAATGCAGCAAAATTTTCGTTCAACATTTCGCCACTTTTCACCCCCTATAACGATTATTCTACATCTGTAGGAATTTTCTGTCTATTATAATTTTAGAAAAACAATAGAAAAGAAGATAGCCCTTACACAATTTAAGCCATCTTCTCTTTATACAATAATTAAACACGTCTTTATTTGGACACCAATACATATTTCTTTTCTTAAAATTACGGTGATCAATTTTTCAAAATCCTATAATGCATGTCCAGATCCACCATCAATATTCACTGAAGTGCCTGTCACATAACTTGCTGCATCTGATACTAAAAAAGTAATGACATTTGCTGCTTCTTCTGTATCCCCTACACGACCAAGTGGAATTGTTTGACCGACTTTGCGAGAATACGCTTCCCAAGCAAGCTCAGGTTCTTCCTTCTTCCACTTTTTTTCGATTTGGTCACTACGAATTAGCCCTATACATACAGAATTCACACGAATATTATCTTTTCCTAAGTCCTTACTCATCGCTTTTGTTAATGCAAGACCAGCTGCTCGACTTACAGTAGTAGGGAGGGAACTAGCAGGTGGCGTTTTAGCCATAACAGCCGTTACATTGACAATCGCTCCGCCTCCAGCCTTACGCATATAAGGAACAGCGAATTTTGAACAATGGACAGCACCAAATACCTTTAAATCTAAATCAGCCTGCCATAGCTCACTACTAACTGATTCAAATGGGTTTGCTGAGGCTGTACCTGCATTATTGATAAGTATATCCACACCTCCAAAATGCTCAACTGTATGCTCAATTAAGTACTTACAATCTTTTTCTTTTGTAATATCTGTCGGTACGATTAAAACATCCTCACCTGTTTCATTTTTAATACAGCCAGCTGCTACTTGGAGCTGTTTTTCACCACGCGCACTCAGCACAACTTTTGCTCCCTCTTTCACAAGTTGCATGGCTGTATAATAGCCAATACCTTTACTTGAGCCTGTAATAATAGCTACTTTTCCCTTCAAACCTAGTTCCATTTTCATCACCCCAGTTTATTGTTCACTTCTATTGCTCTGTAGGCATCGTTATCTAGCGATGAAATTCTATCTCTGCTAGACCTTGGCACAGTTGTCGAATTATACTTTTTGAATATTCATTCGATATAGTAACTTTATCAAAATTAGAAGCAATATACAAAAAACGGCTATAAAGCTAATGCTTTATAACCGTTTCATATCTAATTATTTTTTTGTAACAATATGGATTGGATTGCCAAGTAGTACTTCAGCAGCTTCCATAGTGATCTCACCTAAAGTTGGGTGAGCGTGAATTGTTAATGCGATATCTTCAGCAGTCATACCACCTTCGATTGCTAAGCCCATTTCAGCGATCATATCAGATGCACCAGCACCTACAATTTGAGCACCAATTAATAAGCCATCTTCTTTACGAGCAACAAGCTTCACGAAACCTTCTGATTGGTTTAATGCAAGAGCACGACCATTTGCTGCGAATGGGAATTTCGCTGCAGTGTATTCGATGCCCTCAGCTTTAGCTTGGTCTTCATTATAACCTACAGTCGCCATTTCTGGATCTGTGAAGCATACAGCAGGTACAGCAAGATAATCAACCACTGATTTTTCACCAGCGATCGCTTCAGCAGCCACTTTACCTTCGTAAGATGCTTTATGTGCAAGTTGTGGACCCGCTACGATATCACCGATTGCATAGATGTTTGGAATATTTGTACGACATTGTTTGTCAACATTTATTAGACCACGTTCACCGAATTCAACTCCGATTTCAGCAAGGCCCATTTCATCTGTATTTGGACGACGACCTACAGTAACTAATACGTAATCAGCTTCAACCTTTTTCTCTTCTCCGCCAACTTCATATGTTACAACTACGCCGTTTTCAGTTTCTTCAACGCCTTTTGCAGATGCGTTTACTTCAATTTCAACGCCTTTCTTTTTAAGGCCTTTTTTCACGATTTGAGTCATTTGTTTTTCGAAGCCAGCTAAAATATCTTTTCCGCCTTCGATAATTGTTACTTGTGAGCCAAGGTTAGCATAAGCTGAGCCTAACTCTGTACCAATATAACCTCCACCGATCACAACTAATTTACCAGGAACTTCCTGTAAAGAAAGTGCACCAGTAGAATTTAGCACGCGCTCAGAGAATTTAAATGTTGGAATTTCAACCGGACGAGAACCTGTTGCGATAATGACATTGTTAAATGTGTAAGTTTGAGCAGATTCACCATTGATGATACGCACTGAATGAGCGTCAACGAAATAAGCTTCACCTTGTACAATTTCAACTTTGTTACCTTTAAGTAAGCCTTCAACACCGCCAGTTAATTTTTTAACAACGCTGTCTTTAAATGCTTGTGCTTTTGAGAAGTCTAATTTCACATCAGAAGCGATGATTCCCATGTCATCTGAATGTTTAGCTTGCTCAAAACGGTGACCTACTGAAATTAATGCTTTTGATGGGATACAGCCTACGTTTAAGCACACACCACCAAGTACATTTTTTTCAACGATTGTTACTTTTTGGCCAGTTTGAGCTGCACGGATTGCTGCTACATATCCTCCAGGACCTGAACCAATGACAAGAGTATCTGTTTCGATTGGGAAATCTCCTACTACCATTTTTGTTACGCCTCCATTAATAATAATTCTGGCTCACTTAACAAACGCTTTAAGTGATTTAAAGCATTTTGCGCAGTGGCTCCATCGATCATACGATGATCAAAGCTCAATGATAATGCTAACACAGGTGCGGCTACAATTTCACCATTTTTTATTACAGGTTTTTCTGAAATTCGACCAATACCTAGAATTGCTACTTCAGGATGATTAATAACTGGTGTGAACCATTGTCCTCCTGCAGAGCCGATATTCGTAATGGACATGGAAGCACCTTTCATTTCATGTGGCGCAAGCTTGCCTTCACGGGCTTTCGTCGCTAACTCATTGATTTCATTAGACACCGCAAATACAGATTTACGATCTGCATGCTTAATAACTGGTACTAGTAAGCCTTTTTCAGTATCAGCAGCAATACCGATATTATAGTAATGCTTTTGAATAATTTCTTGTGTTGCATCATCTAATGAGCGGTTAAATTCTGGGAACTCGCGTAAAGTTGAAATAAGAGCTTTAACTACATATGGTAAATATGTTAATTTAACACCTTTTTCAGCAGCGATATCTTTGAATTTTTTACGATGTGCTACAAGAGCTGTAACATCGACTTCATCCATTAGTGTAACATGAGGAGCAGTTTGTTTCGAGTGTACCATTGCTTTGGCAATCGCTTTTCGAATACCTGACATTTTCTCGCGAGTCTCTGGGAATTCCCCTTCGAGAACTACTGGTGCGGCTGAAGTAGTTTTATCTTGCTCAACTGCTGCTTCTGCTGTTTCTACAGTTGATGCTTCAGCTTCAATAGTACCGCCACCTTTTAAGAAGTTTTCAATATCTTCTTTTAAGATTCGACCATTTTTGCCTGTTCCCTTTACTTCATGGATGTTTACATCGTTATCTCGTGCAAATTTACGTACAGAAGGCATCGCAATTACACGTTTAGTATCATCGACAACTGTCTCCCCTTTTTCTGGTGCTGTCTCAGCTTTCACTGGAGCCTTCTCCTCATTAACAGGAGCTTTCTCTACGTTCTGGCCAGATTCAGCAGTTGCTTGAACTTGTGCTTCTGTTTTCGCCTCAGCATGATCGTCACCTTTTAACTTTAAGTCTTCATAGCCAGGTGCATCAAATCGGATTAAGACATCGCCCACAACAGCAACTGTCCCTTCTCCTACTAAAACTTCCTCTACTGTTCCTTCAACTGGTGAAGGAATTTCAACTACCGCTTTATCATTTTGTACTTCGCAAAGAATATCGTCTTCTTTTACTGTATCGCCAGCCTTGACGAACCATTTCACAATTTCGCCTTCGTGAATACCCTCACCGATATCTGGTAATCTAAATTCAAATGCCATGTGTACCCATCCTTTCTAGTTCATTAGAATGTTAAAACTTTTTTCGCTGTTTCCATTACATCTTTATAGTTCGGTAACCAAACACCTTCAGCTTGTGGGAATGGGTACACAGTATCTGGTGCAGCCACACGAAGTACAGGAGCTTCTAAGCTTAAAATTGCACGTTCTGTGATTTCTGCTACTACATTTGCAGCGATACCTGCTTGTTTTTGCGCTTCTTGTACAACGATTGCACGACCTGTTTTTTCAACAGATGCAATAATTGTTTCAATATCAATTGGTTGAATCGTACGTAAGTCTATTACTTCTACAGAGTGACCTTCTTTTTCAAGCTCTTCTGCAGCCTTCAAGCTTTCGTGTACCATTAAACCATAAGCAACAATCGTTAAATCCTTACCTTCACGTTTTACATCCGCTTTGCCAAGTGGAATTTCATATGCTTCCTCAGGAACCTCTTGGCGGAATGAACGATATAGTTTTAAATGCTCTAAGAAAATTACTGGATTATCATTTCGAATAGATGAAATCAGTAAGCCTTTCGCATCGTATGGAGTAGATGGTACAACAACCGTTAACCCTGGTTGTACTGTCATTAAACTTTCTAAACTATCTGAGTGCATTTCTGGTGTATGTACTCCACCACCAAATGGAGAACGAATTGTTACTGGTGCATTATAGACACCACCGCTACGATAGCTCATACGTGCTAACTGGCCACTAATTGAATCCATTACTTCATAAACAAAGCCGAAGAACTGAATTTCAGGAACTGGACGGAATCCTTGAAGAGAAAGGCCAATAGCTAAGCCACCAATACCCGATTCTGCTAATGGTGTATCGAATACGCGGTCTACACCAAATTCTTTTTGTAGGCCTTCAGTTGCGCGGAATACCCCACCGTTGACACCTACATCTTCCCCGAATACAAGAACGTTTTCATCATTCTTTAATTCTGTGCGAAGTGCATCTGTAATTGCTTGAATCATTGTCATTTGTGCCATAGGTTATTTCGACTCCTTCTCTTTGTAGATTTCATACTGTTCTTTTAAATTAGATGGCATTTCGCCTTTATACATGTTTTCCATTAACTCTGTTACTTTTTGTTTTGGAGCAGCATCTGCTTTTTTGATTGCTTCTTTAATTTCCTCTTTTGCTCGTTCGATTACTGCCTCTTCTTTCTTCTCATCCCATAAACCTTTTGCCTCTAGATATTTACGGAAACGAACGAGAGGATCTTTTTGAGCCCATTCATTATCTGTATCAGATGTACGGTAACGAGTTGGGTCATCCCCAGCCATTGTATGAGGACCATAGCGGTAACACATTGTTTCAATTAATGTTGGGCCTTCTCCATTAACCGCACGCTCACGAGCATCACGAGTTGCTACATAAACTGCAAGCGCATCCATTCCATCTACTAAAATACTTGGTAAACCTGCTGCTACACCCTTTTGCGCAATTGTTTTAGCGGCTGTTTGTAATTCACGTGGTGTAGAAATTGCATACTGGTTATTTTGAACGATGAAGATTGCCGGTGATTTAAATGCACCTGCAAAGTTAATGCCTTCATAGAAATCCCCTTGTGATGAACCACCATCACCTGTATATGTTACAGCAACAGCTTTTTTACCACGCTTTTGAATACCAAGCGCAACTCCCGCTGCTTGAATATATTGAGCACCAATAATGATTTGAGGAGGTAATACATTAACGCCCTCAGGGATTTGGTTGCCAACGAAATGACCACGTGAGAATAAAAATGCTTTATCTAATGGTAAGCCGTGCCATACGATTTGTGGAACATCACGATACCCTGGTAAAATCCAGTCTTCTTGCTCTAATGCAAAGTGTGAGGCAAGTTGTGAAGCTTCTTGTCCTGCTGTAGGAGCATAGAAACCTAAACGACCTTGACGGTTCAGTGAGATTGAGCGTTGGTCTAAAATACGTGTATAAACCATACGTGTCATTAGCTCAACTAATTCATCATCTGATAATTTTGGGTCTGCCTCTTCATTTATAATTTCGCCTTCTGTATTCAAAATTTGAAACATTTCAAACTTATCTTCGATTTCAGTTAGCGTTTGTTTTGCATCAAAAATATTATTGTTTTTCTTGCTCATTTGTCACATCTCCCTTTCAACTGTATTAAAATAAATCACTATTTAACTAGTACAACTTGTTCTTAGGACTCAGTATACTGAATAAAATACTGTCGGTCAATCATATATTATGCGTACAAACAAAGATTTTTTCTAAAATAACAATTCAATAAAGCTGTCTTATACTGTACCATCTATTAATACCCTCTGTATTACAACAACCCATATAACATGCATAAACATTAGGTTTTCTTCCATGCATACCAATAGTAGAATGCCCAGTTATAGATAATCTAATAGCTATAGAAAAATTTTTTAAGTATAGTCAAATAAGATCTTTTTTCATGTGATTGTTATTATGTGTGATGTATACTTATATATAAGGCACACAAAGATTGAAAGGAAGATTCACATATGATTTTAATGGATGATATTATACGCGAAGGTCATCCGACTTTACGCACGAAAGCTGAGGAAGTTAAATTTCCGTTAACCGAAGAAGTGAAACAGCTTGCAGCAGATATGCTTCAATATCTCATCAACAGTCAAGATCCTGAAATGGCAGATAAATATGATTTACGTAGCGGCATTGGATTAGCTGCCAATCAAGTCAATAGTCTACATCGAATGTTCGCCTTACATTTGCAAGATGATGATGGTGAGCAACTAAGCTTTGTAGCAATTAACCCTAAAATTGTTAGTCACTCTGTAGAAAATACGTATCTTACTGCTGGCGAAGGCTGTCTTTCTGTAGATCGCAACGTCCCTGGCTATGTTCCTCGTCATGCTCGCATTACAGTAAAATTTAAAACAATTGACGGAGAAGAGAAAAAAATGCGTCTTAAAGGCTTACCTGCTATCGCATTCCAGCATGAATTAGATCATCTGAACGGTATAATGTTTTACGACCGTATTAATGAAAAAAATCCATTTGAGGAAATTCCCGATTCAATTCCTTTTGAGCGTGACTAAAAATCCATCAAGCAAACAAACCTCTGCAGTTATTTCCTTTCTGCCGAGGTTATTTTTTTATAACCCATTCATTAATCATACTTTACTCTTCATTTTATTGTGTCCATCTACCATTTCCCTTTCTAAGCCATAAAAAAACCTTCTAATTGTATATCTACAACTAAAAGGCTCTTTCAAGAGGTTTACACCACTGATTCTAGTTTTAAACCATTATTAATAGTTTCAATTAACGCAGGTAGCTCTTTCATAGTTTCAATTGTATAATGAGCACCTATCTCCTCAAAAATGCGCTTCGCTTTCTGAATTTCAAATTGTTGTTCCTCCGCAGATAATGAGATGAATTCCTCTTCAGAAAGACCCATCTCAGAACTTCCAATAATAACCCCAACAGCCCAGACCCCCGCATTCAATGCTTCCTTTATATCTGACGTTGTATCACCAATCTTCACAACCTGCTTCGTCGATTTTGACCCTAACGCCTCCATATTTTTGAAAATCATATATGGATAAGGACGTCCTTTATCTCCAACTTGGGTTGGGGTTACTAGGAAATCAGGCTGATAACCCTTTATTGCTGCATGCAGTGTGACTACTTCCATCATTGAATCTGTATAGCCTGTTGTGGAGCCAATTCGAATACCCGCTTCTCTTAATTGCTGTACGGTTTCCTTCACATACAGGATAGGATTTGTAAAGGCCGCTAAAGATTCCATTAGCTTCGACTCAAATTCTTTGTATAGTGCTTGTACATCCTCTTCTGTAAAGGATTGTCCATGAACTCGTTTCCATTCTTCTTGAATTCTTGGCATTTCTAGCATTGTACGAATATGATCGATTTTCAGCATGCCCATTGGTTTACGAGCCTCTTCAAGCGTTACTGGTACACCAGCATCCTCAAAAATGGTTAAAAAGACATTTACAGGGGCAAAGCAACCAAAATCAACTGCTGTTCCAGCCCAATCAAAAATAACTGTTTCAATTTTCATTGTTTTTCACCACCATATAATTTTCAATGACTTCACATAACGCAAGCATATCTTCTTCATGTATATCACCAATATTCCCTATACGGAATGTATCCACATCTGTCAGCTTGCCTGGATAGATAACAAAGCCCGCTTTTTTCATTTCATGATAAAAATGCTCAAAAGAGAACTCTTTATGTGGGAACAAAAAAGTTGTAATAATTGGCGATTGTAGTTCTTCCGTAATATATGTTTTAAATCCAAGTGCTGCCAAACGAGAGCGCAGTAGTTGATTATTCTCTGCATAACGTTCATAGCGGGCACTGATTCCACCTTCTTCCATAAGCTCCTCTAATGCCTTCGCAAATGCAGCTACTACATGAGTAGGTGAGGTGAATCTCCACTTACCGTCTTTTTTCATGACTTCCCATTGATTGTATAAATCTAATGCCACACTACGAGCCTGTCCATTACATTTTTCTAGTGCCTCTGTTTTAGCAATAACAAATCCAAACCCTGGGACACCCTGAATACATTTATTGGCACTACTAATGCAAAAATCAATATACAAGCCTGATAAATCCATCGGTACACCACCAAAACTGCTCATAGCATCCACGATGAATATTTTATTGAACGAATGAACAACTTCTCCAATTTTTTTAATTGGATTTAACATACCAGTGGTCGTTTCACAATGAACGACAGCTACATGTGTAATACTCGGGTCTTTTTCAAGTAAAGCTTGTACTTCTAATGAAGATGGCTGTTCATCATAGGGAACACTATAAACAACATGCTGCAGCTTTAACACTTCGGCCATTTCAACAATTCTTTCTCCATAAGCACCATTTGTTAGTATGAGCACTTTATCCTCTTCACCTATAGCGGTTGTTAGAACAGACTCTACAACAAAACTTCCACTCCCTTGCATAAGCACTGCTGTGTACTCAGATTCATCAACTTGGGCTAAATCCAAGAGCTGCTTACGAATGACTTGTGTAACATTTTTATAGTCATCATCCCATGTACAGCGATCTTTTAACATTTCACGTTTAACCGTTTCAGTTGTCGTTAATGGTCCTGGTGTCAATAATTTATAGCTACTCATTTTCTATAACTCCTTATTGTTGCGCTTTTTTAAAGAATGCTTGGTGTTTTTCTAACAAATCTACCGTTAAAGTTGTATCCCATTTTTTAAGGTGTGCTGGCACATGCTCAGTCTTTACTTGCTCTCCTTCATAAAGCGCTACAGGATATTGCTCTAATAGACCACCGCGTGCCTCTGTTGCAATTACTTTCGCTATTTCTTTGGCTAGCGCTTCATCTCCCTCTTTATCCACAACAGCCACAGACTCTGTAAGTGTGAAGTTTCCTTCTGTCGGATCAATATAATTGATTGGCAATCCTTCATTTTTAGCATCAATAGCTTGAATTCGTAAGCCAAAGCCAGCCGCTACTTCACCTGTTTTCACCTTTTTAATAGGACCTGAGCCTGAGCTCTCAATATGAGGTCCAGCATTTTTAATTAAATCTGCTAAAACTTTTTTCCCTTCCTGCTCTCCATATTCTTTGATAATGGCCTGTACTAAAAGCCAGCCAGTTGATGAATCCATTATATTTGGAAATGACACTAAATCCTTATAGGCAGGATCTGTCAAATCCTTAATCGTTTTTGGTACAGATAGCCCTTTCTGTTGTAAAACATCCGTATTGATAAAGATCGAGCCGACATTTCCTAAAATCGGCAATGCATACGTAACACCACCATCAAGAGGCTTTAATTCTGAAGAGATATCCACAAACATCGATTTGGAGGTTTGCGCACTTTCTATAAAATAAGAAGCCATTGTTACGACATCTGCTTCTATATCTTTCCCTTCAGCCATCATTTTTCCACCTAGCTCAGAAGTACCGAAGGATTGTATTAAATACTTTCCTTTATAACCTTTGTCATCTAATGTTGATTCCATTACCTCTATTGCTTCATCATCAGCATTTGTATAAATAATCACTTGGTCTTCGGAATCTGCTTCTGCCCCTCCACATGCAGCTAAAACTACCGCCGCTGCACTAACTGTCCCTAGCATCATACATGTTGATTTCTTCATTTTGACATCTCCTTCACTTTTTCTTTATGTGCTGTTATATAATCACAACCTAATTTCACAATGAGGTTTGTACATAAAATAAATATAGAAAGTACAAAAATATCAGTATATTTAGCGAAATGCTGGAGCTCTTTTATTCTTGTAGATACAAGCATTGTCTTTGTGCTAACAAGGAAAATAACGCCACTGACTGTGACCATCGCATTTAAAAAATAGTAGCTAAACATTTGATAAATAGTTGGTCTAATATTCGGCAATATAATCCGTATAACTGTTTTTAACCATGAGTCCCTTAATAGCTCCGCAGTCACTTCCCATGTAGGGTCCATCTTTTGCAATGAATTTTTTGCCATTAAATAAGGTGTTGTAAAGAAATGCACAATGTTACAGGCGATAATGATGAGAAATGTCCCTTTTAAAGAACTACCATTAAAGAAAAACAGGTATGATAGACCAAGCACCATTCCTGGCACTGTGTTCGTAATCATGGAAGCAAGATCTAAGCTTTTTCTTCCTTTCAATGGTGTTCTCGCATTGAGAAGCGCGGACAGAAAAGTGATAGCTACACCTAAAACGGCTGTTAATACTGCCACGATAAGTGAATTGACATATACCTTGGTTAAATCTTGCTCCGACAGTACATTTTGAACATGCTCTAATGTAAAGCTAAAGTCATATGGATAGCCTTTTGTAAAAGGAACAATAAACATTGTTGAAAAAATAATAAACACCACTACTACACAGACAATTGAATAAGCAGTAAACAACCCGTCACGTAGACGGTGCTTTACAAGTTCACTTTGTCCAGCCTGTTTATATTGAAAATTAAAGCGTTCTAAAATCGTTAACATAACTACTCCAAGTACAGCTGGTACCAGCATTAACACGGAGATAACTGCTCCACGCTCAAAATGCACGATAGAACCTAACATAGCCTGATAGAGTTCGGTGGCAATCACCCTGTAATTTCCGCCAACTGATGCAGGTATCCCAAAATCCGTAAAGCTTAAAATAAACGTTAAAATAAATGACCCACCAATTGTCCCTAGCATCGGTCGGAACACCGTATGATAAAACCGCCGCAATGGACGATCATGCATTAACATGGAGACCAGTAAAAATCGTTTATCTATATATTGCATAGAATTTTGCATTAAAATAAAAGCGACTGGCAATGTATATAATACGTAACCTAAAACTAAGCCGTTATACCCATAAACAGTAAATAGTGGCTGTCCAATTAATTTTGTAAGAATTCCTTGATTTCCAAATGTATAAATCAACACAAAGCCATAGGTGATGGTTGGTAACAGCATTGGCAACGTGATTCCTATATGTACTAGCTTTTTCGTATAGCGATGCATTGTTGTAAAATGAACCGCATAGGCCAATAAAAAAGCTAAAATGGTCGTGAATACCGATGCAGCAAAGGAAACCTTAAAACTATTGAAGAAAGATCTACGGATTTCTATATTTTTCAAGGCATCTAAATAGTTTTGAATAGTAAAAATATTTCCGATTTTAAAGGACTGCCAAAACATATAAAGTAATGGCACTATTAAAAAGAATAGAAGAAAAAATAGAATTGGCAGAAAAATTATTTTCATCATTTTATTCGTTTTAAGCATACGTTTCTCCAAATAATTGATAGATGTTGTGTCGCTTAATATGAAGCTGTCTTAAGATAAAGTCCTCAACAAATTGATTTTTGGGTACTGATACGATTTCCTGTGGTGTACCAAATTGAGCAACTGTTCCTTCATTAATAATTAAAACTTTATCTGATAGAGTTAGTGCCTCCTCTGGATCATGTGTCACAATAATAGTCGTCAAATTAAATTCACGAGCAATCAATTTAATGCGTTCCTTTATAGATTCCTTAATGACACCATCTAGAGCACTTAATGGCTCATCTAACAAAAGAATTTTTGGCTGCATAACAAGTGTTCTTGCAATGGAGACACGTTGTTTTTGACCACCTGATAACTCGTGAATCTTTTTGTGTAAATGCGGTGTCAACTCTAGAAAATCAATATATTCCTGAACCTCTTCCTTGGACATTTGCACGCTTTTATTTTTCAATCCATAGACAATATTGTCGTATGCATTTAAATGAGGGAATAAAGCAAAATCCTGAAACACAATATTAAATCCTCTTTCTTGCATGGTGTTCTTCGATATATCTTGTCCATTGTAGATAAGTTGACCAGCCGTTTGCTCTGTAAGTCCTAAAATAATATTGAGCAAAGTAGTTTTACCGCAACCACTTGGCCCTAACAACGAAATAATTTCGCCTGATTCAATGGTTATATTTATATCTACTAAAACTTTCTTATCTTTATAGCTTTTTGAGATACTTTTTAGTTCTAACAAATTGGTCACCTCTCTCAGTTCTTAGCCTTAGTATAGTGACAATTTGTAAAGGAAAATGCATTTTTGTGTAAATGTTGAGTAAATTTCGACCAACTGTTGACAAAGTTATGATTATTTTGAGTAAATATTATGTAGAGGTGATGTGATGTATATGATAGAAAGGCAACAACTTATTTTGCAGTTTATACGGGAACATAAAGTTGTGAAATTAGTAACACTTACAAAAGAGTTTAACGTTTCGATGGAAACAATTCGTCGAGATATCCAACAGCTTGTGCTGGAGAAGAAAATTGAGAAGTTTTATGGAGGTGTAAAATATGTTGAGCCAGTTGAGGGAATCATCGATCAACGACTTCATGAACAGCTACCAGAAAAAATAGCTATCGCAAAAGCCTGTGCATCCTACGTACAGGATGGGGATTGTATTTTTATAGATAGTGGAACAACTACATATCAAATGATTCCATTCCTAGTAGAAAAAGAAAAATTAACAGTCATTACGAATTCTCTTCCTGTAGCCTTTGAGCTGATTGGCTCTAAAGTTGAAGTAATTATTATTGGCGGGAAAATTAGACACTCTGAGAAGTCTGTAACATCTAACGAATTCCTTTTCCGCTTTGATCATCTTAATATTAATAAAGCTTTTATTTGTGCAAGTGGTGTTTCTATTGAAAAAGGTATTTCGGATTTTAATTTAGAGGAGGCCATCACAAGGAAACAAATTATTTCCATATCTCAAACTGTTTTTCTGGCAACTGACTCATCAAAATTTAATAAGGACGTTGCCATTCAAGTCTGCCCACTGCAAGAAATAGATACGATTATTACCGATAGTACATTGTCTAAAAAAACTATCATGCATTTTACAAAAGAGGGTGTACAGATAAAACTCGTTCAAACAGATAAATAAAACAAAGCAAAGCAACTAGCTGAGACTACTTCCACCAACTAGTTGCTTTTTAATTCTTCATTAAATAATAGCTAGCTTACGCATTATTTTTGCCAAGCCATCATGATCCACATGATCAGCTATATGTGTAGCAATTGCCTTTACCTTTTCATGTCCATTTCCCATCGCCACACTTATCCCCACAGCTTGAAGCATTTCTATATCATTAATACCATCCCCAAAAGCTACAGCATCCTCAAATGTAATCCCCATTCTCTCAAGTACTTTTTCAATACCAGCAGCCTTAGAGCCTCCCTTTGGTAAAATATCACACGAATAACGATGCCATCGGACAAATTGTACATTCGGGAATGTCTCACAATATAAAGATTCATCTTTTTCTTCCATAAATATTAGTGTTTGATAAACAGCATTCTGCATATAATAAGTTGAGTCTAATGCTGGATATGGATATTTTAAAGTATTTAAAGACTCCGCTACCATATGATTATTTCCAACTGACGCTATCATGCGTTTTTCATCTAAAAAAACTACTGGCTCATTTCGTGCCTCACCAAAGGCAATAATTTTGGCAAGCTCATCTTTTTCAATACCATTTGTATAGACAACCTCACCTTTGTAAACAACGTATTGTCCATTAAAGGTAACATATGTATCAATAGCCAATTCCTCTAACAAAGTTTCAATCATGAACGGTGCACGACCTGTCGCAATAGCAATTTCATACCCCTGGCGACGTGCTTCAAACAGCGCTTCTTTAGCGGATGCAGGTAATATTTTTTTACTATTATAGAGGGTTCCATCTACGTCAAAAAACAAAATTTTTTTCATTTTATAATTCCTTTCTATAAATGCATAATTGATTCAAGGTTCATTACTTTACATAGACACAATTTTTTATTATAATGATCCTAAGGAGTGATGTGCCATGCTGAAGAAACTCAAACGAAAATTATTGAAGCAACTTCGCGGCATACTCGGAAAAAAATCAATTGCCTAACATTTGCCCTTCATTATTTGAAGGGCTTTTCTTTATTTTAGAGTAACTGCATGATAATATAAAGGAAATGCATTTATTTGGCTATGTGCAACCACTGTCTCATTGCTTTTTATCAATAACGCCTTGGTATATTTGTTGCTGTTTCTTTAGCATATTGCTTTCATAGCAAGAAACGAAACATTCAAATTTTGAATTATAGGCACAATTGATCAAAATTCGTGATATCTACCAGAGGCTTTAGCTTTTATCAGCTACAACTACCTTGCTGATTGAAGCAATTTGTGCTCATTTGAAGCACTGAGATACAAGAACTTCAAACGCCTTATTTCTGGTTATAAATAATAGAAATTCGTTGTTTTTTCTTGTAGTACGTGTGTGGTATTAGTCAAAGGTGCAATAAAATTGTACGCAATAAAAGGAGAGCAAACTATGATTTACAAAGTTTATTATCAAGAAAATGCAAATGAAATTCCAGTTCGCGAAAACACTAAAAGTCTATACCTTGAAGCTACTTCAGAACGTGAAGTACGTCAAAAGTTAAAAGACCGAGACTACAATATCGAGTTCATCCAACTGCTTGAAGGTAATTATTTAGCCTATGAACAAGCAAGTCCGAACTTTGTCTTGGAGGAAATTTAACAAACATGAAGTTTGTTAAAAATGACCAAGCAGCTGTTTTCGCACTCGGCGGACTGGGCGAAATCGGCAAAAACACTTACGGCGTTCAATTTCAAGATGAAATCATTTTGATTGATGCTGGCATAAAATTCCCAGAAGACGACTTACTCGGCATTGACTATGTTATTCCAGACTATACGTATTTAGTACGTAACGTCGATAAAATTAAAGGCTTATTTATTACACATGGCCATGAAGACCATATTGGTGGTATTCCCTATTTATTACGCCAAGTAAATATCCCTGTCTATGGCGGTAAACTTGCACTTGGCCTATTGCGTAATAAATTAGAAGAACATGGCTTGCTACGTACTACAAAGCTAATCGAAATTAAAGAAGAAGATGTGGTTAAATTTAGAAAAACCTCTGTTAGCTTCTTTAGAACAACACATAGTATTCCTGATGCCTATGGTATTGTCGTAAAAACTCCACCTGGAAACATTGTGCATACTGGTGACTTTAAATTTGATTTTACACCTGTAGGAGAACCAGCTAATCTAACAAAAATGGCGGAAATCGGACGTGATGGTGTACTTTGCTTACTTTCAGATAGTACAAATGCTGAAAAACCGAATTTCACAATGTCTGAACGTACAGTTGGAAAAAGTATTGATGAGATATTCCGTAAGGTGGATAGTCGTATTATTTTTGCAACATTTGCATCAAATATACATCGTTTACAACAGGCTACTGATGCCGCGATAAAATACGGTCGAAAAATTGCCGTTTTTGGACGTTCAATGGATAATGCTATTACAATTGGGCGTGAGCTTGGTTATATAAACGCACCAAAGGATACTTTTATTGATGCCCAAAGCATTAATCGCCTCCCTGCTAATGAAGTCATGATATTATGTACAGGCTCTCAGGGTGAGCCAATGGCAGCTCTATCACGTATTGCCAATGGTACACATCGTCAAATTCAAATTCAACCTGGTGACACAGTTATCTTTTCTTCTTCACCAGTACCTGGAAATACAGTAAGTGTCAACAAAATTATTAATTTACTGTTCCGTGCAGGTGCAGAGGTTATTCATGGTGCACTAAATAACATCCATACCTCTGGACACGGTTCTCAGGAAGAACAAAAACTGATGCTACGCTTGATGAAGCCTAAATTCTTTATGCCAATCCACGGTGAATTCCGTATGTTAAAAATGCATACACATCTAGCAGAAGATTGTGATGTTCCACTTGAAAATACGTTCGTGATGGAAAATGGCGATGTCCTTGCATTAAGTGCCCATGAAGCTCATGTAGCAGGACGTATCCCTTCTGGCGACGTATACATTGATGGCAATGGTATTGGAGATATCGGCAATATCGTGCTACGTGATCGACGCATTCTTTCAGAGGAAGGCTTGGTCATTGTTGTTGTCAGTGTTGATATGGAAAATCAAAAAATTGTTTCCGGTCCAGATATTATTTCAAGAGGATTTGTTTATATGCGAGAGTCAGGAACGATGATTAACGAAGCTCAAAAAATGCTAAATCGTCATCTAAACGACACAATTCAAA
Source organism: Lysinibacillus sp. DFXJR4 (assembly GCF_057196045.1). Lineage (NCBI taxonomy): Bacteria > Bacillati > Bacillota > Bacilli > Caryophanales > Bacillaceae > Lysinibacillus > Lysinibacillus sp. DFXJR4. The sequence continues at coordinate 8,716 of NZ_JBXUNW010000001.1, read as the reverse complement.
GCAAAACACCTCAATGGACTGAGCTTAAAAATGAAATTACAGACGTCTTAGGGCCCTACCTATTTGAAAAGACAAAACGTCGACCAATGATTTTACCTATTATTATGGAGGTTTAAACCTCTTAAAGAAGCTATGTAAATTTTACGTAGCTTCTTTTTTTTAATTTTTTTGAAACCTCTTCTTTCGTTTTACGTATATAGTAGTAAAGCATGATAAAGGAGCATCTTTATGTTAGTTAAAATCCTTCATTCTTAAATAGTATTCTTCATCTAGTAGCAACTAAAAATACTAAATATTCAAGCAATACCTCGACTTCAATAACAGGGGAAATACCAATAAGAATTAAATTTGCTGGTAGCATAAAGAATACTTTCATAGTCCACTAGAGGCACTGCAATCCATTCCGTTAGAAATAAAGGAGCAAAATAAAAAATAGAATTGTTCACAATAAATGTGAACAATTCTCTCCTTACACTTTAAAATATTTGGTTAATACATAGGCAACCCAATTATATGCTGGTTCAACACGTATATTTTCAACCAAACCTTTTAGTATCGGCATACTATAAGTTGGGTTTTCTACTTGATCTTTTAAAAGCACCATCGATTCCCGTTCAATGGATTCTTCCATATTACTTATATGTTGCTCCATTAGCTGTAATAGGGTTTCCTTTGAAATTTCCTGTTCACAAGGCTTGGATACAAAATGAACAAGGTCTTCTGTTATAAAGGGAATCGTCGTAAAACGTGCAATAATATCCGTCTTTTCAGCTAGAGATTTAGCTAATTGATCTAAATCAAGGGGCATATTAGAAAAAATAAAGAGTTCTGCATAACTCTCCATAAATCCTTTTATGCAATACATAACATCGTATTTTGTCTCTTGAAGTTTATCCTCATAGAGCTGTTCCAGCATATAGATAATCAATTTAGACATTTCCGCTTCATAAACCGTTTTTTTATGAAAAAGTTCTTTTTTTGACAAAAAGATTTTCTCATTAAAAAAGACACGCGCAGAAGCTGAATGTGCTTTGAAGGCCTGGAAGATACTTTTGTAAAATTCAACCAATAAATTTTCTTTGTTATAAGAACCTCTGACTACCTGGTCAATATCTATAAGAAATTGTTGTAAGTAATAGTCTACCATTGAAAAAACAAGCTCATCTTTTGTTTTGAAGGACAAATAAAATGCTCCTTTTGAAATACCACAGCGTTCCGTTATTTGCTGTACAGATGTAGCTTCAAAGCCTTGCTCAGAAAACAATTCTAATGCTTTCTCCATTATTAATTGCTTTTTTAACATATTTTTTTCTCTCTCCTAATGCATTTCGTTGACAAATGACCGATTAGTCATTAGTATAAATAATTGAATTTAGTTAGTCAATAAAGGGTAGGTGTGAAGGTGAAAGGTTTAGTTAATTTCGTATTGAAAAACAAATTGGCAGTATGGTTACTAACAATTATCATCACTGTCTCTGGTATTTATTCGGGAACACGAATGAAAATGGAATCCATTCCTGATATTTCGATTCCATACTTAATTGTGATGGGTGTCTATCCTGGCGCAACTCCTGAACAAGTTATGAATGAGCTTTCCATACCATTTGAAAAATCTGTAGAAAGCTTAGAAGATGTAAAAGCCGTTTATTCAACATCCTCATCCAACGTATCACAAGTTCAAGTTGAATACGACTATGGAATTGATATGGATGAGAAAAAACGACAATTAGAATCAGCTTTAGATGATGTAAAGCTACCTGAGGGTGCAGAAAAACCGACAATTATGGCCATTAGCATGAATATGATGCCTGTTGTTGCATTATCAGTTAGTAGCTCTAAGGAAGATATTGTTGATTTAACATCAACAGTAGAAGACATTCTCCTTCCTAAAATCGAAAAAATTGATGGTGTTGCATCTGCAACCATTACTGGTCAGCACATTAACCAAATCTCATTTAAATATGATGAGGAGAAAATGGCTGCGCTCGGTTTAACAGAAGATACCGTCAAACAAATGATTCAAGCTAGTGATATGTCACTTTCACTTGGTTTATATCAATTTACTGTTGGTGAACAAGCTGTTTCCGTTGATGGTAAAGTAAAATCTGTAGATGAATTAAAAGACTTATTAATTCCAGTCACACCTTCAGCTACAAACCCTTCCCCATTCGTTCGCTTAGGCGATATTGCAAAGATTGAGGTAGAGGGTAAGGTGCAATCTGTATCACGCACAAACGGTAAAGATGCAATTGCCATTCAAATAGTGAAGGGTCAAGATGCAAATACAGTGACAGTCGTAAATGCAGTAAAAGACCTAATTAAGGATGAAGAAAAATTAATTGATGGCTTAAAGGTCGATATTTCGTTAGACCAAGGTGCCCCAATTGAAGATTCAGTCTTTACTATGATAGAAAAAGCTGTCTTTGGTGGCGCAATTGCCGTTTTAATTATTTTACTGTTCTTACGAGATTTCAAATCTACGATTATTTCAATAATCTCTATTCCAGTTTCTATCTTTATGGCATTGCTATTATTAAACTGGATGGATATTACATTAAATATTATGACTCTTGGTGCGATAACCGTAGCGATTGGTCGGGTTATTGATGATTCCATTGTAGTAGTTGAAAATATTTATCGACGTATTCATTTAAAAGAAGAAAAAGTAACAGGTCGCGCTCTCATTCGTGAAGCGACTATCGAAATGTTCAAACCAATTCTTTCTTCAACCTTAGTAACTGTAGCAGTATTTGCTCCACTTATATTTGTAGGCGGTATGGTTGGCGAATTATTCATGCCGTTTGCATTAACAATGTCATTTGCCTTAGGGGCATCATTATTAGTGGCGATTACCATTGTTCCAGCTTTATCGCACTTCCTGTTCCGTAAAAAACTGTATGGTGAGAAAAAAGAAAGTCAGCATAAGGAAGTTGGTAAACTAGCTACTTGGTATAGAGGTGTGCTTGAAAAAGCATTAAACCATAAAATCATTACTTCTGTAATCGCTATTTTACTGCTAGTTGGTTCTCTTGCCTTAACACCATTGATTGGTTTTAGTTTCATGGGCTCACAGGAAGAAAAGGTCATGTACCTAACTTACACACCTGGAACTGGCGAGCTAATGGATGAAACAGAAACAAATGTTGCTAAAGTAGAAAAAGAATTAATGAAACGAAAAGATATTGATATTTTACAAGTCTCTATCAATGATCCGCAAAATGTTGATCCTTCTGCTATGATGATGGGCGGCGGTGCAGGCGGTGCATTAATGTACCTCATCTTTGATAAAGATATGGAGGACTTCCCTAAAGCTCGTGAAGAAGTAGAAGACTATGTATTTAACATCGGTCAATCTGGAGAATGGAAATCTCAAAACTTCTCTTCTATGTCGATGTCTTCAAACGAAGTTAGCTATACGTTATATAGTGAAGATTTAGATAAGCTTCGAGATGCAGTGAAACAAGTAGAAGGTGCATTAAAAGAAGTGGATGGTTTAGAGGACATTAAATCTGACAACGAAGATCCATATGTTGAGCATGTCCTAAAGGTAGAGCAGAAGAATGTTTTACAATACGGTTTAACGACTGCTCAAATCGTCATGGCATTGAGCAACAATACTTCTAAAGAAGTGTTAACATCCGTAAGATATAATGGTGAAGATATTGATGTAATTGTGCAACGTGACGCAAAAGCAGCTGCTCTTTCTATCGATGATGTATTAGCTACTGAGGTTAAAACAGCCTTAGGTACAACTATGACTATTGGTGAACTAGTAGATGTAGAGAAAGGCACTACGCTTAACTCATTATCTCGCTCAAAAGGTGAATATTTCGCTACAGTTTCTGGTACGGTTATCGACGAAGATATCTCAAAGGCTACTTCAGCTGCAGATAAAAAAATCGATAAATTAGATTTACCAAAAGGTGTAACAACTGGTGTATCAGGTGTAGCTGCCGATATGCAAGAAACATTTACAAAGCTTGGTATTGCTATGTTAGCTGCCATCGCTATCGTTTACTTTATCTTAGTAGTGACATTTGGTGAAGGTTTAGCTCCATTTGCTATTCTGTTCTCACTTCCATTTGCAGTAATTGGAGCGTTTGTTGGCTTATTTGTAACAAATCAAACAATTTCTGTTTCGGTTATGATGGGCTTATTAATGCTCATAGGTATCGTTGTTACAAATGCCATCGTATTAGTAGACAGAATAATCCATATGGAACGTGACGGACTCGTTATGCGTGAGGCAATCTTAGAGGCTGGTGCAACGCGTTTAAGACCAATTCTAATGACTGCTATTGCAACAATTGGTGCGATGATTCCAATGGCACTTGGTACTGGTGGTAGTGGGTTAATCTCAAAAGATTTAGCAATTACCGTTATCGGTGGTTTACTATCTTCCACATTATTAACATTAGTTGTAGTACCAATCGTATATGAAATGCTATCAAAAATGTTAAAGAAAAACCGAAAAGATATTGAGGAAAATTAATAAAGTGAAACTTCAATCAGTGGGGATTTTCCTCATCCCCATTGATTGTTAGTTGAACCAATCGGGCTTTTACGGGCAGTTTATCTCCCACTTATATTTTTTTGCTTCACTTAAATCTTTGTCTTACTGCCCGTTTATGCGGGATAAAAACAGCCACTCATGCGATTATCGCGTGAGTGGCTGTTTTGTTCATCATAAAATAATTATTGATCTTCTTTCACCACAAAAGCTTCTTTGCTTTCCACCCCTGTAGCAGATACAGCTGTAATGCCGTATGTGTAGCTACGCTTAGCTAGAGCTGTCTTGTCCACAAATTCAGTGATGCCATTCTTATTATAAATTACATCTACTATATTTTGAGGATCATTATAGGAACCTTCTCCATTCCCTGCAAAACGATAAATGACATACTTGCGTGGTTGCGTTTTATTTTCGTCAATTATTTTAATCTTGCGACCATCTGCTTCCTTTGTCACTTGTACAAAAGTCGGCTCATTTGGCACTGTATCATCAAGCCAAGGTGTATCTGGTGTCAGAGCTGTGTAATTATATAGTTGCTGATTTACAATCGTTGCATAGCCCAGTTTATTGTTTTGAATACTTCTTAAGGAGAAGTGCATTTGACCCTTGGCTGCTACCTGCTCCGAACGATTCGCCATAATTTGGTTAGGTAGCTCCATCTTATTTTTCCAAGCCCCATCACTGTCATTCCCTACTTTATAGTCAGCCAGACCAATATACAACTGAACAGGATGTGTCTGTGCATAGGTTTGTACTTCGTGGCTCCACCAATCCAGTAACGTACCATATTTGGCTACAGCTAATGTTCTTGACCAATAAATTTGAGGTGTAATGTAATCAATTGTGCCATTTTGAATCCATGTTCTGACATCTGCAAATAAATCATCATAATTATTGACACCAGCTCGTGTATCGCTTCCTGTTTTATCCAGAGATTTATTGCGCCATACACCAAATGGTGAAATACCATATTGAACATATGGCTTTGTGTCTTTAATGGCTGTGTAAATTTTTTCTACAAGCTGGTTGACATTGTCTCGTCGCCAATCTTCCACCTTTTTAAAGGAAGCACCATATTTTTTGTAAGCTGCTTGATCTGGAAAGGCTTCATTAGCAATTTTGTATGGATAAAAATAATCATCCATATGGATTGCATCAATATCATAATTAGCTACTAGCTCTTTTACGATATCAACTAAATAGTTTTGTACTTCTGGTAAACCAGGATTTAAATAATACTGCTTGCCATATTTAACAACCCAGTTTGGATTTGTTCTTGCCACATTATCGGCAGCAAGGTCTGTAAGTTTTTGTCCTGGCATTGTTACACGATAGGGGTTCATCCATGCATGTAGCTCCATACCTCGTTTATGTGCCTCCTCTACCATAATCGTAAGAGGATCGTAACTAGGATTTGTGCCTTGCTTTTTCCCTGTTATGTAGGACGACCACGGTGCTAGATCAGACGCATACATTGCATCATTTGTTGGTCTTACTTGATAAATAACAGTATTCATTTTATTGGCTTTTAATTTGTCCAATGTTTGACGTGTCCAAGTCGTGTATTGCTCCTTAGTCATGCCTGCTTTCATATCAATATTTTGAACCGTTGAAATCCAGACTGCCCGCATTTCCCTTTTTGGCTGTGTCGTATTAGCTAGCGCTGTCTTTGCAGGGATTGTCGGTAGGCATAACATAAAAATCATCGCGACTAAAGTGATAAGTTTCCATTTACTATTTTTCTTGCTCATATTTCCTCCATATCCTATTTTTCTAGTTTTGTATATGATAAGTGCTCGCTATATGTACCTCTACGAAGCTACTTCACCCAATGATTGAAATGCAGTATAAGTAATCTCTTTTTTATGAAAGCATCAAAAATTTTTCTAAGAAAGCAGGATGATTACAGAGTCCCTCCTCTCGTTGACGTTCATTTGTTATTTTATCAAATGCTCTAGTTAATTCCAACCAAAATATGTATCTATTAAAATATGAAAAACTGCCGAAAAAGCATATACTTGCTTTCTTGGCAGCTTCTTATTTTTCCATCATTCCCAATGGCGGACGTGTGATAGATTCATCTGTACTTTATTGCATTGGAATATTCAGTTCAATATTTTTTCCAATAGGATTGAAGTAATAGTTTAAATATATTTTTGCTTTGCCATCATAATTTTCAAAGTTCTCTGTCGCATATAGGTACTGCTCATCATCCGAGAAAGAGCCACTTGTGTATTTTAACTTCGAGCCATCTGCTTTTACAGCATTATTTAGAAACGAATGTCGCGTCCCATCATCCCATTTCTTTGCAGCAACTGCTACACCTTGCTCCGTGACAGAAATATCCCAATCCAAATAATCAGGCTTCGTGAGTACTTCTTTTGTGCCAAAATCAACTTCGATAAAATCCTCGCCCTTTGGCACGGCATGAACAGCTCCAATTAATATTTTGAGTGAATCTGAATCATGGAAATAATTACTTTGTAAATTTAGTGTGAATTTACCTTCACGAATATTTCTGCCTTCAAACATAGCATTTTTAACGACTTCTTCTCTTCGCTCCCCATTTTCCATCTCGACCGCAATATTTTCAAGCGATAAAATTTGCATCGTATTCGCTCCGTCTACTTCGATATCGATTGCCATTTTTAATGGAGAACGGCGAATTTGTGTAATCGTAAATTTCTGACCATTGACATCTACAGTACGATTCGCAGTAATAATTTTTTCCTTTGCGATTTCGTTTTGTAGTGAAAACGGTATCATAATTTCAATGTTCCCCTTATCTTTTTCATAGAAATGAAAAACCACTTTAAAATTCTTTGAAGTATAAGCGAAAGGCTCTGAAAAACTATAATTTACTGAAGAAGAGAAGCGCGTTTGACTTGATTGTTTGTTTGTAAATGAACCCCCGCCTTTAATTTCTTCGTCTCCTTGAAACAATTGAACTTTCTCCAAGTGTAATTTCGACATATCAAATGTTGCATCGGCGTCATAGTAAAGTACTAATCCCGTATTATCTGCAATCACGCCTTGTAGTGTAAGCGATAGGCCATTTTTAGACTGCTTCACATTGATTTCTTCATAGTAGTCACTATCCACAATATCTTTTATCCCTTTATCTCTTCCAACCGCTAATACAAGTGCTTCAAAGCCCGGTATTTTTGCAATATGGCTAGCAATCGTAGGGGAAACACGAATTGAAAATAAAAGGCTTAGGCAAAACAAAGAGGCTATTGCAACCGAAACAATGCGCTTCTTTGCTCTTTTTTCTCGTTGAACTTTACGAAACATATCTATCCTTATTTGTTGAAGTTTCTCCTTTGGAACGTCAATCGGTAGTTTACTCATAGCCAGTCCTCCTTTTCTCCAGCGAAGTTTCTAAGCTTCTTTAATATGTGATGAAGCTTAGATTTTACAGTTCCTTCGGGAATTTGATTTAGCTCGGCAATTTCTTTGTTTTTTAGTTGCTGAAAATATTTCATATAGACGAGTTGCTGCTCCGACAAGGATAATTGCTCCAATAACCGCTCCATATCAGAGTAGATGACCCATTCAACTTGATGATGTTCCTTAATTGAAATGGTTGGTTGGCGTTTTCGTAAATGGTCTTTACAACAATTGATTAAGACGCGCACGAGCCATGTTCTGACATATTCGTGCTGTTTAACGGTATGCATTTTTTTTAGTGCCTTGTACACCAGGTCCTGCATCACGTCTAGAGCGTCTTGTTCATTTTTTAAATATGTAAAAGCCATGCGAAATAAAATTTCTTCATCCATTTCAATAAGAGAAAGTATCGCTTGATGATCCCCACGAATAGCACGCTGCACGATTTCAAATTCCATTCTTTTCGCCTCCTTCCTCCATTAGACGGAGCGATATTTCATTTCGTTCAAAAATTTTAAAATTATTTTGCATCCAATTTCATGCTTTATATTACATCCCGACAAAAAAATATAAGAACTTCTGGATACACCCATAAGCTGTATCTTTGATTTTATTATCAGAAATACTGCGATTATTTTCACAGGCCGATTGCATATATGTTGACTAGGGAACTAAGTACAGAGATTTTCTATGTATTGATCTAACCCGTTCGCTTTTGCTGTTTCAACAAGAATTATGATACTATGTCAAGAAAATGGACAGGGAAAATTGAGATTTTGCTTTAAATCTAAGCGCGCTATCGCTTGCTCGCCT